>CAWGWU010000008.1:0-336179 GCA_963826345.1 uncultured Solirubrobacteraceae bacterium
CCCGCTGCCCGCCTACCACTATCTTCACGCGGCGAGGGCCGACATGCTTCGACGCCTCGGGCGTGAGGCGCAGGCTCGCGAGGAATACGAGCGCGCGCTTCAGCTGGCCGTGTCAGCCCCCGAGCAGAGCTTTCTGCGCAGGCGCCTGTCCGAGCTCGGCGGGGCCTAGAACTCGTCGGCCGCGTGCGGGCCCACGCACGCGACGGCAAGGCTCTCGGTGATTCCGGCGGCAACCTCGCGAACCTCGTCGAACGTGACGCTGTCCAGGGCCGCGATCGACAGGTCCGGGTCGACGTCCTCACCGAACACGATCTGCTTGACGGCGCCGTGGCGGGCGACCACGCCCGTGTTCTCCAAGGCGAGCACGAGGCGGCCCGCGGAGTAGGCGCGCGCACGTTCGACCTCCTCCTCGGTGGGGCCGTCCCGGCGGAGCTCGTCGACGATCTCCCGCATCCGCGTGTAGGCCTCGACGCACTTGGCCGACTCCAGTCCGGACCCGAGCTGCAGGATCGGCACGTCGGCGAAGATGTGGTCGAGCGCGTAGACGGAGTAGCACAGGCCTCGCTTCTCGCGGATCTCCTCGAACAGGCGCGAGCCCATCGACCCGCCCAGCAACGTCGAGTAGATAGACAGCGCGGCGCGCCGCTGGGGGTCGTTCACGGGGATGTCCGGCGGTAGATCATCCGCAGATGCGACTGGTTGGTGTCGCGCTCCTCCACGAGGATCCTCGGCTCGAACGCGCCCACGGGCGCATACGGCTCGGGTGCGGGCAGTGCGGGGAAGCGGCCGAACCGCTCGAGCATCTCCTGATCGGATGGCAGATAGTCGGTGTTGCCCGCGAGGAACGCGCCGCCGTGCGCGCCCGCCCAGCGGCGCTCGCGGAACGCGACGATCGCCTCGCGCGTGAAGCTGCGCAGGTTCTCCTCGGGGCCGAGCACTGTCCGGCCCAGGGGGTGCTCGCCGAAGGCCGCCTTGTCGATCAGGTACTCGGCCACCATCGACGGCTGGTCGAACGCGCGGTTGATCTCCTGGATCACGACGCCGCGCTCGCGGTCGAGCTCCTCGGCGTCCAGGCGCGGGCGGCCGACGAAGTCGCTCAGCAGGTCGATCGCCGCCGGTGCGCTCTCGGCGCGCACCGTGATGTGGAAGGCGACGAGGTCGTGGCTCGTGTAGGCGTTCAGGACACCGCCGAGACGCTCGGCCGTCTCGTTGACGTCCTTGTATGTCGGGTAGCTCTTGCCGCCCTTGAAGACCAGGTGCTCCAGGAAGTGCGCCATCCCGTTCTCCTCGGGGCGCTCGTTGCGAGCGCCGGCGTCGAACGCCACGAGGATCGTCAGGGCGCGCGTGCCCGGGAGGGAGAGCATGTGGATCGGCAGCCCGTTGGACGGGACGAGGGTGCTGGTGACCACGTGTCATGCGCCCACCCTAGAAGGTCGGGGCGACGCCTTCCGGCGCTCGCGCGAGAGCCGCTCCACTACCCTTGCCCCGGAACCATGCCGACCCCTCGCCACCATCCGCTGACGTTCATCCTTGCGATTCTGCTGCCCGTGCTGCTCGTGGTCGGGCTGTGGCTCGGCGGCCACCCCGAAGATCTGCCGAGCTTCATGCGCAGCACGTTCGTCGCCGACCACCAGACCCGCGTCGTGGACGAAGCGATCCAGCGGATCGCGCACGACTACTACCGGCCGATCCCGACCGGCTCACTCTCGGACGCCTCGATAGCGGGAGTCGTCTCCAGCCTTCACGACCGCTTCTCGCACTACCTGAACTCCAGCGAATACAGCGAATTCGTATCGCCGCCGCACTTCACAGGAATCGGCGTCCAGGTGAACCCCGCAAAGGGCGCGCTCGTGATCGGCCGCGTGTTCGACTCCTCGCCCGCGCAGCGCGCAGGCCTGAAGCCGGGCGAGAAGATCGTGGCGGTGAACGGCCGCGCGCTGAGCACGATCTCCGATGAAGCCGCCGTCGCGATGATCAAGGGAGTGCCCGGGACCGACGTCACGCTCGAGGTCCAGGGGTCCCCGCCGCTCACGGCGCCGCCGGTCCCCGCCGCAGCGTGAAGATCACACGTGCCGTCGTCTCCGAGCCCGTGGTTGCATCGACGACCAAGGAGGTGCACGGCGTCAAGGTGGGCATCGTGGCGCTCGCGACGTTCAGCCCGGGCGCGCACGCAGAAGTCAGGGAAGCCGTCGAAAACGAGCTCAAACACGGCGCGCAGGCGATCGTGTTCGACCTTCGCGGGAACGGCGGCGGGCTCGTGGAGGAGGCGCAGCTGATCGCCAGCATCTTCATCCCGAGCGGCACGATCGTCTCGACGCGCGGCCGCACGCAGCCAACGCAGACGCTGATCGCGACCGGGGATGCGATCCCCGCCTCGGTGCCCGTGGTCGTGCTCGTCGACGCCAACACGGCGTCGGCGTCGGAGATCGTGACCGCGGCGATGCAGGACCATCACCGGGCAACCGTCGTCGGGACACACACGTTCGGCAAGGGCGTCTTCCAGGAGGAGGAGCCGCTGTCCAACGGCGGGGCACTGGACATCACGGTCGGGGAGTACTTCACGCCCAACGGCCGCAACCTCGGAGGAGGCGGCGTCAAGCAGGGCGCCGGCGTGATCCCGGAAGTCAAGGTCTCAAGCGGCGTGGACAGCGAACACGGCCTGCAGGTGGCGCTCGCGACCGCCGCCGCCAAAGCCAAAGCCAAGTGAGCCGCTCAGGCCCGCCCGCCTCCGCGGCGGGGAACGGGGCGTTCGTCGCCGTGCTGGCCAGGGGCGGGCGCTTCCTGACCGCCGAGCGGGTGTTCCCGTCCGAGCGCTCATCGCCGGGACCCTCGCGGGGGCAGGGCTCCTCGCGCGTGGTGATCGGCGGCAAGGGCTCCGGGCGCTCACCCAAGTCCGCCGGCGGAGCGCGCGCCGGCGACCTCGTGCTCGTGCGCCGCGCCAGGCGCGGGACGGGCGCGGAGGTGATCCGCGTGATCGGGCGCCCGGACGTCGCCCGCGACATGATCGAGGCGATGCTGCTGGACCGCGGCATGAGCCGCGGCTTTGACCCCGAGCTCGAGCGCGAAGCGTCCCGCGCGGCGCGCGAGGCCGAGCGCACGGACAGCCATCGCCGCGACCTGACGGGCCTGCCCACGTTCACGATCGACCCGGTCGGCGCGCGCGACTTCGACGACGCGATATCCGCGCAGGCGGGGGAGAACGGCCGCCGCCGGGTGTGGGTGCATATCGCCGACGTCGCCGCGCACGTGCCGGAAGGATCGCGCATCGATCGTCGAGGCTCGCCGGCGGGCGACGAGCGTCTACGTGCCGGGGACGGTCGAGCCGATGCTTCCGCACGCTCTCTCGAGCGACGCCTGCTCGCTCGTGCCCGGAGCCGATCGCAGGGCCGTCACGGTCGAGCTCGAGCTCGACGGCGCGACGGTCCACAGCGCGGCGTTCTACAGGTCGACGATCCGCTCGGATGAGCGCCTTGACTACGACCGCGTGCAGCGGATCTTCGACGGCCACGAGCGCGCCCGCGACCCGTGGGCGAGGCCGCTGGAGATCGCGCGCGAGGTCTCCGGGGCGCTCGCCCGCGCACGCGAGCGCAGCGGGGCGCTCGTGCTGGACTCAGAGGAGCCGGAGTTCACCTTCGACGAGGCCGGCAACGTGAGCACCATCCACGCGCGGTCACAGAGCGAGTCCCACCGCGTCATCGAGCATCTCATGATCTGCGCCAACGAGGCCGTGGCGTCGCTGCTGGCACAGCGCGGTGTGCCGTGCCTGTTCCGGGTGCACGAGCGCCCCGAGCCGGAACGGGTCGCCAATCTCGCCGACCAGCTCGCGAGTCTGCAGGTGCCGGCGCCGCCGTTGCCGGACCCGATGTCCCCGTCGCAGGCGGCAGACCTCATCGGGGCCATCTCGCGCACGGTGGACGAGCACGTCCGCCGGACCGGCGCGGGCCGGATGGCGCTCACCTCGCTCGTCCTGCGGTCGCTGAAGCAGGCCTACTACTCGCCTCGCAACATCGGCCACGCGGGCCTGCACTCCGCGACCTACTGCCACTTCACCTCCCCGATCCGCCGCTATCCGGACCTGGTCTGCCACCGGGCGCTGCTCTCGGCGGTCGGCGGTGGAGAGCGCGAGCCGCGGGCGGGCGAGCTGGCCGAGCTGGCGGCGTGGACCTCCGAACGCGAGCGGGCCGCGATGAAGATCGAGCACGCAGGCGATGACATCGCACGCTGCTTCGCGCTCGAGCGGCTGCTGTTCGAGACCGGTGTGGAGCAGGTGTTCAGCGGCGAGATCACCGGGCTGATCTCCGCGGGCGCGTTCATCGCGTTCGGCTCCTTCGTCGGCGAGGATGACCCCGAGCGCGAGGACGAGCCGTCGTTCGAGGGCATGCTGCCGGTGAGGCTGCTCCGCGCACCCGCGGCAGGATCCGGGGCGGGCGAGGAGCAGCGCCAGCGCCGCGGGGGCGGGCGACGCGCCGCCGAGCGCGAGGAGACGCGCGAGTGGTGGGAGCTGAACGAGGAGGGCACGATCCTGCGCGGCGAGCGCACCGGCGCGACGCTCCGACTCGGCGACAGCATCCCGGTCCGCGTGGCGGGCGTCGACACCGCCCGCGGGCGCGTGGACCTCACGCCAGGCTAGGCTCGGGGCATGGCAAAGGGCAAGGGAAAGCGCAAGATCGGCGCCGGGGACGTCGCGTCCAACCGCTACGCCTCACACCGCTACGAGCTGATCGAGCGCCTGGAGTGCGGGATCGTGCTCGAGGGGACCGAGGTGAAGGCCCTGCGCACCTCCGGCGCACAGCTGAAGGACGGGTACGCGGCCGTGCACGACGGCGAGCTGTTCCTGCACTCGGTGCATATCCCTCCGTATGGGCCGGCGGCGCGCGAAAACCACGATCCCGAACGCACGCGCAAGCTGCTCATCCACCGGCGCGAGCTCGACCGGATCGCCGCGCGTGCGAAGGAGCGCGGGCTGACCCTCGTGCCGACGCGCATCTACTTCTCCGGCGCGAACGCGAAGGTCGAGATCGCGCTCGCGCGAGGCAAGGACCTCTACGACAAGCGCCAGAGCCTCCGCGAGCGCGAGACCAAGCGAGACATGGAACGCGCCGTGCGGGAGGCCAGACGCTAGAGCGAGCGGAAGCTGTGCCCGCCGGAGCTGAGCAGATGCGACTGCTCCATGCCGAGCACAAGCAGGATGATCAGCCCGACGTAGACGGCGCCGACGATCAGCCGGTTGCGGGGAGACACGCGGTAGTAGGCGGCCTGCTCGAGCGAGCGGGTCCCGCGCGGCCTTCCAGCGCCGCCAGGTCTCCATCGCGCCGAACAGGATGATGATCAGCAGGATCGGGTTCGGGTACAGGAGCATCAGCGCCACCATCGCGCCGAGGCCCAGGAACCACATCCACGGCGCCATCGCCGCCATCGCCCGGCCGCCGTCAAGCGGGACCACGGGGAGCAGATTGAAGAGGTTCAGGAAGAAGCCGACGTAGGCGAGCGCCCGCAGCAGGTCGCTGTTGAGCGCTTCGCCGAGCACGAGGCAGGCGGCTGCGCCGAGCGTGCCCAAAATCGGGCCGGCGAGTCCGACGCGCGCCTCGGCAAGCGCGTTCTCGCCGAGCGACTTTGCCGCGATCACCGCTCCGAGGAAGGGGATGAACATCGGCGCGCTCGCCTCGAGCCCCTCGCGGCGCAGCTGGATGACGTGCCCCATCTCGTGGATGAAGAGGAGGATCACGAAGCCGGCAGCGAACTGCCAGCCCCACAACAGTGAGTAGGCGGCGACCGAGATGAGCGCGGTGCCGGAGGTCCCGAGCAGCTTGATCTTGGGCAGGAACAGGAGCCCGGCCTTCAGGGCGGCGAAGAACTTCGCGCCTAGCGCCGCGATCGCCGCGAGGGCGCTGCCGATCCGGCCGCGGATCGTGCGTGAGCGCCCCTGATCGCTGCCCGGCACGCTCGGCGGAACGACATGCTCGCCGAACGGGTTCTCGAGCATGGCCGGGCCGGCCGGCGCCTGGGGTGGTGCGGGTGCGGCGGTGCTGCCAGGCGGAAGAAGCGGATATCTGCTGCTCTCCATTGGACCCATTGTGGCACCACCGATAAGCGCTGCCTAACGGATTTCAGTCGCACGGAACGGAGCCGAGCCGGCGACCGCGAGCGTCGCCGACTGCGATTTATCGCGGAGAATGCGGGAACGTCGTCGCGGGGGTCTTGCGCGCCGCGGACGCCCTGGCTAGTTTGGCCTCAGACGCGGAACCGAGCCGCAAAGAGCGAGGCCACCGAGGTGTGAGGCCGCGCCACCCGGCCGGCAGGACCCTAGGGTCCGGCGGGCAGGGTTCCTCAGGCGGCTTGGGACCGCGTCGATTTAGTTCTGCGCCCTCTCATTCGCGGCGTGCGTCGCGGCTACACTTGAGGGGCAACATTCACGGGGACGACAGGCTTCGACGTGGTCGGTTCGTGTGGATGGTCGCGAGTCGAGGTCCCGGGCGGCCTCGTAAAACACCCGGGAAAACAATAAGTGCGGACTCTCACGAGTACGCCCTCGCCGCTTAGTCAATAGCTAAGCCGTGAGGTCTCGGGCCCCGCTCGCCTGCGGCGGGGATACCTGGGATCAGAAAGCAGGCTCACCCGGTGCGGACCGCCTTCGCCAATCCGGGGAATCTTAAGGAGGCTGGTCCCCCTCAACCCGGCCGGCGTGGCTAGCGGGGGACGAGATACAGAGCGCCGGCTACGCTCGTAGAAGCCATTCATACGCGATTGCGGACGTGGGTTCGATTCCCACCGTCTCCACTGATCACCCGGAACGCCCGCAACTGCGGGCGTTCCGCATTCTGGGCAGAGCGGCTCCCCTGGCTGCCGCGTTTGGGCCACGCTCGCTCGGCTTTTCAGCCGGCGAACGCGACGATCTCGCGCTGAAAGGCCTCCGGTGCCTCGGCGGCGATGAAATGACCGCAGTCGGGCACGATCACCAGCCGCGCCCCGGGCACTGCATCTCCGATCAGCTGTCCCTGAGCTGGGCCGCAAATCAGGTCCAGGGCTCCGACCATGACCAGCGTCGGGCATCGGATCTGCGCCAGCAGAGGTCGCACGTCGATGCTCTGCCACAGACCCGACTCCCAGGCCTTGACGGCAGCGAGGTCGCTCCGCAGATCACGCCGGTACTCATCGAGCATGGCTTGCACACCGGGGCTGTCGGGGTCGGCGGTGTAGAGCGGCAGCACGTCGGCGAACATGGCGTCGATCTGGCGGCCGTCGTCTGCCGCCATGACGCGATCGGTCCACTCGTCCCATGTCCTGCGCGCCACCGGGTACCAGGCCTGGTGCGAGTGGCGGTCCAGGAACCGCTGCATCTCCTCCGCCGTCTCGGCATCGCCAACGTCCTCGCCGATTGCCAGCGCAGCAAGCGCGATGCAGCAGGTCGTGGCGAGCGGGTAGAGCGAGGCAAATGTCAGCGCGACCGTCCCGCCGAAGGAGATCCCCATGATCGCCGCCGGGCCAACCCCGAGCGCGAGGCGCACCTCCTCGTAGAAACGCGCGTGGCCGATGTGGTCGTACTGCGACGGATCAGTCGGCGGCGTCGATCCCCCTGATCCCGGTGGATCGATCAGGTACACCGCGAAACGATCGGCGAGCAGCTGTGCCTCACCGCGCAGCAGCGCCGCGCTCAATCCCGGCCCGCCCTGGAAGTAGAGGAGCGGTGCGCCTTCACCGATCACCTCAAAGGAGGCCCGGCGCCCCTCACCCAGGTTCACGCTCTCGCTCAGCGCAGGCATCCTGCGGCGAGCCTACCTGACGAGGTGCTGGATCTACCCTCGACGGTCGCTGCGCGCGTGATCCATCGCGGCACGCGGGCCCGTCGCCGCTGCCGGAACCGGCCGGCTATGCGCGGTCGAAGCGTCCGCGCGAGGTCAGCGGAGTCTGGCGCACGACCTCGGGGAGGTACTCGTCGAGGAACACGCGAGCAACAAGCTCCTGTCGCGAGGCGACGCCGAGCTTCTCATACAGGCTCTTGACGTGGTCCTCGACCGTGTAAGGCGAGACGACGAGCGTCTCGGCCATTTCGGCCCGGGAGAGGCCACGCGCCAGCAGCGTCGCGACCTCGCGCTCGCGGGCCGTCGCGCCGAAAGCCTCCAGGCGGACCGTTGCAGAACGCGCGCTCGTCGCCCGCTCGAGGACGACCGCGACCCGGCCGTCGTCCTGCGGCCCGGCCAGCGAGGCGTGCAGCGTCACCCAGCCGTCCCTGCCGGGCACGGTCACGACGTTGCCGCCGGCGTGGCCACCGTCCGGCGCGGAGCGGAGAAACGATGCGAGCGCGAGCACCGGCGTGGCGATCGTCTCCTCGCTGTAGCCCGACTCCCCGGGATGCATGCGGGCGAGCAGCTCGCGTGCCGGAGGGGTGATCAGCTCGACCTCGTCGTGCGGGCCGAGCACGACCATCCCCGGCGCCTCGACTCCCGTTACGCGGCGGGCCGCGTCGAACCGCAGCGACGCGCGGATGCCGCGGGCAATCGCCCCGGCTGAGTGCGGAGAGCGCGTCCGCGTCGCGCCTCTGGAATGGGCCGCTGCGCGCACGCCGGGCGATGTGCACGGCGCCCCAGACGCGGCCGCGGATGACGAACGCACCGCGCAGCTCGTGGGGGATGTCCGCCGGCAGGAGCAGGTCGCGGTAGCGCGCGCTGCGCTGAGGATCGCCGCGCGTGACGTTGTCGAGGATGCCGACGGGCACCCGCTGCGCGGCGAGGCCCGCGAAGGTGTTGACGTCGTCGACCATGTACTCGCTGCGGACGATCAGCTCCCCGGCGGCGGGGGTCTCGTCGAGCGCGAACACGCCGCGCTCGAACGAGATCCCTCGGCGCGTCGCTGGTCAGCAGCCGCGTGCTGGGGTCCAACGTATGCCAGCAGCTGGCGTCGTTGTCGATGACGTTGCGCAGCCGTGGGGACAGCTCTGCGAAGAACTCCTCACGCGGCAGGCCACGTGAGCCGAGCAGGTCGATCTCGTCGACCAGGCGCTCGATCGTCCATCCCATGCGGCTCAGTTTCGCACGCCGTGCAAGAAAGATCCCCGCGTGCGGGGGGTTGTTGGCGCGGGGAGCGCAGATGAGGATGTACGCATGACTTCAATCAACGCAGCAGACACCCCCGCGACGGCGCCGGACGGCGCCCTCGCACCGATAGCTCTCGCCCCAGCCGAGGGAGAGCACTTCTGGTTCTTCGGCGGGCTCACGACGATCAAGGCCGACGGCGCCGGAACCGGCGGTCGCATGATGCTGACCGAGCAGACCGCGCCGCGTGGCAGTGGCTCGCCGCTTCACGTTCACCACAACGAGGACGAGTGGTTCTACGTCCTGGAGGGCGAGCTCACGATCTGGGTGGCGGGGCAGACGGTGATCGCTCCGGCAGGCTCATTCGTGTTCGGCCCGCGCGACGTGCCGCACACTTTCATCGTCAGCTCGGAGGAGGCTCGCTTCCTGCTGGTAACGCAGGGAGCCGGGTTCGAGGGCTTCATCCGCACGCTGGGCACCCCAGTGGCGGTCGCGGAGATCCCGCCCGCGCCGGCCGGGCCGCCCGACATGGCGCCGGTGCTGCAGGCCGCCGCCGAGCACCGGCTTGAGATCCTCGGCCCTCCCGGCATCCCGGCGTGAGGACCGAGCATGAGCACTCAGAGAGACGATCGACGTCGCGTCGGCCGAGCACAACAGGACGGTCGCCCTCCGATGGATCGACGCGTTCAACGTCCGTGACGACGCCGCGGAGGCCGCGGCGCGGACCGCCGCCTACATCGCACATGCTCCCGACAGCATCGAGGCCGCGGCGCTTGACAGCGACGCCTGGGTCGCGTTTCTCGGTGTCTTCGTGGAGGGCTTCCCAGACCTCCACCTCGAGGTGCTTGCCTCGGTCGCCGACGAGGGGATGGTCGCGCAGCGCATCATGTTCACCGGCACACACACCGGGCCCTTTCGCGGTCTCCCGCCGACCGGCCGCAAGGTCCGGTTCTCCGGCCTGGAGATCAATCGGATGGCCGATGGCCGAGTCGCCGAGCACTGGTTCCAGCTGGACTCGGTCACGCTGTTCGAGCAACTGGGCCTGCACGTGGTCCCGGGCCCGCGTTTGCTTGCGCGGCTCATGGCGTCGCGGCTCACGAGCGTGTTCGGGAAGACACGCCGCATCGTCTCGTCGCCGCCAGCGTCGGCCGGGGTGTGATCGGGCGCGTTCGCGCCCATCGAGCGGAGGGGGGTCTGCTGCGCACGCGATGCTGCGCAGCGATCACCTGCTGACGCGGAAGCGGAGGATGGTGACGCTTCGCGACCGCGTGGCGCTTACCGGTTCCAGGTCGATCCGGGGGAGGCCCGGCGGCGAGAAGCGGACGCCGTCGCCGAGCAGCACCGGCACCACGTACACCAGGATCTCGTCGACGAGGCCCCGCTGCAGACACTGGGCGGCCACGTCGGCGCCGAGGATCTCGAGGTCCTTGCCGCCCGCGGCGCTGCGCGCAGTAGCGACCGCCTCCCCGATGTCACCGGTGAGGTATGTGATGTCCGGATGCGGCGGCTCAGGTGGGCGATGTGTCAGGACGAACAGCGGTCCGGAAAAGGGGTAGTCGACGCTGCCCGGCTTCTCGGCCTCCATCCTGTCTCCGACGTCGGAGGTCCGCCGGCCGACGAGCATCGCGCCGGTGGCCGCTGCGATTGCGCGGAACTCGTCCGGCCCAACGAAGTCGGTGAGCTGGCGCCCGTCGCCCCAGTCCATCAGATGGCCTGCCGCGGCGATGAAGCCGTCAAGCGACATGCACCTGTTCACGACGACCTTGCCGTGTTCGCTGCTGCTGTCGCTCACCTGCTCCTCCGATCGCGTCGGGATGTCTTCGCGGCTCCTTGCGGTGCCTGTGCGCCTGTCGAACCGAAGCCACGGCCACAGGTGCCGAACTTAGCTCATGCTGGCCCAGCCGGACGACATGACGGCCGCAGCTCGCCGGTTGCGGCACAGGATCACGGGCGACCTGCGCTCGCTAGTCGTACACGGCGTCGAGCCAGGCCTTCAGTGCTGCTTCCAGCGCCGCCGCGTCGGCCTCGGCGGTGAACAGGTGCGCGCTCATGCCGACGACACTCCCGTAGTGGTTGCGCCCGAAGAAGCGATACAGGCCGTCGCCGGTGCGCACGCCGAGGAACTCCGGCGTCGAATAGTCGATCACGCCGTCGAGTGCGCCGGCGCCGCCCAGTCGACGCGTGGACCTCGTCGCCGACGCAGCCGTCAGGGGAGATACCCAGCGCGCCGCGCAGCCGGTCCATCGCGTCCGGTGTTCCTGCGGCCGCGGGCCCCTCGATCCCGGCCGAGGGCTGGCCGATGTAGAGGACCGGCCGTCCGCGGAAATGCTCGAGGTACTGCCCGAGCGTGTGGAGGTAGAAGTCCGTGTGGCCGTCGATGGCGTCGTACTGGTCTTCCCACTCGCCGGCCAGGATCCCGCTGTGTACGTAGCGCAGGTGCGCGGTGCCGCCCGCGCGCGCCTCGATCGCGTAGTCGAGCGCGTTGAACGTCCCGTTCGGAGACTCCATGCGGATCACGAGGCGTCGCGGCGGGTCCCAGGTGGTGACCGGCGCGCCCTCGCGGGGCGACTCGCCCTGCCGGGATCTCCATCCCGGTCGGGAACTGCCAGGCGGCGGTCTCCGCGGTGATCGCGGTCCACACGTCCTGCGGGGCTGCGGGCAGGTCTACCTCGCGGGTGATCTCGAATCGGCGGCTCATGAGCTCGCCCTCCTTCCTGTTCGTGATGGTGGGGTGCAGCGCGACGATGAAGCGGTGCGGGCGGCCGCCGGGCGCGGACTCGTCGTGGTACTTGGCGACGAGTCCGTTGACGGCAGTCGCGAGCTCGACGGCGAACGCGGCGCGGTCCTTCGCGGATGCGAACCTGACCTCGCTGTCGATCCCGAGCGTCGCGAGCGGCTTGCCGGCGGCGCTCGCACCCGGTGATCAGCTCTCCGACCTCGCGCACAAGCCGTGCCGCGACCGCGAGCAGCCAGCGCGCGGAGCGCTCGTCGGGGTCATGTGAGGGATCGGGTGCGACCGTCGAGAGGGCGCTCGGCGAGATCACATAGGACGCGGCGGTGGCTTGCAGAACCCGCTCGGTGCAGTTGCCCTTGCGGCGCTCCTCGACGAGCTCCACGAGGCCGTGGCGCTCCAGCGCGCGCAGGTGGTAGTTCGCCTTCTGGCGCGTCGAGTCCGACGCGCGCCGCGAGCGTGCTCGCGGACGCGGGCTCGGCGAGCTCGGCGAGCAGACGGGCGCGGATCGGGTCCAGCGAGGCCTCGGCGGCTGCGGGGTCCTCGATGACTGTCACGTCGTGCATGGGACGATCCTGTCACCGACAAATAGATTTGTCAAGAGCGTTTTTATTGTCGGCGGGTGCGGATATGCTGCGGCCCCGATGGCACTGCGCGTCCTGATACTCGGAGCCGGCTTCGGTGGTCTGGAGCTGTCGACGATGCTCTCGCAGGCGCTCGGCGAGGGCGTGGAGGTGACGCTGATCGACAAGAACGACTCGTTCATGTTCGGCTACTCCAAGCTCGATGTGATGTTCGGGCACACGACGCCCGAGGCCGTCAGGCTCGCCTACCGCGACATCTCAAAGCCCGGCGTTCGCTTCCTTCAGGAGACGGTCACCGGGATCGACCCGCAGGCGCTCCGAGTGACCACGGATGCCGGCGTTCACGATGGTGACGTGCTGGTCCTGGCGCTGGGCGCGGACTACGACCTCGGCGCGACGCCGGGCCTGGCTGAGGCGGGTAACGAGTTCTACTCGTTCGCCGGCGCGGAGAGGCTCGCCTCGATCATTCCCACCTTCACGAGCGGACGCGCGGTGGTGGGCGTCGCGGACGCGCCGTTCAAGTGCCCTCCGGCACCGAGCGAGGCGGCGCTGCTCCTGCATGAGTACCTCTCAGAGCGCGGCCTGCGCTCGGAATGCGAGATCTCGTTCGTGATTCCGCTCGGCACGCCGGTTCCGCCGTCGCCGGAGACGTCCGCGGCACTCGAGGCCGCGTTCGCGGAGCGCGACATCACGTTCATCGCGAACCGCCGCGTGAGCTCGCTGGACGGGGCGCGCGGCGTCGCGGTCCTTGACGACGGAACGGAGCTTCCCTACGACCTCTTCCTCGGCGTGCCCAAGCACGTCGCTCCCGCCGTCGTCATCGACGCCGGCCTCGCCGACAACGGCTATATACCGGTCAACCCGAGGACTCTGGAAACGGGTTTCCCAGGCGTGTATGCCGTCGGAGACTGTGCCGAAATCGGTGTCCCGAAAGCGGGCGTGTTCGCTGAGGGCGCCGCGAAAATCGTCGCGCAGGAGCTGATAGCGAAGGTCCAGGGCGGGGAGGCGCCGAGCGGCTACGAGGGCCGCGGCTCCTGCTACGTCGAGTTCGGCGCGGGCCTCATCGGGCGTGTCGACGTCGACTTCCTCGGCGGCCCGAAGCCGACGGGCGTCTTTCAGGCGCCCTCCACGGACCTCGTCGCCGAGAAGGAGCACTTCGGCTCGAGCCGGCGGGCGCGCTGGTTCAACGCCTGAGGCCCGCTCGGGCGAGCGAGGTCCTCGGTGCTCGCATCGCAGGTCCCGCCCATCGGGCGCTGGCAGGGCTGCTGCTCCGGCGCACTCGGCTGCTCGAGCGAATGCTCCGGGTGCTAGACGGCCTCCCGCGGAGCGCCGGCCTGTATCCCCTCCGGGGGCCCGATGGTCGAGGCCTCGGGTCCGAAGGTGTCCACGTAGCGGCGGTGGACCTCGCTCCAGCGCGCGAGCGCGTCGCGGGAGTCCGGAGACCCGTGCAGGTGCGCACCGAGCGCGTCGAGGCACGTGTGCCAGCCGGCCCCGTCGCGCGATGCCTTGCCGCGCTCGGCGAGCGTGTCGGTGAGGGTCAGGACAGTTCCGTCGCCCTTGCCCTGAAGCTCGATGCGGATCACGTCCTCGCCCCACAGCAGCTCCATCACCGTCGGTGGTTCAAAGGCAAGCATCTCGCCATCGAACGGCGCCATCGGGTTGCCGGGCAGTACGAAGTGGAGCGGCGAGCCGGCCGTCCGCTCGCCGTCTATCGTCGTCGGGAACCAGTGCGCCAGGTGCTCGGGCTCGGTGACGGCGCGCCACACCTTCTCGAGTGGGTGGGCGAGCTCGCGCGTGAAGCGGAGCCGCGGGCGGCCCTCCTCGTCCTGCTCAAGCGTTCCGAACATCTTCATTCCTCCGGCCGTCGTTTTCTGGGTCGTCCATCCGGTCGAGGCGCTGCTCGAGAGCGTCAAGGCTCCTGGTCCACATATCCCGGTAGGGCTCCAGCCACTCGTCGACCGCGCGCAGGGGCTCCGCTCTGACCCGGTACAGGCGCCGCTGCCCGTCGCTTCGCACGTGCACGAGCCCCGCGTCCCTGAGAACACGCAGGTGCTTTGAGACCGCGGGCTGGCTCAGCTGCAGCTCGTCGACCAGCTCGCCCACCGGCCGCTCGGCCGTCCCGAGCACGGTGAGGATCCGGCGCCGGTTCGGCTCGGCGAGCACCTCGAAGACGGGCATCCCGAATAATATGCCAGGCAGGGCATATAGCTGTCAAGGCATGTCTCTCCCTCGCGTGTGGAAAGAACCGGATGGCTACCGCCGGACTCCCGGCAGACTGGATGGATGGACTTGACGGGAGCCACAGGCACGCGGCGGCTCGCCCGGCTCGCCGGCGGCGTGCTCGCGGCGGTGCTGCTCATGGCCGTCGGAGCGAGCCCTGCGGGGGCGAGTCCGGGCGGCGTGCTGGTCCACAGGCTCCCGTTCGGCCTCTCGATCGAGTACCCGCTGCTGCAGCGGGCGCTCGGCGCCGGAGCGTGCCCGGCGCCCGCGCTGGTCGCGAAGCTCCGCGAACTCGGATCCCCGGCGATCCGGGTGGGCGGCGACTCCCAGGACCTCGCGGGCCCGAGGAGCGGGTACCGCTACGTGGTCGGCACGCAGTTCTTCTCGACGCTCGGCTGCCTCGCGCGTGAAACTGGCGCGCCGGTCAGCGTCGGGCTGAACTTCGGAGACGGGACGCTTGGCGACGCTCTCACGATGGTCGCCGAGGCGCGCGCCGCGATACCGGCGGCGCAGCTGAGCTTCTCGCTCGGCAACGAGCCGGATCTCTACCGGCTCAGGCACGAACTGTGGAACGAATCGGGCTTCATGGTCCCGTTCCTGCGAGGTCCCTACTGGTCCGCCGCCGCCTACTGGAGCGAATGGCGCCAGTGGCGCGCGATGCTCGGCCCGATCCGCCTGGAAGGCCCGGACCTCGCGACCGGGCGGTGGGCAAGGCCCGCCGTTCGGATGATGCGTGCCGAGCGGCCCGCGCGCCTGACCGGCCACTTCTACCCGACCGCTGCGGGCGGGCCCCACGCATCAGCCACCCGCAGGCGGCTGCTGTCGCGGTACACCGACCTCGTGCAGGTCACCCAGCTCGGGTGGCTGATCAGCGCCTCGCGGGCAACCGGCAGGCCCGCGGTCATCTCCGAGAGCAACAGCGCCTCGCGCGGCGGGCGCCCCGGGCTCTCGGACTCACCCGTCGCCAGTGTGTGGGCGGTCCGCTATGTCCTCGGAGCACTGCTGTTCGGCTTCCAGCAGGTCTACTTCCATTCCGCGGGCACCAGCTACGACCCGCTCGTCTTCAACGCCGACGGGACGATCACCGCCAGGCCCCTTGCGAGCGGGCTGGGCTTCATGCACCGCTGGATCACGGCCGGCAGCCGCCTGCGCTCGGTGTCGCGCACACCGGCGCTGCTGGAGGTCCGCGTCAGCGGGGCGGCCCCCGCGAGCGTGATCCTGTCCTCCTTCGCGAGCTCGGCGGTGCGCGTGCCGCTGCCGTGGCCGGCTCCGCGGGCGCCGTTGAATCCGACACGCTCACCACCGCCAGCGCCGCGGATCACGTCCGCTGGCTCCCCGTGCGCGCGGGAAGGGTGACCGTGCGCGTCGCTCCCGACAGCGTGGTCGCGGTGAGGCTGGGCTGAGCGGCGCCCCGCAGCACGCGAGGTGAGCGCTTCACCCGGCAGGGCGCGACCCGGACATCTATGCCAGAACACGCCCGAGTCACTCCTCGCCTGGGCGCGGCCAGCGACTAGCATGCCCGCGAGCCCCGCGATAGGAGAGAACATGGCGTTGACTGCGAACACACAGAAGGCAGTGGCAAACGGCATCGAGGACCTCAAGGCCCTCACGGACCAGGTCGTCGGACCCAGCGAGTGGCGCGAGGTGACCCAGGAGATGGTCAACCGGTTCGCGGACCTCACCGGGGACCACCAGTGGATCCACATCGACGTGGAGCGCGCCACGCGCGAGAGCCCGTTTGGGACGACGATCGCGCACGGCAACCTGACCCTGTCGCTGATCGACGGCATGCGCGCGTCGCTGAACGACTGGAGCGGCTTCACGCTCGGCGTCAACTACGGCTGGAACAAGGTGCGCTTCCCGGCACCGGTGCTCGTGGGCGCGCGGCTGCGCTGCTTCGCCCAGATCGTCGAGGTGTCGGAGATCGGCGGCGGCTGGTATCAGGTCGTGACGCGTTTCACGATCGAAGCGCAGGGCACCGACAAGCCGGTCTGCGTCGCGGACAGCGTCGGTCGCCTGCTCGTCGCCGACGCCTCCTGAGCTGGGACCGATCTCCGCAGGGCCCGCGTTCACGCCCGCGCACCGCGGCGGCTCAGGGCCGCCGCTGCTGTGCCTGCACGGCTTCATGGACACGTGGCGCACGTGGGAGCTCGTGCTCGGGGACCTCGAGCGTCGGCACGACGTTCTCGCGCCGACCCTGCCCGGGCACGCGGGCGGACCGCCGCTCGGGGCGCGCGTCAGCGACGACGCGATCCTCGATCAGCTCGAGCGCGTGATGGACGACGCCGGCATGCCCACCGCGCACATCGCCGGCAACTCGCTCGGCGGCTACCTGGCGCTGAAGCTCGCCGGGCGCGGCAGGGCGCGATCGGTCGTTGCATTCGCTCCGGCCGGTGGCTGGCGGGAGGGTGACACGGCGCCCGCGCGCCTGCTCGGCGAGCAGCGCGCGCTCCGCGATCTGATGCGCGCACTCGCCCCGGAAGCGGGCGCGCTGCTGGCGACAGCGGCCGGGCGGCGGAGGGCGACCGCGCTGGTCGCGGAGCACTACGAGCACATTCCGGCGGAGCTGCTCGCGCATCAGATGCTCGGCATCGCGCTGTGCGACGCCGAGGCGATGATCGAGTTCGCCCTCGGCACCGGCTACACCCTGGACCCGGAGCTCATCACATGCCCGGTGCGGGTCGTGTGGGGGACCGCCGACCGCCTGCTGCCATGGCCGTCGGCCGCCGTGCGCTTCCGGGAGTGGCTTCCGCACGCGGACTGGGTGGAGCTCGAGGGAGTCGGTCACTGCCCGCAGCTGGACGTGCCGGTTGAGGCGGCGCAGCTGATCCTGGGTTTCGCCGCGGGTTGAGCGAGAATCACCCGATGAGCGACTACAGAGAGATCAACCGCGCGAACTGGGACGAGCGCGCCGCCGCGCACGCCGCCTCGCCCGACTATGCGGTTTGACAGGTTCATCGAGGACCCGCAGCACCTGAGCAACGTCGTCCGCTTCGACCTGCCGCTGCTTGGCGACATCGCGGGCCTTCGCGGCGTGCACCTCCAATGCCACATCGGGACGGACACGATCTCGCTCTCGCGGCTCGGAGCGAAGATGGTCGGGCTTGACTTCTCTGCCGGCGGCGCTCGAGCAGGCGCGCCGGCTCGCGGCCGAGGCCGGCGATGACGTCGAGTTCGTGGAGTCGGACGCCTACGATGCCGTGAACGCGCTCGGCGCCGGCGCGTTCGACCTCGTGTTCACCGGCATCGGCGCTCTGTGCTGGCTGCCGAGCATCGAGCGGTGGGCGTCCGTCGTTGAGGGCCTGCTCGCGCCCGGTGGCCGGCTGTTCATCCGCGAGGGGCACCCGATGCTGTGGTCGCTGCAGGACGCTCGCCCGGACGGCCTGCTCGTCGTCGAGTACCCCTATTTCGAGCGCGAGGAGCCGCTGGTGTTTACCGATGGCGGCACGTACGTCGCGACGGATGCGGTCTTCGAGCAGAACACGACCCACGAGTGGAACCACGGGCTCGGCGAAGTTGTGACGGCGCTGCTCGACCGTGGAATGCAGATCACGGGCCTGGTGGAGCACGACAGCATCCCGTGGGATGGCCTTCCCGGCCAGATGCAGGCGATCCCGATGGGAGAGTTCCGCATCACCGACCGGCCCTGGCGGCTCGCCCACAGCTACACGCTGCAGGCCGTCAAGCCCACCTGACGCGCGGTCGGGCCTGGTTCCGCCGTCCAGCCCCGCCGGCGGTATTTGGGACCCCTGTCCAGTGCCCTGGAGCGATGTCCGCGGCAGTATCTCTGTCATGAACACACAGGCACCATGCTCACGCTTTCTGCTTGTGCCGGATCCGCGGTCGGCCGCCGCCGGCGAGTCCCGCCCGAAGGTCAGGCGCTACAGCCTGACGCGCCTGCAGGCCGGCGCGCAGGCCAGCATGCGGGCGGGCCTCTCCCCGGTTGCCCGCGACTCGGATGCGGTGAACATCAACAGCCTCTGACACGGGAGTGGGTCCGAGATGAATCTTCAGGCGATGAAGATCGAGCGGCGAATCCGGTTGTGGATCGCCCAGCAGGAGATGGAGATCAGCAGGTATCGCGGCAAGGGCGCCGACGGTCCGGCCCGGCGCGCCGGCGGTGCGCATGCCGCCCGCCCTCGATCTGCCGGACCGCGAACGCTGGCGCTACTAGCCGGGCGCCGGACGGCGTTATCGTTGCGCCGGTGGCCGGCGCGCAGACGCAGATCGACATCCACTGGTCGCAGGACCCGCAGGAGCTGCGCGGGGCGATAGCGGTTCGGACCGAGGTGTTCTGCGTCGAGCAGGGCGTACCGGTCGAGGAGGAGATCGACGGCCGCGACGACGAGGCGGCGCATCTGGTCGCGTCGACGACGGCCGGGTCGTCGCGACGCTGCGGCTGCTCCTCGACGGCGATCAGGCGAAAATCGGCAGGGTCGCGGTGCTGCAGGACTGGCGCCGGCGCGGGATCGCGCAGCGGATGCTGGAGATCGCGATCGACGGGCGCTCGCGAGCGGCGGCTGCGCGCGAGCGTCCCTCGCGTCACAGCTCTACGCGACCGAGCTCTATGAGGGCGTCGGCTTCGCGGTCGATTCGGAGGTCTTCGAGGAGGCCGGCATGCCGCACGTCTGGATGCGCATGAGGCTCTAGTCGCCGGGGCCCGGCGCCGGCATCTTCGCCGGACTGCCAGCGCCGGAACATCGCGCCGAACTCCTCGCGCATCTCCGGGGTGAGGTCCTGCTCGCGCAGAGTGCCGCTCGCGAGGATCGTGACTCTCATCTGCCGCAGGTACTCACTGCAGTTCTCGCATCCGGCGAGGTGCGCCTCAAAGCGCCTGCGCTGGGAGCGGGACATCGTGCCCTCGAGGTAGTCGGTGATCAGCTCGACCATCTCCTGGCATGGGATGTCCCTGCGCGTAAACAGCATCACGCCTCCCCGAGCTGATCTTCGAGGGCGCTGCGCAGCCCGCTGCGGCCGCGGTGGAGCAGGACGCGCTGGTTCGCCTCGCTGATCTGCAGCACGTCGCAGACCTCCTCGGCGCTCAGGCCGTCGACGTCGCGCAGCAGCACAACCTCGCGCTGGCGGGGCGGCAGCATGTCCAGCGCCCCCCGGATCGGGACCGGCGAGGGCTCTCGGCTGCGAGTCGCTCGTCGCTGTCCTCGACCCAGTGCTGGGGAGGCGACATCCACGCGCCGGACGCGTCGAAGCGGGACGCGTCCACGACCGGGCCGGCATCGCCGACCGCCACGCTCCTATGCTCGCGCACGCCGGTGCTTCTCGCGCGGTTCACGAGGATCTGGAACAGCCAGGTCCTGAACGTCGAGCGGCCCTCGAAACCAGCGAGCCCCCGCAGGACCGCAAGCCACGTGTCCTGGGTGACCTCCTCGGCGATGGCTGCGCTGGACACATAGGTCCTGGCGAGCCGCAGCAGCGCAGCCTGGTGGCGCGCGACGAGATCCACGAAGGCCGGCTCCTCGCCGGCGCGCACGCGGTCGAGCAGGTCCTGGTCGGGATCCGCCCGGCGGCCGCGCGAGCCCGGCCGGCCGATGGCCGGGTCAGGCGCACAGCTCGTCTGGTGTGAGTGGGGCGCATCGCTCATCCTGTTCATTGTCCGCCATGCAGGCTACGGCGCCGTGGCCGGCGCCGCAGCCCGCGGGCGGTTCGTCCTAGCCGGCCACGATCCCCTCGCCGCCTTCGGCGCCGGGAACGAGCACCGATCCGATGCTCACGAGCGAGCCGTCCTGCTGCACCTTGAACTCATCGACGGTGCCTTCCTTGCCGCCCTGCACGTAGAGCAGGTGGCCGACCGACGCGCCGTCGACGGTGCCCGGGTCGCGTCGGCGTGTTGCCGAGGTCGGTCAGGAGCTGGCCCGCCAGGCTCGCCTGGAAGCCGGTCAGGTCGCGCTGCCCGCGTTGGAGGTGTAGTACCGGCCCGCCGCGCCGACGACCCAGCACGTCGCCTTCTGGCCCGTTTCGACGGAGTCGAGCTGTGAGACGGTGCCGCTTTCGTTGAGCTGGAAGCTCGCGAGCGCGCCCGGCGGCCTCGGCGACGAGCAGGTGGCCGCGCGGGTCGAAAGTGACCGCGAACGGCACGGTTCCGGGCTCCGGGTTTACGACGGGCGGTGCCAGCGAGAGTCCGTCGATCGGCGAGTTCGTGAAGACCTCGATCGACTGCCCGGCGGCCTTGGTCGTGATGATCAGCTTCGAGCCGTCCGGGGAGAACGCGACCTGCCCGGGGGTACGGACGAACTGAGTTTCATCGCCCGGTTTGCCCGTGGCCAGGCCGAGCGCGCGCGCCGAGCCCGGGATCGAGCACGAGGTGTCCGGCGACGACCGCGTAGCCCTGCAGCGAGCCGCCTTCTTCTGCGTTCAGCACGTAGACCGTGCCGCGACTGGAGGTTACGCTGACCGGGAATTTCCCGCCGGAGCTGATCACCTGACGCAGCGCGAGTCGGTCGCCGAAGACGGCGAACACCGAGAGCGTGTTGCTGCCGGCGTTGACCGCGAACAGAAGGTTGTCGGCGCGGTCGTAGCTCAGCGCGCCCTGCGAGGCGGTGTGGTCGACGACAGAGCCCGTGAGCTTGCCGCCGTTGCCGCCGGTGGCGTAGACGCCGGCCTGCGTGAGTGTGCCTTCACCCGATCGGCTGTAGGCGACGATCTGGTTGCCTTCCAGCCTGTCGTTCTGCACGAAGACGGCGTGGTTGCGCCGGCTCGCGAGCGCGGGGGCGGCTCCAACGCCGCCAGCCACAATGGCGGCGCCGGCGAGGGCTGCCGCGCCGAGGCGAGTCAATGGGTTCATGATGTCTCTCCAGGTGTCTTAGGGATGGGGCTTGCCCTCTGCAGTCCTCCCGGCAGCCCGCACCGTTACAGGCGCCCGTGGGGCCGGCTCAGCGCACGAAGCTGATCCTGGCGACCTGCACGAAGACGGGCTCGTCGGTGAGCGGGTCCGTCAGGCTCACCCAGCCGGGCGGCGCGACGATCGCGCCGCTGCCGAGGCGGAGTCCGTCGCGTGCATTGACTATCCGGGCGAGTACCTCGTCCGGATCCTCGGCAACCTCAACCTCAAGATCGTTAAGCAGGATGCGTGCCACTTGGTCTCCTTCCCCGGCGAAGCCGCCCTGCGCCGGCGCTCACCGCGTCAATTGAAGCACCGCAACCTACATGCGGCGGGCGGCTGCGGCAATTCCGGATTGTGAACGCGAGGCTCGGGGACGTGAAGGCGAGACGCCGCCGGACTCAGGCTGCGGCGCCCGCCGCGTGAGGCTCGCCGGCGTCGCCGCGGGCGTGACAGGCGGCTGTCGCGCGAGGAGATCATCACCATCGTCAGAAGCGCGCCGAGCAGGGCGAACCCGGCCCCGACCAGGAATGCCCGATCGAAGCCCTTTGCGAGCGCGTAGTTGATGTCGTGCCCGCCTTCGTGGACGATCGTCTTGGTGTACTGGTTCGCGACGGTGGCGAGGATCGCCAGGCCGAGCGCCCCGCCGATCTGCTGCGCCGTGTTCACCAGCCCGGACGCGAGCCCGGCCTCATGGGGCTCGGTGCCGCTGACGGCCGCGATCGTCACGGGCACGAACGAGAGGCCGAGGCCGAAGGCGGCGAGCAGGGACGGCCCGAGGACGTCCGAGGCGAACGACCCGCCCGCGCTCACCTGTGAGAACCACCCGAGGCCGGCAGCTATGAACAGCAGTCCGAGGATCAGCACAGGCTTGAACCCGAAGCGCGTCACGCCCACCGACGCGGCTCCCGCCGACAGGATGATCCCCACCGAGAGCGGCAGGTAGCAGAGCCCGGTCTTCAGGGCCGAGTAGCCGAGCACCTCCTGCATGTAGAGCGACACGAAGAAGAACATCGAGAACAGCGACATGCCGATCAGCAGCGCGACCGTGTCCGCGCCGCGGAGCGTGCGCAGGCGGAAGATCGTGAACGGCATCAGCGGCGCCTTCTGGCGTTTCTCGATCGCCAGGAACGCGAGCAGCAGCAGCACCGAGCCGCCGATGCGCAGCAGCGTCTCGGTCGAGCCCCAGCCGACGTTGACGGCTTCGACCAGCGCGTAGACGAGCAGCGCCAGGCCGGCGGTTACCGTGATCGCTCCCGGCAGGTCGAACGTGCGGTGCTCCATCTCAGCGCGGCTCTCGCGGATCACGCGAGGCGCGGCGAGCGTGCAGAGGATCCCGATCGGCACGTTCACGAACAGCACCCAGCGCCAGCTGAGGCCGCTCGTGAGGATCCCGCCCAGGAGCACGCCCGCGGCTCCGCCGGCGCCCGCGACGGCACCCCACACGCCCAGCGCACGGTTTCGCTCCTCGCCGTCGGCGAAGGTCGTCGTGATGATCGAGAGGGCGGCGGGGGAGACGATCGCGCCTCCAAGCCCCTGCACCGCGCGGGCCGCGATCAGCCACGCCTCTGACTGCGCGAGCCGCTCCGCGAGGGACGCGGCCGAGAAGATGATCAGGCCGGTCATGAACATGCGCCGGCGCCCGAGCAGGTCCGCGAGCCGGCCGCCGAGCAGCAGGAAGCCCCCGAAGGTCAGCGTGTACGCGTTGACGACCCACGAGAGATCGGTTTGGGAGAAGTCGAGGGCCCTCCCGATCGACGGGAGCGCGACGTTGACTATCGAGGCGTCGATGACGAGCACGAACTGCGTCATCGCGAGCAGCGCGAGCGCCAGGTTCTTGGCGCGTGGCGTCTCTTCACTCATGGTGGGCGAACTCCATTCGTGGAAGATGAATTCCGGTTCCGATTGCGCACGGTTAGCATACGGAGTTAGGATTCCGTTTTGAAGCGCAGGCCCAAGCCGATGACCGCCACCACGCCACTACCCAGGCCGATGCGCGCCGACGCGCTGCGCAACCACGCGAGCATCCTGCAGGCGGCTCGCGAACTCTTCGCGGGCGAGGACCCGGACGTGCAGATCGGCGACGTCGCACGTCGCGCGGGGGTCGGGGTGGGGACGGTCTACAGGCACTTCCCGGACAAGGAGGCGCTGATGGGCGAGCTGGTCCGCGAGCGCTTCGGCGTGTTCAACGCGCGCCTTCGCGCGGCATTGGACGAGGACGGCGACGCCTTCCAGGCGCTCGCCGACGCCATGCGCGCCAACGTCGCGTCGCTCGCCGACGACGCCGCCACGCGCTTCGCCTTCACGAGCGGGGGCGAGCGCGTGTTCGAGCACGCCGAGAAGGAGCGGCAGGAGTTCATGGTGATCGCCTCCGAGCTCGTCGATCGCGCGCACGCCGCGCGGACGCTGCGCGAGGACTTCGGTGCAGCGGACATCCCGATGCTGATGTGCGGAGTGTGCGCGACGATCGACAAGCGCGGGGCCGGCTGGAGCTGGGAGCGCTACCTCGAGCTGATGATCAGCGGCATGCGCTCGCGGGTTTGAGCGCGCTCGGCGAGATCGAGCAGGTCCCCGCGGTCCTGCACCGCGCTCACACCCTGCTCGAGGGCCCGCGCATCGGGCCCGCGCGGCGAGCTCGTCTACAGCGACGTGATCGCCGGCGGCCTGTACTCGTGTTCGCCGGAGGGCGAGGTGAGCGAGCTGCTCGCGCGCCGCCGCGGCATCGGCGGAGTGATGCCGCATGCCGCCGGAGGCTGGGTGATCAGCGGCCGGAGCGTGATCCACCTGCAGCGGCGACGGCTCCCAGCGCGAGCTGCTCGCCCAGGACGGAGCCTGCGGCTACAACGACCTCTTCGCGACCCCGTCGGGCGACCTGCTCGCCGGCGAGCTGCGCTACCGGCCGATGGCGGGGGAGGCGCCGCGCGGCGGGCGCGCGTCCTGCAGCTCACGCCCAGCGGAGAGGTGCGGACGCTGACCGAGTCGGTCACCTGGCCGAACGGGATCGGCGTCAGCCCCGACGGCGCCAGCGTCTACGTCAGCGACTATGCGAACGCGCTCGTTCTCGCCGTCCCGCTGCGAGGGCGGCGCCGAGCGCGTGCTCTTCGCGCTCTCCGCGTGGATCGGCCGACGGCCTGGCCGTGGACAGCGAGGGCTTCGTGTGGGTCGCGCTCGGCGAGGGCGCAGGGGTTGCCCGCGTTGCGCCCGACGGCGAGCGTGCGATGAGCTCATCGACCTGCCCGCGCAGTTCGTCTCGAGCATCAGCTTCGGCGGCGCGGACATGAGAGACGTCCTGATAAGCACCGCCGACAATCCCGTGGACGCGGAGCTCGGCGGGACGCTGCTGCGTGCGCGCAGCACGGTCGCCGGGGCGCCGGTTCCCGCGGTGCGCGCCTGAGCCGCCTCAGGCGCGGCCGGCGAGCGCGATGTCCGCTCTCGCGGTGAGGCGGATCGCCGCGGCGACGGCCGGCGGGTCGTCGTAGAACGGGACGTGGCCCGCGCCGAGCGTGAGGTGCGTCGCCCACGGCAGGATCGCCCGCGCGCGGGGTGCCTGCAGCCGGTAGGGCAGGAGCCGGTCCTTCTCGCCCCAGGCGATCGTCACGGGCGTGCTGCGGAGCGCCTCAGGAGCATCGAAGCGATACTCGTCGAACGCCGCGAGCGCGCCACTGAGCGCCGGCGAGGCCCACGCGTCGCGGAGCGTGGCGATGGCCTCCTGCGCGGGCAGGCGCGCCGGGTAGCCGAACGTCTGGGAGAACAGGGCGATCCGCCCCGAGCGCGTGCGGGCGATCGCTTCCACCGCGGGGCGCGCCGCCTGCGGCACGCCTCCGAGCGCGCTCGAGCGAGGCCTGCGCGAAGCGCAGCTCCGCGGTGTTCCAGAAGCCGGCGGGAGAGAAGGCCGTCGCCGAGCTGATCGCCCTGCGGCGCGCGAGCTCGAGCGCGATCGCCCCGCCCATCGAGTTGCCCGCCACGTGCGGGCGCTGGACACCAAGCTCGGCAAAGAACCACTCGAAGGCATCGACGTAGGCGGGGATCGACGGCGTGATCCCGCTCGGACAGCGGCGCGGATCGCCCGAACCCGGGGGAGTCGCACGCGATCACGTCGAATTCGCCGGCGAGCAGGTCGATCACCGGCCTCCACGCCTGCCAATGGTGCCCGACGCCGTGGAGCAGGACGAGCGTCGGGCCCTGTCCCTCACGGTGGTGGTTGATCGAGACGCTCACGCCCGCTCGCGGATCAGGTCCGAGGCGCGCTCGCCGATCATCACCGTCGGCGCGTGCGTGTTGCCGCCCGTGATCGTCGGCATGATCGACGCATCGACGACCCGCAGGCCCTGCACGCCGTGCACGCGGAGCCGGGAGTCGACCACCGCGAGCTCGTGCGTGTCGCTCATCCGCGCGGTGCCCACCGGGTGGTAGATCAGCATCATCCGGCGGCGCAGGTCGGCTTCGAGCTCGGAGCGGCCGGACGCCTCGGGGCCGGGCTTCAGCTCCTTGATCCTGATCTCCTTCAGCGGCGCCTGATCCGCGATCTCGCGGCCGAGCTGCATGCCCGCGATCATCGAGTCGAGGTCATCGGGCTCGGACAGGGAGTTCGTGATGATCCGCGGCTTCGCGGTCGGGTCCGCGGAGCGGAGCCAGACCTGGCCGCGCGCCTTGGGGGAGACGAGCACCGGCGCGATCACCATGCAGTGCCCGTCGTAGGTCTCCTGGCCATGGTCTTCGAAGTAGGCGGCGCCCATGTGGAACTGGATGTCGGCCGCCGGCAGGCCGCCGCGCGTGCGGGTGAAAGCGACGACCTCCGCGACCGTCGACGTCAGCGGCCCGGACTTGCGCAGCAGCCACTCGGCGAGCGGCTTCGGCTTGTCGGCGCCGTAGAGCGTCTGCTGGTCGGAGACTTCCCACATCATCGTCACGAACGGATGGTCCTGCAGGTTGCGCCCGACACCCGGCAGGTCATGCAGCGGCTCGACGCCGGCTTCCCTGAGCTCGTCCGCCGGACCTATCCCGGACAGCAGCAGCAGCTGCGGCGAGCAGATCGCGCCGGCGGAGAGGAGCACCTCACGCTCGGCGCGGATGATCTCCTCCGAACGGCCCTTCTGGACGCGCACGCCGACGGCGCGGTCGCCCTCGAGCGCGACGCCGAGGACGGTGACGTTGGTTCGCACCTCGAGGTTCGGGCGCGTCATAGCGGGCTTCAGATACGCGTCCGCCGCGCTGAACCGCCGGCCGTTGCTCTGGAGCACCTGGAACATCGACGCGCCGTCCTGCTCGGGTCCGTTGTAGTCCGGGATCATCGGGATGCCGGCCGCCTCGCTCGCCTGCAGCAGGCGCCTGTCCATCGGGCGCGGGGAGCGCTGCTCGCTGACGCGCAGCGGGCCGCCGACGCCGTGGTACTCGGATGCGCCGCGCGCGTTGTCCTCGGAGCGGATGAAGTACGGGAGCACGTCGGAGTAGCCCCAACCCGGCGCGCCCTGCGCCTCCCAGCCGTCGTAGTCGAGCGGCCTGCCCCTGACGTAGAGCATCGCGTTCATGGAGCTCGAGCCGCCGAGCACCTTGCCTCGCGGCACGTACAGCGAGCGGCCATCGACATGCGCCTCGGGCTCGGTCGCGAAGTCCCAGTCCAGCTTGGTGTGGAACTGCTGCGGGAACGCGGCCGGGATGCTTGATCTTCATCGAGCGGTCCTTGCCGCCCGCCTCGAGCAGCAGCACACTCACCGACGGGTCCTCCGAGAGCCTGTTCGCGAGCACGCACCCCGCCGAGCCCGCCCCCACGATTACGTAGTCGTGCATGGTCGCCTGATCCTCGCCTTTCTCTAAGCGCTAGCCGCGGGCTCGCGGTCGGGGAGCGGCATGAAGCGGAACTCGTCCGGCTCCAGCTGCCTGGTCTGATCCAGATACTCGCGCATGTAACCGGGCCAGTTCGCGACGATCCGGCCGCTGCTCGTCGCGATACCAGGAGTCGCACTCGGTCCAGGCCGTCCCGGCGAAGCGGGCCTGCAGCGCGCGGTCGCTCGCGGCCTCGACCTCGGGGAGGACCTCGATCGCGCCCTCGCCCCGGCGCGCAAGTTCCTGCGCCGCCTGGCGGATGTATGCCGCCTGGGCCTCGAGGTAGACGATGATCGAGCCGCCAGAGGTGTTGGTGTTCGGCCCGTACATCACGAACATGTTCGGGAAGCCCGGCACGCGTCATGCCCAGGTGTGCGTGCGCGCCGCCGGACCACGCGTCGCGCAGCCTGGCGCCATCCTGTCCGGTGATCTCCATCGGGAACATGAAGTCGTTCGTGCGAAAGCCGGTCGCCCAGATCACGCAGTCCACCTCGTGCACGCGACCGTCTGCGGTCGACGGGGCCCTCGGGCCGCAATTCGGTTATCGCCTCGGTGAGCAGGTCCACGTTGGGCCGTTCGAGCGCCGGCAGGAAGTGCGAGCTGAAGATGATCCGCTTGCACCCGAACTGGTAGTCGGGCCAGACCCGCCGGCGCAGCTCGGGGTCCTTCAGCTGCGAGCGCATGAACGCAGCAGAGCGAGCTCCCATCAGCCGGCCCAGGGTGCGCGGGTTGCGGATCGTGAGCGTCAGGCTCTCGGTGTAGTTGAAGACGAATTTGCGTCGCATCTCCTGCGCCCACGGGAGCCTGCTGGATCGCCGCCCTGAACCAGCCCGGGTAGCGGCGGTTCTTGCGTGGCAGGAACCAGTTGCCCGTGCGCTGGAAGACCGTGACGCGTGCGGCGTCCCGGGCGATCTCCGGGACGAACTGCACTGCGCTCGCGCCCGTGCCGATGACCGCCACGCGCCTGCCGGCGAGCCGGTAGTCATGGTCCCATTCGGCGGAGTGGAAGCTGTGGCCCGCGAATCTCTCGGCCCCCGGGATCGCGGGCCTGCGCCGGCTGGTGCAGCTGACCGGTCGCGATGATCAGGATGTCCGATTCGTAGCTATCGCCGCCGTCGGTATGGACCCGCCAGCGGCAGCTGCTCGCGGTCCCACTCGCACGAGGTGACCGTCGTGTTCGCGCTGATCAGGGGCTCGATGCCGTGCGAGCGCGAGACCGCCTGCAGGTAGGAGAGGATCTCCGGTCCCGGCGAGCACAGCCGCGACCAGTCCAGCCGCTTCTCGAAGGAGTAGGAGTAGAGGTGGCTCGGGACGTCGCATGCCGCGCCCGGGTAGGTGTTGTGGAGCCACGTGCCGCCCACACCGGAGCCCTTCTCGAGGATCCTCACGTCGGTGATTCCGTGGCTGCGCAGCTCGATGGCCGCGGCGACCCCGCCGAAACCCGCGCCGACGATGAGTGCCTGGACGGTCCGGTTCAGGGACGGCTTGTCTCGCACGGCTGCGGCGGACATTCGGCTTCTCCTCTCAGGCGACGCCTGCTGCGCGAGCAACCCTAATCGCTCGCGCTCGGCGCTGCTCAGGCGCCGTCTGCGGAGCGGTCCGAGAGCGTCTGCTCGAGCCACGCGGCCACCGCCGGGATCTGCGCCGGGTCCACGTGATGGCCCGCGCCGGACTCGTGGTAGCTCGCGCTCAGCCCCGCGTCGCTCGAGCGTCTGCGCGGCGGTGCGCCCGAACCCGACGTCGATGACCGCGTCGGCACGGCCGTGGGCGATGAAGACGGGCATGCCCGGCGCGGCCGGCCAGATCGGGCTCCCAGCCCTCGACCTGCGGGATGAACCCGACAGGGCGAGGATCCCGGCGGGCGCGGGCCTGCCCGCATCGAGCCCCATCGCGTAGCTCATCACGGCGCCCATCGAGAAGCCTCCGAGGACCGTGCGCTCCGGGCCGATGCCGCTGATGCGCCACAGCTCGTCGTGGAGCTCGGCAAGGCTCGCCTGCGCGGCCCTGAACGTCGACGGGGTCCGGGTAGCCGACGCGCGGGACCGCGTACCAGTGGTAGCCCTGCCACCCGGGGAGCGTCATCGGCGCGCGAGGGGAGACGATCAGGAGCCTGCGCCGAGGGTCGAGCGCATCGCCGAGAGGGAGCAGGTCATGCTCGTCCGCTCCGCGGCCGTGATGGAGGACGAGCAGCCCCTCGCGGCTCTCCCGCTGCGGCGCGCTCGACGCGAAGCAGGCGGCTCACCGTGGAGCTCCCCAGCAGCCGCAGCCCAACGCCCGCGATCGTTTCTTCTCCGTAGCCTTTCGACGGGTCGCCTTCAGTGAACACGGCGACCGTGAACATCACGCCGCCCCGTTCGAGTCGCGCGGCCTCGTGGAACAGGCCCGATTCCGGAAGCGCCCCGGTCTTGAAGAAGACCTGCCAGTCCGGCCGCGCGACGGGCGGCACGCCCCAGCTCTGTTCGGGCTCGATCGTCGACATCAGAAAACGGGCATAGCCATAGAAGCGGGCGGGGATCAGCCTCTGCAGCTCGGAGAAGAAGCGCGCCTGATCCGCGGTCGAGGTCTGCGTGTACGCCCACCATTCCCAGTTCGGCGCGTAGTCGGTCATGCCCGCTTCGCGCGCGACGCGGGCGATCGCCCCCTCGCCGACGATCGAGTAGACGGCGGACGCGGCCTGGTTGTCGGAGATGTGGATCATCGGGTAGAGCAGCGAGTTGTCATACGAGCTCAGCGAGCGGTGGTGCGCGCTGAGCATCTGAAGGTACGCGGTGAGCATCATCACCTTCACCACGCTCGCGCTGCGGTAGTGGGAGTGGATCCTGACCCCGCTGATCCTTCCGGCGCTGTCGACGACCGCGAGCGACGTGCGACCGGCGCGAGCCCTGCAGGAACGAGGAGGCGGAGGCGATTGCGCCCGGCGAGGGGAACGGGGGCCGCGGGATCCCGCGGCCCTGTCCCTGGAACTCGAGCGCCCACGGCGCCCGCGGGGGCGGCCGCCTGCGGGCCGGCGCACGCGAGCGCGGCGAGGAGCGCCACGGCCCGCCGGTCAGCGCGCATGGCTCGGGAGCAGGAAGTCGTGTGCCGGGCATCTGCCGTGTGAGCCGGGCCGGCCCATCGCCGCTTCCCACGCGGGGTTCAGGCAGACGCGGAAGGTGAACCTGCGCGAGGGCGGGTTGACGATCGCGCTCGCGTAGGTCACGCCCGCGGCCGACCTCGCGGGTCGCCGTGACGGCCTCGAGCCGGAAGATCCGTGATCCGTGCACCGCGAGGAACCAGCTCGCGGCGACCGAACCGCCGGCGCCCGAGCGGGTGTGGCGCACGCTCATGCTCAGCCTGACGCGAGCCCGGGCCGAGGCTCTGCGAGTGGAGCGCCACGACGGGATCCACGACCACGCTCATCGCGGCGCTCGCGACGGCCGGCGAGGAGGACAGGACCACGCGCAGGCGCGTGTTGCGTTCAGGCCTCACGCGGCGCGAAGGAGAACTGCGCCGTCGGCGCCGCTCGCCGCCGATGAGATCGTGCGGTAGGAGCGATACGGGTAGGGGCTCCACTGCAGCAGGACCGCCGCGCCCGCCGCCGCCGACCCCGAGACACGGACAGCGAGCCGCCGAGCGGCAGCTCGTCCGTGCTCGCCCTCGGCGATTATCGCCGCGGCGCCTTCGCCTGCGACGTCGCCGGCCGCGGCGGCGGGTGAGCCGGCGGCGCAGGCGAGCGCGAGCGCGACCAGCCGCGCCCGCCGCAGCAGCGCCGGATTCCCCGCCATGGCTCATCGCTGCCTACGCGCGGACCTCGCTGGGGATGTACGGCGCGAGCTCGCGCCGGGCGATCGACATCTTGTGCACCTCATCGGGTCCGTCGGCCATCCGCAGCGTTCGCAGGTGGGCGTAGGCGGACGCCAGGAAGAAGTCCTGGGAGACGCCGCCGCCGCCATGGACCTGGATCGCGCGATCGAGGACCCTCAGGGCGACGTTGGGAGCGGCGACCTTGATCGCGTGGATCTCCATCCGTGCCTGGCGGTTGCCGACGGTGTCCATCATCCACGCCGCCTTCAGCGTCAGCAGGCGGGCCATCTCGATTTCGATGCGAGATTCGGCGATCCAGTCCTGCACGTTCGCGCGGCGCGCGATCGGCTGGCCGAACGTCGTTCGCGAGACGGCGCGTTCGCACATCGCCTCGACCGCGCGCTCGGCCGTCCCGATCGCGCGCATGCAGTGGTGGATGCGGCCCGGGCCGAGACGGGCCTGGGCGATCATGAACCCGTCGCCCTCCTCGGCGATCAGGTTCGAGGCCGGCACACGAACGTCCTTGAAGTCAACTTCCGCGTGGCCCTCCTGGCTGACGTAGCCGAACACCGTCAGGTTGCGCAGCACCGTCACGCCCGGGGTGTCGAGCGGGACGAGGATCATGCTCTGCTGGCGGTGAGGCGGGCCGTCGGGCTGGGTCTTGCCCATCACGATCAGGATGCGGCAGTTCGGGTGGTACGCGCCCGACGTCCACCACTTGCGGCCGTTGAGCACGTACTCGTCGCCGTCGCGCTCGATGCTCAGCTCGATGTTCGTCGCGTCCGAGCTGGCGACGCGGGGCTCGGTCATCGCGAACGCGGAGCGGATCTCGCCGTCGAGCAGCGGCATCAGCCACCGCTCACGCTGCTCGGGCGTGGCGAACAGGTGCAGCACCTCCATGTTGCCCGTGTCGGGCGCGGAGCAGTTGCAGACCTCGGAGGCGATGGCCGAGCGGCCGAGCATCTCGGCGAGCGGCGCGTAGTCGCTGTTGGAGAGCCCCGCGCCGTGCTCGGCGTCCGGCAGGAACATGTTCCAGAGGCCCGCGTCGCGGGCCTTGGACTTGAGCTCCTCCATCACCGCGGGATGATGGTGAGGGTTGCCCGACTCGACGAGCTGACGCTCGTACACCTCCTCCGCGGGGTACACGTGCTCGTCCATGAAAGCGCCAAGGCGCTCTTTCATCTCTTCGCAGCGCTGGCTTGGCTGAAAGTCCATCGGTCCTCCTCGGTCGCGGCAATGGGCTTAGGATCATCGCCTATGAGCGACCAGGGTGCCTCCTACCGCGCCGCCGGCGTCGACTACGACGCGCTGGACGCGGGCAAGCGCCTGGCGATCGCGAAGGCGCTGTCGACGTCGCCGCTGCTCGCCGGCAGGGGAGGCAGGGCGGTCGACTCCTCGCGCGGGGAGCCCGCGTTCGTGTTCGAGCTCGGCGAGCAGTCGTTCGCTTTCGTGGTCGAGGGGCTCGGCACGAAGTCGATCATCGCCAGGCACGTGATGCAGGAGCAGGGCGAGAACCGCTTCGACGACGTCGCCTACGACACTGTCGCGGCGATCCTCAACGACCTCTGCTGCGTCGGCGCGCTCCCGCTGGTCGTGAACGCCTACTTCGCGACCGGCGCATCGGAGTGGTACCTGGAGCACGAGCGCTCCGCGGCGCTCCTCGAGGGCTGGCGCAGAGCATGCGCCGACGCGGGCTGCGTGTGGGGCGGGGGCGAGTCACCATCGCTCCCGGGCATGCTCCACGAGCAGGAGATCGAGCTCGCCGGCGCGGCCGTCGGCGCCGTGCCGGCCGGATCGCTCGCCGATCCTCGGCGAGAGCCTCGCCGCCGGGGACGAGATCGTGCTCGTCGCCTCCAGCGGCCTGCACGCCAACGGCGCGTCGCTCGCGCGGCTGATCGCCGGCCGGCTGCCCGACGGCTACGCCACCGTGCTCGCGGACGGCAGCACATTCGGCTCGGCGCTGCTCGCGCCCTCGGTCATGTACGTGCCGCTCGATCGCCGCCCTGATCGAGAAGGAGATCCCCGTCACCTACATCAGCCACGTCACCGGGTCACGGGCTGCTGAAGCTGATGCGCCCTCCGCATGCGCTCAGCTACCGGATCGAGCGGCTGCCCGGAGGTGCCCGAGGTGCTGTCGTTCCTCGTGCGGGAGGCCGCGCTCGACCCGCAGGCCGCGTACTCCACCTTCAACATGGGATCCGGGTACGCGCTCTACTGCCCGCAGGGTGAGGGCGAGCGCGTCGTGGCCGCGGCGTCCGCGCTGGGCATGCCGTCGATCGTCGCGGGCCGCGTCGAGGAGGGCCCGCGGCAGGTGATCCTCGAGCCGGTCGGTGTTCGCTTCGACGGATCTCAGCTCGAGCTCTCCAGCGTCCTGACCATAACGCTCGACCTGAGCCTCAGGATTGGTGAGGAACGGCAGGGTGGCCGCGCGGCGTTCCGGGCCGCGGGTACGTGAGAGGCGCCTCATTGAATCGGCCGAGCGCAACCTTCGGCCCACTCAGACGGTTGGAGGTTGTACGCATCGCCCTGGGCGGATAAGGTTCCCCCGCAACTCGCCACCGTTCCCCGGCGAAATTGCAGGGGATCTCGATGTCGCCGGACCGGCATGGCTCCGGAGTCACCCGGATCGAGGCGGATTCCATCAAACGAGGAGAGATACCGATGCGCAGAGCATCCACCTGTCTTGCCGTACTGGGCCTTGCCCTGCTGGCGCTCCCGAGCGTCGCATCGGCCGCCCCTGAAGTGAAGTTCAAAGCGAAGGCCGTGCCGATCACCGGCTATGCGGAAACCGGCAACATTCTGAACGCCGGCTCCGCAGTCGAAGCTGAATACAACATCTCCGGCACCGAATACGGCGGATTCCCCGCGCCGCTGATCGGCGTCAACTTCTACCTGCCGAACGGGCGCGAAGATCTACACCGAAAGGCTTCACGACCTGCGCCGTCAGCCATCATCACGATCGAAAAGGAACCGTCGAAGTGCCCCGCCAAGTCGCACGCCGGGCCTGTCGGCTTCGTCGAAGGTGTCGTCGCGTTCGGCAAAACCCGCGTCCCGGAGCAGGCGACGCTTGAATCCTTCTACGCCCCCGGCGGCGGGCTGACGTTCTTCACGTTCGGTCACGACCCGGTGTCGCTGGAAATCGCGTCCACCGGCAAATACACGAGCCTGAACGGCTCCGGCGGCAAAGGCCCCGAGCTGATGACGCAGGTCCCGCTCGTGGAAACGGTCCCGGGCGCGCCTGACGCCTCCGTCGAGAAGATCATCGTGAAGGTCGGCTCCGCGGAAGGCCCGAAGGGCAAGCACAGCAAGAAGGACCAGTACTACGGCTCCGTGCCGTCGAAGTGCCCCAAGGGCGGGTTCCCGATCAAGACCGAACTCACGTTTGCCGGTCTTGCGGGCCTGACCCAGGAAACGGTGACCAAGGAATACAAGGCGCCGTGCCCGACCAAAAAGGCCAAGTACATCGCCAACGTCAACTAACAGGCGTTTGAGCAAGTAGTTTGCGCCCATTAGGGCGTAAGCTCCAGTAGGAAAGTTGGGACGGGCGACTCCACCGAAGCAGGTGGGGTCGCCCGCGTCGTTGTGAACGACAGGGAAGGATCGGGGTGAAGCGGGAGCGGAAGGGGCGCAGGGGATGGGCGACCGGTGTGGCCGGTGGCCTCGGTGTCGCCGCGCTGCTGGCCGTCCTGCTGCTCGCCGTCTCGGCCGGCGGAGCCAACAAGAGCTACCAGGTCCGGGCGATCTTCGACGATGCCGCGAACGTGATCGCGGGCGAGGACGTCAAGATCGACGGCGTCAAGGTCGGCGTCGTCGAATCGGTCACCGCGACGCCCGCCGCGAAGGCGGCGGTCGTGCTGAACATCGAAAACCCCGGCTTCCAGGACTTCCGCGTCGACGCGACCTGCACGATCCGCCCGCAGGCGCTGATCGGCGAGAAGTACGTCGACTGCCTTCCGACGCAGCCACGCATCGAAGGCACCGCGCCACCGCCGAAGCTGCACAAAATCCCGAGCGGCGTCGAAGGCGAAGGGCAGTACTACCTGCCGGTGACCCAGACCCACAGCCCCGTCGACGTCGATCTGCTCGGCGACATCAGCCGCCTGCCCGAACGCCAGCGGCTGACGCTGATCATCAACGAATTCGGAGCTGGCCTCGCGGGCCGCGGCAGCGACCTGAACGTCGTCATCCGGCGCGCTAACCCGGCGCTCGCGGAACTCGACAAGGTGCTCTCGATCCTCGCGAGCGAGAACCAGGTGCTCACGCAGCTCGCGGTCGACTCCGACAAAGCGCTCGCGCCGCTCGCCGCCGTGCGTGAACACGTCGCGAACTTCATCGTCTCGAGCAACACGGTCAACCAGGCCACCGCCGCCCAGCGTGGAGCGCTCGCCCAGAACCTCGCCCTGTTCCCCGAATTCCTGCGCCAGTTGACGCCGGCGATGGAACGCCTCGGCCGCTTCGCCGACCAGACGACGCCGACATTCCAGAGCCTGCACCAGGCCGCGCCCATACATCAACAAGGCGTTCGTCGAACTGCCCGGCTTCTCCAACGCCTCGACGATCTTCTTCAAGAACCTCGGCAAGAACGGAAAGACGACGGGGCCCGCGATCGTGGAAACCGAACCGCTCCTGAAGGAGCTCAAGGCCAACGGTGCCGCCGCGAACCCCTTCGCGACGAACCTCGCGGGCCTGCTGAGCAGCTTCAAGGGAACGGGCGGGCTCGAGCGCCTGCTCGACTTCATCTTCCTCGGGGCCGGAGCCTCCAACGGCTACGACGCGCTCGGTCACTTCCTGCGCACCGAAGGCGTCGCCAACCCGTGCCTGAAATACGACATCACCGAAGACCCCAAGTGCAGCCGCCGCCCGTTCAACAAGGGCACGCCGCCGGCCACGGCGGCCTCCTCGACCAAGGAAGGCCAGAGCCTGGTGATGGAGCGCACGCTCGCGGTCGTCGAAGGGGCCACGCCGGCGCAGGCGATCGCCAAATACCCCGGCTCGGCGCCGACGATCGCCGAAATGGAGGGGGCCGTCCCGGCGTCCTCGACCGGCTCCGCCACGCAGCCCGTCGGCGGATCGACATCCGGCACCACCTACTACTCGCCGTCCACCGAAGGGTCGCAGGCAGGCGGCCTGCTCCTGAACTACCTGCTGGGGAACTGACGCAAGCGATGAGCGCACTCACGGACAGCCTCCGGATGTTCCTCGCCCCCGCGGCAGCGATCGCTCTCGGGCTCTCGCTGCCGGCCGCAGCGCTCGCCGTGGAAGGCGAAACCGGGACGAGCACACAGACCCCGACGACGAGCGTCCCGGCGCCCGCTCCGGAAGCGCCGAGCACCACCACGAGCACCGGCGAAGGTGCCCCGCCCGCCGAACCACAGGTCCAGGAACCGCAGGTCAGCGGGCAGCAGTCGCAGGGTTCGAGCGCTAACCCGCCTCAGCATCGCAAGCCCCGCGCCCCGAAGAGCACGACGCAGGGCGGCTCGGGAGGGACCTCGGCCGAACCCGGCGCCGGGGCGAACGGAAAGAAGGCGCTCGCCCCGTCCGCGCTGACCCCCGCGCTGCCCCTCCAGTTCCAGACCTCGTTCTCGGGCATCCCGACCTTCTTCATCGAAAGCTTCCAGGTGCCGCCGTTCCTGCTCCCGATCTTCCAGGCCGCGGGCACCGCGTACGGGATCCCGTGGCAGGTGCTCGCCGCGATCAACGAGGTCGAGACCGACTACGGCCGCGACCTCAGCGTCTCGAGCGCCGGCGCCGAGGGCTGGATGCAGTTCCTTCCCGCCGAGTGGGCGCAGTACGGGGTGGACGCGAACGGCGACGGCTTCAAGGACCCCTACAACCCCGCCGACGCGATCTTCGCCGCGGCCAGGTACCTGAAGGCGGCGGGCGGCGACAACAACATCAGGGCCGCGCGTCTACTCCTACAACCACTCACCCGCCTACGTCGACTCCGTGATGCTCCGCGCGCAGCTGCTCGGCGGCACCCCCTCCGAACTGCTCGGCGCGATCACCGGCATCACCCAGGCCCGCTTCCCGGTCCACGCCGCCGCGCACTTCAGCGACGGCTTCCCGACCGTGCCTCGCCGGCTCCATCGGCCGCGCCCAAGACGATCCCGGGCACGACGATCTACTCCGACCCCGGCGCTCCGGTGATCGCGGTGCAGGACGGCGAAATCGTGAAGCTCGGCACGCTCGCCGGACCTCGGCCACTACGTCTCGCTGCGCGACGCCTACGGCAACACCTACACCTACGCCGAGCTCGGCGACGTCTCCAGCGTCTACCCGCTGCTTCAGCCCAGGAGCGACAGCGCGGTCAGCTCCCGCATCGAAGGACGCGGCGGCTCCGGCGAAGCACCGCCCAGCGGCCCGGCCAGCGCCGGTGCCCAGCCGCGCTCGCCGCTGTCGGAAACGGGCACGGTCTCGGGCCTCGCGCTCGGAGCGAGCGCCGGACTGGAAGGCGGCGCGGCGAAGCGCACGCCGGCGCGCCGCGCCCGCCCGGCGACCCCCGCGCCCGGCGCCGGCGGCCGAAAACGTGCGCGTCTTCAACGAAGGCTCGGAGACCGTCTATCTTCGTCCGCTCGTGGCGGGCGTACAGGTGATCGCGGGAACGGTGCTCGGCCACGTCGGCTCCGAAGGCGCCGGGCTCGTCCGCGCCGGCCGCTCCGCACATCCTCTTCCAGATCCGGCCCGCCGGGGCGGGCGCGCCGCTGATCGACCCGAAGCCGATCCTCGACGGCTGGGTCGCGCTTGAGAACACCTCCGTCTTCCATGCCCGCGGCAAGAACCCGTTCCTGGCGACCTCACCCACCGTCGGGCAGGTTCTGCTCGAGTCAAAGCAGCAGCTGCAGCCTCAGGTCCTGCACGACGGCTCGATCTCGCTGTCATCGTGCGCGCGCGATGACATCGGCGCGGGCAGGATCGACAAACGCGTGCTGGCGATGCTCGAGTACCTGTCGGTGTCCGGGATGAAGAGTGAGCGTCGCCGGCGTGCCGTGCGCGGCCTCCCAGCCGACGAGCACCGGCGAAGGGGACGCCGTCGGAGCCGTCCAGATCACCTCGATAAACGGCGTGCCGGTCGCAGGACACCAGGGCGCCGGCACCATCGCCGACACGCTGGTGCGCAGGCTGCTGATGCTCCAGGGCCTCTCGCGCCCGCGCGAGATCCTCAGCCTGATGAGCTACCCGGGGACCCGCGGCGCGAAGAGGAGCGCCACCGCAGCGGACGCGATCCGGATCCTCTACACCGCGCCCGCCGGCTCGCTCGCCCGCGCCGCCGGCGCGTTCAACCTCGCGCTCTCCCCGCACGACTGGTCGAAGCTGATCGCGCGCCTGGGCGAAATCCCCGACCCCGTCGTCGGCCGCGGCCCGTCATCGGCGGCGATCCCCGTCAGCCCCCATGAACCAGCGGAAGGAGGCAGCGGTGGCCACAACTAGCCCTCCCAGCCCTCCCGCGGCTCCCCAGCCTCCGGACTCCACGGGGCCCGCCCGCAAGACCCGCACCCCGGGCACCGGCGTTCTCCGCTTCATGGCGGTAAGCGCGCTCGGCGATGGTCGCGCTGATCGTCCTCTACATCGTTCTCCTGAGCAACGGCGGCGCGACCTACAAACTCGATGTTCGCCGACGCCGGGCAGCTGGTCAGGGGAGACCAGGTGCAGGTCGGCGGCGTCCCCGTCGGCAGCGTCACCAACATCGTCCTCACGAAGGACTTCAAGGCGGAAGTCACGATCAGCGTCGAAAAGTCGCTGGCGCCGCTGCACGCGGGGACCACCGCAGAAGTGCGCGTGCCGTCGCTCTCGAGCGTCGCCAACCGCTACATAGCCCTCTCGCCGGGCCCGAACAACTACCCCGCCCTCAGCGAAGGCACGGCGCTCCCGGCATCGCGCAACCAAAGAAGTCACGGATCTCGACCAGCTCTTCAACGCGCTGAACCCGAGGACGCTGAAGGGCCTTCAGGGGTTCGTCCAGGGGACCGCCGCGCAGTACGTGGGCGCGGGCAAGCCGTTCGGCGAATCCGTCGAATACTTCGCGCCCTCGATCTCCGCGACGGACAAGCTGTTCAGCCAGCTCGTCAAGGATCAGCCGACGTTCACGAGCTTCCTGATTGAAACAGCCAAGGCAGTCACGACGATCGGGGCGCGCAAACAGCAGCTCTCCGAACTGGTCGAACACGGCAACACGACCTTCCAGGCGATCGGCTCTCAACAGGCCGCGCTAGCCGCGGGCCTGAAGGAGCTGCCCGCGCACCCTGCAGCAGGGCAACAAGACCTTCGAAGGCGTGCCCGCGACGCTCGCCGCCCTGACGCAGCTGATCGAAACCTCGAAGCCCGCGACCGTCCCGCTGACCACGCTGCTGCAGAAGCTGCGCCCGCTCGTCACGACCTCCACGCCGGTGCTCGCCAACTTCAACAGCGCGATCAGCAAGCCCGGCAAGAACAACGACCTGACCGAACTGCTCAGCGCCCTGCCGGCGCTCGCAAAGACGCTCACCACCGCCTCGCCGGCGAGCGTCACGGCGCTGCAGGAATCGGTTCCGATCACCAACTTCTTCGGCCCTACTCACCCGACCTCGCGGGGACGCTGCGCTCGTTCGGCCAGGCCGCGTCCTACTACGACGCGAACGGCCACTACGCCCGCGTCTCGCCGATCCTGCCGGACTTCAAGCTCGGCGGCTCGAACAACCTCACGCCGACGACCGGAGCGGCCGCGCTGGAAGGCCTGAAAACAGGCCAGATCCGCCGCTGCCCGGGAGGCGCCACGCAGCCCGCCGCCGACGGCTCCTCGCCGTTCGCCGACAACGAACTGCTCACCTGCGATCCGCTCCAGACGCCCTGATGGATCGCCGCCGCAAGAACGCACTGTCCGGCAACCCGCTGCTGATCGGCGCGATCACGACGCTGATCATCGTCGTCGCGGTGTTCCTGGCCTACAACGCGAACAACGGCCTGCCGTTCGTGCCGACCTACAACATCAAGGTCGAACTGCCCGAGGCGTCCGGGCTGATCCCGTCCAACCAGGTCCGCATCGCCGGCACCCGCGTCGGGCTCGTATCGGGACTCACCCCGCACCAGAACCCGAGGACGGGCCGCGTCACCGCGATCGCCGAACTGAAGCTCGAAAAGAGCGTCGAACCGCTGCCCGCCGACACAAGGGCGGTCGTCCAATCGGTCTCGACGATCGGCCTGAAGTACCTCGAACTCGAAAAGGGCAGCTCGCACAGGACGCTGAGCGCCGGCCACACGATCCCCGTCTCGCAGACGAAGGAAGCCGTCAGCATCGATGACCTCTTCAACATGTTCCCCAAGAGCACGCGCACCGCGATCAAGATCAACACCAACAACTTCGGCGACGGTCTCGCCGCCCGCGGGCTCGGCCTGAACAACACGATCCACGAACTCCGCCCTCTGGTGATCAACGCGGTCCCGGTGCTGCAGAACCTCGCCAACAAGCAGACCGACCTGAAGGGCTTCTTCAAAGCGCTCGAGCGGGTCTCCGGCCAGACGGCGCCGATCGCCGACATCCAGGCGGCCTACTTCGTCGAGCTCGACACGTTCTTCACGGCCTTCGCGGGCGTCTCGCACTACCTCGAAGAAGCGACCGCGGGCGGCCCGGCGTCACTGGAACAGGCGATCTACTCGCTGCCCCACCAGGCACCGCTGATCGAAAACGCAACCGAGTTCATGCACCTGCTGCGCCCGAGCGCAGCGTCGCTCGTCGTCGTCGCCCCGCCGCTCTCGCACGCGTTCACGGAAGGCGCAAGGAACCTCGGCAAGGCGACCGGGCTCAACGACAACACGAGCGAAGCCGCCGAAGGCGCTCGCCGAATTCGCGCAGAACCCAGTCGTTCAGATCAGCTTCCAGGACTTCACGCAGACCCTGGAAATCGGCAACCCGCTGCTTGCGGGCATCGCGCCGTCGCAGGAAAAGTGCAACTACTGGACGCTCGCGTTCCGGAACGTCGCGAGCCTGCAGGCCGAGAACATCGGTGTCGGTACGCTCGCCCGCGCCAGCTTCCTGCTCACCCCGACGGGCCCGAACAACGAGGGCTTCCCGTCCTCGGCGCCCGCGAACGGCCCGTCCACCGAAAAATCGGCGTCCACGGGCCAGATCATCGACAACAACCACCTGCACGCGAACCCCTATCCGTTCACCTCGGGTCCCGGCCAGCCGCAGGTGTGCGAAGCCGGCAACGAGGTCTACGAACCGGGCAAGGTCGTCACGACCAACGTCCCGAAAGTGCTGAGCAACCGCGAATTCACCAGCCGCGAACAGAACCTCTTCGGCGAAACGTATCCCGCCTCCACGCTGCAGGCGCTCGGGATCACGAAAGGCAAGGGCTAGGCGATGGCCCGCAAAAAACTGTTCCGCCGGCACGACGAAATCCCCGTCGTCGACCTGCAGAAGTCAAACCCGGTCCGCTTCGGCGCCATCGTCATCATCGTGCTGCTGATCGTCGTCTACTTCGGCTTCACGAAGGCGATCCCGTTCAAACACGGCTTCCGCATGAACGCCGTCTTCAACTCGGCGCTGAACATCCACTCCAAGTCGCCGGTCCGTATCGCGGGCGTCAACGTCGGCAAGGTCACCGGGATCAAGCGCGAAGGCAACACCGGCGTCGTGACGATGGAAATCGAATCGCGCGGCCTGCCGATTCACGAAGACGCGACGCTGAAGATCCGCCCGCGCACGTTCCTGGAAGGCAACTGGTTCGTCGAACTGCAGCCCGGCAGCCCGTCCGCGCCGACGATCTCATCCGGCCACACGATCCCCGTCACGCAGACCGCGGACCCGGTACAGCTCGACCAGGTCCTGAACGCGCTGAACACCGACACGCGCGCGAACCTGCAGACGTTCCTGATCGAATACGGCGCGGCGCTGACCGCCAAGCCGACACCCGCCGAGAACGCCGAACAGGAAGCTGAACTCCACGGCTACACCGCCGCACAGGCGCTCAACCAGTCCTACCACCGCGGTCCCGCGGCGCTGAAGGGCAGCGCGATCGTCAACCAGGCGCTCACGGGCGTCGCGACGAACGACATCTCAAAGCTCGTCGCGAGCATCAACAAAGTGACCTCCGCGCTGAACGTGCACGAGCAGGAGCTCGGCGAACTGATCGTCAACTTCAACACCTTCTTCTCGTCCTTCGCGGCGCAGTCGACGAGCCTTAGCCTCGCCGTCGCCGAACTGCCGGGTGCGCTCACGAGCGCCACGCGCGGGCTCGCGGCGCTCGACGCGTCGTTCGGGCCGACCCAGAAGTTCGCGCACGACATCCTTCCCGGTGTCCGCGCCACGCCCGAAACCGTCGCCGCGACGCTGCCGTGGATCGCCCAGGTGCAGGCCTCGCTCGCGCCGAACGAGCTCGGCGGTGTCGCGAAGGGCCTCGCGGCCGCGGCGCCCTCGCTGGCCAGCGCTCGAGGCAGAACAGATCCCGGTCTTCCACCAGACCGAACTGTTCAACAAGTGCCTGACGAACGTGATCTTCCCGGCGGGCAACACGCGCATCCAGGACGGGTCGGCCACGACCGGCGTCGAAGACTACAAGGAGTTCTGGTACAGCCTGGTGGGCCTCGCCGGCATCGGCCAGAGCTTCAACGGCAACGGCGCGGTGACGAAGTTCCTCGTCGGCGCGAGCGGCCAGACGCTGAAGTCGAAACCGGCGAACATCCTCGGACAGAAGCTGAACGGCTCGCAGCTGCTCGCTCGCTCGCCGCTTCAGCCGCTCGGGACGCGCCCCGCCTACCCGGCGACAGAGCCCGAATACAAGCCGCTCGTGCCCTGCTACACGCAGAAGCTGCCGGACTTCAACGGCCCGCTCTCGCAGGGCCCCGCGGACGGAAGCGGCTGATGGCCGAGACACCCACACCCACGCCGGGAACGCCGGTGACGCCCGGAGGCGGCGCCGAAGGCGGCATGCCGACGCACGGCGCGCCTCGGTGTCCGCGACCAGATCGAGCGCTACCGAACGGCCTTCATCGCCGTCGTCACGATGGTGATCATCGCCGCGGCCGTCGGCGGCTACATCCTCGCGCACGAGAACCTGAAGCTCCCCGGCTGGGTGCCGGTGCTCGGACGCGACTACTTCACCCTGAAGGCCGAATTCCAGACGGCACAGGCCGTCACGCCGGGCCAGGGCCAGGCGGTCACGATCGCCGGAGCGAAGATCGGCGAAGTGGGAAGCGTCGACCTGAACCAGGGCCGCGCGGTCGTGACGATGCGGCTGATCCCGAAGTACGCGCGGATCTACCACGACGCAACGCTGCTGCTGAGGCCGAAGACGGGGCTGCAGGACATCACGGTCGAGGTCAACCCCGGCCATCCGTCCTCGGGCAAGGTCAAGAGCGGCGAAACGATCCCCGTCCAGCAGACGGCGCCGAACGTCGACTTCGACCAGTTCCTCGCGGGCCTTGACGCCGACACGCGCGCCTACCTGCAGGAGCTGCTCGCGGGAGCCGGCATCGGGCTGAGGAACAACAGCCACCAGCTGTCCGCGGTGCTGAAGCGCTTTGACCCCACGGCGAAGCTGACGATCGAAATCACCAAACAGCTCCAGCTGCGCCACGAAAACATCGAACGCTCGATCCACAACTTCCGGCTGCTGATGGAAGCGCTCGGCAGCAAGGACCAGCAGATCGCGCAGCTCGTGGATGCATCGAACGCGGTCTTCAAGACGTTCGCGGCCGAGGACGCGAACGTCCAGAGCACGCTGCAGCTGCTGCCGGGCGCGCTGAAAGCGACCAACACGGGCCTCGGCAAGATCGCCACCTCCTCGGCGCTGGTCGGCGTCACGCTGCACGAACTGAACCCGTTCGCGAAAGCGCTCGGGCCGGCCCAGCAAGCCACGAAATCCCTCGCGCTGAAGACGACCCCCGTGTTCAAGAACGAAATCCGCCCGTTCGCGAGGGAAATCAACCCGACGATCAACCAGATCGCCCCGTCGACGGCGGAAATCGCGAAGGCCTTCCCGCACCTGGCGACGAGCTTCGCGGTGCTCAACGAATTCTTCAACGAGCTCGCCTACAACCCGGGCGCGAGCAAGGGCGGCTTCCTGTTCTTCCTGGACTGGGGCAACCACAACCTGAACAGCGTCGTCAGCTCGGCCGACGCGCACGGGCCGCTCGGGCGCAGCCTCATCTACTTCAACTGCAAAGTGCTCCCGATCCTGAAGGGCGCCGGCGAAGTCAACCCGACGGTGAACCTGCTCGTCGGGCTGCTGCGGCCGCCGACCGCCGAAGAATGCACGAACCTGATCGGCACCTCCGCGTCCGCCAAAGCGGCCGCGAAGAAGCCGGCCGCCGGGCTCCTCGTTGACGGGGCTCTCGCCGAACGTGTTCGGCGCCGCCGCCGCGCCCGCCGGCGTCGCGGCTCCGAAGGGCAGGCGGAGGCTGAGATGCAGAAGCGCGCTCCCACACTCGGCAACATCCTCGTGATCATCCTGTTCGTGCTCAGCTGCTTCGGGCTGCTGATGTTCCTGTGGGAGTCCTTCGGCGGCCCGCTCCCGCTGAAGCCGAAGGGCTACCGGATCACGGTCTCCTTCAACCGCTCCTTCGCGCTCGCCGAACAGTCGGACGTGCGCATCAGCGGCGTGAACATCGGGCACGTCATCGCGCTGAAGGCGAACCCGGGCGGCAAGACCGAAGCGACGCTCGAAATCGCCGACAAGTACGCACCGATCCGCGCGAACACGCGGGCGATCCTGCGTGTGAAGACGCTGCTCGGCGAGACCTACGTGCAGCTCCTGCCCGCCGGGCAGACGGGCCCATATCTCGCCGACAACGGGCACCTTCCCGACAGCCACGTGCAGCCGTCCGTGACGCTCGACGACATCCTCGCCGCATTCGACCCGAAGACCAGGGCCGCGTTCCAGATCTGGCAGCAGTCGGTCGCGGTCGGCATCAACGGCCGCGGGGAACAGATCAACTCCGCATTCGCGAGCCTCGAGCCGTTCGTCGAACACACCAACCAGCTCGTGACCGTCCTGAACACCCAGGAGGGCGCGCTGCACCTGCTCGTGCGCAACACGGGCGTCGTGTTCAACGCGCTCGCCAGCCGTGACAACCAGCTCGAACAGTTCATCGTCAACGGCGAGCGCACGTTCCACGCCGCCGCCGAAGCGAGCACGGAGTTCGCCGAAGCCTTCGAAGCGCTGCCGACATTCGAGAAGAAGTCGACCATCGCGCTGCAGGAACTCGACAAATTCTCGACGGTCGCGAACCCCTACCTCGTCGAATTCCGCCCGGCTCAGCGCGAACTCGCAAAGCTGCTGCAGGCCGCCAAGCCGTTCGCGCCCCAGCTCGACACGTTCCTGACCTCCGTCGGCCCCCTCACGGTGGCCGCGAAGGCCGGCCTGCCGAAGGTCAAGACCACCCTGGACCTGACCACGCCCGTGCTCGAAAACCTGCGTCCGGTGCTGCACAACCTCGACCCGTTCCTGCAGTACACCGGCCAGTACGTGCCCGAGGTCCAGGCCTTCTTCGCGAACCTCGCGGCCGCCTCGCAGTTCAGCGAAAAGAACAGCAGCACGGCCGGCAAAGGCCCCAAGCTTCACGGCCTGCAGACGATGTCGGTGCTGGGCCCGGAAAGCCTTGCGATCTACCAGTCGAGGGTCGGCACGAACCGCGCGAACGCCTACCCGCAGCCCGGCGCCTTCAAGACGCTCGCGAGCGGCCTGTCGGTGTTCAGCAGCTCCAACTGCGCGAACAACGCGCCGTCCGTGAGCGGCCCCGCGAACGAAACGGTCTCGGCCGAAACCATCGAAGCAGCTGATCGGGTTCAAAGTCGCGAACACGCCCGAAACGCCGAACGCCGTCCCGGCGCCGGGATGCAACCAGCAGGGGCCGTTCACGTTCAATGGCCAGACCAGCCAGTTCCCACACGTCACCTACGGAGGGAAATGATGTCGGACGACTACCAGTACCACTCGGACGAGCTGGACCTCTCGGGGTCCCCGGAGTCCGGCAACTGGTCGATCCGCTGCATCGACGTCCACAAGCGCCTCGGCGGGGTGCCCGTCCTGAACGGCCTGAACGTCGCGTTCCCGGACGACACGATCACCGTCGTGCTCGGCCCGTCCGGGACCGGCAAGAGCGTGCTGATCAAGCACATGATCGGGCTGATGTTCCCCGACTCCGGAGACATCATCGTGCATGGCCAGTCGGTGCCGAGCCTGACGATGCCCAAGCTGCTCGAACTGCGGCGGCGGATCGGCGTGCTGTTCCAGGACGGAGCGCTGTTCGGCTCGATGTCCGTGTTCGACAACGTCGCGTTCCCGCTGCGCCAGCACACCGATATGCCCGAGACCCAGATCGCCGAAAAAGTCACCCAGGGCCTGCTCGACGTCGGCCTCGGGCACGCGATGGACGACGCTCCCTCGCAGCTGTCCGGCGGGATGCGCAAGCGCGCGGGCTTCGCGCGGGCGCTCGTGATGGACCCCGACATCGTCATCTTCGACGAGCCCGACTCGGGTCTTGACCCGGTGCGCACGGCGCTCCTGTGCGAGCTGATCCAGGAGATGCACGCGATCCACGGAGGCACGTACATCGTCGTCACACACGACATCGCCTCCGCGCGCCGGATCGGGCAGTACATCGCGCTGCTCTGGCGCGGGCGGATCGTCGAGGCGGGGGACGCCGAGCGGATGTTCTCCTCGGATAACCCGTTCGTTCGCCAGTTCCTGGCGGGAGCCGCGGAGGGACCGCTCACGATGGATTGACCCGCGGCCGGCCATATGCGAACATACGTTCGTATGGTCGTCTGCGTGTATCTGCCCCGCTTCGAGCTGGTTGTCGCAGCCGGCTCCTCGCAGGCGCTGGCCGGGCGGCCGCTGGCGGTGGCGCCGCCTGTGCGGGCGGACAGCGCGGCCACCGGGCGGCTGGTGGGGGAGGTCTCGGGTGCCGCCGAGGCCCGCGGGATCACCAGGGGGATGGCGCTCGGGGAGGCGCTGGCCCGCTGCCCGGACCTGACGCTGGTACCGGCCGATCCCGTCAGGGTCGCCGAGGAATGGGAGGCCGCGCTCTGCGCGCTGGAGTCGATCGGGGCGGCCGTCGAGGACTCCCGCCCGGGGCTCGCCCACCTGCAGGCCGATGGGCTGCTCGGCCTGTACGGGAGCGCGGGCGGCGTCATCTCCGCCGCGCGCGAGGCGCTGGATCGCCCGGTGCGGATAGGGGCCGGCCCGACGCGCTTCTGCGCGCTTGCCGCCGCGATGGCCGTGCGCTCACGCCGCCCGCTCGTGCTCGAGGGCGCCGAGGCTCCGCGCTGGCTCGCGGGCCGGCCCGTCGAGCTGCTCGGCTTCCGGGATGAGACACAGGAGCTGATCGAGCCGCTCGGCCGCCTCGGGGTTCGCACGCTCGGCGATCTGGAGAGGCTGGGTCGAGGAGCGCTCGCCGACCGCTTCGGCGGGGCCGGGTCGCTGGCCCACACGCTCGCCTGCGGAGGGGATACCGCGCTGCGCCCGCGCAGGGCGCCGGAGCGCCTCTCGGAGTCGATGGACGTCGGCGACGCGAACTCCGGCATGGCGCTCGGCCGCGTGCTCGGGGTGCTGGTGGGGCGGCTGCTCGCCCGGCCCGAGCGCCGCGGGCGCACGCTGCGCTCAGCGACACTGTCCGCCCGGCTGCTGGGCGGCGGAGGCTGGCGTGAGCCTGTGACATTCCGCGAGGCGATCTCAGACCCCGAGCGGATCACGATGGCGCTCTCGCTGCGGCTGCTCGGCCTGCCGGCGCCGGCGTCCTCGCTGGCACTGTCGGTCGAGCGGTTCGGGCCGGCCGGCAGCGAGCAGAGCACGCTGCTGGACCAGGGCCGCGCCGATCGCCATGTGCGGCTGGGCGAGGCGATCGCGCAGACCCGCGCCCTGGCCGGGCGCGATGCCGCCCTGCGGGCGGTCTGCGTGGACCCTGATTCGCGTGTGCCCGAGCGGCGCGTGGTGCTGGCCCCGATGCCCGGTGAGTGATCGCGCGTGACCCGGTCCCTGAACCCGCCCAGGCCCGCGCGCGTGCTCTGGAGGGACGGTGCTCCCGCCGTCGTGGACGGGGAAGCCATCGAGCATCTGAGGGAGTCCTGGCTCGTGGAGGACCGCTGGTGGACGGCCGCGCCGCTGCGCCGGCGTTACTGGGAGCTGGTGGGGGCCCGTGGCCGCAACGTCATCGTATTTCACGACCTGTGCTCGGGCGGCTGGTTCGCCCAGGATCCGTAGGGGGAGGGATGCAGGCACCCCCTTACGTCGAGCTGCACTGCCATTCGGCCTACTCGTTCCTGGACGGCGTCTCGCTGCCGCAGGAGCTCGCGCGGCGAGCCGGCGAGCTCGGCCACACCGCGCTCGCCATGACCGACCACAACTCCCTCTCGGGCTCCATGGAGCTGGCCCAGAGCGCATCGGAGGCGGGGATCAGGGCCATCCACGGGGCGGAGGTCGACCTTGCCGTGGGCGGAGGGGAGGTGCGGCACATAACGCTGCTCGCCCGCGACGAGCGCGGCTGGAGCAACCTGTGCCGGATCATCACCCACGCCCACGCCCACACGCGTGAGGGCAGCAGCCGGCGCGAGCGCAGTGAGCCCCACGTCGGACTGGAGGCCGTGATGAGGCACTCCGAGGGGCTCGTGTGCCTCACCGGCTGCGCGAGCCACTCGGTGATCGGCTCCGGGGATGCGCAGCACGAGCCGATCGCGCGCAGGCTGCTCGACGCCTTCGGCCCGGAGGGGATGTATGTCGAGCTGCAGCGGCCGTTCGCACGCGGTGACCGCGCCCGCAACCGGGCGCTGGAGGCATTCGGGCGTCGCCTGGGCCTGCGCTGCGTGGCCACCGGCGACGTTCACGCGCACTCAAGGGCACGGGCGGAGCTACAGGACGCCTTCGTGGCGATCCGCAACCACTGCACGCTGGACGCCTGTGAGCCGCTGCGGCGCGGCAATCACAGCCACGTGATGAGCAGCCCGGAGGCGATGGCGCGCCGCTTCGCCGACCATCCGCAGGCGGTCCGCGAGAGCGTCCTGCTCGCCGAGCAGCTCACGTTCGACCTGACACGGGACCTCGGTTACCGCTATCCCGGAGCGGAGGACGGACAGGCCTCACGCCGCCTGGCCGAGCTGTGCATGACGCGTCTGCATGAGCGCTACGGCCCAGGTGCACCGGCCGCCTCCAGGGCATCGGCCGGGGAGGCCCGGGCGCGCCTTGAGCAGGAGCTGCGCGTGATCGACAGGCTCGGCCTCGCGGGTTTCTTCCTGCTCCACCACGACATGCTGGAGCTCGCGCGCGAGGTCGCTCTGGAGGTCCGCGGCCCAGACTCGGTGCGCACGATGCTCGCCCCCGGGCGCGGCAGAGGATCGTCGGTCTCCTCACTCGTCTGCTACCTGACGGGGCTCTCGCACATAGACCCGATCGCCGGCAGGCTCGCGCTCGGGCGCTTCCTGCACGAGGATCTCAGCGGCCTCCCGGACATCGACCTGGACTTCCCGCGCGACATCCGCGAGCGGTTGATCCCGAGGGTGCACGAGCGCTACGGGCAGGATCGAGCGGCGCTGGTCGCCGCCTTCCCGACCTTCCGCGAGCGTGGGGCCATACGTGAGCTCGGCAAGGTGCTCGGGCTCCCCGCCGGCCAGATCGAGCGGCTCGCGCGCGGCGCAGACAGGTACGGCCCGGAATCGGAGCACGACATCGAGGGGGCGCTCGCCGGCTCACGCGCGCAGGCCGACGGAGCCCGGTCCCCGGTGGATCGCGCCGGGCCCCCCGGCGCGATGGACCCCTGGCGCTGGCTCGAGCGACTGGTGCGGGAGGCGCGCGGGCTGCCGCGGCACCTCTCCCAGCACTCCGGTGGGATGATCATCGCGACCAGGCCGCTGATCGACTGCTGCCCGGTGGTGCCCGCCGCCATGGAGGGCAGGCAGATGGTCCAGTGGGACAAGGACTCCTGTGCCGATGCGGGCTTCCTGAAGATCGACCTGCTGGGGCTGGGGATGCTCTCCGCCGTCGAGCGCTGCGTGGTCGAAGTGGAGCGTGTGCGCGGCGAGCGGATCGACCTCTCGCGGGTCCCGCTGGATGACCCGCTCACCTTCAGGGCGATCCGCGCCGCGGAGACCGTCGGCGTCTTTCAGATAGAGAGCCGCGCCCAGATGCAGTCGCTGCTGCGGACACGGCCGATGAACCTGCAGGACCTGACGATCCAGGTCGCGATCATCCGGCCCGGCCCGATCCAGGGCGGCGCGATCAACCCCTACATAGAGCGCCGCCGCAGGCTGCGCGAGGACCCCGGCTACGAGGTCCCCTACGAGCACCCAACGCTGCGGGAGGTGCTCGGGGAGACACTCGGCACGATCATCTTCCAGGATCAGGTGATGCAGGTCGCCGAAGCGTTCTCGGGCTTCACCCCCGGCGAAGCCGACGGCCTGCGCAGGGCGATGAGCCGCAAACGCTCGGGCGAGATGCTCCAGCGCCAGCGCGAACGCTTCATCGAGGGGGCGATGAGCCATGCCGGCGTCCCCCGCGAGATGGCCGAGCGCGTGTGGGGGATGGTCGAGGGCTTCGCGGGCTTCGGATTCCCGAAGTCGCACAGCGCCGCCTTCGGCCTGCTCGCATACCAGTCGACATGGCTACGGGTCCACTACGGCCCGGAGTTCCTGTGCGCGCTGCTGAACGAGCAGCCGATGGGCTTCTACGCCCCCGACAGCCTCGTCCACGAGGCTGCGCACCGCGGGATCCCGGTGCTCGGCGTGGACGTGAACGCCTCGCGCGCCCAGTGCGAGGTGCAGGACGGCGCGGTGCGGATGGGCCTCGGCTACGTCAAGGACGTCGTCGGCTCGGAGGTTGCCGAGCTCGTCTGTGAGCGAGAGCGAGGAGGTGAGTTCGCCAGCCTGACCGACCTCGCGGCCCGCGCCGGGGCCAGGCGCAGGACGCTCGAGCAGCTGGCGTGGGCGGGCGCATGCGACAGCCTCGCCGGCGGACTGGACCGCAGGAGCGCACTGTGGCAGCTCGGGATAGCCACGCCCGCGCACGGGGTGAGCGGGCAGGAGGAGATGACCCAGCTCGCGCTGCCTCTGGGCCTGCCCGAGCCGCCGCGGCTGCGGCCGCTGGGCAGATGGCAGCGCCTGATCGCCGACTACTCCACCAGCGGCGTGACGGTCGGCGATCACGCGATGGCGATCCTGCGGGCGCATCTGACGGCGCCGATGCTCACCACCAGCGCCCAGCTGATCCGGCTCCCGGCGGGCGGGGAGGTCGCGGTGGCGGGGCTCGTGATCGCAAGGCAGCGACCGGGGACCGCGAAGGGAACGATGTTCCTGCTCTTCGAGGACGAGTTCGGGACCGTGAACCTGATCGTGCCCGGCGACGTCTACGAGCGCCACAGGCATCTCGCCAGGGCCGAGCCGCTGCTGCTCGCCCGCGGCCGCCTCGAGCGCTCTCAGGAGGCCGGCAACGTGATCAGCTGGGACGCACTGGCGCGCAGGAGAGCGGGCGAGGAGCCGGAGGAGATCCGCCCGGTGATCAGCGTGATCGTGCGCGACCTGCTCGCACTCGAGCGGTTCCTTCCCGCCGGCGCGCAGGACGAGGCGCAGGCCGGCGTCGTGCGCCAACTGCCCGGCCGCGCCGAGCCCGCCGAGAGACTCGACGGCGAGCAGGTCGGTTCGAGCATGCGGGCCGCGGCGCCGCCGATCCAGAGCTTCGCGATGGGCCGCAGGCGCTGAGGGCGCTCAGGAGGCGCTGAAGGCGAGCAGCTGAGAGTCCGGATCGCGGACGAGCACGCCGCCGCCTGCGCTCTCGCCGCCCGCGTGCTCGGCGAGCTCGCTCACCGCGGCGTCCCCACCGAGCGTGAAACCGACGCGCCGCAGCCCGGGCGCCCCGTCGGGGGCGGGCGAGCCGCCGCGGCTCTCCCACGAGTTCAGGCCGATGTGGTGGTGGTAGCCGCCGGCGGACAGAAACGCCGCCTGGCTCCCGAACTGCTGCTGCTCCTGGAAACCCAGCGCGTCGCGGTAGAACTCGAGCGCGCGATGCACGTCGGAGACCTTCATGTGGACGTGTCCGATGATGCTCCCGGGGTCAATCTCCGGTGAGGGTTCGCCCGGGAACTGGGCGAACAGGTCATCGATGTCCAGGGGCTCGGTGACCATCACGACGCCCTGTCCCGACGCGGGGCGCAGCCAGCTCTCGCGCGGCCGGTCGCTGTAGATCTCGATCCCGAGATGATCGGGGTCCGACACGTACAGCGCCTCGGAGACGGAGTGATCGGAGGCGCCGTCGATCCGCCAGCGCGCGGCGACTATACGCCGCACGGTCTCCGCGAGCGCGGCCCTGGACGGATGCAGCCACGCGACGTGGTAGAGCCCGGTGCTGCGGGCCGGGGCCGACTCGGGGTCCTCGATCTGGGTGAGCGTGAGCGCCGGGCGCCCTGCGGGTCCCAGCAGCGCGGCGCCCTCGCCGCGGTCGATCAGCGGCAGGCCGAGCACCCGCGTGTAGAAATCGACGCTGCGCTGCAGATCGCTGACGGCGAGATCGACCGAGCCGATCGCAAGTGAGGGATCGATTGCGATCACGCTGAGAAGGGTAGTCTCGTCCGAATGCGGATGCGAAAACTCGGCTCGAGCGACATCGAGGTCTCTGAGATCAGCCTCGGCTCGTGGCTCACCTACTCAGGCGGTGTGGAGCGCGATCGCGCGAAGGAGTGCGTGCAGGCGGCCTTCGATCACGGCATCAACTTCATCGACACCGCCAACGTCTACGGCAGGGGAGCATCGGAGACGCTGCTCGGCGAGGTGCTGTCCGGGCGCGAGCGCTCCTCCTATGTGCTCGCGACGAAGGTCTACTTCCCGATGTCCGACTCCGACCGCGGGCTCTCAGCGGCCCAGATCCACAAGCAGATCGACGCGTCGCTCGAGCGTCTGCAGACGGACTACGTCGATCTCTACCAGTGCCATCGCTATGACTCGGACACGCCGCTTGATGAGACGATGGGCGCGCTGGCGCAGGTCGTCGCCTCAGGCAAGGCCAGGCACATCGGGTTCAGCGAGTGGCCGCCGGAGCGGATCGACGAGTCCCTCGGCATGGCGGGGGCTCCGCGCTGGGTCTCCAGCCAGCCTCAGTATTCGATGATCTGGCGCCGGCCCGAGGCGGAGGTGATCCCGCTGTGCGCCCGCGAGGAGATCTCGCAGATCGTGTGGTCGCCGCTCGCCCAGGGCGTGCTGACGGGCAAGTACCGCCCCGGTGAGGACCCTCCCTCCGATTCGCGCGCGGCGAGCGAGAGCATGGGCACGTTCATCGGCGGCCTCGTGACCCCGGACGTGCTCGAGGCGGTGCAGCGGCTCATCCCCGTCGCCGAGCAGGCCGGGCTGACGATGGCGCAGATGGCGCTCGCCTGGGTGCTGCGCGAGCCGAACGTCGCGTCGGCGATAGTCGGCGCGAGCCGGCCGGAGCAGGTCGCTGCGAACGCCTCGGCCTCGGGGATCGTGTTGAGCGCCGACACGCTGGCGGCGATCGACGCCGCCCTCGGCGACGTCATCGTGCGCTGAGTCAGCGGGGCGCGACGACGAGTGTCTGGAAGGCGCGGCCGATCGGGCCGGCCTCATCGTGCAGAACGCTCTCCGCGAGACCCATGCCGCCCTCGAACAGGATCGTGCGGGCGTCAAGGCCAATCCATTCGCCGCGCGGCTCGCGCTGCAGGTGCAGCGTCAGGTCGGCGTTTATGAACAGGTAGCGCTCGAACGGGAGGGAGGCGCTGACACCGTTGCCGAAGTCCGCGACGGCCGCGGTGCGCGCGAGCGGCGAGAGGTCCCGGCCGGGCAGCAGCTCACGCCGAGGGCGCATCCACACCCTGCACGGGCCGGGCACGCGCGGGTCGTCTATCCAGACCATCTCCATCCCCGTCGCGCCGAAGCTCTCACGGCCGTCCTCCACGCCCTCGAGCGTGAACGAGGACACCGCTCCGCTCGCGCGCTCGGGCATTGCGCGGCCGCGGCCCTCGGGCGGGTCCCCGGCCGCGACCGTGGGAAGCTCGCCGGGGACCGGCGCGACCAGCAGCGCACTCGCGCGGCAGATCAGCGTCCCCTCGCTGTGGATCTCGGCGCTGAGCTCGCGCACGCGCCGGCCGGGGCGAACGACCGTCACCGAGATGCTCAGACGGGCCATCGGCACCGGCCTCAGAAGCTCGAAGCCCAGGCGCGCGACGGCCAGGTCCGAGCCCGGCTCGTAGCGCTCGAACGCGTCGGCGAGCAGCGCGGACGACGCACCCCCGTGGAGCGCGCCGGGATCCCACGGGCCGCGCGAGTGAGCGGTCGGCACGAAGCCCTCGCCATCGGTGAGGAAGAGTGCGTCCGGCATGTCAGGCGGGAAGGCGCTCCACGAAGTCCGCGAGCTTACCGGGGTCGCGCAGCGGAGCGCCGTGGCCGAAGCATGTGAGCGCAGGCCGGAGCTCGGCCAGGCGGCGCGCGGACACGCGGTTGCGCGCCGGGTCGGCTGTGAAGAACGACGGTGGCTCGTGCAGGCCCGGAACCGCCGTGATGAGGTTCATGTGGTTCAGGACGTCGCCGAGGATCAGCACGCGGTCCGATTCGCGCCAGTAGGCCAGGTGCCCCGCGGAGTGCCCCGGGCTCTCGAGGATCGTGAACCCGGCGACCTCGTCGCCATCGATCAGGGCGCGCGAGACGGGGTGGGGGGGACCCGTCCAGAAACGCTGCTGGAGGCGGTTCAGGATCCCCGGCGGCTGCGAGGCCGCGACGCCCCCCGGAGCCTCCATCGCGGGGATGTCGCCCTGCCCGCACCACAGCGGGATGCCGAGCCTCGTGCAGATCGCGTGGCTTGAGCCCTGATGGTCGGGGTGCGCGTGGGTCAACGCGTGCGCGTTTATCTCGCGGCCCTGGATCTGGCGCATGATCCGCCGCTCAGCTCGACGTGTGCCGGCGTCGAGCAGCACATCGCCGATCACGTACACGTTGATCACGTTCGGCGGCAGCCCGCTCAGCTGCTGCACGCCGGGCGCAAGTTCCCTCATGCCCGGCGCTGCTCCCAAGAGAAGCCGCGCACCGCCAGCGTCACACCGAACACCGCCCAGATCGCGATCACCGCCAGCGCGTCGAGGTTTTCGCTGACCGGTGTCCCCGTGACCATCGCCCCGGAGAGTCCCTTGATCAGCGGGTAGAGAGGGAGCGCCTCGGCGATCGTGCGCAGGAATTCCGGGGCGCTGGCGGAGTCGAAGACGTAGAAGGAGACGAACACGACCGGCAGGAAGACGGCGTTCACGTAGGCGGCGGTGGACTCGAAGTTCGGGATCGCGTGCGCGAAGGCGACACCGAGCCCGGCGAAGCAGATCACCCCGGCGACTACGAACAGCACCAGTGCCGCCCACTCCGGAGGCCAGCCGAGGCCGAAGATCGCCTTGCCCGCGACGACGATGATGGCGATCTGCAGCGCGGTGTTCGTGATCGCGTTCGCGGCCACGCCACCGAAATAGGAGACCGTCGGCAGCGGAGCCCCGTGGATCCGCTTCAGGACGCCGCGCTCGCGCAGGAAGACGATGTTGTAGGCGAGCGCCGTGAAGGTGGTCGACATCACGCTCATGCCCGCGATCGCCGGCAGCAGCTTGTTCAGGCTGCTCTGGTCGCCGCTGAGGATCACGCCGCCGGCCGCGAGGAACAGCAGCGGCAGCACGAAGTTGAAGAACGCGGCGCTCGGGTTGCGCCAGAACATCCGCCGCTCCAGGCGGTACTGCCGCCACGTGAGCGCAAGGACGTCAGACATCGGTCGTCAGTTCCAGGTAGACGTCCTCGAGTGTCGGGCGCCCCACCGACAGCTCCTCCAGGCGCTCGCCGCGCTCCAGCGCACGACCCGTCACGTCGTGCAGCAGCGTCGTCGGGTCCTCGGTCTCCACCTCGATGAGCTCGCGACCCTGGCGGTAGGCGACGCGATAGGACGATCCGCCGACTCCGAGCTCGCGGGGAGGCCCGATCGCAAGCACGCGGCCATCCTTGACGATCGCGACGCGATCGGCGAGCGCCTGCGCCTCCTCGAGGTAATGCGTCGTCAGCAGGATCGTCTTGCCGAGCGCGCGCAGAGAGCGAACCGTCTCCCACGCGGCCCGCCGCGCCTCCGGGTCAAAACCCGTCGTCGGCTCGTCCAGGAAGATGAGCTCCGGGTCACCGACGAGCGCGAGCGCGAAGTCCAGCCGCCGCAGCTGCCCGCCCGAGAGCTTGCGGCTGCGGACGTCGGCCTTCTCGGCGAGGCCCGCGAGATCGAGCACCTCCTGCACATCGCGGGGGTGCGGGTAGAAGCTGGCCCAGTGGCTGAGCGCCTCGCGCGGCGTGATGTGGCTGTAGATGCCACCGGACTGCAGGACGATCCCGATCCTGCGACGCAGCTCGAGCGGCCGGTCGGCGGGGTCCTGCCCGAGCACGGAGACCTCGCCGCTGGTGCGGGCCCGGTAGCCCTCGAGGATCTCCACGGTGGTCGTCTTCCCCGCTCCGTTCGGTCCGAGCAGCCCGAACACCTCGCCTCGCTGCACGGTGATATCGATGCCGCGCACGGCTTCGTAGCCGCCGTAGCGCTTGCGCAGCTCGCTGACCTCTATCGCCGGCTCGGTGTTGCTCACGGGAAGATCATCCCGCAGCGGCGCTCTTCGCTACCAGTGCACGCCCCTCGTGAGCGTCGCCATCGCGATCTGCTCGAAGGAGACATGCTCCTCCGTCGCGGCATGCTGGCCCTTGGATGCCGCCGAGTCCGGGAACACCCGGTAGGCGAGGTGCAGAAGCCGGTCGACCATGTTCGGCGACAGCGAGTAGGCGACTTCGCCGAACTTCCCGATGCGGGTGCCCATCTCCTTGGGCCTGCTGCGCAGGGCCTCGCAGATCATGTCGGCGGCCTCGTCGGGGCTGATCGCCGGGAACGCGTCGTACATCTTCGTCGGCGCGATCATCGGCGTGCGCACGAGCGGCATGTGGATCGTCGTGAACGTGACGCCGTCGCCGATCGTCTCGGAGGCGACGACGCGCGTGAACGCGTCGAGCGCCGCCTTCGACGCGACGTAGGCGGAGAACCGCGGCGGGTTTGTCTGCACCCCGATCGAGGAGATGTTCACGACGTGGCCCGAGCCGCGCTCGCGCATGTGCGGGAGCAGCCCGATGATCAGCTTGATCGCGCCGAAGTAGTTCAGCTGGATCGTGCGTTCGAAGTCGTGGAAGCGGTCATAGCTGAGCGCGATCGAGCGGCGGATCGAGCGCCCCGCGTTGTTCACGAGCGCGTCGATGTTGCGGTGGTCGGCGAGCACGCGCTCGAGCAGCGTTTCGATCGACGCGGTATCCGACAGGTCGGCCGCGTACACGTAGGCGGTTCCGCCACCGGCGACGATCTCAGCGCGTACCTCCTCGAGGTTGTCGACGTTGCGCGCGACCAGCAGCGGCACCCCGCCCGCCGCGGCGATCTTCAGAGCCGTTGAGCGTCCGATCCCGGACGAGGCACCGGTGATGATCACGTGCTTGCCGTTGAGGGCTTCCTTCAGCGTGCGGCCGCGGCGCATGCCCGGGTCCATCTCGCGCTCCCAGTAGTCCCAGAGCCGGGGGGCGTATTCCTTCAGCGGCGGCGGCTGCTCCAGCGGCGAGCCGGCCAGCGCCGTGCTCGCGCCGGTCGTGTCAAAGCGCGGCACGAGCTCCATGTGCTCGATGACCTCCTCGGGAATGCCCAGCTCGCGCAGCGCGACCCCCTTGACCTGGCGGAAGGGCGGCATGTTCATCGCGAGGTTCAGCGGCCAGCGCGGCACGGCGTCCGTGAGGCGTTTGTCGACGCTGACCGCGAAGCGGGGCGCGTGAGCGGCGGCGGCGAGCTCGTTCAGGAGCTCGTCGACGCGCTGCGGGCGCGGGTCGGTCAGGTGAAAGGCGCGGCCGTCGAGGCCGGGCTCGTGCGCGATGTGCTCGAGCGCGCCGGCGACCCAGTCGACGGGGACGACGTTCGTGTAGCCGAGGTCGAGGCCGACGAGCGGGACCCACTCCGGGAGCAGGTGGCGCATGCGCTGGATCGCCTTGAAGAAGTAGTACGGGCCGTCGACCTTTTCCATTTCGCCGGTGACGGAGTCCCCGACGACGATGCCGGGCCTGTAGACGCGCCAGGGCATGTAGGGCTGCTCGCGGACTATTCGCTCGGACTCGAACTTCGTCAGGTGATAGGGCGAGGGGAGTCGCTGGCCCTCGTCGAACATCTCCTCCTCGAAGACGCCCTTGTAGGTCCCGGCGACCGCGATCGAGGAGACGTGATGCAGGTGCTTGGCGTCGACCGCGCGGGCGAGTTCCACGGCGTGCGTGGTTCCGCCGACGTTGACGGCGGTGTTGCGCTCCGCGGGAGCCGTCATGTCGTACACGGCAGCGAGGTGGAAGAAGTGGTTGACCTTGCCGCGCAGCTCGGTGACCTGGTCCTTCTCGACGCCCAGAAGCGGGCGGCGCAGGTCGCCCACGACCGGCTCGATCCGCTCGGCGACGGACGGGCCGACCGAGATGCTCCAGCGCGCGATGAGGTCCTCCAGGCGCGGCCGTGAGCTCTCGCGCACGAGCACGTAGATCTTCCCCTGGCGCTTTTCCAGCAGCCTCTCGACCAGCCGGCTGCCGATGAAGCCCGTTGCCCCCGTCACGAAGTAGGCCATCAGGCGGAGAGACTACCCCAATTCCGCTCCATGGAGAGATTGCGTGCCGATCCGCACGCAACCGGGCGCACGCTCGCGCTCAGGCGCCCGCTCCGGCGCCGCCGCGGCCCTCGCCCGACGCGAAGCGCTGCGCGCCGCGCGCGCCGTCCGCGAACACCTCCGGTCCGGCCGCGGCCTCCAGCGCAAGGCCCTGCGACAGCGGCATCCCGAGACCCTCGATAGCCGCGCGCCTGTCGGCGAGCATCGTGCTCTGAGGGAAGCCCGCCAGGCCCTCTGCCAGCGCCAGCGCCCGCTCGAGATGCCCGCCGGCGGGGACGACTTCGGTCAGCAGGCCCATCCCGAGCGCCTCCTGCGCGTCGATCATCCGCCCGGTCAGGATCAGGTCCAGGGCGCGCCCGAGGCCGACCACACGCGGAAGCCGCTGGGTGCCGCCGTCGATCAGCGGCACGCCCCACCGGCGCTCGGGGTAGCCGAGGACCGAGGTCTCGGTGGCTATGCGCAGGTCGCACCACAGTGCGATCTCAAGGCCCCCCGCCAAGCAGAAGCCGGAGATCGCCGCGATCGTGGGCTTGGACGGCGTCAGGCGGGTGAAACCCATCGGCCCCTCCTCGCTCATCAGGCGGCCCGCCATCGAGGCGGTCGCCTTCAGGTCCGCCCCCGCGCAGAACGCGGCCTCGCCGGCGCCCGTCACGACGAGCACCCGTGCCTGCTCGTCCTGCTCGAAGCGCAGGTAGGCCTCGTGGAGCGCCGCAGCGGTCGGCCCGTCGACCGCGTTTCGCCGCTCGGGACGGTTGATCGTGATCAGCGCCGACGAGCCGCGGCGCTCGTACAGGACTGCCGCGGCGGTGGCTGCTGGCTCCGCGCCGTCAGGCCCGCTCATCCGGCCGGCCTGCGGCTACCAGCCGCCGCGCCAGCGGGCGTCGCCGAGAATCGCTTTCTCGCCGGCCTTGCGGGCTTCCTTGCGCCTGTCGAGCGCGCGCTGAATCATGCTCATCGTGAACACGAACAGAGGGAAGAAGATGATCAGGATCAGGCCCGCGTTGGTGATGACGCGGTCGTTCGTGGCTCCGTAGAAGCCCCTGCCGTCGTTATAGGCCTGCGCCGCCGGTGCCATCACGAGGACGAGCAGCAGCACGAGGGCGGACAGCCGCGCTATGAGGTTCCGGCGCATACGGCCGTGAATGCTATCTGAGGCGGCCGTCGGGGCGGCAACTGACCCCGCCGGCCCTACCATCAGCAGCCGATGGCCCTTCTGATCGCATCAGACATGCACAAGGACATGGCGGGCAAGCCGCTGCTGCGCGGAGTGTCGTTCAAGCTCGAGCGCCGCGAACGCATGACGATCGCGGGGCGCAACGGCGCCGGCAAGACGACGCTGCTGCGGATGCTCGCAGGGGAGACGTCGATCGACCGCGGGGAGCTGAGCGTCGCCAAGGGCGTGCGGATCGCCCTGCACGACCAGCGCCCGCCGCGCGAGCGCGGGATGGCGCTCCGCGACTACCTGCTCTCCGGCTGCGCCGAGGAGCTCGAGATCGAGGCCGAGCTCTCCGAGCTCGAGAGCCAGATGGCTGCCGGCGAGAGCGACGAGGCGCTGCTCGGGCGCTACTCGGGTGCGCAGGCGCGCCTGGAGGCCCGCGGCGGCTACCTGTGGCGAAACCGCGCCACGGCGATGGCACACGGGCTCGGGTTCGCCGAGGAGGACCTCGACCGGCCCCTTGACACCTTCTCCGGCGGGCAGCTGACGCGCGCGTCACTCGCCCGGGCGCTCGCCACCGGCGCCGACGTGCTGCTGCTGGACGAGCCCACCAACCACCTCGACATCGAGTCGCTCGAGTGGCTCGAGCAGACACTCGTCGACCTCGACGCGGCGGTCGTGCTGGTCGCCCACGACCGCTGGTTCCTGGAGGCCGTCGGCACCGCGGTCCTGGAGCTCGAGGCCGGGCGCTCGCGCTTCTTCGCCGGCACGTGGCACCAGTGGCGCCGCGAACAGGCGGCCCGGGAACTCGCGCTCGGCCGCGCGATCGACTCCCAGAAGGCGGAGATCGAGCGGATGGAACGCTTCATCGAGCGCTTCCGTTACAAGGCCAGCAAGGCTCGCCAGGCGCAGTCGCGGGTGAAGAAACTCGAGAAGATGGAGAAGATCGAGCGCGACCCCGTCGACGGGCGCGGGCTCGAGTTTCAGTTCGCGACGCCCGAGCGCTCGGGCAGGGTCATCTTCGAGCTGCAGGGTGGTCGCATCGAGGTCGGAGCTCCGCCGCTGGTGCTGCTCAAGGATGCCGAGCTGTGGCTCGAACGCGGCGAGCACGTCTCGCTCGTCGGCGCGAACGGGACAGGCAAGACGACCCTGATCGAAACTCTCGCAGGGGTGCGCGAGCCCGCGGCTGGCCGCCTGGCCACCGGCCACAACGTCAAGGTCGGCTATCTCTCCCAGCACGCCGAGGAGCTCGGCAGGGGCGGGCCGGAGACCCAGAGCGTCGTGGAAGCCGCGCAGCGCGCCACCGGCCTGAGCCCCGGCAAGGCGAGAGCGCTGCTCGGCCGCTTCCTGTTCTCCGGCGAGGACGCGGACAAGCCGCTGGCGGGCCTCTCCGGCGGCGAGCGCAGGCGGCTCTCACTCGCGGTGCTCGTGCATTCCGGTGCGAACGTCCTGATCCTCGACGAGCCCACCAACCACCTCGACATCGAGAGCCGCGAGGCGCTCGAGGACGCGCTGCGTTCGTTCACCGGAGCCGTGCTGCTCGTCTCCCATGACCGCGCGCTGCTCGACGCGGTCGGCACCCGCACCGTCGCCGTCGAGGAGGGCACGCTGCACAGCTACACGGGAGGCTGGCCGGAGTACGTGCGGGTCCGCGATGAGCGCCGCGCGGCCGGCTCGGGCAGGCCCGCGCCGCTCTCCCGCGCCGCGCCCGCGCCGTCCGAGAACGGCGCGCCGGCAGTGAAGGCCGAGCCGAAGCCGAAGGGGAAGGCCAGGCCGAAGGGGCCGTCCAAGAACCGGCTCAGCGACGCGCAGAAGGCCGAGCGGGCCGTCGAGGAGGCCGAGGCATCGCTGCGTGACCTCGAACAGGAGCTCGCAAGTCCCGAGGCGTGGGCCACCCGCTACGAGGCCGCGAAGTCTGAAGCGCGCCACACCGCCGCACAGCGAGCCGTGGACGACGCGTACGCGCGCCTTGAGGCACTGATCGACTGACCTACACTCTGGCCATGGACAGCGCGAAGACAGCGCGCAACGTGGCGATAGTCGTCGTGATCGCCGCCGCCGTCTACTTCCTGCCGGGAGGCGGCCGCGCCGCGAGCACGTTCCAGGCCGCGCTCGGCGCGGGATTCGCGATCGCCATCGGCTTCCTGGCGGTTCGCACGTATCGCGAACGGCGCGTGGCGATCCACAGCCTCGGCGACACGCACCGGGCGCTGCTGTACGGCGGCATCGCGCTTGCCCTGTTCGCCTACATGGCGCGCGTCCGCATGTGGCAAACCGGCATCGGCGAGCTCGCCTGGTTCCTGATCGTGGCCTTCGTCGTGTACGCGCTGATGGAGGTCTTCCGCCACTCGCGCGCGTATTGACCAGCCCGGCGGCGCGCCGCCGGCGGGCGCCTATCCTGCGCTGAGATGGCGGTGAGCGAGCGGAAGGACGCGGAAAGCAGCGAGCGGTCGGGCCTGGCCGAGCAGCGCCGCGCCCTCCCGGACCAGCCGGGCGTCTACCTGTTCCGCGACGGGAGCGGCCGCGTGATCTATGTCGGCAAGGCGAAGTCCGTGCGCAAACGCGTCGCCTCGCACTTCTCAAAGGCACAGGTCCCGAGCAGCCCCGGGCACGCGGAGATGGTCGCCGCCGTCGAGCACATCGAGTGCGTCGTCGTCGCCACGGAGGCCGAGGCGCTGCTCGCCGAGCAGAGCTTCATCAAGCAGTACCGCCCGCGCTTCAACATCCGCCTGCGCGACGACAAGTCCTACCCGTTCATCGCGATATCGCTCGACGAGGACTACCCGCGGGTGTACTTCACCCGTGAGCGTCACCGCGCGGGACGCGCGTACTTCGGCCCCTACTCCAACGCGAAGCGCGTGCGCTCGACGCTCGAGGTCCTGACGAAGGTCTTCATGTACCGCTCCTGCACCGGCGCCGAGCCGGGGCGGCGCAGCGGCAGCCCCTGCCTGGACTACTACATCAAGCGCTGCGCGGCGCCGTGTGTCGGCTATGTCTCCAAGGAGGAGTACCGCGCGAGCATCGACGGCGTCATCGACTTCCTCTCGGGGCGCTTCCGGTCCATCGAGCAGGACCTGCAGCGACGCATGAAGGAGGCCTCCGACGCGCAGGAGTTCGAGCAGGCGACAATCGAGCGCAACCGGCTGCAGGCGGTCCGCTCGCTGCTCGAGCGCCGCCGCGTGACCAGCGAGTCCCAGGCGACCTTCGACGCGGTCGCGGTCGCGCTCAACGGCAAGGACGCCAACGCGCAGGTCTTCCAGGTGCGCGACGGGGTGCTCTCGGATCGCCAGTCCTTCTACCTCTCCAACGAGACGGAGCGCGGGCGGGATGAGGTCGCCGAGGAGTTCATGCTCCAGTACTACGGCGGGCAGACCGCGATCCCCGCACTGCTCGTCGTGCAGGGCGAGCTCGCCGGCCGGCCCGCCCTCTCGGACGCCCTCTCGGCGCGGCGCGAAGGGCCGGTCGAGCTGCGCGCGGCCGAGCGCGGCGAGAAGCGGCGCGTGCTCGAGCTCGCCGAGCGGAACGCGATGCTCGCGCTCGACCAGGAGCGGCTCCGCTCCGAGCGCCGCCGCGAGGGGCGCGTGCAGGCGCTGGAGGGCCTCGCGCAGGCACTCGGGCTCGACGCACCGCCGATCCGCATCGAGTGCTTTGACATCTCGAACCTGGGGGGGACCCACACGGTCGCGTCGATGGTGGTGTTCGAGGGCGGGCGCCCCGAAGAAATCCGACTACCGCCGTTTCAAGATCCGCTCCGCAGACGGCAGCCCCGACGACTACGCGTCAATGGCGGAGGTGCTCTCGCGCCGCTACGCGCAGTGGGAGCGCCAGGCCGACATCTCGCCGCACGACCCCGAGTACGACGCCAGCTTCGCGGCGCTTCCCAGCGTCGTCGTGATCGACGGCGGCAAGGGGCAGCTCTCGGCAGGCATGGAGCCTCTGCGGGGCTTCCGCGAGCGCGGCGTCGCGGTGATCTCGCTCGCGAAGCGGATCGAGGAGGTCTTCCAGCCAGGCCGCGCGGCGCCCTTGCTGCTCGAGCACCGCACGCCTGAGCTGCAGCTGCTCCAGCGTGTACGCGACGAGGCGCACCGCTTCGCGATCACCCACCACCGCACCCGCCGCGATAGGGCAATGACCGCGTCACTGCTGGACGAGCTGCCCGGCGTCGGGCCGGCACGCAAGCGCGCGCTGCTCGCCCACTTCGGCTCGCCCGACGCGGTGCTGTCGGCGACGAGTGAGCAGCTGCAGTCGGTGCCCGGCCTGCCCGCCAAGACCGGCCGCGAGCTGCACGCATATCTGCACCGCGCCGGCTGAGGAGCCCGGCTCCTCGCCGCGTGTCCGCAAAGCGCGGCACAATGCGTGACATGGCAGCCTTCGGGACCCAGGGTCCGGCGCAGGCCGGCGGCGACGAAGCCGACGACCCGCAGGACGCGCCGCGCCTCGCGGACCTGGTCGTGATCACCGGATTCTCCGGTGCAGGAAAGTCCACCGCCATGAACGTCTTTGAGGACGCCGGCTACTTCTGCGTCGACAACCTGCCCCCGGAGATGATCCGCTCACTCGTCGAGCTGTTCGTCCACAAGGGCTCGAAGGTCGAACGGGCCGCGGTCGTCTCAGATGTTCGCGGCGGCGTCTACTTCGAGGCGCTCAGGGAGGTCGTCGAAGATCTCGACGCGATCGGGCTGCGCCACCACCTGCTGTTCCTGGAGGCCAGCGAGCAGACGCTCGTGACGCGCTACAAGGAGACGCGCAGGCGCCACCCCCTCGCGCCCCAGGGCAGCGTCTCCGCCGGGGTCTCGGCCGAGCGCGAGCTGCTCGAGCCGCTGCGCGCGATCGCCGACCTCGTGATCGACACGACGGGGATGGGAGCGGGGATGCTGCGCGAGAAGATCGCCGAGGAGTTCCTCCCGCGCAGCAAGGTCGGACGCCTGTCGGTGACCTTCATGAGCTTCGGCTTCAAGCACGGGCCGCCGCGCGAGGAGGACCTCGCGTTCGACGTCCGCTTCCTCGCCAACCCCCACTACGAGACCGAGCTCCGCGAGCTCACGGGACTCGACCAGCGCGTCGTCGACTACATCGCCGCCGACGGGCGCCTGCAGGAGTTCTACGAGCGCCTGCACTCGCTGCTGGACTTCCTGCTGCCCCAGTACGTGTCCGAGGGAAAGGCCCACATGGTGATCGCCATCGGCTGCACCGGAGGCCGCCACAGGTCGGTCGCGATAGCCGAGCATCTGGCCGCGAGATACCGCGGCGGAGAGGACATCGACGTCGCGGTCGCGCACCGCGACATCGACAGGGCGCCGCACGGCTCCTGAGTCAGTACGCGCCTAATCGCGGGAAAACACGGAAACCGCGCCACCGCCCCGCTGATAGCCTGCCGCGGCAGCCGGTGCGCCGCAGGCGACGCTCGCGCGAGCAGCCGCGCTGTCCATTTCTCTACCTTTCCCCAGGAGGCAATTGATGCCCGTACGCGTTGGGATCAACGGATTCGGCCGGATCGGCCGGAACGTGCTCCGCGCCGCCAAGGCCCGAGCAGACGAGCTCGGAGACCAGATCGAGTGGGTGGCGGTGAACGACCTGACCGACGCAGGCACCCTCGAGCACCTCTTCAAGTATGACTCGATCCTCGGCCCGTACCCGGGCACCGTCTCCCTGCGCGCGGACGGAGGCATCGAGGTCGACGGCCGGGAGCTGAAGGTGCTCGCCGAGCGCGACCCGGCGGCGCTGCCGTGGGGCGAGCTCGGCGTTGACGTTGTGATCGAGTCCACCGGCCTGTTCACAGCGCGCGAGAAGGCCGCCGTGCACCTCGCGGGGGGCGCCAAGAAGGTCATCATCTCAGCGCCCGCGACCGAGCCCGACGCGACCGTCGTCCTCGGCGTCAACTTCGACGAGGTCTACGACCGCGCCGTGCACGACGTCATCTCCAACGCGTCCTGCACCACGAACTGCCTCGCTCCCGTGGCGAAGGTGGTCAACGACACGGTCGGCATCAAGCACGCGCTGATGACGACCATCCACGCCTACACGGCCGACCAGCGCCTGCAGGACCTGCCGCACAAAGACCTGCGGCGGGCCCGCGCGGCCGCGATCAACCTGATCCCCGCCTCGACGGGCGCGGCGAAGGCGATCGGCCTCGTGATCCCCGAACTCCAGGGCAAGCTGCACGGTTTCGCCGTGAGGGCGCCCGTTCCCACGGGCTCCGTGGTCGACCTCACGGTCGAGTGCGAGCGCGCGACCAGCGTCGAGGAGATCAACGCCGCACTGAAGGCAGCCGCCGACAGCGGACCGCTCCACGGGATCATGCAGTACACCGAGGACCCGATCGTCTCGACCGACATCGTGACCTCGCCGTACTCGTCGATCGTCGACGCGAAACTGACCGCGGTGCTCGACGGCACGATGCTGAAGGTCGTCTCCTGGTACGACAACGAGTGGGGTTACTCCAACCGCCTCGTGGACCTGGTGCAGAAGGTCCTGTGAGGCACTTGCGCCCGCCGGGCGGCGCCGGATGAAGCCATCGTGATGGATCGCGACCAGATTGGAGTGAGCCGGTGAGGAGCATTGACGAGCTGGATGTGCACGGCAGGCGCGTGCTCGTGAGGGTGGACTTCAACGTCCCGCTCGCGGAGGGCCCGGACGGAAAGCCGGTCGTCGCCGACGACACGCGCATCACGGCGGCGCTCGGGACGATCGAAGAGCTCCGCGAGAGGGGCGCACGGCTGATACTGGTCTCTCACCTCGGCCGGCCGAAAGGGCAGCGCGACGAGGCGCTGTCGATGGCGCCCGTCGCAGATCGCCTGCGCGAGCTGACCGGCGCGAGCGTCACGCTGGCCCCCGACGTGGTCGGCGACCGCGTGCTCGCGCTCGCCGAGGCCCTGAAGGACGGCGAGATCCTGCTGCTGGAGAACGTTCGCTTCGAGCCGGGAGAGACCAAGAACGACGCCGGCCTGGCACGGGCGCTGGCCGACCTCGCCGACCTCTTCGTCAACGACGCGTTCGGGACCGCGCACCGCGCCCATGCGAGCACGACCGGCGTCGCACAGCTGCTGCCCAGTGCGGCGGGGAGGCTGCTCGAACGCGAGGTCAAGACCCTCACAGCGATCCTCGAGCACCCCGCGCATCCGCTCGTCGCGATCGTCGGCGGAGCCAAGGTCGCAGACAAGATCGGCGTCATCGACCGCTTCCTGGAGATCGCCGAGGTGATCATCATCGGCGGTGCGATGAGCTTCCCGTTCCTCTGCGCGCAGGGGCACGCGGTTGGCGGCTCGCTGTGCGAGGAGGAGGACACCGAGCACGCGCGGCGCGTGCTGGAGCAGGCTTCGCGTGCCGGCATGGCCCGCATCGAGCTTCCCGTCGACCTCGTCATCGCCGACCGCTTCGCCGCGGACGCCGACCACAGGGTTCTCGCCGGCGTCGAGGTCCCGGACGGCTGGATGGGGCTCGACATCGGCCCCGCAACGGCCGAGCGCTACGCCAGGGAGATCATGAGCGCAGGCACCGTCTTCTGGAACGGCCCGATGGGTGCATTCGAGATGGAGCCGTACGCCGCCGGCACGCGCGCGGTGGCGCAGGCCGTCGCCGCCGCGCCCGGCATGACCGTCGTCGGCGGAGGCGACTCGGCGGCCGCGCTCGCGCAGTTCGGGCTCGAGGCGCAGGTCGACCACCTCTCCACCGGAGGCGGGGCGACGCTCGAGCTCGTCGAGGGCAGGATCCTGCCCGGAGTCCAAGCCCTACAGGAGACTGGAGTGCGCCTCACATGAGCAGGATTCCGCTGATAGCCGGCAACTGGAAGATGTACAAGACCGAGGAGCAGTCAGAGGAGTACATCCAGGCGCTGCTGCCCCGCGTCTCGGCGATCGACGGCGTCGACGTCGCGATCTGCGTGCCGTTCACAGACCTCAGAGCGATGGTCGACAGCGCGCGCGGCTCGCGCGTGGAGGTCTACGCCCAGAACATGCACCAGGAGCCCGAGGGCGCATACACCGGCGAGATCTCAGCGCCGATGCTGAGCGAGCTGGATGTGCACGGAGTCGTGCTCGGCCACTCCGAGCGGCGCGGCCTGTTCGGGGAGACCGACCGGGCGCTGGCCCTGAAGGTCCCGGCGGCGCTCGCCGCGGGGCTCGTGCCGATCCTCTGCGTCGGCGAGACCGAGCAGGAGCGCGACGGCGATGAGACCGACCGCAAGCTGCGCCAGCAGATCCGAGAGGACCTCGCGGGCGTGGCGGCCGACCGGCTCGCCGATGTCGTGATCGCATATGAGCCGATCTGGGCGATCGGAACCGGCCGCGTCGCGACCCCCGAGCAGGCCCAGGAGGCGATCGCGTTCATCCGTGCGCTCGTCGCGGACCGCGACAGGGGCGCTGCCGAGAGTGTGCGGATCCTGTACGGCGGCTCGGTCAAGCCCGAGAACGCAGGCGAGCTGATCGCCCTGCCCGACGTCGACGGCGCCCTCGTCGGCGGCGCCTCGCTGGAGGCCGAGTCGTTCGCTCAGATCGTCGCAGCGGCGGCGCGATGACTGTTCCCGCGGGCCCGCACGCGCTGCCCGCCGAGCGGGCGTGCCTGATCGTGCTCGACGGCTGGGGCCTGGCGCCCGACGGGCCGGGGAACGCCGTCTCGCTCGCGAGGACGCCCGTGTTCGATGAGCTCTGGCGGACGTACCCGCACACGACCCTGACCGCGTGGGGCCGCGCCGTCGGGCTCCCCGAAGGGCAGATGGGCAACAGCGAGGTCGGCCACCTGAACCTCGGCGCCGGCTCGGTCGTGCGCCAGGACCTGGTCAGGATCGACGATGCGATCGCCGACCGCTCGCTGGCGGCGAACAGCGTCCTGCGCGACGCGTTCCTCGGCGACGGCGCGTCGCCTCGCCCGGAGCGGGTGCACCTGATCGGGCTCGTCTCCGACGGCGGCGTGCACTCATCGCTCGAGCATCTGCGCGCGCTGATCGACCTCGGCGTCGAGCTCGGCGCAGGAGAGCTGGTGGTCCACGCCTTCACCGACGGCCGCGACACGCTCCCGCATGCCGGCGTCGAGTACCTGCGCGAGCTCGACGCCCGCAGCGACGCCCGCATCGGCTCGGTCGTCGGGCGCTACTGGGCGATGGACCGAGACCGGCGCTGGGAGCGAACCCAGCGCGCCTACGACATGCTCGTGCACGGCCGCGCCCCGTTCCACGCCGACACGGGCGAGGCAGCCGTCGAGGAGGCCTATGCGCGCGGTGAGACAGACGAGTTCATCGAGCCGACGCTGGTCGGGCAGGAGGCGCGCATACGCCCGGGCGACAGCGTGATCGCGTTCAACTTCAGGCCCGACCGGATGCGCGAGATCACGCGCGCGCTCGCCGAGCCCGGCTTCGGCGAGGGCGACGAGGACCTGCCGGGCTGGGATGGCCGCGCGGGCGGGGAGACGGTGACGCGCTACGCGACCCTGACGAGCTACGAGGAGGACTGGACCTACCCGGTCGTGTTCTTGCCCGAGCATCCCGCGACGACGCTCTCGGTCGTGCTCTCTGGCGCGGGCGCCTCGCAACTCCACGTCGCCGAGACGGAGAAGTACCCGCACGTGACGTACTTCTTCAACGGCGGGGATGAGGCGCCGCTGCACGGAGAGCGGCGCGAGATGGTGCCGTCGCCGCGGGACGTGCCGACATACGACAAGAAGCCGCAGATGAGCGCCCGGGAGGCAGCCGCAGCCTTCACAGGAGCATGGCGCGAGGACTCGCCGCGATTCGGAATCATCAACTTCGCGAACGCGGACATGGTCGGTCACACCGGCGTGATCCCAGCTGCCGTCAGCGCAATCGAAACGGTCGACGAGTGCCTCGGCGCAGGTCGTCGCCGCGGTCCACGGGAGCGGAGGCGTGTGTCTGATCACCGCCGACCACGGCAACGCCGACAACATGCTCGAGCCCGACGGCAGCCCCAACACGCAGCACTCGATGAACCCGGTGCCGCTGATCTTCACGTGCTCCTCCGCGAGGCTGCGCGAGGACGCGGGGATCCTCGCGGACGTGGCGCCGACGGTGCTCGCCGCGCTCGGGATCGAGCAGCCGGAGCGGATGACGGGCCGCTCGCTCCTCGCGGGCCGCTAGATTGTCAGCCTGGGGAGCGGCCCTCGGGCCGCCGACGGGGAAGTTCGGGAGAGGAGCGCAATGACGCGAGCGGGGACCGACACGGACGTTCGAGAGGGAGGCCGGCTCTCCAGAGGGCTTCTGGCGCTCTTCTGGATCGGTGCCGGCGTGAACCACTTCGCCAACTCGCGCTTCTACGAGCACATGGTCCCGCCTCCGCTGCAGGACAGCGCCAAGCTCGTCGTGCAGGTGAGCGGCGTGGCCGAGATCGCCGGTGGAGCCGCGGTGCTGGTGCCGGGGGTGCGGCGGCTGTCAGGCGTCTACCTGATCGGGCTGCTCGCGGCGGTGTTCCCGGCCAACCTCTACATGGCCCGCGAGCCGGAGCGCTTCAAGCAGGTGCCGCAGTGGGCTCTCTATGCGCGCCTTCCGCTGCAGCCGCTCGCGATGCTCTGGGCCTGGAAGGCGACACGCCGATGAAACGGATCCTTCGAGTCGGCGACGGCGACGCTGCTATGTTCGGAATAGAAGCGCCCTAGGACTGGATTCCATGTCAACTGCGACCGCCGTCAAGATCGTCGACCCCGAGCATGAGGCTCTCGATATGGGGGAGTGCCTGACGACCGGCGAGCTCCGCGCATGGCGCGGGCTGCTCAGGGCGCACGCCTGTCTCGCGAAGAAGCTCGACGCCGAACTCGAGCGCTCGCACCGCCTCCCGATGACCTCCTACGAGGTCCTGCACCACCTTCAGGAATCAAGCGGCGGGCGCATGCGCATGTGTGACCTCGCCTCCCAGGCGCAGCTCTCGCGGAGCGGCCTGACCCGCCTTGTCGACCGCCTGGAGCGTGACGGCCTGCTCGAGCGCTGCTCGTGCTCGACGGACGCCCGCGGCTCATACGCGTGCCTGACCGACTCGGGCCGCGAGCGCCTGGAAGAAGCCCGTGTCACTCACCTGTCGGTGATCCGCGAGCAGTTCTTCTCGCACTTCGACGAGAGCGAGCTGAGCGCCCTCGCGGACATGTGGGAGCGCATCGCTCCCTGCCAGCACCTGCTGAGCGGCGGCGCGGCGCTAGCGCGCGCTCACGTCCGGCGCCTCGGGGTGCTCCTCGCCGCGGCCGGGTGCCTTCGCCGCTCCTCGGCGGCGACGTTCGCCTGTTCTGCGGCGTGACGCTTCTGGCGGCGATGGAGCAGATACGCGCTGCCGAGCCCGAGCAGCACGGCCGCGAGGCCATACAGGCCGAACGCTTTGATACGCCACCGGCGGACTGTCCGAGGAAGTAGGCGATCAGTCCGATCGCGGTGGCCCACACGATCCCTCCGAGCGCGTTCCAAAGCACGAAGGATCGCCACGGCATGTGGGTCGCCCCGGCGAGCCAGGACGCCCAGACCCGCAGACCGAGGAAGAACCGGCCGAAGAAGACCGCCTTCGGGCCGTGGCGTTCGAAGAACGGCTCGCCCGTGATCAGCACCTGCCTGCGCTGCGTCTCGAAGCGGCCCGGGGCGCTCGAGGATCCAGCGGCCGCCCTTGCGGCCGATCACGTAGCCGATGTTGTCGCCGACGATCGCGGCGACCGCGGCGATGCCGATCACGAGCTCGATCTGCAGCTTGCCGCCGCTCGCGAGCACGGCACCGGTGATCAGGGCGGTCTCACCCGGGATCGGGAAGCCGCTGGACTCTCCCATCACGAGCAGGAACAGCAGCGGGTAGCCGGCGACTTCGACCAGGTGCGTGACATTCAGCGACAGGGCGAGGATGTGCATGCGCTCCATTGATGTAGCAGTCGGCCGGCCGGCCGGAGGCGGCCCGCCGCCCTGCCGCGGGCCGGCCACAGCGCCTACTTGGTGTTTTCCGAGACCAGCTTCTGAAGCGATTCTGAGGCCTGGTGCACGTCGGAGTAGACGACGTTCCGCAGCGTCACCTTCGTGGTGGACGGCGCCGAGATAAGCACCGCGGCAATGATCACCAGGACGATCGCGAGCAGGCCGATAAGCACGATGAGCGGCCGGCTGTTGCGCCGCCTGCGTGCTCGCGGGCGCCGTGCGCGCCGCCGCCGGGCGCGGCAGCCGCGGTGCGCTGCGGGCGCGGGCCGGGGCTTGCGCGGGCTCACCTTCCCGGTGCGCCCGGATCCGCCGCCCGCAGCGGGGTCCGGCGGCGAGCACGGTCGTCGCGCTCGTCGGCGGTGAGGTGCGGCTCGGCTCGTGGGGCTCGGCGGGTGAGATGCCTCGCGCTCCTTCGCTCAGGCCGCGACGCATCTCGCGGGCGGACGGGTAGCGGTCACGGGGATCGAGCGCGAGTGCGATCGCGACAGCGTCCGCTAGCTCCGGGCTGACCGCGGCGACGATCGTGTCGAGCGTCGGCGGCTCCTCCTGCTGCTGCTTGAGCGCGAGCTCGGTGAGCGAGGTCGCCTCATAGGGCAAACGGCCCGACATCAGCTGGTAGGTGACGACACCGAGGGCGTAGAGGTCGGCGCTCGGGCCCGCCTCCTCGCCACGCGCCTGCTCGGGCGCGAGGTAGGCGGCTGTGCCCAGAACGGATCCGACCTGCGTGATGCTCGACTGCTCGGTGGCCTTCGCGATCCCGAAGTCGGCGAGCTTGATGTCTCCTTCGCGGGCGCGCAGCAGGTTGCCCGGCTTCACGTCGCGGTGGACGACGCCGTGCCGGTGGGCGTAGTGCAGGCCCTCGCAGGCCTGTTCGATGATGCGCACGGCCTCGTCGACCTCGACCCAGCCGTCGTCGCGCAGGATCTCCGCGCACGAGGAGCCTTCGATGTACTCCATGACGATGAAGTAGCGGCCGCTGCGCTCGTCGCGCCCGGAGTCGAAGACCTGGACGATGTTGGGGTGGACAAGCCGCGCCGCCGCCTGCGCCTCGCGCTGGAAGCGCGAGACGAACGCGGGGTCATCCGCGAGGTGCTCAGCCAGGAGCTTGACCGCCACCTGGCGCTCCAGGCGCCTGTCCAGCGCGAGGTGGACGGTGGACATGCCGCCGAATCCAAGCCGGCCCTCGAGCGTGTAGCGGCCGGCTATTTCCTCGACGCTCATTTGGCTTCCGCGCCGCCCGGGCCCACGCCGCCGGAGTTCGGGCCTTCCTGACCCTGTTCTTTTTCTTTGTCGGCCGGCGTTTCTCCCGGCGCGACGGTGCCGCCGCCGGGACCCGACGGCGTCGTCGTCGTCGGTGTCGTCACCGGCGGAGGTGTCGTCGTGCTCGTCGTCGGCGCCGTGTCCGTCGTCGTCGGGGTGGTCCGCGGCGTGATCGGGAGTTTCACGGTCGGCGTCGTGTTGGTCTGCGCCAGCGGCTGGGCGCACAGGGCACTCGCCCGGACGCGAAGGTTCGCGATCCCCTGGCGCAGCGTGTTGCGAAGGCCCGAGTCCACGCTCGCGGGGAGCGCCGCGAAGTCCTGTTCGGTCTTGGCGAGCGCCGCTTCCGTTTCAGTGCAGTTCCCGTTGCCGGTCTGGGCCGCCTGCGCGACAGCTTCGAAGTCGCTCTGAAGCGGGCCCGCGTTGGCGACCGGGATCAGGCCGGCGCTCGATCCGCCGCACGCCACGAGCAGAGCCGCGGCCACGCCGAGAGCGCCCGCGAGGGCAGCGCGCAGGGCCCGCTGGCCCGCCGTGAGGCGCCGAGGGTGTCCGTGCGTGTCGCTCATGCTCACTGACCGTACTCCAGGCGCTCCGCGAGCGAGTCAGGAAGCCGCGCTGCGCGTATCGCCGTTGGCGGCTCCTGCGACGTCGTAGGTGGCACGGTGAAACGAAGCGCTCATCAGGTCCAGGTCCAGCAGGAGCCAGAGGCGCGCGAGGATCGCCGTCGCGGGGCTGCCCAACGCTGCCGGGGTTCACGAGCCACTCGCCGCTTCGAGAGATCAAGGCGCTCGCCCGCCCGCCGCGGCTCACCCGTCGCGAGCTCGCCCTCGGGGCGCACGAACGACAGTGCCACGTGCGAGTGCCCGATCAGGCAGATGCGGTTGCGCTGCACGTCGAGGCACAGCTCCGCGAGCAGCGTGGAGAGCACGTACTCCCACACGGGATCGCGCGGGGAGGCGTGGAACAGGCCGATCGAGTCCTCCTCACCGGTGGGGCGCAGCGTCTGCAGATATTTGAGGTTCTCGGGCGAGATCACATCGCGGGTCCACTGCGCGGCGATGCGAGCGCCCTTTGAGAATTCGTCCATCGCGATCTCGCCGGTGACGGCCATGTCGTGGTTTCCCGCCAGGCAGACGGCGACATGCTCGCGCGCAAGCTCGACGCAGGCGTCAGGCTCCGCGCCGTATCCGACGAGATCGCCCAGGCACCACAGCTCGGACGCCTCGCTGTCCGCGATCGCCTCGAGGGCGGCCTCGAACGCGTGCCGGTTGGCGTGGATATCGGAGATCACGGCGACCTTCATTGCTGCAGCGTACGAACATCGCGAGGGGCCACTAGTTCCACGAGCGGCTGCGATGCAAGCTCGCGACCACGCGGGCCGCGCGGCCCGCCGGCGCTGGGGTCCACAGGCCCTACTCGGACCCCGTGCCGCCCTCGGCTCCGCCGAACTCCGGGAGGTTCTTGATTCCCTCGCGGGTGTTCCACTTCGAGTAGTTGTCCTCCATCGCGTCGATGAGCTCGCGCATGAAGCGAGGCGACAGGTTCACGCGGGAGACGACGACGCCGGGCACCTCGTCGGACTCGACCTCGTGGTCGACGCGCGCGAAGGTGACGGTGAACTCGTAATCGGAGTGGCTGACGTTCGCAAAATTCGCGTATACGCCCCCCATGATCTCGGGGGAGAGATGAATGTTTATGTGGCGCTCGGCGCCTGAGTCTTGGTCGGTCACATAGCTAGTATCGCAACCAGCGTCCCCGAACCCATGAACGAACCCTCATCCCACGATCAGAGCAGCGTCGCCGACCACGCCGCGGGCGCGGGCGTGACGCCGCTGGACGGTCTGCGGGCGGCGGTCCTCGCCGCGGCCGGAGAGCTCGGCGGCGAGTCCAAGGAGAGCGCGATAACGCTCGAGCGCCCGCGCAGAGCCGAGTTCGGCGACTACTCGACGAACGCCGCGCTGATCCTCGCGCCCCGGGCTCGGAAGCCCTCCAGGGAGGTCGCCGAGCGCCTCGGCGAGGTGCTCTCAGAGCGCCTCGGATCCTCACTCGAGCGCTTTGAGGTGGCGGGCCCCGGGTTCCTGAACCTGTTCCTCTCGGACGCCTGGCTGACCGACGCGCTCGACGCGCATGCTCAGGCCGGGGAGGAGTACGGCGCGGGCGGCGCAAGCCGCGCGAGCGCGTGCTCGTCGAATTCGTATCCGCCAACCCGACCGGCCCGGTCCATGTCGGTCATGCCCGCAACGCCGCGTATGGCGATGCGCTCGCGCGGCTGCTCGCCTTCCACGGGCACACGATCGAGCGCGAGTTCTACGTCAACGACGCGGGCTCGCAGATCCGAAAGCTCGGCGAGACGATCCGTGCGATCTCCGACGGGCACAGCCCTCCCGATGACGGCTACCACGGCGGCTATGTCGTGTCGCTGGCCTCCGCACTGAAGGACACGGAGGGACTCGACGCCGATCAGCTTGGCGCGGCTGCCGTGAAGGTGATGATCGGGGAGATCACGCGCTCTCTGACGGCGTTCGGCGTGGAGCCATTCGATCACTGGTCTTATGAGAGCTCGCTGCACACCGGCACCCCGAGCCCGGTCGAGCACACGCTCGCGATCCTCGCCGAGCAGGGCCGCACATACACCTCGGACGGCGCGCTGTGGCTGCGCACCACCGACTTCGGTGACGACAAGGACCGCGTGCTGGTCCGCTCCAGCGGCGAGCACACCTATTTCGCGTCCGACATCGCCTACCACCAGTACAAGCGCGAGCGGGGCTACGACCGGCAGATCGACATCTGGGGCGCCGACCATCACGGCTACCTGCAGCGGATGAGGGCGGCCTACGAGGCGCTCGGCGGAGACCCGGACACGCTCGAGATGCTGATCATGCAGCTCGTGCATCTGATGCGCTCCGGTGAGCGCGCCCAGATGTCAAAGCGCGCCGGTGAGTTCGTGACGCTGGACGATCTGGTTGCCGACATCGGCGTCGACGCGGCGCGCTGGTATCTGCTCGCGCGCTCGCACGACACGACGGTCGACCTCGACCTCGACCTCGCTCGCTCGCAGTCCAGCGAGAATCCCGTCTACTACGTCCAGTACGCGCATGCCCGCATCGCCTCGATGCTGGGCAAGGCCGGCGAGGAGCGGCTCGCGCGGGCCGTGGCGTCTCTCGGCGCGGACGCCCCCCTGCACGAGAGCGAGCGGGCGCTGATCGAGCTGCTGCTCGCGTTCCCCGCGGAGGTCGCGGAGGCCGTCGACAGGCGCGCCCCTCACCGCATCACCTCGTACGCGCTGGAGCTGGCGCAGGCCTTCACCGCCTTCTACCGCGACTGCCGAGTGCTCGGCGCCGAGACAGAGGCGCTTGAGGATCAGAGGCTCGCGCTGTGCCTGGCGAGCATGCGCACGATCGCCCGCTGCCTGTCGCTGCTCGGCATCAGTGCTCCGCGGGAGATGTAGGGCGCGCTAGTCGAACAGGGCGAGGTCGGACTCCAGCCGGGCGGCGTCCTGCGGGCTGAGCGGCCCGCCCCCGTCGCCGGGCCCAGCCGCCGAGCGCCTTCGCCAGCTCGGGAGCAGAAAGAACAGCAGCGCGAGCAGCCCGACAACCACCGCGACCGGGACGAGGTATGCGGCCAGATCGAAGCCGTGCGTCTGGGGAAGGCCGAGCACCGCTGAGGTGTACTGCGCGACGAGTGCGCTCTTGATCTGCGCTTCGTCGTTGCCTTCCGCGATCAGCCGGCGGATGTATTCGCGCTCGCGGTCAGCCTGCGGTGACTCCGCGACGTTCAACGGGATTTTGCAGGTCACGCACATCACCTGGCGTTCGATCACCGGCAGCGAGACGCGCGCGGGCTGCGCGGCCGCAGCCGCCGGCCCGCCGAGCACCAGCGCGCAGAGCAGCGCCGCGGGCAGGCGCAGCCTCATGTGCTCGCCGCCAGCGCGACGGCGCGGTCGAGGAACGGCTTGCCGATCTCGCCGCGTGAGATCGCGACGATGCGACCCTGGCGGTCGATGAGGAAGCTCTCCGGGAGCTGATCGGTGCCGTATGCGGCGGCGAACGTGCCGCCCGCGTCGCGCAGGTTCACGTAGCTCAGATGGTATTCCCGGACGAAGCGTTCGGAATCGCCGCTGACGTCCTTGTAGGTCACGCCGAGCACCGTCCCGTCGTGGTGCAGCAGCTGCTTTTGCGCGCCCTCGAGCAGCGGCGCCTCGACCTGGCACGGTTCGCACCACGAGGCCCAGAAGTTCAGGACGACGACCTTGCCCCTCAGCTGCGCGAGCGAACCCGTCCCCGGCGCGCCGAGAACCGGCAGGGACTGGGTGGCGTGGGGCGCGGGCGGCTGAGCACCCTTTGCGACCTGCTCATCCAGCGTGCGGCTCGCGGCCTGCGTCGAGATGCCATAGATCAGCAGCGCCAGCAGGCACGCGCCGGCGACGGACACGAGGATCGGGATTGCTCTTCTGCGCACGGCTCAAGAGTAGAGGGGAGCAGCGCGAGCGCCGCCGCCTGGCGGCCTCGGCGCCCGCCCGGCTGTGCCTGCGCGGTGCCCGTCGGGCTCGGGCCGCAGGCCGCTAGCGCGGCATCTGCATGATCGACAGGATGTGGCCTTCCGGGTCCGTGAACCACACGACACGCGCACCGGCGGGCGACTTCCACGCTCGGTCACCGTCCTGATCCAGGCCCGGGTAGAGAAGTAGCTCGACCCCCGCCCTGCGCAGCTCAGCGACGGTGGCGCTCAGGTCATCCACGCTCCAGGCGAACAGCGTCTGCCCCGTCGGCTCGGTGTGATCGGCCCGCACAACACACAGCTGTGCGCCGCTCACGTCGTAGACGTTCGCGAGGGGCGTCGAGGCGGTGCGGCGCAGGCCGAGCAGCCCGCCGTAGAACGCGTCAGCCACGCCAAGGTCACTGGCTGCCACGAAGCCAACTAGGTGGGCTCTCTCGAGCACTCATGGGAGGCTACTCCTCGGTGCTGGGCCCGACTCGCGAGCGATCGCGTCTTTCGCGGGGGCCGCGGACTCGCTCAGCCAGCGCGTAATATCCCCCACTGTGCGGCGGTAGCTCAGTTGGTAGAGCGCAAGCTTCCCAAGCTTGAGGTCGCGGGTTCGAACCCCGTTCGCCGCTTTACAAGTCCAGAGCCATATTTCGCTCTGTGGAGCCAGACACGGCCCCTGATGCCGGGTAGCTGACGCGGTCAGCCACGGACAATAGCGGGCCCGGCGGAGGCAAATCTGCGGTAACGGTGCGGTAGCGGATTCAGCGTACCCGCCGGTGCGATCCTCGGACAAACACCGGCGAACGCGTCATTGACCGGGGGGCTCGGTTGCCCGGTTGGGCGCGGGCTCATCGCGTTAGTCGGCGCTCTCGATGGTGCTCGGCTCTCGCGACCAGCTCGGAAGCGGTCAGCTCAAGGCCGGCGGCGAGGCGTCTGATGCTGGCATAGCTGGGGTTGCGCTTGCCGGTCTCGACGTTTGAGATCCAGCGCTGGTGTAGCTCCGCTCGGAGGGAGAGCTGCTCTTGGGTGAGTCCGAGCTCGTTGCGGCGGGCGGCGACCGCGATTCCAAGCGCGCGCTGGGGCGTGGGGGCCGAGGGCATCCGGCCAGCCTCACGACATACGCTCCGCCGCTCAATGACATTCGAGTAGAGTTATGCCATGACATCCGAGCAGAGTCGGCTCGGGACGCGCGAGACCATTCGGGCGGCCCCCGCGAGTCAAGATGCCACTTCGCGCGCCTCGCCGATCCCCGGACGCCTCGGTGCCGTTGCAGCGGGAGCCAGGGCGCTGTTCGCGCGTCTCGGCGCATCCCAAGCAGCATCTGCCGGCCCGTTCGACGCGACCCGCGTCATCGACCGCTGGCGACCTCCTGCGCTTGAGCGCTTCGGCGCCCAACTACGCGACAACGAGTGTGTCCGACGACTTCCCCGTCGCGACACCCCTGTCGATGCGCGGGACACAAAGCTTGGGCGATGACTTCTGTGGTGCCGGCGGTAGCGTCTGCCCTTGTACGGTTTGCCGATGGCCCAGGAGACCGTTGTCGTGTGGATGCCGGGTGGTGTGCGCACCGAGATCCATCTCGCCTCGGAGGACACCGGCGGCGCGTTCTGTCTGCTGGTGGATGAGCCGCCGGTCGGCTGGTCGCTGCCACCGCATCGGCACAGCAGTGAGGCGGAGACGATCCACATTCTTGAGGGCGAATTCGTCGTCGAGATTGACGACGAGGCGACGCGGCTGGGTCGCGGAGAGACCGTCCATGTCCGCAAGGGCGCAGTCCATTCGAGTGCGAACGTTGGTTCAAGCCCTGGCCGGCGTGTGGTCCTGTTCAGCCCCGCGGGAATGGAGCGGTTCTTCCTGGAGACCGGCGTGCCGAAGGCCGACAGTGAGATCGACCTTCGCGCTGCTTTCGCCTCAGCGGTCCTCCACGGGTGGGAATTCGTGTCGTAGCTCCGGGCAGACCGTTGGCCGGCCGATCCCCGTTCGGGCCCATCATCTGGCCCGGTGTCTTTTGTGTCTTGCCCAGTGTTCGCCGCCGCCGGCTTGGCGCTGCAACCCCGCTTCGGGGGTTCCCCTCACCTTCGCTTCGGTTCCGCGCGCCGGTCGGCGTCGTTCTCGGGCGGCGTCACGAGACACCAACCAACCGAAGGAGAGAAGCATGAACATCAACAAGGTCATCTGCACGGGCCGTCTGACCAAGGACCCCGAGCTCCGAGCCGTCTCGGACGACATGAAGGTTTGCCAACTGCGTCTGGCAGTCGACGGGATGGGTCGGGGCCGGGAGGTCGGCTACGTCAACGTGGCGGTGTTCGGAAAGGCCGGAGAGGCCGCCGCAGTATCTCGCCAAGGGCTGGCTCGTCGCGGTCGACGGCCGTCTGGAGTACGGCGAGTGGGAGAGCGAGGGTGGCGAGAAACGTCACGACTACGCGTGGTGGGGAACGTCGAGTTCCTGGCCGCCCCACGACCCGCTGAGGATCCGACGACGCCGGCTCAGAGCCGGCCGAGCCGGCCCGCAGGAAGCGGAAGCCCGTCGCGGCCTGAGTCGGTCGAGGAGCCCGCGCCATTCAGGCGCGGGCTTCCAGACCGCCGAAAGCGCCTTGAGCCACCAGTGATCCCCTATCCTGTGTCCATGGATCAGCCACGCGAGATCGAGCTTGTGTTCGCTCCTCAAGAGGAGGGCGGATACCACGTGTATGCCCCCGATCTTCCGGGTCTGCACACCCAGGGCGACACACTCGATGAGGCCACGGCGAACGCCCGAGAGGCGCTCGCCCTGTACGTCGAAGGGTTGCGCGAAGACGGCCTTTCGCTCGACACTGGCGTGATCCGTCGCAGGTTCCCGGTCCCCGCGTGAGCGAGCGGCTACCGGTCCTCTCCGGCGGACGGCTTGTGAAGGCCCTCGAACGAGCAGGCTGGCGTTCTGTGCGCCAGCGCGGCAGCCATGTCCGCATGAAGCACCCGACGCGGCGGGTCTCGCTGACGGTGCCGCTCCATAGAGGAGCTTCAAGCGAGGCACGCTCGCCGGGATCCTCAACGATGCGGGCGTGGACGGCGACCAGCTGCGGCGTCTGCTCTGAGACTCAGCGCCGCGCGTGCTTGGTGGTAGCGCACGCGCCGTGGCTCATCGGCCGTGTGTGGCCAGCGTCGTTGTCTAGCTGTCGCTCGTGACGAGCGCCAACGCGAATCCGTCGTGGCCCTTGGCGTCGACTGTCTGGATCACGGTTGCCGTGACTCGCGGCTCGGCGCCGAGAATCTCGTAGAAGCGCCGCAAGCCGTCCAGGCCGCCATCGCCGAGGCGTGGGTCACTGGCGTCCGCGTCCAGGATGCGACCGGCGCGGACCACGTTGTCGGCAACAATCACAGTGCCAACCCGTGAGAGCTTCAACGCCCATTGCAGATAGGCGGGGTTGTTCTTCTTGTCGGCGTCGATGAAGATCAGATCAAACGGCTGGGTGTCCTCGGCGGCTGAGTTCCTGCATGCTTTGGAGCGCCGGGCCCACGCGTACCTCGACGATGTCCGCGAGTCCCAGACTCGCGATGTTCGCACGCGCGACATCGGCGGCGTGAGCGTCGACTCCAGAGTCACGACGCGTCCTTCTCCTGCGAGCCCGCGCGCCAGCCAGATCGTGCTGCAGCCGCCGAGCGTCCCGATCTCAAGCACGCGCCGCGAGCCGCTGATCCGCACGAGCAGTTCGAGCATTCGGCCCTGTGCGGCGGATATAGGACCGCCGGACAGCCCGGCGTTCTCGCTCGCGGCGAGCACGGCGTCAAGGGCTGCGTCGTAGCCGATCAGGTGGCCGGTGACGTAGGCGTCGACCGCGGCCCATAGGTCTTGCTGCTCACTCATCCGGGCGCTCATACTGCCAGGCAGCGTCCATGCGGCGCCGCCCGGGCCGGAGCCCGCGGCGGCGTGGGGCGCGCGCTTCTAGCGCGACCGGACGGAAGACTGGTTCGCGCTCTGGGCGAAGCTGGGCGGGTCGCTGCCGAACTCGGTGCTGGCGCTCCAGCTGGGGACCAGGTCGCCGGCTCGACCTGGGGGTGCGATGACCTGTACCGATCGCGCGGCGCCGGGCAGTGTCAGCAACTGACGCTCGGGGTGCGTCTCGCGCTGCATCTCGCGGTTGGCGGGACCCGCGCGGGTGAGCCAGTGCGCGGTCTGTGCGAGCGATAGCCGTACTGACCGCGATGGCTTGTCTAACTCGATATCGGCAAGTGCGAGCAGGGCGGCTGCTGCCGCCAGATAGCCCGTGGCGTGATCGAGTACCTGCGCGGGCAGCGCCCCGGGCTCGTCGCTATCGCCCTCCGCGGCGGCGATGCCGGTCGCGCATTGCACGAGCGAGTCAAAGCCGCGCCTCTGCGCCCAGGGCCCCGCCGTTCCCCACGCCGACAGCGTCACCACGGTGAGGTGGGGATGGCACTTTGCAACCTCCTCGCATGTCAGCCCGTAGCGTGCGAGCGCGCCTGGCCGGTAGCCCTGGACCAGGACGTCGGCCTGCGCGAGCAGTTCCTCAAGTCGCGTCCGACCTGAAGGCTCGGAGAAGTCGAGCAGCGTGCTGCGCTTCCCCGGGAGCACGTCTAGCGCCTGCGACGGGATCTCCGGGAGGTGCGGGCTGTCGATGCGAAGTACCCTCGCGCCCCAGGCTGCCAGCGTGCGGGTGGCGACCGGGCCGGCGATGACCCGCGTGAGGTCGAGGACGCGGTGCCCGGACGCAGCACGACCCGCGCCGATCCTCCGGCGCGCTCCCTCACCAGCAGTGCTTTCAAGCAGCGGCAGTGTCGCGACGGCCAAGCCCTGTGGGTGCGCCTGCCACTCCTCGGCGGAGCGGACGACATAGCCGAGCGCTCCTACTTCCGCAAGTGCGTCCTCGAGCTGCCTCGCCGCGCCAAGCCGCCATCGCCTGGGCGACGTCGCCGGGAACCTCTCGGCAACCGAGGACGCCGAGCGCGCGCTCGCGGTGCCAGGGATAGTTGGCGTGCAGGCGAAGCCACCCGTCGGCGGTGCGCCAGAACCGCGAGAGCGGAGCGAACGGGTCCGTGGGGTCTGAAGCTCCGTCTCGGGCATAGCGCTCGCTGCGCGCGGCAACCGCAACGTGCTCGGCATCGACCAGCACTGGCGCTGGGGGACTGTTGCTTCTGGCGGCGTCGAGTACCGCCGCAGCCAGCGTGGAGGTTGCGACCGCCGCAAGCATCGCCGGCAGCGCCGCGTGCGTAGACGGCAACAAGCCCTCGACATCGCCGCTCACCGTGACGAGCTGAAGTAGATCGCAATCGCCACCAAGCGCTGCCCACGCCTCCTTCAGCAGCGCGGAGGTGACCTCGGATCTCGCTCGCACGCGCGCCATTCTAGGAGCGGTTAAGGGGATCACCAACACTCCGTGACTAAGCATCCGCGACAGCGCGCCGCCCCAGACCCTCGCTGCTCACTCCCTCGCGTCCACAGCCGCCCGACCGCCGGCTCAGCTTCCGCCAAGCTGCGTCGCTCACTCTCCGCGGCTCGTCCGCAACGCCATCGGCACTCCGCGTCGCTTCGCTCCGCAACAGCAACCCACACCTGATGCACGGCCCTGGCGATCGCTGTGCGATTGCAGTGGCCGGTTCTGAGCGCGCTCGCGGTCTCTAAATGGCGTGATGAGCGCATCCAGCATCGGCGCCGGGACGGGGCGGCGGCTACGCCCGCTACCTGGAGGGCAAGACGATCGCCCCGGAGCGGGGCGACTACTACCTGACGCCCGACGGCGAGCTGACCGAGGCACCCGGCCGCTGGCTGTCTGACCCCGAGACGCTCGCGCGGCTCGGGATCGACCCGGACGCGCCGGTCGACGGTGCGCAGTTCATCGCGCTGATGGAAGGACGCGACCCGGGCAGCGGCGCGTGGCTGCGCCCGGCGGGCGCGGATGGCTCCCGTGGTGGCGGGATCGATGTGACGTTCAGCGCCCCGAAGTCGGTGTCGGTGGTGTGGGCGCTGGGGGACCCGTGGCAGCGCGAGCAGATCGAGGCGGCGCACGCGAGGGCGGTCGAGCGGTCGATGAGCTACTGAAGGAGCGGGTGCCGGTGGTGCGTCGTCGCTACGGCGGCCAGGTGGTGGAAGAGCACGCGAAGGATGTGATCGCGACCGCCTACCGCCACACGACGGCCAGGGGGGTGTCCGGCGCTGAGGCGCCGGACCCGCAGCTGCACACGCATGTCGTGATCAGCGGCGCGGTGCGCGAGGACGACCGGATCGTCGCGGTCGCCTCGCGTGCCGGTGTTCCGTGGCTGCGCGAGGTCGGGGCGTTCTACCGCTCCGCGCTCGCGGAGGAGCTGGCCGAGGAGGGCTACCCGATCGAGCAGGGCACGGGCAAGGACGGCAAGTACTTCGAGATCGCAGGCGTGCCCGCGGAGCTTCGCAATGCGTTCTCAAAGCGCCACCGTGAGATCGCGCATGCCGCTGAGCGCTTCCGCGCCAAGCACGGCCGTGCCCCCGAACGCGGGGAGATCCGCGACATCGCGCTCGAGAACCGCCGCGCGAAGGACCTGACGACCCGCGGCGATCTGCAGCGCGTGTGGGCAGCGGACAGGGGAGCGCCACGGGTTCGGGGCGGATGAGGCGGTGCATCTGGTCGGCTGCCCCGCACGCCGCCGTCGCCGGAGCAGCGCTCGAGGAGCGCATCGAAGCGACCCTGACCGAGCGCACGGCGATGTTCGACGCTGGGCTGCTGCGCGCGGTCGCTTTGGAGCAGTCAGCGGGGGAGCTGGGTCCCGAGGAGGCGATCGGGTTGACGCGCGCGATGGTCGGCGAGCGTCGCATCCTCACCTTGGAGGGTGGGGGGATGACGACGCTCGCGATGCGGGCCCAGGAGCAGGCGATCGAGCGACGCGCCGGCACGAGCTCGCCGAGCCGGCGGGCCGCGACGTCGGCGAGCAGGCCAGGGCGGACGCGAGCAGGGAGGTCGCGGAGTGCATAGGCGCACCCCTGTCTGTCGAGCAGGAGCAGGCCCTGCGCGCGGTGACCGGGCCCGAGCGGATCGCGGTGCTGATCGGGCCGGCGGGGACCGGGAAGGGTGTCGTGATCGACGCGGCGGCACGCGCGGAGCAGATCGCGGGCCGCGAGGTGCTCGGCGTCGCCGTCTCCGGGTCCACCGCCGAGCGGCTCGGGATCGGACAGCCCCGCGCTTGAGGGGCCCACGCTGACGCTGGATGCGCTGGTCGTGCGCGCGAACAGCGGCAGGCTCCAGGTCGGAGCCCGACACGACGGTGATCCTCGACGAGGCCGGGATGGTCGACCACAAGCGCATGGACGCCCTCACCGAGCTGATCGACCGCTCGGGGGCGAAGCTGGTCGCGGTCGGTGACGGCAAGCAGCTGCCCGTCGATCGGTCCGGGCGGCATGTTCGACCGTATCGCTCACCGCGTGCCCACCGCTGAGCTCGGGGAGGTCCGCCGCACCAGCGACCCGGAGGAGCGCAAAGCATGGGCGGCGCTGCGCAACGGGGAACCCGAGCGGGCGATGGCGCACTACAAGTCCCGCAGCCAGCTGTTCCTGACCGACACGCGCGAACAGGCAGGGGAGGCCGCCGTCAAACGCTGGGCCGAGCTGACCGAGACCCGCGAGATCCGCGAGGTCGCGTTGATCACCGACGCCTCGAACGTCGAGGTCGACCGGCTCAACGCCCGCGCCCAGCACCTGCGCGCCGAGCGCGGCGAACTCGGAGAGGCCGAGATCGCAGCTGCCGCACAAGCACTACGGGCTGCGCGAGGGCGACAGGATCGTGTTCACCGCCCAGCACCGTGAGCCGGGCAGCCGCGGGTCGAGAACGGCTCCCGCGGCGAAGTCATCGACATCGACCATGACCGGGGCGTGACCGTCGCGCTCGACATCTCAGAGCGCCAGGTCAGCATCGCCGGCGAGGACCTCGAGTCCCTGCGTCTCGGCTACGCCCAGCACATCCACGGCCAGCAGGGCGCAACCGTCGACCGCACCGTTGTCGTCACCGGCGGCTGGCAGACCAGCAGAGAAAAGCTCCTACGTCGAGGCGAGCCGCGCCCGCAACGGCACCGAGTGGTACGTCAACCGCGACGAGCTCGACCTCGCAGGACAGGACGAGCGGCTCGTCGAGCAGGCTCTCGGAGAAGATGCGAACCAGCCGCGCGCAGACACCCTCCCTCGCGCACCGCGAGCAACCAGACCCCGGATGGGGGCTCGGCTACGAGCGACAGCCTGTACCGCGACCGCCGCATCCTGCCGGGCCTCGCCCGGCTACCTCACACCGCAAACCCGAGCGCGACCAGGCACCGGACCCGCACGATGAGCTGAGGGCTGCAGATCGTGCTTTTCCGACGCACTTACCGCGCAAGCCGTCAGTCACAGCCAAGAGGCTCGCGGATCTAGTCCCTATGGACGGGGCAGACGCGCCGACGCGTCGTCTGCTCCAGAAGGCCGGGCAAGGTCCGCCCGGCGTTAGCCATGCGAGAGCGAGCAAGGAGAAGAAGAAATGTCCCGAGTCGCCGCCTATCACACCGCCCGCCCGGAGACCGGCGGCGAGCGGAACGTCTACCACAACGACGATGAATGCCCTCGCGGGAAGGAAATCAGCAAAGAGGACTGTGCGCTCCGGCACCGATGGTCGCCCCCTCTGCAAGGTCTGCAAATAGGCGCAGGCCGCTGAACGGTGGATTCGCGTGTGGGCGGGGGCTCGAACCCGCCCACGTGCTGACTCCCGGCTGCGGCGCAGCCAAACGATCGGGGCGTAGTGATCGCGCTGAGCGGCGCAGGGCTGTATCGCCACGCTGCGGCAGCGTCGAAGTTCGCGAGCATCCCTCACGCGGCTACGGATCGGCTCGCAGGTCGCTGGCTACACTTTTTGCCCGATGGCGCGTGCCGAGGTCCACGATCTCGACCTCCACTGCGAGGAGTGACGCGATGAGTCCTACGCGGCCTGCCTCTGCTTCTCAGGCTTGTTGCGTTTGGCCGAGCACCACCGTCCGAGCCCTGCGCCACTGCTGATCGAGCGTCTGCGGGCCGACGTGGTCGAGGTCGTCGATCTCGTAGCTGTAGTGCTGGGAGAGCATTTCAAGACTCGTGCCGCACTGGTGCCGCAACCGACTGGGCGTCTTCATCACGAAGCCGGGCCGAGATGCCTCCTCGGCGCAGGCTGTATGGCGTGGCGCTGACCACGCTCGCAAGCGACGGATCGCCCTCGGCCAAAGCGCGAATGAGCGCAGGCTTCATGAACCGCGGCGCCCACTTTTTCGCCTGATTGGTACTCATGTGCCAGGCGCCGGTTTCCGCGTCCAAGATCCCGAAGCGCTCGCCCGCGAGATCACCGGGGACGATGAAGTCGACATCACGGCCGACTGGCCGCTTTCGCGTAGAAGCAGCTCGCCAGAGAGCGAGATCCTCGGCCAACAGAGCCGGCACTTTCGCCATACGTCCGGTCGCGTGCTCGGTCTTGGCCCAGTCATCGAGCTCGTTCCAGCTCAGGACCTGGGTGATCCGGGCTCGGCTCTCGGTGAACGAGGACCAGCGCAGGCCGTAGACCTCCTGGTTTCGCAGGGCGAGACCAAACTGAACCGAGACGATGATCGCGTCCCGGTGGGCGAGAATCGGGCGCTCGGAGTGGATCTCGGCCTTCACAGCTGTGCGCGGAGGTGCTCGACGGTGAGCGGCGAGAGCGCCCAGCTGCGGATCTCCTCGCCGTGCCGTCGAAGCGTAGCTGCGACCACGCGCCGCTCCGCATCGACTTTCGCCGGTTGCCAACCTTCTCGTTTGCGAAGAGGCAGCCGTTGGACTGGATCTCGGGCACCAGCTCCGAGTTCGCGGCCCACGAGAGCACGGCGGACAGCACGCGCCAAGCATGGGCACGCGCGGAGGGCCCGACTTCGGCGTGCTTCATCGCCTCGCGCAGCGCGCGGGGGGCGGCCGGCTCGTTAAACGCGGCGGCGGGCTGGGCGGCGAAGCTGCACGGCGTGCTCGGCCGGCGCGAGCGGTTTGCCCCTGTACATGCCGGCGACGCCGAGCAGGTGGCGGTTAGCGGAATGGCGGTAGCTGCGAAACGTCGTTTGCGCGAGCCCGTCGGCGGTTTCGGGTGCGTTGAACGCGAAGTAGAGCTGGATGACCTCGCCGATGCTCTGGCCGGTCGCCTGCGCTGTTGGCCTCCTTTGCATCGAGGTCAAGCAGGAAACGGCGAAGGCTGTCTGGTCCTCGACGCTCGGCCGAGACGTAGGCGTCCGCCCATTCGTTGGCGAGCTTCGCGGCAGGGAAGGACTTGGTCCGCTCGACACCGTCATGGTCGCGGAAGCCCGAGCTGATAGGACTTCTGGCCGCCTCTGGCGAGGTAGGGCCATTTCTTCTTCCAGGGTTTAGCCATCGACTCGCATGGGCTCGACGAGGGGGGACGGCTGAGATCAGGAAAGCTGCGAGCGCAACGCGGAGAGCGCCTCCGTCGAGAGGTCGTAGGACACGCCGGTGCGTCCTTCGCCGTAGAGACCTCGCCGCCGCGATGGATCGCCGGGCGGCGGCGCCGTTGACGAGCCCCGGCCAGGAGCATCGGCCCGGAGTCGGCGTTCGGACGACGGCATCACCGCGGGCTTCTCGTTGGCCTCCCAGAACTCGGCAAGCGCCTCCACTGGGATGCGGTAGTGGCCGCCCGGAAGGCGGCGATGCCCAAGGAGTCCCATCGACAGGTATCGCCGCAGGGTCCGCTCGTGCACGCCGAGAACCGCCGCGGCCTGCGCCGTCGTCAGGACCGTGACGCGTGAAGACCTCGCCGATCTCATTCCGGCGCCCCGCCGGTTGCGTCAGGTCCGGGGTGAGGAGGTCGCCTGCCGCTCTCGGATCGGCCGCGGCGCCGCTCGCGAGCCTTTCGATCCTGGTGCCCGCCGGAGGAGGATACGTTGATGGTGGAGTGCATCGGCCATCCATGGTCGCTGCGAGATAGGGTCCGTTGTTAGTGACCGCGAGGCCGCCCGACCGGCCACTACGTCGGTCCGCTGGATGGCTGCAAATCTGCGGTAACCACGCGGTAACGTACGTGGCGCGTCGGTGGGAAAGTGGTCGATTTGGCAGGCCATAGTGGTGAATGTGCTCATCGCTTCCCAAGCTTGAGGTCGCGGGTTCGACCCCCGTCCGCCGCTTGGAAGCACGCTAGCTAATCGGCGGTTGCTGTCTCCCGGTCGATGCCTCGGCCGGACCCGCTCAGCGTCCTGGGGCCGACGGCTGCCTTTTCGCTGCCTGTTCGGGTAGGGCGACGAGCACACGGCGAATAAGCCTCCCGGCGTGGTAGCCAACGACAACGGCGATAACGAGAGCAACGACTGAATCGAGCCAGTAGACCCCCCGGTGATGAGGATCACCGCTCCGCTAATCGCCACGCCGATAGCTGCGGCTGCGTCGGCGACGCTATCGAGCATCACCGATTGCATGTTGAAGTCGCCCGCCACATCCCCGAGGATCAGGGCGCAAGCGATCATCGCCGCCGCCGCGATTATGCTCACGATGACCACGGGCAGGCCATCGACTGACGGTGCTCCCGTGCTGAGCCGGTAGATCGCCTCAGCGGCCACGGCAACGGTGACGAGCAGCAGGAGGCTCGCGTTGACCAGCGCCGCGTATGAGGTAGCCCTTGGGTGCCCGTGCGGGTGGCGACTCAGCCGCAGCGCCACGAGACTCAGGCCGGTTCCGAGCGCATCCCCGAGATAGTCAGCGCCGGAGGCCAAGACGCCGAGCGAACCGGCCGCCAAGCCCACGGCGACGAGCGCGAGGACCATGACCACGTTGATGGCCAGGACGAGGCCGAGGCGTTTGTCTGGCGTCACGCTAGCCCCCTTGGCACGTCAGACATGCCGTGGAGTATCCCCGAGGTGCCGAGCGTCCGGCTATGGCGTGGGTAGGGAGTTCTCTTGGCCGACGCTGGGCGCCCGCCGGCTTCTCACCCTGAGGTCGCGGGTTCGACCTCGATCCGTCGCGGCACGCCGGGCGCCGTGTCGTCACCAATGACGCCGCTGCCCCTGCCGCACGGGGCGGTAGGGTGCACTTCACGGCGCTGAGCGTCCCAGCTTCATATTTCTGTCGGTCCGTTTTCCAACGCCATCGCGAAAGGTTCGAGAGATCATGGATCCCGATCGCCTGAAGACCATTCCGCTGTTCTCGTCAATGTCCGACAAGGCTCTTGATACGGTGAGCGTGTTCGCGAGTGAGACGACGGTCTCTGCCGGCAAGCAGCTCGTTCACGAAGGCGACTACTCATACGACTTGATCGTCATCGACACCGGCACCGCCGACGTGATCAAGGGCGGCGAGGTGATCGCATCGCTCGGTCCCGGCGACGTCTTCGGGGAGATGGGGATGCTCTCCGGCGGCAAGCGTACGGCCGACGTCATCGCGACCTCCTCGATGCGGCTCATAACCCTCAGCAAATGGGACCTCAAGCGCATTTCTGCCGAGGTCATGGACCAACTGCAGTCGCTCGTCGCGGAGCGCCAGAACATCTAGCAGGCGCGCCCGGCGCTCGTCGCCGTCTGGGCGGATCTCCTGGTTGCGAGATAGGCAGCGTAGCTCGCCGCATCCAGGCGCCGCGAGGGCTGGGATGATCGGCCGATGTCCGTGATCGAGACAGACCTGCTCACGAAGTTCTACGGCGACCATCGAGGCGTCGAGGACATCACGATCGAGGTCCGTAGGGCGAGGTCTTCGGCCTCCTCGGGCCGAACGGCGCGGGCAAGACGACGCTGATCCGCACCGCTCCTGGACTTCCTGCATCCCAGCCCGCGGCAGCGCGCGCCTCTTCGGGCTGGACAGCCACCGCGAGAGCGTCGCGATCCGCGCGAAGGCTGGGGAACCTGCCGGGCGACTTCGGATACGGCAAGCTCGCGACGGGGCGGGAAGCGCTGTCATTGCTGGCGCGCCTGCGCGGGTCACCGATCTTGGTCATGCGGAGTCACTCGCGCAGCGTTTCAGGGCGGATCTCGACCGGCCGCTGGGGCAGCTCTCGCGAGGCAACCGGCAGAAGATCGGCCTGATCATCGCGGCATTCCACCGGCCCGAGCTGCTCATCCTCGACGAGCCGACGAGCGGCCTGGACCCGCTGATGCAGGAGGAGTTCCTGACGCTGGTGCAGCAGGAACGCGAGCGCGGCGCTGCCGTCCTGCTGTCCTCGCACGAGCTCGACGAGGTCGAGCGCGTGTGCGAGCGCGTCGCGATCATCCGCGGCGGCCGCCTGGTCGCCGTGGAGAGCGTGCCGGACCTGCTGGGCAAGGCACCGCGCCGCGTCACGGTCGTGTTCTCGGACTCGCTACTGCGGCGCCGGATCTGCGGGGCTTTCCCGGCGTGAGCGATGTGACGGCGGACGGGCCGCGGCTGAGCTTCCGGCTCACCGGCGAGGTGGATCCCCTGCTCAAAATGCTCGCGCGTCACAGCGATCGTGGACCTCGAGGTCGCCCGGCCCACGCTCGAGGAGATCTTCCTCACCTACTACGAGGGCGCGGCGGCATGAGCGGCTCTGGTCGAGGCCCAGCTGCGTGAACGCCGGCGCTCGCTGTCTCGCCTGGGGGCTGCCGCTCGGGCTCTGGTCGGCGTTCATCGTCGGCATCTTCCCGTCGGTGGAATCGGCGCTGCCAAGGCGGTGCAGTCCTATCCCACCGCTCTGAAGGAGGCCTTCGGCGTCGGCGAACTGTCGACGGTCGAGCAGTACCTGAACGCGGAGATGTTCAGCCTGATCGTCCCGCTGGCTGTCGGCTACCTGGCGGTGCGCTCGGTCGCGAGCGGCCTGTCCGGCGCCGCGGAAAGCGGTCGACTGGACGTACTGCTCTCGGCGCCGGTGTCCCGCAGCCCGCCTGGTGGCGGCGTGCTTCTGCGCAACGGCGATCGAGGTCGCCGCCGTCCTCGTGTTCGCGCTGGCGCTCGACCATCGTCGGCAGCCTCATCTGCGGTGCGGGCCTGACCTTCTCGGCCGCGCTGGCGGGGTTCGCGGCGGTCTGGCCGCTGGCGCTGATGTCAGGTGCGCTCGGCATCGTCGTGACGGGGTTTTCGCTGCGCACGAGCACCGTGACAGGGCTGGTCGTGGGCGTGCTCGTGGGGATGTACGTGATCGATCTCGCGGGCCGGCTTGACACGGGCATCGACGTGATCCGCTACGCCTCGGTGTTCCGGTACTACGGCAGGGCGATCGAGGATGGCATCGATCCGCTCTCTTTCATCGGGGTCACGTGCGGTGGCGCGCATGCTCGCTGTCGTGCGGCGCCGAGCCTGTTCGATCGCCGCGATATCGCCGCGTAGGCGAGCCGCGCCGTCGATCGGCAGCGGGCGATCCGTCATTGGGGTCCGGTAGCTTGGCTGGGCTTTGCATGGACGCCTGTCAGATCGCTCACCGACCGTCCACGTGCGGGCGGTCGGCCTGCCGGCCGTGGTGGTTCCGTGTCGGCTGAGAACGTCGCGCTCGTGATGTCGACCCGCATCGGCCCCGACGTGGATCTGTCAAAGCTGGCGGGAGACGAGGGCGCCAGCGCCGGCGTGCTGGACTGGGATCCAGTCACGCGTTCGACCCTTCGTTCCAGTGCACGATGCGATTTCCGGGCCTGGCGCCGGTGATCTACACGGGCGGCATCGAGGGCCTCGGTGCTGCCTGGCGGGACTAGCTGAAGCACTGGGCCAGCTATCGCATCGAGAGCGAGGAGGTGATCGACCGCGGAGAGCAGGTGGTGGTGGTTCACACCGCCTACGCACGTAGCCGTCCCGGCACGCCGGAGACGATGCTGCGGCGAGCAACCGTGTGGACGGTCCGCGAGAACCTGATCGTCCACGTCGACTTCAATGTCCCCTGCAACGAGGCACTCGAGGGCGCCGGCGTCGGTGTCGGCGTCGCAGGCGAGGAGCAGGACCGCACGTCAGCGTGAACCGTCGGCCGCTGGCCTGACAGCCGTCCCGTCTGCTTGCAAGGCAGGGATAGTCGCCGTCCGTAGATGTCCGGGGATCTGTCCCGGCGCGCGAAGCATGACGCGCATGCAGCGGTGGCCCGGCGTCGGATGTCTCGCCGAACATGTTCGGGACAGGCGCCGGCGATGACGTTGACGCCGTTCTCCCTGCAGAGGTCGACCGCCTTCGCGGACACGCTGCCCGGGCCGATGCCCCGATGCAGCCAGACGCGCGGCACGCCGGCGCTCACGCAGTCGGCCACAACTTCTCGGCGACCTCGGGCGTCGTGACGACCACCACGCCGTCGACCTTCGCGGCAGCGCGGCGACCGACGGGTAGCAAGGGTCGCCCTCCACCTCCAGTCGCGTTCGGGTTGACGGCGAACGTCTCGTGACCGGCGTCACGCAGCCTTCGGTAGATCAGGTTCGCCGGCTGTTTGGGGTCGCGCGAGACTCCCGCGACCGCGATGCTGGGCTGCGCGAGGAACTCCTCGGCGGATTGACTGCAGCGTGGTCATGTGTCGGCTCCCATGGTCGCATCGCCTGCTCCGCGGGCGTTCGATCTCCAGCGTCACGATCGCGCAAGGCTGCTCGGCCGCCATCGTGGCGCACCGCCGGCCGAGCCGGAAAGAGGCGCGGAAAACGGGGTCCTCCGCGGCCGTGGTAGTTCGCATCGGCGGCGGGCACCGGCATCGCGCGCAGCCCGGCCGTCGTCTCGCATGACGCGCGTCTAGAGCGTGCGCCACGGCCTATCGCGGCGGTCCCGGCGCAAACTCGGGGCAGTCGGCGGGTCGATGCGCCGCCGAAGCGGCCGCGCGGCGAGACGCGCCGTCGCCGCCGGGTCTAAGCTCGTCACACCTCACAAAGAACTGGAGCGTCAATTGCTATACGTCGGGCTGGGAATCCTCTACCTGTTCCTGCTGGTCTATTTCGGTGTCAAATGCTTCAAGAACTCCCGCTGGGTCTATCTCGTGCTCGGGATCTTCTTCCCGATCTTCTGGATCATCGGTGGGATGCTGCCTCCGAAGGGCATGTCGAAAGTCGATGCTCTCTACGCGCAGAAAGAACAGCAGTAGGCGACGTCGGCAGCGGCCGGGGCCGTGACGAACCTGAAACGCCCGGACTTCGACGAGGTCCGCGAGCAGCCCGGGTTCCGCGCGCTGCGTGCGAGGCTCGGGCGGCAGGCGGGAAGCGAGCGTCTCGGGACTGAGTCTCTGGGAGCTCGACGCCGGGTGAGGCCGCCTACCCGTATCACCTGCATCTCACCGAGGAGGAGATGCTGATCGTCCTGAGCGGGCGCCCCAGCCTGCGCGGCCCGGCCGGCTGGCGGCGAGCTCGAGGAGGGGGAGGTCGTGTCCGCTCGCGCCCGGCGAGGAGGGCGCGCACCAGGTCGCGAACCGCACCGGCGAGCGCGTGCGCTTCCTGTCGGTCAGCACCAACGGCGAGCCCGACATCGTGATCTATCCCGACTCCGGCAAGCTCGGGGCCAACGAGCGCCGTCCGGACGGCGGCGGCCTCACGGCGATGTTCCGTCTCGGCGACGCCGTCGACTACTACGACGGCGAGCAGCCTCCCGGAGACTGAGCGCGCCTGCTCAGGCGCCGCTGTATGAGGCGGGCGCCGGCGGGTTCGTGCGGGTGCCGGCTATGAGTTCGAGCAGTTGGGCGCCGCTGGTCCCGCCGAGGACGCGAAGCCGGTGCATGCGATAGGGGTCTTCGGCGGCGCGCGCCCAGCCCGGGCACCACCGTCGTCGAGCCCTGGTATCCCGCGGCGCGGACCTCGGCTATGACCGTTTCGTCGTAGTGGCCCGACGGGTAGCAGAACCAGTTCACGGGCACGTGGTAGCGGGCCTGGATGACCTTCCTCGATTCGGCGACCTGGAATGCGAGCTGCTGGGCGTCGAGCGTGATCAGGTCGGCGTGGTTGTAGCCCTGCGTGTCGAGCTCCCAGCCCGCCGAGACCATTCCTTCTATCTCGCCCTGGCCGAGGCCACCCTGCGACGGTGGCAGTCCGCTCAGCTGGATGTTCTCCACGCCAACCCAGCCGAGCTTTCGCAGTACCGGCAGCGCCTGCGTGTACTGCGACTGGTAGCCGTTGTCGAACGTGAGCACGATCGGTTTGCCCGAGCCGAGCGACGCACCGGTCCTCCAGTGCGCCATCAGCTGGTCCTGGGTGACCGCGTGCCAGCCGGCTTCCTGCAGCGCGGTCATCTGCTGCTGGAACTCTTCCGGCGGCACGTACAGGCCGGGGAACGGGGCGCCCGCGGGAGGCGCGGCAATCACGTGGTACATCAGGACCGGGACAGCGGTCCTCTGCGCGAGCGCCGGCGTCGTCGCCGGCTGCCCGGCGGCGGTCGACGTGGCGGTGCTCGAGGCCGTCTTGCCGGGGCCGTTTGCCTTGGCGCCGCCCGCCGGCGCGGGAGCCGGGGATCCGCCTCCGGAGCCGGCATGCCACCACGGCGACGACGGCGAGAGCGGCGACGACGAGCGCGACGGCGGCTATCGCGCGTCGGCGGCGGATCTCGCGGCGACGCTGCTCGCGGCGATTGCGGAGTGTCTCAGGGTCCATCGGGTGTGCTCGGGGTTGCGCCGGCGCCGGCGGCCCGGAGGGGGAAGGATAACGGGGGGCGCTCCCGCTGGACCCCCAGATGAGACTCAATCTCGTTTATTGTGGGGGGCGTGAGCCCAGCGCGCCAACACGCGGTCCGCCGCGCCGCGGCGTCTCGGCGGCTGCCGTCGCCGCGCTCTTCTCTGGCTGCGTGCAACCGGTCCGGCCCGGCTCCGGCCGGGGGATCGCACGCGCGGTTCGCCGTCGTTGCCGCCGAGAACTTCTGGGGAAGCATCGCCGCGCAGATCGCGGGGGACCGGGCGAGCGTTCAGAGCATCGTCGTGAACCCCGATGCCGACCCCCACAGCTACCAGCCGAACGCGCAGGACGCCCGGCTCATCGCCTCGGCGAACATGGTGATCGTCAACGGCGCGGGATATGACGAATGGGCCCATGAGCTGCTGCGGGGCAGCCCCTCTCCGGGGCGCACGGTGCTGGACGCGGGCGAACTGCTTCGCGTCCCGGCCGGCGCGAACCCGCACCGGTGGTACTTCCCGCGAGACGTCGAAGCCGTAGCGAGCGCGATCGCCGCCGACTACCAGCGGATCGACCCTGCCGACGCGGCGTACTTCGCGCGCCGGAGCCGGGAGCTGAGGCGCCGGGTTCGCGCGCTATAGCAGCTGCGCACGCAGATCCGCTCGCGCTACGCGGGAGTTCCGATCGGCTACAGCGAGAGCATCTTCCAGGGCATGGGCGAAGACCTCCACCTGCGGCTGCTGACCCCCTACAGCTTCACGAGGGCGATCTCCGAGGGCACCGACGTGACCGCGGCCGACAAGGAAGCGGTCGACGCGCAGGTCAGCGGGCACAGGATCCGCGTCTGGGTGCTCAACAGCCAGAACGTCACGCCCGACGTGCAGCGCGTCGACGAACTTGCCGAGGCGCCGGCATCCCGATAGCGACGGTGACCGAGACGCTCTCGCCCGCGAGCGACAGCTTCCAGCACTGGCAGGTCGCCCAGCTCGAAGGGCTCGAGCGCGCACTGCACGCGGCGACGGGCAGGTAGCTGTGGGCGGGCACGAGAGCCACACGGGAGGCGACTGGGCAGAGCACGCCGCCGGCGAGCTGGCCCGCGCGGGATACAGGCGCGGGGGCGCGAGGCGGGCGATCCTCGAGCTGCTCGGCGAGCAGGCGTGCGCGCTCTCGGTGATCGACATCGGCCGCGCGCTTTCAGGGCGAGGGCGCGAGGTGTCTCGCGCGAGCATCTACCGCATCATCGAGGAGCTCGAGGGGCTGGCGTTGCTGGCGCGGGTCGACGTCGGCGCCGGCGCCGCCATGTATGAGGTGGCGCGGCACGGGCCGGGCCATCACCACCATCTTGTCTGCGAGCGCTGCGGACGGCTGGAGCCATTCACCGACGAGGGGCTCGAGCGTGCGATCCGGCGCCTCAGCGAGCGTCTGCCGCTGCGCGTCCACGAGCACGAGATCGTGATCCGAGGCTCGTGCTCTGAGTGCGAGGGTGCGGGCCCGGGCGCAGAGGTCAGTCGCCGCTGAGGTTCGGCGGCATCGATTCGCCCGCCGTCGGCGGATCGTCCCTGAGCAGCTGAGGCACGGTGACTGGCTCCAGGCCTTTGGCTCTGAGGTCGTGAATGATGATCGGCAGAGCTTCGATCGTCTGCGAGCGGACGCCGCCGGCGTCGTGCATCAGGATGATCGCGCCAGGACGCGCGCCTTCGATCGCGCGCTGGACGATGACGGACACTCCGGGCTGCTGGTAGTCGCCGGTGTCGACCGACCACAGCACCATCAGCAGGTGGTAGACGCGCATGAAGTGCAGCGTCGCTTTGTTGAACGAGCCGTAGGGCGGGCGGAACAGCGTCGGGCGCGGGGCGCCCAGGATTTCGATCCTCGCCAGCGGTTCGAAGAGCTGTTCGCGCTGTTCGCGGGTGCTCAGCCGCGCGAGGAACGGGTGCGTCTGCGTGTGGTCACCGATCACATCGCCGTCCCTGATCTCGCGCACCGTCGACGGGCTGAAGTACTGCAGCATCTTGCCGACCTCGAAGAACGTGGCCCTGACGTGCGCCTTCTCCAGCGCGCTCAGGACACCCGGCGTGTAGGGGCCGGGCCCGTCGTCGAACGTGATCGCGACCTCGCGGGCTTTCGCCGAGCCGTGTTTGACGAACTGCGTGTACGCGAGCACGGAGGCAACCGCACCCGGGCCGGCGGGCGCGATGCGCCGCGAGGGCTCCGGGCCCTTGATCGCGACCGCGCCCCTGGTGGACGCCGTCGACGGCGTTGCGCTGTGGGAGCGCGGCATCGCCGCGAGCAGGATCCCGATCAGCGCTAGCAGTGTCACCAGGAGCACGCGCCTGCGGCGCCGGATCTGCATCTCGCGGCTCGGGCCCTGCACGGCGATGGGCCTCGGGGCCCGCGGGCCGTTGTCGTGGGCCTCGCGGTGCTCACCCTCGAAGTCCCAGTGCCAGCGTCTGGTCATCGGGAGAGGGTAGACGTGGGGAGGATGTCTTTGCTGAACATGCTGCGCGGTCCGATGTCGTGGTGGAGCGGCTCGGGCGCCTAGTCGAGGGCGCTCACTGGCCCTCTCGCCACCACGGTGACAGGCGTGCCAGCCGGAAGTGCGTGCTCGCCGAGCACGCGTGCGAGCAGGATGCTCGAGCCGTCGGAGCCCTCGGGGCGGATCTGCAGCAGCGCGTCGTGCCCGTAGTAGCGGCACTCCTGCACCTCACCGGGCATCCCCGCAGTGCCGTCCACCCGCTCGGCGATCGGCTCGCGAGCGGTGACCTCGATCTGCTCCGGGCGCACCATCACCAGACCCGAGCCGCTCGCGCCGGCTCCGTCGCGCAGCGCGAGCTCCCCCAGCCGGGTCCGGGCCGTGCCGTTCCGGAACTCGGCGTCGATCACGTTGACAGCGCCGAGGAACCCTGCGAGCTCCTGGTCGGCGGGCAGCTCGTAGAGCTCGGACGGCGGTCCCTGCTGCACGATCCGCCCGTCCCTGAGCACGGCGACGGTGTCGGCGAGCGACAGCGCCTCCTCCTGGTCGTGCGTCACGAGCACGGTCGTCACGCCCTGCTCGCGGAGCAGCCCGTGCACCTCGTCCCGCACGTGGCTGCGCAGCGACGCGTCGAGCGATGAGAACGGCTCGTCGAGCAGCAGCGCGAGCGGCCGGCGCGCGAGAGCCCTGGCGAGCGCGACACGTTGCTGCTCACCGCCGGAGAGCTGATGCGGGAGGCGCTTTCCGAGCGCTGCGATGCCGACCATCTCAAGCAGGTCACCGACCGTGCTGCCGGACCGCTCGCGGCGGGGCAGCCCGAATGCGACGTTCGCCTCGACGCTGAGATGCGGAAAGAGAGCGCCCTCCTGCGGCACGTATCCGATGCCGCGCTTCTCCGGTGGCACGTAGGTGTGTCCGTCGTCGAGGGTGTGCCCCGCCAGCGAGACGCTTCCCCTCTCGGCGCGCTCGAAGCCGGCGATCACCCGCAGCAGCGTGGTCTTGCCGCAGCCCGAGAGGCCCAGAACGGCCGTCAGCGATCCGGCTTGCACGTCGAGGTCGACGCCGCGCAGGACCTCGCGGGACGCCGTAGCTCTTGTGCAGGTCGCTCACGTGCAGGATCATCGGGCGCCTCCCCGGCCCGAGAGGACGCCGACGCGGCGGCTGAGCATGTAGGCGGGCACCGCGGATATCGCGACCATCAGCGCCGCATACGGCGCCGCCGCGCCATACGCGAAGTTGCTGGTGTACTCCCAGAACCTCGTCGCGAGCGTGTTGACGCCGGTCGGGCGCAGCAGCAGCGTCGCGGTCAGCTCGGTCGCGGAGGAGATGAAGACGAAGGCGAAGGCGGCCGCGAGGCCCGGGCGCGATCAGCGGGAGCGTGATCCGCCTCCACGCGGCGGCCGGGCTGCAGCCGAGCGAGCGCCCGACGTCCTCGAGGTTCGACGGGGCCTGCGCCAGCGCGGCCCTGACGCCGACGACGGCCAGCGGCAGGAACAGGATCGCGTAGGCGATGATCAGCTCCAGGGAGCTCTGGTAGAGGGCGAGCGCGTAGCGGACCGAGAACGAGACGAGGCCCAGCGCGACGACCAGCCCCGGGAAGCGCCATCGGCAGGTAGGCGAGGCGCTCGATCAGCACCGTGAGCCTGTTGCGGTGGCGGATCGAGAGCGTCGCGACGGGGATCGCGAGCAGCGTCGAGAGGGCGGCAGCGGCCGCGCTGAACTCGGCCGTGCGAGCCCAGCGCGTCGAGGATCGAGGAGGAGGGGAGCGTCGTCGAGCTGCCACGGATCATCCAGTACAGGAGCGCGCCGAGCGGAACGCCGAGCGCCAGCGCGCACAGCAGCCCCAGCGCCGCTATCGCCGGCACGCTCCAGCGGCCGAGGTCGACGCGCGGGGCGGACTCGCCGCGCACCCGGCCCGCTGCGCCACAGGCGCCCGCGGCCGTTCAGCGCGAGCTCGCCGACGAGCGCGGCGACGCTGAGCGCGACGAGCACCAGCGCGAGCGAGCACGCCGAGACGGTGTCGAAGCCGAGCTTGAACTCGGTGAAGATGCGGACCGTGAACGTCTGGTACTGGACGATTTCGAACGCTCCGTACTCGGCGAGCAGGCCGAGCGTCACGAGCAGGCAGCCGCCGAGCAGCGCCGGACGGATCTGGCGCAGCGTGACCCTGAAGAAGGTGCCCCAGGGTCCGACGCCGAGGCTGCGGGCAGCCTCGTGAAGGCTCCCGTCGAGGCTGCGCAGGGAAGTCGCGACCGGCAGGTAGACGAGCGGGTAGAGCGACAGCGTCATCACGAGGACCGCGGCGAGGTAGCCGTGCAGGCCGTGGTCGAGGGACACCCACCCGAAGCCGACGACGAAGTCCGGGATCCCGAGCGGCAGAACAAGCAGGACCGCCCACAGGCGCTTGCCGCGCAGCGTCGTGCGCTCGACGCACCACGCGGCTCCGACGCCCAGGACCGCGCACAGGAACGTGCAGGCGACCGTCAGCTGACCGTGTTCCAGAGCAGCACGGCGACCGTGTGGCGGAAGATCAGCCGCTGGACTTCACTCCAGCCCGACTGCTGCGCCTCGATCACCAGGAACGTGAGCGGCAGAAGCACGAGGCCTGCGGCGACCAGGCCGCCGGCGACGCTGACCAGCGGCCAGCGCCGCCTGCCCGACCACATCTGGGTCCACCGTCCCGAGCTCTGGTGGGCCGGCGCGTACGTGCTCATGTAGCGGCTCACAGCAGCCCGAGGTCCTGCTCGAGCACGAGCGGAGCATGGCCGTCGCCGAGCTGCGCCGGCAGCAGCGCCGCGGGGTGCAGGCTCGCCAGCGGCGGCAGGGCCGTCTGCGGCCGCGACGCCCGGCCGCAGCGGGTACTCGTAGCTGTGGCTGCGGGCGATCGTCGCCTGGCCTTCGGGGCTGACCATGAAGGCCAGGAGCTCCTGGGCGGCAGGCTTGTTCGGGCTCGAGCGCAGGATCGCCGCGCCGGAGATGTTGACCAGGTCGCCCGCGTCTCCCGGCGCGTAGTAGCTGCAGGGCGGAGTGCATTTCGCCCGCGCCGAGCTCGTCGCGCAGCCGGTACCAGTAGTACTGGTCGATCAGGCCGATCGCGCTCTGGCCGTTGTTGACCTGCGAGACGACCGTCTCGTTGTCCGGGTACAGGGCGGAGTTGGCCTGCATCCCCTTCAGCCAGCGCTTCGCTGCGGCGGCCCCGTCGAGCGCGGTGATCGATGCGATCAGGGGCTGGAAGTCGGTCTCTGAGGGCGCGAACGCAGAGCTTGCCCTTGAAACGGGGCTCGGCGAGCTGGAGGATCGAGCTCGGCAGTTCGGAGGGCTTGATCAGGCGGGTGTCGTAGACCATGACCGCGGCGCGCGCGCTGACGCCCACCCAGCGCCCGTCCGGAGCGCTGTAGCGGCTCGGCACGGCCGCGAGCGTCGAAGGGCGCACGAGTGCCAGCAGGCTCTTCTCGCGCAGGGCTTCGAGCACGGGCGTGTTCTCCGCGTAGAACACGTCGGCCGGCGAGTTGCTGCCCTCCTGAAGGATCTGGTTTCCGAGCGTCGCCTCGTCGGCCGAGCGGACTTCGACCGTGATCCCGGTCTTCTTTTCAAACGCGGACACGAGCATCGCCGTGGTCTGTTCGTGCTGGCCGCTGTAGAGGGTGATCTGCGCGCTGCCGCGCGCTGCCCCGCAGCCTGCGCTCACAAGGCCCGCGCAGAGCAGCAGCGGGATCAGGGTGGGGAGCGTGGCGCGGCTAATTTCGTAAATCCGATCGCGGGAGTCGGGATGACAATCCGGACGGTAGCACAGGGCTTAGGGTCGCCTAACTCGCTGCTCGGTGTGGCGCAGGCGCCCCGAATGCGTGAGAATCACCGAATGCACCTCACCGCCAAGGCCGATTACGCAGTGCGGGCGATCGTCGAGCTCGCAGACAGCAGCCAGGATTCGCCTCGCAAGGTCGATGACGTCGCCAAAGCCCAGAACATCCCGGTTTCGTTCCTGGAGAACATCCTGACCCAGCTGCGCTCGACCGGGATGGTGCGCAGCCAGCGCGGGCCCGAGGGCGGCTACTGGCTCGCCCGGCCGGCCGAGGAGGTCAACCTCGCGGACATCATCAGGGCCGTCGAGGGACCGCTCGTCGGTGTCCGCGGACAGCGCCCTGAGGAGGTCGAGTACGTCGGCTCCGCCGAGTCCCTGCAGCAGGTCTGGGTCGCGCTGCGCACCAACCTGCGGATGGTGCTCGAGAGCGTCACGGTCGCCGATGTCGCGGCCGGGCGGCTCCCGAAGCAGGTGCTCGCCCTGACCCACGAAGAGGAGGCCTGGCACACCCGCTGATCGGGCTGGCGGTTGGCTACCCTGCCGGTATCGCCAGCGGCGCTCGCGCCGGCCTTCCCGCACCCCGGGCGTCCACGCCCCACCCCAAGGAGATCCCGCGCATGCCAGGCACCACGCAAGCACCCGACACGCCTCAGGCACGACGTCGCGCCGGCCGCCGAGACAGCGGTGCACGACGCCACCTTCTCGCTCGAGCTGAGCCAGGACCAGAAGGACATCCGCGACTGGGTGCATGGGTTCGCGGCGGACGTCGTGCGTCCGGCGGCCCACGAGTGGGACGAGCGCGAGCAGACGCCGTGGCCGATCATCCAGGAGGCCGCGAAGATCGGCCTCTACGGGATTGAAGGCCTCGCGCAGTTCTTCGCCGACCCGACCGGGCTGACGTTCCCGCTCGTCAACGAGGAGCTGTTCTGGGGCGACGCCGGGATCGGGATGTCGATCCAGGGCACGGTGCTCGCGGTCGCGCGATCTTCGGGCAGGGCAGCGGCGAGCAGATCGGCGAGTGGATCCCGCGCTGCTTCGGGACCGAGGACGAGCTGAAGGTCGCAGCGTTCTGCGCGTCGGAGCCGAACGCGGGCTCGGACGTCTCGGCGGTGCGCACCCGCGCGCGCTTTGACGAGGCGAGCGGGGAGTGGGTCATCAACGGCCAGAAGGCGTGGGCCACCAACGGCGGCATCTCCGACGTGCACGTCGTGATCGCGACCGTGGACCCCGAGCTCGGCTCGCGCGGGCACGCGGCGTTCATCGTCCCGATGAGCGAAGCGAAGGGGATCTCCCAGGGCACGAAGGTCTCAAAGCACGGGCTGCGCGCCTCCCACACCGCCGATGTCTTTCTCGACGACTGCCGGGTGCCTGCCGGATACGTGCTCGGCGGCAAGGAGAAGCTCGACGAGCGGATCGCGCGCGTGCGCGAGGGAAAGCGCAGCAAGTCCCAGGCCGCGATGCAGACCTTCGAGGCCTCGCGCCCGACCGTCGGTGCGCAGGCGATCGGGATCGCCCGCGCCGCGTATGAGTACTCGCTCGCCGTATGCGAAGGAGCGCGAGCAGTTTGGCCGCAAGATCATCGAGAACCAGTCGATCGCGTTCACGCTCGCGCGCATGAAGATGGAGATCGACGCGGCGCGCCTGCTGGTCTGGCGCGCGTCCTGGATGGGGCGCACGGGCGTTCCGTTCGAGAACGCCGAGGGCTCGATGAGCAAGCTCAAGGCCGGCGAGGTCGCCGTCTGGGTCACCGAGCGCGCAATGCAGATCCTCGGCGGCAACGGCTACACACGCGAGTACCCCGTCGAGCGCTGGCACCGCGACGCGAAGATCTACGACATCTTCGAGGGCACCGCCGAGATCCAGCAGCTCGTCATCTCCCGCGCCATCTCCGGGATGCAGATCAGGTAGTCATGGGGCTGCGCCATCTCTCGCGCGCGCCGCTCGCGTAGCCCGATTCCGAATCCGCCATGTGCGTCGAGTAAATGGAGTCCAGTGCGTTCATCGCAAGGAATTCGCACGACATGTCGATGATCTCCGGTATGGCTCGCCACACATGGCAGATCATCTGGGGCACCGTCGCCTTGACGGTCGGGACGATCCTCGGCCAGCTCGACACCTGGCACGGCGCACGCTATGACGCCCAGTTGGCGGTCGCGTTCGCCGTATACACGCCCGGCCTCGTGCTACTCATCGTCGGTCTCATCGGCTACGCGGGATCGCTGCCGCTCATCACGGGCCAGCCGCAGCGGCGCGGGCGAGCACGCGGCTGGATCGCTGTGTTCGTTCTCTGGACGCTGTTGGCGGCGTGGATGGCTTATGGCCTCGTGGTGTGGATCATCCACCGCCTGGAAGGACAGCCCAAGCCACACGTGGGGGTGCTCATCTTCTCTGCACTCGTGCTCGTCGGGCTGATTGCGCTCGCGCGTCACGCGCTTCGCCGCGCCCGCAAGCCCCCGCCCACCAAGGACGGCGTGGAGCAACAGCCGCCGGCCACCTGAGGTGGACGACAGAGCGCGCTCCCGCGCGTGGGAAGTGGCTCGACGGAGCCGCCGTCCACGGATCTACATCGCCGTCGAGGGCGCCGCGGCGATCCAGCGACTTGCCCTGGCCCGCACCATCTCTGGCCAGGCAGATCAGGTAGCTCCCCGCAACACGGGATGGCCCTCAGGCACTACGCTCGCGCGAGCCCCATGAAGCGGTTGAGCAGCCCATCGGTTCGTTCCCTCGTCGTCGCGCTCTGCGTCGCTGCGTCACTCGGCTCCGCGGCGGCAGCCGCCGATGCGACGACGGGCACCGAACTCGGAGGAATGAACCTGAGCGCCTATTGCCAGCAGCTTGAAGCTGGCAACAAGGGCTCGACGCTGAGCGGCGAAACGTGGGTGTGCATCCATGCCGACAACACGACGGCGCCGTTGAATCTCCAGGCGGCGTGCGAACACGAATACAAAACAGCGGCCGATCAAGGCGGAGGAGGTAACGCCGGGCGTGCCGTTCAGCTGGAAGTGCTTCCAGATCTCCCAGGCTGAAGCTGAAGCGGAAAACTCCAAATCCGGGGAAGAACGGCAGCGGGAACCACCGGGCGGAGGTTCGGGTGCCGTCACGACGACGGGCGTTACGTGCGCGCTGACGTTCGCCTCGTTCTCGGAGACGTGCACGGTTGTGGTGTCCGGCGGCGCGAGCGCGCCGACGGGAACGGTGACGTTCGCGAGCGTGAGCGGCGGGGTGTTCCAGTTCGGCAACACGTGCCAGCTGGTGCCCGCGCGTCCAGGGGTCGAGCTGCCACGTTGTGTTCATCCCGCCCTCGCGGGAAGTCGGGTTGATCGTCTCGCAGGCGATCACCGCGAGCATATCCGGGGGACGGGCTAGCATCTCGCGAGCAGCAACCACACGAGCCTGATCGCCTCACAGAAGGAAGCCCTGGAAAAGGCGGTGAAGGGCACCGAAGAAGGCTTCAGCCCCGCCGAAGGACTGAAGCACGGGCTGCCGGTGAGCGTGGAAACCGTGGTGCCGGGCACGATCGAAATCGAAGTCGCCTGCGAGCGGCAGCGGTTGGTCGTTGCCGATACTGCGGCCACGCGGCGGACAGGTCTGCTTCGAGGGCAGGCGGTAGCACTCTGCCGGTCCTGAGGGCCCCGAGGGAAGGCGAAACCGCGCCCGGCAGCGCCACCGGCGGATCGACGCTGCCGGTCCTGAAGCCCCCGTCGGGCTCGATCGCCTTCGAGGGCGGCGGCAGCACGCTGCCGGTCCTGCGTCCGCGCGAAGCGAGCGGCGGCGGCCGCGAAGGCCGCCAGAGTGCGGCTCACGAGGATCGCCCGCCTGAAGGTGCACCTGCTCACCCACGGCGGCCTGTTCAAACTCAGGGTGCCGCTGAACAAGACCGGCAGGCGTGAACTGAAAGCGATCATCGGCAAGGACCTCGCCTACGACCGCAAGCACAAGGGCGCAAAGCACCCGCAGCCGCCGATCCTGCGCCTGGCGCATCATCATCACCTTCACGCCGTCGCGCTGAGCGGCGGGGGCTGCGTGCCTGCCTCCCGTTGCACGACGGGCTCGTGCGGCACGTGTGTAGGGAAAACGGCTCTGCAGAGCCACCGGACGCGGATCTCGCGACGTGTTCGAGGGCGCCGCGGAGATCCAGCAACAAGTGATGCGACACGCCGTCTGCGGCACGCAGATTGCGCAGGGCCGCTGCCGCGGTCAGTAGCGGAGCAGGGCCACGATGCCGCCCGCGTCGCGAAGCGCCGCTGACGTCATCGCCGGACAGCGACGTCACGCGTGCGCCCGTCGCCACCGCTGCCTCGACAGACCGCTCGCCGATCATGTCGGCGGTCTCGCCGATCGAGGGGGGGACCGCCTCGGCGTCCGAGAAGTCGTGCTGCGGGTCGAGGATCAGGTGCTCGACCCGGCCTTCTGCGAGCGCACCGGCTGTGTGCTGGGCGCCGAGGGCCGCGGCGCCGCCCGCCCGTGAGCGCTCACAGGCCGCGTCGACGAGTGACGTCGTGCGCGCGAGCCACGTGCTGTGAATGAGCGGCTCGAGAGCATCGGCGATCACGGACGGCTCCTCTCCGACGAGGTTGACATCCGTCTCCGCGATCACCCTGTCGCTCAGCTCGGCGGGAAGCGTCTGGCGGAATCTGGAGGCGATCTCCCTCTCGCACACGAGCACGATGCGCTCCCAGCCGAGCTCGTGCAGCCGCCCGGCCGTCTCGCGGACCGCTTCCTCGAAGAGGTGGTGGCGCTGGGCATCCACGCGGGCCTCGAACTGCTCGCGGTGGGAGACGACCTGCCTGCCCCGGCCCGGGGCTTCCACCTGCCGATCCGGCGAAGGGGCGCCAGTCGCCGAGTGTCAGCTCGAAGGTCGAGTTCGCGGGCTCCGCGACCTCGCCCTGCTCGATCTGAAGCAGCCGGACGGTCTCGCCGCTCGCGAGGATCACGCCGGTGGATGCCCCGCGGTCGGCGATGTCGACGAGGGGCGATACGAACGGGCGGCGGTCACCCACGACCATGTCCGCGCGGACGGGAAGCTGCAGGCTGAAGCGCTCGGCTCGCCCGCCGTTGACGTCCACGAACAGCGCGACGCTCCGCGCTCGCGCCGCGGGCTCCATCTCGACGAGTTCGTCCTCGATCCGGGTTCGCAATGCGCGGAATGCGAGCCGCGTGTCACGGTCTCCGTCCGCCTCAAGCCGGTTGCCGAGCGCGCTCAGACCGTCACGGAGCGCGACATGCCACGCGGGGCTCGCGCTCGTGTTGGCCGGGTCTCGCGGGTCCGTTCGCGCGTAGACGCTGACAACGAGCGGCCCGGGCTCGGCCGTGGCCAGGCTGTGCATTGCCTCGCGAGTGAACATGCCGGGAGTCTACGCCTGCGATCCGCTCGCGCCGGCCCACCACGTCGCGGTCACGGCGCCGTCCCCAGGAGGGAGCTTGCCAGGAGCGCGGCCAGCATCGCTGCCAGCGCGATCGGCGCGCCCCGTCGCGAGAACGCCACGAGGGAGGTGGGGGCGTTGACGTGCGCGGCGGCGCGCCACCACAGGAAGGCCGAGAGCGACCCGCTCGCGGCTAGATTCGGGCCGATGTTCAGCCCAATCAGCAGGGCGCGGGGATGCGCTACGGGCCGGGCCGAGAGCAGCACCGCTGCCGGCAGGTTGTTGATCAGCACCGACGCCACCGCGCCGGCCGCCGTCTCGCCGAAGCGTCCTCCTCCGCCGATCAGCTGCGACGGGCCACTCCACTCGCGTGCGAGCACCCCCAGAGCAACGCTGACAAGGAACAGGCTCGCGAGCACCAACGGGCCGATCGAGCGCACCACCTCGCCCGGCGTGAGCCGCCCGCGCGAGACCTCCAGAAGCGCTGCAGCGCCGCCCGGCACCCGCTGCAGCGCCGCACCCGCGTGCTCGAACAGCCCGTCGCGGCTTGCGACCAGCCCAACCAGCAGAGGAGCCCGGTCACGAGCACGAATGGGGGCCAGGCCTGCTGCAGTGAAGCGGTCAGCCGCACTGCGGCCAGGCTACCCGCGGGGGCTGAGTGTTACGCGCTGGCCGTCGCGGGTGCCCGGGCGGTCCGCGCGCGCTCGATGAAGTCGACGATCGTGTTCAACACCAGGTGGGTGTCGTCCCACATCGGGACGTGGCCGCAGCCGAGAAGGACGCGCGGCTGAACGCCGGGGATCTCTCGCCGATACCGGGGAGCGTGCAGGGCGGGCGGCAGGATGCGGTCGTACTCCGGCGTGGCGAGGAGCACCGGGCACTCGATCCGGTCGAGTTCGTGGACCGTCACGCCCTGATCGGCCGAGAGGGCAGCTATCACGTGCTCGGCGATTGAGCAGCGCAGCGAGGAGCGCGTGAGGTCGACGGCGTCGGCGGGGGATACGAGCTCCCCGTGGCGCATGATGTCCCGAAGTGCGGTGTGCCGGGCGTTGGGCTGTCGCATGATCGTCCCGATGCGTCTCTCCAGCCGGCGCGTGAGACGAATCTGGCGCGCGAAGTAGCGGGAGAGTCGCTGCGCCTCACCGTCGCCGGCGTTCCAGCCGCCACCGGGGGCGAGCGCGACGACGGTGCGCGCGCGGCCGCGCTTTGCGAGCTCCAGCGCGAGCGCTCCGCCCATCGAGTTGCCGACGAGGTGCGCGGTTCCGATGCCCAGGCCGTCGAACTGCGCCTCGAGCAGGTCCGTCGCGGCCTCGAGAGTGAGTGGCGTGTCCTGAGGGAACTCCGGGCCGCCGTCATGGCCCGAGATCGTGGGGGCGATCACCTCGTAGCGCGCGACGAGGTCCCCGAGCAGGGGGCGCCAGTGGCGCCACGTGCCTGTGAACCCGTGCAGCAGGACGATCGGCTCGCCCGAGCCCGCGCGGTAGAGGCCCTCGGAGATTCCCGGCGTGCCGGCCATCAGGTTGTCCGGACGATCAGGACCGAGCACGTGGCGTGATGGGAGACCTTGTTCGGCACCGAGCCGAGCAGGAATCGCTTCGCGCCGGTCATGCCCTTGTTGCCGACGATCACCAGATCGGCCTCGAGCTCCTCTGCGACGCCGAGGATCGCGTCCGCCGGGTCGCCCTCGCGGGCGTGCGTGCCGACGGTGACGCCGGCATCGCGGGCGACCACCGCCGCCTCACTTAGGGCCGTCTCGACGTCCTGCCTGGGGTTGACCGCCCATTGGACGTCCTCGGGCGCGTCACGCCGTTCGGCGCTCAGACGCTGCTCCGGGACGGGCAGATAGGCGCTCACGATCTCCAGTTTCGCCCCGACCGCACCAGCCAGGTCGACGGCCTCGCGGACCGCCTGCGTCGCCGTGTCCGATCCGTCGGTCGCGACCACAATCGACTTGAACATGATCCCCCTTGAAGGTCGGAGTCGGCCCTGTCGGCCGACCGGGTGCGGATCATATCCCTGAGGACCTCTGGTCACGGCCGCTCAATTGATGGATACTGGGATGGCGATGTCCGACACGCCATCTGCGGTCGGCGATCTGGAGCGCACACTGGATGCGCTCCGACGCGCCGAACAGCGCGACTTCGACGGGGTGATGAGAACCTTCGGCCCGGCGTCGGTGTGGGACCTGACGCGCTGGGGACTCGGTCACCACGCTGGGCGCCCCGCGATCCGCAGATTTCTGCAGGACTGGGTCGGCGGCATGGACGAGTACAACGTCGAGCTCGAGGAGCTGACCGACTTCGGCGGCGGCGTCGTGTTCATCACCGCCGTCCAGCGAGCGAAGCCGACCGGCAGCCGCGCTCGCCTGCTGCTGCGCTACGCGATCGTGTTCGTATGGGTCAACGGCCTCGTCGCGAGCATCACCGACTATCGGGACATCGAGGAAGGCCGCGCCGCGGCCGCGTCCGCCGCCGGGCACGCCGTCGCCGCGGACCGGGCCGGTCTCAGCCACGGACGCGGCTGAGCGCAGGGCGGACGCCCGCCGGCTGTAGGGTTGCCCGATCGAGCGCGAGGAGTTGACCTTCAGGTCGGGCACTGCGGACTGCGCGGCGTGGCTGTACCTGCCCAAGGGTGACGGGCCCAAGGCGTGCGTGGTGATGGCGCACGGGTTCTCCCTCACACGCCACGACGGGCTCGCCGAGTATGCGGAGCAGCTCGCCGAGGCGGGTGCGGCGGTGCTGGTGTTCGACCACAGGTACCTCGGCGACTCCGGGGGCCAGCCGCGCCAGCGCTTCCGCAAGCGCGAGCAGCTGCAGGACTGGCGTTCGGCGGTCGCGTTCGCGCGCGGCCTGGACGGGATCGATCCGGATCGCATCATCCTCTGGGGCTTCTCGTTCGGCGGCGGCCATGTCGTCCAGCTCGCGGCGTCGGACCCGGGGATCGCGGCGACGATCGCGCTGTGCCCGATGCTCGACGGCCTCGCGCGAGCGCTCGGGACGCCGCCCCCGCTCAGCGCATGGATCACCCCTCGCGCGATCGCCGATCAGCTTGGGCGCCACAACCTCGTGCCCGTGACGGCCCAGCCCGGGGAGCACGCCGCGATGACGCTGCCGGGCGAGGCCGACGGTTTCGCGGCCGTCGTACCCGAGGGCTCGCCGTGGCGCAACGAGATCTCCCCCGGCGTGTTCCTGACCGTCGCGCTGCACCGGCCGGTGGCGCGGGCCTCGCGCATCGCGGGCCCGATCTGGGTGGGGATGGGCGAGAGCGATATCACGGTCTCGGCCCGCGCGGTGCGGCGGCTCGCCGACACGGCGCCCAGGGCGGAGCTGCACCGTTACCCATACGACCACTTCGGCGCGTTCGTCGGCGATGGCCCGGCGCGCGTCGGCGCCGATCAGGTCGACTTCCTGCGCCGGAACGCCCTGCTTCAGGGCTAGGCGGCTACCAGGCCTGGTCGGTGCCGCAGTGCGGGCACGAGACGGTCGTCGAGACGGCCGCGCTGAACATGTAGCCGCACTGGCAGCTGTACGCCGCGTTGTCGATCGGGCCGCCGGCCTCGCGTGCGCGCCGCACGTCGGGGTCCGGGGTGCGCGGCGCGCCCTCGGGGGCGCGTGAGCCGGCGCCGCTTCGCCGGCGACGCGAATGACGGCTCTCGCGGGTGTTCTTCAGGAGACTCGGTTTCATCATGTACAGGAGATACAACGCCGCAGACGGCTAATGGTTTCGCTCTAGAACCTTCGAACCCTCTTAGACATCGGCCAGAGAGTGTGGAGATCGGCCCGGATGGCGTCTGTGGGGGGCCGGAAGTGGGGTCTTTGCGATACTTGGCGACGATGAATCCCGCACGCAAGCGAACGGTCCGCCTCGTGGTGGCCCTCAGCGCGGCGGTCGTGCTCGCGAGTGCCCTCGTCTACACGAGCTTCAGCGCCGCGAGCCCCGCGCTCACGCCAACCCAGCTGGTCCGCGAGGCCCAGCCGGGACGCACCTACGAGGTGACCGGCACGGTCGTGCCCGGGACGGTGCATCGCGTCGGGGCGATCCTGAACTTCGCCGTGGAGGACCGAGCGGGCGGCACCCAGATCCCGGTCGCGTACACGGGCACGGTGCCCGATCCGTTCCGGGAAGGGCGCGAGGTGATCGTCACCGTCGAGAAGCAGGGAGGCCAGTACCTCGGTGAACGCAACTCGCTGATCACCAAGTGCCCGTCTAAGTACAAGGAAGCGCCGCCCGGCCAGAAGCAGACCAACTGAGTGACGTCGCCCATGTGTTCAAGAGGGTCGTCTGAGAGCAACCGCTGATGGCCGGCCTAGGTTTCGCGTGCCTGCTGCTGGCCCTCGCCGTGTGCGCCTACGGGATCGGCGCATCGATCTACGGCGTCCGCACAGGGCGGGTCGCCTTCTCGGAGTCCGGTAGGCGCGCCGTCTACGCGCTCGCGTGCCTGCTGACGGTCGCGTTCGCGGTGCTCGAGATCGCGTTCCTGCGCAACGACTTCGTCTTCAACACCGTCGCCGACACGTCGAGCCGGACGACCCCGACTCTCTACAGGGCGGCCGCGGTCTGGTCCTCGCAGGAAGGGTCGCTGCTGCTGTGGGCGTGGCTGCTGTCGATGTGGGCGAGCCTCGCGCTGTTCCTGACGCGCAAGCGGATGAGGGACATCGCGGCGTACGCGACCGCGATCCTGCTCGGGTTCGCGGGCTTCTTCGTATCGCTGATGATCTTCTACGCGAACCCGTTCAAGACCACGAGCCCAGCGCCGGCCGAAGGCGTCGGCCTGGACCCGCTGCTGCGCTTCCCGACGATGATGATCCACCCCCCGATGCTCTACTCGGGGTACACGCTGTGCACGATCCCGCTCGCGTTCGGCATGGGGGCGTTGCTCGCGCGGCGCGTGGACGCCGACTGGATCCGCTCGATCCGCCGCTTCGCGTTCGCTGCATGGCTGGCTCTCGGCGTCGGGATCCTGCTCGGAGCACGCTGGTCCTATGCCGAGCTCGGCTGGGGCGGCTACTGGGGTTGGGACGCCGTTGAGAACGCCTCGCTGATGCCGTGGCTGACCGGCACCGCGTTCCTTCACTCGCTGATGATCCAGGAGAAGCGCGGGATGCTGAAGGTCTGGAACATCTCGCTGGTGCTCGCCACCGGCACGCTCGCGATCATGGGCACGTTCCTCGTTCGCAGCGGGGTGCTCAACTCGATCCACGCCTTCGGGGGCGCCACGCTCGGCGTGCCGTTCGTGACGCTGATCGGGGTCCTGATCGCGTCGTCCATCTACCTCGTGGTCTCGCGCCGGGACATGCTCCGCTCCGAGCACCGCCTGGACTCGCTGCTCTCGCGCGAGTCGGTCTTCATCGCCAACAACGTGGTGCTGGTAGGCCTCTGCTTCGTGGTCTTCTGGGGCACCTACTTCCCGTTGATCTCGGCGGCCGTGACCGGGCAGGAATCGTCGGTCGGCCCTCCCTGGTTCGATCGCTACACGGTCCCGCTCGCGCTGATGCTCGTGCTGCTGAGCGGAATCGGGCCGGTGATCGCATGGCGGCGTGCGACGCTCGCGAACGCGCGGCGGAACTTCATCGTGCCGGTCGCGTCGGCGCTCGCGACGCTCGTGATGCTGCTCGCGCTCGGCGTGGCCCAGAAGCCGCTCGCGATCGCGATGTTCTGCTGCGCGGCGTTCGTCTTCGGCAGCGTCGGGCAGGAGTTCTACCGCGGCGTCCGCGCGCGGCGCGCGATGGCCGGTGAGCCCGTGCCGCGGGCACTGCTGGCGCTGGTGCGCCGCAATCGCAGGCGCTACGGCGGCTACATCGTCCACATCGGCATCGCGGTGCTGTTCGTGGGGGTCGCGGCGTCCTCGTCCTTCCAGCACGCTTCCGAGCTGGGCCTGTCACCCGGTCAGTCCGCGCGGGTCGGCTCCTACACGCTGCGCTATGTGCGGCCGACCGCAACTATCACGCCCCGCAACGACGCCGCCCACACCGGCTCGACGATGAGCCTCGGCGCCGTCATCGACGTCAGCCGCGGCGGCCGCCACGTGGCGACGCTCACCCCCAGCGAGGGCTTCTATGCCTCGCAGGACGCGACGCAGGGCTCGGTGGGGAGCCTGATCGGCGGCCAGCCCGTCAGCCACATCGCCAACGACTCGAGCTTCACGCGCGACGTCTGGACGGCGATCGCGCCGGACATGGAAGCGCCCGCGCTCGCAAAGATCGTCAAGGCCGGCAACGCGCACGCTCGGGCCGGAAGACGCGATCGTCGCGATCGGGTACCTCGCGCGGGCGTACCTGAAGAACCCACCCCCGGCCCAGTTCCATTTCATAGTCTCGCCGATGGTGATGTGGATCTGGACGGGCGGCCTGATCGTGTTCGGCGGTGGCCTGATCGCCATCTGGCCCGCTCCGAGCACAGTTCGCCGCCGGGTGAGCGCGCGCTCGCGCGCCCGGCAGTCCCGCGGCATGGCGCGCGTCTGAGGGCCGCACGGCGACGGCGTGAGCCTCCCGGTGCTCCTCATATCGCTCGCTCTCCTCGCGCTCGTCGTGCTGATCGTCAGCGCCCCGCTGCGCAGCGGAGCGCCCGAGGCCATGTCACAGGCGGGCGACGGCCCCGCGCCGCGGGCGGAGCAGCGCGAACTGCGCGAGGAGCTCGAGGCCGAGCGGGAGGCGAAGTACCGCGAGATCCGCGACGCCGAGCTGGACTTCCGGACCGGCAAGCTCTCCCAGGAGGACTACCGGGCGATCGACGGCGCGCTCAGGACCCAGGCGCTGGACATCCTCAACAGGATCGACGCGACCGAAGCTGACGCTTCCGGCGAGGGCACCCGGGCCGATGACTCCAGAGAGGCGCGCGAGGAGACTGCCCCCGCCAGGCTGGACGGCTGACCGAGCAGGTTCAGGCGCGCTAGGGCGCTAGGCCCAGGGGCGCTTCAGCAGCAGGATCGCGTTCAGGAAGAACAGGACCGCGAAGAAGATCGTCCAGCGGTTCAGGTTGCGCTCGACCATCGAGCCGCCGCCGAGCGGGCCCGCGCCGCTGCCCACGCCAAAGGCGCCCGAGAGCCCGGCGTCCTTGCCCGAATGCATGAGCACCAGGAAGATCAGGACGACCGCTATCGCGATCTGGATGATCGAAAAGATCGTTTCCACGCGCTCAGAGTATCGCTTCGGCGCGGACGCAGGCAGCACATCGGGAGCCCGCGGCGGGCGTCTCGCACGCCGTCACCGTCTCGTTAAAGCCTGAAGGAGTGGGCTGATCGGCCGCGAAGAGGCTGCGGATGAGCATCGAAAGCGCCGCGGGTAACCGCGACCCATCTCCGGGTTCGCAGGTAGTGTCGCCGTAGCCATTCATGCCGATTCGCCCCTCCACAAGATGCCGGTGTGATTACGAATCCTTTACGGATTCCTGTTTCTCTGCCGATATGACTCCCGGTGGGCGTACCCCGAAGCCGTCGGGTTGCCACGCCGACCACGACATGGGACGACCCGCGATGAACACATACCGAGCATGCCGCACGTAGTAAACGCGCGCCAAATGGCCCTGCGCGCAGTGCTGTCCGCCCTCGCGGGCGGGGGGCTGACCGCTGCCGGCTTGAGCACCCCGGCCGCCCTCGCGGCAGGCACATCGACGGCTCCGGAAGGCTCCACGCCTCCCGCCACGACGACCGAAACGGCGAGCACGCCCACAACGGAAACGCCGGCGCCGCCCCCGTCCACCGGCTCGACGGGGACTCAGAGCACGCCCTCGCCGCCGCCGACGTCCACGTCCCGACAGGGACAACGCCGGTTCCCGTGCCCGAACCGCCCGCCGTCGTGCTGCAGCGCCGCCAGCGCACGACCAAGAGTGTCCCCAAGAAGCAGTCCGCCACAGCGGGAGCGGGCACGAGCACGAAGAAGGCCGCCAAGGCGACGGGGCCCAACAACGTCGCGACCTCGCCACAGGCGATCGCCACGGCCGGAGCGCTCGCGGCGATCCTCGCGTCCTCCCAGTCCTCGGCAGAGGCCCTGACGTTCTACAGGATCCCGCTCTTCCTGCTGCCGGTCTACAAGGCGGCCGCCGTCCAATACGGCGTGCCGTGGCAGATCCTCGCCGCGATCAACGAAATCGAGACGAACTACGGCTCCGACCAGTCCGTCTCCAGTGCCGGCGCCGTCGGCTGGATGCAGTTCATGCCGAGCACGTGGCTGCAGTACGGGGTGGACGCCCTGGAAGCCGGCTACGCGGACCCCTACAACCCGGTCGACGCCGTGTTCGCGGCCGCGCGGTACCTGCGTGCCGCGGGCGCGCAGACGAACCTGCGCCGCGCGATCCTCGCCTACAACCACTCCGAAGAATATGTCGACTCCGTGATCCTGCGGGCGAAGCTCATCTCGACCTACCCCAAGGTCGTGATCGCGACCCTCACGGGCCTGGTCGACGGGCGCCTGCCGGTCAACGGCGCGAAGGTCTCATGGGTTCTGCCGGAATCGGCGGCACTCACGGCCGCCAGCGCGACAGCGGGCGTGACACCGGCTCCACTGCCCACCGCGCCCTCACCGACGGCGGTCGGGTCGACGGCGAGCTCACCGGCGAGCGCCCCCAAGGCGAAGCCGGCGAAGCCGCAGCCGCCGCTGTTCGCCCAGCTCACCGGCGGGGCCAACGCGTCCGTCGTCGCAGTACAGGACGGCCGGGTCGCGCACATCGGCACCTCCAAAGCGTTCGGGCGCTACGTGATCCTGCGGGACGTCTACGGTGACCTCTTCACCTACGCCGGACTCGGCAGCCTGGCCCACACCTACCTTCCCGCCGTGACGCCCGCGCGAAAGGCCGCATCGCCTGTCGTCCAGGCCGCGAGCAGCCACGATCCGTCGCCCTCGCAGCCCGCCAGCGCGGGCGTCCAGCTCCCCGTCACGCTGAGCGTCAAGGCCCCTCATCCACAGGTGAAGGTCAGCGCGCACGCCGGGCAGGCCGCCCTCGCGGCCGAAGCACCGCCCGCTGGCATGGGCCGCGTTCGCCTCTTCGCGCACCCCGGCAACCCAGACGCCCGCGCGGCGGCGGTTGCGCAGGCGGCGCGCACTTCGCGCCTGACGAAGGCCGGGCAGCGGCTGCCGCTGCAGCTCGGATCCGTCGTTCCCGCCGGGACGGTCCTCGGCAAGGTCAGCGTCTCCCCGGGCGCGAAGGTCGGGCATATCCGCTTCGCGATCAAGCCCGCGGGTGATGCGGCCACTATCGACCCCGCTCCGATCCTCGCGAACTGGGCACAGCTGCAGAGCGCGCTCCACCCGCAGGGAGCCCGCGCCGCCAACCCGCTGCTCGGCGCGACGGCGAGCGACGTGCTCCTGCTCTCCAAGGCTCAGCTGCAGCGCACCGTGCTCTCGGACCCCGGAATCACGCTCGGCTCATGCGAGCGCCACGAAGTTGCCTCCGGCGCCGCGGACAGCCGCGTGCTAGCGATGCTGGCGTTCCTCTCTCGCAGCGGCCTGAAGCCGACGGTCAGGGAGCTCAGCTGCTCCGCCGGCCACTCGGCGCTCGCCGGGCAGTCCGGCGGTGACTGGGTCGACATCTCCGAGATCAACGGCAAGCCGATCGCCGGCCACCAGGGCCCCGGCACGATCAGCGATCTCACCATCCGCACGCTGCTGACACTGCCCGAGAAGTTCGTGCCGAGCAGGATCACGAGCCTGATGCGCTACCCGGGGCAGCCCGCGACCCAGGCCCGATCGGCCTTCTGGAACAAGATCAGGTTCGCGTTCGCGCCGCCGTCTCCCGCCGCCACCACGCTGAGCGCGAGCTCGCTGAGCGCAGCCGCGCACTCAGCCGCGAGCGGCTCCGCGGCGCCCGCGCCGGTCGTGACGACCAACACCCTCAGCGCGGCGCAGTGGGATCAGCTGATGAGCCGCGTCGCCGCGATCACCGTCCCGGTCATCGCGAGCAAGCCGAGCTCCGCCGCCGTACCGGACCCGAAGAAGGGCTGAGAACCGGCCAACCGGGGGCGCAGCACGCGGCCCCGGCTGCATCACAGCGCTCTCAGCCCGTCTGGCCGCCTTCTCCCGGAGGGCCGCCGGCTGCGGCCTTGAGAAGTCCTGGCGCAGGAGTGGCGCGCACTTGGACTGCGCGGTCTTGAACTGTGTGCTGGTCGTGTCAATCCCCGTGGTCGAGAACACCGGGCCTTTGCCCGGCGTGTTCGGCGCCGGGAGGGAGATGCCGTTTTCCCGCATGCATGCTGCGAACTTCACAGCGCGGCCTTGAACATCGGGCTCTGGGATCGGCCGTCCGCGCCGCCCTGAAGTGCGGCCGCAGGCGCGCGCACTTCTGCTGCGCGGCTTCGTACTGTGCGCGCGACACACCCGCGGGCAGCTGCGAGTACCGCCTGCGCCGCCGCCGAGGAACCCGCCGCCGGGCTGGCCCGGCTGGCCCGGTTTGCGCTGGGGCAGCGTGATGCCCTGTTTGTGCATGCATTCGCGGTACGCGCTGAAGCGGCTTGCGAAATTGCCGGGGGCGCTGCGCTCGAGCGGCGGTCGTCCCGGGACTGGGCGCGTGCGTCGGGCTCGCGCTCGCGCTCTGCGTCGCGGTCGTCGACGAGCTGCCCGATCCGCACGCCGCGAGTACGACGGCGGCAAGTGCGACGGCGAGGCTCGCCAGGGTCATGCTGCTGATTCTTCTTGCCTTCATCTCAGTCATTGTCTCCTTGTTGTTTAGCCTCGGCGCGCCGAGTGCGCGGGCGCGGCCCGCAAGATCGTGTGAGCTGTGGCGGGCCATCAGCCCGCGCCGAACAGCGATTGCCCGCCGGCGCCGGGGCTTGAGCTGCCGGACCCGGCGCTCGATCCCGAGCCGGCGCCACCGAAGAGGCCGGCCAGGCCCGATGAGCCGGAGCCCACGGTGACCGTTTCGGCGCTGATCGAGCCACCGGACCCAGGCGTGCCGCGGACGGTTACGGTTTCCCCGGGGTGCACGTTTGCGACGCTGCTCTTGACCGTCTTGCTGACGGTCGTGGCGGCGGAGGTGCCGACCTTCACGGTGGTGCCTTCGGTGTTCGTCACGTAGATCGTGCTGCCGTCCAGGTATGCGACCTGGCCGACGGTGCGGCCCGCGGAGTCCGCACCCGCGCCCGGGAAGCCTGCACCGGACGCACCGGAGGCGCCCGCGCCCGAGGAGCCGGAGGCGCCAGCCGATCCGCCGAACAGGGCCGCGGCGCGCGCGGCGCGGCCGCTCGCCGACGCGCCCGTTGATGAGCTCGAGCTCTGTCCCTTCTCCACGAGCACGCCGCCGATGAATCCGCAGGCGATCAGCAGCACCGCCATGAGCGCGAGCGGAAGGGGGGTCAGCAGGCGTCTGCGGGGGCGGCGCGGAAGCTCATCGGGCTCATCGATCCACACCTCGCCCGCGTCCGCGGGCTCGTAGACGGCTGTGGGCGGCGGCGCGGCAGCCTCCTGATCGGGGGCGGTGTGGCTCGCTGTCTGGTCTTGGTCGGGCATCGGAGGCTCCTGTCGGGGTGAGGGCGCGTCACTCAAAGCGCAGCGCTTCTATGGGTCGCATGCGGGCGGCGCGGGCCGCCGGGTAGGTGCCGAAGAACAGTCCCGAGAGGGCGGCCGCGCCGAACGCGAGCGGTATCGAGTAGGCCGCGATTTCGGGTTTGACGCCGGCGATTTCGAACTGGCTGCCGATGACGCCGACGAGGACACCCGTCAGGCCGCCGATCAGAGAGACCAGCACAGCCTCGGTCAGGAACTGGGTGAGGATGTCCCCGCGCCGCGCGCCTATCGCCTTGCGGATACCTATCTCGCGCGTGCGCTCGGTGACGCTGACGAGCATGATGTTCATCACGCCGATGCCGCCCACGAGCAGCGAGATGGCGGCAACCTCACCGAGCAGGGTCGTGAACACGCTGCTGGTCGAGCTCGAGGTGGAGAGCAGCGAGCCCTGGTTCAGGACGTTGAAGCCGGGTTCCGAGGTGTTCGTGATCTTGTGGCGTTCCTCGATGATCGACCTGACCTCCGCTTCGGCCGCGTTCAGCGAGGATTCGGAGGTCGCCTCGACGGTGATCGAGTTGATCGACCCATAGCCCGTAAGCGTGTCCTGGACGGTCGAGATCGGGGCTATCACGACGTCGTCCTCGTTCGTCGCGCCGTTCGTGCCCTTGGATGCGAGCACCCCAACCACTTCGAAGTTGCTCCCGTTGACCTTGATGTTCTGGCCGACGGCGCTGGACCCGGCGAACAGTTCCTGCACCACGGTCGGCCCGATCACGGCGACCGGCCTGTGCCGGCTCACGTCCGCGGCCGTGAACGAGGAACCTTCCTGGACGTTGTAGTTATGGGCGGTGAGGTACGACGGCGTGGTGCCCACGAACTGCGACGGTTCGTAGCTGGTGCCCCCGTAGACGAGTTTGACGGCGTTGGCGCTGACGACGGGTGAGGCGCTCTTGACGTCCGGTGCCCTTCCCGGTTCGGCAAGCGCCTGAGCGTCCTGCTTGGTCAGCGCGACGGTCCCCGAGCCCGAGAAGCGCGCGCCGCCCCTGCCGCCGCCGGACTGGACCAGCAGCACGTTCGTGCCGAGGCTCTGGATCGTCGACTTGATCGCGTGCGAGGACCCGTTGCCGACCGCGATCAGCACGATCACCGACGCGACGCCGATCGTCATGCCGAGGATCGTCAGACCCGACCGCAGCTTGTTCGCGGTGATGCCGCTCCAGGCGATCCTGAGCGTCTCGCTGCCGATCATCGCAGCGCCTCGCCGCCGCCCTCGACGGCCGCGCCTGGGTGCGCCGACTTCTGGCTCACCGGCGGCGGCGGCTCCTCGTGTACGCCGCGGGTGCGCCGGTCCTCCACGACGGCGCCGTCGCTGAGCCTGATGATCCGCTTGCACTGCGCGGCGACGTCGGGCTCGTGCGTGATCAAGACGACCGTGCGCCCTTCCGCGTTGAGCGCGCCGAAGATCCGCAGGACCTCCTCCGTCGAGCGCGAGTCGAGGTTCCCGGTCGGCTCGTCGGCGAGGATCAGGGCCGGGTTTGTGACGATCGCGCGTGCCACCGCGACCCGCTGCTGCTGCCCGCCGGAGAGCTCGGACGGCTGGTGGCGCATGCGGTTGCCCATGCCGACGGAGCGCAGGGCGCGTTCTGCGCGCTCACGGCGCTCGGCGCCGCGCAGTCCCGCGTACGCGAGCGGCAGCTCGACGTTCACCAACGCGCTTGTGCGCGGCACCAGGTTGAAGCTCTGGAACACGAATCCGATCTTGCGGTTGCGCAGGTCGGCGAGATCGTCCTCGTCCAAATGCCCCACGTCGACCCCGTCGATCCGGTAGCGGCCCGTCGTCGGGATGTCCAGGCACCCGAGGATGTTCATCAGGGTGCTCTTGCCGCTGCCGGAGCTGCCCATGATCGCGACGAGGTCGCCGGCCTCGATCTTCAGCGACACGTCGCGCAGAGCACGCACGTGGATCTGCCCGAGGTCGAAGACCTTGCCGACGTCGTGCACGCTGATGACGGGCGGCCTGCGGCCCCTCGTCCGCCGGTCGCCGGCGGGCGCGCGCTCGACGAGCGGCCTGGATCTCGGAACCCTGCGTGAGGGCCGCAGGGTCGGCATCATCCGCCTCCGCCGCCGCCGCCCCTGAAGAACGCTCCGCCGCCACCGCCGAGGCCGCCGAGGCCACCGAGCGCGCCGGCGCGCGAGCCGGTCGACGGACCGGTGCTGGTGATGCTCACCGACGGCAGGACGATGGTTTCGCCGACCTTCAGACCGCTGAGGACGATCGTCGAGCTGTTGCCTGCGAGGCCCGTGAGGACCGGCTGGCGGACCTGCTTGCCGCCGCGGATCACCGTCACCGACCCGCGTGAGATGGCGGTGGTCGGCACGTTGACGCCTTCGGCCTGCTTGACGACGACTTCGGCGGACGCGCTCATGCCGGGTTTCAGGCCCGGGTTGAGCTGGTCGAGTTGGAAGGTCACCGGGTAGCTCACCACGCCGCTGTTGCTGCTGGAGAGGATCGCGACTTCCGCGACGTGCGCCGCGAGCTTCGTGCCGCTGAGTGCTTCAACGGTGACGGTCGCGATCTGTCCGGCGCGGACGTTGCCAACTTCGGACTCGCTGAGCGGCACGACGAGCTGCATCGCCGTCAGGTCGCTCAGCACCGCGAACGCGGAGCTCGAGGACCCCGTAGAGCCCGATGAGCCCGAGGAACCGGCGGCGTTCGCGCCGGAGCCTTTGCCGCTCGCGCCGGACGCGGCGGCGGATGAGCTGCTCGCCGCGGTCGCGGAGCTCGTCGCCTTGGTGGTGCCGGTCGCGGACACGTTTTCGCCGACCTGGCCGGACAGGGACACGATCGTGCCGCTCTCGGGCGCGTAGAGCTTGGTGTTCTGGACCGCCTGTTCGTCGCTCTGGACCGTCAGCGCGTCGCTCTTCACCGTGGCTCGAGCGGACGCGATGTTCGCTTCGCGAGTGGCCGTGCTTATCGTCACGGTGCTCGAGGAGGACGTGGATTTCGAGGTGGACGGCTGGCTGGAGGCGCCGGGTGTGGTCGTGGAGGTCGTCGTGCGGGTCTTCGTCGTCTGCTTTTCGGTTTCGCCCGCGGGAGTGTTCGACGGCGTCGTATTCACGGCGCCCCCGGAGCTCTGTGTCGGGGCCTGGGCGGGCGGGGTGCTGGTCGTGGAGGAACTCGCGACGTTCGCGAGCACCGGCGCGACGGCACCCGTCGATCCCGTGGCCCCGGCCGAGCCCGTCGCGGAGGACGAGCCGGCGGCGGAGGACGAGCTGGAGCCTTCTCCGTTTGTTTCTTCCTGCTTGGCGAGGTTGGCTTCGGCCGACTGCAGGCTCGCCTTGGACTGCTCGAGCGTGACTTCTGCGCTCTGCGGGTCGAGTTCGGCGATCAGCTGGCCGCGGGCGACCTGCTCTCCAACCGTCACATGAATGTGGGTCACCGTGCCGCTCGTCTTGAAGCCGAGGTTCAGCTGGCTGGCAGACTGCAGGTTGCCGCTCCCGGACACCGTCGACTGGACTACCCCTTCGGCGACCTTCGCTGTCCGGGTGCCGCTCGACTGGCTGCCGGAGGCCGGGCCGACCACCAGGACGGCGGCGACAATCGCGCCGAGGCAGAGAGCCCCCAGCGCGTAGACAACCCAGGATGCTCTGGTCCGTTCGGTCATTCCGGTAGGTCACATCGTTGGCGAGCGGCGTAAGAGCGGGCGAAGAAAGGCTGCAATGGGGCATAAATCCTCCTAAGCGCGAGTCCGCCGCCGTCTTTATGTCCGGTCCGTCGGCGCGTGGCCCGTATGCCATGATCACGTCGGATGGACCTCTGCGGCGGGATCGATCTCGGCGGCACCAAGATCCAGGCGGTCATCGTCGATGACGACTACGCCGTCCTCGGCGCGTCCCGGCGCGCGACGCCGACGGACGGCGGGCCGGCCGACGTGGCGGCTGAGATGGAGGGAGCGCTGCGCGACGCCGCAAGCGCCGCCGGCGTCGACGCCGGCGCGCTGAAGGGGGTCGGCGTCGGGTCGCCGGGCACGATCGACAAGGGGACCGTGAGCAACGCCGTGAACCTCCCATCCTGGAGCGGCACGTATCCCGCTCGCCTCAACGCTCGCCGCCGCGCTCGGCTGCCCCGTCGAGATCGGCAACGACGTGCGCGTCGCGACGCAGGCAGAGCACAGGCTCGGCGCGGGCCGCCTCTACGACTCGCTGCTGGGGGTGTTCTGGGGTACCGGCGTCGGCGGCGGGCTGATCCTCGGCGGGGAGCCGTGGACCGGGCGCGGAGGCGCCGGCGAGATCGGCCACGTCGTCGTCGAGATCGACGGCGCGCGATGCCGCTGCGGCCGTCGTGGATGCATGGAGGCCTACGCCGGGCGAGCATCGATGGAGGAGTACGCGCGGCGCCTGCACGAGGAGAAGGGCCGCAAGACCGACCTGTTCAAGCTGATGCGCGAGCACGAGCGCACGAGGCTCACGAGCGGCATCTGGGCGCGCGCCCTCGGCCGCGGGGACAAGCTCGCCGTGCAGGTCGTGGACCGCGCGGTGCGCGCGCTCGGCGCGGGCGTCGCCTCGGTCGTGAACGTCCTTGACGTGGAGGGCGTCGTGATCGGCGGCGGCCTCGGCGTGAAGCTCGGCCACCCCTACGCGGAGCGGATCGCGGAGGCGATGAAGCCGCATCTGTTCATCGAGTCGCGGCCCCCTCACGTGCACGTCGCGGCGCTCGGAGACCTCGGCGGCGCGACCGGCGCATCCCTGCTGGTCCGCCAAGAGGCGTAACGTTCACAAGAGACTTGTCTGCGCAAGTCGTGCATCTCTCGTCTGTTCTGCGCAGCCCGCTGCTGGATCGCGCCGGTGAGCGGCTGGGCAGGGTCGAGGACCTGATCGTCCGCCTCGCGGACGGCGGCTACCCGCCGGTGACGGGCCTGAAGGCGCGGATCGGCGGACGCGAGCTGTTCGTCCCGGCCGACCGGATCGCCTCGCTCGAGCCCGGTGCCGTCAGGCTGTCCGGCGAGAAGCTGAGCCTCGGCCGCTTCGAGCGCCGGCCGGGCGAGGTGCTGCTCGGCGGCGACGTGCTCGGGCGCAAGCTGGTCGATGTCGAGTCCGATCCGCCGCGGCTGGTGACAGCGCACGAGATCGAGCTGGCCTGCATCGACGGGTGGTGGCGGGTCGTCGGCCTGGACCACAACTCGCGCGCACAGCTGCGCCGCTCCCTGCCGCGCCGGATGCGCGGGATGGTCGCTGACCGGCCGTTCCTTGACTGGACGGACATGGAGCCGTTCGTGGGGCACGTGCCGACGGCGCGCCTGCGCTTCTCCCACCGCAAGCTCGCGAACCTGCACCCGGCGGAGATCGCGGATCTCGTCGAGGCCGCCTCGCACGACGAGGGCGAGGAGCTGATCGAGGCGATCGCACAGGACCGCGAGCTCGAGGCGGACGTCTTCGAGGAGCTCGACGAGCACCACCAGCTCGAGTTCATCCGCGAGCGCCCCGACACCCAGGTCGCGGCCGTCGTCGCCAGGATGGCCGCCGACGACGCGGCGGACCTGATCGTCGAGATCGACCAGGATCGCCGCGGGCGCGTGCTCGCGCTGCTGCCGGCGACGCAGCGCGGCCAGATAGAAACGCTCCTGGACTACAACCCCGAGACGGCGGGCGGCATGATGAGCCCGGACTTCATCGACCTCGCGCCCGGCGCGACGGTCGGCGGCGCGATCCAGCGGGTGCGCGAGAGCGACCGCGACCCCGCGACGCTAACGACGGTGTACCTGCGCGACGAGGAGGGCAGGCTGTGCGGCTCGGCGCTGATCGTGTCCCTGCTGCGCGCGGACCCCGATGCGCCGCTGGAGCAGGTCGTCCAGCGCGAGCCGGAGTTCGTGTCCACGGACGCGGATCTGCCCGAGGTCGCGCGGATGATGACCGACTACAACCTCGTGATGCTCCCGGTGGTGGACTCCGAGGAGCGAATGGTCGGTGTCGTGACGGTCGACGACGTGCTCGAGCGCACCCTTCCGACGGGCTGGCGCAGGCGTTTCGGCGTTGTGCGCGACTGAGGCGCCGTTGCTAGTCTGGACCCTGGACAGAGACCGCCCACGGAGCGCAGAGAGGAGGCCGGAATGGATCGAGAACAGCCACGAAGTACCCAGCCGGCCGCACGCCCGTCGGTCCTGTCCAGCCTGACCTAGCTCGAGCACGGACAGGGTCCGCGCGGCCGCGTGCCTTGACGTGACCTGAAGTCCCGCGAGCAAGGAAAGGAGCAGCCCGAAGATGTCCGACGAGCAGACCACGCTTCCGGACGCCTCGCAGCGGCCATCGGGCGTTCCTCCGGTCCTCGACGAGGCCCACATCGGGGACATCCGCGGCGCGCTCGGCACGATCAGCATGCACGACACCGGCGAGCGCCACGGCTGGCGCTCGCGCGGCATGGCGCTGCTCGCGATCATGGGCCCCGGGCTGATCGTGATGGTCGGCGACAACGACGCCGGTGGCGTCTCGACGTACGCGCAGGCGGGGCAGGACTTCGGGACCAGCCTGCTCTGGGTCCTGATCCTGCTGATCCCGGTCCTGATCGTGAACCAGGAGATGGTGATCCGCCTCGGCGCGGTGACGGGCGTCGGGCATGCGCGCCTGATCAACGAGCGCTTCGGCCGCTTCTGGGGCTGGTTCTCGGTCGGCGATCTGTTCGTCCTGAACTTCCTGACGATCGTCACGGAGTTCATCGGCGTGAGCCTCGCGCTCGGCTATTTCGGGGTCAGCCGGTACGTCGCGGTGCCGCTCGCGGCGCTCGCCCTGATCGGGATCACCTCGACCGGCAGCTTCCGCAGCTGGGAGCGCTTCATGTACGTGTTCGTGGTCGCGAACTTCCTGGTCGTGCCGCTCCTGATCCTCGCGCACCCTCACGCCGGCGAGATCGCCGAAAGCACGTTCTCGCCGAGCATCCTGGGCGGCTCGAGCTCGACCGCGGTGCTCCTGATCATCGCGATCGTCGGGAACGACGGTGGCGCCCTGGCAGCTGTTCTTCCAGCAGTCGAACATCATCGACAAGCGGATCACGCCGAGGTGGATCAACTACGAGCGTGTCGACACCGTGATCGGTGCGTTCGTCGTCGTGCTCGGCGCCGGGGCGCTGATCTGCGTGACCGCGTTCGCGTTCGTGGGCACGCCCTACTTCGGTCACTTCAACGACGCCGGTACGGTGGCGAGCGGCCTGCAGCGGGAGCTCGGCGCCCCCGCGGGCGCGTTCTTCGCGATCATCCTGCTCAACGCGTCTCTGATCGGCGCGGCGGCCGTGACACTCGCCACCTCCTACGCGTTCGGCGACGTGTTCGGGGCTAAGCACTCGCTGAACCGCGGGCCGCTGGACGCAAAGCTGTTCTACGCGACGTTCGCCGCGATGGTGCTCGCGGCCGCCGGCATCGTGCTGATCCCCGGCGCGCCGCTCGGCCTGATCACGACGTCGGTGCAGGCTCTCGCGGGCGTGCTGCTGCCGAGCGCCACCGTCTTCCTGCTGCTGCTGTGCAACGACCGCGAGGTGCTCGGGCCCTGGTGCAACCCCACGTGGCTGAACGCGATCGCGAGCGTCATCATCGGCGTGCTCGTGGAGCTCTCGCTGATCCTGATCGTGACGACGATGTTCCCATCCATCGACGTCACGACACTGTTCACCTATCTCTCCGCGGTGCTGGTCGCGATCCTCGCGATCGTCGGGCTCTACTCGCTGCGCAACCGTCCGCAGGTGAAGGTGGAGGTCGAGCGGCGCGTCCCGAAGGAGCGCCGGAGCACCTGGACGATGCCTCCCCTCGCGCTGCTCGAGCGGCCCGTGTGGTCGCCGGGACGCAAGGCGGGGATGCTGATGCTGCGCGGCTATCTGGTGCTGGCCGTGCTGCTGCTCATCGTCAAGACCGTTCAGCTCGGCCAGTAGGCCGCCGCGTGCGGCTGCGGCCGCGGCCTCTATCTTGACGGCGATGCTCCCGTTCTGGCTGTCGATCGCGGTGCTGTCGCTCGTGCAGGGAGCGCTGGTGCTGGTGCCCGGCACGGTCCGGGCTCCGGCGTTCATCAGGCTCCGGGGCCGCATGTGGGCGCTGATCCCGGCCGGCTCGGTGATCGCATTCGTCCTGATCGCGAGCGCGGCACAGCATGCGAGCTCGCAGGGGCTCACCTATCTCGCGCTGGTCGCCGTGCCGCCGCTGGCGGCGCTGGCGCTCGGGGCGCTGGCGCACCGCGCCCGCCCGGTCTGGGCGTGGCTCGTTCCCGTGCTGTTCGCGCTCGCCTGGGCGGACAGAGGCGGCCTGGCGGGAGAGAGCGCCGCGCTGGTGCTGTCGGCACTGAGCTGCGTATCACTGGGGGTGCTGCTCGCCGCCGTGACGCCCGCGCCGTGGCTGGGCGGCGGGATCATCGCGATGGCGATCGCCGACACCGTTCTCGTCGTCTCTGACCTCCTGGCGAAGCCGAACAACGCGCTCAACGCCGCCCATCCGGCCGCGGGCCTGCCGCGGCTCCAGAGCGTGGTTTTCGGCTCGGCCGTGATGGGCTATGGGGACCTGTTCGTCGCGGCCGTGCTCGGCGCGCTCCTCGCGGCGAGCATGGGCCGCTCCGAGCAGCGGCTCGGCGCGGCGCTGACGGCGCTGTTCGCGCTCGCCTGCGACCTGCTGTTCTTCTTCATCAACGAGCTCCCGGCGACGGTGCCGGTCGCGCTGGCGCTCGTGGTCGTCGTCCTCACGCGCCGGCGGGGGCTTTCGGCTGCATCGAGAGGAACGGCTCCTGGGCGGCGCCGATCTCCGGGCGCTCGATCGCGTCGGGCTCGAGCTGCGACGTGATCGCCCTCGCCGTCACCTCGATCGCCGCAGGCGCCGCAACGTCACGTTCGGATGCGGCGCCCGCCTGCTCGATCCGGCGGACCTGCGGGATCACGCGGTGGTCGAAGGAGCCGACAGCCTCGTTGTAGGCCGAGACGGCCGAGTCGAGCTGGCGGCCGACCTTCGAAAGCGGCTGCGCGAACCGGCCCAGCCGGCTGTGCAGCTCCCGCGCGGACTCCGCGATCTCGCGCGCGGACTCCGCGATGAGCTCCTGTCGCCAGCCGTAGTGCACGGCCCAGAGCAGGCCGATCAGAGTTGTCGGCGTCGCCATCAGGACCTGCTGCTGGACGCCGTACTCGATGAGCGCGGGGTCCTGCGCGAGCGCGGCCTGGTAGATCCCGTCCGAGGGCACGAACATCACCACGAACTCGGGCGTCGAGTCGAACTGGCTCTGGTAGGACTTCGCCGCGAGTTTGGAGATGTGCTCACGCGTCTGGCGCGCGTGCCGGCCGGCGTGCAGCGCGCGCTCGTCGTCGTCCTCGGACTCGAGCGAGGAGAGGTAGGCGTCGAGCGGGACCTTGGAGTCCACGACGACGAGCTTGCCGCCGGGCAGGCGGACGAGCATGTCGGGCCTCAGCGTGCCCTCGCCGGTCTGGATCGTGCTCTGCTCGACGAAGTCGCAGTGGGAGACCATGCCCGCCATCTCGACGACGTTGCGCAGCTGGATCTCGCCCCAGGAGCCGCGCGTGCTCGGGCGCCGCAGAGCTGAGACGAGGTTGCCGGTCTCCTGGCGCAGGCTGCCGACGCCCTCTCCCAGCGAGCGCACCATCTGTGCGAGCTCGCCCTGCGCCTGGCGGCGCTCACGCTCGAGCCGGCCGATCTCGCCCTCCATCCGGCCGAGCTTCTCCTGCACGGGCGTGACCAGCCCCTTGATCTCCTCCGCGCGCCGTGCCATCTCGCCGGCCGCGCGCTCCTCTTCGGCGCGCCTTGAGTCCGCCACCCGCTGCGCGAGCGCGTCGCCGGTCTGCGCGAGGACGTCGACCGAGATCGCCTTCAGCTCGTCCCTCATCCGCTCCTGGTTGCGCCTGGTCAGCGCGACGGCCAGGGCCGCCCCGAGCAGGGCTCCCACGATTACAAGCAGGACACTGAGCACCGACATCTCGCGCACCTTCCTCAATAGCTGGACAGTCCAATCTGGCAGCCGTGGCGGACGCGACGGGCGCGTTCTTGCAGGCGCACCGGCGCCGGCGCTGTGCGCCGTGCATGGTTTGCATGGGATGGTTCCAGCTTGACTTAGCCCAGGGTCGTGGGTATCTTCGGCGGGTGTTTCTCGGGCCGTACACGCCCTGGAGACGCTCCAAAGAGGGACCAAACAATGAGGGGGCTGTGCCTACGGGCATGTCCCGTACCCACAGGAGGATGTGAGATGTCAGCCAAGAATGGCTCGACTCGGTCGTTCCGCTCACGCGGTCGGCTCATCGGACTGGCGATGGCAGCAGTGTTTCGCCATGTCAGCACTGTTCGCAGCAAGCGCGAGCGCAACCAGCCCCGTCAACTCGAGCTATCTGGCTCTCGGTGACTCGCTGGCGTTCGGTTACTCCCAGCAGCTCTACAACGAAAACGAAGCCGCCGGTGACCCGGCGACGGCGTTTGAAGCCGGTTACGTGCAGGACTACTGGCTGAAACTGACCCACCACCTCCTCGTGCAGCAGCAGAACCTTGGCTGCCCGGGCGAGACGTCAGCGTCAATGATCGGTAACGGCGCAGTCGGCGCGGCTCTTAAAGCCTCCGCCTTTGCCGCGACCAACGAAGCACCGTGCGCGTACTCATCAGCATGGAACGCCTACCACAAAAATGGGACCGGCGGCCCGCTGCACATTGAATACGGTGGAGCCAAATCGCAGCTTGAAAAGGCTCTTGAACTGATCGCCGTCGACGCTGGCACGAGCAAGCCCGTCACGACCATCACGCTCAACATCGGCGCCAACGACCAGCTGCACGCGATCCACGCGTGTGAAGTTGAAGTCGGCACCGAATACGCCGAAAAAGGCAAAAGTGAATACGGCGCAACGCCGGCTGAAGCAGTGCACAACTGCCTCGTCGCGCACGTTCCGGCGCTGATTGACACAGATCATCAAAAACACCGAGGCTGCGGCGTTCGCGCTGCGCAGCGGTGCGTTCAACGGCACGCCCTACACGGGCAAGATCATCGTCCAGGGCGGATACGACCCCTACGGCGCAGTCTTCGTGAAAAACGTTGAACTGCTCGAAGGCTCGCTCGGCCTTGCAGGCCTGATCAACGCTCACGAGAAGGAAGCGTACGAAGCACCTGCTGAATTCGGCGGGTTCGCTCCGTGCATGGTGGACGTCTACTCGACGTTCAACCCGAAAAACGGCCAGGAACCGGGCCGTCTGCAGAAATACACGAACATGGCCAACGCGACCACGTTCGAAGGCAAAAAAAATGGGCCGGACATTCACCCGACCCCGCTGGGCTACAGCAAGCTCGCCTCGCTGATGAAAAAACAGTGCGGCTGAGCAATGCTCTGACCCTCTGAGGGTCTGAAGCAGCGCTCTCGGGGCGCCCGGCCATCAGGCCGGGCGCCCCGAGCTTGTTAAGCGCTCGGCGGCCTCGTGAAGGATCGAGAGCATCGCCGGGGCGGCCGGCACCAGGCGGGCCCCCGACGGGGCCGCCGCGATGACCTGCCGCACCGGCGGCGTCGGCGACAGCGAGCGGATCACGATGTGCTCCCTGACGGCGGAGAGCGCGAGCTCCGGGATCAGCGCGACGCCCACGCCCGCCGCCACCAGGCCCTGAACCGTCTGGTAGTCGTCACTCTCGAAGGCGACGTTGGGCTCAAAGCCGGCGGCGTGGCAGCTGCGCACCACCTGCAGGGCGCAAGGGCTCTGCCGCGAGGTCTGCACCCACGCTTCGTGCTCGAGTTCCGCGAGGCGGATCCGTGGCCGGTCGGCGAGCGGGTGATCGTGGGGGAGCGCGAGGTGCATGGGGTCCTGCAGCAGCTCCGTGCGCGTCATGTCGCCCTGCAGCGGCGTCTGCCCCTCGAACTCGAACAGCAGGGCGAGGTCGAACTCGCCGGCGCGAAGGCGCGGCGCGATGTCCTCTGGCTCGCCCTCGGCGAGGGTCAGCTCGACCTCGGGATAGCTGGAGCGGAAGGTGGCGATCGCGAGCGGCATCAGCGTCGCTCCGGCGGTGGGGAAGGATGCCATGCGCAGACGGCCTCCGCGCAGGCCGGCTATCGCCGACATCGCCTCCTCGGCCGCCTCGAGCCTGGCGATGATGCCCTCCGCGTGGGCCACGAGCGTCTGGCCGGCGGCCGTCAGCGTGACGCCGCGGGGGTGGCGCTCCAGCAGCGCCACACCGGTCTCCGCCTCGAGTGCGGCGACCTGCTGTGAGATCGCCGACTGCGTGTAGGAGAGGGACTCAGCGGCCGCGGAGAAGGAGCCGCGGTAGGCGACCTCCTTCAGGACTCTCAGACGGGCTACGTTAAGCATTAGCTGAGCTAATAGAGACTATCATAAAGATCATTGGTACTGATGGCAGGGGCCTGTCACCATCAGTCGAAAGAGCCCTTTCAGAAACCAACTTCGCCGGCCGCCCCGAGGCGCCCGGCCCTAGAACCAGGAGAGATCGCATGTCCACCAAGATCATCGTTTCCTACGACGGGACCGCCAACGAGGCCGACGCCGTCGCACTCGGCCGCGTCTTCGCAAACGCCGGCGCAGAGGTTGCGCTCGCGTACGTCCGGCACACCCCCGAGCACGACGAGGAGCGCGAGAAGATCGCGCAGGCCGAGGCCCAGCAGATCCTGGCCCGCGGCGTCGAGATCCTCGGCAACCCGAGCGCCGCCGGTCACGTCGTCACGGATCGCTCGACCCCGCAGGGCCTGAGCTCACTGGCGGCAGCCGAGGGCGCAGACGTGATCGTCTTCTGCTCGGACTCGCACACGGCCAAGGGCCACGCGGCGATCGGCAACTCCGCCGAGCGCCTGATCGAGGGCGGCAACACCGCCGTCGCGATCGCACCGGCCGGCCTTGCCGAGGACGGCGCGCGCTTCAGCCACATCGTCGCCGTAGGTGACGCCGACGGCGGCGCCGCCGACACGGCTGCCGCAATCGCCGGCGCGCTCGGCGCGACGGTGGAGCCGGTCGTGAACGACCAGACCGACCTGATCGTGATCGACTCGCGGCCCGAGGTCGAGCAGGGACGCGTGTCCATCAGCTCGTCCGCGTCGCACCTGATCGAGACCGCCACATGCGCCGTGCTGGTGCTCCCGCGGGGCGTGCGCCTGGGATTCACCGGCGCCGTCGCCGGAGCGGCGGCCTAGCCAAGCCCGCGGGGCGCTCCCGGGCCTCAGCTCGAGGCTCGGGAGCGGACCCTCGCCAGCAGGTGGCGGGCGATCGCGCCGGCGAGGTCCGCGGCGCCGCCGAGCAGATGAGCCGCGGGCCCAGTCCAGAGACGGGCCTCGACGCGGCGGAGCATGGATGTGCGGGGCGCCGGCATCGGCCGGCACGGTATCGTGGCGTTGATGCCCGCCGCCCTGAAGACGACGGTCACCGAGCTCGGTGACTCACGAGTGCGCCTGCAGGTCGAGGTTCCCCCGGAGGAGCTCGAGGGCCGCGTCGAGCACAGGGCGCGCCAGCTCGGCCGTGAGCTGAAGATGCCGGGCTTCCGGCGCGGCAAGGTGCCCGCGCCGCTCGTGATCCAGAGGATCGGGCGCGACGCGATCCTCGAGGAAGCTGTTCGCGACACGCTCTCCAGCTGGTACTCGCACGCGATCGCAACCTCGGGAATCGTCCCGGTGGGCGATCCGGAGGTCGACCTCGGCGACATGCCCGAGCAGGGCCATGCGCTTGAGTTCTCGATCGAGATCGGTGTCCTGCCGAAGGCGACGCTCGGCGAGTACAAGGGGCTAGAGGTCCCGCGCCGCGAGCCGGCGGTCGAGGACGAGCAGGTCCAGCAGGAGATCGACGCAATGCGCGAGCGCCTCGCACGGCTGCAGACCGTCGAGCGGGCGGCCGAGACCGGCGACTTCGTGGTGATCGACTATGTGGGCTCCCTGCCCGCGCCCGACGCCGGAGAGGGCGAGCCCGAGTGGGTGCCGTTCGCCGGCGGAGAGGGCCGCGACCAGCTCGTGGAGCTCGGCGGCGGGAACCTGATCGAGGGTTTCGAGGAGGGGCTGCTCGGCGCCACGGCCGGCGAGACCCGCACGCTCGCCCTGCGGTTCCCGGACGAATACGGCAACACGGACCTCGCCGGGCGCGACGCCTCCTTCGAGGTGACGGTCAAGGAGGTCAAGTTCAAGGAGCTTCCGGCCGAGGACGACGGGTTCGCGGTCGACGCCGGCTTCGACGACATGAAGGAGCTCCGCGAGGACATCAGCGGCAGGCTCGCAGAGGCGGACGGCGAGAAGATCGAGGCGGAGTTCCGCCAGGCCGCGCTCGACGCGGCCGTGGCGCAGTCCAAGGTCGACGTGACCCCGGAGCTCGTGAAGGCGCGCGCGGGGGAGATGTGGGAGCGGATGCTGCACACGCTCTCCCACCGGGGCATCTCACGCGAGGCCTACCTGCAGATCATCGGCCGCGAGGAGTCCGACATCACCACCGAGATGGAGCCCGAGGCCGACCAGGCCCTGCGGCGCGAGGCAGTGATCACCGCGATCGTCGAGGCCGAGGAGGTCAGCCCGAGCGAGGAGGAGGTCCTCGAGGCACTCGGTCCGGTCGCCGAGCGCGAAGGCGCCGACGCGGCAGCCCTGCTCGACCAGCTCCGCGCGGCGGGGCGCCTGGACGAGGTCCGCGAGGACCTCGCGGCCCGCCAGGCGATCGATCTGATCGCCTCGTCGGCGAAGCCGATCCCGCTCGCGCAGGCGAAGGCGCGCGAGCAGATCTGGACTCCGGACAAGGGCGAGCCGGAGCCCGCGCAGGACCCATCAGCCGGCGGCGAGGCGTCCAGGCTCTGGACTCCGGATCGATAGCCTTCGAAGGAATCCGGCACGCGAAGCGAAACAAAGGCGAGGACTATGAGCCCACTTGTTCCAATGGTCGTAGAGCAGACGTCGCGGGGTGAGCGTGCCTTCGACATCTACAGCCGTCTGCTCAACGAGCGCATCATCTTCCTGGGGACCCCTGTCGACGACCAGATCGCGAACCTGATCGTCGCGCAGCTGCTGCACCTGGAGTCCGAGGATCCCGACAAGGATGTCTCGCTCTACATCAACTCGCCCGGCGGCTCGGTGTATGCGGGGCTGGCGATCTACGACACGATGCAGTTCATCAAGCCCGACGTGCAGACGATCTGCGTCGGTATCGCGATGTCGATGGGCGCACTGCTGCTCGCGGGCGGCGCCGAGGGCAAGCGCATGGCGCTGCCGAACGCGAAGATCCTGATCCACCAGGTCTCCTCCAGCTTTCAGGGACAGGCAACGGACATCGAGATCCACGCGAAGGAGATCATCGACGTGCGTCGCAGGCTGGACGAGATCATCGCGAAGCACACCGGCAAGGCTCTTGAGGACGTGCGCCAGGACACCGAGCGCGACTACTTCATGAGCTCCGAGGAGGCGAAGGAGTACGGAATCATCGACCGTGTGATCTCCGAGCACTAGGGCGAGCGCCCTTCGGGGCGCGCCGGGGACCGCGCGTACGCGGGGCCGCGCCCTGAGGGACCGAGGAGAGAGAGCATTCAACTATGGCCAGACCGACAGATTCCAACGAGCAGCTTCTCTGCAGCTTCTGCGGCAAGTCCCAGCGCCAGGTCAAGAAGCTGATCGCGGGCCCGGGCGTCTACATATGCGACGAGTGCATCGATCTCTGCAACGAGATCATCGACGAGGAGCTCTCGGCCCCGCCCGCGTTCGACATCGAGAACCTCCCCAAGCCGCGCGAGATCTACGAGGTCCTCGACGAGTACGTCGTCGGCCAGGACCCGTCCAAGCGCACCCTGTCGGTGGCTGTCTACAACCACTACAAGCGCGTCCAGATGATGATGTCCGGGGACTCGGACATCGAGCTGCAGAAGTCCAACATCCTGCTGCTCGGGCCGACCGGCTGCGGCAAGACGCTGCTCGCGCAGACGCTTGCGCGGACGCTGAACGTGCCGTTCGCGATCGCCGACGCGACGGCGCTGACCGAGGCCGGCTACGTCGGTGAGGACGTCGAGAACATCCTCCTGAAGCTGATCCAGGCCGCCGACTACGACGTCAAGAAGGCCGAAACGGGAATCATCTACATCGACGAGGTCGACAAGATCGCCCGCAAGGCGGACAACCCCTCGATCACCCGCGATGTCTCCGGGGAGGGGGTTCAGCAGGCGCTGCTGAAGATCCTCGAGGGCACGCAGGCCTCGGTCCCGCCACAGGGCGGGCGCAAGCATCCCCACCAGGAGTTCCTCACGATCGACACCACGAACGTGCTGTTCATCTGCGGCGGTGCGTTCGCGAACCTCGACAAGGTCATCGAGCGGCGCATCGGCCACCAGGGCGTCGGCTTCGCCGCCGCGATCGAGGAGAAGGCAGAGCGCGACCCGGGAGCGATCTTCGAACACTGCCTGCCCGAGGACCTGATCGAATACGGGCTGATCCCCGAGTTCATCGGCCGCCTGCCCGTGATGTCCGCCGTACACCAGCTGACCCGAGAGGACCTCGTGTCGATCCTGGTGGAGCCGCGGAACGCGCTCGTCAAGCAGTTCCAGCGCTTCTTCGCGTTCGACGGGATCGAGTTGGTGTTCTCGGAGGACTCGCTGACGGCGGTCGCCGAGAAGGGCCTGCAGCGCGAAACCGGGGCCCGTGGGCTGCGCTCGATCATCGAGGAGATCCTGCTCGAGGTGCAATTCGAGCTTCCATCCCGGCGCGACGTGAAGAAGTGCGTCGTGACGAAGGAGACCGTCGAGAAGGGCCTCACGCCCACGCTCGTGACCGAAGCGGCACCCGAGGACGCCGGCGAGGGAACGCTCCGCGAGGAGTCCGCCTGACCGTCGCAGTCCCGTCGGTGCCCGAAGGGGGCCCGGCGCAGGCCGGTGCACGCCCTCGCTGCGGCATGCGCGCCGGCGGGCCCCGCTACCATCGCGATTGTGGCCGGGTCGCTGAAATCACCACTCTCCGCGGGCGCTCGGCTGAAGGCCGTGCCATGGCTGCTGCTGCTCCAGACCGCGGTGATGCTCGACCGGCGCAGGCGCGCCCTCACCCGCGAGGAGCGCTCACGTCTGGCGTATCTGGTCCGCCAGAGCAGGGGCAGGCCCGGCAACCTCACGGAAGTGGAGCGCGCCGAGCTTCGCGTGATCGCGACGAAGCTCGACCTGCTCGGCATCGGACGCGAGCTGATGCCGCTCGCACGCCACGGCGGCAAGGGAAGCTCCGGCAAGGCGCCGTGAGCACGCGCGAGGGGGCGGCATGGAGGCGATGAGCGAGGACGGGCTGGACGAGCTCACGACGAAGGAGCTGCACGACCGCGCGGTGCGCCGCGCCGAGCGCCACCTCGACGTCAAATTCTTCTGGTCGCTGCTGCAGCTGATCCCGGCGGCCGAGGCGGCCAGCGGCGACACCGGCGAGGCCGACTACGACATCCAGTTCTCCAAAGGGCTCATCTCGGACGCGATGCACAGTGGCGATGGAGCGCTCGGCGAGGCACTGAGGCCGCTCTTCATCGACTATCTGCGCAGGCACCCCGGCGCGTAGCCGGCTCCCCGCACCCGGGCCACCGGCATGAACCGATTGAACACGCAACACGCAGACGGCGGGGCCGGCAGGCAGGGGCAAGGCTGGACGCGCGAGCGGGCCGAGAGCAAGCTGCGCTCGCTCGAGCTGTTCGGCATGCGCTTCGGGCTCGACCGCATGCGGCGCATGATGACCGCGCTCGGGTCGCCGGAGCAGAGCTTTGACTCGGTCCACGTGCTCGGCACCAACGGCAAGTCCTCCACGACCCGCATGACCGCGGCGATCCTGAAGGAGCACGGCCTTAGGACGGGCGCGTACGTCTCGCCGCACCTGGTCTCCTACTCCGAGCGGCTCCTGATCGACGGCAGCGAGATCGCCGAGGAGCCGTTCGCGGGCGCGATCGCACGGGCCAGCTGGGCTGCGGACCATGTCAACCGGACTCTCTCCGAGGACGATCACGTCACCCAGTTCGAACTGCTCACGGCCGCGGCCCTGTGGCAGATGGCCCAGGAGGACGTCCAGGTCGCGGTGATCGAGGCCGGCCTCGGCGGCCGCTACGACGCGACCAGCGTGATCGGCGCGCCGATCACGGTCCTCACCAACGTCGGCCTCGAGCACACTCGCTGGCTGGGCTCGACGATCACCGACATCGCGGAGGAGAAGCTCGCGGTGCTCGCGCCCGGCGGCACGCTGGTGCTCGGCCAGGACATGGCGCCGGAGGCGCTCGCGGTCGCCGAGCGGCTCGCCGGCGAACGGAGCGCGGCGATCAGCCGCCCGGAAGGGAGCGCGCCGGGCCTGCGCTCGCTGCACGTCCCCGGCGCGTTCCAGCGCCGCAACTTCGTGCTCGCGTGCGCCGCGGCGTCCGCACAGCTGGCGCGCGCGGGCCTGCCGGTGCGCGCTGATGCGATCCGGGCGGCGGCCACCGCCGTGCGCGTGAGGGGGCGCCTGGAGACGATCGGCAGGAGGCCGCCGACGATCCTGGACGGCGCGCACAACCCCGCCGCCGTGGACGCGCTGATCGAGTCGCTTCCGGAGGTCCTCGGTGATCAGCCGTTCGCGCTGGTGCTCGGCGTGCTCGAGGACAAGGACGCCCACGCGATGCTCTCCGCGCTGCTGCCGCTGTGCCGCCGCGCTTGGTTCACGGCGCCGCCGGGCGAGCGCGCGCTGCCGCCCGCGGCGCTCGCGTCCCACGCGCGCCAGCTCGGCTTCGGCGAGGTCTCCTGCGAGCCGCGACCGGACCGCGCGCTGTCGGCTGCGAGGGAGTGGGCGCTGGCAAACGACGCGGCGGTGCTGGTCACCGGGTCGGTCTATCTCGTCGGCGAGCTGCTCTGCGATGGCGCCGCGGAGCGCCCCGGAGCGGGGGAGAGGAGCTCGGCAGGATGAACCCCGAGGGCCCGTCTGTGCTCACGATGATCGGCGCCGTCGCACTGATCGTCGCGCTGGTGATCCTTGTCTTCTTCGCGGCTGGGTACGGGTTCGCCCGGCTGTTTCTCTAAACTCAGCGCGCCGATGCCACCGCCTGCCATTTTCGGAATCGAAAGCAGCGGCTTGAAGCTGGCCGTCGACCTGCTGATCCTGTTCGTCGTCGTCCTATACCTCGCGCTGATCTACTGGACGTACTCCGACGCCCGCCGCCGGATCCACGATCCGATGCTCGTCGGCTGCGCGACGGCCGCCGCGCTGTTCCCGTTCGTGGGCGTGGTCGTATACATGATCCTGCGCCCGCCGGAGTACCTCGAGGACGTGCGCGAGCGCGAACTGGAGATGCAGGCGGCGGAGGCCAGGCTGCAGGCGCTCGAGCGGTCGCTGTGCCCGCATTGCGACTACCCGATCGAACGCGACTTCCTGCGCTGCCCCAGCTGCCTGCGCAAACTCAAGGACCGCTGCGCCAGCTGCTCGCGGCCGCTGGACCAGGCGTGGACCATCTGCCCGTATTGCGAGGCGGACGTGCCGGGCCTCTCGGCGCCGCGCAAACGGCGGCGTCGGGCCGCGGCGACGGTCGAGAGTGACTCCGAGGTCGAGTCCTCCACGGCCTCACCGAGCGCGCTAGACGAGGTCGATGACGGCAGCGCCCCCTCGCTCGCCGAGCCGGCGACGGCTCCCCGCCCGGCGCGCGCAAGGCGCCCGCGGCCGAGCTCCTGAACTTCCCAGCCAACCCCTCAGAGAGGCAGCCAATGGACCGAACACTGATCCTCGTCAAGCCCGACGCCTTCGCGCGGGGACTCACGGGTGAGATCATCGCCCGCTTCGAGCGCAAGGGACTCACGCTCGTAGCGCTCCGCCACATGACCGTCACGGTCGAGCTCGCTCAGCAGCACTACGCCGAGCACGCCGAGCGCCCGTTCTTCGGCGAGCTCGTCGAGTTCATCACGTCCGGCCCGATCGTCGCGATGGTGCTCGAGGGCCCAGACGCCGTGAGGGCAGCACGCCAGGTGATCGGCGCGACCAACCCGCTCGAGGCGGCGCCCGGGACGATCCGCGGCGACTTCGCGATCGACATGGGCGCGAACATGGTGCACGGATCGGACTCGGCGGAGTCCGCGGCCCGTGAGGCCGCGCTGTTCTTCGGGGACCTGTAGCCGTAGCGAGCCCCTCGCAGCCCCTCGTCCTGGCCTCCGGATCGCCGCAGCGGCGCGCGATCCTGGAGCGCCTCGGCGTCCAGTTCACGGTCCGCGCGGGCAACGTGCCCGAGCTCGAACGCGGCGAGCCCGCTGCCGTATCGGCCGAGAACGCGCTCCGCAAGGCCCGCGCTGCAGTGCGCCCGGGAGAGCCGGAGCTGATCATCGGATGCGACACCCTCGTCACGCTCGACGGCGCGATCTACGGAAAGCCCGCCGACGCGAGCGACGCGCGGCGCATCCTGAGAACCCTCTCGGGCAGGACCCACGAGGTGCTCAGCGGGCTGGCCGTGCTCACCGACGGGCGCGAGCTCAGCGCGATCGAGCGGACCGAGGTCACCTTCCGCGAGCTCGGCGAGGACATGATCGACTGGTACCTCGCCCGCGGCGAGTGGCGGGGCCGCGCCGGCGGCTACGCGATCCAGGGCGGCGGCGCGGCGCTCGTGCGCAGCGTCCAGGGCGACTACGAGAACGTCGTCGGACTGCCGCTCGCGCGCCTGCTCGACCTCTGCCCGGGTCTGCTCGGGGCCTGATCCGCCGCGTTCGCCGGCTGCCGCGCGAGCTGCGCAAACCTGTGCAAAACGGCTCGCACCCCTATCGCCCGGCAGGTCCGCTTCGCTACACTGAGCGCCGGGTGCGCACCGTTGAGCGCCGGCCGCGCAGCGCGCCGCGATCGAGTGGCGCCAGACCGGATCCAGGCGTGCCCGATCTCTCTCCATGGGCATCTTCAGCTATCTGACGGGATTCGGCGGCCGCGATATGGCGGTCGATCTCGGGACCGCCAACACCCTCGTGTACGTGCGCGGGCGCGGCATCGTGCTCTCGGAGCCCAGCGTCGTCGCGATCGACTCCAGGACCGGCGAAGTCCACGCCGTCGGGATCGAGGCCAAGCGCATGCTCGGCCGCACACCCGGCACGATCCAGGCGATCCGGCCGCTGAAGGACGGCGTCATCGCCGACTTCGACGTGACCGAGCAGATGCTCCGCCACTTCATCCAGAAGGTGCATCAGAACCGCTGGGCGCACCCGCGGGTCGTCGTCTGCGTCCCCTCAGGGGTGACCGGCGTCGAGAAGCGCGCGGTCGAGGAGGCCTGCCTCTCAGCGGGCGCGCGCACCGCGTACCTGATCGAGGAGCCGATGGCGGCCGCGATCGGCGCGGGCCTGCCGGTCGGGGAGCCGACCGGGTCGATGGTCGTGGACATCGGCGGCGGCACCTCCGAGGTCGCCGTCATCTCGCTCGGCGGGATCGTCGTCTCGCAGTCGATCCGCGTCGGCGGAGACGAGATGGACGAGGCGATCATCAACTACGCCAAGAAGGAGTACAAGCTCCTGATCGGCCAGCAGACCGCCGAGGAGCTCAAGCTCGAGATCGGCTCGGCGTGCCCGATGGCCGAGGAGCTGCAGGCGGAGATCCGCGGCCGCGACATGGTCGCCGGACTGCCCAAGACGGTCGTCCTGACGAGCGAGGAGATCCGTCAGGCACTCGAGGAACCGCTCAACCAGATCATCGAAGCCGTCAAGGAGACGCTTGACCGCACGCCCCCCGAGCTCGCCTCGGACATCATGGACCGCGGGATCATGCTCGCGGGGGGCGGCTCGCTCCTGCAGGGCCTCGATGTAAGGCTGCGCGAGGAGACGCAGATGCCGGCGCACCTTGCAGAGTCGCCGCTCACCTGCGTCGCGGTCGGGTCCGGGAGGTCGCTCGAGGAGTTCGAGGCGATCCACCGCTCCAACCGCACATCGCGCAACCGCCGCCGCAGGTAGGCGCCTGCGACAGCCCGGGGGCCCCCTGGGTACTCTGTCCCGTGAACGCTTCGGAAGGTAGTCATCGGTGTACGACAAGTCGGTTCGGCGCAGGCGAGCGGTTCTCGTTCTGCTCGTCGCGCTCTCTCTCCTGCTGCTTACCGCATATTTCGGTGAGGCTTCGGGCGGGCGCCTGCACCAGGTGCAGCGCGGCTTCCTGACGGTCGTCGCGCCGATCCAGGACGGGGCCAACAAGGCCCTGAAGCCCGTCCGCGACCTGTTCGGCTGGTTCGGGGACACGCTGCACGCGAAAAGCCAGCTGTCGGCGTCCCTGAAGCAAACCGACAAACTGCGCCACGAACTGGTCGCCGACCAGGCCGAAAAACGCACCTACAAGGAGCTCCTGGCGCTGTTCCACCTGGATCAGCTCGGGATCGGCAGCTACCACCCGGTGACGGCGACCGTGATCGCCAAAACACCGAACATCTGGTACTCGACCGTCACGATCGACAAGGGCGAATCGGCCGGCGTCCACGTCAACGACCCGGTCGTCAACGGAGAAGGGCTCGTCGGCAAGGTCGTCGCCACCGCCCCCGACGGGGCGCAGGTCGACCTGATCACCGACAGCAGCATGGGCGTCTCGGCGCGGATCGGCACCAGCAGCGCGACGGGCATCGTGCAGCCGAAGGTGGGCGAACCGAACGACCTTCTGCTGCAGTACCTGCCCGCCAACACGACTCCCAACGTCGGTGAATATGTCGTCACGTCAGGCACCGTCGCGAGCCCCGACAACTCGCTCTACCCGCCGGGGATCCTGATCGGCCAGGTCACGTCCGTGAACGAAGAAAGCGCCTACAAGTCGGTCAACGTGCACCCGATAGCGAACCTGCACAACCTCGACATCGTGCAGGTGCTCACGACCGGCGCCGGCTCGCGGGCCGCGAACCTGAGCAGCGCCGTGATCTCGCTTCCCGCCGGCCAGACGCCCTCGACGGGAGCCTCCGCCGGCGAACAGCTCGCCTCGACAGCGGGCGGGGGATGAGCGGGTCGATGTCGAGCTCGCTCCCGTTTCGCGTTGCGGTGCTCTCCTGCGCCGTCGTCCTGTTCCAGATCGGCGTCGTCTCCGAGGTGCCGGTGTTCGGCGTCAGCGTGGACCTCTCGCCGCTGCTCGTCGCCTTCATAGGCCTGCTGTGCGGGGCGACCGTCGGCGCCGTCAGCGGCTTCGCGGTCGGTCTGCTCGTGGACCTCGCCCTGCTGCAGACGCTCGGCCTGACCTCGCTCGTCTTCACCCTCATCGGCTTCTGGTGCGGGCGCCTGCGCGAGGTCCGCGACCCGCAGGCCGCGCTGACGCCGCTCGTCGTCGGGGCGGCCGCCTCGGCCGTCTCGCTGGTCGGCTACTCGCTGATGGAGTTCATGCTCGGCGTCGACGCGCCCGTCAGCCTCGATCTCGTGCGGCAGATCATCTTCGGCGTGATCGTCAACACGATCGTCGCGCTGCCGATGTGGGCGCTCGTGCGCTGGGCGCTTGAGGGCGCGCTGCCCGAGGACCCGCGCCGGCGGCGGCGCCGGCGCGCCTACACGACCGGTGGCCTGAGCCCGCTGTCGCGGGCATAGCGCGATGGAGCGAGTCAGGCAGAGCGAGCCCCGCGTCCCCGTCCCCCCCAGCTCGCGCTCCGCGTGGCGATCATCGGCGGCATCGCGATGGTGATGTTCGGCGTGATCTTCTTCCGCCTGTGGTACCTGCAGGTGCTCTCCGGCGAACAGTACATCCAGCAGGCGAACGCGAACCGCGTGCGGGACATTCCGATCGCCGCGCCGCGCGGGGAGATCGTCGACCGCAACGGCCGGCCGATCGTCACCAGCATCACGACCAACGCGGTTGAGATAGTGCCCTCCGGCGCTGCCCCCGGAAGGGGTGCGGCGAAACCATCTCTACCGGCGGCTCGGGCGGCTGCTCGGCATGAGCTCCGGGCGCGTCAGGGAACTCGTCGAAAAGGGCCAGAAGGAGCTGCCCTATGCGCCGGTGACGATCAAGACCGACGCCGGGCTGGGCGTCCTCACGTACCTCGCCGAGCGCCAGAACGAATTCCCCGGGGTGCAGCAGCAGCCGGTGTCGCTCCGCGGCTTACCCGTATGGCGTGATGGCCGCGCACGTCCTCGGGCACGTCGGTCAGGTCTCCGAAGACGAGCTCAAGATGCGGGCCTTTCGCGGCGATCCCGGCCGGGCACCGTGGTCGGCAAGGAAGGGCTCGAGTACTACTACGACAGCTATCTGCGCGGCCAACCCGGGGATGCAGCGCGTCGAGGTCGACTCGGCCGGGAACCCGGTGCCCAGCAACCTCCTGCCAACGGCGCCGATCGCCGGGCACAGCCTGAAGGTCACGCTCGACCTGGGGCTGCAGAGAGAGAGCGAAAAGGCGCTGCTGCAGGGGATCGAAAACGCGCGCGCCGGCGGCAAACCCGCCAAGGCCGGCGCGTTCGTCGCGATGGACCCCCGAACCGGCCAGGTGCTCGCGATGGGCTCCTACCCGACGTTCGACCCGAATCGCTTCGCGAAACCCCTCACCCAGCGCGAATACGACCAGCTGATCGGCAACGGCGGCTCCAGCGGCCCGCTGGACAACCGCGCCGTCAACGGCGCGTATCCGACGGGGTCGACCTTCAAGCCGATCACGGCGATGGCCGCGCTCGAAGCGGGGATCCTGTCCCCGAACGAAGGGCTCGGCGCCGGGCAGTGCATCGAAGTCTCGACCGAGAAGTTCTGCAACGCGGGACTCGCCGACTTCGGGGCCGTCGGGCTCGTCGAAGCGCTCAAGGTGTCCTCCGACACCTACTTCTTCGAAGTCGGCGAGCGCGCCAACCCGCATGGCGCGATCATCCAGGCGATGGCGCACAAGCTAGGGGTGGGGCAGCCAACCGGTATCGACCTTCCGAGCGAGCTGGAAGGGGTCGTCCCCGACTCCAAGTGGCGCGCGAAACAGAACGCGGCCGAGGAAGCATGCCGCAGGCGCACCCACAAAGCCTCCTGCGGGATCGTGAGCGAAACACGCCCCTGGAGCGTCGGCGACAACATGCACCTCGCGGTCGGCCAGGGCGACCTGCTGACCAACCCACTGCAGATGGCCGTCGCCTACTCGACGATGGCGAACGCGTTCACGCAACGGCGGCGAAGGGAAGGTCGTCACCCCGCACCTCGGCATGGAGATCGACGAAAGCAACGGCGGCCTCGTGCAGAGCCTGAGCGCGCCGCGCAGCAGGCCGGTGCACCTGAACTACTCCGACCTCAGCCTCGTGATGGAAGGCATCCACGAGGCCGCCAGCCAGCCGGGCGGCACCTCCGCCGACGTCTGGTCCGGCTGGAACCAGTCGCGCTACCCCGTCTACGGGAAGACGGGCACGGCCGAACGCTACGGGCAGGAAGACCAGTCCTGGTACATGGCCTACATCGCCGACCCGGCCCGCCCGATCGTGATCGCGGTCACCGTGGAACAGGGAGGCTTCGGCGCCGAAACGGCTGCCCCGATCACAAGGCTGATGGCGTCGCAGTGGTATCGGCCAGCCGCTGAAGTTCGTGTCCGGGAGCTCGCACACGTTTTGAGCCCGCTCAGCCCCCTCACTCCGGTCAGCCCGATCAAGGCGAGCGAGGAGCCCGCGCGCCCGCGGCGCCGCGGACCTGCGCCTGCCGCTGGACCCGCTGCTGACGTTCGCCGTGATCGGGCTCGGCGTGTGCTCCGCCGTGACGCTCCGCACCGCGACCCAGAACCTGATCCCGGGCAGCCCCGGCTACTACGTCCACCGCCAGGAGATCTACCTGCTCGTCGGCTTCGTGATGATGATCGCGCTGTCGAGGATCGACTACTCGGTGCTGCGGAGGCTGAAAAACGTCATCTACGGCGCCCTCATCTTCAGCATCCTCGCCGTCCTGGGCCTCGGGCACGCCGCGAGGGGCTCGACGCGTGCGATCAACTTCCCGCTGTTCTCCTTCCAGGCCTCCGAGCTCGGGAAGGTGCTGCTGATCGTCGCCCTCTCGGCGTTCGTCGTGGACCGCTCGCGGCAGGATCTCCGAGCGCGACACGACGATCCGCGTGATGATCGCCGCGCTGATCCCGGCGATGTTCGTGATCGCCCAGCCCGACCTCGGGTCCGGGATGGTCTACATGGTGATCGCCTACATGCTGCTGTTCGTCGCCGGCACCCCGTGGAAGCACCTGGCGGCGCTAGCGGGGCTGGTCGCGGTGGCGGGCGCGTTCGTGCTGGTTGCCGCGCCCGCGGCGGGCGTGCACGTGCTCAAGCCCTACCAGGTGTCGCGCCTGACGGCGTTCCTTCACCCGTCGTCGAACCCGCAGGCCGAAGGCTACCAACAGCAGGAGTCCAAGATCGCGATCGGGTCCGGGGGAAAGACGGGGCGCGTGAACCCGACCCAGACGACGCTCAACTTCGTCCCCGAGGACCACACGGACTTCATCTTCGCGGCGGTCGGTGAGCAGTACGGGTTCGCGGGCGCGGGGGTCCTGCTGCTGCTCTACGCCCTGCTCATCTGGCGTGCGCTGAGGGTGCTCGTGATGTCCAAGGATCTGTTCGGGTCGCTCATCGCTGCCGGTGTAGCGGCTATGCTCATGTTCCAGGTCTTTGTCAACGTGGGGATGACCATTGGGATCATGCCCATTACCGGCGTGACGCTTCCGCTCATGAGCTATGGCGGCTCGTCGGTGATCACCACACTGTTGGCCGTTGGCCTGTTGCAATCGATTTACGTGCAGGCGCGCGCCTCGGCAGCATTCAAGGGCCGCGTGGTGCGCTACTAGAAAGAATGTTCGCCGAGCACCCCCATCAGACGATCAGCCCCCAAGGGCGCTGCGTCTGTCCCCTTTGGGAGTGCATGCCCGCAGCCGCTGCAACCCGCGACGGGCAAATCGCCGCCGCCGAATCTCCGGCGGCGCGGCCCTGCAGGAGCGGCCCAACCGGCCTTGAGCGGTCGTCCCGCGCTGCGCCCGCCGACCCAGACGCGGCCTGCCCGCGGCTCGGCTCTCTTCCACAACGAACGACTGGATCACATTGAAAAAGCAAGTGCTTGTCAGCGTCGACCGCGCGGAGACGCGCGTCGCGCTCCTGGAGGCAGGCGGAACGCCCGCCGCCTCCCGTGCCTCAGCCAGCCGCGGGCGCAAACGCGGCGGGGCCGGCCCGGAGCCCGGATACCGGGTAGCTGAGCTCTACATAGAGCGCCGCGGAGGGCGCTCGATCGTCGGGAACATCTACAAGGGCAAGGTCGACAACGTCCTGCCGGGCCTCGAGGCGGCCTTCGTCGACATCGGCCTCGAGAAGAACGGGTTCCTGCACGTCGACGAGATCGTGCTTCCCGGGTCGAGACACCGCGCCGCGGCCGCGGCGGCGGCGGCCGCAAGATCTCCGACCTGCTCAGTCCCGGGCAGGAGATCACGTGCAGGTCGTCAAGGATCCGCTCAAGACGAAGGGCGCGCGGCTCTCGATGGAGCTCACGATCGCCGGCCGCTACATGGTCTACGCGCCGACCGGCGAGGGCGTCGGCGTGTCACGGCGCCTCGAGGACCGCGAGCGCGAGCGCCTGCGCCGCCAGACGGCGGGCCTTTCAGCTCGACGGCGGCGGCGTGATCGTGCGCACCGCCGCCCATGGCGCCAAGCGCGAGGACTTCGAGCGCGAGCTCAAGTACCTCCACAAGCTCCACGAGGTGCTCGTCAAACGCGTCGAGGACACCGTCGCCCCGGACCTCGTCTTCCAGGAGGCGGACCTCTCCGTGCGGGTCGTGCGCGACATCTTCTCCGCGCATTTCGAGCGTGCGATCGTTGACGACGAGCAGCAGTACCAGAGGCTCGTCTCGTTCTTCACCAGGACCGCTCCGGAGCTCGTCGAGCGCGTCGAGCTGTGGCAGGAGAAGGAGCCCCTGTTCGAGGCCCACGGCGTCGACAGGGCGATCCAGGGCGTGCTCTCGCGGCGGGTCGACCTGCCGAGCGGCGGCTACCTGATCATCGACTACGCCGAGGCGCTGACGGTGATCGACGTGAACTCGGGGAGCTTCATCGGCCGCGGCAAGGGCGCGGGCCTTGAGGACACGATCACGAGGACCAACCTCGAGGCGGCCGAGGAGGTCGTCAACCAGCTGCGCCTCCGCGACATCGGCGGAATCATCGTCATCGACTTCATCGACATGGCGCGGGCACGCAACCGCGACGCGGTCATGAAGACCCTGCGCAAGACGCTCGACGAGGACCGCACGAAGACGTTCACCGCGGAGATCTCAAAGCTCGGCCTGGTCGAGATGACCCGCCAGAACGTCACCGAGGGCGTGCGCGAGATCATGAGCCGCCCGTGCCCGACATGCGAGGGAGAGGGCGTGATCCGCTCCGAGGAAACGATCGCGATCGACTTCGAGCGCCGGCTGCGCGACGTCGTCGTCGAACACCCCGACGCGCAGGCCTTCCTGGTCCAGATCAACCCGCGCGTCAGCACGCAGTTCACCGGGCACAGCTCGAGGGTGCTGCATGCGCTCGAGGCCCAGACGGGCGCATCGTTCCTGTTCGAGGGCTCCGAAGGGCTCGCGCTCGACCACTTCGCGATCACCTTCATGGGCACCCGCGAGGAGGTGGAGGAGAGGGCGCTGCCGTTCCGCCAGGGCGACGAGGTACTCGTCGACATCGTCGAGCCGCACATGTATGACGTGGATGACGCCGTCGCGAAAATCGACGGGTACATCATCTCCGTCGCCGGCGCCGCGACCTGCGTCGGGGAAAAGCGGATGGTCCGCATCGACCAGGTCGGGCGCACGGCCGCCAGCGCGCTGCTGCTCGACGAGGCCGGAGAGGTCGTCGCCGCGCCCGTGCGGACCGAGCCGAAGAGCACAACCTCGCGCTCCAGGCGCAAAGCGCCCGCCGCCGAGCGGCGACTCCGAGACGCAAACCGAAAGCGCGCCGCAGCCGTGCGCGCAAGGCGCCTGAGCCCGACGAGCAGGAGCAGCCCGTGGCGGCCGAGGGCGCCGAGGAGCCATCCGCGCAGGCTCCCGCGGGCGCATCCGAGGGCGAGGCGGACGAGGATGGCCTACAATCCAAGCCTCGGCGTCGTGGCCGCAGGGGCGGACGGCGCCGTTCGGCTGCAAAGGCCGAGGCAGGCCCCGAGTAGGCGCCGGCCGCGCGGGCTTCGCCGGCGGCGCCCTTCAAGCTAGAGAATCGAGACTGGGACACACATGTACGCGATCGTCAAGACAGGTGGCAAGCAGTACCGCGTCGAGCGCGGCCAGAAGCTGCTCGTCGAGCGCCTGCCCGTCGCGGAGGGCCAGGATGTGAGCCTCGAGCCGATCCTCTACCGCTCCGACGAGGCGGTGTTCGACAAGGACGGCCTCGCGCAGGTCAAGGTGACGGCGAAGGTGATCGCCCACGTCCGCGGAGAGAAGCTCCGCGTCGTCAAGTTCAAGCCCAAGCGCGGCTACAAACGCAGGACCGGCCACCGCCAGGACCTGACGCAGATCGAGGTTACGGAGATCGCCGCGGGCGCAGGCAAAGCTAAGAAAGCTGCTGCGAAACCGGCCGCCGCGCCGGCACCGGCCGCCAAGGCGACAGACGAGAAGGAGAACACCTCAGATGGCTCATAAGAAGGGGCTCGGCTCAAGCCGCAACGGCCGCGACTCAAACGCCCAGCGCCTCGGCGTGAAGACGTTCGGCGGCCAGGCCGTGACCGGCGGCGAGATCATCGTCCGCCAGCGCGGGACCCGCTTCAAGCCGGGTGCCGGTGTCGGCATCGGCAAAGACGACACGCTGTACGCTCGCGCCGCGGGCACCGTCCAGTTCACCACCGGCCGCCGCGGCCGAGTGGTCAACGTCGTGCCCGACGCAGAGGCCTAGCCCGTGAACGCCAGACGCGGTGCGCTGCTGCTCGCGGCGGGCCGCGTGGTGCTCGGCTCGGCCGTGATGGTGGCGCCCGCGAAGATGACCGGCCGCTGGCTGGGCGAGAGCAACGCCGCGCTGCCCGTCGTACGCGACCTCGCCAGGGGCCTTGCGATCCGGGACATCGCGATCGGGCTGGCAGTGCTTCAGAGCATCGAGGACCCGGTGGCCGGCCCCCGCATCCAGGCCGCGGCGGCCGCGGCCGACGTCGTGGATGCCGGCGCGACGCTTCTGGCCCGCGAGCACCTGCCGCTGAAAGGTGTCCTGGGCACCGTCGTGGTCGCGGGCGGCGCCGCGGCCGCCGGCTTCTATTTCGCGCACGTCCTGGCACACGCCTAGCGCGCGGGCGGCGGTGCCCCGCGCCGCTAGGTGGCCTGGGCGATCGGCCTGATCAGGATCTCGTTGACGTCCACGTGCGGCGGCTGGGACAGCGCGTAGATCACGGCGCGGGCGATGTCGTCGTCCTTGAGCATGCCCGGTGAGGGGAGTCGAAGAACGGCGTGTCCGTCATCCCGGGCTCGATCAGCGTCACGCGGATCCCCGTCCCGTCCAGCTCGGCGCGGGCGGCCTCGCCCATCGCCGTGACGGCGTGCTTGGTGCAGGAGTACAGCGACCCGGGCAGCGCGCGGCGCCCCGCGACGCTGGAGGTCAGCAGCAGATGCCCCTTTGACCGCGTGAGGGCGGGGATGCACGCGCGGATCGTCAGCGCGGCCCCGTAGACGTTCGTGAGGACCATCTCCCGCCAGAACTCCGGCGTCTCGTTCAGGAACCCGCGCTTGGCGCCGAATCCGGCGTTCGCGAACGCGGCGTCGACGCGCCCGAACTGTGACAGCGCCTCGGCGACGAGCCGCTCCTGCTGATCCCACTCACACACGTCGCACTGAACGGCGATCGCGCGGTCCTCGCCTCCGAGCTCCCCGGCGAGTGCGCTCAGCTTGTCCAGAGATCTCGCGGCGAGCACCAGGCGCCAGCCCTCCCGGGCGGCTGCGCGGGCCGTGGCGGCTCCGATTCCGGTGGAGGCTCCGGTGATCAGCAGCACCCTCTCCTCGGACTGGCGTGGCTCGCTCATCTGAGTGATCTCCCTTGGTCGGTTGACGGCCCACGATAGCCGCAGCGCCCCGGCGCGAGAGGGGCAGGGGCCCGCTGCTGTCACGATGCTGCTGATGCTTCACGATCGAGCGAGGATCCACGTGCAGGCCGGCGCCGGCGGTGACGGCTCGGCGAGCTTCCGCCGCGAAGCGAAGGTGCCCCGCGGGGGACCGGACGGCGGTGACGGCGGGCGCGGCGGCGACGTCGACGTGGTCTGCGATGAGTCGCTGCGCGACCTGCAGAGCTTCAGACGGCGATCCCACCACGCCGCCGGGCGCGGGGGGCACGGTGAAGGCTCCCAGCGACATGGCGCCGAGGGACAGACGCTCACGCTGCGGGTGCCGCCCGGCACCCAGATAACGGGCCCTGAGGACGAGGAGGGAGACCTCGTCGGTCGGCGCTGGGAACTGCTCGCGCACGGCCAGAGCGTGCTCGTGGCGAAGGGAGGAAGCGGCGGCAGGGGCAACAAGCGCTTCACGACTCCCACGCGCCAGGCGCCGCGCTTTGCCGAGCGCGGCCTGCCCGGCGAGGAAGGCTGGATCGAGCTCCAGCTGAAGCTGCTCGCCGACGTCGGGCTCGTCGGCCTCCCGAACGCCGGCAAGTCCTCGCTGCTGGCTCGTCTGACGCGCGCCGCTCCGAAGGTCGCGGGCTACCCGTTCACGACGCTCTCGCCGGTGCTCGGCGTTCTCGAAGGCGAGGAACGCCAGCTCGTCGTCGCCGACATCCCCGGTCTGATCGAAGGCGCCAGCGAGGGCGCGGGGCTCGGCCACGACTTCCTCGCCCACGTCGAGCGCACGCGCCTGCTGGTCCACGTTCTGGACATCGCGCCCGACATCTCGCTCGGCCAGGGAGTGGATTCGCGCGAGAACCACGCCACGATCGAGCGCGAGCTCGCGGCCCACGACGAGCGCCTGGCCGGCCTGCCGCGGGTGCTGGCGCTCTCCAAGGCGGATCTGGTCAGCGAGCAGCGCGCACGCGAGGAGGTTCAGGCGTGGAGCGAGCGCCTCGGCCCGGGTGTTCCCGTGATCGCGACGTCGAGCGCCACCGGGCAGGGGCTCGCCGAGCTCTCCGGCGAGCTGCTGCGGCGTGTGGAGCCTGCCCCCACCGCGAGCCTTCCCGACTCGCAGGGCGAGGGCGAGGCCGAGCTCGCCGAGCACATGGTGTTCAGGCCGGCGGGCGACACGGGGTTCACCGTGGAGCGCGTGGGCTCGGGCGCGTACGCGGTTAGAGGCCGGGGGATCGAGCGGCTGCTCGCCCGCTACGACGTCGAGAACGAGGACGCGATGGCCTACCTCGAGGGCCGGCTTCGCAGAATCGGCGTGCTCAGGGCACTGGAGGCCGAGGGCTTCGAGCCGGGCGACGAGATCGAGATCGCGGGCATCGCCTTCGAGCTCGACCCCGCCGAGGACAGCTGATAGGCCTGCCGCATAAGCTCCAGGCATGAGGAGGGTGGTCGTAAAGCTCGGCTCCAGCGTAGTCGCGGACAGCGACGGCTCGCTGCGCATGGACGTGCTCGCGTCCGTCTGCGAGCAGCTCGCGGCGGTGCACGAGCAGGGCGGAGAGGTGATCGTCGTCACGAGCGGAGCGATCGCTCGAGGGATGCGGGTCATGCAGCTCCCCGAGCGCCCCACCTCGATCGGCGCCCTGCAGGCCGCCAGCGCCGTCGGCCAGGGGAAGCTGTACAGGATCTACGACGAGCTGCTGCGCGAGCGCTCGGTCACGAGCGCCCAGGTGCTGCTGACGTTCTTCGACATGAGCGCCCGCACCCACTACCTGAACGCGCGCCAGACACTGAGCACGCTGCTGGACTGGCGGGTGATGCCGGTCATCAACGAGAACGACACGACCGCGACGGATGAGATCTCCTTCGGTGACAACGACTTCCTCGCGGCGCAGGTCGCGGTGCTGATCGCGGCCGACGAGCTGATCCTGATGACGGACATCGACGGCCTCTACACGGCGGACCCGCGCCTGTACCCGGACGCCCGCATCGTGCGTGAGGTGAGCGACTTCGCCGACCTGCAGCAGCTCGAGATAGGTCACACGACCTCGCCGCTGGGCTCCGGCGGGATGCGCTCGAAGGTCGTCGCGGCCGAGATGGCGACCGCCGCCGGCATCCCGACCGTGATCTGCAACGGGCTGCGCGCGGAGAGCCTGCGGGCGGTGCTCGCGGGTGAGAAGGAGGGCACGCGCTTCCTGGCCGGCGAGGCCCGCTACAGCTCGTTCAAGCTGTGGCTGAAGTACGCGAAGCCCTCGCGGGGCACGCTCGTGATCGACGCGGGCGCCGCGCGGGCGGTGCGCGAGGGGAGTGCCAGCCTGCTGCCGGTCGGCGTCATCGAGGTGCTCGGGGACTTCGACGCCGGCGATGCAGTCGAGATCACCGAGCCTGCGGGTGAGGCAGCCCCGGGCAGGATCCTCGCGAAGGGGATCTGCAGCTACTCCGCCGAGGAGCTGCGCAGCGTCATCGGGCTGAAGTCCGGTGCCGTGCGCGAGCTGCTGCCGAGGGCCTCCGAGGAGGCGGTCCACCGCGACTACCTCGTGGTCGACTAGCGTCGTACCCTTAGGGCTATGGCAACCGCGATCCAGTCCGTCGCCGACATCTGCGCCGGCGCCAAGCGTGCCGCGCGGGAGCTCTCCCAGGTCGACACGGACGTCAAGGACGCTGCGCTCGCGGCGATCGCGCACGCCCTGCAACGAGCGCAGCGGCGAGATCCTCGACGCGAACGAGCGCGACATGCAGCTCGCCCGCGACGCGGACATCGGTGACGCACTGCTGGACCGCCTGCGCCTGGACGAGGCGCGCATCGAAGCGATCGCGGCAGCTGTGCGCCAGATCGCCGCGCTGCCCGATCCCGTCGGCGAGGTGATCGACGGCCGGCGCCTGCCGAACGGCCTGGACATCCGCAAGGTGCGGGTGCCGCTCGGCGTCGTCGCCGTCGTCTACGAGGCGCGGCCGAACGTCACGATCGACGCCGCGGCACTGTGCCTGAAGTCCGGCAACGCGATCGTGCTGCGCGGATCCTCATCGGCGTCCCACTCCAATGCGGCGCTCGCGCTGATCGCCTCGGAGGCTGCCGTGTCCGCGGGGCTGCCCGCGGGCTGCGTGAGCCTGATCGCCGGAGGCGGGCGCGAGGAGCTCGCCGAGCTCGCGACTCAGCGCGCGTTCATCGACCTGATCATCCCGCGCGGCGGCGAGGGCCTGAAGGAAGCGCTGCAGGCCGTCGCGACGGTGCCCGTGATGTATGCAGCGTCGGGCAACTGCCACGTCTTCGTGGACGCGAGCGCCGACGTCGAGCAAGCGGTCGCGATCGTGATGAACGCCAAGACCCAGCGCCCGGGCGTGTGCAATGCCGCCGAGACGCTGCTCGTGCACGAGCGGATCGCGCCGGCTCTGCTGCCGCCCCTGATCGCGGCGCTCGGAGACGCCGGCGTGCTGATCCGGGCCGACGAGCGCACCCGCGCACTCGCGGGAGCCGCACCGCTCGCGCGGATCGAGCCCGCGTCGGAGGAGGACTGGGAGAGCGAGTACCTCGCGCCGATCATCGCGGCGCGGATCGTCGACAGCGTGGGGGAGGCGATCGAGCACATCGGCCGCTACGGCAGCGGGCACTCCGAGGCGATCCTCACCGCGACACCTCGAGCGCCCGCGCCTTCCAGCTGGCAGTCGACGCGGCATGCGTCTACGTCAACGCGTCCACCCGTTTCACGGACGGCGGGGAGTTCGGGATGGGCGCCGAGATCGGCAACTCGACGCAGAAGCTCCACGCCCGCGGGCCGATCGGACTGCGTGAGCTGTGCACGTTCAAGTACCTGATCGAGGGCGACGGTCACGTCCGCGCCTGACCGGCCGGTGGCGAGCATCGGCATCCTCGGGGGCACCTTCAACCCGCCTCACCTCGGACACCTCGCGCTCGCCGAGCACGCCCGCGACGAGCTCGGGCTGGGCGAGGTCTGGCTGATGCCGGCCCGGACCCCGCCGCACAAGACCACCGGCGAGGACCCGGGCCCGGAGCACCGGCTGGCGATGTGCGTGGCGCTCGCGGCAGCAAGCGAGCGGATCTCGGCCAGCGCCCTGGAGATGGAGCGTGCGGGCCCGTCCTATACCGTGGATACCTTGAGATCGATACATGCCAGCCATCCGGAGGCCGAGCTGACGTTCATCGTCGGCGCCGACACAGCCGCGAGCCTTGAGTCATGGCGCGAGCCGCAGGAGATCATCCGGTCTGCGCGCCTGGCGATCGCCGCGCGCGAGGGAGCCGGCCGCGAGGACGTGCTCGCTGCGCTGCAGCGGCTCGGCGGCGGCGCAAGGGAGCCGGCCTTTCTGAAGCATGCCCGGTGTCGCGGTGTCCTCGTCGCTCGATCCGCGACCGCGTCGCGGCCGGAGAGCCCGTCGCGGAGATGACCGGGCCGGCGGTCGCGCGATACATCCGCGAGCACGGCCTGTATGCGGCGGTGGCGTGATGGATCCCCAGACGATGGTCAGCGAGATCGCCCGCTACGCCGCCGACAAGAAGGCGATCGACGTCGTCGAGCTCGACCTTCGCGGCGTGCTCGGCTACACCGACTACTTCCTCGTCTGCTCCGGCAACACCGGGCGCCAGGCGAAGGCGATCCACGACGGCATCCTCGAGGGGCTCAAGCGCGAGCACGACATGCTCCCGCGCAAGGTCGAGGGGTCGCCGGGCGGAGGCTGGATCCTGATGGACTACTTCGACGTGATCGTGCACATCTTCACGCCCGAGACGCGCGAGTTCTACCGGCTCGAGCAGCTCTGGGGCGAGGCCCCGGCTCGCGCCGCCCTCGAGAACGCCTGACGCAGCCGGCCCGGCCGCCCGACAGGCGTCCGCGGAGGTTGACGCTCATCCGGCCGGCGGGTTAGGGTCGCCGGAACGCGCCGTCGAGGGAGCGGTGCACGACCGAGGAGGAGCAATGGGTGAAGTGAAGGTTCGCCACGGCGTCTGCGCGCGCGCTGATCAGCGGCCGCGCTGATGACGGCGGCATTTCTACTGGCGGCGGGCGCAGGGGCGTCCGTGTCACGCGCGGACGGCCCCGGAGCGGGCACGCCGTGGACGGTGAGCATGGGGGACTCGTACATCTCCGGTGAGGCGGGCCGGTGGGCCGGCAACACCAACGGCAGCTCGTCGAACATCGACGCCCTCGGCTCGGGCGCGTACAACGACAACGGCTCCGGCGAAAGCATCGCCGCGTGCCACAGCTCCAAGTCGGCCGAGGTCTACATCGGCGCCGGCGTAAACGGCGAGAACCTCGCTTGCTCGGGGCGAAGACCTCGAGCTTCTCCAGCGAAGGCAACTTCAAGCCCGGGATCGACTTCTACAACTCGGGCGGCAAAGAAGGGCAGGCGCTGATGCTCCAGCACTTCGCGGCGAGCCACAACGTCAGGCTCATCGCGCTCTCGATCGGCGGCAACAACTTCAACTTCGCCGGGATCGTGCAGACCTGCGTCGAGGACTGGCTGCTCTCGCCTTCGTGGTGGCCCGACTACTGCAGCTCTGAAAGCTCGGTGACGAGCAACTTCAGCTCCGGCAACGTCGCGACGCAGAAGGCGGCGATCAAGGGCGCGATCCAGAACATCGCGACCGCGATGTCCGCCGCCGGGTACTCGAGCTCGCAGTACACGATCGTCGTCCAGGACTACCCGTCGCCGATCCCGAACGGGTCCGGCTTCCGCTACTCCCAGAGCGGCTACACCCGCCAGACGGTCGGCGGCTGCGGGTTCTGGAACACGGACGCCAACTACGCGAACTCGACGATGCTGCCGACCATCAACGGCGCCGTGCTCGGCGCCGCCGCGGCCAGCGGCCTGCCGAACGTGACGACGATGGACCTGTCCGCGGCGCTGAACGGCCACCGGCTGTGCGAGAAAGGCGTGGGGCTGCTCGAGGAAGAGGGGCTGTCCTCGTGGACTGCGCCGGAAGCGGTCAACAAGAGCGAGTGGGTCAACCAGATCCGCACGTCTCGGCGATCTTCCCGCCGTACCAGATCCAGGAAGACCTGCACCCGAACTACTGGGCGCAGCTCGCACTTGCGCAACTGCCTCACGCAGGCCTACAACGCGGGCTCCCCGCGCGGCGGGACCTGCACGATCTCGGGCGCCGGAGTGAACTCCGCCGGCGAGCCGAACATGTCGCTGCACTGACGGGAGGGCGCGGGCGCCGGCCCCCGTGGCCGGCGCCCGGCGCTCGACTCGCCGAGACACGCTGCGCGAGTTGCCAATATGCGCACGTGAGCGCGAGCGATCAAGGCACACTCCCAGCGACTCGGGCGCCGTCATGCGCGAGGGCGAGAAGGTGACGCCGCTCGAGCTGTTCTTCGACCTCGTGTTCGTGCTCGCGCTGACGCAGTGCACGGCGCTGATGGCCCACCTGGGCACCTGGGGAGGCCTCGGCAAGGGGCTGCTCGTGCTCGGCGTGCTGTGGTGGGCGTGGACCGGCTACGCGTGGCTGACGAGCGTCGTTGACCCCGAGGAGGGCTCGGTGCGGATCGCGATCTTCGCCGCGATGGCGGCGCTGCTGGTCGCGGCGCTGTGCGTGCCGGGGGCGTTCGCCGAGGACGCGCTGCTGTTCGCCTGCGCCTACGGCGCCGTCCGCGCCGCCCACATCGCGCTGTTCGTGATCGCGAGCAGCGAGGACCGGGACCTGCGCAAGTCGGTCTCGGGGCTGGCCGTCAGCACCGCGATCGGCGTCGGGCTGCTCGTCGCGGCCGCGCTCGTCGAGCGGCACGCTTGAGGATCGTGCTGTGGTGCGCCGCGCTCGTGCTCGACACGGGCGGCCCCTACCTGTTCGGAGCCGAGGGCTGGAAGCTGGTGCCCGGGCACTTCGCCGAGCGCCACGGGGCGATCATCATCATCGCGCTCGGCGAGTCGATCGTCGCGATCGGCGCGGGCGCCGGGACCAACGTCGACGCGGGTGTGGTCGCTGCCGCCGTGCTCGGCAGTGATCGTCGCGTGCGCGCTGTGGTGGCTCTACTTCGACGTCGTCGCGATCGTCGCCGAAAGGCGGCTGATCAAATCTGCGCCGGGGCGCGAACGAAACGAGATCGCGCGCGACTCCTACTCCTATCTGCATTTCCCGATGGTCGCCGGGATCGCCCTGTGGCGGTCGGCATGAAACAGACGCTCGAGCACGTCGGCAAGCCGCTCGGGGTGGTGCCCGCGGCCGCGATGCTCGGGGGCGGCGCGCTGTATCTGCTCGCCCACGTCGCGTTCCGCTGGCGCAACATGCACACCCTGAACCGCCAGCGGATCGTGTGCGCCGCGCTGCTCGTCGCGATGCTGATCATCGAGATCAGCGCCGCGCCGCCGGCGCTGCTCACGCTCGGCCTGCTCGCTCTCGTCCTGACGGCGCTGATCATCTATGAGGCGATGCGCTTCTCCGAGATGCGCCAGCGGCTCCGCCACCAGCTCGCGCAGGAGGCCTGAGCCGGCTGAGCGTCAGCCCGCGATCCGGCTCGGCTGCGCCTCGGCGGGCGCGCGCCAGGCGCGGGAGCGGAGCCGCAGCGGTGCGCGCGACGCGCGGCCGGTGAGGACGATCATGGTGCCCTGCATCAGCAGCGCGACCGCGGTGGCCAGCGCGAACGAGGGCGCGATCGCAAGCGACGGCAGCGTGACGGCCAGCGTGAAGCAGAACAGCGCGAACGCGCCGAATCCGAGCACCATCGCGCGGAGCAGCCGCAGGAGCTCATCGTTGCCGCGCTGCGCGTGCGTGAACGTCGCGAGTACGGTCGAGATGATCGGGAACGGCGCCAGCAGCCCGCTGAGCTGCGGGCCGAGCCATCCCGAGACCGCCGTCAGCGTGATGACCAGCACGAGCGCGCAGAACGCGCGCAGCGGCAGATCCCAGGCCGGCGGCTCGAAGTGCTCGCGGGGCCCGTCGGAGGGCCGGGGAAGCCACGCCAGGCCCAGCACGATCGCCACGCCCGCCATCGCGAGCGCGACGCCCGCGGGGACGGAGACGGCGCTGAAGATGACGGTGCCGGCGATGAACGCGGCCCATCCCGCGAGCATGCTCGCTCCCCAGAAGACATGGCCCGCGAGTCGCCCGTAGACGACCACGAAGGCGATCAGCGAGATCAGGCCGAGGAGCGTGCCCGCTGCGGCATCCGCAGCGAACGCCGCCCCGTTGGAGAGCGCGTAGACGAGCAGGATCGGCCCTGCCACAACCGGCAGTCCTGCGATCAGCCCGCCGACCCTCGGCCCGTAGCGGCGGGCGGCCAGCGATGCCGCGACGACGAAGCCGGGTGCCAGCAGCACCTTCACAGCGATCAATTCCACCTCCAGATGATTGCGCATGAGCGGGCGCGGGCGCCGAGGCCCGCTCAGGCAGCAGCTAGGTGAGGCAGGCCAGGCCGATCACGACGTGCAGGCCGAGCTCGGGCGGTGTATCTCCCGACATCACGATCTCGTGCACCCGGGCGAGCGTCTCGGCGCGCCGATCGTCGGGCAGCGCCGCGACCCAGCTCATCGAGGCGACGTGGTCGGCGAAGAGCTCGGGGCGCGCCGGCACACGGGTGCTGACCCGGATCTCGCGCGGCTCGCCCCAGCCTCCCGCGTCCCTCACCGCATCCTGCCACGGCGGACCGTCGAAATGCGGGTGCTCGGGCCGCAGCTCCATGATCAGCGTGCCGATCTCATCGGCCCATGAGGCGCCCGCCCAGTCGGGTACGGTCGCGAGCACGGCGAGTCCGCCGCCGGGCCGCAGGACGCGCCGGATCTCCGCCAGCGCGCGTGGCTGGTCGAACCAGTGGAAGGCGTCGGCGACTGTCACGGCGTCGACCGAGGCGTCGGGCAGCGGGATCGCCTCGGCGAGCCCGTCCAGGACCCGCTCGGCTCCGATGCGCGCCGCGAGGTGGCTGCGCAGCTGCGCGATCGGCTCGACCGCGACCACATCCAGGCCCGCCGCCAGAAGTGCCCTGCTGAGCTTCCCCGTGCCCGCTGCCGAGGTCCAGCACCCGCCCGGCGGGGGGCACGCGCAGCTCGGCCGCGACCGCGCCGGCGACCGCAGGCGGATGCTCCGGGCGGGCGCGCTCGTACGCGTCGGCGACGTCGGCAAATCGCTGCGCGAGAGGATGCAACTCCACAGCCGCCAACGTAGACGATGCCGGCCGGATGTTGCGTGACACCAGCGGCGTGAGGGCCAGCACGCGCGCTCTCGGTTCCACGAGCGATATCTTTTTTGATATCATCCAGCCGTGGAGCCCGATGAGCTGATCCGAACCACGAGAAGGCGGCTGGGCCTCAGCCAGAGACAGCTGGCCCTGCGCGCAGGGACCACTCAGGCGTCTGTCAGCCGCATCGAGCGCGGGATCGTCTCGCCGACGTTCACATCGATTCGCGAGCTCATGCTGGCAATGGGCGAGCAGCCGACTCTCGACGCTCGCCGGCTCGCGGCGGCTGGGACGACGCGCACATGACGAGCACGCTCGAACGGACTCCGGAGGAGAGGCTCGCGCTCGCGGTTTCGTGGGACCGTCTCGCCGGACGGCTCAGCGCCGCGGGGCGCGCAGCTCGCGCCGATGCCTGAGCCGATCCTCGACGCTGAGCGGATCTTCGCGGTCCTCAGCGCACACGGAGTCGGACTACGTCGTCGTCGGAGGAGTCGCCGTGCAGGTTCACGGCCACGTCCGCATGACGAACGACCTCGACCTGATCCCGGCACCCGATCGCGCAAACCTGGGCCGTCTCACCGACGCGCTGCATGAGCTTGGGGCCCGTGTCCTGAACCGCGGGAGTGAGGGGCTCGCGGTCGACGTCTCGATGCTGCCTCGCGCGACGCTCTGGCAGTTCTCCACGCGGCTGGGAGATATCGACCTGCTCCACGACGCGCCAGGCGCCGCCGCCTTCGATGAGCTGCGCGCACGCGCGCTGGTGATCTCGCTCGGAGACCAGCGGATCCCGGTGGCCGGTCGAGATGACCTGATCAGGATGAAGCGCGCCTCCGGTCGCACCGGTCGACCTGGAAGACATCGCGGCGCTGACAGAGCCGGAACATCGCGCCGCAGAGCGGAGCGGCCCGGCGCCCGGTACGTCGAACTGAGCCGCACCGCCTCGTCGTGAAACGCGACCGGCGAGAATGGAGCTAGTCGGGCTCGAACCGACGACCTCGTCGCTGCCAGCGACGCGCTCTCCCAGCTGAGCTATAGCCCCAGGCAGAGGAATCCTAGCGCGCCGGCCCTAGCGCGAGCGCGCTCTGAGCCGCGGCGATCCGGCGCGGCCGGCGGACCGCCTCAGCTGCGGGGAATGAACTCCGGAACGTCGAGATCGTCGCCGCCCCCGGAGCCGGCCCTCGTCACGCGCCGGCCGCGCGCCTCACTCGATCTGCCCGTCTGCTCCTGGGCGTCGGCGGAGACCTGGTCAAGGCGCGCCGTCATCCCGCCGTGTGCGAGGCGTGATGTCTCGGATCAGCCGCTCTGCGTTGTTTCGCAGCGACACCGAGAGCTCCCGAAGATGGCGCGAGACCTCGGTGCCCTCATCGAGCACTTCGCGCGCGGCGATATGCGCATCGCTGGTGATCTCCCGCGCCTCGGTGCGCGGCGTTCGCCTTGATCTCGCGTGCCTGCCCATCCGCCTCATCGCGCAGCTTCACGAGCTCCTCCCGGCGTGCGTGAAGCAGACGCTCGGTGTGCTCGCGCGTCTCCTGCGCGGTGCGCTCGGACTCCTCGCGGGCGTCCTGCAGCAGCCGCGAGGACTCCTGCTCGGCGTCGCGCGCGCACCTGGGCGGCGTGCTGCTCGGCGTCCGCGCGCACCTGCTCGGCCTCCCGCTGCGCCGAGGCCCGCAGTTCGTGGGCCTCGGTGATCGCCGTGGCCCTGAGCTGGTCGGTCTCCGCCTTGGCGCCGGCCCGCATGACCTCGGACTCGCTGAGCGCTGCGGCGCGCATCCGCTCGGCTTCCTCGCGGGCCTCGCTCGAGCAGCGCCGCTGCCTGCTGGTGCGCGCCTCGAGCGCGGCCTGGGCCTCCTCGCGCTGGTGCTGCGCGTCGCTGAGGGTGGACTCGGCCTCGCTGCGCGCGCCGCGCGAGCGATTTCCTCGGCCTCCTCGTCGGCCGCGGCGATGCGGTTCCCGGCGGCCCGTTCGGCCTCGGCGATCCGCTGCAGCGAGCGCGCCTCCGCCTGCTCGCGCAGCTCGAGCGCGGCGCGTTCGGCGGCGCCGACGATGCTCGCCACGCGCCCCGGGGCGGCGCTCAGGGCATCGGGATCGGCGTCGTGGTGGTAGCCGGCGTCGTCGTACTCGTGATCCTCCACGCGGGCCATCGTAAACCGCAGCGGGCGTCCGCGTTCACCGGCCGCCCGGCGCGAGCGCGCGTCGTGCGTCCCGGCGAAGTCGGCCGCGATGGCAGAAAAGGTGGGAAGTTGGTCCTTGCGGACGCAGGCGCGCGTCAGGCATGATCGAGCCGATGAGCGCCGCGAGAGACCCGCCAGCGTCGCGATCCTGGTCTATGAGGGCGTGCAGAGCCTTGACGTGACCGGGCCGCTGGAGGTCTTCGCGGGCGCGCAGCGCCTGATCGGCGAGACCGGCCGCCGGAGCGCGGCTACGAGATCCGGGTGCTGAGCCCCGACGGGCGGCCGGTGCGCAGCTCCAGCGGGCTGACGATCGCGCCCGACGGCGAGCATCGCGACGCGGCGCCGAGGCTCGACACGCTGATCGTCGCGGGCGGCGCCGGGCATGCGCAGGCCGCGCGCGATGCGCGCGCTCCTCGCTTGGATCGCGCGGCGCGGCTCGCGCGCCAGGCGCACCGCATCGGTCTGCACCGGCGCCTTCCTGCTCGCGCAGGCGGGCCTGCTCGAGCGGCCGGAGGGCAACCACCCACTGGGCCTACGCGCGCGAGCTCGCGCGCGCTACCCGGATGTGCGGGTCGAGCCCGAGCCGATCTTCGTGCGCGACGGCGACATCTGGACCTCAGCCGGCGTCACCGCGGGATGGACCTCGCGCTCGCGCTCGTCGAGGAGGACCTCGACCGCGAGGCGGCGCTGCCGATCGCCCGCCAGCTCGTCCTGTTCCTGCGCCGCCCCGGCAACCAGTCCCAGTTCTCGGCCACGCTCGGAGCCCAGACCCCGGGCCGCGAGCCGCTGCGCGAGGTCCAGCGCTCGGTGCTCGAGGGCATCGCCGGCGAGCACACCGTCGAGGCGATGGCCGCGCGGGCGCACATGAGCCCCCGTCACTTCGCGCGCGCGTTCCGCGCCGAGACGGGGGTCACGCCCGCCCGCTTCGTCGAACGGGTCCGCGTCGAGGCGGCGCGCCGCGCGCTCGAGGAGAGCGCGGAGCCGATCGCAGCGGTGGCGAGGGCGTGCGGCTTCGGGACGCCCGAGACGATGCGGCGGGTGTTCCTGCGAACGCTCGAGGTCGGCCCCGCCGAGTACCGAAGGCGATTCCGCTCACCGGGCGCGCAGGCGGCCTGAGCGAACCCCGGCCGCTCGTGCAGCCGGATCCATCCACGACAGAGAGGCAGGAGCCGCCATGGACATCGCGATAGTGCTCTACGACAGGTTCACCGCGCTCGACGCGATCGGGCCGTATGAGGTGCTGAGCAGGCTGCCCGGAGCCCGCGTCACGTTCGTCGCCGAGCAGGCGGGCCCGGTGCGTACCGACAACGGCATGCTCACGCTCGTCGCCGAGCGCTCGCTCGCCGAGCTCGCCGCACCCGGACATCCTGCTCGTTCCCGGGCGGCCCGGGGGAGGTCGCTGCGCGGGCGGGCGGCGCGGTCCTGCGAATGGGTCCGCACCGCGGACGAGACCAGCACGTGGACGACGTCGGTGTGCACGGGGTCGCTGATCCTCGCCGCTGCCGGGGTCCTGCGCGGCCGACGCGCGACAAGCCACTGGCTGGCGATGGACGAACTCGCGGCGCTGGGAGCCACGCCCGTGAGCGAGCGGGTCGTGATCGACGGCAAGATCGTCACCGCCGCCGGCGTCTCCGCGGGCATCGACATGGCACTCACCTTCGCTGCCGAGATCGCGGGGGAGACGGTCGCGCAGGCGATCCAGCTCGGGATCGAGTACGACCCGCAGCCGCCCTTCACGCCGGCTCACCCGCGCGCGCGCCGGCCGAGGTCGTCGAGCTCGTGCGGGCCGCAAGCCGCTTCGCCGAGGAACAGGAGCAGGCCGCAGCCCCCAGCACGTGACCCCGGCCGCGGCGGGTCCGGTCAGGCCGCCCGCTAACCTGCGAGCCCGATGTCCGAGCACCGCTACGACCCGCAGCGAGATCGAGCCCCGCTGGCAGGCGCTGTGGGCGCAGGAGCGCACGTGGGAGGTCGCCAACGAGGGAGCGGACCCGCGCCAGGAGATCGAACGGTACGGCGCGCAGGCGCCCGAGCAGCCTACGTGCTCGAGATGCTCCCGTACCCGAGCGGCGAGCCGCACATCGGGCACCTGAAGTGCTACGCGGTCGGCGACGCGATCGCGCACTTCCACCGCCGCCTCGGGCGCCGCGTGCTGCACCCGATGGGCTACGACGCGTTCGGCCTGCCGGCCGAGAACCACGCGATCAAGACGGGCGTGCACCCGCGCGACTCGACGGCGGCGTCGATCGCCTCCTTCCAGCGCCAGTTCCGCTCGTGGGGGATCTCGATCGACTGGTCGCGCGAGCTCGCCACGCACGAAGCCGAGCTACTACCGCTGGACGCAGTGGATCTTCCTGGAGCTGTTCCGCGCGGGCCTGGCCTACCGCAAGGAGGCGGCGGTCAAGTGGTGCCCCAACGACCAGACCGTGCTCGCCAACGAGCAGGTCGACGCCGAGGGCCACTGCGAGCGCTGCGGCGCGCTGGTCGAAGTGCGCCAGCTCGAGCAGTGGTTCCTGCGCATCACCGACTACGCGGAGCGGCTGCTGGACGACCTCGACGCGATCGACTGGCCCGAGCACGTCAAGACGATGCAGCGCAACTGGATCGGCCGCAGCGAGGGCGCCGAGGTCACGTTCCGCTGCGAGGACGCTCGGCATCGACTACCCGGTCTTCACGACGCGGCCCGACACGCTGTTCGGGGCGACGTTCTTCGTGATGGCGCCCGAGCACCCCGACGTGCTGCGCCTCGCGGCCGGCACCGACCACGAGCAGGCGGTGCGCGACTACGTCAACCACGCGCTCAACGAGACCAACGAGGAGCGCGGCGACGCCGACAAGCCGAAGACGGGCGTGCCGCTCGGCCGCACCGTCACCAACCCCGTCAACGGCGAGCAGATCCCGATGTTCGTCGCCGACTACGTGCTGATGGAGTACGGCACCGGCGCGATCATGGCCGTGCCCGGCGCACGACGAGCGCGACCACGAGTTCGCGCGCGCCTTCGGGCTGCCGATCCGGCGCGTGATCGCGGCGCCGAGCGCCGAGCCGGCACGGACGCGAGCGAGGGCCTGCCCTACACGCGGCGACGGCACGCTCGTCGACTCCCACCCGGACTTCGACGGCCTGCGGCAACCGCGAGGCGCTCGCCGCGATCGTCGACGTGGCTCGACCGCGAGGGCAAGGGCCACGCCTCGGTCAACTACCGCCTGCGCGACTGGCTCGTCTCGCGCCAGCGCTACTGGGGCTGCCCGATCCCGATCGTCTACTGCGAGCGCTGCGGCATCGTGCCCGTTCCCGACGAGGACCTGCCGGTGCGTGCTGCCCGACATCGACGACTACGCGCCGCAAGGGCCGCTCGCCGCTCGCGGCGGCCGAGGACTGGGTCAACACGACCTGCCCGCAGTGCGGCGGCGCCGGCGCGGCGCGAGACCGACACGATGGACACCTTCGTCGACTCCTCCTGGTACTTCCTGCGCTACTGCGACGCGCGCAACGACAGCGCCGCGTGGGACCCCGCGGCGCTCGCGCGAGTGGATGCCGGTCGACCAGTACATCGGCGGCGTCGAGCACGCGATCCTGCACCTGATGTACGCGCGCTTCTTCACGAAGGCGCTCGCCGACCTCGGCCACCTCGACTTCCAGGAGCCCTTCCCGGCGCTCTTCACGCAGGGGATGGTCACCAAGGACGGCGCGAAGATGACCAAGTCCAAGGGCAACGTCGTCTCGCCCGCGTCGATCGTCGAGCGCGTCGGCGCCGACACGGCGCGCTGCTACATCCTCTTCGTCGGCCCGCCCGACCAGGACGCCGACTGGTCCGACGACGGCGTCGAGGGCATGCACCGCTTCCTCTCGCGGCTGTGGCGCCTGGCGGCCGAGACGGCCGAGCGCGCCGGCGAGCCGACGCCCGAGCCGACCGGCCCGGAGCAGCCCGGCGGGGCCGACCTGGTGCTGCTGCGCAAGGCGCACTGGGCGATCGACAAGGTCAGCGGCGACCTGCGCCGCTTCGCGTTCAACACCGCGATCGCCGCGGTGATGGAGCTCCTGAACGAGTGCTCGCGCCTGCGCGAGACGGTCTCGCGTCGAGGCGCATGCGCTTCGCGCTCGGCACCGCCGCCTCGCTGCTGTTCCCGTTCGCGCCGCACGTCTGCTCGGACGCCTACGAGATGCTGACCGGCGAGCGCGTGTGGGAGCAGCCGTGGCCGCAGGCCGAGGAGGCGTTCCTCGAGAGCGAGCAGTACGAGCTCGTCTGCCAGGTCAACGGCAAGGTCCGCGACCGCGTGCAGGCGCCCGCCGACGCGGGCGCCGCAGGAGCTGAAGGCGCTCTGCAGGGCCGCGCCGAACGTGCTCGCCCACGTCGACGGCCACGAGATCGTCAAGGAGATCGTCGTGCCCGGCAAGCTGGTCAACATCGTCGTCCGCTAGCGCCGCGCCGCGTCATACACTCGCGGCGATGGCTGAGCTCGGGCCCGCGTACCTGATCCACGGCGACGACCACGGCGCCGTCGCCGAGCGCCGCGCGCGTCTGCGCGCGCTCGCGGAGAGCCGAGGGAGGCAGCGTCAGCGTCGAGATGCTCGAGGGCGAAGGCGGCTCCCCGGCCGGCGTCGCGGCGGCGCTCTCGGCGATGACGCTCGCGATCGGCAGGCGCGTGATCATCGTCGACGGCGTCGAGCGCTGGCGAGAGGCCGACATCGAGAGCGCTCTCGCGCCGGCGATGGCGCAGATGCCGCCCGACACGACCCTCGCGATGTTCGCCCGCGAGGAGGCGCGCGCGAAGGCGCCGCCCGCCCTGCTGAAGGCCGTCAAGGCCGCCGGCGGGCGCGTCGACAGCGAGATGACCGTCAAGCCGTGGGAGCTGCCGAAGTGGGTCGCCGAGGGGGCTGCGCGCTCGGCCTGAGGCTCGACAGCGCGGCCGCGAAGGCGCTCGTCGAGCAGGTCGGCCCGCGCCAGCAGCGGCTGCTGCGCGAGCTCGAGACGCTCGCGCTCGAAGGCGACCACGGACGGCGCCGGCGCCGCGCGTCGTGGGCGCCGAGGAGGTGGCGCTGCGCGCGGCCGCACTCCTCCGAGAGGGCGCGCCTACGCGCTCGCCGACGCGATCGTCGGCCGCGACGGCCGCGCGGCGCTCGCGCTGTACCTGCGCCTGCGCGAGCCAGGGCGAGAGCGTCGACCGGGCTGATCTACAGGATGGCCCAGCGGCTGCGCGACGCGCTCGACGCGTCCGTCGCGCATGCAGGCCGGCGAGTCCGCTGCCGCGATCCGCAGCGGCCTGAGGCTGCCTCAGAAGGCGGCGGAGCGCTTCATGGCGGACGTGTCGCGCACGGACCCGGAGCGGCTGCGCGCTGCGCTCGTCGTTCTCGCGGACCTGGAACTCGCCACGCGCGGCGGCCCGCCGCTGCGCTCGAGCCGCACATCATCGGCGGGCTCCTCCGAGGAGACCCTCGCCGTGCGGGCGATGAGCGGCGCTACGAGCTAGAGCCGGCGCGGACGCGGGCGGCGCGGGACTTCTTGCGGTCGCCCGTGTTGCGGTGCATCGCGCCGCGCTTGACGGCCTTGTCGATCGTGCTGACCAGCTCCCGGTGCAGAGTGTCGGCCGCGGCCGGGTCCTCGCCCGCCTGGACGAGCTCCTCGAGGCGGCGGAAGTGGGTCTTGATCGCCGACGTGTAGCGGCGGTTCTCCATGCGCTCGCGCTCCGAGCGAAGGATCCGCTTCTTCTGTGAATGGATGTTGGCCATGGCTTATCGCGCGTGCGCCGCAGGGAAAGGCCCTGGCGCGCCGCGCAGCGCCGTACTATAGCGGCCTTGACCGGCACAGCAGAAGACGCCTCGGGGGAGCAGGCGGCGCCGAGCCCCCCGGCGGGCGGCCGTGTTGCCCGCAACACGGCGATCTTCTCGATCGCCACGGGCGTGTCGCGGGTCGCGGGCCTGGTGCGCGAGATCGTCGCGGCCGGCTACTTCGGGACCAGCGGACCGGCCTCCGCGTTCACGATCGCCTTCCAGATCCCGAACCTGGTGACGAACCTGTTCGCGAACGCCGCGCTGTCCGCGGCTTTCGTGCCGGTCTTCACCGACCTGCTGCAGAAGGGCACGGCGAAAAGAGGCGTTCCGGCTCGCCTCGACGCTGTTCTGGATCATGCTGATCGTCCTCGGCGCCGTGACGGCGTTCGCGATCCTCGCGGCGGGCACGATCATGCCGCTGTTCACGGCGAGCACGTTCAACTCCGAGCTCGACGCGCTGACGGCCGGCCTGTCGCAGATCCTGTTCCCGGTCGTGCTGCTGCTCGGCCTGAACGGGCTGCTCGTCGGGATCCTGCAGTCATACGACCACTTCACGATCCCCGCGATCTCGCCGGCGGTCTGGAACGTCGTGATCATCGTGCTGCTGATCGTCCTGAAGCCGCACTTCCACGGCGGCTACGAAGACGGGAACCAGCTCTACGCCTACGCGATAGCGATCCTGATCGCGACGGTCGTGCAGCTCGGGATGGCCGCCGGAGCGCTCGGCCGGGTCGACTTCCGATTGCAGTTCGCGATCGACTGGCACGACCCCCGCGTCAAGCAGGTCTTCATGCTGATGCTGCCCGTCACGATCGGTCTCGGGATCGTCAACCTCGACCAGCTCATCAACTCGGTGTTCGGGACCCTGGTCTCCAAGGAAGCCCCGCGCGCGATCGACAACGCGTTCCGCATCTACATGCTCCCGCAGGGGATGTTCAGCGTCGCGGTCGCGACCGTGCTGTTCCCGACGCTCAGCAGGATGGCCTCGCGCGGCGACTCCTCGGGCATGCGCCGCGCGGTGGGGATCGGGATGCGGCAGATCAACCTGCTGCTGATACCGGCGGCCGCGTTCATGATCGTGCTCGCGACGCCGATCGTCCGGCTCATCTTCCAGCGCGGGCACTTCGACGCGAGGTCCACCGAACTCGTCTCCGAAGCGCTGTTCTGGTTCGCGTTCAGCCTGCCGTTCGGGGGGCTGAACCTGCTGCTCACGAGGACCTTCTTCGCGGTGCAGCGGCCGTGGATCCCGACGCGCCTGGCGGTCGTGAACATCGTCGTCGACATCATCGTCAGCATCGGCCTCTACAAGCCGCTCGGGATCGCGGGGCTGATCATCGGCACCGTCGCCGCGAACGCGGTGATGACGGCGCTGCAGCTCCACCGGCTTCGGATCGGCTTCAACGGACGGATCGACGGTGCGCAGACGACGATGATCACCGCGCGGATCATCCTCGCCTCGGCGCTGCTCGCGGCGGTGTCATACGGCGTCTGGAGCCTGCTGAACGCGGTGCTCGGCGTGTCTCGCTCGCGGCGCAGATCATCAGCGTCGGAGGCGCCGCGACGGTCGGGTTCCTGGTCTACTCGCGTGCGGTGCTCGCGATGCGGATCCCCGAGGCCCACCAGGTCAGCCGCCTGATCCGCAGCCAGCTCGGGCGCGCGCCTGAGGGCAGCGCACGCGCGGCAATGTGGCCGGGTGAGCGCGAGCCCACCCGGCCAGACCCGACTTAGATCGCCGCTTACTACTTACGTCCCAGGACTGTGTGTCTTGCCTGGGCGGCGTGACACTCCCGGCCACCTGGACAGGCCGCCCTCCCGAAGGGGGCGCGTTGCCGCGGCTGGATCCCGAGGGATCCGCGGTCGAGTTGGCGATCCGCCGGACTATGAAGGCTAGCGGGTCGCGGGCCGGGCTCCGTCCCCGCGCAGCGGCGCCTTCTACGCTGTAGCGGCCCATGGACCAGTCGCACATCCGGAACTTCTCGATCATCGCCCACATCGACCATGGGAAGTCGACGCTGGCCGATCGCATCCTGGAGATCACCCACACCGTGCAGGCGCGCGAGATGCGCGCCCAGCTGCTCGACTCGATGGACCTCGAGCGCGAGCGCGGGATCACGATCAAGGCGCAGGCGGTGCGGGTGTTCTTCACCGCGCGCGACGGCGAGACCTACCAGCTGCACCTGATCGACACGCCGGGCCACGTGGACTTCACCTACGAGGTGTCCCGCTCACTGGCCGCATGCGAGGGCGCGCTGCTGGTGGTGGACGCCTCGCAGGGCGTCGAGGCGCAGACGGTCGCCAACACGTATCTCGCGGTCGAGTCGGGGCTGGAGCTGATCCCGTGCCTGAACAAGATCGACCTGCCCGGCGCCGAGCCCGAGCGGGTCGCGGGCGAAGTGAGCGATCTGATCGGCGAGCCCGCCGAGCAGATCCTGAAGATCAGCGGCAAGACCGGCGAAGGCGTGGGGGAGGTGCTCGAGGAGCTGATCGCCCGCGTGCCGCCGCCCGCGCGGCGATCCCGACGGCCCGCCGCGCGCGCTCATCTTCGACTCGGAGTTCGACCAGTACCGCGGCGTGATCGCCTACATCAGGGTCGTCGACGGCGTCTTTCGCAAGGGCGCGCAGATCAGGGCGATGGCGACGGGCACGCAGGCCGACATCGACGACATCGGATTCTTCAGCCCGCAGATGATGCCCACCGATCAGCTCGCGGCCGGCGAGGTCGGCTACCTGATCACCGGCCTGAAGGACGTCACCCAGCTGCGCGTCGGCGATACGCTGACCACGCGATCGCATGGCCGCTTCACCGACGGCGAGGCGACCGAGCCGCTGCCGGGGTACCGGGACGTCAAGCCGATGGTCTTCTGCGGCCTGTTCCCGATCGACTCCGACGACTACCCGGACCTGCGCGACGCGCTCGAAAAGCTCGTGCTCAACGACGCCGCGCTCTCATGGGAGCCCGAGACGTCCGACGCGCTCGGCTTCGGCTTCCGCTGCGGGTTCCTCGGGCTTCTGCACATGGACATCGTCCGCGAGCGCCTCGAGCGCGAGTACGACCTCGAACTTCTCGACGACGATGCCCTCCGTACAGTTCGACGTGACGCTCACCAGCGGCGAGGAGATCGTGGTCCACAACCCGTCCGACATGCCGGACCCGGGCACGATCGCCGAGATCCGCGAGCCGTTCATCAGGGCCTCGGTGATCGCCCCCAAAGAGTTCGTCGGCGCCGTCATGGAGCTCTGCCAGGAACGGCGCGGAGAGACCGTCGGCCTGCATTACCTCTCGCCCGAGCGCGTGCAGATGACATATGACCTGCCGCTCGCGGAAATCGTGCTCGACTTCTTCGACCAGCTGAAGTCCCGCACGCGCGGCTACGCGTCGCTGGACTACGAGGTCAGCGGGCTGAAGCCGTCCGACCTGGTCAAGCTGGACGTCCTGCTCGCGGGCGACACGGTCGACGCGCTCTCGATGGTGGTCCATCGCGACAAGGCCTACGAGATGGGCCGGACGCTCACCGAGAAGCTCCGCAAGCGGATCCCGCGCCAGCAGTACGACGTCCCGATCCAGGCTGCGATCGGCGCCCACGTGATCGCCCGCGAGACGGTCAAGGCATTCCGCAAGGACGTGATCGCGAAGTGCTACGGCGGCGACATCACGCGCAAGAAAAAGCTCCTCGAGCGCCAGAAGGAGGGCAAGAAGCGCATGAAGCAGGTCGGCCGCGTGGAGGTGCCCCAGGAGGCGTTCCTCGCCGTGCTCGAGCTCGGAGAGGAGTAGCGCGGTGGAGCTGCTGTTCGTGTGCCTGGGCAACATCTGCCGTTCGCCGACGGCGGAGGGCGTGATGCGCAGCCTCGTGCAGGAAGCGGGGCTCGAGGGTGACATCGGGGTCGACTCTGCGGGCACCGGCGCCTGGCACATCGGCAACCCGCCCGACGAGCGTGCGAGCGCCGCGGCCCTCGCACGCGGGATCAGCCTCGAGGGGCGCGCGCGGCAGGTGCGCGAGGAGGACTACGACCGTTTCGACCTGCTGATCGGGATGGATCGCGCGAACGTCGCGGACCTGATCAGCGCCGCGCCGCGAGCGGACGCACGCGAGCGCGTCCGGCTGCTTCGCGAGTTCGATCCCGGCAGCGCCGGAGCGCAAGAGCTCGACGTGCCCGACCCCTACTACGGCGGTCCGAGCGGATTCGCGGACGTGTTCGACCTCGTCTACGCAGCGTGCGCGGGGCTGCTCGCCCAGATTGCCTCCGGCGAGCTGAGGTGAGCCTGCCGCCCGGCGCGAGGGTGCTCGGCGCCGTCGGCGGCGGTGACATCAACCAGGCGCTCAGGGTCGAGCTGCCGGGCGGGGAGCAGGCCTTCGTGAAGACGCGCGCGGGCGCCCGCCCCGGCGAGTATGCGGCTGAGGCGTGGGGTCTTCGGTGGCTCGCGGAGCCGGGCGCGCTTCGCACACCGCGGGTTCTCGAGGTCGGCGAGGGGCATCTAGCCCTGCAGTGGATCGAGCGCGGCCAGCTGGACCCCGCCGGAGAGGAGGAGCTCGGAGCCGGCCTCGCCCGCACGCATCGCGCGGGAGCGCCGAGCTACGGCGCCTCGGGGGCATCCGCGACGTTCGGATCGCTCGCGCTCAGCAACGAGCCAGCGCCCGATTGGGCGAGCTTCTACTCCGAGCGCCGCCTGCGGCCGCTCGCGCGGCTCGCCCGCGAGCGGGGTGCCCTGTCGAGCTCCGAGGCCGGGTCGGTCGAGCGCGTGGCCGACGCGATGGGGGATCTGGCAGGCCCGCCCGAGCCGCCCTCGCGCCTGCACGGCGATCTGTGGGGCGGCAACGTGCTCGCCGGTGTTGACGGGCGGCCGTGGCTGATCGACCCGTCCTGCTACGGCGGGCACCGCGAGATCGACCTCGCGATGCTGCGTCTGTTCGGAGGCGCGGGCCAGCCGCGTCTACGCCGCCTACGAGCAGGAGTGGCCGCTGCCGGACGGCTGGGAGGAGCGCGTCGAGCTCTACCAGCTGCTGCCGCTGCTCGTGCACGCCCTGCTCTTCGGCGGGTCATACGGACCCGCGGCGATGCGGATCGCCCGCCGCTACGCCCGCTGAGATCGCGCGGGCCTGAGGGTGCGCGGCCGCGATCCCACCACAATGCCTGAGAGGACAATGGACAAGCGGGGAGCTCACGAGGAGCAGGACACAGGACGCGCGGTGCTCGCGGCCAACTCGCGCTCGCTGCGCAACGGCCTGATCAGCCTCGTGATCTTCTTCGCGATGCTGATCGCGCTGCTGTTCGCGGTGCCCAGCCTGCGCGCCGCGCTCGAGAACATGTCCGATGCCGGCGTGGGATGGGTCGTGGCCGGGATCGCGCTCGAGGTGCTCTCGTGCGCGGGCTACGTGGTCCTGTTCTCGCTCGTCTTCGACGGGATCGGCCGGCGGCTCGTGATACGGCTGTCGCTGTCGGAGCTCGCGGTCAACTCCGTCGTCTCGGCCAGCGGCATCGCGGGGATCGCCCTGGGTGCATGGGTGCTGAGGACCCGCGGCTTCTCGCGTGAGATGGTCGCCCGGCGCTCGGTGGTTCTGTTCCTGCTGGCGAGCTCGGTGAACGTCGCCGCGGTCGTGCTGATCGGCGTCCCGATGTGGCTCGGCGTGATCCCGGGCTCCACCGATCCGCTGCTCACACTGCTGCCCGCGATCGCCGGCCTGGTCGTGATCGCAGCCACGATCGGGGCGGCCGCGTGGGTGCGCGCCGGGATCGAGCGCAACGCGGGCACCGCGGCGAACCTGCTGTGGGCGATGAGCGAGGGCGTCTTTGACGCGATCGACGTTCTGCGGAGCCTGGACCGCCGCCTGCTCGGGGCGATCGTCTACTGGGTGTGCGACAACCTGGTGCTCTATGCGTGCCTGTCGGCGGTCGGCCACGCACCGGCCTTCTGGGCTGTCGCGATGGCCTACCTCGTGGGGATGCTGGCGAACTCCGTGCCCGTGCCCGCCGGCTTCATCGCGGTCGAAGGCGGTCTGGTCGGGATGCTGCTCCTGTTCGGAGCGCGGCCAGCATCGGCGGTGCTGGCGGCCGTCGTTATCTACCGGGCGATCTCGCTGTGGGTCCCGGCGCTGATCGGGTCGTTCGCGTTCCTGCGACTGCGCGGCGAACTCGACGAACCGGCGGCCCCCGCTGCCGCCGGCCTCGGCTAGTGCTTGAGTGATTTCGCGTAGGCCTTGCGCGCCGCGCTGACCTGGCACACGCGCTTGGGGAGGTGTTCCATCACGTGAGCAACCTCGGGCGGTTCAGGGCCCGACAGGCCGGGGCAGTAGATCGGGAGAGGCAGCGGCACCAGCGGCGCGCCCGGAGCGTTGGCCGGCCGCAGCTGAGCCACCGCAACCATCGCATGCGCGGGCGTGTCCGAGTACACGTCGATCGCGACCTGCCCGGTGTAGATCTCCACGGATCGGCCTTCTTCATAGATCGTCGCCGGGACGCCGCGCAGGAGCACGTTCCGCTGCGGGCCGAGCGGCCCGTTGGAGTGCTGGTGGTAGATCACGGTCGTGACCTGAAGCGGCAGTTTGCAGGTTCCGGTGCCGAATATCCCCTTGCTCTGGACGCAGTCGCCGTAGTAGACGCTGTCGCCGACCGAGCTGATGTAGCTGCGAAGACCATCGGCAGCCGCGAGCTGATGGCCGAGGAACGTATGGCCGACCCAGTAGATCTTGAAGTAGGGGAACGTCTGCGCTTCCGAGAGGGCGCTCGCGGAGATCGGCCGGGGATGCCCGGTCGAGCATCCGCAGAGCGCGAGGGCCGCGAGCAGCGCGCCCACCGCGGCGGCGGCGCGCAGGGACCGGCCGAGACGTTTGGTGACTGTCGCGGCCCGCATCGCCGTCATTATCTTGGCGTGCCGATAAAAAGCGCTGCCACCCCCACGATGCGCTCGCCCGCCGGGCCCGCGGCGAAGGCGCCCGCCGGGCCCGCCGGCGCACGGCGGGCACGGGCGCGCGCGCGTCCCGGCGCCGGTCTCTCGCTGACCGGCGTGTGCGTCGGCGCGGCGCTGATCGTGGCGTGGGTGCTCCTCTACCCGCACACGCCCGACCTGGCCGGGCAGGTGTATCGCGTGGGGCTCTTCGAACAGCTCGGCTTCACGGTCTGGGACGAGCACTGGTACTCCGGCCATCACATCCCCGCCTACAGCCTGCTGTTCCCACCGCTCGGCTCGCTGCTCGGGATCAGGCTGCTCGGCTCGCTCGCGGTGCTTGCGTCCTGCCTGCTGTTCGAGCGCATCGCCGCCCCCGTCTACGGGCAGAGCGCCCGCTGGGGTGCCGCGTTCTTCGCCGTAGCCGCGGTGGGGGACGTCTGGGCGGGCCGCGTCGCGTTCGCGCTCGGGGTCTGCTTCGCGCTGGCGGCGGCTCTCGCGTTCGCCCGCGGGCGCACCGCCATTGCGCTCGTCCTCTCGGTCCTGTGCGCCGCCGCGAGCCCGGTGGCGGCCGTTTCACTCGGCCTGGCGGCGCTCGCGCTCTCTGTGCACAGCCGCTCGGCGAAGGCGGTGCTGATCCTCGGCCTGCCGGCCGGCGTGGTGGTGCTGACGCTCGCACTGCTGTTCCCGGAAGGGGGCTGGGAGCCCTTCCCGATCCGCTCGTTCGCGGCGACGGCTGTGGTGGTGCTGCTGTTCCTGTGGGCGCTGCCTGCGTCGGCGCGGCTGCTGCGAACCGGGGGCGTGACCTATCTCGCGGCGTGCGTCGCGTGCCTGCTGGTCCACTCGCCGATCGGCAGCAACATCGAGCGCTTCGGCGTCCTGCTCGCGGGGCCGCTGCTGCTGTGCGCGCTCGCCGCGGACGGCGCCCGCTCAAAGCGCACCGCGCCGGCCGCCGCGGTAGCGGCGGTGGCGCTCTGCGCCGCGGCGGTATGGGTGCTGTGGGGCCCCGTGCGCGAGACGCGGGCGGTGGCCGGGAGCCCCGCCACGAGCGCGGCGTACTACGCGCCGCTGGAGAGGTTCCTGGCGGGCGTCCCGGGACCGGTGAGGGTCGAGGTGCCGCTGACACGCACACACTGGGAGGCGGCTCTGCTCGCGCCGACCGTCTCGCTCGCGCGAGGCTGGGACAAGCAGCTCGAGGAGCGCTATGACCGCGTTCTGCTCTCGAGCTCGCTCACGGCCGCCTCCTACCGTCAATGGCTGACCGATCAGGCAGTCTCCTATGTCGCGCTGCCCGATGTCCCGCTGGATAGCTCTAGCGCCCGAGAGGGCGCCCTGATCCGGACGGGGCTGCCCTACCTGCGCCAGGTGCGCTCAAGCGCGCACTGGCGGCTATTCGCGGTCCTCGGCGCGGCGCCGCTGGCGACCGGACCCGGGGTCCTGACGGGACTCGGGCACGATTGGTTCTCGCTGCGCGCGGCAGCGGCGGGCAGCCTCCTCGTCCGCGTCCACTACACGCGCTACTGGGCGGCCACGAGCGGCGACGCATGCGTCTCGCGGGCCCCGGGCGGCTGGACACAGGTCTCGGTGCTTCGCGCCGGGCCCGTGAGGATCGCAGCCCGCTTCTCGCTGAGCGCAGCCCTCGGACAGGGGGGCTCATGTGCCGGGCTCGCGGCGCGCTGAGCAGCTCGCGCGGCGAGCGAGGATGATGAGCGCCGCCGCTCTCACGGCGGCCATGCTCGCGCTCGTGGGCGCCGGCCTCGCCGGGTGCGGCGGGAGCACCGGTGCGATCGCCACGGCGCCGGCCCCGCCCGCGCCCTCCGGGCATGCGCTGTATCACTGGGTGGTTCCCACGACCGGCCTCGCACCCTCGATTGCCCAGGAGAACCGGGAGGCCGGAACTACCGCGTGGCGGATGCCCGGTCCGAGCTATGAGATCGGCGGCGCGGCCGGCGGCGCGATCTCGGGCTACGTGTCCTCCCAGGCCGTCGCGGCCGGCAGCTCGGAGAGCGTCTACGTCAGCGCACCGGGCGCACGCACGATCACGATCCGCGTCTACCGGATGGGCTGGTACGGCGGCAAGGGCGGTCGCCTCGTGCTCGTCAGCCGCAAACTTCGGGTGCGCAGCCAGCCTGCGTGCACCCACCGTGACAGCACCGGGCTGACCGAGTGCAGATGGCACCCGTCGCTGAGCTTCCCGATTCCGGCGGCGCTCACGAGCGGCGTCTACATCGTGGCGCTGCGCTCCTCGGCGGGCGCCCACAGCGATTGCCTGTTCGTGATCCGCCCCTCGCGTGCGCCCCCTCTGCTCGTTCAGATCCCCACGGCGACCTACGAGGCGTACAACCAGTGGGGAGGGGACAGCCTCTACCCGGGCGGGAAACACGTCGGCGTCACCGGTACCGGGCAGGGAGTGGAAGTGTCCTACGACCGGCCCTACGCGACGCTCACCGGCGCGGGGGAATTCTTCCTGCGCGACGTCGCGATCGTGCGGTTCCTCGAGCGCTACGGCTATCAGACGGGCTACACGACCAGCGAGTCGGTCGCGACGAGCGCCGGCCAGCTCGAAGGCGCCCGCGCCCTGATCGACGTAGGCCACTCCGAGTACTGGTCCAGCGGGCAGCAGCGATCCTTCGCTCGCGCGCTCGCTCGCGGAACGAACCTGATCTTCATCAGCTCGGACACGATGGCCTGGACCGTTCGCTACGCACCTGCGGGCGCCGCATCCAGTCAGGCAGGCCAGCCCGGCCACCGCATGATCTCCTACAAGCAGTACGCGAGCCTTGACCCCGACACGCGCCACCCCACGGGGCTGACAGCGCTCGGAGGCGCCCCACTGTCCGGGAGCGCCTACAACGGCTGCATCACGCCGCGCATCCCGGTGTCCGGGCCTCCCGTCTACCGCTACTACCCATGGAGCCCCGCCCCCGGGCTACACCCCTCCTGGCTGTTCTCCGGGACGGGAGTGACGAGCTCGACTCAGATCGCCGGGATCGTCGGCTACGAGTTCGACCAGCGGACGGCGGCGTCCCCGCCGGGGACGATCCTCCTCGGCTCGGGCGCGAGCTCCCTGTGCGGCGCCGAGTCAGAGCCCTCGCCGACGAAGGGCTACCTGGCCGAGAGCACGCTCTACACAGCCCCGTCGGGCGCATTCGTGTTCGCGACCGGCACGCTCGGCTGGCTCTACGGGCTCTCGCCCGTGCCCGAGGCCTCGCCCGACGTGCCGCTCGCGCCCGATCCGCGTGTCGTTGCGATGACCCGCAACGTCCTCGATCGCGCTCAGCGCGGGGCGAACGAATAGAGGCTCGTGATGCCCGTCAGGAAGATATGCGTTCCGTCGCTGATCACGGAGTCGAATGAGCCGGTGGGCACCTGGAAGACGACCCGGCCGGTTGAGACGTCCAGGCCGTAGGTCCGGTGCGCCGCGAGGTCCGCGAAGTACACGACCCTGCCGATGATCGTCGCGGACCCGGAGATCTTCCCGGGAGCCGAGAACGTCCACCTGACGTGCCCGGAGCGCGCATCTATCGCGTAGAACGTCCCCGTGTAGGAGCCGAGGTAGATCGTCGGGCCGACGCCGGGCGCGTTCGTGACAGCCGGCGAGGCATAGACATAGTTCCCCGTCTGCACGGCCCAGTCGAGGCGGCCGCTGAACGCGTCATAGGCGTACACGCGCCCGTCGGTGTTGCCGAGGAACACGCGCCCATAGATGACCGCGGGGGTCGAGTAGAAGGTGCCGCTGCCGAACAGCGCGCCTTCGGAGGAGCTGATCCAGATTCGCCGCCCGGTCTGCTCGGAGATCGCCTGCAGGTGCCCCGAGTAGTCGCCGAAGTACAGGACGCCGCCGGACAGGCTCGGGCTGGCCTTCACCGATCCGCCCGCGTTGTAGGTCCAGATCACCCGCCCGTTGGACGCGTTCAGGGCGAACACGAGCCCCGACTGGGTGCCGAAATACAGCCGACCCCTGTCGAGCAGCGGGGATGACTCGCTCGGCGCCGGCAGCCCGCGCGACCAGCGGATCGAGCCGTTGGCCGTGTTCAGGGCCACGACCCGGCCGGGTGAGACGCCACTGCCCGTTGAGAGGATCGTCGCGTAGACCGTGCTCGAGTCAACAGCGGGAGTGGAGGCGGACAGCCTGCCGAGCCTTCGCGCCCAGAACTGACGGCCGGTGTGCTTGCTGATTGCGCTCAGCGTGCCGTCGTCCGCGAGCTGGAAGATCCGTTCCCCGTAGATCACCGGCGGGAACTCCAGCGTGGCGTGGGTGTTGTGGTACCAGATCGCCTTCAGCGGAGGGCCGACATGGGGCGGAGCCGGGAAGAAACGGGTGTGGTTCTTGGTGTAGCCGTACAGTGGCCACGCGAACCGGTCCGGTGGCGTGACCGGCAGCACCGGCGTCGGCTGCGGGACGAAGCGCGCGTGCGGGTGGTAGATGTTGCCCGTGCGGTTGTGCCTGTAGATGTAGCCGCCGACGGCCGCCACGACTATCACGGCGAGGAGCGCCGCAATCGCGGCGCGGGCCTTGCGCGAGCGGGGGAGCAGCCTTCCGATGCGGGCTCTCACTGTCCCGGCGGGCGTCGTATCAAGCCGCCAGCTTGTGCGAGGGCGCACCGGAAGCCGGCGTTGCGCCGTCCTCCTGGGCCGCCGCAGCGGTCGCCGGTGTGCTCGCACGCCTGCGCTCCTGCCCCGCCGAGCGCCGGCGCCGGCGCTCGCTCGCTGTCATCGCGAGCAGCCTTCCGACGCTGAGCGCACCCAGCCACAGGCACGCCACCGCGAGCGGGGGAAGGGTCAGCCCCGCGACGAGCGCAATCGCGTCGTGGTTGTGGTTCAGCGACCAGTTCCACAGGAGGTAGTCGCCGACCGTAAGTCCGATAACGAAGACCAAGGGTCTGTGGGACACGCGCCAACCCTAACCCTGTTCGGGGACGGACAGCAGCCCGCCGGGACACGGCGCGCCGCGGATCGGCCATATGATCGCCGACCATGAGCGCCGCGCCCGCGCGATCGGAGATCTTTGCCCAGGATGTGCTGGGCGGCAAGGCTGTGCTGATCACGGGCGGAGGCACGGGCCTTGGGCGCGCAACGGCCATCGAGCTCGCAAGGTGCGGCGCCCGCGTGAGCGTCGCCGGCCGGCGCGCCGAGGTGCTCGAGCAGGCCGCTGCACAGATCGCGCAGGCCGGCGGCGTGGATGCGGGCGAGGTGCAGTGCATCGCAGGCGACATCCGCGATCCGCAGGACGCGCGGCGGATGATCGGCGAGGTGCTCGAGCGGCGCGGCACGCTCGACCTGCTCGTCAACAACGCAGGCGGGCAGTTCTTCAGCCCCGCCGAGCTGATCGCGGCGAAGGGCTGGCGCGCGGTGTGGCGCCTGAACGTGGAAGGAATGCTGAACATGGCCGAGGCGGCGTTCGAGCTCGCCCTCGGCCCGGCCGGAGCAGGGAAGATCATCAACGTCACGCTCTCGCCCCACCACGGAATGCCGGGGATGGCCCACTCCGGCTCTGCCCGCGCGACCGTTGAGGCGCTCACCGCCGAGCTCGCCGAGCGCTGGCAGGGCGCTGGCATCTCGGTCAGCGCGGTTGCGGCGGGGCACTTCGACACCGAGGTCATGGTGAAGTATCCCGCCAGCGTGCGCGCCGGCATGTCGCAGGCGGCGCCGATCCAGCGCCTCGGGACAGTCGAGGAGCACGCCTGGCTAGTCGGGCTCCTGGCATCGCCGCTCGGCGACGCACTCAACGGGTCTACGGTCACGCTCGACGGAGCCCGCGACAACTGGTTCGGCCCGTGGCCACCTAGGGGGATGGCGGACGACTCCGGGGAGGTCCCCGTGGAGGCGCGCAAACCGCAGGGAGCCACCCCCGCCTGAGGCCGGGTCGCAGCCGACGGCAGCGGTGCGCCGGTAACATGGGCAGCTGGGCGTGCGGGCGAAGTGTTGTGGCTGCACAGAAGCCTTCCAAGCTTCTAGGGCGGGTTCGATTCCCGTCGCCCGCTTGAAAGCCACGGGGAGTGGCGCAGTCTGGTAGCGCACCCGGCTGGGGGCCGGGCGGTCGCAGGTTCAAATCCTGTCTCCCCGATCAAGGAAAGGCCTGCAAACAGGCTGGTTTCGGGGCGTTTGATTGGCTCGCCCGACACACGCTCTGGTAAAGATCGACCTTCTGCTTGGTGTCCGGCGAGTCGACGGGCGGCCGTAGCGTAACTGCCACCACCCGGTGCCCTCGTCGGCGAGGACACCGTCTAGCGAGTACATGAACGCCCAGGCAGTCAGCCGCGCGTGATCAGAACTCTATGTTCTCGGTTGTGCTCCTACGATCCACTTCACGGTCTATTGACGGTCATTGGTCTGACAGGTAGCTTGTCGCGATCCGGGAAACGGTGCAACGGGGGACGGATCTCAAATGAGCACAGATCAAATGAGCACAGAGATAGTGCCGGCCGTAGGGCACAGAGGCCGCTCGAGGCGCAGCATTCGTGGGATCGTCGCCGCCGTCGGGGGAGTCGCAGCGTTGTCGCTGGCGGGAGCCGCCCCAGCGTCGGCCGCACCCGAAGCGATCGGGTCGGTCGCGCCGATCGGCTCTGGTGGAGCGTATCTTGTGACCCTCAAGAACACCGGGACCGAATTAATCCCAACCTTCCTCATCGGCTCCGGCGAAACGGCCACCGGCATCGTTCCCAGCCCAGCCTGCGTCCTCAACACACCGTTTAGCGGCGCGATCGCTTGCAACAGCAAGGTTGCCCCTGGGGCCACAGCGCAGGTGTGTTATGTCGGCTCCGCACCTGGCGTCATCTTTCCGGACGGTTCGAGCGCCCCGATCAACCTGTACGTCTACGGCGAAAGCGCATCGTCCCTGAAGGGCATCGATATCGCAGGCCTCTCGCCGGCCGTGGCCTCATGCCCGCTTCCGGGCTTCAACCCCAACCCGGTGACCACAGCACCCGGCATCACGCCAACGCCGCTGCCAGGTACTACACCTGCGGCAACGACGACCCCCCCATCCGGGAGCAAAACGACGGTCGCGTTCACGAGCGCGCAGTGCAAGGGCGCGGCTAAGGCATGGAGCAAAAAGCACCGTCACGCGACTCACAAACAGAAGAAAGCCGAGGCGAAGGCGCTTCACAAGGCGCACGGCTGCTCTCTATCGCTTCTGAAGTAGATCGACCCCGCATCTCCGTCAGGGGCGCGACCTCCGCGACGGGCTAGCGGCAGGTCCCGCAACGACGCCCTACGCCACCGCCTGGCCACGGATGATGAGGAGCCGCCAAGCAGTGCATGGTCGCCCGACCATCGAGATCGTGCTGCGGCCACCCGCCTACCCGGACCAGAGCAGCCGCGACTGGGCAACGTTCGGGGAACAATCTGGGGAACAAACTGAGCGCAACTGGGACGCACTCGAGCACGCGGAGGTCAACGTATACGGGTCTCGACAACTGAGCGGCACCGCATCGCACCGGCTGGGGGCCGGGCGGTCGCAGGTTCAAATCCTGTCTCCCCGATCACCTGAAATCCCTGCAAATAGGCTGGTTTTCGGGCGCCTGGTGAGCTCGGCCGAGCGAGGGGTTGGGGAACAAGTTCCGGTTTGGAGTGGGGTTTACGACGCCGTCCAGACGCCCGACCAGGTCGCCGGATCAAAACGGACGGGCAGCGGCCAACATGCTCGCCTCCGTGCCCAAGCAGGCGCATCGACGGCAACCCGTGAGGCGCTTGGACCGGACAACCCCCAGGCGTCTCGCCCTGTGGCCCTAGGCGCTCGCTTCCCCAGGGCTAAGCGGTCGTCCAGCGGTGCAGCCTTCGGACGCCTGCTGCTCGTCGTGGCTGTTGCGTAAAGGGGGTGTTGTCCGGCGGGTTTAAGACTATGCGTGCATGCCCCAGAACTTCATTGCTTGTGACCGGGATCAGGAGTTGTTGCTGCCACCGAGCTTGAGGGAGTGGCTGCCGGAAGATCATCTCGCGTGGTTCGTGTTGGCTGCCGTTGAGGAGATGGATCGTCTCGGCCTTCGGTGGGTGCCTATCGGGCGGATGGTCATGGGCGTCCGGCGCATGATCCGGCGATGATGTTGGCGCTGTTGCTCTATGCGTATTGCAGGGGTCAGCGCTCCTCGCGTGGGATCGAGCGTGCGTGCGTGGAGGATGTTGCCTACCGCGTGATCGCAGCGAACCAGCGCCCCGACCACACCACGATCGCGAGGTTCCGTCAGCGCCACGAGACGGCGCTGGCAGATCTGTTCGCTCAGGTGCTGGAGCTGTGCGCGGAGGCCGGCCTGGTGCACGTCGGGGTGATCGCGATCGATGGGACGAAGGTGCACGCGAACGCCTCCCAGCACGCAACTCGTGACTACGAGCAGATCGCCAGGGAGATCCTCGAGGAGGCCGCGGAGACAGACCGGCCTGAGGACGAGCTATATGGGGAGCGGCGCGGTGATGAGCTGCCGCCGGCAGCTCGCGACCGAGCAGGGCCGGCGCGGCTGGCTGCGCGATGCCAAGCGGCGCCTGGATGAGAAGCGTGCGCGCTAAGGCGCGAGCCGATCCCACGTTCGCGCCCTGAGCGCCTGCACAGTCAAAGCGTCGGCTGGAGGAGGATCTCGCTGTCGAGTGCGCGGCGAACGCTGCCTATGAGGCCTACCGTGCGCGCGGGGTGATGAAGGACGGGCGGCGCTTCGGCCCGCGCCGAAGCCTTACACGCCACCGGACACGCCGGCGGGGAAGGTCAACGTGAGCGACCCCGACTCGCGCAACCTGAAGACGCCGCGGGGATACATCCAGGGCTATAACGCACAAGCGGTCGCGACCGAGCAGCAGATCGTGATCGCCGCCGAGATAACGTCGACTCCTCTGATTTCGGGCACCTGGCGGGATGGTCGAACGCTGCCGAGAGCGAGCTCGAGAGCGCGGGCGTCACCGACACTCCCGCGGTGGTCCTCGCGGACGCCGGCTACTGGCACCAGAAGCAGATGGAGAGCGTGATCGACAAGGGGATCGCAAATCCTGATTCCGCCCGATGCCGGCAAACGCCAAGGCACCAGACCCGGATGGGATGGCGGTGCTTACGCCCACATGCGACGAGTGCTCGCGACCGACCTCGGCGGCGGGCTCTACCGAAAACGCAAAGCGATGATCGAGCCAGTGTTCGCGAACACCAAGTTCAACCGCGGGATCGACCGCTTCCATCGACGAGGAAGATCCGCCGCACGCTCGGAATGGCGACTGATCACCGCCACCCACAACCTCCTCAAGCTACACAAGCACCAGATCGCCGCTGCGGGAGCCTACGGACCCGCAGCACGACCCCCGCGACGAGCGACTCATCAGCCGCGATCGCCGGCAACGCGAGCCGCGAGAGCCACGACTCCGCATTTACGCAACAGCCACCGTCCAACCCAGCAGTCCCGGCGGTCTTCAACGATACGCTCGCATCCTGTGGGTAAACACTCGTGTCCGGCTCTCGCGAGCCGCGGCCTTGCACCGGAGGCCGGAACCTGCCGGCTCCTCTGTGATGGCATCCAAGTACGCTCGCGGTCGTGAGCGTCCGGTCGGCCGCCGCCAACGACAAAGGAGTCGCAATGTCATTTCGTCGCACAGCTGTCGCCGGTTGCATCCTGGCTCTCTCGCTTCCGTCCGTCGCGCTCGCAGCATCAGTCAAGGCAGGCGGGGAATACTCAAACCAGAGCACGGTCGAGTTTGCGCTCGTCGCGAAGAGCGGAAAGACCGTCTCGCTCACCGTCAATCCCGGAAAGTGCGCTCGCGGGATCTCGATGACGACAAGCAAACCGGCGAAGATCAAGGGCAAGACCGTCAAGTACTCGGGCGCCGCGAAGAGCGCCATCGGTACGGAAGGCACCGTCGTACTCACTGGGACGTTCACGAACTCCAAGACCCTCAAGTGGGTCGCGAAAATCACGGTCGGTACCTGCCACGCCACCAGCAAGTCCACACTCACGCTCCACTGACGGAGCTCGGCCGGCCCTCCTGGGCAGAGTGTGCCCGCGAGGGCCGGCCACACGCAGGGAGCGACGGGCGCTGGTGGGTCGGCGCCCGCCGTGTGGCTGGTGGTATCGACGCGCCGGCATGCGATCGGCCGGGGCTACGTCGGCCCGGCGCCAGCACTATGCATGGCCCGCTGGCTCGTGTAGGGTCGGCGCCACGGAACGGACGCCGAATTGTTGCCCGCCCGTTGTTGGGGGCGGCCCGCCACTTGGCTTGCGCTCGGAAGCAGGTGGCTTCAGCCACCCTGAGGAGATGGGGACCAAATGGGCGAATCCGGTGAAGCCTGCTTGCAAGACCTGCGGCGTTGGGAAACGGCGATGCGAATGCTGACTGCGATCGCCGCCGCGGTTGCGATCCTGTGGACGGCCGGTGCCGTCGTCGCCCAGGCCAGACCTGCTGCGGCGTGGCACGGCTACCAGGCGGGGCCAGCAACGAGCAGGGTAGTGACAGCGGGCAGCCCGCACGCGACGATGGCCGAGGGGGCAGACTCGCCCAGGGCACGCGTTTCGTTCGTTTCCGCGACCTGCCCGGCGACGGCCGCCATCGTGCACAGCGAAGGCACGGGCACGGTTCTGGACTTCAGCGCCAAGACACCCGCGGGGGTGCCGCTGAAGGGCAAGCTCCTGCACATGCAGACCAGTGGTCACTTCTACCAGCTCGCGGGCGTGTCGATAACGCTCAGGTGGGGTTCGAATATCTACAACGTGTCGCACGATGCGACGGTTGCTCTCTCCTGCTACGGGCAGGCAAAGGGCACGAACGTCTTCTATCCGGCGCTGAGGATGCTAGACGGCTCTGCGACGCTCCAGGTGTCCCCGTCGGAGCCGGGAGGCATCCTGACCAACGAGGGGCTCTATGGCCCGATCCCCGGCCAGCAGATCCGCCACGGCTACACCTTCCGGGTCACGCGCGTGCTGCACGCGACCGCCAATCCGGAAAGCGAGGTCATATGGTTCGCCAACTACGAGAACCAGCCAACCGGAACGAGCACGATCATCACTCAGGACGCCTCACTGGTCAACGTGACGCCATACGTCGGACCGCGACGCGGTAGCTGCCGCCACGTCCACAAGGCGATCCTCACCTCGACCGGCATGCGAAGCGTAGGCGGAAACCAGTACGTACAGGTCGGCACCTCGACTTACTTCGGCTGACCCGCAACGACAGGTCGCTGCGCGGCACCTGAGAAGCCGAGCAAAGGCATGGCGTGCTCGGATGTTCGGCTCCGGGTCGCCTTACCACCAATCTATCCGCCGAAGGAGCCATGGCCGAGTACCCAAGGCGAGATACCGAGGAGGGATCAGCACACTCGCGCCTTTGGGCCAAGAGCGAACGTGCGCTCGAGCCGGGTGGCCGACGCTCGGTTTGGACGAGGAGGAGGCGTCCGAGCGCGAGCTTGACGAACGCTCGCTTTTCGAGAAAGCAGGCGTGACGGCTTCCGGCGATGCGGACGAGACAGCCCCGGCTGCCACGACTCGGCGAGAGGCCGAACCCACGTTTGGGGAACAATCTGGGGAACAAACTGAGCGCAACTGGGACGCACTCGAGCACGCGGACGTCAACGCACGCGGGTCTAGATGACTGAGCGCCACGGCATCGCTCTGGCTGGGGGCCGGACGGTCGCAAGTTCACATCCGGTCTCCCCGATGACGCAGTAGATCCTGCAGGATCATGCAGGACACCGCAAGAGGCCAGCGGGTATTGCTGCTTCGGGTGCAGAGGGTGCAGGTCGACGGCGGCGTCCAGCGGTACCCACTGTGCCGGATCGAGCGCGGCGCCGGCAGCGCGCTCCGAGCGCGGCAGATACGCGCCTCTCCACACCGATGGCGCTCGCGCGCGTCCTCACGCCTGCGGACGTCGCGCAGTTTGGCCGATCGAGCGCGTTCGGCTCGCTCAGCCGGGACGCGCAGAAGCGCAAGCCACAAGCCATTCGGCGCCTGCCGGGCCTGAACGCTGCGCGCGGTTCGGGGTCCGGCGGCGCTCCGGCTCAGTGATTCCCCGCATGCCGCGCGTGGGCTCCGTCGGATGTGTGCGGCCGCGCTCTCGCTGAGGCTTGAGCATGCACTGAGGACCGTCTGCTGAGCTCCGCCAGCAAGCGTGCAAGTCCGATCGGAGGTATCGCGTGAGCGCCGCACCAACACAGCGCGCAGCGTCGTATGCGCAGACGCCCAGTGGGTCTGCTGCCACCGGTGGGCCCGCATCGACGAAGGGCGTGTTGCGCGGTTTTCATCCGGGCTGGTTCGGTGCGGTGATGGGTACCGGCATCGTCGGCGTTGCGACCTACCTGAACCCTGGCAGCCACTCGGTACTAGCGCAGCCGGCGCACGTGGTGGGTGTCGCCTTTGTGCTGGTCGCGTGGGTCCTGGCTGCGGCGATCGCGGTGCCCTATCTGCTGCGGTTTCGTCGCTACCGCGAGGAGGCGATCGCCGACCTCCGGAATCCCCTCACGGGCGGTCTGTACGCGACCTTTCCTGCCGCGATTCTCGTGCTCGCCGTCGCTACCGCCACGACCGGGGGTGAGCTGCTGCCCGCGGGCACTGTCATCGCGATCGTTGCAGCGCTCGCGGCCGTCGGCTCGCTGCTCGCTTTGGCCGCGGGTGTGGTGTTCGCGTACGTGCTGTTCAGCGCGGACGGGGTTCCCGGCGAGAGCGCCAACGGCGGCTGGTTCATCCCGCCGGTCGTGGCGATCATCATCCCGCTCGCGATCGCGCCGCTGCTTCCCCACGTCGGCACGGCATCCGGACGGCTGCTGCTGCTGGCCGGATACGCCGCCCTCGGGATCGGGCTGTTCCTCTTCGTGCTCATCGCTGCTGCCCTCGTCGGCCGCCTGATCTTCTACCCGCTGCCACCAGCGATCCTCGCACCATCGCTTTGGATCGGGCTGGGCCCGATAGGCGTCGGCACGCTTGCGCTGCTGCGTCTGGCCGCAGCCGGAGGCCCCCTTTGGGGCACACGTGCCGCGGCCCTTCAGAGCGGCTCCTCGCTCGTCGCGGCAACGCTGTGGGGTGCCGGAATCTGGTGGCTGACCATCGCCGCGCTGCTGCTCCGCCGCTATCTGCACCGTGGGCGCCTCCCGTATAGCGTCGGCCTGTGGGCATTCACGTTCCCGCTCGGCGCCTATACGGTCGCCACCCTCCAGCTCGCCCGTAGCTGGCACACCACCGCGCTCGAATGGGCCGCCATCGGCCTGTATGTAGCCCTCATCGGATTCTGGGTCCTCGTCGCCGTGCGGACCGCACGAGCAATACACACCGGAGAGGCGTGGCAGCGCTAGGAGCCACGGCGCCAGCGAAATCTCACAGTCGACTGTTCGGCTGAGGGGCAGCCGCGAGCCTCTCCTGGCGGGCGGACCGTAACGAGAACACTCCCGCGTAGTTTTCCGGCGAGCAGGTGTGCGAAGGCCCGGATTGGTACGCGGATCGTGCATCTAGGCTGGTTGGATGAGATATGGAGACATGGGAGACCACACGGAGGCGCGGTGGCGGCTGGGTGGTGCCGCTCGTCCTGGTGCTGATCCTGGTTGTGCTTGCTGTCCTGCTTGTGGTCTGGTTCGTTCGCACCCAGAACGCGACTCGACCTCCCCGGCACCGGAGCGACGGCGGAGGTTCGCCGCGTGAGGCTCTCGACATGCGGCTGGTGTCGGGTGACATCAGCGAGGAGGAGTACCGGCGGGTTCGTGCGGCGCTCTCGGACACACCCCCGCCGGGCAATACACAAACGCCGGCAACGCCCGTCTAGCTCGCAGCGACGGAGTCGGAGCAGCGGACGCCGCACACCCACGAGGAACCCGTGACGCCCGTCGCGTCCGGCTATCGGTGGTCGGCGCGAACCCTCGCCCGCTGGGTGGCGGGCTTGATAGTCGGCGTCGGCGCGATCTTGGCTGTGATCGCGGCGGCTGGCGGCTTGGCCGATGCAGCCGATGTGCTCAAGCGCACGAGCTGGGCGTGGCTGATGGTGGCCGTCGCCTTCGAGGCGGTCTCCTACGTGGCGATGGGACTGCGGCTTCGTCGATTGTCGCGCTTCGCGATCGCGCTTCCGCGCCATGTCGCGATCGGGCTTGCCCTCGTGATCTCCGGGTTTGGCCTGCTCACGCCCGCCGCGCCGGTCGAGGGCCTGACGATCGCTGCAGGGGAGCTGCACCGCAGGGGCGCATCGTCGCGGCAATCCGCCCTGACACTTGGGTTCAGCGAGTGGTTCGCCGCTCGCAGCTTCGTCCTGGTCGCGGCAGTGAACATCTGTGCCATGGCGGCGCTGGGCGACCTGGTCGCCCTAGATGTCGTGCTGTTCGTGGCAGCAGCCGCAGCCGTGATCGCGACGCTCGGGGTCACGGCGCGGCTCGCGCGCAGCCCACAAACCGCGTCGAGGACGGCGGACCTCGTAGGACGCCTGCAATTCTGGCGTCCCCGCTCCTCGTCAGAGGACCGGCGCGCAGCCGGGGCCGCCTGGCATCGCAACGCAATGGAGGTCGTCGGCTCGCCCGCCAATCGGATCGCCCTCGTCAGCTTGTCAATGATCGCGCTGCTCGCCGACATGGCCGCCCTCGGAGCCGCGCTGGCCGCCGTCGGGGTCCACCTGCAGCCCGATGTAGTGATCCTCGGTGCATCCGCAGGCGTTCTCGCGGCCTCGGTGCCATTGCTGCCCGGCGGGCTCGGGCTCGTCGAGGCCGTAATGCCGGCCGTCTTTCATCACTTCGGGGCACCACTCGACGCTGCGCTGGCCGGCGCTCTGCTCTACCGCGCGATCGGCACCTTCCTGCCCGCCGCAGCCGGGGCCGGGGTGGTGGGTGCCTTCTTCCTTGGTCGCCGCGCAACGCAGACGGCAGTACCCCCGCTCGGCGGGCAATGACCGGGCATCCTGGCTGGTTCGGCACAGGCTGGGGCACCATGCAGGTGGCATTGCGTCGTGCGAGTCGCTCGATAGTGCGTGCGGCGGTCATGCTCAGGACGGGCAGTGGTGGCGAGGTGGGGAGGACGTCGGGAGCCCGGCTCTTTTCCAGGCGGTCATGCCGCCCCTTAAGCCGACGGCGTCGATGCCATGTCCGCTCGCTTGGCGGGCCGCAAGGTTGCTCCGGTGGCCGGAGCGGCAAACGAACGCGACCGTGCGCCCCCCGGGGCAGCTCTTCGATGCGGTGTGGGGGCTCGTTCAGAGGGTTGAGCAGCGCGCCGGATACGACGCCGGTTAGCCACTCCTGTCGCTGGCGGACGCGACCAACACGAGATCGTTGTCCCGGTGTGCCTCCCGGGTCGCCGTGGGCGGGAGCGTCTAGGTCTCGCGGGCGACCAGCATCAGGAAGGTTCCCAGCCGCATGTCTCGGCGCTCGCGACCAGGACGTAGCGGTGGGCGAACGGAGACTCCACCAGAGATGCCTCAAGTCCGGCTGCGGCGAGCTCGCGTTTCGCCTGCGCGGGCGTTAGGAGCACGCCATCGGGAGGCCCACCCTCGCGGGTGTGACCGCGTTCCCAGTCGATCAACAGGAGCATGCCGTCGGGTGTGAGCAGGCGCCGCATCTCAGCGAGCGTGTCCGGACGTATGTGATGTAACACGTCAACGGCGAGGATCCGATCGGCGGTCTGATCGGGCAGTGGTACTTTGTCGCCCTCGATGAGCATTGGCTCGGCGCAGGCGATGCCGGCGAGGCGCTCGGACAGCAGTTGGAACATCTCGCTGCTGTCCTCGATCGCGATCACGCGGCCCGCTGGGGCCACGCGTTTGGCAGCGGCGAGCGCGAGGCGGCCCGTTCCGGCGCCGTAGTCGACGACCGTCTCGCTGCCCATCAGAGACAGCATCTCCATGACCTTTCCTGCGGGCATGTCTCGCTCCCGCTCGGGCGCGTCGAGCACGCGGGCCGCGCCCGCGTCCCACCTCATGATCTCTCTATGGCTCATGGGTTTCCGGAGGCCCCGGCGACGGCCTGCGGCGGGTACGTGAGGGGTGACGTTGAGTCCATCCAAGGACCATACCACAACTATACCGTTGTATACGCGAGTAGTGGTGTCGCAAGCGGCCTCGCTGAAATTATCGCCGCGCGACCAAAGCACTGGGGCTTGGCGCGAGGCGGTGGTGCACGGTGCCCTTAGGCTCTTGCGGGGAACCGATTTCGCGTGGGGAGGCCCGAACGCGATACCGGCCGCGAACACGTTCCCGTAGTCCGGTGACTGGTAGGTGTGCGGCCAGTCCGCCGCTGGGCCCGGCGCTCAATGCCGTGGAGACTTGCCTATCAGCGTCGAAGGATCTTTCCTTGCGCCCCCGATCGTCATGGGGTTGCCTCGTCGGCCTCGCGGACCAGCTCGTCGAGCCGGGTTCGTAGCGGGCCGGGAATTGGGGCGTTCGCGCCCTCGATGCGCAGGGCGGCGAGTACTCCGGCGGCTGCCTGGAGCGACGCCGGACAGCTGGGGCAGCTGTCGAGGTGACGCTGAACCGCGATCGTCGTCGCCGGGTCGAGGGTTTCCTCCAGCAGCTCGTGGACATGAGAGCGCGCGTCACGGCAGTCCTCCCCTGGCCGCCCCGCGGGGCTATGCGGCGCTGCGAGCGCTGCTATGAGGCGAGCGCGTGCACGCTGTACTCGCTTGTGGGCGGCCTCGGTGCCGACACCGAGCAGCTGGCCGACCTCAGCGGCAGGCCATCCCTCGGCGTCGTGGAGAACGATCGCGATCCGATCCGCTGGCATGAGTTCACGCAGCGCTGCCCGTAGCGCGCGCTCATCCTCTGCAGCGGCGAGCACGAGCGAGGGATCCTCGACGTCCGGTATCAGGCTGTCGAGCTCTTCCGGCGAGCCGACCGGGAAGTCAGCGCGGCGACGGTGCGCGTCGACTATTCGCCTCGCCAGGATGCGCCGCAGCCACCCGCCTGCGGCATCTGGGTCGCGTAGTTGCCCGCGTGCGTTCCAGGCGCTCTCAAGCGCGTCCTGCACCGCGTCCTCGGCGTCGTGTTCCTCGCGGGTGAGACGCCGCGCCAGCGCCAACAGCGAGGGCAGCTCGCGTTCGATGCTGGCCTGGAGGCGACGGTCAGCGCTTGAGCTCCCGCGGCCTGATGTCCAGTCTCGCGATCCCATCACGACCTAGGGGTAGGAAAATCCCACGAGCCGGAGGTCAAAGCCATGTCGTTCGTGTCATTCATGAGAAGTGCCGCGGGTCGCGCTGTGCGCATCATCGCGGGCATCGCACTGATAGCCGTCGGGATCTCGGCCGGCGGTGCCGGTGGTGTGATCATCGCCGTTGTCGGTGTCGTGCCGCTTGCCGCGGGCGTATTCAATTTCTGCTTGGCCGGTCCGCTGTTCGGAGTCGACCTTATGGGCCGCGGGCCCGCAGGGAACTGATACGCGACCGGAGGGCGACCCCAACCTGCCCGGCGCAGTCAGGCTACAGTCACGTAATGGCCGGCACAAAGCAGCGATCCACCACGGCATGGTGAGGAACGCGCCGGACTTGGCCCAAGCCGAAGCCGAGGGCGCGGCGACGGGCTGTGCACCGCGCCGGTTTTCCTCGGCGGGGGAAGCGGCACGCGGGACGTGGCTGAACGTTCTGTTGCGCGGACCGCTCCTGGCTCGTGCCTATGCCGGCGGGCTCGATCAGCCGGCTTCGCGAGCAGGTGATGGTCGCCGTCAGTCAGGTCAATGCCTGTGGTGGATGCACGCGCGTACACAGGAGCTGGGCGCGGCGCGCGGGCGTATCGCCCACCGAGCTGGAGGCTCTTCGTGTCGGAGATCTCGACCATCTCGATCCGCGGAGCCGAGCTGCCGTCTCCTACGCCGTCGACGTGCCGAGCGTCGCTTCGCAGAGACCAGCATCCCCTGAGATCGAGAGGTCTGCGCGGGAGCATCTGAGTGCTCCGCGAGCTCAACGAGGTCGACGCCATGGCCCGTGCGATGGCTCTCGCGAACCTCTCCCTGAGCACGCTGTCCGAGCGGGGGCCACCTTCAAGGACAGGGGCCGGCCAGCATCCGGTGTTCGCGCGGGTGTGGTCTCACGCGTCTGGGAAGGTGGGGACGGCACGGGCAGCGCTCGGAGCTGCTTGCGGGCCTACGGGCCGGGTTCTCGAGGTGGGTGCGGGCGACGGGCGCAACTTCGCCCACTACCCATACGAGGTCTCTGAGGTTCTCGCCGTCGAGCCCGAGCCATACCTGCGGCGGCTCGCTTCGCATGCCGCACGCGAAGCGCACTGTAGAGGTCACCGTCATCGACGGCACCGCCGAGCTGCTGCCCCACGAGGACGGCGTCTTCGATTCCGTCGTCACCTCGCTCGTGCTGTGCTCGGTCGTCGACCAGGAGATAGCGCTCGCTGAGCTACACCGAGTCCTCATGCCCGGGGGCGAGCTGCGCTTCTTCGAGCACGTCATTGCAGAGGGAAGCTTCGGCAAAGCCGTTCAGGCGGGCCTGGATCGCTCGGGCATCTGGCCACAACTCGGCGCGGGGTGCCATCTTGCTCGCGACACGGTCGCCGCTATCGCGGACGCCGGATTCAGCGTTGAGCAGGTTCGACGGTTCACGTCGGGACCGGGGCCGGTCGGACCCCCATTCGTACTCGGCATAGCTCGGCGCAAACCGGCGGTTTAGCCATGTTCGCGATACCGCAACCTCGCCACGCCGGCCTCCATGCGGACGACGCCGGGGACGGTGCAGGCGAGGTCATCGCGCTCGATCCTGCTGTCGAGGCCTACTCTCTCCCCGATTCAGGAACCCGCACTGCAGCGGGGTGCAGCGAAGGGCAAGAGCCCTCGTGATGAGCTGCAAATGGGTGCACAGAGGTGCACGCGAAGGACGGCCACCAGGTGCGCCGTTCAGCGCTGTCGCGAGCAGCTCGGGCCTCGGAGCTCGGACGACCGGTTTTCGGGGCATGAAACTGATCCTTGAGGGTTGTTGTTTGGGTGCTGGCCGTTAGGGTCGGGTGACCGGGACAGGGGCTCTCAGGGAGAACGCATGTTGGGCAGGCCGGTTCTTGGACGATGGGTGCTGTTTGAGCCCGGGCTTTTCGGTGGCCGCCCCTGCGATTTGTCCGGTTGCGCTTCGAGCGCGAATCCGTCGGTGTCGTTTGCCCATTGCGTCTCCCGTTCTGTTGATCTGCGTTCAGGGAGGTCATCGTGAGAGCGGTTGGGTTGGATGTTCATCTGGATTTCTGTGAGGTCGCGGTCGTTGAGGATGGCGAGGTTCGATCGGCTGGCAGGATCGATACCAAGCCGGAGCAGATCGAGCTGTTCGCGCAGAGCCTGGGCCCGGATGATCGGGTGGCGCTTGAGGTGACCGGGAACGCGTGGGAGATCGCACGGATACTGGAGGGTCATGTTGCGCAGGTGCTGGTGGTCAGCCCGAGCGATACGGGGATTCGCCAGGCCAGGGCAAAGACCGACCGGTTGGATGCACGGGCGCTGGCGAGGTTGTTGGCAGCGGGGTCGCTGGACGCGGTGTGGATGCCTAACCGCCAGACGTGGGTGCTGCGCCGGCGTTTGTCTCGTCGTGGACAGCTCGTGCACGCGCGCACACGGGCCAAGAACGAGATCCACGCGGTGTTGATGCGCCAGCTCGTCGGCCGTCCGCCGGTCAGTGACGGGGTTAGGCGCCTTGCTCTGCCTGCGACGCGGGTCGTGTGGACTAGCGACGCAGCTCTGCTTGTAGCCGGGTTGCGAGGCGGACAGAGGCATCGATCTCGACTTGGCGGATCGAGACGCTCTCGACGCTGAGTCCGAAGGGAAAGCCGACGCGCCGGCAGAATGCGATCAGCTCGACGGCCGTAGCGACGGCTTGATCGTAGGACGCGTCGAGCGTGTCATCCGCGTGGCGCAGTTCGTTCTCGATCCAGTGCGGCACATCGACTCCGAGCCACTGAACGAACTCCAGTGTCTTCACCGAACCGCAGACTGAGAACGTGAAGACGATCGGTGCCGGTTTGAGGTCAAGAGCGGCGCACGCGTAGTGATAGTCGGAGACCAAGTCCTTCGCGGCATTGACGTCATAGACGATCTGGGTGACAAAGAACGAGCAGCCCGCAGCCTGCTTTGTCAGCAGACGGAGGTGCTCCCCGCGCCCGCGCGCGTGCCGCTCTGGGATCGCGACACCTCCGAGGAGGAGATCCGGACGCACCTCGCTCCTGAGTTCGTAGGCCCGCACCAGAGACGTAGCGACTGCCTTCTCACGGGAGGACGCACCGACGAACACCGACAGCGCTTGCGTTGGGGCTTGTTCGCTGAGCCATGAGCGAAGACGTTGCTCAGGGTACTTGCTGACAGCGCGGTACACGATGGCAGGCACTTCCAAGCCGACGAGATCGCGAGCGAGGTAGTCGGCCGGGTCCATCGTTGGTAGGAACGGAAACGGGCGTTCTTCGGGATTGCGGTCGCTCTCGTCATCAATGTCGTAGAGCACGAGACCGTCGATGCCCACGGGGCGCAGTCGCTCAAGCGTCTTCGCGGCGATCTGGCCGGCTTGCTCCGGTTCGGTCGTCAGGCGCGGTGGCGTCAGCGCGAAGAGCAAGAACTCACCCTTCCCCTCGGCAATGCGCCGCTGCAGCTCCACGCGCGGAAGCCTAGCCAAACGCCTACGCACGACGACTGGGCGTCGGCGGCTATGAGCTTCCGCTACCAACCGCGCGACGCCGTGTCTCACCTCCACAAGAGCCGCTTCGACTGGTGCTCGGACGCGCCATCCTGCAGGCGTCGCCGTGACCCAAGCGACTCAGCACGACCGCGAAACAGCCGAGGCCGCCGCGTCTGACACACGGCACGGCCCCGAAGTGGGCCTCACGGCGAGATCTCGCCGCTCTCGACCCTCGTCTGTCGCCACCGAAGGCGCGCGCTCGAAGTGGACGCTTCGCTAGGCGGGGACCGCCTTCAGCAGCCAGCAGGTCCGGTCGATGCTGGATTGATGGAAGCTGAGCCCCTCGCACTTACCGTCGTCGCTGCCTCGGCGGCTGTGTTGCTGGGTGTGTACTTGGCTCGGAAGCTCAGCCAGCCTGTCGGGCGCTACCGAGACGCGGACGCTCCACCCCGCAATAGCTGGTTTCGGCGCATCAACGAAGACACCGACGCCGGAGAGCGACGAATTGTGTACGGCCTAGTGGCTTTGTGGCTGCTCTCGTTCAGCGGTCCGTTCCTGCTTGCACTTGGCCACGGCACGACGCGAACAGTCGGGATCGTCCTGACCGCCGTTCTCGTGCTGGTGATGGCCACGCCCACACCCATGTTGATTACCCTCAGGCGGAGACGGATCAAGCGCAAGGAAGAGCCCTGAACTTGAAGCGGCCACGGATCTCTCCCGCAGTGACACGCCCACTCGTGAGGTTCCGGACCGTTGTCGCATGCGCTGCATTGCTTGCAGCGTGCGGATCAGCGCCCCGCCCCCGCGCTGCACACGAGTTCCCCTTCAACGGGCCCGTCAAGATCAACGCGGCTGAGCTCAATGCGGAGGTACGCAAGCTCAAAGACGGGGCGGCGAAACTGGGCGAACCGATAACTCCAGCGGCAGCGGAAGCTGTAGCCAGATACCAACTCCTGCAGGCCCACACCAAGGCAGCAGTCAGCGGCTACGTGGGCCCCACGAATTGAGCGCCCGCGGCCGATGATCATCTTCGAGGGCTTGAAGGCGTTCTTTCTCTGGCTCGGGCGCAAGCTGCGCTAGGCCCGCGACCGAAGCAGCCTCACCCGCCGCTCGGCGCAGGCGGCTTGACCGTCTGCGGTGCTGGCGTCGTCCCGTACGGTTCAGACCGACAAGAACGCCGCTCGCGGGGGCGGGGGGTACTCCCTGGCGCTCCGAGCGGCTATTGATTAGCTACGGAGGGCACCACGTCGCTCGTTGTCGCCGAGGCTGCGGCCGCGGCAGCGGCCACTTCGTGGCCGGCAAGGACCATGAGCCACATGTAGAGCACGTCGTTTTCGAGCTCCGGTAGCGAGGCGACGCGATCCTCGCGGATGTACTGAGTCGTGAGCTCCACGGCTGCGACGACGATCGCGCGGGAGACGACGTCGGGGACGGTCGGAAGGTCGGGCCGCTGCGCTCGTGCTCGCTCGGCGACCGTTCGGTAAAGGCGCGCAAAGCTTTCGAGGGTGCGCTCGCGGTGCGCAAGGGCCTCCGGGCCGGCGGCCATGACCTCGAGCGTGCAGGCGCGCGCCGCGTCGGGGCGCTCGCTCCAGAACTTCAGGTAGGCGCGCACGCCGTCGCGTATGCCGTCGACGTAGTCCGGCTGGCTGGTGCCCGCGGTCACCATCTGCTCGACCAGTTCGCGTGTGGTTGCGTCGTATGCAGCCAGAAAGCAGGCTTCCTTGTTCGCGAACTGCTCGTAGAAGGTGTCGCGCGAGACTCGTGCGCCGCGGGTGATATCGCCCACCGTCGTCGATCCATAGCCCTTCGTCCCGGCCGCGGCGATCATCGCCGCGAGGATGCGCTCGCGCTGGTGGTTCTCGACCTGCTCGCGAGAGAGGCGGTGCGGCCCGCGTGGGAGGCGCTCGATACCAGCTTGCGCAGTGGTGGACATCCTGGTACTTTACTCGACGAGTGGAGGACTTGACGGTCCACCAATACCCGGTGGACGCACTTCGAATGAGGGATGGGGAGCGATGAGGGCGCACACATGGATGCGGGTGTTTCGTGGTCAGTTGCTGAGGGGAGGCGTGATGGGCACGGACTCCGCGCCCTGCGAGCACGAGCGTCGCGTCGGGGGGAGTCGGTTCATGAGGAGCCGCTTTCTCGCTGTGCTCACGGTGACTGCCGGTGCGATGTGCTTCCCGGCTTCCGCTCCAGCGTCCTACCACGTGTCGCTGACCCGGACAGCGGGGGGCGTCGCGAATATCTCCGGCGAAAACTTTGCCGACATCGGATTCGGAGTCGGCTACGGAGAGGCGCAGGACGGAATCTGTGTGCTCGCCGAAACGTTCCTGACGGTCGATGGCGAACGTTCTCAGTTCCTCGGCCCGGAAGGGGTCTTCACGGACGAAGTCGAGCATCTGCCGTTCACGAACCTGAACTCGGACGTCTACTGGACCTCGATCAAGAAGCGGCACACGGTCCCGGGACTGCTGCATCTTCCATACCCGATGGGCCCGGCACCGGAAGCGCTCGAAGCGGCGCGCGGATACGCCGCTGGCTATGACGCCTACCTCAAGCACATCGGCGGGCCGAGCGGCATCACCGACCCCCGGTGCAAAGGTGCAGCGTGGGTGAGGCCGATCAAGCAGATCGACGTCTGGCTCCGCATCTACCAGCTCGCCGGCCTCGCAGGCAACTCTGCCCTCGGACCGTATGCCGAGGCAAATGCCGCGTTCGGTCCGCCCGCGGCGTCGGCGAAGGGGTCGAGCGCGCGGCCGTCCCCGATCGGGCAAATCCCGATCGGGAAGCTCCCCCTGATCGGGCACAGCAGCCGGTTCGGCTCAAACGGGCTCGCCGTTGGTGGCGAAGACGCAACCAACGGGGGCGGCGTCGTGCTCGCCAACCCGCACTTCCCGTGGCATGGCGCGGAGCGCTTCTGGCAGATGAACCTCGAAATCCCCGGCAAGTACCACGCGATCGGCGCGGGCCTATGGGGGTCGCCCGGCGTCCTCATCGGCCACAACGAACACGTCGCGTGGACGCACACCGTGTCGACGAACAAGACGATCACGCTGTGGGGCCTGGTGCTCGTGCAGGGACAGCCAACCAAGTACTTCTACAACGGCAAAGAGGTGAAAATGAGGACGCGCACCGTGACGGTCCAGGCGCTGGAACACGGCGAACTCGTGCCGCACACCCGCACCCTCTACTACAGCCACTACGGGCCGGTCATCTGGGAGGGCGGCCACGCGGTCGCGATCGACGACGCCAACGCCAACAACCTCCGCTCCGTCAACCAGTGGCTCGCGATCAGCACAGCCGAAAACGCGTCGCAGGTGATCGAATCCGAGCGCACCATCCAGGGCGTGCCGTGGGTCAACACGATCGGGGCGGACGACCAAGGCAACGCGTTCTACACGGAGATCGCCGTGACCCCGAACCTGACGAAGGCCTACCTTGAATCGCTCTGCAACCTCAACCCGGCCCACGAAGCCACCGGCCCGTTCCTCGGCGACGGTGCGTGCGACCTGCCCGAAAGCCCGGGTGCCGTCGCGCCCGGCATCATCGCGGGCAGCAACGAGCCGTCGCTGATCCGCAAAGACTATGTCGAGAACTCGAACAACTCGTTCTGGCTCGCGAACGCGAACAGTCCGCTCACCGGTTTCTCGCCTGCCCTCGGCGGCGAAGAAGAAAACCCCGGCATGCGCTCTCAGACGGGAATCGACATGGTCGCCCAGCGCATGGGCACCAACAACAGCGGCGTCCCGACCGACGGGATCTCGTCGGTGCCGGGATTCACCGCCGAAACGCTCCAGGCGTCATGGACCAAGTTCCGCTCGCTCCCGGCTGAGCGCGCTCTGCGCGGGTCTGCGCGAAATCTGCGAGAACGCGGTCACCGAAGACGGCGGCTTGATCAATGGCGTCGACGTCAGCTGGTGCATGCCCGGTACTCAACGCATACGGCGCGACCGCCACGCTCGGCGACAAGGGTGGCTGGCTGTTCCAAGAATGGTTCGAACATGCACCCACCGGCCAGGCGGGCTTCTGGGTCCACCCCTGGACGGCGAGCGAACCGGTCTATACCCCCAACACGCTCAACACGTCGCTGCAGGCGAGCAAGGAAGCGCTCGCGACAGCGGTGAGCTCGATGCAGACACGCGGCATCCCGCTCGACGCCAGCACCGGCGAAGTGCAGCGTGCACCGCAGACCGGCGGGGCTCCGATACCCGGCTGCTTGGACGGGGACGGCTGCTTCGCGGCGATCGGTTCGTTCTTCCCGACGCCGACCTCGAAACAGGCTGTGGTGAGCGGCGGCGACAGTATCGTGATGTTCACGGAACTGCGGGCCGGCCACGAGCCGCTCGCGAAAGGGCTGCTGACCTACTCGCAGTCGGAAGACCCGACGTCTCCGTACTACGAAGACCAGACCCAGCGCTTCTCCAAGAACGAATGGATCACGCTGCCATGGACGCCGGCTGAGGTCGCCGAAGACGCGATCGCTCCTGTACTTCACCTGAAGTAGACGCAGACCAAGGGAGCGGCCCGCGAGGAGACCGTGCCGGGCCGCTCCCCCGCGGTGCTCGTTGCCGCAGGCCGGGGTATCGTCCGCTCAGTGTCCCCGACCGCCGCTCCCGGTGGAAATCGCTCGAGCGCGGGGTGGTCCGCGCACGATCGACTGTGAGTTCGAGTCATATATCCTCGAGTCTCCGAAGGGACACGAGAGAGGTCAAGAGCCGTGAAAAGCATCGCCGGGACTGCAGCTGATCCCATGACGGTCACCCGTGGGCGCATCGCTGCGATGGCGGTTGCGCTGGCGGCGCTGTCCGTTACGTTGCTCGCGGCATCTCAGGGAGTCGCGCAGTCGGCGACGCGCGCCACCGGGTTCGCACAACCATATGCCGGAACGCCGAGGTACGAGCGGTACGCGCCGACCCAGGCCGCCAACGGGCTGCAGGTCGACCGGCCCCTTGGCTGGAAGGCGGCGGCCCGGATCGCGCGCGAACTCGGACTCAACAAACGGGACGCGTTCACGGCGAAGCAATACAAGCTGTTCGTAAGCGGCAGGGGGGTCGGCGGCGAACCGACGCCCGCGAAGCTGGTAGACGCGAGCGTTCGCATCCTCACGAACACTACGGGCAATCCCACCTACGCAACCGTCAATGGCAAGGTGACGCCGATCGTGCTGGGCAGCTACGGGCTGATGGTGAACGCGGCCGGGATGCTGGAGAGCCCCGCGAACACCGACGCGCCGACGAGGCGGGTGAACGGCGTCATCGAACCGGGCGGGTACATGCCCAGGTGGTGCAGGCAGAACCGCGCGCGGGCGTCGCTGAGAATGCTCTACCGGTCGGCCTACACATCCGAGGCCGTGTTCGGCAACAAGTCGCAGCTGCAGTCGGAAGTCGCTCAGCTGGTTCCCAACCAGAAGGGTGCAGGGGAGCTCGATTGTGGGAATGTCGATGGCGCCCTCGATATGGATCGTCAACTTTGCGCTCATCTACACGCTGAACCCGAGCCTGGCAGCGAAGATGCCCGCCCGGTGGACGCCGATCCCCGACAACGTGGCGCAGGCAATTGCGGCAAGCCCGGCCGGCCAGGTTTCGTTCAGCCAGTACCAGTCGTCGTTTCCCAAATGATCGCCGGGCACGATCTCGTTGATGCGCACAAGCGGAGCGGCGGTGGCCATCGCGGGATCGCTGGACAACGGCCTCCGCGACTCAAGCAACCGATCGGTGAGCTCCGTCGGCCTCCGTTTCCGCACACGAGGTCCCGAGACGCTGTGCCAGCTTGAAGTCGCTCCCATCTGCTGTCGGTCCGGGCGCCTGTTCTTGCCAGCAGAGCGAGAGCGAAGGGGCCCGCGCGACCAGATGCCGCTCGCTCTCGCCGCTCGATTCTGTCTAGCCGCAACCTGCGGGACGGCTCAAGCCAAACACTATTTGCGGCGCAGCGTGACGTGGAACGACTGGCTGGTTACGACGCCGTCGCGTCCGATCCCCGTCAGCTGCACGATCGCCTGTATAGCCTTGCCGCGCTTCAACAGGGCGCGGCCCGCCCTCGTCAGCGTCGCGTGGATGGTTCCGGTGTGATGCCCACGGATGTGGAAGCTGGGGTCGCCTGCGATGACTGGCGGCGGGGTGCGAGGAGGGCTCACCTGTGCTGCTGCGCGCGAGAAGACATGCGTCGCCGGAACGACTGAGATCGAGCCCGCGCATGGGGCGGCGGTGACACAGCGAAGGCTCGTGCTTAGGGCCGTCCGTCCAATGAGAAGGTGCGCAGCGGATGAGAAGATCGGGGCGCTGGCCCTTACGCGCGCGGATTTCGGACAGGCGCTAGCGCTCTGGCCGGAGAACAACCGCGCCGGTTTCAGCCATGCGAAGCCGAGGGAGGTTGCTCCGGATGCGTCTTTGACCGTGAGCTGGAACAGAACTGGGTCGAACGCCAGCTGTCCGATCGGTTCTCTCCCCGTCACTTCGAGACGGGAACCAATGAGTTCATTTATCTGGTTCGATTCCGTGACCGTGCGATCCCACGTGAATGTGTAGACGTGTCGCGGTTGCGGACCATTTGCCAGTTCGGTGCCTACGTCCCAATACTGCGTGGGATCTGTCGGGGCGACGGCGAAATCTTGGAACACCGGTATGTGAGTAAACGCGCGGAGGCTGTAGGTCAGTGGCGGGTTGGGCGTCTGCGAGGAGCCGGCGTCGACTTCGACGGGTGTGCCCGCGCACGCGTTGGCGGGCGTGAGCACGAGTTTGGCTCGGAGAGTCAGCGGCTGCACGATCGCCGTGGGTGAGGAGTCGGCGGCAGACGGCCCGCTCGCGTTCGTGGCTGTGACGCGGAGCCTGACGGTTGAGCCGACATCGGCCCGGGTCAGCGTGTAGGAGTTGCGTTCCGCGCCGGGTATCGGGGAGCAATTCGCGCCACCGGCGGACGCGCATCGCAGCCACTGGTAGGCCCGGGCCGAGGAGGCGCCTGCCCAGTAACCGTCGGTACCGGTCAGGGTTTCGGTGTCGCGGGCTTCTCCGGAGATCAGGGGAAGGCCTGTGTTTTCTGGGGGCGGGAGCGGGCCCGGCTTGACCCCGTCGGTGAGTTCGGAGGACGCGATCGTGTGGCCTCCTTCGCCGCTCGCCGTTACGTCGACGCGAAGTTGCCGGCCTTCATCCACCGATGCCGGCGCGTACGTCCGTCCCGTCGCGCCGATGATCGGTTGGCAGGTAGCGCCGGTGCAGCGAAGCCATTGAAAGGCGAACGACGTTGCGTCTTCCCAGGTTCCTTCGCTCGCCGTCAGCAGCACCCCGGCGCGGGCTTCGCCCGAGATGGCCGGTTGGACCTTGTTGACCGGAGGTGCCGGCGCGAAGTTTGCTTGAAGCAGCAGCTCCTGCGTACCGCCCAACGGGGGCGTAAGCGCCGGCGCCTTGGTGCTGCCGTCAGAGAACGGGTCCTGGAGGTAGTTGAGTTCGTCGGCCGGCGGCGACAGGGTGTTGTTGATCGGAGCGCCCAAGCCTTTGACGACGTACAAGGCAATGCGGTCACCGGCCGTGACGGACAGACTCACCGAATAGGGGCCCCTCACCTTGTCTTCGGAATCGGGCACCGTCTGGGGAGCACTGGTCCCGGCCGCCGTGAATTCGTTTCCGACGGGGTGGAGAACCCGCAGCTCGTATTTGGCGTTCAGGTCGCCCGAGCGCACGCTCCACGAGGTGATCGTCCCGCCCGCGGGCGCGCTGATCACCTCGCTCGGAGCGGCTTCCTGGTAGACGGTGATGCCGGTGGTTCCGCCGAATGCGGCTTCGTAACCGTCTTCGAGCTTGCTGCCCAACGTCGTGTCGGCAGTCGCAGAAGCGGCGAGCGCGGCGAGACTGATCATCGCGACCGCAAGCGTAAGAAAGAGCATTGAGCGAACCCGTCGCAGCACCGACGTCCTCCCGAGCCGTGCTTCCTGCAGCCAAGCCTACATCTCCTAGACAACCCGGTGTTGCCCTCATCCGCCCCGCGCAGCCGAGACGTTCTCGACGAGGTGCGCTCAGAGCGTGTCTAGCCCAGGTTGGCCGGCCATCTCGACACGGCGGCGTTCATGAAGCGGGTCCTCTCGGGGCATACCCGCTGCGGGGCGGAGGTCGGGCGCAATCTGCGAGGAGCCGGGGCGGTGGGGCGTGGCCTAAGCAGTCGACTCGCTGCAATGCGAAACGTGGGAAGAAACCCCGGCGACCGGCGTCTGTCTCACTGGAAGTCATCGAACAGTGGAGGCAATGTGATGTCCAGCCCCGCCGCCGGCCCGCCCACGCGGATCGTCAACGCGATCAGGCCACGCACCCCCGATTCCGCGCCACCGTTGGGCACGCGCGGCCTGAGTGCCCGCCTGCTCTGCATCCTTCTCGCGCTCTCAGCGGTGCTCCTGGCCTCGACGGGGTCCGCGCTCGCATTTGATCGCCCGTTCGTCGGGACGCTCAACAAGACGGCCGTGGTGGGGAGCACGGTCCCGGCCAACGGGGATGTGAATCCCTACGGGATCGTCAACGTCACCAAGAGCGTCGGCTCGCTCGTCGCCGGCGACGTCCTCGTCAGCAACTTCAACAATTCCGAAAATCTTCAGGGCACCGGCACGACGCTCGTCCAGATCACGCCGAACGGCCATCTCTCCCTCTTCGCGCAGATCAACGCGTCGACGCTCCCCGGGCCCTGCCCGGGCGGTGTTGGCCTGACCACCGCGCTGGCCGTCCTCCCGCAGGGTTTCGTCGTGGTGGGGAGCCTGCCGACGGCTGACGGCGCGGCCGCCACAGCTCAGGCCGGGTGCCTGCTCGTGCTCGACAGCACCGGACGCGTCGTGCAGACGATCTCAGGACCGCCGATCGACGGCCCCTGGGACATGACCTCGGTCGCCGCCGGCCAGAGCGCGACGCTGTTCGTCACCAACGTGCTCAACGGGACCGTGGCCTCCGGAGAAACGCCGGTCGATGAAGGCACCGTCGTGCGCATCCGTCTGAGGATCCGAGCCGGCCGCCTCCCGAAGCTCACGTCGATGACCGTGATCGCCGACGGCTTCCCCGAGCGCACGGACCCGGCCGCGCTTGTCGTGGGCCCGACCGGTGTCGCCCTCGGCGACGACGGAAGGCTGTACGTCGCCGACACGCAGGGAAACCGGGTCGCCGCCGTACCGGACGCGATGAGCAGGCAGACCGCGCTCGGCGGCGCAGGCACGACCGTCGCAGAGGGTGGCTACCTCAACAACCCGCTCGGGCTAACGCTCGCCCCCAACGGCGACGTTCTGACCGCGAACGCCAACGACGGGAACATCGTCGAGAGCACGCCGGCCGGAGCGGAGTTCCAGCCGCTGAACACGGAAGCGGGAGGCGGAGGCCTGTTCGGGCTCGTGGTGACTCCGACATCCAGGGGCCTCTACTTCGTTGACGATTCAAACAACACCCTCTCACTTCAACACTGAGGAGCACGCTCCGTGAAGCCGCCGGCCGGCGTGCCTGCGATCAGGGCGGCCGGCGGCGGTGACCGCCTCAAGACGGCCCAGCCCGCCGCCTGATCCGTCGGCCGGGAGCCCGCCGTTAGGGTTCACAAGGTGCGACAAGGCCCGCTCCGGGCACGTCCGTTCCGGTTGCTGTTCGCCGGAAGGGCGGTGTCCTCATTCGGAGACAGGCTTGTTCCTGTCGCACTGACATTCGCCGTCCTGCACCTGACCGGTTCTGTCAGTGACCTCGGGATAGTCCTCGCGGCTCAGACGGTCCCTCTCGTGCTGTTCGTGCTGCTGGGCGGGGTTTGGGGTGATCGCCTTCCGCGTCAACGGGTGATGCTCGCATCGGATCTCGTTCGTTTCGCCACGCAGGGAGCAAGTGCCGTGCTGATCCTGAACGGCACCGCTCAGATCTGGCAGCTGGCCGCACTTCAGGCCCTGTACGGGATGGCGGACGGATTCTTCACGCCGGCCGCGAACGGGCTCGTGCCCCAGGTCGTTGCCGCCGAGGACCTGCAGCCCGCGAACGCGCTGCTCGGGCTGAGCGAGAACGCGACATCGATCCTCGGGCCGGCAGCGGCCGGGGTCATCGTGGTCGGAGCCGGAGCCGGCTGGGGGCTAGCGGTGGATGCCGCGACGTTCCTGCTGAGCGCGGCGTTTCTTGCTGCGCTTCGCGTGGATTCTGCGGTGCAGGTCGCGCGCGAGCGGACAACGAGCGTGCTCCGGGAGCTACGCGCGGGCTGGAAAGCCTTCAGCTCAAGGCGCTGGCTGCTGGTCAGTGTCGGCTACTTCACGCTGATGTTCGCCTTCGGCTTCAGCACGCTCAGGGTGCTCGGTCCCGAGGTCGCCGAAAAGTTCCTCGGAGGGCCGGGCGCGTGGGCCGCGATCAGCGCTGCCACGGGCGTCGGGGCCATCGCCGGGGGAGTCCTTGCCCTGCGCTGGAGGCCGGCATATCCGCTCAGGGCCGCGTTCATCATCAGCCTGTTCGGTGCGCCGCTGACGCTCCTTCTGCTGGGGGCGCATGGGGCTCTTTGGCTGGTCATCCTCACCTCGCTCATCGAGGGAGTCGTCGGTTCCTTCTTCAACGCGGTGTGGTTCACGGCCATGCAACGGAGCGTGCCCGCAGATGAGATCTCGCGCGTCACGTCCTGGGACGCCGTCGGCTCGTACGCGCTGCAGCCCGTGGGGCTTGCGCTGGTGGGTCCGATTGCCGCTGCGGCAGGGGTGTCAGCCACCCTCTATGCCGCGGGCGGCATCTTCCTGCTGATCACCGTCGGGGTGATCGCGATGCCGTCCGTCTGGCGCTTCGACGGCTCTGGCGACGAGCCGGGCGCGTCCGCCGCTGCGGGATCGAGCCGGTGAAGCGTGTGCCCCCCGATCGCGCGCGGATGCTGCCTGCTTTGTGAGTGGCGGACTTCCAACCCTAGGGTGGCTGTCAGGCGGCGCTCGCCGGGCGCAGGATGGTCTGACAAGCCAACCAGCCCGAGGAGGCAACAGCAATGCTCAGCACCAGGATTCGCACAACCGCCATCGCCGTCATCGCAGCATGCAGCGTCGGCACCGCGGCGATCACGCCGGCGGCGTCGCAGGCCACCAAGAACAACTACGGCTACCAGAAGACCGTTGGGAAAGTGAGGCGGTGGCACAACACGTGCGCGAACGCCCAGATCTCGTACACGAACTGGACGGCACTGTCGAGGCAGGAGTTCATCAAGGGCGAAACCGCGTACTCGGGACAGGACAAGGAAGTTGCCGAAAAGATCAAGGAAAACGCCAATGCCTCGGGCTGTTCGATCAGCTAGCTGCCGCGAGCATCCCCCTCGGCCGGCGCGACCTCCCGCTGCGCGTGCGGCGAGCTCGTGGCCCTCGGGCCGCGAGCTCACGCGTGTGGGGCAGGCGACGGCCGCGCGCGCGAGGGAGTCGACCCTGCCCGGCGCGCCGGGTGGATAACCTGGGAAGCGATGATGAGCACCGCCGACGAGATGACTGCACGTGGCGCGCACTACACGGCGCTGCTCGAGACGATCGACCGCCAGGGTGCCACGAAGCTGCACGCGAACGAGCGGGAGAAGCTGCTGGAAGCCGCCGATGCCCTGCTCTTCGGTGAGCCTGAGAACCGGCGGCTGCTCCGAACGGCGGAGGAGCTGATCGAGTCCCTGGAGACCAGTGAGCGGTGGTCGGCGGAGAGCTGTGACCAGCTGCGCGAACACCTGTACGGCTGCGACAGCGCAGCCGGCGTAGCCTGAGCCGGCCGAGCTCCCTGACAGGCGCTCCCGCCGCCGGCGAGCCTCGACGGGGCGCCGGGCAACCACAGCGACCATGCCCGCGCCGATCGAGCGTCCTGCGGTTAGGATCGCCCGATGGCACGCCCGCACCGCTCGAGTCCGTTGATGGCGCGCCCGGACGGTGACCCGCATGACGCGGCCAGATAGACAGGCCGGCGGCGAGTCCGCAGGAGCCGCGGGCGACATTCGCGACGAGCACGGCCTGACTCGGCGGGGCCTTCTCGCCGGCGCTGCAGCAATCGGCGTGAGCGGCGTCGTCGGATCGGCCGCCAGACCCGCTCTCGCGCGAGCGGCGCCTCGCGCCCGGCGCGCCTCGCTCGCCGCCGCGGACGTGATCGTCGTCGGAGCCGGGCTGTCCGGCCTGACGGCGGCGAACGCGATCCAGTCGGCCGGGGGCTCAGTGCTCGTACTCGAGGCGCGCGACAGGGTGGGGGGGCGCAACCTCGACATCCCGCTCAGCGCGGGCAAGGTGCTGGAGATGGGCGGCCAGTGGGCCGGCCCCGGCCAGACCCGTGTGCTCGCGCTGGCGCAGTCGCTCGGGGTCTCGACGTTCGAATCCTTCGGCGAAGGCAACAACCTCTACTACGAGTCCGGGCAGCTGCAGACGTACACGGGCCCGCTGCCGCCGGTCAGCCCATCGGCGCTCAGCGAGATCCTCGCGATCATCGGCAAGCTCAACCAGCTCGCATCGGGAGTGCAGGCCGCAGCGCCCTGGAAGGCCGCCGGCGCCGCCGGATACGACGTGCAGAGCGTGTCCGGCTGGATCGAAGCCAACGCCCAGACGCCGCAGGCCCGCCAGCTGCTCGAGCTCGCGATCCGCGCCGTCTACGGCGAGGACTCCGGGCAGGTCTCGCTGCTCGACCTGCTCGCGGCGATCAACGGCGTCGGAGGCGACATCAACACACTGACCGGCTCGGCGCAGAGCCTTCGCTTCACTGGCGGGCCGCAACAGATGTCGATCGCGCTAGCGGCGAAACTCGCCCAGCCGGTCATGCTCAGCACCCCTGTGCTGGGCGTTGGCCGTGGCGCACAGGTGGTGGTGCACACCGCGGCCGGGGACTTCACGGCAGGGCAGGTGATCCTCGCGACCCCCAAGGCGGTCACCGCCCGCATCATCTTCTCGCCCGAGCTGCCGCCCGCGTATTCGCAGTACCTGCAGCGCCAGCCGAACGGCGCGACAGTCAAGGTCCAGGCTGTCTATCCGGTGCCGTTCTGGCGGGAAGCGGGCCTCAGCGGCTACGTCGTGTCCGACACCGGCCCGGTCGACGTCGTCTATGACAACTCGCCCGCGGACGGGAGCCCCGGCGTGCTCGTCGCGTTCGCGGAGGGCAATCACGGCCGCTCGCTGTTCTCGCTCGCCGCGGCGCAGCGCAGGAAGGCCGTGCTGGCGTCGCTCGCGAGCTACTTCGGCCCGCAGGCGCTGGCCGTGAGCGGATACGCCGACATGGTCTGGGCGAGCGAGGCGTTCACGCTCGGCGCCTACGGGAGCTTCAACCCGCCGGGGGTGCTCACGTCACTCGGCGCCGCCGTGCGCAACCCGGTCGGGAACATCCACTTCGCGGGCGCGGACTACTCGCCGCAGTGGCCCGGCTACATGGAGGGCGCGATCCGCTCAGGAGCCGCCGCAGCGAAGCGCGTGCTCGCAGAACTCTAGGTCTTGTCACTCGTCCGCCTCGGCGCTAGCGTTCCCGGTGGAGAGCGAGCAGCCGAGCTGACACGGGAGGGATGATGGGGATGCTGAGGATCGGGGGAGCCGCCATGTTGGTGATTGCGTTGGGCAGCTTCGGTATGGCAGATGCGGCGCTGGCGAACGCGCCGCTCAGTCTCGACGCGAACGGCGAACGGCTCGAAGCCGGTGCGCCGCTGGCGGCCACCAGCACGCAGTTCGTGCTCAGCGCGGGCGCCGGAAAGGTCACCTGCACAGGCGTCACGCTCACAGGGGTGGTCGTCAAGAACGGCCAGACGTCGACCGACATCGCGGAACTGACCGCAGGGGGTGGCGGCAGCTGCACGTCGACGATGGCGCCGCCGCTGAACGAAGCCGTCCTGAAGATCTCGGTCTTCCCGTGGAACGAGACGTTCAGCCAGAAAGGCGTGACGACGCTCCGGTCGGTGGCGGGAGAAAAGGAACCGGTGCTGTTCGAAATCGTGCCGATGGAAATCCCGCACGGCCCGCATCCCGCGCTGGCGTGCAAACTGTCGACCACGAAACTGACCGGCACGACCTCTCCGCCCAACGGGGAACAGCTGACCGCGAGCTTCTCCCAGAAGCTCCGCGTGTACGCGAACAGCAGCCGCGAGTGCGGCCGCCACGGCGCGATCTCCGCGACCTTCACCTTCAGCTCGGGTGAATTTCCCCTGGACCCGGTTCTGGGCTGAGCTCGCGGAAGGGCACCCCCGGGCCGCGCGAGCACGGTCAGCGCTGGCCGGCCACCTCGACCGTCGCCTCAACCACCAGCGGGTCGAGCTGGGTCCCGGCCACGCGGCGAAGCTCCACGCACGCCTCTCCGTGGGAGCGGGCCGGCCGATAGGGCCGGTGCGTGATGATCGCGTCGTAGGTGTCGCACGCAGCGATGATGCGCGCGGCGAGCGGTATGTCGGTGCCGGCGAGCCCATCCGGATAGCCGGCGCCGTCCCATCGCTCATGGCTGGCCCTCACGGCCGCCGCCAGGTGCGCGAACGCGGGGATGCGCCCCACGAGTTCTCCGCCCACCGCTGCGTGGCGCCGCATCAGCACCCACTCCCGCTCGGTCAGAGGAGCGGGCTTCAGCAGAATCTCGCTGGGGACCGCGACCTTGCCGATGTCGTGGAGGATCGCGGCATAGCGGACCTCGCGCGTCTCGGCCGCCGTCAGTGACATGCGCAGCGCGACCCTCGCGGCGAGCTCGGCCACGTCCTCGCCGTGAGCGGCGGTGTAGTCGTCCTTGGCCTCGACGGTGCTCGCGAGCGCCGCGAGGGTCGTCGTGAACGTCCCCTCGAGGTCGGCCAGCAGACCGGCGCGGTGGATCGCCGCCCCGAAGCTGGCCGCGATCGCCGCTACCAGCGCCGCATCCCCCTCGCCGAGGGCACCCGGCTCGGTCTCCTCGATGTTCAGCACGCCCCACACCGAGCCGTCGACCATGACCGCGACGGCGAGCTCCGAGCGCGGGTCCGTCTTCGGGTCGCGCGCTATGTAGTCCGGATCAGTTCGGGTATCGAAGATGAGGGCCGTGGCCCCGGAACGGGCGACCCTGCCGTTGACGCCACCGGTGATGGGCTGCTCGGTGAGCAGGAACTCGCTCATGACCTCGCAAGCAGGCCGCCCCCGGCCATCAGCCGCAGGACGCCGTCGGCGTCCACGCGCTGCACCGCCGCGAGGTAGAAGTGGAATGTCTCATGCAGCTCATCGACGACGACGCCGGCCATCTCCTGCACATCGCCGGTGGCCGCCAGCCTCGCCGTCAGCCTCGCCGCGAGATGCAGCTGCTCGCGGAGGTAGGTGACCTCGCCGCCGGCGGCGAGGTCACGCGCTCGCGATTCGGCGCGGTGGCGCCGCAGCGCCTCGGCACGCCGCCTGCGCTCCCTGGCTCCCGCGCGGTAGGGGGTATTGGTCGTGAGGTGAGGCACGATTGAGCAGGCATCGGTTCGGGACGCGCGTTTCTGAAGCGTTCTGAGCCGGCTCCAGACGCCTGTCCGCCCACTGGGCTGCCCGGGCGCGAGCGACTCCCGCCCTGCAGCGACTAGGCTGAGGCGACTGCGCGCGGGCTCGAGTCGCACGACGGCCGGTCGCTCGCCCGCCCGGCTTGAAGGAGACGACGTGTCAGAGGACCAGGGTTGGCGACTGAAGACTTCGATCGAGGATGCGGGGGAGCACGGCGCGCTCGAGCACGTGCTCGGGCGCTTTCGCGGGCCGGACGTCGCGGGTGAGGTCACGGACGCGGTCTCGGATGACGTCGTCATCACGCACGACGGAAGCGTGCTCTTCGCGTACGCCGCGACCGAGCCTGCGCTCGCCGCGGCACGAAGCGCGATCGAGGGCGTGCTGAGCCGGGACGGACTCGAAGGCGAGCATGCTCGTGAGTCACTGGGACGATGGGCGCGACGAATGGATCCAGACCGATCCGCGCCCGGCAGCCGGGGAGACCCGCGGCGAGGGTTCCGCCCGCGATCAGGATGCAGTCGAAACGCGCACCATGGTCGCCGTCGCGGGCAGGAGCATCCGCGCTGAATTCGAGCAGACGATGCTCGGATGGGCGGAGAGGCTCGGCCTCACCTGCGAGATCGTCGAGCATCCGCATCTGCTCTCGACGCAGGTCGCGTTCACGGTCACCGGGCCCAAGCGCAGGATCAACGAGTTCGCGCAGGGGCTCTCCGCGGAGGGCGCGTCCACGATGCGCACCGAGCGAGAAGTGATGATCAGCCCGCTCTGATCGCAGGTGCGGCGGGCGACGCCGACGTGCTCGAGGGCGATCGCCTGCGATGCTGGGAGGCGAATGCCCGATCCTCATCAGCCACGGAACAAGTCAGCTCTCAGGATCCGGAGGCACTCGCGCTGACCGTCGGCTGCAGATTCGGGCTCGCCTCGCTCCAGCCCGCGACCGCGATCATGCAGGTCGCTCCGTATCTGCAGCCAGAGACGGCGATCCGCGGCGAGCGGTGGAGCACGGACGCCGACGCACCACAGCTACCTGGACAAATACGGAAACCGCTGTGAGCGCTTTGAGCTGGCGGCAGGCGACTCCCAAATCGAGTTCGAGGCGCAGGTCCTTCTCGTGGGCGCCTGCTGACCTGATCGAGCCGGATGCGCAAGAGATCCCCGTCGGCTCGCTGCCCGACGAGGTCCTCAGCTACGTGATGCCCAGCCGCTTCTGTCTTCCCGATGAGCTCGGCCACGAGGCCTGGCAGCGGTTCGGGTCGTTGACGCCCGGATGGGCTCGCGTGCAGTCGATCGTCGATTACGTCAACGGCCACCTGGCGTTCGTCCCGGGAGCCTCGAACCCATGGACGACCGCTGCAGACGCGTATCGCGCCGGGCAGGGAGTGTGCCGTGACTTCGCGCACCTGGCGATCACGTTCTGCAGGGCGCTGAACATCCCCGCGCGCTACGTGTTCGGGTACATCCCCAACATCGGCACTCCGCCTCCTACGGAAGCGATGGACTTCGCGGCCTGGTTCGAGGCGTACCTCGACGGTCGCTGGCACACGTTCGACGCCCGTAACAACACTCCTCGCATCGGCCGGGTGGTTGTCGGCCGGGGCAGGGATGCGGTCGACGTCGCCCTCGTCACATCCTTCGGGCCGCTCACTCTCACCGCGTTCGAGGTCCGCGCCGAACCGAGCTCCGGGCCGGGCGCGCACGCGGCACGCCACAGGCGGCCTGAGGAGCGCACCGGGTTCCGGCCCGAGGAGGCGCCGTCCCGGCGCGGGCCACGGGGCCGCCTTTTGCCCAGCTCCGGTGCGTGTACGCTGCGCGCCGGATGAGACGTGTCTACATCCTGGGCGTCTTCGTCCCAGTGGCGCTCGGCCTCTCCCTGGCGGACGCATCCGCTCCGCTCATCTTCATCACATCTGCGCTCGGCATCATCCCGGTCGCGGCGGTCATGGGAGACGCCACCGAGCAGCTCGCGGCGCGGTCGGGGCCGGGCGTGGGCGGGCTCGTCAACGTCACGTTCGGCAACGCGCCGGAGCTCATAATCGCCCTGTTCGCGCTCGCCGACGGCCTGCACGAGGTGGTGAAGGCGTCGATCGTCGGCTCGATCATCGGAAACGCCCTGCTCGTGCTCGGCGCGTCGATGCTCGCCGGTGGCTGGCGGCGTACCCGCCAGCGCTTTGACCGCACCGCCGCCCAAACCCAGGCCGGGATGCTGCTGCTGACGATCGTCGCGCTGGCGATCCCGTCCGTCCTGGCACTCGCGCACCACGCGCGGCTTCCCGTCGTCGGCGAGGTGCGCCATGAATTCGGGAGCGAGGTACAGAACGCGTCGATCGCGGTCGCGCTGATACTGATCGCCACGTACGCGGCTGGGTTGTTCTTCTCGCTGAGGACGCACCGGGCGCTGTTCAACCCGATCGAGGCGGAGGACGCGCTGGCGGCGTGGCCGCTGAGGCGCTCGGTCGGGATGCTCGCCGGCGCCGGTGTCGTCGTGGCGCTGCTCAGCGACGTGCTCGTCGGCTCGATCGAGCAGGCCTCCAGCGACTTCGGGCTCTCACAGTTCTTCGTCGGCGCGTTCGTGGTCGCGGTCGTCGGCAATGCGGCCGAGCATTACGTGGCCGTCCTCGCGGCGATGAAGGACCGCATGGACCTAGCCGTCGGGATCGCGATCGGCTCGAGCTCGCAGATCGGCCTGTTCGTGGCGCCCGTGCTCGTGCTGCTCTCGCTCCTGATCGGGCCCGCGGGGATGGCACTCGTGTTCAACCCGTTCGAGATCGCAGCTCTGCTCGCGGTCGGACTGCTCGTCCCGATCCTCGTCTCGGACGGCGAGTCGACCTGGTTCGAGGGTGTTCAGCTGATGGCGCTGTATGCCGTGATCGGCGTCGTCTTCTACGCCGCGTGACCCGAACGAGCGGGGGGCTCGCGTGGAGCCCCCCGGCCAACTCATTCGAACGTGAACTTCGGTGCGCTCGCGCGTTCGTTCCCGCTACCCAGGCCTGTCACGAGCACCGGGAAGCTGCCGGTGCCGTGCGCGGGCGTCACAACGGTGCACGAGGTGATCAGGGTGCAGGCGACCGACGGTGCCGCGGCGCCGAGGAAGTTGAAGCCGGTCACTTCGGTGCCCAGCACGAAGCCGGTCCCGGTCACCGTGACCGTCGTGCCGCCGGCGGCGGGCCCGTGGTTGGGGCTGACTTCCGTAACGGTGGGTTCGATGAATTTGAGGTGATCGCGCACCACGCACACGCCTTTTTTGCAGAATTCGGTCGAGCTTTCACCGTATTCGGTGCTCACGTGGACGTCGACGATGCCGACGCTCTCCGCAGGGATCACGGTACGGATCGACTTCGCCGAGAGGACCTTGAATTCGACGGCCGGATACGCGCCGAACATGACCGATTTGGCGCCCAGGAAGTTTTCGCCGCCGATCCACACGATTGTGCCTCCCGCAGCCGGCCGCTGGTTGGGAGTCACGCCGCTCACGGCTGGCGGCTTGCTCACGTATTCGAGCTGATCAGCCGGGTGGACTTCGCTGGTGCCCGCGGGAGTCCTCACGGTCACGTCGACCGTCCTGACACCGATGCTCGCCGGCGTCACGGCGATGATCTCCGTCGGTTTGGGGATCGTGAAGCTCGTCGCCGGCACGGTGCCGAAAAGCACTTCGGTCGCCCCCGTGAAGTTGGTCCCTTTGATCTGGGTCTTTTTCCCGCCCTTTGCAGGCTGGGAGCCGGGGAACACCGCCGTCACGTTCGGCGGGGGTTCGGGTTCGCTCGCGTGCACCGCTCCAGTCGGCAGCGTCGCTCCGGCCGCGCCTGACGCGGAGATCCCGATCAGCAGAACGGCACAGCCTGCGAGCGAGCACGCCGTACGCCCTAGCCGCCCTGTGAAGCGCCCCATCACCCAGCGTGTCATGGCCATCTCCTCTCCGCGATGACGGCGCCGTCCGTGTCTGGACCGGGGACGCCCGAGCGTGCCACTCCTCCCCAGAACGGCACCTTCGGGTCATGGTAACGGCCGTCGCAGGCCCCCGCGCGGCGCGGGGGCCGCAGCGTCATTTGACGGTGATCGTGCCTTCCATCCCGGCCGCGCGGTGACCGGGCACAGCGCAGTAGAACTTGTAGGTCCCCGGCGCCAGGTTGAGCGACACGGTCTTCGTGCCGCCCGCGAACGTCGGGGTAGCTCCGACGACCGCGCCCGCTGCGGACGCGACGGTCACGTTGTGTTCGATCGAGCTCATGTTGGTGAACGCGATCGAGACCTGGCCGGCCTTGGCGGTCAGCGACGTCGTCGTGAATTTCAGCTGGCCTTCGGGGTCAGCAGCGACGCTCACGGTCGACGAGCCGCTCGCCGGTGCCGCGGTGGTGGTCGTCGCCGGAGCCGACGCCGCGGTCGTGGTGGCGGGCGCGGCGGGTGTCGTTGCTGAATTGGAGCTGCTTGCCGAGCTGCCGCAGCCCGCGAGCGTGAGCAGGCCGACGGCGAGCACGAGCGCGGGACTGCGGTCCGCGAACGCGATCCGGCTGGGGCTGCGGTTTCTGGCCTCACGTGGATCCTCCGTTGATTGGGGTCGACGAATCTAGGATGCCGCGTTCTGCGGATCCTTCCCGGCGAGGCCGGGTTGGGAGGCAACCCGCACGCGCTAGCCTGCGGTTCGATGCGCTACCAGATCACCTACGAGTCCACCTACCGCTACACGGCGCCGGTCGTCGGCAACTTCAACCGCCTGCGGATGCGCCCGCGCAGCGACGGGACCCAGCGATGCGAGCACTTCGACATCAGCGTCACGCCGAACCCCGATCGCACCGCGACCTACGAGGACCTGTTCGGCAACGAGGTGACCGAGGTGCTGGTCGCCGCGCCCGTGCAGCGGCTGCGCATCCAGATCGACGCGACCGTCGCGACGACGGAGCCGATGCCGCCGCCCGAAGGCTCCTGGGCGGACCTCCAGACCGATCGATACCGGCGCGCCGCGGGTGCCTACCGCTACCACCCATACGGCTATCTGCACGAGAACCCGGATCTGGCGGCACCTCGTGGACGAGGTCCGCGGCAGGGACGCCGGCCGAGACACTCGGAACGTCACGCGCTCGATCCCGGAGCGCTTCCGCTACGAGGCCGGCGTGACCGACGCGCACACCACGACACCCGCGTTCGTCGCGCTCGGCGCGGGCGTGTGCCAGGACTTCGCGCACCTCGCGCTGGCGCTGCTTCGCTCGCACGACGTCGGCGCCCGGTATGTCAGCGGCTACTTCTTCACCTCGCCCGACGGCGAGGACGGCACGAGCGCCGAGGTGCAGACGCACGCCTGGGTCGAGGCGCTGCTTCCGGTGGACGGCGACAGCGACCCCGTCTGGTTCGGCGCCGATCCGACCAACTCGATCATCGCCGGCCGCGATCACGTCAGGATCGGCCACGGCCGCATGTACTCGGACGTGTCGCCGGTCGAGGGGACCTTCTCCGGTGAAGCCGAGTCGAGCGTCGATGCTCATGTGAGCATGCGCCGCGTGCCGACGGCGATCGACACGCTCGCCGAGCGGTAGGCGGGCGTCGACGCCGGCTGCGGCCGGCGCTCCTCGTGATCCGCGCAGGGACCGGCGCCGTATACACGGCATCAGTTCATCTGCAACGAGTGAAGGAGCATGCGAATGACCAGCATCGACCAGAAGGGGATCAGCCGCGGGCAGTTCCTGCGCAACGCCGGAAAGGGCGGGATCGTGCTCGCGAGCAGCGGCGGTATCCTCGCCGCCGTTTCCAGCTCGGCCTTCGCGTCAAGCGCGACGGCCAGTGACATCACCACGCTGCAGGCGGCATACACAGCCGAGAGCCTCGCGGTGGTTGTCTACTCCGCGATCCTGAAGAACTTCCACGCCTTCAGGCACCCGAAACTCGAAAACAAAGACTATTTCGAAGCCGCGCTGAAGAACGAGAAGGACCACAAGGCGTTCCTCGCGAGCGCGCTCGGATCAAACACCCCGACGGGGCTGACCTTCAAGATCCCCGCCGGCGTGACGAAGACCGGCCAGTCGCTGCTGAACACCGGCGTCGCGCTGGAGACCGCGTTCGTGGAGGCCTACCTCGGCGCTTCGGAAACGTTCAGCTCGCAGGAACTGAGGACGATCGCCGCAAAGGTCGCCGCGAACGAGGCGACGCACTTCAGTTTCTTCGACGCCGAAGCTGGAGGCCACGGGGTGCTCCCGTCGATCCCGAAGAGCGACACGATCCCGAACACGGTCAAGAAGCTGAGGCCGTTCCTCGGCTAGGACGCGCTGGAGGGACGCGGGTGCCGCCGGCGCACGGATGTGCCGGCGGCAACCGCGCCGCCTGACCCGGCGCGGTTCGCTCGCGGGCCGGGGCCGGGGGTAGAGTTGAGACCGAGGCGAACCTTGTGAGCCACGGTCACGGACACGCGCACGGGCACCACGGGGCCGGCGCACACGACGTCACGACCGACCCGAGGAAGCTGGCGATCGCGCTGGCGCTGATCATCGGGTTCATGCTCGTCGAGGTGATCGCGGGGATCATCGCGGGCTCCCTCGCGCTGCTGTCCGATGCCGGGCACATGCTCACCGACGCGGCCGCGATCGGGCTGTCTCTGGCGGCGATCCGGCTCGCGGCGCGGCCCGCGCGCGGCGTGTGGACTTATGGCCTGAATCGCGTGGAGATCCTTTCGGCGCAGATCAACGGGATCACGCTGCTGGTCCTCGGCCTCCTGGTCCTGATCGCCGGAGTGCGGCGGCTCGTCACGCCGGTGGCCGTCGAGGGCGGCCTGATGCTCGCCGTCGCGCTCGCGGGCATCGCGGTGAACCTGGCGGCAACGTGGGTGCTGTCGGGTGCGAGCCGGCGCAGCCTGAACGTGGAGGGGTCCTACCAGCATCTGCTCACGGACCTGTATGCGTTCATCGCGACGGCCGTCGCCGCGGGCGTGATCATCGCAACGGGGTTCGATCGCGCCGATGCGATCGCCTCGCTGCTTATCGCGGCGCTGATGCTCCGCTCGGCCTACGGCCTGCTGAAGGCGACCGGGCGCGTGCTGATGGAGGCTGCGCCGGAGGGCATCGACCCGGATGAGATTGGCGGGGCGATGCTCGCGACCGCCGGGGTCAGGGAAGTCCACGACCTGCACGTGTGGGAGGTCACCTCGGGCTTCCCCGCGCTCTCGGCCCATGTACTGGTCAAGGATCACGCGGACTGCCACGAGAAGCGCTACGCGCTCGAGCGCATGTTGCATGAGCGATTCGGGATCGACCACTCGACGCTCCAGGTCGACCACGAGCGCCGGCCGGAGCTGCTGAGCATCGAGCCCGCGCAGCTGCCGGAGCCGCGCGAACGGGCATAGACGCGGCGCTGCAGCATCCCCCCGGGATTCGCGGTGGCGGCGTCTATCCTGAGCGCCTTGCCCACGCTTGGATCCCACATCTTCCAGCTCGCCGGTTCCACTCGCCGCTCCCGAGCCGGGGAGGGGCGCCGTGTCGCTTGAGAACGTCGAGATGGTGACGGCTCTGCAGCCGGGGCCCGAGGTCGACGTCGCCACGGTCCTGGCCGACGAGGTCCTCGCGGCCCAGTGGATTGGCTCGGTCGAGCACCTCTTCGCCCCCGACGTGCAGGGCACGATGCGCTTCCCCGGCATGGCTCCGGTCACCTACGCCGGCGGCATCGAAGGGCTCGCGGACGCGTGGCGGGACTGGCTGCGTTCATGGAGCAGCTACAGGTTCGAGGTCGAGGACGTGCTCGACGGCGGCGACAAGGTGGTCGTGGTCAAGATCGGGCGCGGCAGGCAGCGTCCCGCGGCCCCCGAAACCGCACTCAGGCGGGCCGCGATCTGGACCGTGACGGGATGGCCTGATCACCCGCGTCGACTTCAACGTGCCCTACGAGGAGGCGCTCTCCTCGGTCGGGCTGACCGTCGCGCCCGAGCTCGGCTAGAGGTCTCCGGTGCGCGTTCTGGGCCGGCGCGGATGAGCAAGCGGGCGCGGTCGCCCGGCTGCAGTCTGGGGAGTCCGCTGAGCGCGGTCGTGCTGCCCGAGCCCAGGCGCCGCGCAGCGTCCATGGCGAGTGGGCGCCGGCAGCCGACCGCTCGGACCCGGTTGCGCTGCTCAGGGCACAGGCCGAGACTCGACTGCCCGAGCTCGTGCCGATCCGCTACGGGCGGATGCTGATCTCGCCTTTCGCCTTCTACCGCGGTGCTGCTGCCGTGATGGCCGCGGATCTTGCGCGCACGCCCGACAGCGGCATCGTCGTGCAGGCCTGCGGCGACGCGCACATCTCGAACTTCGGTGGGTTCGCGGCGCCTGACCGGCGGCTCGTCTTCAGCCCGAATGACTTCGACGAGACGCTGCCCGGGCCGTGGGAGTGGGACGTCAAGCGGATGGCCGCGAGCGCCGAGATCGCGGGCCGCGACGTCGGGCTGAGCCGCGGAGCGCCGGAGCTGGATCGTGACGGACTGCGTTCGCGAGTATCGCGAGGCGATGCGCCATTTTGCCCGCGAGAGCCATCTCGATGTCTGGTATGAGCGGCTCAGCGCGAGCGAACTCGTCGAGCGCTTCGGGGGACGGCTCGCTACCCGCAACAGGATCGACTTCGCGAGGCCGTTCGCGAAGGCGCGGCGCAAGAACAGCCAGCGAGCCGTCAAGAAGCTGACCGAAAGCGTGGAAGGGCAGATGCGCTTCCGGCACGTCCCGCCGCTGCTCGTGCCGGTTCGCGCCCTCGAGACGCCGATCGAGCCCGGCGAAGAGGCCGACTTCATCCGGAATCTTCTCGGCGAATACGCCGCCGGGCTCGACCCGGACCGCCGCTACCTGTTCGGGACGTACGAGTTTGTGGACATGGCGCGGAAGGTCGTTGGCGTCGGCAGCGTCGGCACGCGAGCGTGGATCTTCCTGCTCGTCGGGCGAGACGGCGCCGACCCACTCGTGCTTCAGGCGAAGGAGGCACGCGACTCGGTGCTCGAGGCGCATGTCGGAGCCAGCGAGTTCGAGAACCACGGCGAGCGGGTCGTCCGAGGCCAGCGCATGTCCCAGGCGGCGAGCGACATCTTCCTCAGCTGGCAGCGCAGCACCGGGCTCGACGGCCAGCAGCACGACTTCTACGTGCGCCAGCTCTGGGACTGGAAGGCCTCCGCCGACCTCTCGCGGATGGATGCCGACTCGCTTCACGCGTACACGCGGGCCTGTGGCTGGTCGCTGGCCCGTGCCCACGCGCGTTCGGGGGACCGTCTGGCGATCAGCGCCTATCTCGGGGCGGGGACCGGGTTCGATCGCGCGATCGCTCGATTCTCCGCTGCCTACGCGGACCAGAACGAACTCGATCACGCGCGCCTGGCGGAGGCCGTGGCGGCGGGCGAGGTGCGCGCGATCCACGGGGTCTGAGGCGGCCGCCACGCTTGCGCGCCGCAGGCCGCTGCGCAGGGTCCGCGCGAGGCTGCTCGCGCGGGGGCCAGGCTGACGGCCCGCAGGGCCGCGCGTCGCGGCGCCCCGTTTTGCCGAACCGGCGCGTCCGCGGCGCGATCGTCATACCGTTTCTGTAGATGGCTGAGAACTGACACTCAAGTGCCAGGCGGCACCGAACATGGCGCGCGGCGCTCGTCGGCGTCGCTGTCGCTCGCCGGCCTCGCACTGGGCGCATGCGGCGCGAGCGCGAAGCCCGCAGCGCCAGCGCCTCCTCGCCTGCTCCCGCGGCCGTCGCGGCCGTCGGCACGCCCACGGCCTCCACCGTTGCCGAAGCGCCGTGCGGCGCGGGGGCGGGGCAGGCAGCGGCTGCCGCCATCATCGGCCCGGCCGAACGCATCTACAGGCTCGAGCTGGCCAGCGCCGAGGTGCGCGCCGACAGGCGCCAGGTCGAGAGCTACGGGCCGCTCCTGAGCGCGCTCTCGAGCGGGAACAACGCCGGCGTGCAGCAGGCCGTCACCGACCCTCGTCTACTCCCACACTCACATCGTCCGCCTGCGCGTGACGCGCGGAGCGGCCGTGCTCGCGGACGTCGGCGGCCCCTACATCATCGCCCCCGTGAGCGGCACGCTGCGCCGAGGCGGACACGTCATTGGCAGCTACGTCCTCTCTGTGCAGGACGACCTCGGCTACGTGAAGCTCGAGACGCGCTACATCGGCCTCCCGCTGCTGCTGCGAGGAGCATCGGGCCGGATACCGGTCGAAGGCGTGATACCGGCCGCGGGTATTCCCGACAGCGGCACGCTCACCTATCACGGCGCCCGCGTACAGGCCGTGTCGTTCAACGCCAAAGCATTCCCGCACGGACCGCTGAGGGTGACGCTGCTCGTGCCGGTTCCCTCGGGCTCGCAGGGCTGCGGCGCAATACGGCTGCAGGAGACCGGCCGCATCGTTCAGACGATGTGGCGGCGATTCCAGTCCGTCGGCGGCTTCGCCGGCGGCGTTCGTGAAATCCGCGGGGGACCTCACGGCGGTCGCTCGTGTATGTGCGCTCGGGCTCCCACCAGATCGCGGGCACGACGAGCCCGGGCCCGGCCAAGCTGCCCGCGTCGGGAACCGTCGCCTACCGCGGCGCGACCTACCGTGTCACCTCCTTCACCGTGCCGCGCAGCTGCCGCCGGACGGTCACGTCCTCGTGCACTGAGGCATCTCGTGGGTCCAGGCTCCGCGCGAGCCCGGGCGCATTGACATCACGTTCGCGGCGCTGCGGCACCCACGTCGGCCCGAAGCTCACCCGCGCAGGCTCGCGCGGTGCCCGCGCAGCCCACCGGTATGGCGGCTTCATCAGTCGGGCCACCCGAGTTCGCCATAGCCGCCGGGCTCGACTATGCTCTGGTCGCGACGGGCGAAGGCTCGCCCCCCTGGTGGGCCGGCCCCAGACTCGCTTCAGGAGGCTTCGATGCGACCTGTAGAAGCCAGGCCCCCAGCGGACCGCATTCGGAATGTGGCCCTGGTCGGTCACCGCGGCAGCGGCAAGACCTCGCTGCACGAGGCGCTGCTGTACGAGGCGGGGGTGATCAGCCGCCTCGGCTCTGTGCCCGACGGCACGACCATCTCCGACGCCGACCCCGACGAGCAGGCGCGCAAGATGTCGATCTCGACGACGCTCAGCTCGTTCACCTGGGGTGAGCGGAAGATCAACCTGCTCGACACGCCGGGCGAGCCGAGCTTCGTCGCGGACGCGTTCGGCGCGCTGCGCGTGTGCGAGTCCGCCGTGTTCGTCGTGAACGCAGTGAACGGTGTCGAGGTGAGCACACGGCGCCTGTGGGACAGGGCGGCCGAGCTCGATCTCGCGCGGATGCTGTTCGTGAACATGCTCGACCGCGAGCGTGCGGACTTCTTCCGCACGCTCGAGCAGCTCAAGGATGCGTTCGGACCGCACGTCGTCGCGACCGAGATCCCGCTCGGCTCGACCGATGGCGTCGAGGGCGTCGTGGACCTCGTGGACATGAAGGCGTTCCGCCAGGACTCCGCCGAGCGCGGCGGCTGGACCGAGGTGCCGATCGGGGCGGAGACGGAGCCGCTCGCGCAGGAATACAGGGAGAAGCTGATGGACGAGGTCAGTGAAGTCTCCGACTCCCTGATGGAGCGCTACCTCGAGGGAGACGCGATCTCCCATCAGGAGATCGTGGATGCCCTGAAGGAGGGCACCAACCACGGCAAGATCTTCCCGGTCGTGTGCGGGGTCGCGACGCGGTAACCTCGGTACCTCGAGGCTGCTCGACGCGATCGTCGAGGACCTCCCGTCCCCGGTCAAGCACGGCTCGCTGCAGGTCGGTGAAGTGGAGCTGAGGCCGAGCGACGACGCGGAGCTGTTCGCGTACGTGTTCAAGACGAGCGCGGACCCGTTCGCCGGCCGTATCAACCTCCTGCGCGTCTACCAGGGCGTGCTTCGCGCCGACAGCCATGTCCTGAACACGCGCGCTCACTCCAAGGAGAGGATCGGCCAGCTGCTGCTGTTCACGGGGAAGGACGTCGGGCACGTCCAGGAATTCGGCCCGGGAGACATCGGCGCGGTTGCGAAGCTGAAGGAGACCCACGCCGGCGACTGGCTCGCGGCGCGGGATGAGCCGATCGACATGCCGCGCCTGAAGCTGCCGGCCGCCGTGATGGCGTTCGCCGTCGAGCCGAAGAGCAGGGGGGACGAGGACAAGGTTCTCGTATCTCTGCGCCGGCTTCAGGAGGAAGACCCCACGATCGACCTGCACCGCGACCAGCAGACGGGAGAGCAGATCGTCGCCGGCCTCTCCCAGGTGCACGTCGAGGTGATCGTCGAACGGTTGCAGCGAGCGATTCGGCGTCGAGGTGACGCTGAAGCCGCCGCGCGTGCCCTACCAGGAGACGATCCGCGTGGCGTCGGACGCGCACGGCCGTCACAAGAAGCAGTCCGGCGGCCGCGGGCAGTTCGGCGACTGCAGGATCCAGATCGAGCCGCTCGCCGTCGGCGAGGAATTCGAGTTCGTCAACAGGATCAAGGGTGGCGTGATTCCCAGTGGCTTCATCCCCGCGGTCGAGAAGGGCGTGCGGGAGGCGATGGAGTCCGGAGTGCTTGCCGGCTACCCGGTCAAAGGGGTGCGCGTAACGCTCGTGGACGGCTCATACCACTCGGTGGACTCCTCGGAAATCGCCTTCAAGCTCGCCGGCATCCAGGCGATGAAAACGGCGCTGGAGAACGCCCAGCCGGTGCTGCTCGAGCCGATCATGCTCGTCACGCTCACCGTCCCGGAGGCATCGGTGGGGGAGGTCATCGGCGACCTGAACAGCCGCCGCGGCCACCCGCTCGGCATGCAGCCGGCCGGCGCGATGACCGAGATCAGGGCGGAGGTGCCGATGGCAGAGGTGCTCTCCTACGCGCCCGACCTCAGATCGATCACCGGCGGCCAGGGCGACTACGCACTCGAGTTCGTGCGCTATGAGGAAGTGCCCTCGCAGATCGCAGGCAGGGTCATCGACGGCGCGGCCCCGAGCCACTTCGCGGCCGCGCACTGAGCGTCCTCACGGCTGCGGGAAGCGCGCCGCCCAAGGCTCGAGCTGCACGCCGGCCCCGTTGATCACGTAGGAGATCAGCCGGTACCAGCCCGCGGTCACGAGCAGCTCGAGCAGCTGCTCGCTCGAAAACCGCTGAGCGAGCTCGCCCCACAGCGCCTCCGAGACGCCGGCGCCCTCGTGCAGCTCGTCGGCGAGTGCTATCAGCGCCCGGTCGCCCTCACCCCACACGGGGTCGGCGGGCGCCGCGCTCACGCTCGCCCGGATCTGGGCTTCGGTCAGGCCGACCGAGGCGCCGAACGCGACGGCATGCACGCCCCACTCGTACTCGGCGCCGGCGCGGGCACACGTGCGCAGGATGACCAGCTCGCGCTCGCGCGGCGCGAGCGTCCCGTGGCCGAGGATCCCCGCGCCGAGCGGCCGCATCCTCGACGCGAGCTCGGCGTGCACGTTGAGCGTGCGGAACAGGAGCAGGGGGTCGGCGCCGGAGCCCGGCGGCATCCAGCGTCTGAGTGCGTCGTCGACCTCGGGGCTGTACGGGGGCTGCAGGGGCGCGATCCGGGGAGCGCTCGGGGACATTGGGCCGGGCATCCGATAGCCTTTCGTTTCGAAAATCAAAGCAGAGCAACAGGAGTGTAGCTTCTGATTTCAAAGCGCGCATCGCGGGGGACGCCCGCACCCGGCGAGCCGGCTCGCGGATCCCGCACGGGGCGGCCCTCGATGGCGCTGCTCGACCTGCTCGGAAGGCGGTGGGCGCTGCGCGTGCTGTGGGAGCTGCGCGGGGATCTCGGGGTGGCCAGCTTCCGCGAGCTTCAGCACGCGTGCGGCGGCATCTCATCAAGCGTCCTGAACGAACGCCTGCGTGAGCTGCGGGGCGCCGGCATCGTCGCCGAGAGGGGATCGCCCGGCTACCGTCTGACGAGCGAGGGCAGGGCGCTGCTGGCCGCGCTCGAGCCGATCGACGAGTGGGCGGCCAGATGGGCTGAGCGGGCCGCGCGCGAGCGGCGCGGCATGCCCTGAGACAAACAAGCAATCCCGTGTACAACCGTGTAGTTGTGATACGATTAGGCCATGAGGACATCACGCGCACGGATCGAGGAGTCATGAGCTTCACCGCAACCGCCCGGACGGTCGGCGACACGCTCCGCCACGAGGTCGACGTCAACGGCCGGCACACGATCATCACCGACGAGCCGACCGCCATCGGAGGCACCGATACCGGCCCCGCTCCTCACGAGCTGCTCCCCGCGACGCTCGCGTCGTGCATCTCGACGATGGTGGCGATGTACGCGAAGAACCGCGGGTGGCCCGTTGACGGCGTCAGCGTCGAGGTCGAGTACGACACCGACGCCGTGCCCAGGCACTTTGACGTGACTGTGAATCTTCCCGCGGGCCTGGCTCCCGAGCAGGTCCGCCGGCTCACGAGGGTCGCGGACACCTGCCCGGTCCGGCGCGCGCTCGAAGCCGGCTTCGCCTTCGACGAGCGGATCGAGCTCGGTTCCGAGCCGTACGTCGCAGCGAGCGCCTGAGACCCGCGGCGGGCAGTCCGGAGAATTCCGCAGCAACAACGCGGCTTGGCCCGCTTGGCCGCACCCCGCCGGAAGAGCAGCATCAGAGGTGATGGAACAAAGGATCGTGATCCTCGGCGGAGGAACCGGCGGAACGCTCGTTGCCAACCGGCTGCTGCGCACGTGCGGCGCGCGCGCCCGCATCACGGTGGTTGACCGCGACGACAGGCACATCTATCAGCCTGGCCTGCTGTTCGTCCCGTTCGGCCTCGCGGAGCCCGAGGAGATCGTCCGGCCCCGCCACGCGCAGCTGCACGACGGCATCGACTTCCGCCTTGAGGAGGTGCAGAGCGTCGAGATCGGGCAGAACATCGTCAACCTCTGCGACGGGACATTCCTTGAATACGACGTGCTGGTGGTGGCCGGCGGCGCCGAGCTCGCGCCCGAGGAGACCGAGGGCCTGACGGGGCCGGGGTGGGGGTCGTCCGTTCACACCTTCTACACGCTCGACGGCGCGATCGCGCTGCGAGACGCCCTCGCCGAGTTCGACGTCGGGCGGATCGTCGTGAACGTGGTCGACATGCCCATCAAGTGCCCGGTCGCGCCGCTCGAGTTCTGCTTCCTGGCCGACTGGCAACTGCGCCGGCGGGGAGTGCGCGGCGACGTCGACCTGTCGTTCGTCACGCCCCTGGACGGGGCCTTCACGAAGCCCGTCGCCGCCGCGCACCTCGGCGCGCTCCTCGCAGAGAAGAACATCACCGTCCACAGCGAGTTCGCCACAGGCCGAGTGGACGGCGACGGCGGCCGGATCCTGAGCTGGGACGAGCGTGAGGTGCCGTTCGACCTGCTCGTCACGATCCCGCTTCACAACGGGCCCGGGTATGTCGGGCGCTCGCCGGGCCTCGGAAACGAGCTCGGCTTCGTTCCCACCGACCCCCGCACCCTTCAGTCCAGGGCTGCACCGAACGTGTTCGTGATCGGCGATGCCACGGACGTGCCGACATCCAAGGCCGGCTCCGTGACCCACTTCGAGGGCGACGCCCTCACCGAGAACGTCCAGCGCTTCATAGAGGGCGACGAACTGACCGGCGTCTACGACGGCCACGCCAACTGCTTCATCGAGACCGGGTTCCACAAGGCCCTGCTGATCGACTTCGACTACGACACTGAGCCACTTCCTGGCCGCTTCCCCGAGCAGCACGTCGGCCTGCCTCTGATGCAGGAGTCGAGGCTGAACCACATCGCCAAGCTCGCGTTCCAGCCTCTCTATTGGCACGTCCTGCTCCCGGGGCACGACATCCCCGGTGTCGGCTCGCAATTCCATCCACCAGCGCAGAGCGCGCAATGAACAGATCGAGGGACACGCGATGAGCACAGTCACGCTCGCAGGCTCGACCGTCGACGTCGACGAGGAGGGCTTCCTCACGGACACGGACGCCTGGAACGAGCAGATCGCCGAGGAGATCGCCCGTGAAAACGGCATCGAGCAGCTGACCGACCGCCACTGGCAGGTCATCAGCTTCATGCGCAGGACCTACATCGAGACCGGCTCGGCACCGTCCATCCGCAGCCTCGGCAAGACGTCGGGGGTCCCGGTCAAGGAGCTCTACCAGCTGTTCCCCAAGGGCCCGGCGAAGCTGGCCGCGAAGATCGGCGGCATACCCAAGCCGCGCGGCTGCATCTAGAACCCGAGAGCGAGGCACGAAATGAGCGCAGCGATCGAGAAGGTCTCCATCATCATCTCCAAGGGCTCGCTCGAGGGGATCTACCCGGGCCTGATCATGGCCAACGGCGCGCGCATGGAGGGCATCGAGGCGAACGTCTTCTTCACCTTCTTCGGCCTCGATGCGATCAACCGGGCCAAGCACGACCAGGTCAAGGTCGCGACGGTCGGCAACCCCGGCCTGCACCTCGCCACCTGGGCCGGGGGATTCCCCGGCATGTCCGCGATGGTGACCCACAAGCTCGCGGGCGAGATGGAGAAGCTCGACATACCTCCGATCCCGGAGTTCGTCGAGATGATCTCCGACTCCGGGGCGGGGCTGTATGCGTGCAAGGCGTCCGTTGACCTTTTCAAGCTCACGCCCGAGGACTTCATCGAGCACGTCGACGGCGTCATAACGGTCGGCGAGTTCTACGGCCTCGCGGGCGGGGGGCAGATCATCTTCACGTAGTCCCGGCGAGCTGGAGAACCGAATCTGGCTTGTTAGAGCCGATCCCGACCTCACGGGGTCGCATGGGACCGCACTAGACCGTGGCGCGACCGGCGCGCACCAGGGTGCATCCGGTGCGCCCGTTCGATGAGGCGTGGCGGCGGGCGCGCGTACCCGGCTACAACGACGACTGCATGACCGCCAGAGTGTGGCCGTCTGGGTCCTTGACCCACACGACCCGCGTTCCAGACGGTGACGTCCAGACGCGGTCGGCGTCCTGGTCGAGTCCGACGTAGTCGATCAGATCGAATCCGGCATCGTGCATTTGCGTGACCGTCGCGGCCAGGTCGTCGACAATCAAGGCGAGTGCGGTTTCCCCGCTGGGCTCGACGTGGTCCATCCGAATCACGTACAGCCTCGCGTCGCCGAGCTCATACACATCCGCGATCGGGGTCGACGCGATCCGCCGCAATCCGAGCAGGTCTCGGTAGAACGCGCCCGCCACCGCGAGATCGCGGGCTGTCACGAACCCTCCAAGGCGCGCGCCGCTGAGCACGTTCGGGAGGCTACCCCACTTCGCCCATCCGATGGCCGTCGTGCGGGCACGGGCAGCATTCGGTGCCCGTCGGCGAGACCGCCGACGCCGGCGCGGGCGCGGACTGACGCGCACGGGCGCCGCGGAGCCCGAACTGCGGTGTGGCGGAGAGCGCAGACGCGTGGTTGCAGCCCATCGCCGGGTGGGTTCCGCACCGAACCGGTCCGGGGGGTGCTATTCTCGCGGGGAGAATTCCTCACGATTCGTGCAGGGAAAGGCGGATTCCCCGCTCGATCGCAGTCGCGAGGGATGGTGCGAGGCACTGAGGCCTCGACCGATCAGGAGAGGGAACGAAGATGTTCATATCGACCCGTACATCGTGCTCGGGAGCGCGATCATTGGCTTCTTGGTCGGCATGACCGGCGCCGGAGGCGGAGCGCTGATGACGCCGATGCTGATCCTGTTGTTCGGCGTAACACCGTCGGCAGCGATCTCGAGCGACCTGGTCGCCGCTGTCTTCATGCGACCGGTAGGAGCCGCGGTGCATCTCCGCAAAGGCACCGTCAACCTGAAGCTCGTGGGGTGGATGGTGCTCGGCTCCGTCCCTATGGCGTTCCTCGGTGCCTACATCCTTCATCTGATCGGCCATCAGAAGTCGGCGCAGACGAAAATCGAGGTGATCCTCGGAATCGCGCTGCTCGTCGGAGCGTCCGCGATGGTGCTCCGCTACGTGCTGGACAGCAAATCGTCCGGCACACGTACCGGGGTGGTTCACGAGGTCAAGGTGAGGCCGGTGCCCACGGTGATCATCGGCATGCTCGGCGGCATCATCGTCGGCATGACATCGGTCGGATCGGGCTCGCTGATGATCATCATGCTGCTGTTCCTCTACCCGCTGATCGGTGCCAACCAGCTCGTCGGAACGGACCTCACGCAGGCTGTTCCGCTGACGATGGCCGCCGCCCTCGGAGCGCTCGCGTTCGGGCATGTGAGCTTCGCGGTCACGGGCGCGCTGATCCTCGGCAGCGTGCCGGCGGTGTTCCTCGGCTCGCTGTTCTCATCGAGCGCGCCCGACCACTACGTCAGGCCGGTTATCACGTTCGTGATCGCAGCGTCGGGTCTGAAGTACGTCGGACTCAGCACGACGGCACTGGGCTGGACGCTGGTCGTGATGCTGTTTGCCTCCGGCGCCTTTTGGCTGCATCTACATCCGCCCGCGCCAGCGCGCCGCGCTGCTCGAGGACCCCGAGTTCATCCCGGTCGCGCCACCGATCGAGCCGGTCGGCGTCGACTGACCTCAGGCGGCGGTGGAGTGGGCGGAGGCCCACTCGACGATCTTGCCGGTGCCGGCGATCGCCGCGCCGTCGTCCAGAAGCAGCACCGGCACGTCCTCCTGGCCCGTCAGCTCGCGAATCTCGTCGCGCTTTCCCCTGCGGCTGAACGGGACGTTTTTGAAGCCGCCGACCACCTTGACCTCGTAGTCGATGCCCGCGCGGTCGAGCGCCTGAGCGGCGACGCCACACGGGTGCTTCACGATCGGTGCGCCTGCGCCATGGGTGCGGGCGGGGCAGGTGTAGAGGATCATGGGCGGATCTTAGTCCCGGCGCGCGCCTCTGCGCGCTCAGGGCCCTGGTCCGCCGCAGCGCGTCGATTCCCAGCTCGAGCATCCGGCGCCACGCGCCTGGCTCGAGCTGCGCCGCGGCGCGGTTCGCCGCGAACAGCAGCCTCAGGTCCAGCGTGCTCGCGTCCGCGCGCAGCATGCCCTCGGCGCGTGCCGCGTCGAGCAGGCGCTCGAGCTCCACCTCGTGCGCGCTCGCGCCTCCTGCACGTCGGGGTGCTCGGAGACGGTTGCCATCGCCTCGCCGAGCACGTCGTCGCGGCCTGGCGCTCGGCGAGCGTCCACAGCAGGTCGGTCAGCGCGGTCCATGGCCCGGCGGCGCTCTAGCGCGCCTCGCGGGCGCCGACCTCGGCCTCCTTGAGCCGCTCGACGACGAGCGTGGCGAGCAGGTCCTGCTTGGAGGGGAACTGCCTGTAGACGCTGCCGATGCCGGCACCCGCCGCCTCCGCGATGGCGGGCATCGGAGCGTCGAGACCCTCGGCTCGCAAAGACGGCTCCCGCCGCAGCGAGCAGCCGCGCGCGCTTCTCGTCGGCGCTCAGCTGGGCCCAGCCGGACGGGGGCGGAATGGTCATTCCGCTATGCTACTCGCCCGAGCGCCCGAACTCCCCGGTCCTTCGCCCAGCGCTCGCCGCACGGATGACCTCAGCCCAGCGCGAGCGCACAAACCCCAACCTGATCCTCGCGGTCCTCGCGCTCGGGGGACTCGCATACGCGATGCTCAGCTCCGCGGTCGTCCCGGCGCTGCCGACGATCCAGCACGCGCTCGGCGTGAGCGAGACCGAAATCACATGGCTGCTGACGGCCTACCTTCTCGCGGCGTCGGTCGGGACCGCGATCATCGGCCGGCTCGGCGACATGTACGGCAAGGAGCGCACGCTGCTGTGGACGCTCGTCGTGCTCGCGCTCGGGACCCTGCTCGCGGCCGTCTCGACCTCGATCGGGCCGCTGATCCTCGGGCGCTTCATACAGGGCGCGAGCGGCGGCATCTTCCCGCTCGCGTTCGGCATCGTCCGCGACGAGTTCCCGCGCGAGCGCGTCGCCGGGAGCATCGGGCTGCTGTCGGCGATCCTCGGCGTCGGAGCCGGCATCGGGATCGTCCTGTCGGGCGTGATCGTCGAGCACCTGAACTACCACTGGCTGTTCTGGCTACCGCTCGTGGCGACGATCATCGCCGCAGTCGCAACGTGGCGCTTCATTCCCGAATCGCCCGTGCGCCAGCCCGGCAAGATCAACTGGCTCGCCGCCGCGCTTATGACCGCCGGGATGTCGACCGTGCTGCTCGCGATCAGCGAGACGACGACGTGGGGCTGGGGCTCATCGAAGACACTCGGCCTGCTCGCGATCGGCGTCGCGATCTCGGGCGCTCTGGATACTCGTCGAGACTCGAAGCGAGAATCCGCTGATCGACATGAACATGATGCGAATCCGCGGCGTCTGGACGACCAACGCCGCAGCGTTCCTGCTGGGCGCAGGCATGTACTCGTCGTTCATCGTGCTCCCCCAGATCGCGCAGCTGCCGACGAGCACCGGCTTCGGGCTCGGCTCCTCGGTCGTCGTCTCGGGGCTGTACCTGCTGCCCTCGACGATCGGGATGACGATCCTGGGCATGAGCGCGGGGCGGATCTCGGCGCGCTTCGGCTCCCGTGCGGCCCTGATCACGGGCACCGGCTTCACGACCGCGTCCTTCGCGCTTCTCACCGTCGCCCACTCGGCCCCGATAGACCTGCTCGTTTCCGCGGCCCTGCTCGGCGTCGGAATGGGACTCGCGTTCGCCGCACTCGGCAACCTGATTGTGCAGGCGGTGCCGATCCACCAGACGGGGGTCGCGAGCGGGATGAACACCGTGATGCGCACGCTCGGCGGCGCGCTGGGGGGCCAGCTCTCCGCAACCTTCATAGCCGCCAACCAGCTCAACGGTGAGCCGACCGTCACCGGCTTCACCGACACATTCCTGATGGCGACCGGGTTCCTGCTGCTGTGCATGCTGATGGGCACGCTGGTGCCGCGGCGCCCCGCGGCCGATGCTCACCAGGCCGCTCACCGCCGAGCCCGCGAAGACGGGTCCCGCGCCGGAGGCGGCGCGCGGCTGAGCGGGGTCGGCGGGTGCTCGCGTTAGGGTCTGCGCCATGCCCTACACACCCCCGCAGGAGATCCTCGACCGCTACGCCTCCGTCCTCGTCGACTTCGCGCTCGGAGGCGGAACCGGCGTGCAGGCCGGCCAGGTGGTGCGCATCGCGGCGCCCGAGAGCGCCAAGCCGCTCTATGCAGCGCTTCACCGCGCCGTGTGGCGCGCGGGCGCCCACGCGCTCGGCGCCTACCAGCCCGACGACGACCCGGACATCAGCGTCTCGCGCGACTTCTTCACCGACGCCAGCGACGCGCAGCTCGACTTCTTCGCCGCCACGTACACGCGCGGGATGGTCGACGAGATGGACCACCAGGTCTCGGTGATCTGCGACAGCGACCCGCATGCGCTGGACTCCGTGGACCCGGCGCGGATCATGCGCCGCGGCGAGGCGATGCGGCCGCTGCTGGACTGGCGCGGGGAGAAGGAGAACGCGGGGAGGTTCAGCTGGACGCTCGGCCTCTACGGGACGCCCGCGATGGCGGCCGAGGCCGGCATGAGCACCGAGGAGTACTGGGAGCAGATCATCCACGCCTGCTTCCTCGACGCCGAGGACGCGTTGGAGCGCTGGCGCGAGGTCGGGATCGCGCCTGGATGACGACCCGTGCGCGCCTTGACGAGCTGAAGATCGAGCGCGTGCACATCGTGGGCGAGGACGTCGACCTGTGGGTGAGGATCGGCGAGAGCCGGCGCTGGCTCGGGGGCCGCGGTCGCAACATCCCGAGCTTTGAGATCTTCACGAGCCCCGACTGGCGCGGCACGGAGGGCTGGATCTACTGCAATCAGCCGCTCTACCGCTACGGGAACATCGTCCGCGGCATCCGCCTCGAGTTCTCAGACGGGCGCGTCACGGCCGCGAGCGCCCAGGAGAACGAGCGCGTCCTGACGGAGATGATCGCCACCGAGGGCGCCGACCGTATCGGCGAGTTCTCGCTGACGGACAGGCGCTTCTCGCGCATCACGCGCTTCATGGCGCAGACGCTCTACGACGAGAACGTCGGCGGGGAGTTCGGCAACACCCACATCGCCGTCGGGCGCTCCTACCAGGACGCCTACGACGGCGACCCGAACGGCGTCCCCAGGGAGCGATGGGAGGAGCTGGGCTTCAACAACTCCAGCGTCCACACCGACATCGTCTCCACCACCGACCGCGTCGTCACCGCCGAGCTGCGCGGACGGCAGCGAGCGCGTGATCTACTCGGGCGGCGAGTTCCAGCTGGACTAGCGGCTCACACGCGCAGCGCCCTGCGCCTGCCGGTCGCTGCGCCCGAGCGCCTGGCCACGACGCTGGCCAGCGGGCCGCCCGGTGGCCGGGGGCGCGAAGCCGCCGACCCACGGCGCGTGACCCTCGTCCAGCACGATCCCGAGCGCAACGATGACCTGCGGGTCGAACTGGCTGCCGGCGCAACGCCGTATCTCCGAGAGCGCCTCGCGCGCGGTCTTGCGCTCGTGTACGGGACGTTCGCTGGTCATCGAGTTGAAGGCGTCGCAGGCGAAGATGATGCGCGCGCCGAGCGGGATGCGCTCGCCCGCCAGGCCATCCGGGTAGCCGTTGCCGTCATAGCGCTCGTGGCTGGCGCGGACGATCTCCGAGATCCCCTTCAGCGCGGGGAGCGGCGGCGAGGATCCGCTCGCCCAGCACGGTGTGGCGCTCCATGTACTCCCACTCGCGCTCGTTCAGCGGGCCCGGCTTGTCCAGGATCGTGTCGGGGATCGCGATCTTGCCGACATCGTGCAGTTCGGCGGCCCGCACGACGGCGCTCGTCTCACGCGGGTCAAGGCCCATCTGCACCGCGACCGCGCGCGACAGGCCGGCGACTTCGCTGAGGTGCTTGTGAAGGTCAGGGTGGCGCTCGCGAATCGGCCTGCAGCAGCGCGCTGTGCGTCTGGTCCCTCGGGCCCTCGCGCCGCTGAGCCTTGTCCTGGTAGAGGCGGGTGTCGGCGATCCTCAGCGCCTCGCTCGCGCTCGTGGCCTCCGCCGGCACGCACACCGAGCCGTATGAGGTGTTGACGGCGAAGCCGTCCTCGGCCTCGCGACAGCGCGGCGCAGGCCGCGCGAAGTCACGCTCTGCAGCTTGGGCTCGGTCGACGCGATCAGCGCGCAGAACTCGTCGCCGCCGATCCTGTACGCGCTGCCGTACGGCGTGATCGCGGCCCTGAAGTGGCCGCTCACCCTGGCGAGCAGCGCGTCACCGGCCGGGTGACCGAAGCGGTCGTTGTAGAGCTTGAACCCATCGAGATCGAACAGGACCAGGTGAAACGGCTCCTCTGCGCTCGCCGTCGTGAAGCGCTGGTCGAGGTCGATCATCAGGTGGCGGCGGTTCCCGAGCCCGGTCAGCGCGTCGCTCATCGCGTCGCGCCTGCTCTCCCTCAGCATCCGCACGTTCTCGCGAAAGGTGACGATCAGGCGCGCGATCACGGCGAGGATCGCCGCGCCCGCCAGGGCGACCGCGAGCAGGTTGACGTGGTCGACCGTCGCGTACAGGAGCAGTGCGAGGCCGACCATCGCGAAGCCGATCGGGATCATGATCTTCGGCACGTCCTCCTCGCTGGACGCCGGCCTGCTGGGCTCCCACGCCGCGAGGGCGACGAGGATGAATCCCACCCAGCCGATGACGTCGAACGGGCCGGCTTCTGCGTACGCGCTGCTCTGCGCCGTCTCCACGAGGTAGACGCTGTCCGCCGCCCAGAAGCACAGGATGCCCCCGCCGAGCAGCATCGCGCTGCGGTCCGGGCGCCAGCGGCGCAGCGAGTAGGCGGTCACGACCATCAGCAGCAGCAGCATGTCCCCGAGCGGGTACGCGAGGTTCGTCGCGATCGAGATCGGCCTGCCGCCGACCGTGTGAAGCACCGCTTCGAAGACGACCGCCGCCGCGACGGCCGCCGACGACCAGGGCCGCGATCACGCCGTCGACCCAGATCGTCGGGCTCACGTGGCCGGTGCGCTCCCGCATCAGCAGCATCAGGCCCGCGAATGCGAGCGGATACACACCGAGGTATCCGATGTCGGCGGGCGAGGGGACCGGCACGGCCCGGTCGCTGTACAAGGCGGTCGTGTAGTAGATCTCGCCGAGGCTCCAGGACAGCAGCGCCGCGGCGATCAGCGACCACGCGAGCCGCTCCTTGCGCTCGCGCACCGCTCGAAGCGCGCACAGCGATGCGGCGGTCAGAAGCACGATGTCATGGGCGAATCGCCCGAACAGGAAATCCAGCGGACCCGGCGGCGAGCGCCAGGTGAACCTCGTATCCCACCATCCACGCGCCCAGCGCGATGAACACCCACTTGAGCCGGGGCGATTTGTGCTCCTGGCGCATAGGTCAGGTTTCGTGACCTTTTGCCAGGATCCTTGACCGGCCCGGGGCCCGTTAGACACTCGTTTGCGGGCCCGGCAGGAGGCCGATCGCGCTCGCTCGCCTGCCCGCTGAGAGAGCTCTCATCGCACCTCCCGGGCACGGGGAGGATGCGCTCCCGGGCGGCTATGATGCGCCGCGCTGCCCGGCCCCCCGCGATGATGACTTCGAGGCGGCCTGACCGCCTCGATGTACGTGCTCTCCGTCCTGATCTATCCGGCGCTGCTCGCCGTGCTCCTACTCGGCGCCGGCCTACTTGTCGACCGCGTCAGCGGGCGTTTCCTTCCCGGCGGCCCTGCTGCTGACAGTCGGCGCGGCGCTGCTGATCGCGGTGACGCAGCTCGTGGCCTATGTGCCGGCGATCGCTCCCGCTCGCCGTTCGTGGCCTCGCGCCGCGCTGGCGGGCCTCGTGCTCGGCCGGCCGCGCGCACTCGAGTTCGCCCGGCGCCTGCGGGGAGCCCACTGAAGCTCGCTGTGCCCGTCGCCGCCTACCTGCTCGCGATCGCGCCCGTGCTGCTCGCCGGCCGTACCTCGTTCAGCTCCTACCTGGCCGTCTCGGACGGGGCGGTCCACATGGTCGGGGCCGACTACCTGATCAGGCACGGGATGGACTTCTCGCACCTGGACCTGCGCAACTCGTACGGCCAGCTGGTCAACGACTACTACAACATGAACTACCCGTCGGGGGCGGACACCCTTTTCGGGGCGAGCGCCAAGCCGCTGTCTCTGTCGCTGATCTGGGCTTTCCAGCCCTTCAGCGCATTCATGCTCGCGATCTCCACCGGGCCCGCGTGGCTGCTCGCGAGGCGCATGGGCCTTCGCGGCGTTCTGGCTGCTCTCGCCGCGCTGACGGTGACGCTGCCGGCGCTCGTCTACGGATACGAGCTGTTCGGCTCGGTCAAGGAGATCACGGCGCTCGCGATGATCCTCTCGCTCGGCGCGCTGTGTGTGCTGCACCCGCTCTGGCTGAGGGGCCGCGCGAGCGCCGTGATCCCGTTCGCGCTGCTCCTCGCCGCCGGGGTCTCCTCGCTCGGCGCAGCGTTCGGAGCATGGGCCCTCACGGCGATAGTCGTGCTCGCGGTGGTCGCCGCGCACGGGCTGCGGACGGGTGAGCTGAGCACGCGGCGCCTGCTCGGGCTGGTCGCGAGCGGGGTGGCACTCGCGATCCTCGCCGCGTGGCCGACATGGAGTCACATCTCTGGCTCCGTGCAGGTGGCACAGAACATCGCCTCCACGGTGAACTCGGGCAACCTGACCTCGCGCCTGAAACCCCAGCTGGTCTTCGGCATGTGGCTCTGGGGCGACTATCAGCAGCTCCCGTCGGGGAGTCGATCTGCTGCTGACCCAGCTGCTGATCGTCACGACGCTCGCCGCGGCGCTGATCGGGGCGCTGCACATGATCCGAACGCGCGCGCATTCGCGCTGCTCGGGTGGCTGCTGCTGATGCTGCTCGTGTGGCTCGCCGTCAGCGAGTTCGTGACGGCCTGGGCGAACGCGAAGACGCTGATGTTGACCTCGCCCGTCGTCGTGCTGCTCGCGTGGGGAGGGGTCGCGGGCCTGCGCTCCTCCCCGCTGCGGATCCTCGCGCCGCTGCTGGCGGCGGTGCTCACGGTCGGGGTGCTCGTGTCGGACGCGATGCAGTACCACAGCACGAACCTCGCTCCGACCGCGCGCTATCAGGAGATGGCGAAGCTGAACGCGCTGTTCGCCGGGCAGGGGCCGGCGATCTTCACTGGGTTCGACGAATACTCGCTGTACCTGCTTCGCGACCTCGACATCGCCGGCCCGGACTTCCGCTTCAAACCGGTCGACCTGCCCAACGTCACGCTCGGTCACGGCCACTCGGTGCAGCTGGAGCGGTCGCCGCCGGAGGACCTCGCCGCGTTCCCGCTGATAGTCACACGGCGCAACCCGCTCGCGCCGCGGCCGCCGTCGGCGTACAGCCTGAACTGGGAGGGCACCTACTACGAGGTGTGGCGGCGGCGCCCGAATGCGCCCGTCCCGCTGGCCCGGCTGTCCCCGACCCACGCCATGGCGCCCGCGTGCCGGCGGATCGGCGCCCTGGCGGCGGGTGCACCCGGCGCACGCCCGGCTGACCGCGTCGCTCGCGCCCGCCTCGGTCAGGGTGCCGATCTTCAGCGCCGCGAAGCCGGCGAACTGGGGCTACCAGGACAGCGGGATCTCGATGTACCACCCGGGGTCGCTGAGCGCACGGTTCTCGTTGCCGAGAGCCGGTCCGATGGGACCTGTGGCTGCAGGGGCAGATGATGGGCGAGGTGCGGGTTGCGATCGACGGCCGGCAGATCGCCGACATGAGCGGGCGGATCGGCGGGCGACGCCGTCGTCCCGGAGATCGATCGGCCCGTTCGCGAGCGTCCTGTCGGCCGGGCCCGCACACGCTCACGGTCACCCGTGTGAGCTCGCCGCTCGCGCCCGGCGACGGTGGCGTGGCGGTGCTGAACGGAGCCTTCCTGGTCCCCTCGGGGCCCGCCGGGCTTCCGTCGCTGCTGTCGGTTCCCGCAGCCGACTGGCGCAGCCTCTGCGGACGAGCGCTGCAGTGGATCGAGCTCGTGCCCGCCTGACCCGTCCCCCCGGCCGCGTGGGATAGTGAGCGCGTGGATTCCGGTGCCGTTCTCGTACTCGGCAGGGAGGGCGGCCTCGGTGAGGCGCTCGCGCAGCGGCTCGGCCAGGCGGGGATCGCCTGCGAGCGGGCGTCCTCGCTGAGCGACTCCGAGATCGCTGCGCTTCTCGCGCAGGACAGATGGCGAGCCGTCGCGGTCGTGACGCGCGACGACGTGCTCGCGCTGCGCCTGACGCTGCTGAGCGCCCATCTGCGCCCCGACCTCTCCCTCTGGGTCACGATCTTCGACCGCACGATCACCCGCGAGCTGCACCACGTCGTGCCGGCCGTTCACGTGATCTCGCCCTCAGAACTGGTCGCGGTTGACCTGGCCGACCACTGCGTCGCCGCCTTCGGTGAAGGCCCCGCGGGCCGCATCAAGGGAGTCCGGCTCGTCGACGGCGCGCTGCGGCTGCTCGTCCGAGCGGGGATCGGGCTCCTGCTCGTGCTCGCGTTCGAGGCGACCATCGGGATGATCGCCCTGCACGACGGGCTGATCGACGCGATCTACTACAGCACCCGCACCGTCGCCACGGTCGCCTCGACGCCGGGGGCTCCCGCGGCACCGGCCTGGTACAAGCTCCTCTCGGCACTGGACATGATCGCCGCGCTGATGCTCGTCGCGGTCCTCACGGCTGCGCTCGTGCGGCGCCTCAGCCGCCCGCGGCTCACGACGCTCGTGGGCCCGCGGGCCGCGCCCGCCCGAAACCACGTCCTGCTCGTCGGGTTCGGGCAGGTCGGCTTCCGGCTCGCCCAGGAGCTGCACCGGCGCGACATAGCGGTGCTGGGTGTCGAGAGCGACCCCGATGCTCCGTGCGTGAGGCTCGCGCGAGCCGCCGGGATCCCGGTCGCGATCGGCAGGGGAGATGACAGGGAGACACTCGAGCGCCTCGGCATCCGCCGCTGCGCGGCGGTCGCCGCCGTCACGTCGACGGACCTGATGAACGTCGCCGTCGGGCTCGCCGCGAGCGATCTCTCGCCGGATGCGCCGCTGGTGCTGCGCCTCGGCGACGGCGAGGTCGCCGCCGAGACCGACTCGCTGCTGCACCTCGGGCGCATCTGCGACGCTCACAAGATCGCCGCCGACACCCTCGTGCAGGGCATCGCCGCGCTCGGCGCATAGCCGGCGCGGACTCAGACGCGCAGCGAGAAGAGCGGCCAGCGCCCGGGCACGCCCTTGAGCTCGTGCAGCCCGCGGTCCTCGAAGTCGAAGGGGCCGCCGACGACCGTCCCGTAGACGGTGCCCGAGACCATGATCTCGCCGGGCGCCGCGACCCCGTTGACGCGGGAGGCGAGATGCACTGCCATCCCGCCGACGTCATCCCCGATCAGCTCGCACTCGCCCGTGTGCACGCCTATCCGTACCTCGATCCCGAGCCCGTCCGCCGCGCCGCTGATCGCCTGCGCGCATCGCAGTGCTCGAGACGGAGGTCCGTCGAATGTGGCGAGGAAGCCATCTCCGACGGTCTTCACCTCGCGCCCGCCGAATCGCTTCAGCTGCGCGCGCACCTCCCGGTCGTGTTCGGCCAGCAGGTCGCGCCAGCGGCCGTCCCCGACGCGCGCCGCGCGTGCGGTGGCGTCGACGATGTCGGTGAACATCACGGTGAGCAGGGCCCTCGTGCTCTCGCCCCCGCGCCGGCCTCCCGTCAGGAACTCCTCGATCTCCTCGATGATCGCGTCGCTGTCGCCGACGAAGGGGAACGAGTCGATGCCGTCGAGCTCCACGTACCGGGCCCCCGGGATGTTCTCCGCCAGGTACCGCGAGTGGCGCACGTCCCACGTCATGTCACCGGTGCGGTGCATCACGAGTGTCGGGACCGCGATGCGCGGCAGCGCCTCGCGGACATCCAGGTCGGCGAGCTCCTTTGCCATCAGGCGGGCCTCCGCCGGGCTCGCGGCAAGCCGCTGCATCCGCGCGAACCATTCGGCGAGCGCGGCGTCTTCGGCCATCGACGGTGCGAGCATGTTCACGACCGGGTTGTTGACTTCGCCCCATGTCCCGGAGTTCTGTTCGATCAGTTCGATCCGCTGCTCGCGTGTGAGCGCCCAATCGTAGTCCGGTGCCCATGACGTGCGCGCGAGCGACGCGTACATGACCAGCGCGCCGACCCGCTGCGGATGATCGGCGGCGAGCGTCGCGCCCACGATGCCCCCCGTGGAGTAGGTGAACAGCGCTGCGCGTTCGCTGCCGGCCGCGTCTAGCACGGCCAGGGCGTCCTGGGCTTCCTGCGCGAGCGTCCGCTCGCCGAGCAGCCTGTCCGAGAGGCCCGACCCTCGCCGGTCGAACAGGATCAGCCTCCCGAACTGCGCGAGGCGTTCCAGGAACCGGCGCATCGCAGGTGCCTCCCACAACTGCTCCACCTGGCTGATCCAGCCCGGCATGAACAGCATGTCGAGAGGACCGTCGCCGGTGACCTGGTAGGCGATGCTCGCGTCGCCGCTGAGCGCGTAGCGGGTCGTCGGGACCATCAGGATTCGATCAGGTTTCGGAACGCGGTCGCAGGCTCGACCGATGCTCCGGCGGCGTATGCGCGATCGGCGAGGAAGTTGATCCGAGGTGACGACCCGCACGGCGCCGGGCTCGGCGTCGGCCATCAGGATGCGGATGATCTCGTCGTCCGCGGAGTCCCGCTTCGGCTTCGGTGCATGGGTGATGTCGATCACCGTCGAGCGGATCGGGGGCCGCGGCGGCTGCTCGAAGACGACGGTGACGTCGGCGCCGCTCACGGCCGACCAGCGCTCGAGCATGTCGACGAGATTGACCATCGCGGCGTGCCGGTCCCTCCACCAGGCGTCCGGGCGGGTTCCGATCACGTTCATTCCGTCAACAAGCCAGCGCACAGCCTGCAAGCCTACGACGTGCGGGCGTCCGGGCGTGAAGGACGGCCGCCGGTGTTCATGCTGGAGTTCAGGCGAGATGCGGCTAGAGGGCATACAGACCGGGGATATCGTCGAGGTCGACCACAAAGGCCGGCGATTCCACGCCGTCGTGACGGGCCAGGCGCCGGGCGGGACTGGCGCTGCAGCCGACCGATCGCCGCATCAACTACTACAGCTGCCGCAGCCGCGAGGTGATCGGCCACTGGGCCAAGCGAGGGCGCCCGCGCGAGACCTCCGAGCCGCTGCTGCCGTCGCCGCGCCAGCTCGAGCTCGACCTGGCGCCCGAGCGAGAGGCGGGCTGAGCGAGCTCACGCGCCGGCCTGCGTCGCGTGGGCCCGGGCAGCTTCATCGAGGCGGTCGTCGCCCCAGAACAGCGCACCGGCGGCGATCACGGTGGGGACGCCGAAGACGCCGAGCGCGCTCGCCTCGTCGGTGCTCTCGCGCAGCTGCTCCTTGACCGCCGGATCCTCGATGCCGGAGGCGAGCGCGCCTCGTCGATGCCGCAGCGTACGGCGGCCTCGAGCAGCAACTCGAGCAGTTCGAGGTTCGCGCCGCCCTGGAACGCGAGCCGCATCGCGCTGAGCGCGTAGGGCCTCAGCCGGCCGATCGAGTCGGCGTACGTCATGGCGCGGGCGACCGGGATGTCGCTGGTCGGCCACGGCTCGGGCCATTGATATCGCCGAGGCCCTGCAGCGCGCTCGCTGCTCGCAGTCAGCGATCCCCGCATCGCGCTGGTCGGTCAGCCCCCACGGCGTGCGGCCCGCGGCTTTGAAGATGAACGCGGCGGTCACGGGCCTCCAGCGTGCGTCGGGCAGGACCTGCTCGATGCGCTCCGCCGACATCCACGAGTAGGGCGACATCGCGGCGAAATAGAACACCGGCCATCTCCGTGCTCATACAAGATGATTGCGCACCCGGCATGCTCGCGCGGACGCGGGCGCGCCTTGTAGATAGGGTGTCGCGGGCATGAGCGAGCGCGTGCTCATCCTCTCGTGGGAGTACCCCCCCGTCATCGAGGGCGGGTTGGCACGGCACGTGCGCAAGCTCGCCGAGGCGCTCGTGCGCCAGGGCGTGAGCGTGGACGTGCTCACGCGCGGCACCGGCGACACCCCCGAGGAGCTGTTCGAGGGCCCCGAGGATCGCGCCGGCGTGAGCGTGCACCGGGTGCGCGAGCCGGGCTGGCCGCGAGACCTCGACCGCTTCGTCGCGTGGGTCGAGCAGATGAACGAGGACATGCTCGCCGCCGGCGAAGCGCTGCTGCAGGAGGACAGCTACGACCTGATCCACGGGCACGACTGGCTCGTGGCACAGGCATCGGCTGCGCTCGCCGAGCGCTTCGACGTGCCGTACATCACGACGATCCACGCGACCGAGCACGGCCGCCACCAGGGCTGGGTCGCCGACGAGCCGCAGGCGCACATCCATCCGTCGAGCGCTGGATGGCCAACCGCGCCGACGCGGTGATCGTCTGCTCCTACTACATGCGCGGCCACGTCGCCGACATATTCGACATCGACGAGGGGCGGGTCGTAGTGATCCCGAACGGGGTCGACCCGAGCGAACTGCGGCCCAGCGGAGACCTGCAGGCGCTGCGCGGCGAGTTCGCGCGCCCCGACGAGAAGCTCGTCCTGCTCGTCGGCCGGCTCGTCTACGAGAAGGGCTTCCAGCTCGCGCTCGACGCGCTCCCGGGGGTGATCGAGAACGTCGGCAAAGTCAGGTTCCTGGTCGCCGGGAGCGGAACGCACGAGGCGGAACTGAAGGCGCAGGCGGAGCGGCTCGAGCTCTCCGGCCACGGAACGTTCCTCGGCTGGATCGGCGACGACGTGCTGCACTCGCTCTACCGCATCGCCGACCTCTGCGTGGTGCCCTCGATATACGAGCCGTTCGGACTGGTCGCACTCGAGGCGATGGCCTCGGGCTGCCCGTGCATCGTCGCCGACACCGGAGGACTGCGCGAGGTCGTCCCGGTCGGGGAGCGCGTCGGCCTTCGTTTCAACGGCGGCGACGCCGAGCATCTCGGCGTGATGATCGAACGGCTGCTGGTCGATGAGCGGCTCCGGGACAGGCTCGTCGCGGAGGCCTCCGAGCACGTGCTCAGCTTCGACTGGGACGACATCGCCGCCAGGACGAGGGGGATCTACGATCAGTACGGCCGGCCGGCCGCACCGGAAGGAGCGCGAAGAGGATGACGCAGACGAGCGACGGGGACTTCCTGGCGAGCATGATGCAGGACGACTTCCAGCTGACGGTGAACCACATCCGCCGCAGGATGCGTCTCATGCAACCTCGGTTCCGAGGTCGTGACGCTGCAGGAGTGGAGGCTCCCTCAGCACCGCTTCGCACGCCGAGGTCGCATCGCGCGTCGACCGGCTCGGGCGCGTGCTCGCGAAGCTCGGCATCGAGCAGGGCGACCGCGTCGCGACGTTCGCGTGGAACAACCAGCGCCACCTCGAGCTCTACCTCGCGGTGCCGTGCACCGGCGCCGTCCTGCACACGCTGAACATCAGGCTCTTCGAGGAGCAGCTGGTGTACATCGTCAACCACGCCAAGGACCGCGTCATCTTCGTCGACGACTCGCTCGTGCCCGTTCTCGAGAAGCTCACCCCGCAGCTTGGCTGCGTGGAGCAGTACATCGTGATGGGCGACGGCGATGGCGGAAGCCTGCCGGGAGCGCTGCGCTATGAGGAGCTGCTTGCGGACGCGGGCCCGGGCCCGTTCGACTTCCCGGAGCTCGACGAGCGCCAGGCCGCGGCGCTCTGCTACACGAGCGGCACGACCGGCAACCCAAAGGGCGTCCTCTACTCGCACCGGTCGATCAGCATGCACTCGACCGCGACGCTGATGACCGACGCCAACGGCCTCTCGCGGGAGGACCGCGTTCTGGCAGTTGTGCCGATGTTCCACGCCAACGCGTGGGGACTTCCCTACGGGGCGGCTCTCGCCGGTGCCGACCTCGTGCTGCCGGATCGCTTCCTTCAGGCCGAGCCGCTCGCGAAGCTGATCGAGTCCGCGCGGCCGACGCAGCTCGGGTGCGTTCCGACGATCTTCGCCGACCTGCTGCGCTACGCCGACGAGCATCCCGACGCGGACCTGAGCTCGCTGACCAACTGCGCCTGCGGCGGATCGGCCGTACCGAGGCAGCTGATCAAGGACTTCCAGGAGCGCCACGGTGTGCGCATCTACCAGGCGTGGGGAATGACCGAGACCAGCCCGATCGCCTCCTACTCCAGGCCCGCCGAGGACGTTCTCGACGATGCGCACTGGGACCGCAGGGCGCGCCAGGGACGGCCCCTGCCGTGGGTCGAGCTGCGACTGGTCGGCGACGACGGCAGCGAGGTACCGTGGGATGGCTCATCGACGGGCGAGATGCAGGTGCGCGGCCCCTGGATCGCAGCCGGCTACTACCTCGAAGGGCGCCCAGCAGGACAAGTTCGACAACGGCTGGCTGCGAACCGGCGACATCGCCGCGGTCGACGGAAGCGCGTCGGTCCAGATCACCGACCGCTCCAAGGACGTCATAAAGTCCGGTGGCGAGTGGATCTCTTCGGTCGAGCTCGAGAACGAGCTGATGTCCCACCCCGACGTGATCGAGGCCGCCGTGATCGCCAAGCCGGACGAGCGCTGGTCCGAGCGGCCCCTCTGCTGTGTCGTGCTGCGCGAGGGCTCTGAGGTGACGGCGCAGGAGCTCGTCGAGCATCTCCGCGGGAGGGTCGCGAAATTCTGGCTTCCGGACGAGTTCGCGTTCATCGACGCCGTGCCGAAGACGAGCGTCGGGAAGTTCGACAAGAAGGTGCTCCGTGCGAGGCTCGCCGACGGCGAGCTGGACCGCCGCGTGGCCGCGGGCTGAGGCTCGGAAACCACCGCAGGGAGCGGGAGCGCCGCCCGTGTCGTTCCCTCGCGACCGCCATCGGTGATAGACATAAGGATGTGCGGAAGGCGTTCGAAGGTGCGCGGCGAACCTGATGGGGTGCGCCGGCGTATCCGGTCGCCGGACAACATAGTTCTACGCGGGTCCCGCCGGGATCCGCTTGCTCATCACACGATCAGCGGGAGGTTGGCATGACTCGGACCGACGTGATGGCCTCGAGCAGGCCAGGAACAGACGCAGCGGCAAGGACCACCGGGACCGGCTCGCGCGCGTGGCGCATGCTGTCATTGCTGTCTGTGCTGGCGATCGTGGCCGTCGGGCTGATGGCTCCGGCCGGCGCTCTTGCGGCCGGCTCGACCAGCGAAGCGACATCGGGCTACAACCAGGAACCGGAAAAACCGAGCACCGGGACGTCGCCGTCGAAAGAAACAACGACGCCGGCGACAACCACCACGCCCGAAACCTCGACGTCTCCGGAAAGCACGAAAACGCTTCCCTTCACCGGTTTTGACGTCCGCTGGAGCCTGGCGATCGGCGTGCTCCTGATGGGTGCAGGCTGCTCGATCATCGTGCTGCAGCGCCGCAGGCACGGCTCGGACCGCCGCTAGCGGGCCCGGGCCGCCCCTGGAGGGCGCCCACATGAGAGTTTCGCGAAGGGGGCCGGGCACAGCGTGTCCAGCCCTCTCCGCGCGCTACCATTCCCTACATGATCAGTGAGCAAAGTCGCCTCGCCGCGATCTTCTCCTTCCCGGATCCGGTGAACGAGGTCTCCGCGCGCCTGGTCGCGGGTGGAGTGGTGCTGATGTGCCTCGCGACGATCGCCCTGGCCGTGCCGTGGATGACGGCCGTGATCGCAGTCGGCTTCATCGCCCGAGTGCTGAGCGGTCCGACGCTCAGCCCGCTCGGGCAACTGGTGACACGCGTCATCACGCCCAGGCTCGGGCTCGCCGAAAGGCCGGTCCCGGGCCCGCCCAAGCGCTTCGCGCAGGGAGTCGGAGTGCTGTTCTCGGTTACGGCCGCGGTCCTCGCGCTGGCGGCCGGAGAGGTCACGGCGGCGTTTGTCGTGCTCGGCATGCTCACGGCCGCCGCGACGCTCGAGTCCGTGTTCGGGGTCTGCCTCGGCTGCAAGGCCTTCGCGCTCCTGATGCAGGCCGGGGTGATCCCGCAGGAGGTCTGCGAGCGCTGCAACAACGTGGGCACCGAGCTGGGCGCCACACGCTAGTCCCGGGGCTCGCTCAGCGGCCCGGCCTGGCAGAGAGCACGGACAGGACCACGGGACCGCCGAGCGGATCCACCAGATCCCCCCATGCGCAGTCAAGCGTTGCCGAGCGCCCCGGCGACACGCGCGCGAGCCGGCTCGTCGCCAGCACGCGGCCGTCCTGACGGGCGCGCACCCGCACGTCCAGGAGCCCGCGAGTGGAGCGAACGAGGTGGCGGCCGGATGCCGCCGAGCCGGCGACGTTGGGCACCACCCAGCGCAGCGGATCCTCACAGCGCACCGGCACGCCGGCGGCCGGCCAGGGCTCTCCACTGACGTGAGCCAGGACTGCGGCGGCGGCCCGCCGGCCGCTGAGCGCGGCGACGTCGGCCGGCTCCGCGCCGTGGAGCACGTTGCCCGCCGCGAACAGCCCGCGGCGGCTCGTGTGAAACGCGGCGTCGACCGCGGGCCCCCGGGTGCCGGGGTCGAGGGCGGCGCCGGCGAGCACAGCCAGCTCGTGGTCGGGCATCCAGTCCGCCGTCAGGATCAGCAGGTCGCACTCGACGCGCTGCACCGCCCCCGTGTCCAGGCTTTCCAGGTCGACGGCCCGCAGGCGCCCGTCGCCGATGATCCGCCTGACGGCGGTCCGGGTCAGCAGGCGCGTCCCGTGGCGAGCGCGCGCACCGAGCTGGAAGGCGGTGAACGACTGGTGGCGCGCGAGCTCCGTGGTCATCGCGACCGTGCGGGCACCGCCATCTCGCAGCGTCTGCACCGCCGAGAAGGACACGTGCTCGGCGCCGACCACGACGGCGCGGGAGCCGACGCGCTCGTGGCCGAGGTGCACCAGCTGCTGGAGCATCCCGGTGTTCATCACGCCCTGTGGCCGAGAGCCGGCGATCAGCCGCGCCGAGCGCGGGCGCTCGCGGCAGCCCGTGGCGAGCAGAACGGCGCCGGCCGACAGCTCCGTCCGGCCGCGGGGACCGGTCAGCTCGAGACCGCCGTTCGGGGCCCAGCCCGTCACCTGCGTGCCGACCCGCAGCTCCGCGCCCGCGCGCTCGGCCCGGCGCGCCCATCGCGCGGCATAGGCGGGGCCGGACATGACGCGGTGGATGTCGCGGAGCCCGAATCCCTGGTGTCCGCAGTGGCGCGGCACGCCGCCCGCCTCGTGCTCGCGCTCGAGCACGAGCACGGACTCGACGCCGAGCCGGCGCAGCTCGCTCGCGGCAGCGAGCCCGGCCGGGCCCGCTCCGACGATCGCAACGTCGGCGTGCTCGGTGCTCATGCCGGGGTCTCCCGCAGCTCGTCCTCGCCCGATCGCCGGTGTGGAGCGCGAGCTCGCGCGCGACGCGGGCGCCGCAGTAGAAGCCCTGGCAGCGGCCCATCAGCAGCCCGCGTGCGCCGGCGCAGGCCGTCGAGGTCGGTGGGTGGCAGCGGGCTGAGCGCCGCGTCGCGGATCTCGCCCGCGTGTGACGCGCTCGCAGAAGCAGACAACATCGCCGTAGGCATCGTCCTGCGCGATCAGCTCCGCGTTCTGGAACGGCCGCTGCTGCGCCTGCCCGATGCTGGGCATGCGCAGCCCGGGCAGGCCGCCGCGCCGCTCGCGCAGATCCAGGCCCGCGCCCTGCCAGGCCGTCCCGCACCCACTCGGCGATCGCCATCGCCGCGGTCAGGCCGGTCGACCGGATTCCCCCGGCGCAGACGTATGCGAGGTCCTCGTGCACCTGCAGCTGGTAGTCGGCGTGCTCGCTGGCGGCGCGCAGGCCCACGTAGATCGCCGTGACCTCGTGCTCGAGGAGCTCGGGCATCAGGCGCGCCCCGAGCGCGCGCAGCCCGTCGATGCCCTCGGGTGTGGAGGAGCGGTCCTCACGGTCTGAGATGTCCTGCGCGGTCGGCCCGAGCATCACGTTCCCGTAGACGGTGGGCGCGATCAGCACACCCTTGGTCCGTCCCGTCGGGACGGGCAGCAGCACGTGCGAGACGAGCGGCCGGCTGAGCTTGTCGAACACGATCAGCTCGCCCCTGCGTGGAGTGATCGTGAAGCCATCGCAGCCCGGCCATCGCGTGCACGGAGTCCGAGTGAAGGCCCGCGGCGTTGACGACCCAGCGCGGCGTGGAGCGCCCCCGCGGAGCTCAGCAGCAGCCAACCGTCTGCCGATGCGCCGCAGGCCGCTCGACCTGCACGCCGCGCAGCACGCTGCACGCCCGCGACGTGGGCCTGCGTCGCCCACGCCAGCGGAGCGGTCCACGGGCAGATGATGAACTCATCGGGCACCTCGAGCGCGCCGAGCGCGCCCGGGCCGAGATGCGGCTCGCGGTCGTGGAGCTCGGTGGCCGACAGGCGGGCGATCCGCGAGTATCCGTTCGCGCGGGCGTTCTCCTCGATCTCCGGGAACCTCGCGAGCTGCTCGCTCGCTCCACGCGACGAGCAGCGCGCCGGTCCGCTCTAGCGGGATGCCGGTCTCCTGCGCGTAGCCCAGCAGCAGGCCGTGCCCACGCGCGACCAGCCGCGCCTCCAGCGTGCCCGGCTTGCAGTCAAAGCCGGTGTGCAGGATCGCCGTGTTGGCCTTGCTCGTCCCGGCGCCGACGTCGCCCCGGTCGATCAGCGCGACGCCGAGATCAAAGCGGGCGAGCTCCCTCGCGATCGCGGCCCCGACATCCCCGGCGCCGATGATCGCGACATCGTAGGCGGGGCTGCTCATTCGCCCGCGAGATCGATCAGGGCGCGTGCGGCGGCCTGGAAGCTGCCCGAGCCGCTCGGCGGCCTCCTCGGCGGCCGATCCGCGGCTCGAAGACGGCAGCAGGCTGCCATGTGCCCACGGCCTCCCGCGGGCGAGCGGGCGCCGCCCGCGCCGATCCGCGCGAACGCGGCGATCCCGAGCGCGGTCGCGTCCGGCGACGGGTAGCGCTCGACCGGGGCCTGCAGCAGGTCGGCCTGTGCCTGCAGCAGCGCGGCCGAGCGCGAGAGGCCCCCGTCGGCGCGCAGACGGTCGAGCGGGACGCCGGCGTCCTCGCACATCGCGACGCGCGAGGATCGCGACCTGGGCCGCGATTCCCCAGATCACGGCCCGCACGAGATCCTCGCGCGCGCAGGCGAGCGAGAGGCCGAGCCAGGCTCCCCGCGCCTGCGGAGCCCAGTACGGGGCGCCGAGGCCGGCAAGCGCGGGAACGAACACCGGGGCGCCGGCCGCCGGGGCGCGAGCGAGCCGCAGACTCGTCGAGCTCGGATGCGCCTCCGATCAGGCCGAGCTGCTCGAGCCAGGTCACGGCCGCCGCCGCGGTGTAGATCTGGCCGTCGAGGCAGTAGGTGCTCTCCCCGCCGAGCATCCAGGCGACGCAGGCCGCCAGGCCCGATCGCGACCGCGGCGCTCGGATGCCCGCGTTTGCGAGCACGAACGCTCCGGTCCCGTAGGTGCACTTCGCCTCGCCGGCCTGCGAAGCACGACTCGGCGAACAGCGCTGCCTGCTGGTCGACCGCGAGCCCCGTGACCGGCAGCGGCTCCCCGAACGCAGAGGTCTCCCCGACCGGCTCGTCGCAGCTCACCAGGTCGCGGCTGCATCGCGACGTCCAGGCCGAAGGCCTCGCAGGCCTGCAGGCGACCATTGCACGAGCCCGAGATCGAGCAGCATCGTCCGCGACGCGGTCGCCGCGTCGGTGACGAAGGCTCCCGTCAGGCGGCTGTTCACCCAGGCATCGATCGTCGTGATGACGCCGCCGCCGCCTTCGCGGCGCCGCAGCCAGGCCATCTTCGGCGCGGCGAAGTACGGGTCGAGCGGGAGCCCGGTGATCTGCAGAAGCCGATCTGCCCGCGCGCTCAGCTCACGCGTGACCTCGACCGCGCGCCGGTCCTGCCAGCTGATCGCCATGCCGAGTGGCCTGCCGGAGGACGGGTCCCAGCGGAGCACCGTCTCGCCCTGGTTGCCGACGCCCGACCGCGGCGATCGGTGCACCCGCCTGCCGCACGGCGTTCGCGCCCGCCGAGATGATCGAGTCCAGCAGGGCGAGCGGATCCTGTTCGACGGCCCCGTCGGAGCCCGCAACGGTGCTCACCGGCGCGCTCGCGGATCCGAGCACCTCTCCGCCCGGCGCGACCACGAGAGCGGTGGTCGATGAGGTTCCCTGGTCGATCGCGAGGATGTTCACGGCATTCGGGCTGCGCTGGCGCTCACGATCGAGCGTAACGGCGATCGAGGATACCGGCGCGCGGCCCGCGAGCGATCGGACCGCGCAGCGGCGCCCGGCGCCGCTGCGCTCCCTCGCCGGGCTACTCGTCCCAGGCCTGAATGCCGACCTGACGGGTCACGCGCCCGTCCCGGACCTCGAGCAATGCCGCGCACGGGACAGCGGTCCCGTCGGGGTAGCGGCATGCCTCGGTGAAGGCCACACCGCCGTCGTCCTGCACCGTGTGGGTTATGCGGTGGGTCATGTCCCGCCCGCAGACGTCCTCCAGCCAGCCACGGATCTCCTGCGTGCCGCGCAGCACCCGCGGCGTGCTCGGGCTCGGCGAGACGGTCCACGAGGGTCACCTCTGCGTTCTCGGCGCACATCGCGAGCTGTGTGCTCGCGTCGCGCTCCTCGATCGCCTGCTTGAACGTGCTCAGGTCAAAGCCCTGGATGGTGGTCATGCCGCTCTTCGGGCCAATGGCGGTGGAGCGTGACGGCAAGCAGCTGGCGGTGCCCAGCGTTCGGGGTGCCTGGTCGCTGCTCGCCCGCCTCGCGCTCGCGCCGGGACCGCAGCCGCGCGGCGACCTCGCATCACCGTTCCGGCCGGACATGCTCGACTCGAGCGCGCGTGCCAGCCTGCGGAGCGCCGTCTGGTCCCTGCGCCAGGCGCTGGGCCCGGAGGCCGGCACCTACCTGGTGGTCGATCGCAACCACGTCGGGCTCGTGTCGACGCCCGAACTCCGGGTCGGCGCCGTTGAGTTCGACGCGCTCGTCGCCGGCGGTCGCGAGCGCGACGACCGAGGTGCTGAACGAGGGCGGCTTCTCCAGCGTGCGGCGCGCGGCGGAGACTCCGTTCAACATCGTCCTCGAGGCGCGGGCCTGAGGTGCTCGGCTCGGCACTGCTCACCCGCGGTGTTCGTTCGGGACCTCGAGCGGGCCCGTGAGTTCTATGAACGGCTAGGGCTGACGGTGACCGCCGAGGTGTCGACGGGGATCTTCATGGCCGCCCGCGGCGGGACGATCTACCCGCTGATCCACAGGCCCGGAGCGACGCCGCCGTCGCACACCGTGGCGGCCTTTCAGATCGAGGATCTGCCGGGGGTCGTTGCGGGACCGCGGGCCTTGAGACCGTCGACTGCATCGCCGACATGGGCGCATGTCGCGCGGCATGGCTCAAGGACCCAGACGGAAACTTCATAGGTCTGCACGAGCCTCCCGGCTGACAGGAGGTGCGCGGGCCGCAGCATCGTCAGCCCGCACGTGCTGCGGCCCGCGACGGAGCATCCGCGAGGATTCGGGAATGCTGATCGCGGCGCAAGCGTGAAGCACTCAGCCCGGGAGCGCCCGGGAGGGCACGACCGCGCGCAGGGCGCGGGTCCGGGTGCGAAGGCACCGTTCAGGGCGTTGGGTTCCGCCCGTACGTCTACCGCATGGCGCACGCGCGCGGCCTTGCGGGCCACGTGCTGAACGACTCCCGCGGTGTGCTGCATCGAGGTCGAGGGCAGCCCCGCCGCTGTCGCGGATTTGCTTGAAAGGCTGGCCGCCGACGCACCGCCGCTGGCCGTCGTCGAGGGCATAACGGCGCAGGAGCTCGAGCCGACTGGGGCGGAGGGGTTCGTGATCCGCGAGAGCGCGCCCGCCGAGCTGATCGACGCGCCGGTGGCGGCGGACAGCGCGACCTGCGAGGACTGCCTGCGCGAGCTCTCGACCCGGGCGATCGCCGGCACCGCTACCCGTTCATCAACTGCACCAACTGCGGGCCACGCTTCACGATCGTGCGCGGGATCCCGTACGACCGCCAGCTCACCACGATGGCGGGCTTCCGGATGTGCGAGGCGTGCATCGCGGAGTACGAGGATCCCGGGGATCGCCGATTTCACGCGCAGCCGAACGCCTGCCCGCGATGCGGTCCCTCGGGGCGCTGCTGCGCGCCGACGGCACGGCCGCTCCGCTGGACGGGGCCGCGATGCCCTCCACGCCGCGGCTCGGGCTCTCGCCTCGGGCAAGATCGTCGCGGTCAAGGGCATGGGCGGCTACCACCTCGCCTGCCGAGCGGACGACGAGGACGCGACCGCCCTGCTTCGCTCGCGCAAGCATCGCGAGGACAAGCCGTTCGCGCTGATGGTCGGCACGATCGAGCAGGCGGCAAGCGCTTGTCCGCCTGACCGAGAGCGAGCGTCAGCTGATCCGCTCACGACGACGCCCGATCGTGCTCGCGCCGCGCCTTGCGGTCGCCGCGGTCGCCGAGGTCGGTCGCCCCGCGCTCGCTCGAGCTCGGGCTGATGCTTGCGTACTCGCCCTTCACCACCTCCTGCTGGCCGACTCGCCGCGAGTGCGGGTCTGAGGCGCTCGTGATGACCAGCGGCAACGTCTCCGACGAGCCGATCGCATATCGCGACGAGGATGCATGCCAGCGGCTCTCTGCGATCGCGGACCTGCTGCTGGTGCACGACCGGCCGATCCAGACGCGAACCGATGATTCGATCGCACGGGTGCTTGCGACGCCCGCCGGGCCGCGCCGGGTGATGCTCAGGCGCTCGCGTGGCTACGTGCCCGAGAGCATCGAGCTGCCGCGACCGCGCCGAGCGCACGATCCTCGCCTGCGGCGCTGAGCTCAAGAGCACGTTCTGTCTGGCGAGGGGCGCTCGCGCCTGGGTCTCCCATCACATCGGCGACCTCGAGAACTACGAGACCTGGCGCTCTTTCACAGAGGGGGTGGAGCATTTCGAAAGGCTCCTTCGACGTCGTCCCGGAGGTGGTCGCGCACGACCTTCACCCTGAGTATCTGTCCAGCAAGTACGCGCTCGAGCGCGCCGGCGCCACCCTCGTCGGCGTGCAGCACCACCACGCCCACATGGCGGCATGCCCTCGCCGAGCACGGTGAGAGCGGGTAGCGCGGTCGGGGCGATCTTCGACGGGACAGGCTACGGGCTCGACGGGACCGTCTGGGGAGGCGAGATCCTGGTCGGAGACCTGGCGGGTTTCACCGCGCCGGCGGGTTGCTCGCGGTCCACATGCCCGGGGGCTCCGCAGCGATCCGCGAACCGTGGCGGATGGCCTGCTCGTGGCTGCGGCGGCGGCGCAGGACGATCGCGAGGCGATGAGCCCGAGATCCCCGGCCCGCTGCGGGGGGCGTGAGGAGCGGATGTGGTCGAAGGTGGCGGGCATGGCCCGCAGCGGGGGTGAGCTCGCCGCTGACCAGCAGCATGGGCCGGCTGTTCGACGCCGTCGCTGCGATCTGCGGTCTCGCCCCGCGTGTCACGTACGAGGGGCAGGCGGCGATCGAGCTCGAGGCTGCATGTGACCCACAGGAGCATGGCAGCTATCCGGTCCTCGTCGGCGAGGAGCAGGGGGCGCTGCTGATCGACGCGCGGCCGGCGATCCGAGCTGTGGCGGCGGACATCCGCGCCGGCGCCGACGGCGGCGTCGTTGCGAGCCGGTTCCATGCAGGCCGATGGCCGACGCTACAGTGCGTGCGAGCACCGCCGTCGCGGGCGCCGCGGGGACGCAGACGGTCGTGCTCTCCGGAGGCGTATTCCAGAACCGGCGCCTGCTGGAGGCTTCGATCGCCGGGCTGTCGCCGCCGGACTGCGGGTGCTGGTTCCGGAGAGGCTTCCGATCGGGGACGGCGGGATCTCGTTCGGGCAGGCCGCGGTCGCCGCGCGGCGCCGGCCGCCAGGGGCCGTCTGATCAAGCTCGCACCGAACGCCTCGGCGTGCGCCGGGGCGCGGCGTCGGAGTGGCGAGCGTCTGCGCCTCGACATCCGAGCATCGGATCAGTTGACGCGCGTGTCGCGGCCCGCCCACTCGCGGTTGCGGAGCACATACTTCTGGACCATCAACCTCAGCCCGAGTGGGGTCTCGAGCTCGGTAGACCGGCTCGCGAAGAGCGAGCTGGTCGAACGCACCCCCACCCCCGCTGACGGGCGCAGCCTGCTCGTCGGGCTCACGCCGCAGGGCCTCACCCGCCTGCGCGCTGCACAGGTCACCCATCACGCCGTCGTGCGCCGCGTGATGCTCGGCCGGCTGGACGAGGCAGACCTGAGTCGCGTGGGAGAGCTGTGGGAGAAGGCGATGCCGGGCTCGGTCTCCAGTCCGCTGTGGCCGCTCTAGCGGAGTAGGGCGGGCGACGCCGCCGATCCGCAGTCCCGCGCGTGCGTCAGTGGACGCAGCTCGCTCGGATGATGAGAGCGACTGGGCGCGTCGCGCTAGAGCACTACGAAACGTTTGAGCTTGCCGGTGGCGAGACGCGGAATGCTCCCGACCACGGTCACCTGCACCGCCGGCTCCGGGAATCCCGAGCCTGCAAGTGCATCCTTCAGCTTGCGACTCAGACTCTCGATATCGAACGGTTCGTGTGCGCAAACCGTGATGTCGGCTCCGGCCCGGGTCTGGCGCACCTGATACTCGGAGATCGCCGGCTCGCGTCCCAGTATCGAGCGGAACAAATGCGGGTGCACGCTCACTCCGTCCCCGTAGACGAAGGTGTCGTCGTTGCGTCCCTCGATGTCGTCGATCCGCTGGTGCACTGAACCGCACGCACACGGCTCATCCAGGAGCGTGACCTCATCGCTGATCTCATAGCGGATGAGCGGCATCAGCGGGTTGAAGAGGTTCGTCACGTAGACCTTGTGCGAACGCGTTCCCGCCGGGACGGGGTCCCCATCCGCATCGACGGCCTCGACGATCACAAGATCGTCGCTGAGATGCATCCCGGTGCCCTTGAAGCAGCCTATGGCCGTGACGCCGGCCTCCGAGGTTCCCCACATGTTCGCGACCGGCGCATGCCAAGTCTCTTCTGCGGCCTCACGCGTCTCGGGCAGCAGCGGCTCGGCCATCGTCAGGATCCGCCGCGGCTGGATCTGAAGGCGCCCCGCGCGCGCCTCGCCCACCAGACGAGCGAGCATCGACGGATAGGTGGCGAGGTTATCTCCCCCGACCGCGTTCAGCCCCGCGACGATCTCCTGCACCGCAAGGCCGACCCTGAACCTGTGCGTCTCGATGGCACCCGTCGCGAACGTCTCAGCGAGCGCGCTCGTGAAATGCGTTGCGTTTTCTGCGGCGACGATCATCGCCACCGGAGGCCGCGACGCGAGCTCCGGGTCACCGATGCGGTCCAGCAGCGAGCGTCGAATCGCCGTCAGCTGCACCGTGGCCCAAGCATCCCAACCCCACACGAACACGCCCCGCATGCCACTCGACCCGCCCGATGCGACGGCATGCAGCCCGTCGCGGAAGTACGCGTCACCGTCGAGCTCGGCGATGTGAGTGTTCACGTCCGCCAGTCGAATCTCGGGGTCGGTCACGATCGCGTCGAAGTTGTCCATCAGATCGCCCTTCGTCATCACCGGCAGGTGCCGCACGTCGTCGGGGTCAAGCGTCGTCAGCTCGACTTCCGCGAGCCGATCGCGATGCCAGGGGGATCGCTGCACGGCGATTGCGACGAGCTCACGCAGTCGCGCCGTTCGCTCGGCGTGCAGCCGCTCAGCGGTCCACGCCACCCGCTCGAAATGCTCGCCGATCTGGGGCAGCAGATGTTCAATGTGACGCTGGCGCGTTGCCTCATAGGACTCCACTGGTGGGCACCCTACAGAGCGCCGGTGGCCGTCCCGCTTCACGCCCGTCCGATCGGACGGGCGTCCCGCCTGCACGCCCAAGCGGGTAGGTCCGGCTCGCCGACTGCGCGTCTGGTCTAGGCAAATGCGCCGCAGCGGTTCGGTGATCGGGCCTCGATCGGGCCCGATAGCATTTGCTCCGGCGCGTCCGGGTGCCCAGAGCGAGATGGGAGTGGGGATCTCTGCGGACACACTTCGCGTTGGGATCATGGGCTTGCGTTCGCAACGGGTGCGCGCTGGCCGGCCAAGCGGTCACTCCTCGACCGCAGGGAGAAGTACGGCAAGCGAGCAATGCGCTCCGGTTCGCCGACCAGGTGGCGCCGGCGACCTGCCCAAGGCCGCCAGCGCCGGATGCTCTCAGTCCCAGCGGCTGATCTCACCGCCCGGGTAGGCGTTGAAGCCATGGCCCTCGGCTCCGGACTTGAGGCTCATGAGGTAGGAGGCCCAGTTTGTCGAGCAGCCGTTCATGAACTCGTTCTCCCTCTGCCAGCCTGCGTGGCTGAAGAGCAGCGTGGTACCGCCGTCGTCGCGGGGCGTGAGCGTATAGGTGATGTGGGTGTCGATCCAGTCGTCGGGGCCGCCGACGCACCGCCACACAACTTGTCCGGGGCTGCGCTCGAGGACCTCGAACGTCGCAGCAGCGTCGGCGGGGTCACGGAAGTAGACGGAGAGCCGCCCGCCGATCGCGTCATCGCCGGTGACCGGCTGGCCCGTCCACCACTGCTGAAGCCCTTCCCTGGTTGCTGCGAGTTGGTGCACGCGCTCCGGCGGCGCGTCGATCGAAAGGCGGTGCAGGATGCTCGGCATTGTGAGTCTCCCTTCTCGTGGGTGGGTGTTGGGTCGTTGGGTGCAGGGGGCGCTCGGTGGAGGCTTCGGGACATGAGGTCCTCACAGGTCCGTCGCCCGTGCGCGGACTACATAGCGATCGCTTCGTAAACGTCGACGGTGCCGCCGATCTCGAGGACCGGGCAGCCCTTCGCGAGCTCGACCGCCGAATCGAGGCTGTCGGCCGACACGATCGAGTAGCCGGTCAGGCCGTGCGAGCCGCCATCGCTGATCGAACCGGCCGGCCGGACCGTCTTCGCGGTCCCGGTCGCGGCGCCGCCGTCGACGACGGCCGAACCGAGATCTGCGAACCATCGACCCCACTGGGCATACTGCGCGTTGCGCTCGGACTCGTCCACGGCTACACCTTTGCCGCCGCTGTAGGCGAACACGTAATTCCCCATCTCTGCACCCTTTCGGTCGCGGCCGGCTCCGATGCCGGCCCTTTGATGTGATGACGAACGGCCGGCGCCCAGACGGACACGGCGGCCAGGGAGCCGGCGAGGTGTCCGTCTGGGTGCCCGCCGTTCGTCTGAGAGAAAACCGGCAGCTCGAGAAGGGAGCGCACATGAAGTACGTATTGCTGAACTACACCAAGGCGGACGCGGCCCGGGAACGCGGACCGCGCGAGATGCATCCCGCTGTCGCCGCCGTCCTGGAGCGGCCCGCCGTGAGTGGCTGGGTCCGTCTGCAGCCGGCGGAGTCGGCGACGACCCTCAGGCTCGAGTCTCGGAAGGTGCTCATGACGGACGGCCCGTTCGTTGACAGCAAGGAGTTCCTCGCCGGTCTGATCCTCATCGAGGCTGAGAACATCGATGGCGCGCTCGCAGTCGCCGCCGAACTGCAGGAGCTCGACGTCACAGCGGCGATCGAGGTTCGCCCTGTGCTCGAGCAGGAGCTCGGGGGTGCTTGAAGCCGTCTTCCGCGATCAGTGGGGGCGCGTGCTCGCCACGCTCATCGGAGTTCTCGGCGACATCGAGCTCGCGGAGGACGCGGCACAGGAAGCGTTCGCGCTGGCCGCCGAACGGTGGCCGCGCGAAGGTCAGCCCGCGAACCCGACCGGCTGGCTGATCGCCACTGGCCGCAACCGTGCCATTGACCGCATCCGGCGCCAGCGGGCACTGGCGATCAAGACCGAGCAGCTGAAGCGGGACCTGCGAGAAGGACCGGAGGAGACGATGGACGAGACCACGACCTTCCCCGACGAGCGGCTCGAGCTCATCTTCACGTGCTGCCATCCGGCGCTCGCGCTCGACGCGCAGGTCGCACTCACCCTGCGTACGCTCGGCGGCCTCCCAACGGAGCAGATCGCGCGAGCTTTCCTGGTCCCGTTCGAGACGATGAGCAAGCGCCTGACACGCGCCAAGCACAAGATCCGCGACGCCGGCATACCATTTGTCGTCCCGCCCGACCACCTGCTGCCCGAGCGGCTCGACGCCGTGCTTGCCGTGATCTACCTGATCTTCAGCGAAGGCTGGGGCGGCGACCGCATCGACCTTTCGGCAGAGGCGATACGCCTCGGCCGCTCCCTTGCCGAGCTCATGCCGGACGAAGCCGAAGTGCACGCCCTGCTCGCGCTCATGCTCATCAACCACGCGCGCAGCGCCGCACGGTTCCGCAACGGCGAGCTCGTCCTGCTCGACGATCAGGATCGCGCCCTCTGGGACCAGCATCAGATCGATGCAGGCCGCGAAGTGATCGAGCGCGCGCTCGCCCTCCGCGGGAGCGGCCCATACCTCATCCAGGCAGCAATCGCCGATCTCCACCTCCAGCAGCCACGCGACTGGGAGGAGATCGCGCTCCTCTACGAGCAGCTCGAGCACATCACGGGATCGCCGGTCGTCGCGATGAACCGCGCGATCGCCGTCGCCGAGCTTGAAGGACCGCAGGCGGCGCTCACCCTGCTCGACCTCCTCGAGCTCGACGACTACCGCTACTACCACTCAACGCGCGCCGACCTCCTGCGGCGCCTTGGCCGAGACGACGAGGCGCGCGAGGCATACGAACGCTCTCTCGAGCTAACCCAGCCGGGCCCCGAGCAGCGCTTCCTCGAGAGCCGCCTCGCCGAAATCCGCGGACGCGCCGGAGAACACCCGGACGCGAGGTAGCCAGCGGTGCAGGGGCCGCCGGGTCCGGAACCGGCCGGCCCACGTTTCTCGTTGGCGGAGGGGTCCCTCTCCTAAGGATCAGGCGAGCGTCGGCGCCGCCACTGCGCTCAGGCCCGTCACGGGCGAGGAGCAGAAGCGCCATGAGGCCGACCGGCCCGCCATGGCAGGCCCCGAGATCGGCTCGATGCGGATGAGAGGACTCGAACCTCCACCTGGTTTCCCAGACACGGACCTGAACCGTGCGCGTCTACCAATTCCGCCACATCCGCGTGCGTGGAGCAGCGAGGTTACCGCACGCGCCCAGACCGGAGGACGGCCGCGGGCGTCAACTCTTGGAGGCGGGCACGCCGGTTTGGTAGCCTCGGGGCGTCGCAAACGTGCCGCTATCGTCCAGGGGACTAGGACGCCGCCCTCTCATGGCGGAAACCCGGGTTCGAATCCCGGTAGCGGTACTCCCGAGCGCCCCGAGAAATGGGGCGTTTTCTCGTTCTGGAGGGCGTTTCGGGGCACTGAATGAAGCCGGAATGAAGTCTGGGCCGATATCTCGCGTTGCACTGGGGTGCAGATTCGTTCCACCTCAAGCCCGCCTTGAAGGTTCGACCACGGGTTGAGGGTTTGCCGCCGGAGCGTGGTGTTGACTGTGGTCATGCCCGATCCAACCGCATACGGAAAAGCCGAGCGCGGCCGTCTTGAGGTCCCGATCGACCCCGCACTCAAGGCGAAGCTCCGCGCCGCCGCGCGCACGCAGCGCATGACGATGGCCGGGGCGAGCCCGAGCCGCGATCGTGTCCTTCATCGACGCGGCCGAACGGGCCGCACGCCACAACGACGAAGCCGAGGCCCGGAGACCTCGGCTTCACGGCGATACGCAAATCATGCCCACGACGCCCGGACCAACAGGAGAGGACGAACGTGCACCACCAGTCTAGGAAGCTAGTCGGATACCGCGACGCCGCGCCCAGCATCGAGCGCAGCATCGAGCGCGCCCGGGACCAGCGAGCACGATGCATCGCCAACGGGGAGGACCCGTCCTTCTGGGATGGCCGTCTGCGCCAGCTGGCGCCGCCCATGGCGCTCGCCAACCGTGAGATTCGCGCCCACGCCAGCACGCCGCGCTCCCGGGTCAGAATCCGCGCCCGCGGCAGACGGCCATCCGGCCGCCCGCGTGGCGGTAGGACCAGCACGAAACGCGGAAGCCCCGGCCCAGACGGCGAACCAGCCGAACCTCCGAGGGAGGTGGCGTCATGAGCGCCGTCACCTTCCTCCGGCGCCTCTGGGGCGACACGCTGCCAGAGGGCACACGCATCGCGCTCTGGGACAAGCCCCGCAAGCTGAGCATCTACCTGTCGAGCCCGGTGGAGGCTGGCCAGTACGACGGCGAGACCGACCTATACGTCTCCGCGAGCTTGGTTCCGGCCGGACTCTCCGCATCGGTGCGTCTCAAGGCCCAGGAGGCCAAGGCCATCCCGGGCGTCTGGCTCGACATCGACATCAACGGAGGGCCGGAGAACAAGACCGGCGCCGCGCCCGACATGGAGACGGCCCTCGCGCTCGCCCGGGCGGTGGCGGAGCCCACCCTCCTCGTCAACTCCGGCTATGGGCTGCACGCATGGCACCTGTTTGAGCGGCCGTGGGTCTTCAAGGACGAGGAAGACCGTCAGTTCGCCGCCATGGTCGCCCAGGGCTGGGTCGCGCGCCATCAAGCCCTCGCACGCGAGCGCGGCTTCAAGATCGACTCTGTAGGGGACCTCGCCCGTCTCATGCGGCTGCCCGGCACCTGCAATGGGAAGGGCGAAGGATGAGCACGCCCACCAAGGTGCTCGTCACCGCTCTCGACTACGACGGACCGGACGCTTTGCCCCGATCACGACATGACCTTGCGGCGGCGCGTTGGGCGCTCGGCCCTGTCCCTAGCTAGGCGTCGGGCCGGGCGCCCAACAGGCCGCCGCAGGCAATGAGAACCACAACCAAGGAGGCCACCATGGCCATACCCAAGACAGCCACACCGCAGCTACAGACGGACACGGAAGGCGAACGGGCCGCGCAGGACGGGACGACGGCGGGCGCCGAAGGCGACCCGCAGAACCCGACCACCGCGCCGGGTTCCAACCGCTCGATCCCGGAGCCGTACCGCAGCGCCATCGTGCCCGACGCTGGCGTGCACGTCCCCTAGGGCGTAGAATGGGCCTACAGACAAAAGCGCCCCGGCGGTGTTTGCGCACCCCGGGGCATGGCCCAAGGAGGTAGGACTCCATGAGCACCAAAGATCGTAGTCCCGAGCAGTACGGCTCGATGGCAAGACGGTGGGAGACGCCGCCCCAGTTCGTCCCCATCCCGCCGGGCGCCACGCAGGAGGAGCGACTGCGGCTCCGGTTCGATCCCATCCACCCGCCGGTCGGCACTGTCGCCCGTGTGGAATGGGATCGGCTTGGGCTGACCGAACCCGACCCCAGGCCGGAGATATTGGTGCCGCCGGACGCGGCGGAGTATCTGACCGAGCCGAAGGTGCCGTACCTGGACCCAAGCACGGTGCCGGTGGACGACACCGAGGTGGACCTCAACGAGCCCGGACCGTTCGCGGATGAGAAGGGTGGTGCCCAATGACCGGCATCTACACGGTCCACTCGCGCAAGTGCGCGACGAAAGCGACCCCGAAGGGTCGGTGCAACTGCAAGCCGACCATCCAGGCGTGGGTGCCCGCGAGGCGCCCAGGCGAGAAGCCTCTCCGGCGGAACTTCAAGACCAAGACCGAGGCGAAGAACTGGCGCGCGGACGCGATCCCAGCGGTGAAGGCCGGGACGATGAAGGCGCGCACCACGACGATCGTCAACGAGGCAGGGGACAAGATGCTGGCGGGCATGAAAGCCGGAACGCTCATGAACCGCTCGGGGCGCCCCTACAAGCCCGCCACGGAGCGCCGCTACGAGGAAGCCCTACGACTGCATGTCCGGCCGGTGCTGGGTCACCTGCGGCTGTCCAGTCTGGACCGGCCGGTCGTCAAGGCGATGGTCCGGGATTGGGTGGACGCAGGCATGTCGCCGTGGTCGGTGCGCAACAATCTCGACCCGCTGAGGGTGATCGTGCGGGAGGCGATCGAGGATGGGCACCTCGCCGTTGACCCGATCGCGCGGATGAAGCTCCCGGCAGGGAGCGGACGGCGTGAAAGGGTCGCGGACCGCGAGGAAGCGCAAGCCCTCATCGACGCTCTGCCGGAGGACGAACGGGCGTTGTGGGCGAGCGCGCTCTACGGCGGTCTTCGCCGCGGTGAGCTTCGCGCGCTGCGGGTCCCCGACGTGGACTTCGAGAAGGACGTCATCCATGTCCTCCGCGGCTGGGATGACCGGGAGGGCGAGCAGACGACCAAGAGCGACGCGGGGGTCCGTGACGTGCCTCTGGCGGGCGTACTGCGCAAGCTGCTCGCCGCGCATCTGGTCGCGTCCGGGCGCCGCGGCGATGACCTCGTGTTCGGTCGTACGGCGACCCTCCCGTTCACGTCCTCCACGGTCGGAGCACGGGCGCGCAAAGCGTGGGGCTGGAAACACGTCAAGAACCCGCAGGAGGGCAGCCCGCGGATGGTGTGGGTGAAGGCGCGCGAGGATGCTCTCCCGCCGATCACGCTCCATGAGTCGCGGCACAGCGCGGCGAGCTACGGGATCGAGATGGGGCTCAACGATCTGGAGCTAACCGTCATGATCGGGCACAGCGACGTGCGCACGACCAAGAACATCTACGGGCACCTATTCGCCGGGTCGAGCGACGCGGTCCGGGCGAAGATGGACGCCTACCACGGCAGCACGGAAAGCGCCGCCACGGGCTAGTTGCTCGCCGTGCCTATCCCACGGCGAGCAAGGTCGCCCGTCGGCGTTAGTGCCGTACTTCCCCTTCACAAGCTGGGCGGCCAGTTCGGCCTCCACCCTGTGAGCGCGTGCCGCGACGACAGCACGGCTGACAGACCGGACCGACGCGACCGACACGGCTTGACCTTCGGTAGCGCAGTACGCCACCGCCGGACGACGTTGTTCTGAGGTGCCTGCTGACGCCGATTACCGACCAGGTGTTGCTGATTTTGTAGCTTTGCACGGCGGTTGCCAAGATCGCGTCGGATCCTCCGCTCACCGCTTTCTGACCGGCCGGACACCGCGCTTCGGAGAACTCGCTGTAAAATTCGCCTTCGAGTTTGCCTTCGACTTGGGGTCCTTCTACGGCCGTCAACTTGCTCAGTGCTCCGGAGCCCCGCTCGGGCCTTCAGGACCCTGCGGCCCGCCGGGACCCTGCGGCCCGCCGGGACCCTGCGGTCCGCTGAGACCCTGCGGTCCGGCAGCCCCCGCGTTCCCTTGAGCTTGCTGAGGACGCTCGGCTTGATTTGGCTAGTACTCGTTATGAGGTAGTGCTGAGCGGCGACGGCGCTGCCCCCGAGCGCAACGAATAGCGCGACCACAGCGACGACGGTCCCCAGTGACGGTTTGCGGAACTTCATGCGGACACTCCTCCTTGGTGACATGAACCGGTTAGCCGGACGCCGACCGCAAGACGCTAGAGAGTACCTGCTGAATGAAATCTGAATGAAGTTTGGCGTTGACACTGAGCGTCCCTCGTTGACGCTGGTGGGACGGAGATTGGCTCCGTAGAGCGAAATCTGGCTCTACAGAGCGGCCGGGGCTCTACTTCGAATCCCGGTAGCGGTACTTCCCGAGCGCCCCGCAAACACGGGGCGTTTCGCATTCTAGAGGCGCCTGAGTGACGGTGAGGTCCGCGCCATGAGCGCCTCGGCGGCTTCGACGACCGTCGTGCCCGTGACCGCGTGCGTGCCCTTTTCGACAGCCGCGCTGATATCGCGCCGCCACACACGGGCTGCGGTACATCGCTCCTGCTGTGGGCATCCGTGCGCTACACGCCGGCCTGGCCGAGGCGAGGCTCGGAGTCTCCTCCGAGAAAGCGGGGGCGCTCGCCCTCTACAGGCGGCTGGGGATGAGCGAGACCTGCCGTTGCCACGTCAACGAGAGGTCCCCCGGCGCGCCCGCACGCGGCGCGCCGGACTGACCGGCGAGCCGGAGTGGTACGCTGCCCGCAGATGGGGCCTCTCGGCTCATGCCCCGTCGTGCTACCCAAACATCCAGCAAGCGAGTTCTGTGTGCCGTGCTCGCGCTTGCGTCTCTCGTGGTCCCGGCCGCATCGCTCGCCGCCCCGCAGCCCGCCCGCCAGCCGGTTGCGCCCGTCGGCGTCCTCTCGCAGCTGAAGGGAGGGACCGGATGCCTCTCGGGCGCCCCTCAACGCGGCTGCACACGTGTGCGCGCACTCCGTGGCCCCGCCCCGTTCCTCGGGTCCGGGGCGGTCGCGATCAGCCCCGACGGGACCAGCGTCTACGTCGCGGCTTCGCGAAGCAACGCGATCGCGATCTTCCGGCGCAACCCGGGCACCGGCGCGCTCAAGCAAGGCCCGGGCAGCTCGGGCTGCATCGCCCAAGCGGGAGTGGGGGGCTGCGCCACGGCGGACGCCTTGAGCGGCCCGAACTCGCTCGCCGTCAGCGCCGACGGCAGGAACCTCTACGCGACGTCGCTGGCAAGCGACTCCGTCGACGTGTTCCGCCGGGATCCCGCGAGCGGGGCGCTGAGCCAACTCGGCAGCGGAGCGGGCTGCGTCTCTGACGTGATGATCATGGCCTGCACGCGCGGGCGGGCGCTCACCGGCCCGGACGTCGTGAGCGTGAGTCCCGATGGGCGCAGCGTCTACGTCGGAGCATTCAAGGGCAATGCGATCGCCGTGTTCACGCGGACCACATCGACGGGAGCTCTCACGCAGTCATCGGGAGCCGGCGGCTGCGTGACGAACGCCCCGACGGGCGGCTGCACGCTCGGGATGGCCCTCGGTGCACCCGAGGGCATCGCGGTGAGCCCGGACGGCAGCAGCGTCTACGTAGCCGCGGCGCTGAGCAACGCCCTGGACGTGTTCGCCCGCAGCCCGTCCACCGGCGCGCTGGCCCAGGCCGGCGAACCGTCCGGATGCATCGTCGACAGCGCGGTCCTGGGTTGCACGACCGGGCGCTGGCTCGCTGGGGCCGACGCGGTCGCTGTGAGCCCTGACAGCGCGAGCATCTACGCGACGTCCGCGCTCAGCAACTCGCTCACGACCTTCACGCGCAGCCAGAGCACGGGGCTTCTCACCCAGCAGAGCGGCACCTCGGGCTGTGTGATCTATGTGCTAGCGGTCGGCTGCTCGCTCGCCAGGGCCATCAGCGACCCGGAGGGCCTGGCCGTGTCATCGGACGGCGCGAGCATCTACACGACGGCGTTCGTGTCGGGTGCGATCGACGTGCTCGGCAGGAACCTCGAAACGGGCGCGGTGATGCAGAAGCCGCGCAGCGCAGGCTGTCTGTCAACGCCGTCCACGCCGGGCTGCACCACGGCGCGCGGCCTGCTCGGCGTCAGCTCGGCTGCGCTGAGCCCCGACGGGCGGTTCCTTTACGCCGCCGCATATCGCAGCAACGCGATCTCGATCTTCAAGCGACAAACGAACCGGTGAGGCATGCCGGCTGAACCGAAAGGCACAGACATGGGCGATTCGCCTGCGGAGAAGGAGACGCGCGGGGGGATCACGCGCAGCGAGCTGCTCAGAGCCGCGGCGGTGGCCGCGCCGGCGCTGCTGCTCGGGATGCCGGGCGCTGCCGCCAAGGCCTCCTCCGGCCCGGCGCCGCGGCGCGCGCGATCCGCGGGCTCTGCGCGGGTGGCAGGCATGAACGTGCTGGTCTTCCTGACCGACCAGCAGCGCGCCGTGCAGCACTTCCCCCCCGGCTGGAGCGCGCGCAACATGCCCGGCCTCACGCGCCTGCAGCAGAACGGGATGGTGTTCGACAACGCGTTCACGAACGCGTGCATGTGCTCGCCTGCGAGGTCCACGCTGATGACGGGGTACTTCCCTGTTCAGCACGGTGTCAAGTACACGCTCGAGACCGACATGCCCGCCTCCGAATATCCCCAGGTCGAGCTCTCGACGGGCTTCAAGAACCCGGCGAGCGTGACCGCCGCCGCTGGCTACACGCCCGTCTACAAGGGCAAGTTCCACTGCGTCAAGCCCGCCAACGGGTCCACGTGGGTGCCGCAGGACGTCAACCAGTTCGGCTTCACGCGCTGGGATCCACCCGACGCCGGCGCGAACCAGGACGCCTCCGAGGACGGCGGCGGGACCGTCGACAACGACGGGCGCTTCATGAACTCGCAGGGCTCCAGCGCCGAAGGAACCGAAGGCGCACTCCAGTACCTGCAGTCGAACGCCGCCCGGGACCAGCCGTTCTTCATGTTCGTCTCGCTCGTGAACCCACACGACGTCCTCTCCTACCCTTCGAGCCTCGCGAGCAGCGGCTATGACGAATCGTGGCTCGATGGCGACATCGAGACGCCGGCGACCGCGCGTGAAGACCTCTCGACCAAGCCCACGGTGCAAGGGGAGTTCCTGCGCCTCTTCAACGCCTCGGGACCGATACCGACGCAGCAGATGAAGCGCAATTACCTCAACTTCTACGGGAACCTCATGAAGTCCTCTGACGCGTACCTGGTCAAGATCCTCGACACGCTGAAGGCGAGGGGCCTGCTCGAGAACACGCTCGTGATCGCGACGGCCGACCATGGCGAGATGGGCACCTCACACGGCGGCCTGCGCCAGAAGAACTTCAACTTCTACGAGGAGTCGATGCGGGTTCCGCTCGTGTACTCCAACCCGCGCCTGTTCAAGAAGCAGGTCACCAACCACTCGCTCGTCTCGCACGTGGACTTCCTGCCGACTCTCGCGAGCCTCGTCGGAACGCCCTTCGGCGCACGGGCGTCCTGGCAGGGTGTGGACTACTCCGATCAAATCCTCAGCCGCTCGCCGAAGCCATCCCAGAGCTACACGGTCTTCACGTACGACGACTGGCAGTCCGGGCAGTCGCGGGGGCCGTATCCGAAACCACCGAACCACATCGTGAGCATCCGCGAACACCGCTACAAGCTCGCCCGCTACTACGACGCTGAGGGCCGCGTCCCGGACCAGTGGGAGATGTATGACCTGAAGGCGGACCCGCTAGAGCGCAGGAACCTCGCCTACAGGCGCTACAAGCGGACCCCCACGCAGGAGCGCGAATACCGGCGGCTGCGCCGCAAGCTCGAACAGGTCGAACGGGCGCGGCTTCAGCCCTTGACATGATGGAAGCTCGGCCTCGCTAGCGGGCGACCGCCGCGCTCGTCAGCTCCACGAGCACCTCCCCGAGGCGTCGCGTCGTGCCGGAATTCGTGCGAGGACTGTCCTCGATGCGGACCGCGCTCCTGCCGCCTCTCGGGAGGCCGGCTCCGCATTACGCGCGAGAACATGAGCCGGGATTCGGCGATGTCCATCGACGCGAGGTCGGCGTCGCGGGGTTCGGCGGTGCCGTTGGCATCGCCGAGAAGCTAAGTGGGGCTCGCGCGCTGTGAACGCCGAGCCCCGTGGCACCAGGAGGCGAGTCCTGATGCAATCGAGAAGCCTACGGCGTGAGCCGATGCAGCCGCCGGCCGGGTGAGGTGCATGGTGGCCGTCGGCGTGATTCAACGACACTGAGAGGGCTGCAGTCGTGAGGGCGAGGATCATCGCGCCGACGCCGATGCGCCGCATGGCTGAGCGTGGGTTAGTCTTGATGCCGATGAGATGAGCAGCCGGCGGGAGTCTCCGATCAGCTGAGCCAGCGTCACGCGAACCGCCCCGGGGTTTCTCCGGCCATGAACTCATGTAAGAGCGAAGGCTCACCTGTCGCTCTCGATCTCACGACGCCAGGGAATCGAGTGATGCGATCGTGTCACTGGTAACGCTGCAGAGTGCTTCGGCGGTCATCTTCGACCTTGACGGTCTGCTCGTGGAATCCGAGCAGGTGTGGTCCGCGGCGAAGCGGGAACTCTCGCTCGCTCGCGGCGGCAGATGGACCACGGGAGCAGAGCACGACATGCTCGGGATGAGTTCCGCAGAGTGGAGCCGCTACATGCGCGAGGAGCTCGGGGTGCCCATGGACGATCCCGAGATCTCAGCGTCCGTCGTCGACCTGGTCGCGGCGCGCTATCGCGAGCACCTGCCGGTGATCGCCGGCGCCGACTCGACCGTGCACGCTCTCTCCGAACGCTTCCCTCTCGGGCTTGCCTCATCTTCGAATCGACCCACGATCGATCTGGTGCTCGAGCTGACCGGGTGGGACCGATGCTTCTCGGCTGCTACCTCCTCGGAAGAAGTCGCCGCCGGCAAGCCCAGCCCCGACGTCTACACCGAGACTGCCAGGCGCCTGTCAACGAGCGCCGGCTCGTGCGTCGCGGTTGAGGACTCAGCGGCCGGCATCCGTTCGGCTCGAGCCGCTGGGCTCACGGTGGTGGCGGTCCCCAATCGCGTGTATCGGCCCGCTGCCGACGTCCTCGGCCAGGCGGATCTCATCCTCTTCTCGATCGCGGAACTCGCTTCGGTGATGAGCGGAACCTAGCTCTGGTTCCCAGGAGCTGGGTGGCTTGTTCTTGCGGGCGCGCAGTGGGGAGCCCGGTTGTTGCCGGTAGCGTCGCTAGTGCGCATCGGCCGAGGCAGCCAGGAGGATTGCCGCCTCGATCTCATGGACGGCGGGTTTCACGCGCTGCGCCGTGAATTCGCGCACCGGGCGGGCGTGCGGCGTCAGGCGCCGCGGGCGCGTCATGAAGCCATGCGAATGCTGCGGTCACGGCGACCCCGAGACCGGCGTTTGCAGCGATTGCGACGGACAGCGGCATCAGTGCTTCTCCCGGATTGTGTCCCCGCCCATCGTCACGCGCCACCGATTCCTTGAACCGCAGCCGCGCAGTCGGCCGAACCTCACTCCCGCCGCTGCATCCGGGCGCGCCAGCCGCCCGGGCGACCGCGAGGGGCTGCCACCGTTGGACTTCTCCAGGCACGCAGGCTGTCGTAGCCTGGAGATGGTGGCATCTGTCCAAGCCCGCGGATCAACCATTCCCGATGACTCGTACCGTGGCGGCACCGGTTTCAGGGTTTAGGGGCTACACAAGTCCGTCAAGGCGCCGGAGCGCGTCGTCAAAGCCGTCAGAGGCAGCGCTTGCTCTTCAGGCGCTGATCTCGAGCGTGAGTCTCGCACATGTCCACCGAGGCGCGGGTACCGGGTGTCTCGCCCGGGTCCATCGCGGACATCACCCGCGCTCCGGCCTGCATGTCCTCGGCCGTGGCGAAGTGCTGCAGCACGACGGCCGAGCCCTGCGCCTCGTCGAACAGCACCGTCAGGCCGGTCGCGGCGACATCCGAGGGTGGCCCGCCGGCCTCCTTGATGCGCGCGACCATCGTGGCCATCCGGTCGGCACTCACGTCGTTGAACCTCACGACCCGCGTGTACATGTGAGCCTCCAGTGTTGGGTTCGGTCAAACATAACCCGACGTAGGGGGCAGAGATCAAGTGCCGGAGCGTCCGGCGACGCGTCACGCCCGACGCGCGTCGCATGCGCCGCGAGGCGCGGGACGGTAGTGTGCAGCGCGTGGGCACGCCTGCCAGCGGAACGAACTCAGAGCGATCCAGGAGCCGCTGAAGCAGCGCTATCGCGACGAGCCGGATGCCGCGCTCATCACCCTCGCTGCGGATGGCACACTCGACGGACGGCGTCGCGTGCTCGGTGAACACCGGCAGGGCACTCGTGCAGGCCGGCCTGCACCCCGCAACCGGGGGCGACGGCCTGATGGCATGCTCAGGGGACATGCTGCTCCAGGCGCTCGTGGCGTGTGCGGGCGTGACGCTGCGAGCCGTCGCGACGTCGCTCGGGCTGACCGTGAGCGGCACGGTCCACGCGGAGGGAGACCTCGACTTTCGCGGCACTCTGTCGGTGGACCGGGAGGCACCCGTCGGGTTCACGGCGATCCGCGTGACGTTCGACCTCGACAGCGACGCCGAGCCTGAGCAGATCGCCACCCTCCTGCGCCTCACCGAGCGCTACTGCGTCGTGTTCCAGACGCTGGTCGGCTCACCCTCGGTGATCGTGGCCGCGTCACCGTCGAGCCTGACGCTGCCGTCCCGTTCACGCGCGCCGGCCATGCCGCCCACCGGCTTGTGAAACGATGGCCGCCACTGACGAGCCGACCAACTCCGGGGGCATCCGATGACAGATAACCCGTCGCGCGAGGACCACTCCCGCACCTGGCCTCGCGGCCACCGTCAACGGCCTGATGGCGCAGCTGAAGCAGGACCTCGCTGATCTCGTGCGGATCCCCTCGGTCTCCGTGCCCGGAGAGGTCGGCGCTCCGCTGCTGCAGGCCTTCGAGCGCACCTCGGAGCTGTTCGCCGACGCCGGTGTCGAGGTCGGCCGTGTGGACCTCCCCGACACTGCGCCGCTCGTCGTCGGCCACATCCCGCCGCCGCAGGGCGCGCCCACCGTGCTCCTGTACAGCCACTACGACGTCGTCGCTCCGGGCGACGAGACGCAGTGGAACACGCCGCCGTTCGAGCCCGTCGAACGTGACGGCGCCATCTACGGGCGCGGCGCGGCGGACACCAAGTCGAACGTCATGGCGCATGTCGGCGCACTTCGGGCATGGGATGGGCGCCCGCCGGTGGGGGTGAAGATCTGCATCGAGGGTCACGAGGAGGTCGGCAGCGGAGAGCTCACGCGGTTCCTGCCCACCTCTCCGGAGCTGTTCAGCGCCGACGCGCTGATCATCGGCGACGCCGGGAGCATCAGCCCGGGCGTCCCGACGCTGACGACCGCGCTTCGCGGGGTCGCCAATGTCACGCTCGAGGTGCGCACGCTGGCGTCGGGCAAGCACAGCGGGCTATACGGCGGCGCCGCCCCGGACGCGCTGCTCGCCCTGATCGCCGCGATCGCGACCCTGCACGATGAGCGGGGCGACGTCGCGGTCGCCGGGCTGCGGCGAAACGAGTGGCCGGGCTCCGAGCAGAGCGAGCAGGAGTTCCGCGAGCTCGGCACGGTGCTCGGCGGTGTGCCGCTGATCGGCAGCGGCGGCCTCGGCTCGCGGATCTGGTCGGGTCCCGCGATAACCGTCGATCGGCCTGGACGCCGCCTCTGTGGACGACGCGGTCAACGCCGTCGCGCCGCACGCCCGCGCCGTGCTCAACGTGCGCGTGCATCCCGACCAGGACGCGGACGAGGCGCAGGCCGCTGTGATGGAGCACCTGCGGGCGCTGCGGCCGTTCGGGATCGAGATCGACGTGCAGCCCGGCCCGACCGGCAACGGCTTCTCCGCCGCGACCACCGGCCCGGCGTACCAGGCGGCGCTGGCCGCGTGGTCGGACGCCTGGGGCTCGGAGGTGACGATGGCGGGGAGCGGCGGATCGATCCCGATCGTCAAGGCGCTCTCGGAGGCGCTCCCGGACGCGGAGGCCCTCCTGGTCGGCACGGCGGACGGCTACGCCAACATCCACGGGCCCAACGAGCGCGTGCTCCTCAGCGAGTTCGAGAATGCGATCGTGGCCGAGGCCGACTTCTTCGGCCGATACGCAGCTCTGCTGGCCGGCGGCCCGCGGTGAGCGGCGCGGTCGTCCGTCATCGCGACCGGCTACGAGCCGGACATCCGGTCGATGCGCCGCGACGTCGAGGCGCTGTCTCGAGCAGCGGCGGTCCTCGGCGCGCGAGGGCGAGCGGGGCTCCGCGGTGTGGCTCGCCGGCCGGCTGGCCGAGATCGGGTGCTCAGGACATCTCGCTGCAGCCCTACCGCTACCAGCGCAGCTACGCACTCGCGCACTGCGCGCACAACGCCGCCGGCATCCTCGCGTGCCGGGTCGGGGGCCGCGCCGGGGCGTTGCTCGCCGCAGCGACGCTCTACTCCTACGAGCGGGAGGTGAGCGGCGCATCCCAGTGGGTGCGGCGCCTGCTTCCCGCCGGCGAAGGGGTCAACGTGACGGCCCGCATCCCGCCGCGATCTCGAGCGGCTCGCCACGCTCGTCCTCGTTGCGCACCACGACGCCGCGAACACCGGGCTGATCTGGTCGCCGCGCCTGGTCTCGGCCTCCGCCGCGCGGCATCTGCGCCGGCGTCGCGTGGACCCCTTCATGGCTCCGGTGGAGCTCGCGTTCGCGCTCGCGATGCTCGCGCGCTCGCGCCGCGGCGTGCCCGGCCGGCGAGGCTCGCGCGCCTCGCCGCGGTGAGCGGTGATGGCGATCGCGTCGGCGATAGACGCGGATGTCGGGCGCGGGAAACCGTGCCCGGCGCCTGCGACAACGCCAGCGGGGTGGCGGCATGCCTGGACCTCGCGCGCGCGCTCAGCGCAGAGCCGCTCGAGCACGTCGAGGTCGCTCATCGCTCTGCCCGGCGGGGAGGAGGCAGGCATGGGCGGCATGGCGGCATTCATGGACGCGCACGCCGGCACGCTCGAGCCGGCACGGACGTTCGTCCTGGGCCTCGACACGCTCGGCGCCGGCGACCCGATCCTCTGCAGCGGAGAGGGCGCGATGCGCGAGCAGCGCTATCGGGAGAGAGACCTCGCCCTCGTCGACGAAGGCGCGCAGCTCGCGGGCCAGCGTGCGCCCGGAGCGATGGCGCATCGGGGGCTGGACAGATCCCGTGCTGGCCCTGCATCGCGGCCTGCCGAGCGTCTCGATGCTCTCGATGGGCCCCGGCTACTTCCCCAACTACCATCACCCGAACGATCTGCCCGAGCACGTCGACTGGGACTCGGTCGCGGCCTGCGCCCGAATAGCGGCGGGCACCATCGGCGCCTTCGAGCGGCGCGCGGCCGATCTGGGCGCTAGCGGTCCGCCGGTCGAGCTGCGGGATACTCGGCCGCGATGGATGAGCCCAGGCACGATGAACGCAGAGGGGCCGGCTGTGTCGGGCTGCCCGCGATGATCGGCCTGCTCGTCATCGCCGCGGTCGTGCCGAACGTCTACGGCGTGGGCGGCCTGATCACCGCGGTGATCGCGCTCCTCATCCTGTTCCTGATCATCGGGCTGACGATGACGCTCGCCAACAAACAGTAGGCACGCATCCCCGCCAGGACGCCCGCCGGTGGAGGGGGCAACGGCGGCTGCTCGCGTGGGTTGTGCACGGACTCGGGCGGAATTTCTACGGATGCCCGACGGCTCAGGTCGGCTAGGTTTCCACCGAGACATAAGCCACCCTGAGCCGGCCCGCGGGCCGCGAGGCCGGCTTGCGTCAGTGCACGAGACCTTGGGCCTCGGCCCGCGATCAGGAGGAAGACACCGATGGCAGAGTCAAAACCGCAGCGCAAAGCCGCTGCGAAACCGACGCGCAAACGGGCCGCCGCCAGCAGCAAAGCAAAAGCGAGCACGCCAAAAAAGCCGCGCCGAAAAAAGCGGCGGCGAAAAAAGCTCCGGCTGCAAGAAAAGCCACTGCAGCCAAAGCGACCGCCGCGAAAAAAACTCGCGCCACCAAAAAAGCGCCCGAAAAAAGCACGCTCGGCAAAACGGCCGAGCGCCGTTGACCGGACCAGCGAGGTCTCCGAGGAGGTCCTGAAGTCACTGCAGTCCGGCCAGCGCGCCGCGGTCGACGCCGTGCGCAAGTTCGTCGACACGGTCGACGAGATGCTCCCCTCCGTGGGCGAGCGCCCGAAGAAGCGCCAGGAGGTCGTCGACGCCGCGATGGAGATGGCCGACAAGCTCGTCCGTTCGCAGTACGAGTTCCTGCGCAGCGTCGTGCAGAGCGCCAGCAAGGTGATCGACGGCAAATAGGGCGCGGGCCGTGACCCGAACGATCACACCGCCGTAGAGGCCATGCGCCCCGCGTCCGAGAGGACCACAGGAGCCAGCACGCTGGGGCGCATGGTGCTCTCGGCGCAGGAGCGCGGCGAGGACGTCGCGCTGCGCTACCCCGGACAGGACGGGGAGCGCACGATCACGTACGCAGAGCTCGGGCGGCGAAGCCGCGAGCTCGGGCGCGCGCTGGTCGCGCTCGGCCTGCGAGCTGGAGACGTGGTCTCGATTCTCGCCTCGACGAGCGCCGAGTGGACGCTGTGCGAACTCGGGAGCGATGTGCGCCGGCGCCGTCGTGGCCCCGATCTACGACACCAACTCGCCGCAGGAGTGCGCGCACGTGCTCTCCGACTCCGGTGCGCGCCTGGTGTTCTGCGAGAACGCGGCACAGGTGCGGAAGGTCACCGAGGTGCGTGGCGCCCTGCCGGCACTGGAGCATGTGATCGTGATGGATGGCGCCGCGCCCGGCGCAACGGCGATGGCCGAGCTCCTCGAGCGCGCCGCCGAGGTCGACGAGGGTGTCGTCGAGGAGCGCGTCGGCGCCGTGTCGCCCGCGGACGTCGCGACGCTCGTCTACACCTCGGGGACGACCGGCCCTCCAAAGGGGTGCATGCTCACGCACTCGAACCTGATGGAGGCGACCCGGATGTATCGCGGGCAGCTCGAGCTGGACGACGTGCATCCCGTGATCTACATGTTCCTGCCGCTGGCCCACGTGCTCGCGCGGCTGGCGCAGTGCGTCGTGCTGGACGTGGGGGGACGCTCGTGTACTGGTCCGGTGACTCGACGAAGGTGCTCGCGGAGGTGAGGGCGTGCGAGCCGACCCACTTCGTGGCGGTGCCGCGGATCTACGAGAAGCTGCACGGCGGGGTGCTCGGCACCGTGGAGTCGGGCCCGCGCGCTGCGCGTGCCGCTGTTCACGTGGGCGCTCGAGGTCGGTCGACGCGCGCGGTCGCGCGAGCGCGCCGGCAGCCGGCTCGGCTCCGGCGCGAGGCTCCGGCTCGGCGTCGCAGACCGCCTCGTGCTGAGGAAGGTGCGCGAGCTGTTCGGGACGCGCGTCACGATGGCGCTCGTCGGCGCGGCACCGATCGACACGCGGATCCTCGAGTTCTTCGACGCCTGCGGTGTGACCATCCTCGAGGGATACGGGATGACCGAGAGCTGCGCTGCCGCCACGCTGAACCCGCCGCACGCGCCGCGCTTCGGGACGGTGGGGAAGGCGCTGCCCGGAGCGGAGCTGAGGTGCAGCGCGTCGGGGGAGATCCTGATACGCGGGCCGCACGTCTTCGGCGGCTACCACGGCGATCCGCAGGCGACCGCGGAGAGCCTCGTCGATGGGTGGCTGCAAAGTGGCGATCTCGGCGAGATCTCAGCCGACGGCTACCTAACCGTGACGGGCCGCGAGAAGGACCTGATCATCACCTCGAGCGGGAAGAACGTCGCGCCGTCGAACATCGAGAACGCGCTGCGCGACACGCCGTGGATCTCCGAGGCAGTCGTCTACGGCGACCGCAGGCCGTATCTGGTGTGCCTGATCACGCTCGACCCCGAGCAGGCACCCCGTCTGGCCGAGCAGCTGGGCGTGAGCGCCGAGATGAGTTCGCTGGCCAGGGACGAGCGGGTTCGCAGCGTGATCCAGGCGGATGTCGACGCCGCCAACCAGCGCTTCGCGCGCATCGAGCAGATCAAGCGGTTCGCGATCCTCGACCACGACCTGACCCGCGCCGGCGGCGAGCTGACACCGACGCTCAAGGTCCGGCGCCAGCTCGTCTACGAGCATTACGCGGGACGTGCTCGACGGCCTCTACGACGCCTGAGCAGCCGCGCGCACTCGCGCGTCACTGCGCGACGGGCGCCGGGGAGACGCTTGTGCGCGACGCTCCGATCGACGCGATGATGACCAGGGCGATCCCCGCCAGGGCTCGGGCGCCGAGGGTCTGGCCCAGCACCACGAACCCTGCGAGCGCCGCCATCGCGGGCTCCAGGCTCATCAGCACGCCGAAGACGGCGGGTGTGATGCGGCGCAGCGCCTCGACCTCGAGCGAGTAGGGGATCGCCGATGCGAGGATGCCGACGGCGAGACCGATCGCGAGCGACGACGGCTGCAGGAGTGCCGAGCCCGCCCCGGCGATCCCGACCGGCAGGACAGCGATGGCCGCCACGCACATCGCCAGCGTCAGGCCGCTTGAATCAGTGAAGACGCGGCCGAGGCGGGCGTTCAGCAGGATGTAGATCCCCCACAGGCACGCGGCTATGAGCGCGAACGCGACGCCGAGCCCATCAAGTGGCGTGCCCGTGCCGCGCGTGAGCGCCAGGATGCCCGCAGCGGCCATGCCCACCCAGGCCAGATCTCGCGCGCGCCGCGAGCCTGCGACCGCCACCGTCAGCGGCCCGAGGAACTCGATCGACACGGCGATCCCGAGCGGGATGCGGTCGATCGCCTCGTAGAACGAGAGGTTCATCCCTCCCAGGACCAGCCCGAACGCGGCGGCCAAGAGGAGTTCGCCACGCCGGTGGCCGGTGAGCCGTGGCCGGCGGATCGCGCACAGCACGATCGCGCCGAACAGGAGCCGCAGCGCAGCGATCCCGGCCGGGCCGAGCGTCGCGAACAGCGTCGCCGCGAGCGCAGCCCCGAACTGCAGAGATGCGATCGCGCCGATCACCAGGACGCCTGAGGGCGTCCGGTCCATCCGGCCCGCGCGCGGCGCCTCGCGCGCAGCGGGGGGTCGAACGGGCCCGGGCGTCAGGCGCTCCGGACGACGGCGGCTGTCGGGACGTCTATCCACACCAGACGCGGGTGGGGGCGGCGGGTGTTGTCGGGCCTACGCGGGTAAACACGGCGTCGCGTGGGCACGACCAGCCCATCGAAGCTCTCGTGGTCCATGCAGTAGTGGGCAGCATGCGCCCAGCCGCCGATCGGCTCTGCGGTGTAGTCATGGCGGCGGATCAGTCCGCTCTCGTCGATGTAGAAGACCTGGTCGCGCGAGTGCGTGTGGACGCCGGCCGGGAACCTGACGCCAAGGCGGTCCCAGCGCTCGCCGTTCTCGGTCCACGGGCCGAGCTCCCTCAGCTCGTAGCCGTCCTGGGCGAACAGGAACGGCGTGCATAGGTACGTCCAGCTCGCGTAGGTGCCGAAGTAGAGGATGTCCAGGTGGTCCCACCAGAGCTTGTGGCGGAGATCGTTGAAGGCGCCGCGCGGATCGTCACGCCTGGCTAGCATCTCGCCCGAGTGGGCCTCGATCCGGACCGAGCCGTCGGGCTCGAGGATGCCGCGGCGACCTTCCCTGGGGAAGTCCTCGAAGACGACGTGCTGCGAGCGGGTGGAGATGTGCACTTTGGTCGCGCGCACCGCGCTGCCCTGGAGCTTCGTCGCGAAAGCAAAGCCGCCCGAGGAGAGCTCGAGCGTTATCTCGTCGGCGCCCTCCCAGAGGGCCATGCCGCCGTGGGCGACGATTGCGCGCTGAGCCAGCTCGATCACGGCTTCTGCTCTGTCGGAACATCGGAGCTGGTGCGGGTCCGCATCGCGGCGATCATATTCGGGCGAGCAATCCCGGCGGGCGCCGCGGCGGCGGCGACTTCGCGAGCGGTTTGCGGGGGTGCCCACGCGCCCGCGCGAGCGACACCCCTGCAGTTGCCGAGTAACAGCGGCCGCACGACAACGCCGAGCGGCCGCGACGCGCTTCAGGAGGAAGCCATGACATCGACAGTGCCCGTCGCTCCCCGCACACCCCGCAGGCAAGGACGCCGAGAGGATCGCGGATCCATCTCCGGTGCGACGCCGCCCCGCAAACGCCCCGACGCGCGAGCGGCTGCTCGCAACGTTCACCAACGCGAGCGGAGACCGGCGCGAGGTGATCGCGCGCCGCGAGGCTGGCGCACCAGCTCGTCATAGACCGCGACGCCGCCCTGCGCGAGGACACGGTCCTCGTCGCGCGCCTGTTCGCGGAGGAGCCCGACGGAAACGCCGACCTCCTCTGCGACCTCTATATCGCGGACTGCTCGGCGCGCGAGCTCCGGTGTGCACGCGTCGGCGCGGACGACGGCAGCCCGTACGGCGCTGTGGAGGTCATCGCCGGCCCCGCAGACGGTGGGCACCGACGGCGAGCTGAACGGGCGAGGGTGCGTTTTTCGCCTGCACCTGGACAGGGGGCGCATGTCGATCGCCGAGCTTCGCTGGCAGAGGGCAGATTCGAGCGGGGGGACGCGGCCGGTGAGCGTCCGTGACGTGGTCGCCGGCATTCAGAGCTACGAGCCGGTCCTGACGCGGACGATGCGGGCGCTCGCTCTGTATGCGGATGCTCCCGAGGTGTCGACCAGCATCCTGCGCGCCGAGCTGACGCGGGTGCTCGAAAGTCCGATCGTGCTGAACCGCCTCTTGCGCGAGGCGGTGCTCGAACGGATCGCCGGGCGTGGTCTCAGCATGAGCGAGATCGCGATTCGCTGCGGGCGCACCAAGCGCGACCGCAACGGCAACGAGAGCGGCGACACGAGCTGGCTGGCGCGCAGGCTCGGCCTGCTGCCCGACGCCGGGCAGGGCAGCCAACGCCTTGGGTTCACAGCGACGTACTCGCTCTGATCGCGCGGAGCGGCCTCGCGCTGAGCCCACACGAGGTCGAAGCGGCTTGACCGCGGCGCCACTGCTGCTGATCTGGGACGACGATGGCGCGGCGCACCTCGCGGGGGCCCTGACGCTCGACGGCTTCGCGGTGAGCCACGCACGGACCGCGGAGCAAGCGCGTGTGCTGGCCAGGACCGGGAGCCCGTTCTCGCGGTCCTCGGAATGCTGGGCTCGCCTCGCGGAGGGCTCGAGCTGATCACCGAGATCGGGCGTGCGCTGCTGGGCCGGGACAGTGGGACCACGCAATCGGCGTGATCATGCTCGGCGGCCCGCCCGGGGGAGCCGACGTGCTGCGCGCCCTCGAGAGCGGGGCGGATGACTTCGTCCCATCGGTCCGCTGGGCTACCCCGAGCTCAGAGCGCGGCTGCGAGCGCTCTTGCGCAGAGCACGCCGCCCGCACCCGGCGTCATCCACGTGGGCTCGCTGGCGGTGGATCCGCTGTCGCGCATCTGCTCGGTGGCGGGCGGCCAGCTGAGCTTGCGGCGGATGGAGTTCGAGCTGCTGCTGCATCTCGCCCGCGAGCCCGAGAGGGTGTTCGGGCGTGGCGAGCTGCTCCGCGCGCTCTGGGCGTACCGCTCGGACGGAGCTGACGCGAACCGTCGACACCCACGCGTGCCGGCTGCGTCGCGAGGCTGGGAGGCCCCGCCTGGGTGGTGAGCGTGAGGGGCGTCGGATACCGCCTGAGGTGAGCCGCCAGTGATGCCGCCCAGGCACTCCCTACTCGGAAGGCGCCGGCGACCCGGCGCAGGGCGCCGGAGGCTCTCCTGCGATCGCTGCTCTACTGCGGGATGTCCGTCGCGATCGGCGTCATCGCGGGGCTGGTGGCGGCGCGGATCATGAGGGCCCGGCGGATCCATTGGAGCTGGGCGGCACTGGCCGGAGCCCTGTTGCTCGCTGCGGAGCGGCCGCCGGAGGGAGCATCCCTGGCGCGGTGACGGCGGCGCTGCTCGCAGCGATGTGGACGGCGCGGGCGGCACGCGCGGACTCGCGCGCGGGAGGGGATCTCGCGAGCTCGGCCGCGATGCGATTCGGCCGCTCGACGTCCTCGCCCGGATCGGCGGCCGCGCGCTGGGCGAGCGGGAGTAGGCGAGCGCCGGCGGGCGCCCGCCTCGAGATTGGCCGCGACGCACGCGGACGCCGCGTGAGTATGCCGTTCGGACCCGGGGCCGCCGTCCACGCGCTGGTGGTCGGCGCGACCGGGTCCGGGAAGACCGTCACTCAGACGCAGCTCGCGGTCGCCGCGGTCGGTCGCGGGCATGGGCGTGGTCGCCGTCGACCCGAAGGGGGACCCGATCTTCGCGGCGCGCTGGTCGGCGCGGCCGGCGCGTCGGGGAGGCGATTCGTCGAGTGGACGCCCGCGGGGGGCTCGGTCTACAACCCGTTCGCATCAGGCGGCGACAGCGAGATCGCGGACAAGGCGCTGGCGGGAGAGCACTTCACCGAGCCCCACTACATGCGCCAGGCACAGCGCTACATCGGCCACGTCGCTCGCTGCCTCAGGGCTGCGGGCATCGAGCTGTGCCCACGGCGATGGCCGAGCACATGGACCCGGTCCGGCTCGAGGACTCTCGCCCGAGGCCTCGCCGGACACGGGCGCCACGCACGAGTACCTGGCGACCCTGACGAGCAGGCAGCGATCCGACCTCGCAGGGGTCCGTGACCGGCTCGCGATCCTCGTCGAGTCCGATCTCGGGCCGTGGCTAGATCCGGACACTGCAGGGGCTGCGCAGCTGAACCTGCTGGTCTGCGATCCGGGCTCGGGACGTCGTCTACATCGCGCTTCAGGCCGACAGCCGGCCGCTGTTGATGGCAGATGCTCGGCGGCGCGATCATCCAGGACCTGCAGAGCGCGACGGCCGCGCTTCAGTCCAGCCCGGTGCCGACGCTCGCGCTGATAGACGAGTTCTCGGCTGTCGCCTCCCAGCAGGTCGTGCGGCTCTTCGGGAGGGCGCGTTCGGCGGGGATCAGCGTCGTGCTGGGCACCCAGGAGCTCTCGGACCTGCGCCTGGCCGGCCAGGAGCGCACGCTGGAGCGCGTGCTCGGCAACGTCGGAGTGCTCCTCGCGCACCGGCAGGGCGTGCCCGAGTCGGCGGACCTGATTCCCGGATGGCCGGCACCCGCGGAGCGTGGGCCGTGTCGCGCCGGAGCGATGGCGGCGAGCTCAGATCCCGATCGCGTGATCCGGTGCTGGAAGCGAGCGCAGTGATGTCGCTCCGGCCCGGCTGGGCGGCCGTGATCGAGCTCGGCACGGGCACCGCTCGCGTGGCGCGTGTGCGCAGGGCGGGCGCGGCCGAGTGAGCGTGCGCGAGGAGCTGATCAGGTGGGCTGACTCGACGGGCCCGCTGAGCGCGCGCGCGCTCGCGATCCTTCTGGGCGTCACGTTCGCCTCCGCGCGCGCACGCCTCGCGGCCGCCGAGCGCTCGGGGCTGATGCGCTCCTCGAGGGCCGCTCGCCGGCGCCGGCCGGCTCTACGTGCCCACGCGCGCCGGGCTGCGCGGCTGCGGAGTGGGAGGGGCACCGCAGCCGCTTCCCGGGCCGGCGATCGCCAACCACGCGGCGGTCGTGCGCCGTGGTGGCAGCGCGGCTGCAGCGCGCCTATCCCCGTGGACGGGTGGTGGGAGAGGCGGGGCTTCGCGCGCTCGAGCGAGCACACGGCCGGCCGCTCGCAAGCGCGACGCTCACGCACGACGCGCGTGGGCCGCCCTCCCGTGCACCGGCCGGATCTCGTTCTGTGGACGGAGCGTCTGCGGCGGGGCTGCCGGTGGCCGTCGAGGTGGAGCTGACCGTCAAGGGCGCGGTCCGCCTTCGTGCGATCTGCAGGGCGTGGGCGCGCGCCACGGTGTCGCCGGCGTTCTCTACCTCGTCTCAGCGGAGGCGGCCGGGCCCGTCGCGAGGGCGATGCGAGCAGCGCCGACAGCGCGAGAGGCGGCGTTTCACTGCTGCCGATCGACGCGATCGAAGACGCGGGGCGGGTGATCCCGCCGCTCGCAGAGAACCGTCGCGGTGCACGCGTAGCTTGCGGTCCGGGGGCAAACCCAACCGACTGGAGAGCAGCGGATGTCGAATTTCACGATCAACAGGGTCGTCCTCGTCGGGCGCCTCACGCGTGAGCCCGAGCTGAGGGCCCTCGCGTCCGGGACGAGCGTGTGCGCGCTTCGGATCGCGTGCAACGCGAGCCGCCGGGAGCCCGACGGGGAGTTCACCGAGCGCCCCAACTACTTCGACGTGACCGCGTATGGGCCGTCGGCGGACAGCATCAGCGCCTACATGCGAAAGGGCAGCCGGGTCGCGATCGACGGGCGACTGGTGTGGCGCGAGTGGGAGAGCGGCGACGGCGACAAGCGCCAGGCTGTCAGCATCGTCGCCGAGACCGTGCAGTTCCTGGACAGCCCCGCCGAACAGGGAGCCGGCGACTCCTCGCGGCCCTCGCCCGACGCGATCGCCGCCTAGCTCGGGCGGAGCGGCCCGCGCCCGTGCGGGCCGCTCAGTCCGGCCTCTCGTTCCTCCACGCGGCCCTCGATGTTGGCCTGAAACTGATCGCTGCTGTTCTCATGCGGGAACGCCTCGGACGGGACCGGCACACCGAGCGCATCGCAGATCGGCGCCCAGCCGTCTCCGGGCTGCCAGTCGACGAGTCGCGCTCGCGGGCACCTCGGCGCGCACACGCTCGTTGTGGCGCTCATAGGCGGCCATCGCGGAGTCCGGGTCGCGCCACCGCGATGTGAAGCGGCTGTCGAGCATGTCGAGCACCATCGCTCGGTGCTCGCCCATGCCGACTGCATCGGGCGGCAGGTCCATCGTCAGCGTCGGGACGATCGTCTTCTCCATGCTCTCCCACCACGTCCGCGGCGTGGAACGGGAGGAGAGCAGCACGATCGCGTCCGGGTTCGCGGCAGAGAGCTCCGGCCAGTAGGCGGCGGCCGGCCAGTCGACGCTGGCGGCGTAGCCGCCCATCAGCGAGTCCCAGTCGCGGGATTCGCCGCGGACGATCCGGTGCCACCCGGCGACGGACTCGGGCTGCTCGAAGACCTCGAACATGTGGTAGCAGCGACCCTCGGTCAGCCGCTCGAGCGCTTTCTTCAGTGACGCGGTGCCCGTGCGACCGAGCCCCGCTCCTACGACGCGCAGTTCCATCCCGCTCCTCTCTCGTGGTTCGCTCCGGCCGGTCAGGCTATCCGGTGGCACGTCGCTGCCGCCGGGGTGGCGTAGACTGCGCGCCGCGAACTCATCGCGAGAGACGCCGCGCAAGGAGCCCGAGATGCCCGTCAACAAGCAAGCGATCGGAAAGAGCTACGACCCGGTCGTCTACGCGGTCGGTCGCGAGAAGATCAGGGAGTACGCCCGCGCCGTCGGCGAGAGCAACCCCGTGCACCTGGACCTCGAGGCCGCACGCGCCGCCGGTTACGCGGACCTCGTCGCGCCGCCGATGTTCACCGTCGTCTACAGCGGCCCGGCCGTCGGGCCGCCGATCTTCGACCCCGAGATCGAACTGAACTTCGCGATGATGGTCCACGGCGCGCAGGATTTCCAGTGGGGTGCCCCGGTCATCGCCGGAGACGAGATCACCACCACGGCGTCGGTCAAGGACATCTCCGAAGAGGACGGGCGCGGCTACTACGTGTTCGAGTCGGTTTCGGTCAACCAGCGCGGCGAGCAGGTCTGCCGCGGAACGTGGACGAACATCGTCCGGGGGGTTTGAGGTCATGGCGGAGCTCAAAGCAGGCGAGATGATCCCCGCGCTCCGGGTGACACCCGACAAGTACCTGACGGTGCGCTACGCGGGTGCGTCCGGCGACTTCAACCCGATTCACATCGACGAGGACTTCGCGCGCGCCGTCGGCCTCCCCGGGCGCATCCTGCACGGCCTCTGGACGATGGCGCAGGTCGCCCGTGCGCAGACCGAGGCGGCCGGGGGCCCCGAGCACCTGCGGCGGCTCTCGGTGCAGTTCCGCGGCATGGGCTTGCCCGAGCAGGAGGTGGTCGTGACCGGGACCGTGCGCGAGGTTTCAGGTGCACGCGCCGTGGTAGACACCGTCGCCGAGCAGTCGGGCAAGCAGATCATCCGCAACGCCCGACGCCGAGCTCGAGCTCTAGCTGCGCCCCGGTCCCGGCGTCAGGGGGGCGCCTACAATCACTGCCATGCTCACTCCCCGCCAGGAGCGGATCCTCTGCGACGTGGTCGACGACTACCTGCGCACGGGCCAGCCGGTCGCCTCGCGCGCGATCGCGGCGGATCCCGGGCTCGACTGCGGGCCCTCGACGATCCGCAACGAGCTCGCGATGCTCGAGGAGCATGGGCTGCTGGCCCATCCGCACGTCTCCGCCGGGCGCGTGCCGACCGACGCCGGCCACCGCTACGTCGTCGATCGCCTGCTGCGCGCCGAGCAGTCCTCGGCGCTCGTGCGCCCGCGCTTTGAGCTGTCGCTGATCCGCAGCGAGCTCGACGAGGCGATGCGCACGACCACCGAGGCGCTCTCGCAGATCACGAACCTCCTCGCCGTCGTCTCGGCGCCGTCGATGAACACCGCCACGATCCGCCACATCGAGGTCCTCGCGCTGCAGCCGCAGGTCGTGCTCGTCGTGATCATCACCTCCACCGGCGCCGTCTCCAAGATGCTCGCGACGTTCGACCGCGCGGTGGACCCGGGCCTCGTCGCCTGGGCCGGCGAGTACCTGAACGAGCGCCTCGTCGGCCTCGGGCTCGGCGCGCGCATGATCCACAAGCGGCTGCTCGACCCGAGCCTCTCCCCGCGCGAGCTCGAGTTCCTGGACCGTTTCGCGCCTGCCTTCGGAGGCCTCGCCAACGAGGGCGAGGACACCATCTATGTCGAGGGCACCGCGCGGCTGTTCGAGGCGGGCCACATCGAGGACGCGACCAAGGTCAACGAACTGATCGGCCTGCTCGAGAGGCGGGTCGCGCTGCTGCACGTACTGCGCAGCGCGCTCGGGGAGCACGGTGTCTACGTGCGCATCGGGCATGAGAACGAGCTGCCCGCGATGCATTCGCTCGCGGTGGTCGCCACCGGCTACGGGATGGCGCAGCGCAAGCTCGGAACGGTGTCGGTGATCGGCCCCGTGCGGATGGACTACGCCGGGGCGATCGCGACGGTGCGCGAGGCCGCACACGAGCTCTCGCGCTTCGTCGAGGACGCGTACGCGGACTGATATGAGCACCGTTCCCCGCGACCCGTATGAGGTGCTCGGCGTCCCGCGCGACGCCGACGAGCAGCAGATCAAGAAAGCGTTCCGTGGCCTCGCGCGCGAGCTGCACCCCGACGTCAACGCCCACGACCCCGACGCGGAGAGCAAGTTCAAGGAGGCTGCCGAGGCGTACGAGATCCTCTCCGACGCGGACAGGCGAGCCACGTATGACCGCTACGGGCACGACGGTCTGCGTTCCGGTGGCTACGCCCCGAACTTCGACGCGTTCGGCTCGATCAGCGACCTCTTCAACGCTTTCTTCGGCGGTGGCGGCACAGCGCACCGGCCCGGCGCAGGGCGCAGACATGGCCGTCGCCGTGGAGGTCGACCTGATCGAAGCGGCCAACGGCGCGAGCGTGTCCGTCGCCTACGAGGCCGTCGACCGCTGCTCGAGGTGCAACGGCAACGGCGCCGAGCCCGGGACGCCGATCGTGACGTGCGAGCGCTGCGGCGGCGCGGGCCAGCTGCAGGGCGTGACCCGCACCCCGTTCGGCCAGATGGTCAGGACGATGGTCTGCGACGTCTGCAACGGGGACGGGCGCGTGCCCGAGCAGCCGTGCGAGCGAGTGCCGTGGCAGGGGCCTGCTCGCCGCGGCCCGCGAGCTCGACGTGGACGTCCCGTCGGGGATCGCCGACGGCCAGCGGATCCGGCTGAAGGGCAAGGGCCACGCCGGCGAGATGGGCGGGCCGCCGGGAGACCTCTACGTGATGGTCAGTGTGCGCGAAGACGAGCGCTTCGTCCGCGAAGGGGACAACCTCCTCACCGCACTGGACGTTCCGGCTCCGCTCGCCGCGCTCGGCGCGCAGCTCGAGGTGCCCACGCTGGAAGGTGCGATGAGCATCGATATCCCGGCGGGCACCCAGCCCGGCGACGTGGTGACGGTCCGCGGAGAGGGCATGCCCTCGCTCGGGCGCGGTCGCCGCGGCGACCTGCGGGTGCTGGTCAACGTCCTGATACCGCGGCGTTTGAGCGCCGACCAGCGCAGGCTGCTGGAGGAGCTCAGCGAGAGCCTGACCGAGGAGAACCTCCGCTCGCACGAGTCGATGTTCGCGAAGCTGCGGCGCGCGCTCGGCAGCCAGGCCGCGTGATCCGGCTCGCGGTGCGTGTCGCCGGCGAGCGCTCCGAGGAGGTGCTCGCGGAGCTGCTCGAGCTCGCCCCGGCCGGCGTCGAGGAGGTCGCCGCAGCGGACGGCACCGTCGAATATGCCGTCTACGGCGCCCCCGGGGAGCTGCCCGGGCTGCCGGACCTGAGCGCGATGGCGGGCGGCGGGCTGGTCGAGATCTCGACCAGCGAGGTCGCCGACGACTGGCAGGAGCGCTGGAAGCAGTTTCACCGACCCGTGCTCGTGCAGGCGCCGGCAGGCGCCGGCGTGCCGTCGCTGCGAGTGCGGCCGCCATGGGAGCCGGCTGCGCTCGAGAGCGACGCGGTCAGCGAGATCGTGATCGACCCGGGCCAGGCGTTCGGGACCGGAGGCCACGGCAGCACCCGTCTGTGCCTCTCGCTTCTGCTCGAGCTCGCCGCCTGCGACTCAGGGCGCGGCGCCGTGCTTGACATCGGGACCGGCTCCGGCGTGCTCGCGATCGCCGCTGCAAGCCTCGGCTACTCACCCGTGCTCGGGCTCGATCACGAGGCGGAGAGCGTCGATGCCGCGGCCGAGAACGCGCAGGTGAACCGTCAGAGCATCGAGGTCCGGCGTCTCGATCTGCGCACCGAGCCGATTCCGTGGCTCGGTGGCGAGCAGGCGCCCACCGGCCCGCTGCTGGTGCTCGCCAACCTGCTGCGCCCGCTGCTCGCGAGCCTTGCCGAGAGCATCAGCGGGCCGCCGCAGAATCTGATCGCGAGCGGCCTGCTCGTGGCCGAGGCGGACGAGATCGCGCTGGCGTTCTCGGAGCGCCACGGCCTGCGCGAGCGGATGCGCCTGCACAGCGGCGAGTGGGCGGCAATCTGGATGTCCGCGCACGACTGAGCGCATCCGGCGCTCCGGTCAGGCGCCGTCTGGGATCTCGGTCGCGAGCAGCGCGTTCGTCCGGTAGATGAGATCGAACGCCGCTCGCAGCGTCTCGGGGTTCTCGACCAGCGTGTTCGCCGCGGACAGCGCCGTGCCCGCCGTGTCCAGCGTCGCGCCGACGGAGCCCGGTTCGGGATCCCGGCAGGCCGCGATCGCCATGTCGAGCATCGCCTTGCCCTGTTCGATGGCTCCGGTGAACAGAGCGGGGCCAACCAGGCTCGAGTAGCCGTAGACCCGGGCGAGTCGGCCCGAGAGCGTGATCTCGTCGCGGCGCCTCGGCGCGGTGGCTTCGGGCAGTTCGTGGCCGTCGATCAGGCGAGCCATCGTGCCGCCGAGCATCAGCTTGGTGCTGTCCCCGTCAAGGCCCGCCTGGTGCGCGACGCGGAGCGCGAGATAGAGCGTCGAGGCGGGCAGGCCGTATGGCGGGTCGGATGCGAACACGATGCGCTCGGCGGGTACGCGCGCGTAGAGCTCGATCACGTCGATCGGGAAGAAGCAGGAGATGTCGTAGAGCACTCCTGGGTGGTCGGCGAGGCGCGTGGCCAGGATGCCCTGGTCGCAGATCGCGCCGTGGGCGAGGATCAGCACGGCGCCGGGGTGGCGCAGCGCCACGTCGGCGAGGCCGTCGGCCACCGGCGGCATTCCGCGCCCGGCGTGGATCAGGATCGGGACGTTCGCCTGTTCGGCGAAGCTGAAGATGTCGTTCATCTCGGGGCCGTCGAATCGGAAGTTCTGTGCGCGCGGATGGAGCTTGAGCCCGCGGGCGCCCGCGGCGACGCAGCGCTCCGCCTCGGCGACCGGGTCTTCCGCGGGGTCAAGTCGGCAGTACGGCACGAGCCGCCCGTCACTTTCGCGGCACCAGCCGAGCACGCGGTCGTTCGGGACGCTGTAGCTCGGGCGCCGCTCCGGATCGTGGAGCGGGAACACGCAGGCCCTGTCCGCACCCGCGTCGTCGAGCTGTCCGAGCAGCTGCTCGAGCGTCAGCGAGCGCCCGTCCTCGTCGAGGCCGAGATGCGTGTGGGCGTCGATGATTTCCGAGCCCGCGGGCAGCAGGCGGCGGGTCTCCGCGACGAAGGGGGCGATCGCTTGCTGGTAGATCGAGCTGCTCACGGGCTGCAGCCTATTGTGTACCCGTGGCTTGGCAGGTTGTCATCGCCGGAGGGGGCTTCGGCGGCTTCTACGCCGCCCGCGCGCTGGAGCGCCTGCTGCCGCGCCAGAGCACGCGCGTGACGCTGGTCAACGACGTCAACTTCCTGCTCTACACGCCGCTGCTTCCGGGAGCCGCCGGAGCCGCGCTCGACCCTCGCCACGTGGTCGTGCCGCTCCGCTCGCAGCTCCAGCGCACCGAGCTGATGATCGGCAGCGTCACCGGCGCCGATCCAGCACGCCAGATGCTCGGCGTGCAGCGCATCGACGGCGAGCACCTCGAGCTGGCCTACGACCAGCTGGTGGTCGCGCTCGGCTCGGTCTCGCGGACGCTGCCCATACCGGGGCTGTCCGAGCACGCGATCGGCCTGAAGTCCCTCTCGGACGCCACGGCGCTGCGCAACAGGATGCTGATGAGCCTTGACATTGCCGAGTCGATCGAAGACCCGGTGCGCCGAGCGCAATACCTCGGCTTCGTCTTCGTGGGCGCGGGCTACGCGGGCGTCGAGGGGCTCGCGGAGCTCCAGGACTTCGCGACGGAGGCGATCGAGCTGTATCCGCGGTGCCGCGCGCAGGGCATGCGATGGGTGCTGGTCGAGGCCCGCGAACGCATCCTTCAGGAGGTACCCCGCAGTCTCTCCGCGTTCGCCGAACGCGAGCTGCGCCGCCGCGGGATCGAGGTGCTGACGGACACGACGCTGGAGAGCGTCGCCGCGGGCGCCGTGACGCTCTCCGGGGGGCGCGAGATCCCGGCCAGGACCGCGGTCTGGACCGCAGGGGTCAAGCCGAGCCCCGTGATCGCGCGGCTCGGCCTGCCGCTCGACGAGCAGGGGCGCATCGTCGTGGACTCCGCGATGTCGGTGCCCTCGCAGGAGGGCCGCGGGCGTGGCGACCCGCGCCGCGTGTGGGCGATCGGCGACTGCGCGGCGGTGCCGGACGTGCGCCGCGCGGGCCGATTCTCGCCTCCCACCGCGCAGCACGCGATCCGGCAGGGGCGCATGGTCGCCCGCAACGTCGCGGCGACGCTCGCCGGCGGCAGCCCGCGCAGCTTCCGCTACCGCACGAAGGGCGTCGTCGCCGAGCTCGGCCATCGCCAAGCCGTCGCGATAACGCTCGGGATTCGCTGGCGCGGGCGGCCCGCGTGGCTGATCGCGCGCACCTACCACCTGCTGCTGATGCCGGGCGTGGGCCGCAGATTGCGCCTTCTGATCGACTGGAATGTGGCTCTTCTGTTCGGCCGCGACGTCGCCTCGCCGGGGCGCCTGGGCAGCGCCACGCCGCTCGAGCACGACTGACCGCGGGGCGCCTGCCGGCATCGATTCACAGGATCGACGGCGTCGCCATCGGCCGACCGGCGTATCCTGAGTCATGGATGGCGATCATCGAGCAGATCAAGGTCGATCTAACGGGTGCGATGCGAGCGGGCGAGCGCGAGAAGGTGGGGGCGCTGCGCCTGATCCTGTCCGAGCTGCAGAAGGCCGAAAAGGAAGGCGCGAGCGACGAGCTCGCGGTCCTGCGCCGCGAGCGCAAGCGCAGGCTCGAGGCCGCGGCCGCATACCGCGACGCGGGCCGCGACGATCTCGCTGCCGGTGAGGAGTCGGAGGGGGAGCTGATCGGGGGCTATCTGCCCGCGGAGCTGTCCGAAGATGATCTCCGGACGATCGTCGAGCAGGCGGTCCGCGAGAGTGGCGCGCAGAGCCAGAAGGACCTCGGGTCGGCCATGAAGCTCGCGATGGCCGCGGTCGATGGGCGAGCGGACGGAAAGCGGGTCTCGGCGCTGGTGCGCACGGCTCTCACGGGATGAGGACACAGATCGAGCTATCGAACGAGGTCGCCGCCGAGCTCGCGGGCAGCCAGGATGCCGTGCTCAGGGCGCTCGAGGCGCACCTCGACTGCAGCGTCTACCTGCGCGGCAACCTGCTCACATTCGACGGTGATGAGACCGAGACGCAGGCGGGGGAGAGGGTCGTGCAGGAGCTCTCGGACCTGATCACGCGCGGGCACCAGATCGGACCCGGCACGATCTCGGCGGTCACGGGGGCACTCGACGCCCACCAGTCCCCGGCGCGGGTGCTCGAGGACGTCGTCTGGAGCCACCGCAGTCTGCGCGTCGCGCCGAAGACGGTCAACCAGAAGCGCTACGTCGACTCGGTCCGCCGCAACACCGTCACGTTCGGCGTCGGGCCGGCCGGAACAGGCAAGACGTTCCTCGCCGTCGCGATGGCCGCCGCGGCGCTCGCGCGCCACGAGGTCAACAGGATCATCCTCACCCGGCCCGCGGTCGAGGCGGGCGAGAGGCTCGGGTTCCTGCCGGGGGACCTGATGGCGAAGGTCGACCCGTATCTGCGCCCGCTGTTCGATGCACTCCACGACATGCTCGACCCCGAGAAGGTCGCCCAGCACATCGAGCGTGGAGTGATCGAGATCGCGCCGCTCGCATTCATGCGCGGGCGCACGCTGAACGACTCGTTCGTGATCCTCGACGAGGCGCAGAACACCACGCCGGAGCAGATGAAGATGTTCCTGACGAGGCTGGGCTTCGGCTCGCGGATGGTCGTCACCGGCGACATCACGCAGGTGGACCTGCCGCGCGAGCAGCGTTCGGGGCTGATCGTCGTCGGCGACGTGCTCGATTCGGTCGAGGGGATCGAGTTCGTGCGATTCGGCGGCGAGGATGTCGTTCGCCACAAGCTCGTGCAGAGGATCGTCGAGGCCTACGACGCGCACAGCGAGCGCGATGACCCCGAGCGTGCCGCCCCGGCCGCGAGGGGGGATGGCCGCGCGGCCATCCGCAGCGCCTGACCCGCGATGATCGACGTGGAGGTGTTCGGCGAGGGAGTCGCTGCGGGCGGCCCCGATCGCCAGCAGGTCGCGCGCCTGTGCCGTCTCGCCGGTGCCGGCCTGGGCGTCTCGGACGGGCATGTCGCCGTGGAGTTCGTGGACGCGGCCCGGATAATCGAGCTGAACGCCGACTACCGCGGCAAGCTCGGCCCCACCGACGTGCTGTCCTTCCCGATCGACGGACGCGGGGAGGACACGGTGCCCGGCGGCGTGCCCCGCGAGCTCGGGGACATCGTGATCTGCCCGGAGCACACGACCGACGTTCCCGAGGCGATCGTCCACGGCATGCTGCACCTGCTCGGGATGGACCACGAGGTGGACTCCGGCGAGATGCTGGCACTGCAGCGCGCCGTGATCGCGCAGGCGCGCGGGTGACGCGCAGCGGCTTCGTCGCGCTCGCGGGACGGCCGAACGTCGGCAAGTCGACGTTCGTGAACGCCGTCGTCGGCGAGAAGGTGGCGATCGTCTCCGACCGGCCGCAGACGACACGCAGGGCGATACGCGGGGTGCATCAGAGCGGGGACAGCCAGATCGTGCTCGTCGACCTGCCCGGCGTCCAGCGCCCGCGCGATGTGCTCACCTCGCGAATGGCCAAACGGGTGCAGCAGGAGCTCGAGGGCTCCGACGCTGCGCTGCTGATGCTCAACGGGGAGCAGGGCGTCGGCCCCGGGGATCGCTTCATCGCCAGGGCGCTGGCCGAGGCGCGGGTGCCCGTCATCGTCGCCGTCAACAAGGTCGACCGGCTGGCGCGGGAGCCGCTGGTGCAGGTCCTGCAGGACGCCGCCGAGCTCGCCCCCGGGGCCGAGGTTTTCCCGATCTCCGCGCGGCGCGGCACGGGCGTTGCCGAGCTCGTGGAGCATCTCGCGGGCGCGATGCCCGAGGGCCCTTTCATGTTCGGCTCCGACGCCGCGTCCGATCAGTCGCAGGAGGTGCTGTTCGCCGAGCTGATCAGGGAGGCGGTGATCCGGCGCACCTTCCAGGAGATCCCTCACGCGGTCGAGGTGGCGGTCGAGGAGATCGAATCCGTGCGCGATGATCTGGTTCGGGTCAGGGCGCTGATCTGGGTGGAGAGCGAATCCCAGAAGGGGATCATCATCGGCGCGCACGGCCGCATGATCAAGGCGATCGGCTCAGCCGCCCGCCGCGAGCTGCAGCGCGTCTTGGGCTGCCAGGTGCACCTGGACCTCTCGGTGCGCGTGAGGCGCGACTGGCGAGGCGACGAGGGCCTGCTCGACCGGCTGGGGATCACCTAGCCGGCGTGAGGGGAGGGCTCGGACAGCTTCCGTCCCAGCCCGCCCGCAATGCCCCGCAGAGCCGCCAGGTCAAGACGCTCGCCCCAGTGGAACGGAACGCCGATCACCTCGAAGTCCCGCCGTTTCAGCCGCGCCATCTGGTTGTGCTGCGTGCGCGAGCGCGAGTCGACCGATCGCGCGGCGCGCGCGGCAGCGTGACGCACAGCGCGAGCGTTCGCGGGAGTGGCGGGCGCCCCGTCCGGCCACCCGGGCGGCGCGCCGGTGCCGAGCTCGCCGATCTGCGCCATCTCCGCCGAGCTGAACCGGCGCGGCATCAGGCCGTTGACGATCACAGCGCTAAGGCCCCGGTCCAGCTGCTCGCGCAGGCCTTCCTGCACCTCCAGCGCCTCCGTGACAGCCATCTCCGTGCCGAGCGCCACAGCGAGATAGGCGGTCCGGGCGGGGTCCCGCAGCAGGTCGCGGACCTGCTCGGTCTGCCCGGCTATCGGCCCCACGCGCGCGATCGCGCCGAACGTCTGCGGCGAGCTGAGCATGCCCAGCGCGTGGCCCGTTGCCGGCGCGTCCACGACCACCAGGTCGTGTCGCTGCCTGCGCTCGCGTGCACCTCGGGTCAGCTGCCAGATCTTCACCATGCTCACCAGCTCCTGTGCGCCGGGCGCGGCAGCCGCGAAATATTGGAACGTGCCGCTGGATGCCAGGATGCGCCCGGACACGCGCCCGCCGACCGACTGAAGCCACTCCAGCAGCGCGCGATCTGGGTCGATCGTGATGCTCGACAGGGCCGGCTGCAGGGAGAGCTCGGCGCCCGCGGGAGCGGGCTGGCGCGAGAAGATCTCCGGCAGGCGCGTCTGGTCACCGAGCTCCACGACGATGACCCTGCGGCCCGACGCTGCCGCGGCCAGGCCAATGGCGGCCGCCATCGTCGTCTTGCCGACGCCGCCCTTGCCGGTGATGAAGATGAGCTCGCGGTCGAGCATCGATTGCATCCCCGCGGCAGTCTGCCTCAATCCGCCTGCGACCGGCTGTACCTACAATCGTCACGGTGAGCGCGCAGGGGCGGGAAGATATCGGCGACCAGGTCGCCTTCGACAGCGACGGCCTAGTGCCGTGCGTGGTGCAGGACTGGGCCACCGGCGAGGTCCTGATGCTCGCGTACATGAACGAGCAGGCGCTGGCGCGCACCCGCGAGAGCGGCGAGCTGCACCTGTGGAGCCGCTCCCGCGGTGAGCCGTGGCACAAGGGGGCGACCAGCGGCAACACGCAGAGCATCAGAGCGCTGCGCATCGACTGCGACGGAGACACCGTGCTCGCGCTGGTCGAGCCCGCGGGACCTGCCTGCCACACCGGCGAGCGCACGTGCTTTCACCGCGGGCAGCTCGACCCGGGCGCGCCGTTCCAGACGCTGAGCGACCTCGAGCGCACTCTCCGCGAGCGAGCGGAGCAACGGCCCGAGGGCTCCTACACCGTCGAGTTGCTGGACGACCCGGCCCGGATCGGCGAGAAGGTCATGGAGGAGGCGGAGGAGGTCTCGCGCGCCGCACGGCAGGAGAGCGACGATCGCGTCGACGAAGAGGCCGCGGACGTCCTCTACCACCTGCTCGTGCTGCTGCGCAGCCGGGGACGCTCGCTCGCGGACGCGGAGCGGGTGCTCGATGGCCGTCGCGCCTAGCGACGCCGGGACCCCGGCGTTCGATCTCGCCGGGGCGAGCGTCGAGCCGAGCCCGGAGCGGGCTCGCGAGCTCGCTCGCGAGCACAACCTGATCGCGCTGCGCCACACCTTCATTGAGGACTGCGAGACCCCGGTCTCGGCGTTCCTGAAGCTCCGCGAGCTCGCCCCCGGGCAGGCCGCGTTCCTGCTCGAGTCCGCCGATCAGGGGCAGCGCGTCGGCCGCTGGTCCTTCATCGGCTTCCGCCCCCGCGCGGTGCTGCGCTGGTCGCTCGCCGACGGCGGAGACCCCTACGCGATCGCCGCCGAGCGCGTTGCGCGCTCCACACAGGCTCCGATGGACGACGCCCCGCCCTTCACGGGAGGAGCCGTGGGGTACTTCGGCTACGACCTCGTCCGGGCGGTCGAGCCGCTCGGTGACCCGCCGCCGGATCCGCTCGGGCTGCCCGACATGGCGCTGATGCTCTCCGACGCGCTCGTGATCTTCGATCACCTGCGGCACACGGTCACGATCCTCGCCAACGCCGACCTGCAGGAGGAGCCCGAGATCGACGCGGCCTACGCGAGCGCGCTGCGCACGATCGCGGAGATCCGCGCGGCGCTTGCCGGCCCGGTGCCCAGGCCGCCGGGGGCGCCCGCCGCCGAGCGCGAGATGCCCGACTTCCAGTCGAACATGCCACGCGAGCAGTTCGAAGGGATGGTGGAGCGGATCGTCCGCTACATCTACGCCGGCGACGCTTTCCAGGTCGTGCCCTCCCAGCGGTGGTCCGCGCCCGTGCCGGTGGAGCCGTTCTCGATCTACCGCGGCCTTCGCGCGGTCAATCCGAGTCCCGTACATGTACTTCCTGGACTTCGGCGACTTCCAGGTCGTCGGCGCGAGCCCGGAGCCGCTGCTGACGGTCACCGGCCGCCACGTCAGCACCAAGCCGATCGCCGGGACCCGCCCGCGCGGCGCGAACCCGGAGGAGGACCGCCGGATCGCTCGTGAGCTGCTCGCCGACGAGAAGGAGCGCTCGGAGCACGTGATGCTCGTGGACCTCGGGCGCAACGACCTCGGCCGGGTGTGCGAGTACGGCACGGTGAAGGTGGACGAGCTGATGGAGATCGAGTCCTACAGCCACGTCATGCACATCGTCTCCTCGGTGTCCGGGACGCTGCGGCCGGACGTGGGGGCGATGGACGCGCTGCGGGCGGTGCTGCCCGCCGGGACGCTGTCCGGCGCCCCGAAGGTGCGCGCGATGCAGATCATCGACGAGCTCGAGCCCGTCAAGCGCGGCGGCTACGGCGGCGCGGTCGGCTACCTCAGCTACGCGGGCGACCTCGACACCGCGATCCACATCCGCACCGTCGTCGTCAAGGACGGCGTCGCCCACATCCAAGCCGGCGGCGGCACGGTCGCTGACGCCAAGCCCGACTACGAGTACAGGGAGTCCGTCGACAAGTCGCGCGCGGCGCTGCGCGCCATCGCGCTCGCATGCAGGCAGCCGGATTGGTCATGAGGGTCCTCGTTCTCGACAACTACGACTCGTTCACCTACAACCTCGTCCAGTACCTCGGCGAGCTCGGCGCGGACGTCGACGACGGTCCGAAACGACCGCGCGAGCGTCGATGAGCTGATCGCGGCCGGCTATGACCGCTGCGTCGTCTCGCCGGGGCCCTGCACCCCCGACGACGCCGGGATCACGCTCGAGCTGATCAGGCGCATGCCCGAGTCCGGCGTCCCGACGCTGGGCGTGTGCCTCGGCCACCAGGCGCTGGCGCAGGCCTTCGGGGGCCATGTGAAGCTGAATCCGCCGGTGCACGGAAAGGCGACCGTGATCGAGCACGACGGCCGAACGATCTTCGCGGGCCTGCCCTCGCCGCTGACCGTCGGGCGCTACCACTCGCTCATCGTCGACGATGTGCTCCCCGACTGCCTTCAGGAGTCGGCACGCGGCGGCGGCGTGCTGATGGGGGTGCGCCATCGCGAGCTCCCGGCGGAGGGCGTGCAGTTCCACCCCGAGTCGGTGCTCACCGACCACGGCAAGGAGCTGCTGCAAAACTTCCTGGACGCCCCGGCACCCTGAGCAATGGCCAACGAAACCCTCACGAGGGCGATCGACACCCTCGCATCCCGCGGCGACCTGACTGCGCTCCAGGCGGCCGAGGTGCTCGCCGAGATCATGCACGGGGAGGTATCCGAGACCCAGATCGCCGGCTTCCTGATCGCGCTGCGCACCAAGGGCGAGACCGAGCAGGAGATAGCGGGCCTCGCGAGCACGATGCGGTCGCTCGCCGCCCACGTCCCCGTCGAGCGCGATGACCTGCTCGACACCGCCGGGACGGGCGGCGGCCGGAGCTCCTTCAACGTCTCCACGACGGCGGCGCTGATCGCCGCCGGCGCCGGCTGTGCCGTCGCCAAGCACGGCAACCGCTCCGCCACGAGCCGCTCGGGCTCGGCCGACCTGCTCGAGGCGCTCGGCGCCCGAATCGACCTCGATCCGGCCCACGTGGCCCTCTGCATCGAGCAGGCCGGGTTCGGCTTCATGTTCGCCCCGGCCCATCACCAGGCAACGCGCTTCGTGGTGCCCGTCAGGCGTGACCTCGCGGTGCGCACGGTCTTCAACATCCTCGGCCCGCTCACGAACCCGGCGGGCGCGCGGCGCCAGCTGATCGGCGTCTCCGACCAGCGGTTCCTGCAGCCGATGGCCGGCGCGCTGGCGAGCCTCGGCGTGGACCGCGCGCTGCTTGTCGCCGGGCAGGACGGCCTCGACGAGGTCTCCGCGAGCGCTCCGACCCGCGTGATCGAGGTCAACGGCCAGGAGATCCGGGACTACGTCGTGACGCCCGAGGAGCTCGGCATCGCCGCCGGCATCGCGGAGCCCGAGCCGGGGGGTACCCCGCACGAGAACGCGGCCGTGACCCGCGCGATACTCACGGCCGACGCGTCGGCCAGGCTGCGCCCAGCCGGTGAGGAGCTCGCGCTCGTGAACGCAGGGGCCGCGATCTACGCCGCCGGGCGCGCGGACAGCATCGCCGAGGGCGTGCACGCCGCGCGAGCCGCGCTCGCCGACGGCGCCGCCGCGAGCGCGCTCGAGAGGTATGTGAACGTCAGCAGCGAGCTGGCCCGGGACGGTTCGCGCTCGTGAGCCCGCCCGCGACCGTGCTCGACCGGATCCTCTCCGAAACCCGCGAGGAGATCGCCCGCCGAAAGCAGGCAGCTCCCCGAGCATCAGCTGCGCACCCGGGTGCGCTCGCCGCAGGGCGGCGCCGACGCGCTGCGGCGCGCGCTGGCCGCGCCCGCGGTCGGAGTGATCGCGGAGTTCAAGCGGCGCTCTCCGTCCGCCGGACCGCTCGCACACGCCCCGGACCTTCACTCCGTCATCGGCGCCTATCAGCGCGGCGGCGCGGTCGCAGTCTCGGTGCTGACCGAGGGCCCGAACTTCGGAGGCTCGCTGGATGACCTGAGCGCCGCCCGCGCTGCGTGCGCGCTTCCGATCCTGCGCAAGGACTTCGTCGTAGACAGCTACCAGCTGCTCGAGGCCAGCGCAGCGGGCGCAGACGCCGTGCTGCTGATCGTCGCGGCGCTCGATCCCGCCGAGCTCACGTCGCTGCGGGTGCAGGCCGGCGAGCTCGGGCTCGACGTGCTCGTCGAGGTCCACGACGCCTCCGAGCTCGAGGTCGCGCTCGCCGCCGGGGCGGATCTCATCGGCATCAACAACAGGGACCTGCGCGACTTCACCGTCGACCTCGACCGCACCGAGCGGCTGATGGGTGAGGTGCCGGCGCACGTGAGCGTCGTCTCGGAGTCGGGGATCTCGCGTCCCGAGCAGATCGCCCGCCTGCAGGAGCGCGGCGTGGCCGGTGTGCTCGTCGGGGAGACGCTGATGAGGGCCGGCGACCCGGCGCTCGCGCTGCGCTCGCTGACGGGGATGTCCACGCGGTCGCGCAGCCTTTAGTTCTGCTTGACCCTGACCGATCATCCTTCCCTGCCATGAAGAGAACGTTCGCCATCCCATTCATCGCCGCCCTCGTTGGTGGAGCCGTGGTAGCCGTCGTCATCGCCGCGTTCGGCGGCCTCTCGACGAAGCAGTCCACCGTCACCAGCGTGCAGGCCGCCGTGCTCCCCGCACCCTCCAACGCCGCCAAGGTGACCACCGGGCTCACACCCCACGAAATCTACGTCCACAACGCCCCCGGCGTTGCTTTCGTCACCTCGACGGTCGTGCAGAAATCGGAATCCGCATCTGAATCTCTTCGGCGGCGAAAGCCAGCGACAGGGCATCGCGACGGGGTCGGGCATCGTGATCGACACGAACGGCACGATCCTCACCAACTACCACGTCGTGGAGAACGCGATCAAGGTGACGGTGAGCTTCGAAAAAGGCAAGACGGTCGAAGCGCAGGTGGTCGGCAAGGACCCCTCCAACGACCTCGCCGTGCTGCGCATCCCGACGGACGGCCTCACGCTGCACCCGCTCACGCTCGGTGACTCCAGCGCGGTCCAGGTCGGCGACCCGGCGTTCGCGATCGGCAACCCGTTCGACCTCCAGCGCACCCTCACCACCGGTGTCATCTCCGCCCTGCAGCGCCAGATCACGGCGCCCAACGGCTTCACGATCAACAACGTGCTCCAGACGGACGCGCCGATCAACCCCGGCAACTCGGGCGGTCCGCTGCTCGACGCGGCCGGACGCGTGATCGGGATCAACTCGCAGATCGAGACCGGCGGCAGCGGCAGCGGCAGCGTCGGAATCGGCTTCGCAGTGCCGATCAACACCGCGAAGTCCGAGATCGCGGCGCTCGAGAAGGGCGGCACGATCCGCGGCGCCTACCTCGGTCTCACGTCGCTGACGATCGACGGCTCGCTGTCCGCGCTGAATCTGCCGGTGAAATCCGGTGCGCTCGTCCAGAGCGTCCAGAAGGGCACCGGCGCAGCGAAGGCCGGCATCAAGGGCGGCGCAGTCAGCGCCAACACCGAACACGGCCAGGTCGCGGTCGGAGGGGACATCATCCTGTCGATCGACGGCAAGCAGATCACGAGCTCCGAAGAACTCGCCAACGCGATCGAGGCCAAGAAACCCGGTGAGACGGTCTCCGTCGGGCTGCTCCGCGGCAACGGCCACGGCGGCTACGAAAAAATGACGGTGAACGTGACGCTCGGGGCGAGGCCGAACTCGATCCCCAACCCGTCGACGCCCGAAGGCTAGAGCGAGCCCGGGCCGGGCGCCCGCTACCGTTCAGGCATGCAGTCGATGCCCGGCGGGGAGAGCGCCCGGCAACCCTCAGATGACCTCGCCGCCGGCCTCGTGCCGGCGCCGAAGGTCAAGATCTGCGGTATCACGGACCCCGCCGACGCCGAGCTGTCGGTCGAGCTCGGCGCGTGGGCGATCGGGATGATCTTCTACGAGGGAAGCCCGCGCAGCTGCTCGATGGAGCAGGCGGGCGTGATCTGCGCCGCGCTGCGGCGCAGGGCGGAGCTGTGCGGCGTGTTCGTCAACGCGCGCTGCCGCGGATAGTCGAGGTCGCCGAGGAGCTCGGGCTGACATTGATCCAGCTGCACGGGGACGAGGGTCCGTCATTCTGCTCGGAGGTGGCGCGGCGCACGGGCGCGCGCATCATCAAGGCGGCGCAGGTCGCCGGCCCCGGCTGACATCCAGGACCTCGAGCGCTTCCACACCGACTACCATCTGCTCGATGCACGATCCGCCGCGAAGGGCCGCGAGGGGCTGCGCGGAGGGACCGGTGAGACGTTCGACTGGGGACTGGTCGCGGCGCGCCGCTCGAAGGTGCCGCTGATCCTCAGCGGAGGTCTCACGAGCGCGAACGTGGCTGAGGCGATCGCCGTCACGCGCCCATTCGCCGTGGACAGCGCAAGCGGCACGGAGTCCTCGCCCGGCCACAAGGATCCCGAGCGCCTGCGCGAGCTCTTCCAGGCGGTCGCAGAGACCGCGCAGCCCGCGCCGGCCGGTGCGCCGCAATGAGCGCGGAGCCCGCGATCGAGCATCGCTTCGGCGAGTACGGCGGGCAGTTCGTCCCCGAGACGCTGATGCCCGCGCTCGCGGAGCTCGAGCTGGCTTGGCTCGCCGCGCGCGAGGACCCCGCCTACCGCGCCGAGCTCGAGCAGCCTGCTGCGCGACTTCGCGGGGCGCCCGACGCCCCTCTACCGGGCCCGCCGCCTGTCCGAGCTGCTCGGCAGGCCGGTGTATCTCAAGCGCGAGGACCTCAACCACACCGGCTCGCACAAGCTCAACAACGCGCTCGGGCAGGTGCTGCTCGCGAGGCGCATGGGCAAGACGCGGATCATCGCCGAGACCGGGGCGGGTCAGCACGGCGTCGCGACCGCCACCGTGTGCGCGCTGCTCGGCATGGAGTGCATGGTCTACATGGGCGTCCAGGACACGATCCGCCAGCGCCCCAACGTCCAGCGGATGCAGCTCCTCGGAGCCTCCGTGCAGCCCGTCGACGCAGGCGCCCGGACGCTCAAGGAGGCCACCTCCGCCGCGATCCGCGACTGGGTCACGAACGTCGCAGAGCACCCACTACGTGATCGGGTCGGTCGTCGGGCCCGGCGCCGTATCCGGCGCTCGTGCGCGACCTTCAGCGGGTGATCGGCGACGAGGCGCGCGAGCAGATCCTCGATCAGGAGGGCCGGCTGCCCTCGCGCGTGATCGCGTGCGTCGGCGGCGGCTCGAACGCACTCGGGATCTTCACGGCGTTCCTCGACGATGAGGGGGTCGAGCTGGTCGGGGTCGAGGCCGGCGGGGAGGGGATATCGACCACCCGTCACGGCGCGCCGCTGACGGTCGGCGCCCGCCCGGGCATCCTTCACGGCTCGCGCTCGGCGGTGATGCAGGACGAGGAGGGCCAGATCGTCCAGGCCCACTCGGTCTCGGCCGGCCTTGACTACCCCGGAGCCGGGCCCCAGCACGCCCATCTGCGCGACATCGGCCGGGCCCGCTACGTCGCGGTCAACGACTCCGACGCGCTGGCCGCGTTCCGCGAGGTCGCTCGACTGGAGGGCATCATCCCCGCGCTGGAGACCGCCCATGCGTTCGCGTGGGTGCTCGCCCGCCAGGAGGGCGACGTGGACCTCATCTGCCTGTCCGGACGCGGCGACAAGGACCTCGCCGAGGTGCTCGCGGGAGACGGCTCGTGAACACGAGCGCGGCGACCGGAGTGGAGCGGATCGCCGAAGCCTTCGCCTCATCAGGCAAGCGCGCGGCGCTGATGCCCTATGTGATGGCGGGGTTCCCGACGCTCGCGGAGTCAATCCTGATCGGAGAGGCCTGCGTCGCCGCCGGCGCGGACATCATCGAGCTCGGAGTGCCGTACTCGGACCCCCTCGCGGACGGCCCCGTGATCCATGCGGCGGGCACCGAGGCGCTTGCCGCCGGGGCGAACATCGCCGGCGTGCTCGAGGTCGCCCGCTCGCTCTCGCGCAGCGTCCCCGTGGTGCTCATGTGCTACGCGAACATGGTCTTCGCCCCCGGCGCCGCGGCGTTCGTCGAGCGGCTCGCGCGCACCGGCGCGAGCGGCCTGATCGTCCCGGACCTACCGGAGGGCGAGGAGCAGGAGGTCCTGCGCGCGTGCGAGGAGGCGGGCATCGCTCTCGTCCCGCTCGTGGCTCCGACCACGCCTCCTGAGCGGATGGCCGCGATCGGGGCCAGCGCCCGCGGATTCCTGTACACCGTCTCGGTCGTCGGGACCACCGGTGAGCGGGCGGCGCTCGCCGACGCCTTCGCCGAGGTGGTCGCGGCCGCGAAGGCGAGCACGAGCTCGCCGGTCGCGCTCGGCTTCGGGATCAGCACTCCCGAGCAGGCCTCGCAGGCGGCCGATGCAGGCGCCGACGGCGTGATCGTCGGCACCCGCCTGGTGCGCGCGGCGGGCGAGGGAGCCGACCCGGCGGCCGCCGTCGGAGCCGTCGTGGCCGAACTCGCGGCGGGCCTGCTCCCGGGACGGTAGGATTCCGCGCCAATGGGATTGATACTCACCGTAACCGCCGGGCTCGTCGTCTGGATAACGCTGTGGGCGCTCGGCGCGAAGGGCTCGGATGCCTTCCTGCTCGCGACCGTGATCATCCTGGTCGGCGCGGCGCTCAGGATCCTCGCCGGCTACCTCCCCGGCCGGCGCACCTAGAGCGCGGTGCTGGCGCGCTGGCTGGGCCTAGCCGCTCTCGCCGCCGCGGTAGTTGCGCTCGCCGGCTGCGGCGGTGTGACGGGCGCATCCTCCGATGCGGTCGGCAGCCCGCTCACCGTCTATTCCAGCCTGCCGCTGCAGGGGCCGATGGCGCTGGCCTCCGCGCAGATCGTCAACGGCGAGAAGCTGGCGCTCGCCGCAGGCAAATGGGCGGGCCGGGAAGTTCCGGATCGGCTTCTTCTCCCTGGATGACTCGAATCCATCGACCGGCCTGTGGAGCCCGGGCGTGACAGCGGGGAACGCCAAGACCGCGTCCCAGGACCCGAGCACGATCGCCTACATCGGGGACCTCGACTCCGGGGCGACCGCGGTCTCACTGCCGCTGATGAACGCTGTCGGCGTGCTCCAGGTCAGCCCCGCGAGCCCGTATGTGGGGCTCACGTCCTCCCAGGACGCCGGCCAGGATGAGCCCGAACGCTTCTACCCGAGCGCGAAGCGCACGTTCGGGCGCCTGCAGCCGGGCGACGCGGTCGAGGCCGCGGCCCAGGTCCAGGTGATGCACGGCCTCGCGGTCGAGCAGCGTCTACGTGCTCGACAACCAGGATCCGTTCCAGGTGCCGCTCGCGAGCATCGTCGCCTCGGAAGCGCAGCGTGCCGGGATCAAGGTCGCGGGCCACGACAGCATCACGACGCCGACGGGCGCCGTCTACACCGGCGAGATCGAAAAGATCCTCGAAAGCAAACCGCAGGCGGTGTTCCTGTCGGGAGACTCAGGCGCCGGCTCGGCGGGGCTCTGGCAGCAGCTGCACGCGGCTGATCCGCAGCTGCTGCTGCTCGGCACGAGCTCGATGGCGAGCGAATCGTTCGCCTCGGCGATCGGTACCGCCGGCTCCCGGACATATCTGACGACGCCCTGCTTCCCGCCTCGCTCTACCCGCCCGCGGGGCAGCGGGTGCTCGGCGCCTACCGCGCCCGCTTCGGGCAGCGAAGGCGGCCCGTGGGCCCTGTACGGCTTTGTTGCGATGCGCACGGTGCTGGAGTCGGTCCGCAGCGCCGGATCAAAGGGCAACGATCGCGCCGCGGTCACCGAACGGTTCTTCGCGACGCGCGCCCCTCATTCGGCGATCGGCCCGTTCGCGATCCAGGCCAACGGCGAAACGACCTCGACCGTCTACGCGGTGGACCGGGTCAGCGCGGGCAGGCTCGTCTTCCAGAGGGCGCTGAGCGCCACTCCCGCGCCTGCCCCGCCGCCGACCGGTTGAGCGCCTGGCTCAGCCCGCGCCGTGGCTGAGGCCGAGGACCAGCTTGTAGCGGTCCATTTCGCTTGAAGTACGTGTCCGCCGCCGTCGAGCGTCGTAGCCGAGCGAAGGTAGGGCAGGAGCGGCGCGAGCGAAGGGTCGCTCGTGAGACCGACGCCTTCGAGCAGGGCGAGCAGCGTCGTGAAATCGAGCATCAGGTTCGGCTGGATGCTTTCGCCGAGCGCGGCTTCGGCCGCCTTGTGGGAGGGGGCGCTGCCCAGCGTGCTCTGCGGGTTCAGCGCCGCGGTGACCGCCGCTTCCCCGAGGCCGAGCACGAATTTCGACTGTCCGCTCGGAGTCGCGGCCCGAAGCGATCACGAGGGTCAGAGGCACCCCGTTGATCCGCACGCCGGCGGAGGCTTCGGTCCCGGGAACGGATGTCGGCACAGCCGCGCGCCGCCCTTCTGAAGCTGCGCGGAGAGCTTGCCGACAGCGGCCTTGGAGGCGCTCGGGTTCTTCGAGTCGATCACGATCGCCGCCTTCAGTTCGAGCAAGCCCGCGCCGCTCGCGAAGACGCCGGCTGACCCCATCCAGCTCGCGTAGTCGTGCTTGGCCTGCGGCGGTGTCGGCCCCGAGGATCTGAAGCGGCGCGATCAGGCCTTCGATCAGGGAGTTCACGCTGAGCACGCCGGTCTGCCCGCCCGAGCTCGGAGAGCTCAGGAGCGAGGCGACGGCCTTCAGGGCGGCGACGTCGCTCGCGAGGTTCGTGCCGACGTTGCCCAGGCCGGCCGCGAGCCAGGATTCGCCGGGCAGGTTGGCGAGAGCGCGCGCCCCTTCCGGGTCGTTGGCGAACAGGCCGCCGCCCGATGGCGTGGTGCCCTTGATCGTGTCGGCGTACAGCGACAGCGAGTCCGACGCGGGCGACGAGCGAGATGTTCGCCTCGCCTGCCGCCCGAGAGCACCTGCAGCAGCCCGCCCGGGCCCTGCGCCGATCCCCCAGGCTGCGCGGCGGGATTGGAGTAGACGTGCGCTAGCGTCCCCGCGGGGGCGGCGGCCAGGAGCTTGGTGTAGCCCGTCGAGTGCGAGAGGGCGGCGCCGCCCTTGCTCGTGCTGATCACGCCCTGCACGCCCGACTGGCTGCCGATCACCGCGAGCTTGTCGATGAGCGCGAAGGACACCCCACCGGTGCCGACCTGGTAGCTGACGCCCTGGTAGGTCGCGGTGTGCGCGCCGGCGTGCTGGGCCTGGGAGTCAAGGAAGGACTGGGCCTTGCCCTGGTCGGTCGTGTCCATCACCAGGGCGCCCTGGGCGCCGCCCGCGCCGAACGGGTAGGTGCCCGAGCCCTGCGTCCCGAGGATGCCCTGCTCCAGGAGCGAGATGACCGGTCCCGCAGCGCTCACGGACGTCACGTAGATGCCGGCGTTGGGGCCGAGCCACGGCGCGACGTCCTGGCCGAAGTTGAGGGTGGGGGACCCCGGGGTCTGCAGTACCACCAGCAGCCGCGCGTACGGGTTCGCCTGGTGGGAGAAGGCCTGTCCGGCCGCCACGGCGGCCGACTTCAGGCCGCCTTCGGGCCGCACGACAGCGCCGACGTAGAGGGCCGAGGAGGCGGGAACCGCTCCGGCGGGGTCGGTCGCGGTCCCGCTGGAGGAGCTCGAGCCGCACCCGGCGAGCACGGCGGCCCCCGCTGCAAGCGCTGCTGAGAGGACTGCGATCCGGCCGCCCGCGCCGCGCGATCGGCGGGATGGGGGATGCGGTGCTGGCGGCGTGAGGCAAGTCGTGGTCCTTTCTCGGGGCCCGGCAGTTCGGCCGGGGAGGCGATCGTACGCGCCGCGCGCCCCGGCGCGCAAGCAGCCACCGCGGCGTGCGTATGCGGCGCCGGGATGGGCGCGTGGGAGAAAATGTCGTGCAGGGCTTGCATTGTGGGAGAAAGTGGGTTATGTTCGCCCGCAGCGGGCCGAGGTGGAGGGGCTCCTCCCACTCCTCCACCTCGGCTCGGTAATCAACTTTGGAGTAGCCAGTGGCACGGTTTAGAGGCACCTTCGACCATACGCTCGACGCGAAGAACCGTCTGACGGTGCCCAGCCGCTACCGCGCGACCCTCTCGGAGGGAGTCGTCCTGGCGATGCCACTCGACCAGAAGCCGTGCGTCAGCATCTGGCGCCCGGAGGCCTACGAGGAGTTCACGCGACCGCGCACTGGACGGCGTGCCGGCGCTGTCGCCGCGGCTGGCCGAACTCGAGCGCTTCTTTTTCGGCGAATCGCAGGAGACAGAGCTTGACGCCGCCGGGCGCGTGATGATTCCGTCGGTGATGGCCTCGCACACCGGGCTCTCGAAGGAGGTTGTGGTGGTGGGAGCGCGCGACCACCTCGAGCTCTGGGACCGGGTCCGCTGGAATGAACATCGACCGGCGCTGTTCGCAGGCGTCGCGGAGGTGACGGCTCGTGCCGACGAATCTGCTTGAGATCCGCGACGTGCGAGAGGCGCGCATGTTCGAAGCCTCATGGGCGCCGGAGATGTCCCGCCGCAGGCGCCCGTCCTCCGGCAGGCGCGGCGGGCGCAGGCCCGCCCCCGAGGGTGCAGGGGGACTGACCGGCCCGGCCTCCCACACGCCCGTCCTCGCGGGGGAGCTGATCGAGCTGCTCGACCCGCGGCCGGGCCAGGTCGCTGATCGACTGCACGTTCGGTGACGGCGGCCACGCCGGGCTGGTGGCCGAGCACCTCGGCCCGGCCGGGACGCTGATCGCGATCGACCGCGACCCGCTGGCCGAGACGCGCTTCCAGGCGCTCGCGGAGTCCGCGACGTGCCACGTTCGCTTCATCCGCTCGAGCTACGCCGAGGCGCTGGAACTGCTCGCGACCGAGGGCGTCCGCGCGGACATGGTCTACTTCGACCTCGGGATGTCCTCGATGCAGGTGGACACCCGTGAGCGCGGCTTCTCCTACTCATACGAGGCGCCGCTGGACATGCGCATGGACCCCTCGCAGGAGGTGACCGCGCTGCAGCTCGTCGCCGAGTGGGATGAGCGCCGGCTCGCGCACGCGCTGCGCGACTACGGCGAGGAGCGCCACGCGGGGGCGATCGCCCGCGCGATCGTGCGCAGGCGCTCGCGAGGCCCCGATCCGCACCACGCTCGAGCTCGTCGACACGATCAACTCCGCGCTGCCGGCGCCCGCACGCTTCGCGGGAGGCCACCCGGCCAAGCGCTCCTTCCAGGCACTGCGGATAGCCGTCAACGACGAGCTCGGCCAGCTCGAGCGCGCGCTCCCGCTCGCGTGGGGAATCCTTCGCGAGGGCGGCGTGCTCGCCGGCATCTCCTTCCACTCGCTCGAGGACCGCCGCGTCAAGCGCTTCCTCGCCGACCGCGCCCGGGGCTGCATCTGCCCGCCCGACCTTCCCGTCTGCGCCTGCGGGCGCGAGCCCGAGGCGGCGCTGCTCTCGCGGCGCTCGATCGTGCCCTCTCCGCGAGGAGGTCGAACAGAACCCGCGCGCGTCCTCCGCGAGGCTGAGGGCGGCCCGCAAGCTGACCGACGAGGAGAGCCCCGCCTCATGACCCCTCCCGCCGCAGCGGCATCAGCCGCTCCCCGGGCCCGGGCCGCCGCGCCCGCGAGGCCGCTCACCAGGCCGCCGAGGCCAAGGCGCGTATCCGGTCCGGCGAGGCGCACCGCGCCGTCCACGCGCCCCGCGCAGAGCGCACGCGAGCGCGGGATCGCACTCGGCCTGATCGCCGCCATCTCCGGCGCGGTCCAGTCCAGCAGGCTCGACCGCCTCATCCGCGGCCGCGGATGGATCGCGCTCGTCGCGTTCGCGCTGATCGGGATCGTCACGCTCCAGCTCGGGCTGCTGAAGCTCAACTCCGGGAATGGGCCGCGCGATCGAACGCGCCGAAGCGCTCCAGCGACAGAATTCCGCGCTGGCGATCGAAAACTCGCAGCTCTCCGCCGGCAGCCGCGTCGAGGCGCTCGCCGCCAAGATGGGCATGGTCGTCGTGCCCTCCGGTGCGACCCGGTTCCTGCACGCGGGCGGGCCCGGCCAGGACGCGCGCGCAGCAGCCGGCCTCACGGCGCCGTCCAGCACCGCTAGCGCCCCCGCGAGCTCGTCCGCCGCCGGAAACCGCCCCGGAATCCTCATCCGGCTCCACCGAAGCCTCCTCGAGCCCATCGCAGGCCTCCGGCGGCAGCGAAGCCGGCTCCGAACAGACGCACGCCGAGCGGAGAAACGCCGGCATCAGCCGGCGGCTCGCAGAGCTCCTCGCAGACGGAATCGACCCCGACGTCCGCGCCCGGGTCCGCCGCCGGCCCCGCGCGAAGCGGCGTCCCGCCGGCGGCACGCAGGCGGGCCCAGCGGGCTAGGCGCGTGGCAACGCTCGAGCGACGCTCCGGCTACATCTTCGGGATCTTCATGATCCTGCTCGTCGTGGCAGCAGGACGCGCCGCCTACCTCGGCGTGATCAGGGCCGGCGCGCTCCGGAAGGTCGCATCCGCCGAGCACATCAGCACCGAATCGATCATCCCCCCTCGCGGCACGATCACCGACCGCAACGGCGTCGACCTCGCCGTCTCCGAACCGGCGCGCGAAGTGTTCGCCGACCCGGAACGAATGGGCAACGTCCTCGCGGACTCCCAGAAGCTCGCGCCGCTGCTCGGGCTCAGCGAAGCTGCGGTTCTCCACAAACTCTCCGAGCACACAGGGTTCGTGTACCTGGCGCGCTCGATGCCGGCCGTCACCGCCGAAAAGGTGCTCGCGCTGAAGATCCCGGAAATCGGCACGACCCCCGTGATGCGCCGCGTCTACCCGCAGGGCGCGCTGGCGGGGCAGGTCCTCGGCGTCGTCGGCACCGAAGGGCAGGGGCTGGCGGGGATCGAGTACTCGCGCAACAAGCAGCTGCGCGGCGTGACCGGGTCTCGGCGCGTCGTGCGCGACGCGATCGGACAGCCCGTGTCGATCAGCGAAGCGAGCACCGAGCAGCCGGGCCAGCCGGTCGCGCTGACGATCGATGCGAACATCCAGCAGCGCACGGAAGACGTCCTCGGCGCGGTCTCCCAGGCCTTCACCCCGAAGGACGCAACAGCGATAGTGATGGACCCCCGAACGGGCGCGATCCTCGCGCTGGCGAACTGGCCGAAGTTCAACCCGGGGCAGCCGGCCGCGTCCTCCTCCTCCGACATCCAGGACCGAGCGGTCGGCTTCGCCTACGAACCGGGCTCCACCTTCAAGGCGTTCACCGTGTCCGGCGCGATGGAACAGGGCCTGATCACACCGAGCACGCCGTTCAACATCCCGGACCAGATCCAGGTCGCCGACCGCACGATCCACGACGACACCGAACACCCGGAAGAAACACTCACGACGTCGCAGATCCTGGCCCGCTCGAGCAACGTCGGCGCGATCAAGATCGGCGCGCTCGAGGGTGCCTCGAAGTTCAACGACTGGGTACACCGCTTCGGATTCGGATCACCGACCAGCGTCGAACTGCCCGGTGAGGAAGCCGGCGTGCTGCTTGCGCTCGAAAAGTACTCGGGGTCCTCGATGGGGAACCTCCCGATCGGCCAGGGCGAGCTCGTCACGCCGATGCAGATGGCGACGGCCTACGCAGCGATCGCGAACGGCGGGATCCTGCGCCGGCCCCACATACTCAGCTCGATCGGGGGCGTCAAGCAGCCGCTTCCAGCGGGCCATCGCATCATCTCAGCGTCCACGGCCGCAGCGGTCAGGCACATGCTCGAAGGAGTGCTCGCGCCCGGCGGAACGGCCGCGGAGGTCTCGATCCCCGGCTACGCCCTGGCGGGCAAGACCGGCACCTCGAACAAGATCGACCCGGCGACGGGCGAATACTCCCAGAGCGCCTTCGTGGCGTCCTTCATAGGGATGGCGCCGGCCTCGAGTCCGCGCCTGCTCTGCGCGGTCGTGGTCGACGAACCCCACTCGGGCTCGATCTACGGAGGCCGCGTCGCAGCGCCGGCATTCGGGGAGATCATGAGCTACGCGCTTTCCTACCTCGGCATCCCGCCCGGCTAGCCGCGGCTCCCGCTGGCCCGGAAACTAGACTCAACCGCATGCCAGTGCGGGGTATCGGCCGATGAGGCTTGACGAGCTGCTGGCCGGGCACCTGCCCGGCCTGCGCGAGCGGCCGCCTGCACACGCCGGCACCGTCGAGATCGGCTCCCTTGCCTACGACAGCCGCGCGGCCGGCCCCGGCAGCCTGTTCTTCTGTGTCACCGGCTTCCGCTCGGACGGGCACGACTTCGCAGCCGACGCCGTCCACTCCGGCGCCGCCGCGCTGGTCGTTGAGCGCCCGCTCGGCCTCGGCGTGCCCGAGGTGCTCGTCGACTCCGCGCGAGCGGCGATGGCGCCGCTGGCCGCCGCCTTCTACGGGCACCCCGACCGTGAGCTCAGCGTGCTCGGCGTGACCGGCACGAACGGCAAGACCACAACCGCCTACCTGATGCGGGCGCTGCTGGAGGCGACGGGCACGCAGTGCGGGCTGCTCGGCACCGTCAAGTCGGTGATCGGCGGGCAGCCACGCGAGGTGGCCCGCACCACACCGGAGGCGATCGACCTTCAGGGCGACCTGCGGGCGATGCTCGACGGGGGCGACCGCGCATGCGCGATCGAGGTCTCCTCGCACGCGCTGACGCTGGGCCGGGCCGACGCGATCGAGTTCGCCGCGGCGGTGTTCACGAACATGACGCGAGATCACCTGGACTTCCACGACAGCATGGAGGACTACTTCCAGGCCAAGCGGCTGCTGTTCATAGGGCTGGCCGGGCCACCACCGCGGGTGAGCGTGGTGAACGCGGCGGATCCCTACGGCCGCCGTCTCGCCCAGGAGGTGCCCGGCGCAGTGACATTCGCGGTCGACGAGCCCGCCGACTACAGCGCCCGCGGTCTGCGCTGCGGGCCGCAGGGCTGCGACTTCACACTCACATGGCCCGCGGGCGAGCGCGAGGTTTCGCTGCCGATGCCGGGGCGCTTCAACGTCGCAAACGCGCTCGGTGCGCTGGCCGCCGTACACGCCCTCGGCGCCGACATCGACGACCTCCTCGCGGAGCTCGAACGCGGCGTGCACGTCCCGGGGCGCTTTGAGCCCGTCGACGAGGGCCAGGACTTCGCGGTCCTGGTCGACTACGCCCACACGCCGGATTCGCTCGAGAACGTGCTCCGCGCCGCGCGTGACATCACCGGCGAGGGCGCGCGAGCCGGCCGCGTGATCTGCGTGTTCGGCGCCGGCGGTGACCGCGATCGCGGCAAGCGCCCGCTGATGGGCGAGATCGCGGCGCGACTGGCCGACGTCGTGTTCGTCACCTCTGACAACCCTCGCTCCGAGCAGCCCGAGCAGATCATCGCGGAGATCCTGCAGGGCACAGAAGGAGCCCGGCGCGTGCAGGCGATCACCGATCGGCGCGAGGCGATCGCGCAGGCGGTCGCCTGCGCCGGGGCCTCGGACGTGCTCGTGATCGCGGGCAAGGGGCACGAGCAGGGACAGGAGTTCGCGGACGCCGTGAAGCTTCCGTTTGATGACGTCACCGTTGCGCGCGAGGCGCTCGCCTCGCTGAGGGACCGGCCCGTGGGGGCCGGCGCCTCGTGAGGGACTGGGACCTGCAGCGGATCGCGGGCGCCGTCGGTGCGCGCGTCTACCGCGATGGGCAGCCCCGCAGGAGGCCCCGCCAGGGCGACGGTCGATTCGCGCGGCAGCGGGGCCGGCGACCTGTTCGTGGGATTGCGGGGAGATCGCACCGACGGCGGCAGCCACGCCGCGGCCGCCCTGCAGGCCGGGGCGTGGGGGGTGCTCGTGAGCCCGGACTATGCGGATGCGGCCGCGGCGGGCGGCGCGGGCGGCGCGGGCGGCGCGATCCTCGCCCATCCCGACCCGCTCGCCGCGCTGCAGACGCTGGCGCGCGAGTGGAGGCGGGAGCTCGGGGCGCGCGGAGCCTCGGTCGTCGCGATCACCGGCTCCACCGGCAAGACCTCCACGAAGGACATCCTCGCGGCGCTGCTGAGCGGACACGCGCGCGTGTCGGCCACGCCGGAGAACCTCAATACCGAGATAGGGCTCCCGCTGGCGCTGCTGCGGGCGCCCGCCGACAGCGAGGTCCTCGTGCTCGAGATGGCGATGCGCGGGCCCCGTCAGATCGCGGAGCTGGCGGCGATCGCCGAGCCGGACGTCGGCGTGATCGTGAACGTCGGGCCGGCGCACCTCGAGCGCCTCGGCTCGATCGAGGCGATCGCGGCAGCGAAGGCCGAGCTGATCGACGGGCTCTCAGGCGAGGCCGTCGCGGTCGTGCCCGCGGGCGAGCCGCTGCTCGCGCCGCACCTGCGGGCGGATCTGCGGACGATCACCTTCGGGGAGGGCGGCGACGTCTCGTTCGCCGCGCCGCAGGGGGCGGACAGCTGCGTCAAGGTCCGCCACGGCGAGCAGCGAGATGACACTGATTCCGTCCTTCTCCTCCGCCCACCAGCTGAGCAATCTGCTCGCCGCCGTCGCCGCCGCGCGCGCGATCGGCATCACGCCCGGGGGGAGCGTCGACGTCAGCTTCTCGGCGATGCGAGGGCAGCGCACGGAGCTCGAGCGGCGGGGTGCTCGTGATCGACGACTGCTACAACGCCAACCCGATGTCGATGCGCGCGGCCCTCGACGACCTCGCCGCGAGCGCCGCGGGCCGGACGGTCGCCGTGCTCGGGGACATGCTCGAGCTCGGCGAGGAGGGCCCCGAGATGCACAGGCAGATCGGCCGCTACGCATCCGAGCGCGGCGTCGATCTGCTGGTCAGCGTCGGCCCGCTGCGCGCGGGAGATCGCGGCGTCGTTCCCGGGCGAATCGCACAGCGCGCAGGACTCCCGCGCCGCGGAGCGCTTGCTCCCGGGGCTGCTCGAGCCCGGGGACACCGTGCTCGTGAAGGGCTCGCGCGGGGTCGGCGATGGAGAGCATCGTCGCCGCGCTCGGCGCGAGGCGGGCAGAGCCTGTGGGCCGGGAGCGCAGCTGAATGGGCCGGATTCTCTTCGGGGGCACCGCCGCCCTGCTGATCTGCATCTTCCTCAGCCCGAAGTTCATCGAGTACCTGCGCAAGCGCGAGTTCGGCCAGCATATCCGCGAGGACGGGCCCAAGGGCCACCTCCAGAAGGCGGGCACGCCGACGATGGGCGGGGTCATCATCTTCATCGCCGTGTCGGTGCCGTTCCTGATCCTCACCGACTACGACTGGCGATCGATGGGCGTGTTCGGAGCCGATGATCGCCTGCGCGCTGCTCGGCTTCGCCGACGACTACACCAAGCTCGTCAAGCGCCGCTCGCTGGGACTGCGGGCGCGGACCAAGCTCGGCATCACGATCGCGATCTCGTTCGGCCTGTGGTACGTGGCGACCCAGAAGGCGCACCTCGCGCCGACGCTGTGGCTGCGCTTCGTCGACTACCACGTCGACCTCGGCCCGCTCTATCCGCTGCTGATCTATCTCGTCGTGGCGGGCACCACGAGCGCGGTCAACCTCACCGACGGTCTCGACGGGCTCGCCGCCGGGATGCGCCGCGATCGTGCTCCTCGCGTATGTCGGGATCACGTTCCTGGCGGGCGACTTCGACATGGCGATGCTGTCCGGCTGCCTCGTCGGCGCCTGCATCGGATTCCTGTGGTTCAACGCGTTCCCGGCGACGATATTCATGGGGGATACGGGCTCACTGGGCCTCGGCGGAGCCATCGCCGGGCTCGCGGTCATGACCAAGACGGAGGTGCTGCTGATTCTGCTCGGCGGGATCTTCGTGATCGAGGCCCTGTCGGTCGTGATCCAGGTCATCTCCTTCCAGATGACTCGCAAGCGGGTGTTCCTGATGGCGCCGATCCACCACCACTTCGAGATGAAGGCATGGTCGGAGACGAAGATCATCCTGCGCTTCTGGATCATCGCCTCGATCTGCGGTGCGATCGGCTTCACGATCTACCGCCAGAGCAGAGGGCTTTAGGGCTTGAAGGCGTACGGCCGCGGGTGTCGAAGTGAGCATGAATGCCAGCAGCGCCAGCAGGTCGGGCCCGCAACGAGGGTGAGCGCTCGCGCTCGCGCGAAGGATCCCGCGCCGGCGCCCCGCTCCAGGGGGGCCGCTCAGACGCTCGAGCACCGCGTGCTGATGACCGCGACGCTGTGCCTGCTGGCGGTCGGGGCGGTGATGGTCTACAGCTCCTCCTCGGCCACGAGCGTCCTTCAGGGACAGGGCTACGGGAGCACGTACCTGATCAAGTTCGTCGCCTACGGAACGGTCGGGCTGATCGTGATGCGGATTCTCGCCCGCGACGGCGTCGCCAAAGTCCACGCGATCACGGCCCCGCTGCTGTTCGTCTCGATCGGCCTGGTGCTGGCCGTCCACATCCCGCACGTCGGCGTCTCGGTCAACGGGGCGCGCCGGTGGATCGGCCCCGCGCAGCTGCAGTTCCAGCCATCCGAGCTGCTGAAGCTCGCGCTGGTCCTGTATTCGGCGACCCTGCTCGCACGCAGGCCGGGGCGGGTGAACGACCTGCGCGATCTCGCGCGCCCGCTGCTCTACGTCGTCGCCGGCGCGCTGCTGCTGGTCGTCACCCAGCCGGACATCGGCACCGCGATGGTGATCTGCTTCACGGTCGGTTCGATGCTCGTCGCCGCCGGAATCCCGCCCCGGCGCCTGCTGATGATCTGCGGCTTCCTCGTCGGTGCCGTGCTGCTCTACGCGGTCGCGAAACCGTACGCGCGGGCGCGCCTGACCTCCTTCGTGAACCCGTGGGCACACGCGACGACGAGCGGCTTCCAGGCGGTCCAGGGGCAGATCGCGATCGGGTCCGGCGGGCTGCTCGGCGTCGGGCCCGGCCAGTCGGTGCAGAAGATCTTCTACCTGCCGGAGGCCCAGACGGACTTCATCCTCGCGGTGATCGCCGAGGAGGTGGGCGTCGCGGGGGTCTGCGGCGTGCTGTTCCTGTATGGGCTGATCGCGTTCGCGGGGCTGCGGGCCGCGCAGAAAGCGCGGAGCCTCTACAGCGGCCTGATCGCGGTCGGTGTGACTGTGCTGATCGTCTCGCAGGCACTGCTGAACACGTTCGCGGTGCTGGGCCTCGCGCCGCTGACGGGGGTTCCGCTTCCGCTCGTCTCCTACGGGTCAAGCAGCATGATCGTGACGCTCGCAGCGATGGGGCTGCTGCTGAACGTGGCCTCCGGCGCCACCGGCCACGTGAGGTCGGTCCCGGAGCGGCGCGCGGGCGCCGCCGACGCCCGTGGGCGCGAACAGGCACGATTCAGCGATGACGAGCGCGCCAACGAGGATCGTGATCGCCGCCGGCGGGACCGCGGGGCACGTGGTGCCGGCGCTCGCCGTGGCTCAGGCTCTGCGGGCTGAAGGCGCCGAGGTCTCCTTCATCGGCGGCGATCGCGCCGAGGCGCAGCTCGTCCCCGCCGCAGGCTTCCCGCTTCACAGCGATCAACGTTCGCGGCCTGTCCCGCTCGAGTCCGGTCGCCGCCGCGGGCGCCGTCGCGCTCGCCCTCGCGGCGATCCCGCGGGCGCGCCGGATACTGCGCGGGATATCACCCGACGCGGTGATGGGCGGCGGCGGCTACGTGGCGGGGCCCGTCGGGGTGGCCGCGCTCAGCATGCGCACCCCGCTCGTGCTGACAGAGGCGGACAGTCACCTCGGGCTCACCAACCGCGCGCTCGCCCCGTTCGCGCGCGCCGTCTGCCTCGCGTTCCCGATCCCCGGGCGCGAGGGCGCGCGCTACAGGGTCACCGGACGCCCGGTTCCGCCGCCGGCGAGTGACGCGACCGCGGCGCGCGCGCGCCTCGGGGTGCCGCAGGACGCGACCTGCGTGCTCGTGTTCGGCGGCTCGCTGGGCGCGAGGTCGATCAACCTCGCGGCGATCGACGCGCTCTCCGACGCGCCCGTCCACGTGCTGCACATCTCCGGAGATCGCGATCACGGCGAGCTAGCGGCCCGCGCGCTGCCCGAGGGGTATGACCTTCGCTCCTACCTGGACCGCGATCGAGTTCTCCGACGCTCTGGCGGCCGCCGATCTCGTCGTCGCGCGGTCGGGAGGCTCCGTGTTCGAGATCGCAGCACAGGGGCTCCCTTCGATCCTCGTGCCCTACCCGCATGCCGCCGCCGACCATCAGAGCGAGAACGCGCGCTGGATGGCCGACGCGGGCGCGGCGATCGTGATCGCCGACGACCAGCTGAGCGGGCCCGACACTGGGAGCCGCGGTCGCCTCTCTGCTCGCGGACGAGCGGCGGATGGCGGCGATGGCGCGACGCGGCACGCACGCTCGCCCGCCCGCACGCCGCGAGCGACGTCGCGCAGGAGCTGCTGCGGGCGGCACGGCCGATGAGCGCTGGGCCCGTGGAGCGGGCGGCGCATGCACTTCGTCGGCGTGGGAGGCGCCGGCATGAGCGGCTACGCGCGTGCCGCGAGCGCGCTCGGCGCGAGCGTCAGCGGCTCGGACGGCGCCCGCAGCACCTACACCGACCGCCTGCCGCAGGACGGGATCCTCACCGCGCAGATAGGCCACCGCGCCGAGAACGTGCCGCAGGGAGACGACGTCGTCCTCTTCTACTCGACCGCGGTCGCCGCGGAGAACGTCGAGCGCGTCGCCGCGCGCGAGCGGGGGATACCCGAGCTCCCGCGAGCCGACCTGCTCGCCGAGCTGAGCGCGATGCGGCGCACGATCGCCGTCGCCGGCACCCACGGCAAGACCACCACCTCGTCGATGCTGGTGCACGCGCTGCGCGGCGCCGGGCTCGACCCCGGCTGGCTGATCGGCGGCTCGGTCGGCGGCGAGCTGCCGAACTCGAGCTGGAGCGGACGGCGAGTGGCTGGTGGTCGAGGCCGACGAGTCGGACCGCTCGATGCTCAGCCTCGCCGTCGAGATCGCGGTGCTGACGAACGTCGAGCTCGAGCACCACGCCACATACGGCTCGCTCGCGGAGCTGCGCGAGGCGTTCGCCGCGCTGCTCGCGGGCGCGCGCGCAGGCCGTCGTGTGGGATCGCCCCGAGCTGCTGTCGCTGCGCGACGGGGACGCTCGTCGCCTACGACGCGACGGACGTGACGCTCACCCCCGGCGGGTCGCGTTTCCAGCTGGCGCGGGAACGAGGTGACGCTCGCCGTGCCGGGCGTCCACAACGCGCTCGACGCGACGGGTGCGCTCGAGGCGGCGCGGCTGGCGGGAGCCGCGGAGGCGCGGGCCGCCTGCCGCGCTGGCGAGCTTCACGGGCGCGGGCAGCCGCTTTCAGCGGCTCGGGCTCAGCGCCGGCGGCGCGCGTCGTCTACGAGGACTACGCGCACCACCCGACCGAGATCGACGGCGACCCTGCGCGGCGCGCGGACGCTCGAGCACAGCCGGCTGGTGGCCGTGTTCCAGCCCCACCTGTTCTCGCGCACGGCGCTGCTCGCCCGCGAGTTCGGCAAGGCGCTGGCGCTCGCGGACGAGGTCTTCGTGCTCGACGTCTACCCTGCCCGCGAGCGCGCGGAGGACTTCCCGGGCGTCAGCGGGCTGACGATCGCCGAGGCCGCCGCGGACGCCGCCTCGCGGGCGCCCGGTCTACTGGCTTCCGAGCTTCGCCCAGGCCGAGCCGGTGCTCAGCGGGCACCTGCGCGCCGGCGACGTGTGCGTCGTGATGGGCGCCGGCGATGTGCAGGAGCTCGCGCGGGCCTGGTGGCCGGGTGAGCGCGCCGGCCCCGCCCGAAGGCGTTCAGGGCGAGTTCCCGCTGAGCCGGCTGAGCACGGTGCGCACCGGGCGGCCCGGGCGAGTTCTTCGCGCGCGTCGGCACCCGCGAGGAGCTTCGCTCGCTGCTCGCCTGGGCCAGCGGCGCGGGCGCACCGGTCAGCGTCGTCGGGTCCGGCTCGAACCTGCTGATCTCCGATGAGGGGGTTCGCGGGCTCGTGATCAAGCTCGACCGCGAGCTCGCCGAGATCGTCGTCGAGGGCCGGGACATCAGCTGCGGGGGCGGCGCGCAGGCTGCCGGCGGTCGCCGCACGCGCCGCCCGCGAGGGCCTGGCCGGGATCGAGTTCGGCGTGAACATCCCGGGCACCGTCGGCGGCGCCGTGCGGATGAACGCGAATGCCTACGGCGGCGAGCTCGCCCGCACACTGCAGTGGGTGGACGTCGCCGGCGCGGGCGGGGTGCAGCGCCGCGCCGCCGGCGAGCTCGACCTCTCATACCGCCACTCGAACCTCGCCGAGGGCGAGATCGTGATCGCTGGCGCGCCTGCATCTCGAGCGCGAGGACCCGGACGCCGGTCCGGGCACGCCTCGCGGAGCTGCGTCGCCAGGCGCCACGAGGCGCAGCCGCAGGGCATCAGGACGTTCGGGTCGACCTTCAAGAACCCGCAGGACCCGAGGGCGCAGGGCCGCAGCGCGGGCCTGCTGCTCGCGGAGGCCGGCTGCAACGGGCTCGACGATCGGGGGCGCCCGCTTCTCGCCCAAGCACGCGAACTTCATCGAGAACACGGGCGAGGCGCAGCACCGCGGAGGTGCTCGCCGTGATGCAGGAGGGCCGCCGGCGCGTGCTCGAGCGCTTCGGCGTCGAGCTCGAGCCGGAGGTGCAGACGCTCGGCGACGTCACGTTCCCGTGGCGCTGAGGCGGTAGGGGTTGGGGCGCGGAGGTCGAAGACCACCGCAATGGACCGCCCCATCGCCGCGCGCATCGCCCGCCCGTTCGGGGCCCCGGCCGCGACGCCCGCGCCGATCGCGGCCCGCGACCTCCTCGGACTATCGCCGCCCGACGCGCGGCGGAAGGGCGCGTGCGCTCGCCGCCGGCGCCGCCGCGCGCGCGAGTCTCGCTCGCGTGCTCTCCCGAACGCGCCTTCGCACCGTGCTGCTCGCGCTTCTGGTCTGCATGCCGCTGCTCGCCGGAGGGTTCATGCTGCTCCGCCACTCCTCGCTGGTGGCCGTCCGCAAGGTGCAGATCACGGGCGTGCGCGGGCCGCAGTCCGGCGCGATCGGGGCCGCGCTCACGTCCGCCGCACATGGCATGAGCACGCTCGCCGTCAGTGACTCGGCCCTGCTGGCCGCCGTCTCGCAGTATCCGGTGGTGCAGCGCCGTGCACGCCGTACGCAAAGTTCCCGCACGGCGCTGCGCATCGTCGGTGCTCGAGCAGCCACCGGTCGCGGCGGTGCAGGTCGGCGGCACCAGGACCGCCGTCGCCGCCGACGGAGCCGTGCTCGGCGCCAGCACTGCTGACGAGCACTCTGCCGACCGTCGAAGGGAGCTACCTGTCAGCGCTCGGCGGGCCACGTCAAGAGCTCGGGCTGCTCGGCGCACTGGCCGATTCTCGGCGCCGAGCCGGCAGCCGCTGGCGCGCCTGACGAGCAAGGTCTACACGGGCCCCTACGGCCTCACCGTCGCGATGAAGGGCGGCCTGCTCCTCTACTTCGGGGACTCCTCGCGGCCGCACGCCAAGTGGATGTCGATCGAGCGCGTGCTGACCGACTCCGGTGCCGCGGGCGCCTCCGCGATCGATGCGCGCGTGCCCGAGCGGCCCGCCGCAGAGTTCGCGTCGGGCACCCCCGCGCTCGCGGCGGCGGCCGCCGGGACGGCGCCTCCGACCAGCTCGGAAGCGACAGTCGCCGCGCTCGCGGCCGGGCTCTCCGAAGGTGGCGCAGGGGCGGTCTCGCAGTCCCCGGGCACCCCCAGCGAAAGCTCGTCGGGCTCCACCGAAACGCCGTCGGCGAGCGGCACTGAAGGTTCCTCTTCGAGCGGCTCGGGTGGACCCGGCGAAGCCTCCACGGAAGCAGCGACACCATCCGGATGATGACCGTCAACCTCAACCTGAGAGTTAGGGCAGGTCCGATGACCATTCTCAGGTCATGGTCGAGACTCCCGCGATCTGCAACGAATCTTGCGATAATCGAGGCCGTCGTTGACAGGGCGAAGATCCCTGCATAACGTGCGCAATCCGGCGATTCCGCGACGATTGTCCCGCGAACGCTAAATCCCTACTCAAGGCTTCGGGCGAGGACATCATGGAGAGCAGCGGCAGCTACCTGGCAGTCATCAAGGTCGTTGGAGTCGGAGGCGGCGGTACGAACGCCGTCAGCCGCATGGTCGACGCAGGACTGCGCGGGGTCGAGTTCATCGCGGCCAACACCGACGCCCAGGCGCTCGCGATGTGCGACGCCGACATCAAGCTCAACATCGGGCACGAGTCCACCAAGGGCCTCGGCGCGGGAGCCAACCCGGACGTCGGCCTCGCTGCCGCATCCGAGTCGCGCGACGAGATCAAGGAGGCGCTGAAGGGCGCCGACATGGTGTTCGTGACCGCGGGCGAGGGAGGCGGCACCGGCACCGGTGCGGCTCCCGTCATCGCGGAGATCGCCAAGAACGAGATCGGCGCGCTGACCGTCGGCGTCGTCACGCGCCCGTTCGACTTCGAGGGCTCGCAGCGCGGCCGGCAGGCCACGGAGGGCATCGAGCGCCTGCGCGAGGTCGTCGACACGCTGATCGTGATCCCGAACGAGAAGCTGCTGGCCGTCGTCGAGCGCCGCACGTCGATGCTCGACGCGTTCCGCGAAGCCGACAACGTGCTGCGCCAGGGCGTGCAGGGCATCACCGACCTGATCACGATCCCCGGCCTGATCAACCTCGACTTCGCCGACGTCCGCACGATCATGGCCGACGCCGGGTCCGCGCTGATGGGGATCGGCACGCGCCGGCGGCGAGAGCCGCTGCGGCGGACGCCGCCCGCGCCGCGATCTCCTCGCCGCTGCTGGAGGAGTCGGTCGAGGGAGCGACAGGGATCCTGCTGAACATCACCGGAGGCAAAGAGCTCGGCCTGTTCGAGGTCAACGACGCGGCCGAGATCATCCAGGGCGCCGCCGACTCGAACGCGAACATCATCTTCGGCGCCGTCATCGACGAGGGCATGGGCGACGAGGTGCGCGTGACCGTGATCGGAACGGGCTTTGACCATCGGCCCGGGGCGCGCGCGCCGCGCCGCGAGAGCCGCACCGCCAGGCCCGACCGCGGACCCCGCATCAGCGACAGGCAGCGCTCGACGCTCGAGATCGCCGACGAGGACATCGACGTCCCGCCGTTCCTGCGGTAGCGCTGCGCCGCTTCGCTAGCCTGGGGCGATGACCTCGGGCGCCCCCTCGCTGCTGCGTCGCACGCCGCTGTACGAGAACCACGTCAGAGCGGGCGCCAAGCTGGTCGACTTCGCCGGCTGGGAGATGCCCGTGCAGTACGAGGGCGTGCGCCAGGAGCACCTCGCGGTGCGCGCCTCGAGCGGGATCTTCGACGTCTCGCACATGGGCGAGATCGAGACCACCGGGCCCGACGCGCTCGCGCTGCTGCAGCGCCTGCTCTCCAACGACGTCTCGCAGATCGCGATCGGCGGGGGCGCAGTACAGCGTGCTGTGCCGCGAGGACGGCGGCGTGCTGGACGACCTCTTCACCTACCGGCTCGGCGACGAGCGCTACCTGACCGTCACCAACGCCTCCAACCACGCCGCCGACCTCGCGTGGTTCCAGGGCGCACGCCGAGGGGCTCGACGTGGAGGTGCTCGATCAGATCGACGACTGGGCGATGCTCGCCGTCCAGGGGCCGCTCGCCCGCGAGGTCGCGCAGGCGGTCTCGCGACTCGCCGCTTCCGGCGCGGATGCGCGCCGAGCGCCGGCGAATGGCGGCGATCGGAGGTGCTGGTGTGCGGAACCGGCTACACCGGCGAGGACGGGGTCGAGATCCTGTGCAGCCCCGCCGACGCCCCCGCGCTATGGGACGAGATCGTCCGGCGCGGCGCCACGCCGGCGGGCCTCGGCGCCCGCGACACGCTGCGCCTGGAGGTCTGCTTCCATCTCTACGGCAACGACCTCAGCGTCGAGCGCGGCCCGATCGAAGCCGGCCTCGGCTGGTGCTGCAAGGAGGACACCGGCTTCATCGGCTCGGACGCCGTGCGCGCCGTCCGCGAGCGCGGGCCGGCCGAGAAGCTCGTCGCCTTCGAGATCGACGGCCCAGGGATCGCCCGCCAGGGCAACGAGATAGCCGGTGGCGGCAATCGTCACGAGCGGCACGCTCTCGCCGTCGCTGCAGGTCGGGATCGGGATGGCCTACGTGCCCGCGGAGCGAGCCGCCACGGGCACCCACCTCGAGATAGATGTTCGTGGCAAGATGCGCCCCGCCGTAGTCAAGGACAAGCCGCTGTACAGAAAGGGCAACTGAATGTCCCAGGCCAGCTATCCGGAGGACCTCCTCTACCACCCAGAGCACGACTGGGCGCGAATCGCCGCCGACGACCCGGCGCACGCGACGCTCGGCGTCACATGGTTCGCGCAGGACGCGCTCGGAGAGGTCGTGTTCTTCGACCCGCCCGCCGTCGGCACGCGCGCTCGTCAAGGACCAGGCATACGCCGAGGTCGAGTCCGTGAAGGCCGTCTCGGACGTCGTGGCGCCGCTGTCCGGCGAGATCGTCGAGGTCAACGAGGCGCTCACCGACAACCCCGCGATGATCAACGAGGACCCCTACGGCGAGGGCTGGATGGTCAAGGTTCGCCTGCGCCGACCCCTCCGAGACGCAGAGGCCTGCTCGACGCCGCCTCCTACCGGGCAACGCTGGCTGGCTAGGCTGGAGGTCAGTTGAGCCGATACACCTCAGTAACCGGGCAGGACCTGGAGAGCATGCTCGCCGCGATCGGCGTCGGCTCCCTGCAGGAGATCTTCGACCGTCAGATCCCGGAGGCAGTGCGCCTGGACCGCGAGCTCGACCTTCCCGCGGGCAAGCCCGAGCAGGAGGTGTTCGAGCACCTGCGCGAGCTCGCCTCGCGCAACGTCAGCGCCGAGGACGAGCTCACCTTCCTCGGCGCGGGCATGTACGACCACTACGTCCCGGCGCTGATCGACATGCTGACCGAGCGCTCGGAGTTCCTGACGCCCTACACGCCCTACCAGCCTGAGATCTCCCAGGGCGGCCTGCAGGTGATGTTCGAGTACCAGACCGCGGTCACCGAGCTGACCGGGCTCGACGTCGCGAACGCCTCCACCTACGAGGGCCCGTCGGCCGTGGCCGCGGCCGGATACCTCGCAAAGCTCGACAACGGCCTCGGCACATTCGTCATCAGCGCCGGCCTGCACCCGCACTCGATCGAGACGCTCCGCACGCTCGCCCACGGCTACGGCATGGATGTCGTCGAGGTTCCCCTGCGCGACGGCGTCACCGACCCGGACGAGTGGGCGCGCGCGATCGACGCGGAACACGAGCGCGGCGATCTTCGCCCAGCCGAACTTCTACGGGGCGGTCGAGGACGCGGAGGCGCTCAGCGCCGCCGCCAAGCGGGCCGGCGGATCCGCCGGCACACCCGTGGTCGTGGCGCAGGTCGACCCGATCACGCTCGGGATCCTGCGCCCGCCCGGCGAGTGCGGCGTCGACGTCGCCGTCGGCGAGGGCCAGGCACTGGGCAACCGGCTCGACTTCGGCGGCCCCTCTTTCGGCCTGTTCGCGGCCAGGGAGCAGTACCTGCGCCGGATGCCGGGCCGCATCGCCGGCGAGACCGTGGACGTGGACGGCCGCAGGGGCTTCGTGCTCACGCTGCAGACGCGCGAGCAGCACATCAGGCGCGAGAAAGCCACATCCAACATCTGCACCGCCCAGGCGCTGAACGCGCTCGCAGGCGTCGTCTACCTGACGTGGCTAGGCCGAAACGGGCTGGTCGAGCTCGGCGAGCTGCTGCTCGCACGAACCAACTACGCCCGCGAGACGCTCTCCGCGCTCGACGGGGTCGAGAAGCTCCACGAGCAGCCCGTGGTGCGCGAGTTCGCGCTGCGTCTGGACGCCGACGTCGAGGCGGTCAGGCGCCGCTGCGCGCTGCACGGCGTGAACCCCGGCGCGGACCTGCAGGCCCTCACCGGCCGGCCGGAGGACCGCGGCGGCCTGCTCGTCGCGATCACCGAGCAGCGCTCCAGGGCCGACATCGACCGGCTCGCGGAGGTGCTCGGCGCCGCCGTCGCGGCCGAGCGAGAGGCGGTGACCGCATGAGCACCGTCGAGCACCCGGTCGATGACCGCATGGGCGGCAACCCGCTCGCGCGCCAGGCCGCCCGGACGATCTTCCAGAAGGGGGCGCCGGGCCGCCGCGCGTTCATGTGCCCAGAGCTCGACGTGCCAGAGGCGGACCCCGAGCAGCTGCTCCCGGCGCGGCTGCGGCGCACCTCGCCGGCACGCCTGCCGGAGGTCTCAGAGCCAGAGATCGTGCGCCACTACGTGGGCCTGTCCAAGCGCAACTTCGACCTCGATTCGGGCTTCTACCCGCTCGGCTCCTGCACGATGAAGCACAACCCCCGCCTGCACGAGCGCGCCGCAGCGCTGCCGGGGCATTCGCGGCTTCACCCGCTTCAGGACCCCGAGAAGGCGCAGGGAGCGCTGGAGCTGATGTGGAACCTGCAGGGCGCGCTGGCGGAGGTGGCGGGCCTGCCTCACGTGTCGCTGCAGCCCTCGGCCGGCTCCCACGGCGAGCTCGCGGGAGTGCTGCTGACACGCGCCTACCACGAGGATCGCGGCGAGATCCGCCACAAGGTGCTCACGCCCGACACCGCGCACGGCACCAACCCGGCGACGGTGACGATGGCGGGCCTGGAGGTCGTGAAGGTCGCCACCAACGCCGACGGCGGGGTGGACATTGACGACCTTCGCGCGAAGGCCGACCGCGACGTCGCCTGCCTGATGCTCACCAACCCCAACACCCTCGGCCTGTTCGACCCGAACATCGAGGAGATCGCGCAGATCGTGCACGGGGTCGGGGCGACGCTCTACTACGACGGCGCGAACCTGAACGCCGTGATGGGCCTCTCGCGCCCGGGCGACATGGGCTTCGACATAGTCCACTTCAACCTGCACAAGTCCTTCACCCAGCCTCACGGGGGCGGCGGGCCCGGATCGGGCCCGATCGCGGTCTCCGACCGCGTCGCGCCGTTCCTGCCGGTGCCGCTGGTGGTTCACCGCGAGGACGGCAGCTTCGACCTCGACCATGACCGGCCGCGGTCGATCGGCCGCCTGCGCGGGTTCCAGGGCAACTACGGCTGCTTCGTGCGCGCCTACGCCTACATCTGCTCGCTGGGGGCAGACGGCCTGAAGGACGCCTCGGAAACCGCCGTGCTGAACGCGAACTACCTGCTGGCCAGGCTGCGTGAGGAGGGGATCGCGGAGTACCTGCCGCTCGCCTACGGAGACCTCTGCATGCACGAGTTCGTCCTCTCCGGCGGCCCCATGAAGCGGGAGCTGAAGCTGAAGACGCTGGACCTCGCCAAGCGGCTGCTCGACTTCGGTTTTCACCCGCCGACCGTGTACTTCCCGCTGCTGGTCGAGGAGGCGCTGATGGTCGAGCCGACCGAGACCGAGACGCGCGAGACGCTCGACGCGTTCGCCGGTGCGATCGCGGAAATTCTCAGAGAGGCCGCGCAGAACCCCGAGATCGCCCAGGGAGCGCCTTACACGACGCCCGTGCGCCGCCTCGACGAGGTCGCCGCCGCGAAGCAGCCCCGGATCCGCGAGATCCTCAGCTAGGCATCGCGTTGGCGATCGAGTACCGCGACCTCGGCTGCACCGGCGTGAAGGTCAGCCCGCTGTGCCTCGGCGCGATGATGTTCGGCGCGTGGGGCAACACCGACCACGAGGACTCGATCTCGATCATCCACCGCGCGCTCGACGCGGGTATCAACTTCATCGACACCGCCGACGTCTACTCGCGCGGCGAGTCCGAGGAGATCGTCGGCAAGGCCCTGGCCGGCGGCAGGCGCGACTCGGTCGTGCTCGCAACGAAGATCCACGGCCGCATGGGCGATGACCCGAACCAGTTCGGGAACTCCCGCCGCTGGATCATCCAGGAGGTCGAGAACAGCCTGCGGCGCCTGGGCACCGACTGGATCGACCTCTACCAGATCCATCGCCCCGAGCCCGACACGGACATCGACGAGACACTGGGCGCGCTCACCGACCTCATCACGGCCGGAAAGGTCCGCTACATCGGCAGCTCCACGTTCCCCGCGCACGCCGTCGTGCAGGCGCAGTGGGTCGCCGAGCGCCGCGGCCGGGCACGCTTCGTCTGCGAGCAGCCGCCGTACTCGATGCTGATCCGCGGCATCGAGGCCGATCTGCTGCCGGTCTGCGAGAGCTACGGGATGGGCGTGATCACCTGGAGCCCGCTCGCCGGAGGCTGGCTGTCCGGCCGCTACGGGCGCGGCGGGGACTCGCCGTCCTCGAGCCGTCGCGCGCAGATGCTGCCCGCGCGCTACGACATGTCCAAGCCAGGCAACCAGCGCAAGCTCGAGGCCGCGCAGCAGCTCGGCGAGGTGGCCGAGCAGGCCGGGCTGACGCTGCTGGAGATGGCGCTCGCGTTCGTCACGGGCCACCCCGCCGTCACCTCGGCGATCATCGGCCCGCGCACCGCGGAGCACCTCGACAGCCAGCTCGCCGCGCTCGAGCTGCAACTCGACCCGGGCGTCCTGGACCGCATCGACGAGATCGTGCCGCCCGGCGTCAACGTCAACCCGACCGACCGCGGCTGGGAACCGCCGTCGCTGACCGAGCCGTCGCTGAGGCGGCGCCCGCCCGCCGTCTGAGGCCGCCGTGCGCATCTTCTCCGGCATCCAGCCGACGGGGCGAAAGCACCTCGGCAACTACATCGGCGCGATCGCCCAGTACGTCGCAGCGCAGGAGCGCGGCGAGGGCATCTTCTGCATCGTCGACCTGCATGCGATCACCGTCGCGTATGACCCGGTCGAGCTGCGCGAGCGCCTCTACGACACGCTCGCGACGCTGCTCGCCGCGGGCCTGGATCCCGAGCGCTGCACCCTGTTCCGCCAGAGCGACGTTGCCGAGCACACCGAGCTGACGTGGCTGCTGTGCAGCGTGACCGAGCTCGGCCGGCTGCAGCGCATGCACCAGTTCCGCGACAAGTCGGTCGCCCAGCGCGAGCTGGTCTCCTCGGGGCTGCTGATGTATCCCGTGCTGCAGGCCGCGGACGTGCTCGCCTACCGCGCCGAGGAGGTTCCAGTCGGTGAGGACCAGCGCGAGCACCTGGAGCTGATGCGCGACGTCGCGAGGCGCTTCAACACGCGCTTCGGCGACGGCCGCGAGGTCCTCGTCGTGCCCGAGCACAGAATCCCCCCGGTCGGAGCGCGGATCATGGACCTGCAGGACCCCACGCGCAAGATGTCGACCACCGGCGGTTCCGAGCAGGGCACCGTCCTCGTGCTCGACGAGGAGAAGATGATCGAGAAGAAGTTCAAGAGCGCGGTCACGGACTCCGGCAGCGAGGTCCGCAGGGATCCCGAGAAGCCCGGTGTGAGCAACCTGATCGAAATCCTCGCGGCGGTCCGCGGCGTGCCCGCGGATGACATCGAGCGCGAGTTCGAGAGCGCGCGCTACGGCGAACTGAAGGTCGCGACCGCGACCGCGGTGATCGAGTACCTGCGTCCCGTCCGCGAGCGCTACACCGAGCTGCGCGAGCAGGAGGCGGTCCTGGAGGCGATCCTGCACGAGGGTGCCGACCGGGCACGGGCGATGGCCTCCGAGACACTCGCCGACGTGCGAGAGCGGATGGGCGTCGGCCCGCCGCGCCCCGGGCCCGTCGGGGCCGCTCGATAGCGTGGGCGGATGATCACAAGCGCCCGCCGCCGGAGGACCGGACGATGAGCGTCGCCTCGCTCGAGCTCGATCTCGACGTGTTCAGCGGCCCGTTCGACCTGCTGCTCACGCTCGTGCTGCGCGAAGAGGTCGACCTGCTCGAGCTGGCCCTCGCCGACGTCGTGCTCGCCTATCTCGACCACCTCGAGCAGCGCGGCGAGCTGGACCTTGAGACCGCGACCGAGTTCATCGTCCTGATCGCGGCGCTGCTGGAGCTGAAGTCGCGCCTGATGCTCACGGGCGAGGACGAGGAACTGCTGGACATCGAGCCCGAGATGGCGGCCGAGGAGCTGCTCGCGCGGATGCTCGACGCGAGGCGCTACAGGGCGGCCGCCGCGCACCTGGGAGAGCTGCTCGCCGTCGAGGCGGGCGTTCGTTTCCGCGAAGCGCCGCTGCCGCCGGGCCTGCGTCGCTCGATCAGGCCCGCACCCGACGGCTCGGAGACCGCTGAGCTGCTCGGCGATGCGATCGGGCGCATGCTGCTGATGCCGCCCGCGATAAACGTGCGCCACATCGGCGTGCAGCGCGTGACCGTCGCCGAGCGCCTCGCGCATCTGCGCGGCCTGCTGCGGCGCGGCGCCTTCAACTTCGATGAGGCCGTCAGCGGCGCGGACCGCATGACCGTAGCCGTGACGCTGTTCGCACTGCTCGAGCTCTACAAACGCGGCGAGGCGAGCTGGACGCAGCAGGAGAACTTCGGAGAGATCTCCGTCAGCGCCCGCGCCGAGGCCCCGCAGGCGTCCGCGCCGTCCGCGGGGAAGGCCGCGGAGGCGCTCGCCGGGTGACCGACGTGACGCAGACGGGAGCAGCGCCTCAGGAGCAGGCGACGGGCCCGCAGCAGCCGGGTCGAGCTCGCGCGCACCGTCGAGGCGCTGCTGTTCCTCTCCTCGGACCCGCTGTCGATCTCCGAGCTCGCGGACGCCACGCAGGCTGCCGAGGCGGAGGTCAGGAGCGCGATCGGGCTGCTCGGCGAGCAGTACGCGCCCGGCCGGCGCGGGATGGTCCTGCGCCATCTTGCGGGAGGCTGGACGCTCGCGAGCGACCCCGGCACTGAGGAGGCCGCGCGCCGCCTTTTCAGCCGGCCGCGGGCCGCGACACTCACACCGGCCCAGGCCGAGACGCTTGCGATAGTCGCCTACCTGCAGCCCGTATCGCGCCCGGAGATCACCCGCATCCGCGGCGTCAGCGCAGACTCGGCGACGGCGACGCTGCTCGAGCGCGGCCTGATCGAGGAGGCCGGCCACTCGCAGTTCGGAGCGGTGCTCTACCGCACCGGGACACGGTTCCTGAAGCTGTTCGGGCTCGACAGCCTCGACGACCTGCCGGAGATCGCGCAGTGGGATCCGACGCCCGAGGAGAGCGCGGAGCTGCGCGAGCGCCTGCTGCGCGCCGGCGAGGCCCGCTCGGGCGGGGGCCCGGCGGAGGCCCAGGGCTAGGCTGCGCGAGCCGCGAGCTGGCCGCAGGCGGCGTCGATGTCGCGCCCGCGCGTGAGGCGCACCGTCACCGGCACTCCGCGTGCGGCGAGCGCGCCGCGGAAGGCCGCGATCGAATCGCGGCTCGATCCCTCGAACGGCGAGCCCGAAGGGTTGAACGGGATCAGGTTGACCTTGAAGATCGGCTGCTCGGACCCTCGCCCCGAGAGCAGCTTGGCGAGCGCCAGCGCCTGCTCATAGCGGTCATTGACCCCGGCGAGCATCACGTACTCGATGAACACCCGCCTGCGCTTGCGCGCATAGAAGGCGCGGCACGCCTCGATCACGGACGCCAGCGGGAACCGCTCGTTGACGGGCATCAGCTGAGAGCGCAGAGCGTCTTCCGGGGCGTGCAGGGACAGCGCCAGGCGGACCGGCATGGCGCACTGTGCAAGGCGTTCGATGCCCGGGATCCAGCCGACCGTGGAGATCGTCGTGCGCCTGTGGGTCACGCCGATCTCCGGCAGTCGCTCGCACGCCTCCAGGACCGCGTCGAGGTTGAGCATCGGCTCTCCCATGCCCATGAAGACACAGTTCGTGAGCGGCCCGCGGGAGCCGCCCGCGTTCATGCGCCTGAAATGAAGGGCCTGGTCGACGATCTCCGAGCTGCGTCAGGTTGCGGCCGAACTTCATCGCTCCGGTGGCGCAGAAGCTGCATGTCAGCGGACACCCCGACTGTGAGGAGAGGCAGACCGAGCGGCGCCCGTCGCGGTAGCTCATCAGCACGGCCTCCAGCGGTCTTGCGTCCGCCGTCTGGAACAGGGCCTTGACGGTGCCGTCGCTGGAGCGCGCCTCCTCGCGGACCGACAGCGTGGAGAAGGGCACCTGCTCCGCGAGCGCCCCGCGCAGCGCTGCCGGCAGGTCGGTCATCTCCTCGTAGCCGCGTGCGCCACGCGCAGCCCAGCTCCGGACCTGGCCGGCGCGGAAACGGGGCTCGCCGAGTGAGGAGAGCGTCTGATCGAGGAGCTGAAGGTCCATGGGTCCGGCGGCCGCACGGGCCGCGCGCCTCCTATGGTTGCAGCAGATGCCCCTCGTCCCGGCCCGCAGCGCTTGCGCCTAGCCAAGTACCTCGCCCACGCCGGCGTTGCATCGCGCCGCGCAGCGGAGGGCCTGATCGCCGCAGGCAGGGTCACCGTCGACGGGGCACCCGCGCTCGACCCGGCCCTCGACGTGGGCGAGCACAGCCATGTGGAGTTCGACGGGCGTGTGCTCTCAGGGCCCGAGGCGCGCGTCGTCTACGCCCTGAACAAGCCCGCCGGTGTGCTCTCGACCGCCCGCGACACCCACGGGCGCAGAACCGTGCTCGACCTGTTGCCGGCGGGCGCGGAGCGGCTGTATCCGGTCGGGCGACTGGATGCCGACAGCAGCGGCCTGATCCTGCTCAGCAACGACGGCGACCTCGCGAACCGCCTCACACACCCGAGCTTCGAGGTGCCCAAGACCTACCGGGTGCGCGTTGCTGGGGCACCTGTGGCGGCGCGCGCGCTCGCGCGCCTTCGCGACGGCGTCGTGCTCGAGGACGGGCCGACAGCGCCCGCGAAGGTGCGCAGGATCAGCCGCGAGGAGCTCGAGATCACCATCCACGAGGGCCGCAACCGGCAGGTGCGCCGGATGTGCGACGAGGTCGGCCACCGCGTGCTCGAGCTGACCCGCGTCGGCTTCGGGCCACTGACACTGTCGGGCCTGGCCCCCGGGGCTCACCGACGCCTGGGCGAGCGCGAGGTCGAGCGCCTGCGGGCGCTCTCGCTCTGACAGAATCGCCGCCGATGAGACTGTTCGCACTCAGGGGCGCGACGAGCGTTCAGAGCAACGACGCGAAGCAGATCCTCGGCGCGACGACCGAGCTGATGCAGGAGATCATGCGCCGCAACGATCTCGGGCCCGGGTCGGTCGTGAGCTGCATCTTCACGGCCACCGAGGACCTCGACGCCGAGTTCCCGGCCGTCGCGGCGCGCGCGATCGGCTTCGAGGACGTGGCGCTGCTGTGCGCGCGAGAGATCCCGGTTCCGGGATCGCTGCCGAGGGTGATCAGGGTGCTGATCCACTACAACGCTCCGGACGGTCACTCACCGGACAACGTGTACCTCGGCGAGGCGCGCTCTCTGCGCACGGATCTGCCCTCGGTCGGCTAGCGCCCGGCGCGCCGAGCGCGCGCCCGGCACAATGACGGCGTGGCGATCGAGTTCTCAGAGCGGATACGGCGCATCCCGACCTACCCGGCCGCAGGCGGCTACGCTGGCGCGCGCCCCTCCCGTGAGGCTCGCCAGCAACGAGTCCCCGTTCGAGCCGATCGAGCCCGTGCGCGCCGCGATCGCGCAGGCGCTGGGGACACTGAACCGCTACCCCGACCCCTCCAGCACGCTGCTGCGCAGGCGCCTGGCGGAGCGCTATGAGGTGCCGGCCTCGAGGATCGCAATCGGCAACGGCTCATGCGACATCCTGCTCGCCGCCGGCGAGGCGCTGCTCGAGCCCGGCGCCGAGCTCCTCTACGCGTGGCCGTCCTTCTCGGTCTACCCGCACCTGTCGGCGGCGTCCGGCGCCCGCGCGATCACCGTGCCGCTCGACGGCGAGGAGCGCCACGACCTGCCGGCGATGCTGAGGGAGATCACCGTCGCCACGCGGCTCGTGATCGTCTGCAACCCCAACAACCCGACGGGCACAGCGGTGCCGCTCGCCGAGATCGCGGAGTTCCTCGCACAGGTGCCCCCGCACGTGTGCGTGATCCTGGATGAGGCCTACTGCGAGTTCAACCTGCTCGAGGACCCCGACGCCTCCATCGACCTGCTCGAGCACCACCCGAACCTGGTGCTGCTGCGAACCTTCTCCAAGGTCCACGGGCTGTGCGGGCTGAGGGTCGGCTTCGCTCTGTGCGGGTCGGAGGAGCTGCCGCGGGCGCTCGACCAGGTGCGCCAGCCCTTCTACTGCAACGCGCTCGCACAGGTAGCGGCGGTCGAGGCGCTCGCCCACCAGGACGAGGTGCTCGAGCGGGTCACCAGGACCGTCGCGGAGCGGATCTCCTTCGACGAGCGGATCCGCGCGCTCGGGCTCACGGCCGCGCAGTCGCAGGCCAACTTCTGCTGGCTGCACCTCGGCGAGGAGCGCGACGAGGCGCGGATCATGCAGGGCCTGCAGGAGCGCGGCGTGCTCGTCAGGGCCGGCGCGCGCGCTCGGCGCGAGCGCCCCGGCGCTGCGCGTCACATACGGGCTGCCGGAGGAGAACATGCGCTTCCTGGACGCGCTGGCAGAGGTGCTCGACAGCTGAGCGCCGGCGCCCGCGGCCGCTCACGCCTTTACCGGGCGCCCGCGGTCTGCTACAAACTCTGCAGACGACCATGTACGAGACGGCCACCGCATACAGCCACACCCTCAGCCGCCCTTATCGGTCGTCCTATCGCACCTGGCGATTTAGCTAGGCGCTTCGGCCTCCACCCGTCCGCGAGCGGGTGCCTGAGAGCCGCACGGGTCCCCTGAGCGGGGGCCGAGCGCCAACCGGAAGGCGCGGCAGCACGCGCGCCGCTCGCGACCGCCCGATGTCGGGCATCCCAGCACCTCTAACATGGCCAGGCGTCAGTGAAAGGATGACTTGATGATGATTGTGATGAAAGAGACCGCGACCGAGGATGAGGTCGACGCGGTCGTCGCCAAGATCGAGCGAGCGGGCGCCAGAGCGCACCGCAGCTCCGGAGCGCGCGTGACGGTGATCGGCGCGATCGGCGACGTCGAGCAGGACGCGAACGTCGCGAGCCTCGGGCTCGAGGGCCAGCCGGGGGTGGACCGCGTGGTCCCGATCCTGAAGCCCTACAAGCTCGCCTCCGCACAGATAACGCACGGGCACCGCTCGGTGCTGGACATCGAGGGGCGCAAGATCGGCGGAGAGCACTTCGCGATGATCGCCGGGCCCTGCACGGTCGAGTCGCGCGAGCAGATGCTCTCGACGGCCCACACCGTGAAGGACGCGGGGGCGACGCTGCTGCGAGGCGGCGCCTACAAGCCCCGCACCTCGCCGTACGCGTTCCAGGGGCTCGGCCAGGAGGGGCTGCGCCTGCTCGCCGAGGCGAAGGCCGAGACCGGCCTGCCGATCGTGACGGAGCTGATGGACATCAGCGACATGGACGCGGTGCTCGAGGTCGCGGACGTCGTGCAGATCGGTGCCCGCAACATGCAGAACTACCCTCTGCTGACGGAGATCGGGCGCGCCGGACGGCCCGCGCTTCTGAAGCGGGGCCTGTCGGCGACACTCGACGAGCTGCTGATGGCCGCCGAGTACATCCTGAAGGAGGGCAACCAGAACGTGATGCTGTGCGAGCGCGGCATCCGCACGTTCGAGACTGCCTACCGCTTCACGCTCGACCTGATGGCGGTGCCGGTTCTGAAGGAGCTCACGCACCTGCCGATCATCGTCGACCCGAGCCACGCCGCGGGGCGCCGCGACCTCGTCACGCCGCTGTCACTGGCGGCGGCGGCCGTCGGAGCGGACGGGATCATCGTCGAGGTGCACCCGAACCCCGACGAGGCGATCTGCGACGGGCCGCAGGCGCTGCGCTCCTCGGACTTCGCGGACTACTCGCGTGCCGTGGAAGCGGCCGCTTCACTTGCGGGCAAGGCGCTAAGCACCGTCTGATGGGCATCCGGGCTGCGCGAGCGTCGGCGGCCCGGGCGCCGGAGGACTCCGCTTGAGGGTCGCGGTCCTCGGGCTGGGCCTGATCGGGGGATCGATCGGACTCGCGGCACGTGCCCGCACGGGCGCGCACGTGCTCGGCTACGACCCCGACGAGCGGGTGCGCGCCACGCACTCGCGCTCGGCGCGATAGACGAGGCCGCCGCCAGCCCGCAGCAGGCCGTCGCGGGCGCCGACGCGGTCTTCATCGCCGCGCCCGTCGGAAAGCTCGCGCAGGCGATCTCGGAGGCTCTCGCAGCCGCCGGCCCGGACTGCGTCGTGACCGACGTCGGCTCCACCAAGCGGGTCGTCGCCGAGGCGGCCGCGGACGAGCGCTTCGTCGGCGGGCACCCGCTCGCGGGGGCCGAGAGCGCGGGCGTCGAGCACGCCCGCGAGGATCTCTTCGACGGCGCCACGTGGTACCTGACCCCGGCGCCCGGGCAAAACCGCGGGCGTCCTGTATGAGCGACTGCACCGGATCCTCGCCGGCTTCGGGGCGCGCCCGGCGGCGATCGATGCCGACACCCACGACCGCCTGATGGCGTGCGTGTCGCACATGCCGCACGTGCTCGCGAACCTGCTGGCGGCTCAGGCGCAGGGACTGATCGACGCCGAGGGTTCCGGGCGGCTGCCGGCCGTCGGGCCGAGCTTCCGCGACGCGACCCGCGTCGCCGGCGCCAACAGTGCGATCTGGACGGACATCTACCTCGCCAACAGCGACGCGCTGATCGCGGGTATCGACGAGCTCTCGGGCCGCCTCGCGCGAGGTTCGCGCGATGCTCGCCGTCCTCGGACGCGGGCGGGCTGACGGTCTGGAACGACGCCGCGCGAGCGGCGCGCGACGCTGCTCCTAGGCGCGGCGCTGACCGGGGGTCCCGTGCACGAGCTGCGAGCGTCGGTCCCGAACCGCCCCGGCGTCGTCGCCGAGATCGCTCTCGCGCTCGGCCAGGCCGGCGTGAACATCGCCGACATGGCGCTCTCGCCGTCGCAGGACAACAGCCAGGGGGTGGTGTCGCTGTGGATAGGCGGCGAGGAGGACTCCGAGCGCGCCCGGGCGCTCATCGCCGAGCTCGGATTCCCGGTGGCCAGGGCATGAATATGCGATTCGAGCCCGCCCGCGGCCTCTCCGGGACGCTCCGCGCGCCGGCCGACAAGTCGATCTCCCATCGCGCCGCCCTGCTCGGGGCGATGGCGTCCGAGCCGGTCAGGATCGAGAACTATCTGCACGCCGCCGACACCAACTCGACACTCGCGGCCGTCGCGACGCTCGGCGCGCTCGTCGAGGAGAACGGCGACGGCGCGGTCGTGCTGCGCGGCAGCGGCCTGCGCGAGGCGCGCGAGAGCGAGCACACGATCGACGTCGGCAACGCCGGCACCCTGCTGCGCCTGCTGCCCGGCTGGCTCGCGGCCCAGGAGGGCCGCTCCTACACGCTCGACGGCGACGAGTCGATCCGAAGGCGGCCCGTGGCGAGGATCGTCGAGCCGCTTGCGATGATGGGCGCGCAGCTGACGGCGCGCGAGGGTCGCTTCACGCCGCTGCAGGTGCGCGGAGCGCACCTGCACGCGATCTCCTACGAGCTCGAGGTGGCCAGCGCCCAGGTCAAGTCGTGCGTGCTGCTGGCCGCGATCTCCGCGGACGGCACCACGAAGGTCACCGAGCCAGCCCTCAGCCGCGACCACACCGAGCGGATGCTGCTCCGCGCCGGCGTGCCGATATCGCCGCGAGGGGCGGTCGGTGAGCGTGGGGAACTCGGACGAGATCGCGATCGAGCATGATCAAGGTCCCGGGGGATCTCAGCTCCGCCGCCTTCCTGATCGCAGCGGGCGTGCTCGTGCCCGGCTCGCGCCTGCTGATATCCGACGTCGGGGTCAACTGGACGCGGACCGGCTTCCTGAGGATCCTTCGTCGCATGCGCGGCATCGTGCTCGGCGACCTCGAGGCGCAGAGCGAGGAGATCCCGGCCGATGAGCCGGTCAGCGACCTCGACGTGGCCCACGGCGCCCTCGAGGGCACCGTCGTGGAACCCGACGAGGTGCCGCTGGCGATCGACGAGCTGCCGCTCGTCGCGCTGCTCGGCGCCTTCGCCGAGGGCGAGACGATCGTTCGCGGCGCGCAGGAGCTGCGCGTGAAGGAGTCCGACAGGATCGAGGGCGTCGTCAGCGGGCTGCGGGGCCTCGGCGCCGAGATCGAGGCGACGCCGGACGGGTTCGTCGTCCAGGGCACGGGCGGCCTTGACGGCGGCAGCATCGACGCGCGCGGCGACCATCGCATGGCGATGATGGGCGCCGTCGCGGGCCTGGCCTCGCGCAGCGGCGTGGAGGTCATCGGGATGGAGGCCGCGGCCGTGTCCTACCCCCGCTTCGTCGACGACCTGGAGTCGCTTTGCTCGTAGCGATCGACGGGCCCGCCGGTGCGGGCAAGTCGACCGTCGCGCGAGGCCTCGCGCGCGAGCTCGGCTTCACCTACCTGGACAGCGGAGCCATGTACCGGTGCGTCGCGTTGCTCTGCCTCGCCGAACCCTCAGCCGAGCCCGCAGCCCTGGCGGGCGCCGCGCGGATCGAGCTGCCCGCGGGCCGCGTGCTGCTCGACGGGGAGGACGTGACCGAGCGGATCCGCTCCCCGGAGGTCTCGCGGGCCGCCTCGCAGGTCGCCGCCGACCCCGGCGTGCGGGCCGCGATGGTCAGCGCGCCAGCGCGAGCTGATGGCCGTCGGCGACTGGGTCGCCGAGGGCCGGGACATCGGCACGGTCGTCGCTCCCGGAGCCGACCTGAAGGTCTTCCTGACCGCGGATGAGGGAGAGCGGGCGCGAAGGCGAGCCGCCGAGCTGGGCCAGCCCAAGGAGGCGGTGCTCGCCGAGCAGCAGGCGCGCGACAGGCGCGACACCGAGCGCGAGCACGGACCCCTGCGGCCCGCCGACGGGTCGGTGACGCTCGACAGCACGGGCCTGGACGCCGAGCAGGTGATCGCGCGCATCGCGGCGCTCGCGCGAGGCGCCGGCGTGCGCCACTGACCCGGAGAAGCGGCCGCTCCCAGTCATACTGGCCTGATGAAGGTCGCAATCGTCGGCTACCCGAACGTGGGCAAGTCATCGCTGATCAACCGCCTCACGGGCACACGTGAGGCGGTCGTCCACGAGCGCCCGGGCATCACCCGTGACCGCAAGGAGCTCGACTGCGAGTGGAACGGGCGCAGCTTCACGCTGATCGACACCGGCGGAGTTGACTTCCAGGACGAGGACCCGCTCGCGGGCTCGATCCGCGATCAGGCGCGCGCCGGCATCGCCGACGCGCAGGTGGCCGTGCTCGTGGTCGACGCCAAGGCCGGCGTGCGGCCCGGAGACGAGGAGATGGCGGACCTGCTGCGCCGCGCGCCCGTGCCGACGATAGTCGCCGCGAACAAGTGCGACGGCGTCGCGGACCTGCCGCTCGCCGCAGATTTCCACAGGCTGGGCCTCGGCGAGCCGCTCGCCGTCTCCGCCGCACAGGGACTCGGCTCGGGCGACCTGCTCGACAAGATCGTCGAGCTGCTGCCCGAGGGCCAGGCGCAGGAGCAGGAGGACACCATCCGCCTGGCTGTGATCGGGCGGCCGAACGTCGGCAAGTCATCGCTCGTCAACCGCTTTCTCGGGGAGGAGCGGGTGATCGTCTCGGACGTCGCCGGGACCACGCGCGACGCGATCGACATGCCGCTGCTGATCGGCGATCGCAAGCTCGTGCTGGTCGACACCGCCGGCATGCGCCGGCAGTCCAAGGTGCAGGACTCGGTCGAGTACTACACGACGCTGCGCTCGCAGCGCGCCGCCGAGCGCGCAGACGTCGCCCTCGTCGTCTGCGACGCCGCGGACGGCGTCACCTCGCAGGACCTCAGGATCGCCGAGCTCGCGATGAAGGCGGGCTGCGCGACAGCGATCGTCCTGAACAAGTGGGACACCCAGGAGCACCCCGACAGCGACACAGGCGGGCGCCTTGACCTGGACTACGAGCGGGGCCGCGTGGCGAAGGCGCTGCGGCTGCGCCCGCGGGTCCTGACCGCGAGCGCCAAGACCGGCCGACATGTGCCGCGGCTGCTGACCGAGGTGATCGCCCTCGGCGACCGCATGCAGGGCCGCATCCCGACCCCGGAGCTGAACCGCTTCCTGTCGGAGGCCGTGCAGGCGCGCCAGCCGCCGGTCGGCACTCGCCGCGGATCGAGCGGGCACCGCCTGAAGCTGATCTACATGGCCCAGATCGGGGAGCGCCCGCCGCGTTTTGCGATCCAGGTCAACTCGCGAGCGCGCGTCACGCGCGACTACGCGTACTTCATCGAGAACCGCCTGCGCGCGCGCTACGGGATGGACGGGGTGCCCCTGATCATCGACTTCGTCGAGCGCGGTCAGCGCGGAAGCGCTCGCGCCGCGTAGACTTCCGCGACCTTTGCCAACCCCGCAGCCCTGAACGGGGCAATAACTCCCGGAGCTGATCCACCAGGTTATGACTGAGTTTTCCGACAACGAATTCCTTTTCACCTCCGAGTCCGTCACGGAGGGACACCCCGACAAGATCGCCGACCAGATCTCCGACGGCGTGCTCGACGCCGTCCTGGCCGAGGAACCCTACGGCCGCGTCGCCTGCGAGACGCTCGTGAACACGGGCCTGATCGTGGTCTCCGGCGAGATCTCCACCGAAACCTACGTCGACATCCAGGAGATCGCGCGCGAGACCGTGCGCAGGATCGGCTACACCGACGCCGACCTCGGCTTCTCGGCCGACTCGTGCGCGGTGCTCAACACGATCGACAAGCAGTCGCCGGACATCGCCCAGGGCGTCGACAAGGCCTATGAGGCGCGCACCGACGCCAGCGACGACGACGAGCTCGACGTGGCCGGCGCGGGCGACCAGGGGATGATGTTCGGCTACGCCAGCAACGAGACCGAGTCGCTGATGCCGCTGCCGATCCAGCTCGCGCACCGGCTCGCCGAGCGGCTCGCCGCGGTGCGCAAGGCAGGGACCCTGAACTACCTTCGCCCCGACGGCAAGACCCAGGTCAGCGTCCGCTACGTCGACGGCAGGCCGGTCGCGATCGAGAAGCTCCTGATCTCCACGCAGCACGCCGAGGGAGCGGAGTCGCTGATCCCCGACGACCTCTGGGAGCACGTCGTCGAGCCGATCCTGCCGAAGGACCTGTACGACGCAGGACGAGCTGCGCAGGAACTTCCTGGTGAACCCCACCGGCCGCTTCGTGATCGGCGGGCCTGTCGGCGACTGCGGCCTGACCGGGCGCAAGATCATCGTCGACACCTACGGCGGCATGGCCCGCCACGGCGGCGGCGCCTTCTCCGGCAAGGACCCGTCCAAGGTCGACCGCTCGGCCGCATACGCCACGCGCTGGGTCGCCAAGAACATCGTCGCCGCCGGCCTCGCCGACCGCGCCGAGGTGCAGGTCGCCTACGCGATCGGCGTCGCGCACCCGGTGTCGGTGATGGTCGAGACCTTCGGGACCGAGAAAGGCGTCGGCCGCGCCGCGATCCAGCGAGCCGTCGAGCGAGGTCTTCGACCTTCGCCCGGGCGCATTCCGCGAGGAGCTCAAACTGCACCGCCCGATCTACCAGAAGACGGCGGCCTACGGCCACTTCGGCCGCGAGGACCACGACTTCACGTGGGAGCGGACCGACAAGAAGGACGCGCTGCGCGCGGCCGCAGGCCTCTGATTCGCCGCCCGCGCGCGGCCCGGCGCCTCTGACCGCCTCGGCCTCTAGGGTCGAGGCGGTGGCGCCGACGATCGCGAGGGTAGAGCCGATGACGAGCACCCGCGCGCTGCGCGGGCCGTTCGACTATCGCCTGCCCGAGGAGCTCGCCGAGGGCGTCGACGTAGGTTCGATGCTGGTGGTCCCGTTCGGCCGCCGCGAGGTCCTCGGCGTCGTCGTGGGGCTCTCGGACACGAGCGACGTGGCCGAGGACAAGCTGCTCGCGCCGCTGCGGGCGCTGGAGCTCGGCGTTCCCGTAGACCTCGTCGCGCTCGCGGAGTGGATCGCCGCCGAGTACTGCTCGACCGTTCCCCGCGCGCTCGGCCTGGTCCTGCCGCCGGGCGCCGCGCGCCGCCTGAGCGGCCGCAAGCGCCGTGCCGTGCCGCGCCCGGAGCATCTCTCGGTCGGCGCCCGCAGCCCCGAGGCGCCGGAGCTCACGGCCCCCCAGCGCGAGGCGCTCGCGCCCCTCGCCGCGGCGCTGGCCGCCGGCGAGTTCCACGAGCGGCTGCTGCGCGGCGTGACCGGCTCGGGCAAGACGGAGATCTACCTGCAGGCAGCTGCCGCCGCGCTCGAGCACGGGCGCGGGGCGATCGTGCTGGTCCCGGAGATCGCGCTCACGCCGCAGATCGTCGGCCGCTTCATCGAACGCTTCGGCGAGACCGTCGCGGTGCTCCACTCGCGCCTGCGCCCCGCCGAGCGCTACGCCGAGTGGAGGCGTCTTCGCGAGGGCGACGCCCGCATCTGCGTGGGGCCGCGCTCGGCGGTGTTCGCACCGATCTCCGGGCTCGGGCTGATCGTCGTGGACGAGGAGCACGACTCCTCCTACAAGCACGAATCGGACCCCCGCTACGACGCGAGGGACGTGGCCCTCGAGAGGGCGCGCAGGGCCAGGGC
>CAWGWU010000009.1:0-238285 GCA_963826345.1 uncultured Solirubrobacteraceae bacterium
ACATACCCCGTAACTAGGGCCTCAGGAGCAGTTTGTTCTTCCGAAGTTCGGCGCTCGACGCTCTGCTTTGCTCACTCTTGCCAGCTCCTTCACGTCCGCCAACACTTTCGCCATCAAGCGTTCTAGCTCGGGGTGGCCCTCTGCCTCGGCGATTGCCTCCTCAACCTTTCGTTGCAGCTGCTCGGGCGCAGGTTTCGCCACGGAATACTTGCTCCGGTTCTCGTCGAACCTATTGAGGTTCAGCCTGGCGCACTCGAAGGCGATCTCCGTGTGCTGGCCCTTTGCCATCCGCTCAACGTTACGGACGACGTCGCTTGCCGGAATGACATACCAGCCGTCATTGGGAGGGTTCCGCACAACTAGCGTGATGTACTTGACTGCACGGACCGGGTTGGAGTTCTGGTGCTTGACGGCTTCTAGATTCTTGATCTCGATGCACCGTCCTCTGTATTCCGCATCGCCACGCGGATCGCCCCTCTTGAGGGGGACGGCATTGGTCATCTCGCAGAATTCCTCCTCCGCTCCTTTCCCCATGGACCAAATTCTCCCCATCGCACAAGTCCTCGGCAGGCTCAGGTGCCCGACAGGTAGGCGCGCGCGTGGCCTGACCCACACCCAGGGCGGAGCAAGCTATGCACCCAGCGGGCGCCCGTCGTCTGATGACAGGAGGCTTCACGCAACCGCACGGCATCCCCGCCCTTAGCCGTTGCTTCGTCCTTCCTAGCGTCTGATCGCAAAGGCCCTCGTGACGATGACTGGTGCGGCTCCGATCGGTTCGAAGGCCCCCCAAGCAGTGAGCGTGACGTGCTTTGCGTGCTTGAGCAAGACCTTGCCAGCGGGCGTGAGCTTGATAGCCAACGTTCCACGACCGGCAGCCGAGAAGCGAAGCTTGCCCGCGGCCACGAGCACGGGCAGTGGCTTAGCCTTTCGCGCGAGCCGTGCGCCGGCTGGCACCTCGTACCAGGCGACAGTGACCATCCCCGCCTCGTAGGAGCTGAACGACAATCCCACACCACCGTGCCTCAACATTGACGAGATCCTGCCGCCCGCTTGAGTTGGGTCAACTGCCGCGCAAGTGATGAGGCAATCGCTTCGCGACCCACGCTGATGATCCCGCCACCGCCCGCATCGCCCGCGCCGGCGCCCGCATCGCCCGCGCCGGCGCTCGAACCACCCCCGCTTGAGGATCCAGCCGGTACAGCCACGCCGAGGCTGGTCGCAGCACGTTTCCCGGCACTGTTGATCGCGGTGACTTCGCAGAGGTCAGCGTGTGCCCCTCGTCTGCGCCTTGCACGACGTAAGAGGAGCCCGCGAAGCCTGTCAGGGGCCCAACCCGTCACGGAGCCACTGGTAGCTAAACGACGGCGCAGGGTCGCCGGACCAAACCCCAGGCGCGCACGACAGCTCTTGTCCGAGCTGGGCACTCCCGGAGATGACAGGCGGACTGCTGTCGATCGGCGCTTCTGTGGACGAACTGACAAACACCCATACGGCCTGTGTCAATTCTCCACCGACCAGTGCTGTGCTTCCATCTTGAGATAGAGCGACCTCGGCGCCAAAGCCGTTGACGACCTCCCCGTGGTCAGTGAGCTTTTCCCCGTCCTGAGTCCAAGTCGCGCCAGATCGTCTGAACACCCACGCCGCGCCGACTTCGCCATCGTCGCCCCTGCCGCCAACAAGAGCCGTATTGCCGTCGCCGGACAGGGCCACACCACTTCCAAATTCGCCGCCGCCTACCTCGCCAGTACCCGTCAGCGCCCCGCCTTGCTGGATCCATGCCGAGCCCGCTCGCGTGAAGATCAGCGCCGTGCCAACCTTCCCTTCAGTGATGTTGGCCTCCGACCAGCGCAGTGTTGCCGTCCGCGGACAGAGCGACATGCCGGCCGAATAGTTCGGCGCCGCCGTCGGCAAGCGCGCCACCCTGCTGGGTCCAGGTCACGCCAGAGCGCGCGAACACCCAAGCAGCGCCGCCGCCACCCCCGGGCTGCGGTTCGCCTCGACCAGCGCCGTATTGCCGTCCCCCGACAGAGCAACTTCGGCGCCGAAATCCTTTCCCTGCCCGCCCCCGGTGATCTCGCCACCCTGCTGGGTCCATGTTTCGCCGGAGCGCGTGAAGACCCACGCACCACTACCTGTTTCGCGGTCGCCGCCGATGAGGGCAGTTTTCCCGTCAGCCGAAAGCGCCACGCCTGCGCCGAACCCACCGTACTGGTTCCCACTCGGACGTTCGAGTGCTTCCTGTCGATCATCCTTCCTCCCTGCTGCGTCCACGTGTCGCCCGAGCGGGTGAACACCCTAAAGCCGCTCCCAGGCCGCTGAGTCCGCCTTCGCGGTATTCGGGATCGCCGAGCAAGGCGGTATTGCCGTCCGCCCACAGCGCCACCGCGGGCGGTCCACCGGATTCTGCGCCGCTTCTGACGAGCCTAGCCTGGAACGCCCAAGTCGCACCGGAGCGCGCGAAGACCCACACCGTTTCCTTTCCGCCCTGTTCGCCGTCGGAGCCCGGGATGAGGGCCGTGTTTCCGTCTTCGGACAGCGCTACGCAATGTCCGACACCGCATTTACCAAACTTGCCTTTCCCAGATTCATCGGTCGAAACGAGCTTGGCGCCCTGCTGAATAAACGGATCGATCCGCACTGGGTAGCTGAAGCGTGTCGGTCATCGACAAGCAGCAACAAACGTCCATTGCGAACGTGCATCTGCGCACGCAGCCGCCGGCCGTTCGCATCGACTGCGTGGAGTTCGCCGTACCGGAGCACTTCCACGCCTGATGGAGCCTTGAAACCGACCTGGGGACCGACGCTTTCGGGTCGCAGTGAGCCGCTAATCCTCAGCCCAAGCGCAAGCGATCCTGCGGCGTCCGGTGGGCCCTTGGAGCACCGTGAAACCCTGCTCAAGCCCGTAAGGTCCGTTGCGGTAGTACTCGGAGATCGGCCGATACCTGAAGAGGATCTCGTTTGCGATTTGTGTTCGCACGGCTCCGAAAACCGGGGATAAGCGACCACTACTCCCTACGCTGGCAAGGGACAGTCCGAGTGTGCCTCGACTCGCGCGCAACGCCGCCACACCTTCAGAGCTGAAGCTGCCGCGTATTCCCCCACCGTCGGTCACTAGGAAATGACCGTGGCGAGCCGACCAGAAGCTGCGATTAGAGGCACCAATCATCGAAGACGCGGCCGAGGCAAGGTCGACCGGCAGGCCAGGCGCTTGGCGGCTCAGCACCCCCTGATGGGAAAGCCGACCGGAAGTCGGCTCAGTCGCAACAGGAAAGGTGGCCAGAGAGATGGCAACGACACAAGCGCTCAGCGTGGCTGCGATCACGGCGGTGGACCGCGACAACCTCAAACGAAGCGGCGGGTGAGCGGGACGACTACCCGGCGAGATCTGCATCGTTCCGGCAGAACCAGTCATCCGCGAATCATATTGCGACGCGGGGCTCGCTATGTGGATACCCGTACGCCCCAGATCCTGTCTACCGAACGTCGCGCGTAGGCCGCCGCCCAGGCGGCGACGGAACGGGTCCCTATGGGCCCTCGGGCGCGGCAACCGGGCGACGGCCGCCGCCGGTCCCCGCAAGCCGCACTGGCATGCCGGAGACCGAGCGTTCGGGACACTACAATCCGCGTCAGCGCCTACTCTCACCGGTCTCGTCGAGCAGTAGGGCCTCGATGTTGGGCCGGATGTAGAGGCGGCGTCTGCCGACCTTTCGGGAGGGGATCGTGCCGACGCGGGCCCAGTGCTCGACGGTTGACTGGGGTACGTGCATGAGGCGGGCGACCTCTCCGGCTGTCATCACGTCGGCTGCGGTGAGCGGTCTGCGGCCGGGGTCGCGTGGTGGCCAGCTCATCGCGCTGCCTGCCTCGGGTGCAGCATGTTCGCGATGGTCGGGTTGCCGGCTCCGGGGGTGATGACGACGGCCTGGCCTGTCACGTAGCTCCTTGATCCGGTTGGGGTGGATGCGGAACTCCTCGCCGCGCCGGCGGCTGCCCTTCCCGGAGTGGCGGGTGCCGAGCCAGCCGGCCTCGGTCTGTTCTGTCGGGAATCCAGACCTCCTGGGTGCCGGCGACGTCGGCGATGAGCTCGGCGGAGGCGGGGATGTTCTGGCGGTGCGCGATCAGGGCCTCGAGGTTGCCGAGGACCTGGTCGTGGAGGGCCTCACCCGCGGCGTGGAGGTCTGCGAGCTCCTGGGTGCCGAGGATCAGGCTGATCCCGGCGGTGCGCGCTTTGCCGAACAGCCGGCCCGTGTGCTCGGCCGCGATCGAGGCGAACTCGTCGATCAGGACGACGGTCGGGACCGGGCGTTGCTGGAGGTGCGCGGACATCGTGATCAGGTCGCTGATGATCGCGGCGGCGATCATCTTTGAGAGCAGCGTCCGCCGGTCCGCGTCGAGGCGAAAGTAGACGACCGCCTTGCTGGTGACGGCCGCGAGGTCGAGGGCGGTGCCGTTGATGGGGCTGAGCCAGGGGCCGGTCTCTGACTCGGCGAGAATAGAGAGGCGGTCTCGTACCCCGGCGAGGTCTCGCTTCTGGCGATCGGCGAGCCCGTCGAGATAGCCCTGCACTCCCTCGGCTTCGCTGTCGGGGAGCTTGCGGGCGGTCGCGTCGAGCCGGCCGGGGTCGAGGTGCTCCATCAGCGAGACCGGGGTCACCGGTACCTCGGCGGCCTGCATCGTGCGGATCGCGTGACCAAGGTAGCGCTGGGCGAGGCGCTGGTAGTGCGGCTCGGTGAATGTCTCGCCGGCCAGGGCCTTGTCGGCGATCTCGCTCGCCGCCCCGGCTCGTAGGGGTTGTAGGCGAGTGGGCCCTCCGGCGTCCATTCGGCGGAGACCGGCGGGCCGCGGTCTGCTCTCGGCCTCGTCGCGGAGCAGTTGATCGCCCTTGGGGTCGATCACGTGGCGCCGAGGCCGGCGTCGATGAGCCGTCCGAGGATCCAGGCCTGGGTAACGGTCTTGCCCGAGCCGGTCGCGCCCACGACGAGGGTGTGGCATCCCGACTTGAACGCCGACCGGGATCCTGGCGCGGGCCGTCCTGGACGTCCGCCCGACGGTGAGCCGTCCGTTGCTTATCCGGGCCTCGCGCCTTCTGTTGTTGAGGCCTGGGAGGTTCAACGAGCCGAGCAGCGCGCTCACGCCCTCACGTGAGCGGGCGATCTGCGCGCTCTCTCCGCCGGCCGCCATGTCTGCGTCGTGTAGGCGCGAGCCCTTCACGGCCGCGATCAGCGAGACGATCCAGATCGGCCACCGACCCACGAGCAGCCCGCCGGCCAGATACCCGACTGGCAGGCCGAGCAGCGCCCACGTCCACGCTAACCCAGCACGGCGCAGGCCGCGCGCGAGTAGCCACCCCAGGACGACCGCCACGCCAACCGCGAGGGCGACCGATTCGATGCCGTGCCCGACCGTCGCAAACAGACCCGATTCGCCGGCATGCGGCGAGGCACCACCAGCTTCCAAGAACCTGCTCGATTCCGCTTCAGACACGGAGCCGCCCCCTCCCCCGCCTCGAGCCCGCCGACCGACGCGACATCGGCGAGCGGGAGGACCGTGATCCGGCTCTCGGCCCGCGTCTCCGCGATCGCCCTCGCGACAGCCCGAGCCGGCGCGGGCTCAGCCAGGGTAGTAGACGTGGTCCACGTGGGCCGCGCCCTGGCGTAGGCGGTGCAGATCCGCTGCAGCCGCCGCGGCGCCTTGACCGACAGCTCAACCTCGACCGCCAGAGTCCTACCGTCGGCAACGAGCACCAGATCCGGGCGATGCAGGGCAGGCAGGCCACCCGCGAGCTCGCCGACCTTCACCGACGCGAGCAGCTTCCCCCTCGTCGCTCTCCACCAGGCGCAGCTCGCGCTCGGCGAGCACCTCAAAGTCCCGGCAGCGCGAAGTGCAGTGCAGCCGCCGCGGCCGCGACCTCACGCGCATGAACGGACCCGCCCGGGCTCACCCGGCAAACCCCCAGACGAGAAAGCCCGCGGCCGCGAAGCCCGTCCGGCCGTAGCGACATACAACCCCGGTTGCCGGTAGAGCACCCGGTGCTCCTCCAGCGGCACCGAGCGCGACCTGCCGGCTCAGCCGCGTGTATATGCCCAGCTGCGACCCATCCCGAACCGGTGCATCACATGCTCCGCACCGGCCGCGCCGATACGCCCGACCCAATCGACGATCAGCGCATCCCTCTCGGTCTGCACGCCAGCCTCCTTGCCTCGATCGACACCTTGTCCACCTGTGTCGTCCTCAGCTCGGCCCAGACCCCCCAGCAATCACCCAACAGCACCTCAACCCACCAACCCCCATCACCCCCGCCAGCCCCCGCTCTTGGCCTCCCTCTCAACTCCTCTGACTCGTTCTTCTTTCTCTTCTCATCTCTCCATTTCTTTTCTCTCTTCTTCTCATCTCTTCTCCTTCTTCTCCTTCCTTTCTTCCTTCTTTCTTCTTCTCTCTCCTCCCTCCCGTCCCCCCCTCTCTCCCTCGCTTTGTTTCATGACCTCACCACCCCTACGTTGGGGGGGCGAGGTCATGAAACAAACAACGCCACCCGCCCAGTGGGGACGGGCCAAGAACCAAGATCACGGCTCCGCAGTTCGCTCCGCCGTCGAATCCGCAAAGACCGTCGCCTGCCGGCGGCCTGACTACGACCCGCAATCGAGCCGAGCCCGGGGCCCCTTCACGGGCCGCCAGCTCCCGGCGCGGCTCCCACGTGCGGCGCTTCTCGCCCGCGCCGGCTGTGACCGCCGGCCACGGCGCTCCACGCCAGCGAGGCACTGAGGAGGGCGGCGCCCGCAGCAAGGTCAACGCTCCAGCACTCATTGCCAAAGTCGACGCGGAGCGCACAAGCAAGCTTGCACGGGAGGCAGTCCCGCCCCGATGTGCTCGAACGCCCACACAACTCGACGGGCAGCCGACAGAAGCGTGTGTGCGCCTCGATCGGCCGCTGCGTCAGGTGGAACTGCCAGCGGCTCGCCCAGCCGGCTACTGAGCGAACGGCGCGTACTTCCGCCGCAATCCGTAGGCGGCGAGCACTGCATGATCGAGCTGATGATGCAGCGATGCGACGTCGCCCCGCGCACCCTCGTCGACGCCGTTGTAGAGCGTCGTCAGGCCGATCGACTCGCCCACGGTGACCGCCTGCCGCACCTCGATCAGCGCCGACGCAAGCTCTCCGATTTCCGATCGCGCCCGCGAATCTGGGTCCGGCCGCGGGAACGTCTCGAAGCATCTGGTCGGGGTGTAGCGAAGGTCAACGGACAGATACCTCATGTGCCCTGATGCCCGCCAATGCCGCCGCCGCTCGGCTTTCCTCAGGATGCGCTCGCAGTGCACCGCGCTATGGGATTCCGGCGAGTCCCTTCAGGACGTACGACTCCCGCGTCTCGCCGCTAGCGAGCCGGGACCGGCGAACCTCGAGATCGGCCTCCACGACTTGACCGAGATGCATCTCCTCGAGGATCACGAGGATGGGTTGGTCTACGCTGCCGGCGACCGCATGCGCCCGATCCTCAGCCTTGAGCTCGAACGTCCCACGAACCAGGTTGCCCCCGACGAGGCGCCCCTTTAGATGGATCGTGTCGGTCGATGTATTGACTTCCTTCAGGACGTGACGGAGCTCTGCGGCACGCTCCGCGTCGACCGAGGCTGTCGACCGATGCTCGGCGAGACTCCCACGTCATCGAGGCGGTCGCCTGCGCCTCCGCTAGACACTTCGAGAGCTCAGCTATATGGGAGGTAGCTCTGGGGCCGAGATCGGCGGCGTCTTGTAGAAGATCGCTCCGCCCTGACATCAGGCCGAGGAATCGCTCGACTGTGACCTCGAGCAACGACTCTTCGCTGTCCTCGAATAAGGGCTGCTGCATCTCCTTCCGCACAGGGACAAGCTCGAGGCTCAGCGAACCTGGCCTAGCCCCGAGCAGCCGCAATTCAACAGCATCCTTGATCGCTGCAGGGATCAGACCTCTCGAGGTGCGTTCGCCCCCAATCGCCTGCGCATCCAGGGTGCCTACTTTCCTGAAGTGACGTGAGGACGCCGCCGACCAACGGCAACTCTCCGCCTGTACCGGCCGACGGATCACGTGTGAGCACCATCTCAAACCGGCCGAACAACAGGGCCAGAAGTTGGCGGCCACGGCGACGCTCAAGGCTGTCACGCATCAGCTCAGCACCCAGTATCGCTCTGCGAGAGCCGGGCTCATGTCGGCCAGTGCGTGCTCGAGGCTCTCAAGCTCGTCAGAAGGATGACTCACTGTTTGCTCAGTTCGACGTAGCCCTTCGGATTTCCCGCTCGGTCGCGGCCAAACCAAGTGTCCCAATATTTGCGCGCACCTTCGTACGCCCCACGCGCCGGGTGCCCTGCGGGGTAGATGAAGATGACGAACGAATCACAGGCGTGGAGGGCTTTCGAGATCTCCCCCGCGACGAGCCCCTTGAGGAGAGCGTCATCGACTGGATCGAGCTGTTCGACCGCTTCGCCGTCCACGTGGGACACGAAGTCGATGTCGCCGGGCTCTTCCTTCCGAGTCACGTAGCTCCCGTTGATCCACTGAGCCTCGATCGCGACGATCCGCTCGATTGCTTCGCACATGATCATCCACTGGTCGAACAATGGCCCGCGGCGCGCGGATGAGGGAAACGCTTCAACAAACGCCGCGCGAATCTCGTCGGCGGTCGCCTTGTGGCGCCCAGGCGGCAGCGTGTCCTGTCCTTCCGGCAGTTGGATGCTCACAGCTTGGGCATTGTAAGGAGATGCCACACCATTACTTTCGAACGGGCCGGGCCTAGCCTCACCGACCGCGGGGAGCATGCCGCCGCGAAGAACCAGCCGCGGCGTGGTATCTGCACCGTTTCCGAGCGACTGACTTTGCGTCCGCGTCGACCAGCCGCAGCATGTTTCGCCGCGTCATTCCGCGGTGGCAACTACGCGGTCCGAGCTTGACCACATCCCTTCGATCGGCCTGTCCTCCAGCGGTCTAGTCGTCAGTCCGCCGGCCCAATTCGATGACGCTTGGGAAACCACTTGACGTCCCGAGGCCCGCCAACGGCGCGCCCATTTGGTACCCACGTGCGGTACCCACGGGAGCGCCCGGCCTCCACAACCCACCCCCAAAAATACAAAACCCCCGGAAATCCAGGCGTCCGGAAGAAGCGGATGAAGGGATTCGAACCCTCGACCTTCGCCATGGCAAGGCGACGCTCTAGCCAGCTGAGCTACATCCGCGGGGTGCGACCATTCTACCCGGCGGCGAACCGGAGCGTCCACCTCGCTCGTTGAGTCGCGACTTCGACGGTGGCTGGCTAGCCCTTGAACGTCGACAGGCCCGCGTCGCCGAAAGGCTCGTCGCGCTCGCGAACCGCCTCGCGGAACCCGGCCTCCGCCGCGCGGCGCTGGAAGTCGAAGCCCTCGGCGGTGTGGCGGGTGATGCCGTCGAACACCGTCCCGAGCACCTGCGTGGCGTGCAGGCCCTGAGCGTAGAGCGCCTGGTTGACGAGCAGCTTCATCATCGCGAGCTGGTTGATAGGCATCCGCGCTATTCGCTCGAGCAGGACCTCGGTGCGTTCGCGGAGCTTCTCAGGCGCCGGCGCCTCGATCGCGAGCCCCCACTCGACGGCCTCCTTCCCGGACAGCGAGTCTCCGGTGAACAGCAGCCGCTTTGCACGCTGCGCGCCGATCCGGTGCGCCCACAGGGCCGTGGTGGGCGAGCCCCAGACGCGAGCCGGCGGGTAGCCGATCTTCGCGTCCTCGGCGATCACCAGCAGGTCCGAGCAGAGCGCCATGTCGGTCCCTCCCGCCACACAGAATCCGTGGACCATGCAGACGACGGGCTTCCCGCAGCGGAACAGGCTCATGAACGCGTTCACGTTCCTGCTCATCATCGCGTAGTCGACCATCGGGTCCCACGTCCCGCGCGGGTCGTGGTTCGCGGTGATCACAGCCGGATCGATCGGCGACCCGGTGATGCCCGACCGCTCGGCGGCCGCCGCCGCGCCCATGTCCTCAGCGCTCTCGACGAGGTCATAGCCGCCGCAGAACCCGGTGCCCTCTCCCGAGAGGTGCAGCACGTGAACGGCGGGGTCGAGGTCCGCCCGCTCGACGGACTCGGCGAGACCCCGCACGAGCGCGCCGTTGATGCCGTTCCCGCGCTCGGGCCGGTCGAGTGTGAGGCGCGCGATGCGCCCCGTCACCTCGTAGCGGACCGCCGCGTTCTCACTCATCGCGCGCGGCATGGCTGCGTGCGGCCCTGCGCCCTCGGGGGTCCCCCTCCGGCGTCCGGGCACGCCGGATCCGGCGCCGCTGTATGAAGATCGAGCCGAACACCCCCACCAGCAGCAGGACGGCGACGAGCCCGGTGATGGCCAGGCCCGGCGAGAGGATCAGCAGGAAGATCGCAGCGAACACACCGATCCCGAGATCGAGCCGGGCAAGACGGGTGCGCCTGCGTGAGCGGGCGCGGCGCTCTCGCAGCTCCGCCATGTCCCTCGTCGGCCCAGCATCCGACCGCGGCTGCTGCTCTGTCATCGAAGGCCTGGCGCTCACTGCTTGATCCGGCGGAAGATTGAACGCGGAATCAACCGCATCACGAGCATCACCCATCGCATGATGCCGGGAGCCCACACGGTGTGCGCGGAGCCGTCCAGCGCGTCGGCGGTGACGGTCGCCACAGCCTCGGGTGTCGTCGCAAACGGCGCCGCATCGAGCCCCTCGGTCATGCGGGTCTTGACGAACCCCGGGCGCACCACCAGCATGCGCACGCCCTCTTCGCCGAGCTCGTCACCCAGGCCCTGCGCGAGCGAGTCCAGGCCCGCCTTGGAGGCCCCGTACACCGCGTTCGCCCTCCGCGGGCGCTCGGCGGCCACGGACGAGAGCACGACGACTGTCCCGCCGCCGTCGTTGCGAAGCCGCGCCGCGGAGTGCATCAGCATCGAGCCGGCGCCGGCGGTGTTGGCCTGCAGCAGCTCGACTGCGGCCGGGATGTCGGTGGGCAGCCCGCCGCGCTCGCCGAGCACACCGACCGCGACGATCACGATGTCAGCGCCGCCGAGGCGGTCGACCGCGTCTGCGATCGCCCGCTCGTGCTCGTCCGTGCGCAGGGCGTCCACCTCCGCGGTGATCACCGGGTCACAGCCGTCGGCGCGTAGCCCCTGAGCCGCCTGCTCGAGCGCAGCGAGGTCTCTCCCGGCGAGAGCCACCTGCCTCGGCAGCCTGCGCTGCAGCTCGCGCACAATCGCGAGTGCGATCTCCGAGGTGCCCCCGAGCACCAGGATCCGCCGTCCCGCGGGCGACGTCGCGTGCCCGCTCACCGCGTGGCCTCGCAGAGGCCCACGCGGGTGCCGAGGTCAGAACGCAGGGCTCCAGCCGGATCCACGCGGGCGCGCAGTGCACGGAACCTGTCGAGGTCGGGGTACATCTGACCCAGATGGTGGCCCTGCAGCCGGATGTCCTTGCTCAGGTAGACGCGGCCGCCGCCCTCGAGCACGAGCTCGTCGAGGCGGTCGAGCTCCTCGCGCAGCCCGGGCGCGGACGCCGGCAGGTCGACCGCCAGCGTCCATCCCTCCATCGGGAAGGACATGGGGCCGCCGTAAGCAGGACCGAATCGCTTGAAGACCGCGAGATATACGGGCAGGCGGCGCAGCAGCTGAAAGCAGCGGCGCAGAGCCCGCACCTCTCCCGTGGGGAGCACGAACTGGTACTGCACCAGACCCGCCTTGCCGTAGAGGCGATTCCAGCCGCCGATCGCGTCGAGCGGGAAGAAGTAAGGCGCCATCGGCAGCGGTCGCTCGCGTGCGCGGCGCGGGCCCGCCGCCCAGCGGGCGGCGTTGAAGGCACGGACCAGTCCGGGCTGCAACAGCGCTCCCGGAACGCGGCGTGGGATGTCGAGCAGCGATGGCCTGGTCAGCTCGCCCGCGTACCCGCCCGGCGCGGCGCCGCGGCGAGGCGTGGGCGGGTCCACGCCGGCGGGCAGCGGATCGGCCCGGCTGACCAGCGCCCTGCCCATTCTCGTGCCGTCGGCGAGCATGTCGAGCCACGCGACCGAGTAGCGGCGCGGCTCCTCGCCTCCGATCAGCTCGAGCGTCTGCTCCAGGCCACTCGTGCGGTCCATGTCCTCCGCGACCCACGGCTGCGCGAGGGGCTCCGCGCGAACCCTCGCCGCGACGATGACCCCCGTCAGGCCCATGCCTCCAAGCGTTCCGAAGAAGAGATCCGGGTCGCTCTCGGTGGTCACCTCTGTGGCCTCTCCCGACGCACTCAGAAGCGTGATGGACTCCACGTGTGCGGCGAACGCGCCATCGCGGTGGTGGTTCTTGCCATGAATGTCGCTGGCGATCGCTCCAGCAAGTGTCACGTGCCGGGTGCCCGGAACGACGGGCAGCGTCATGCCGTGCTCGCACAGCCGCGCCATCAGCGTCGCGAGCGTCACGCCACCCTGGGCGGTGACGGTCATCCGCTGGGTGTCTATCGACAGCACGCGGTCGAGGCCCGTCATGTCCAGCACAAGCCCGCCGGCGCTCTGTGCCGCGTCCCCGTAGCTGCGCCCGGCCCCGCGGGCTATGAGCGGTTCGCCGGCCCGCCCGATGATCGCCTCGGCCGCCTCGCGCTCGTCGCTGGGACGGACCACCCATGCGCGCGTTGGCCCGACGCGCCCCCACCCGCACAGCGAGCGCTCGACGCCCCTGCGTGCACGGAGCGAGGAGTGCTCAGTGACCGACATATACGCCGCCGATGAAGAGCACGCTCCATGCGACGCTCAGCGCCAGCAGCGTTCGATCGCGCAGGATCAGCTCCTCCGGCGCCTGACCGGCACCCGCTCCGATCAGAGCCGCGTACCGCCCCAGCCACAGCAGGAACGGGACAATCGACAGCGCGTACCAGACGACGTGCGCCGGCCGCGTGAAGGCCCACCCCGTGTAGGCCGCTCCCGCACCCGCAGCGGATATCAGCAACGTGGCGCGCAGGCTGCCCGGCGTGTAGCGCTTCAACGTGGCCCGCGACGGGCCGTTGCCGGTGTGCTCGCGGAGCTCGGCGTAGCGCTTGGCCGCCACGAGATAGACGGCGCAGAACCCCGTCACGAGCAGGAAGTACCTGGAGATGTAGATGTCGGTCGCGACCCCTCCCGCGAGCGCACGGATTACGAATCCGGCGGCGATCGCGAGCATGTCCACGATCACGATCCTGCGCAGCCACAGCGAGTAGGCCGCCTGGAGCAGCAGGTACGCGGCTGCGAGCAGGCCCAGGCCGGGCGCGATCGCCGTCCCGAGCGCCAGGCCGACGACGGAGAACAGGAGCGCGAAGCGAATGGCGACATGTGGCGCCAGTTCTCCGGCGGCGATCGGGCGCAGGCGCTTGCGCGGGTGCCTGCGGTCCTGCTCGACGTCGCGCACGTCGTTCACGAGGTAGGTCGCGCTCGAGACGAGGCAGAGGACGATGAACGCGCCGAGGACCTCGGCGGCGACCGTCGGCTGGTCGATCACGCCCGCCGCACACGGCGCCGCGAGCACGAGCACGTTCTTCGCCCACTGCCGCGGACGGCAGGCACGCAGCAGCACGCGGGCTTTGGAGCGTGACGCGGGCCGCGCGTGATCGTCGAGAGGGTGCACGGTCGCCGAGTCGTGCGCGGCGCGCAGCGGCGTCTCCTCGTTGGTTGCTATGGCCTCAACAGGACTGATGGGGTTCAACCTCCGTTTGGGCGGTAACGCCAGAACAGGCGTGCCGCAGGACCCGGTGAAGGATTCCACACAAGTCCGACGATTCAGCCCGGTCAACGGCCGCCCAGGGGTGAGACTTCTCTCACCGGTCGCGGTGAGAATCCGTTCAGATAGGCGCCACAAGCGGCAGGAACCGACGAGCGGGCATTGTACAGTGCTCCAACAGATGGAGTCAGGTGTAGTCACGCGCCGCCAGCCCCGGCAGCCCCCCCGGCGGCGCAATTCTCAGAAGGATGCGACGGCGCTCGTGCGCCTGCGCCGCATCTCGCTGGTCGCTGCGCTGATCATCCTGATCCCGGTCATCAGTTCGTTCGTCGGGATGGCGACGGAACCATCCAACACGGCGCTCGGTATCCGCGCCGTCGAGTGGCTGCGCAACAACGGCGCCGCCGGGCTCGTTGCGAAGGTCGAGTCGGTGTACTACTCCCTCACCGCGCCCGCCAAGGGCGGCCCCGGCCTCCACGCGCTGCCGAAAGTCGGCTACGGCGTCGCCGGAGCGGGTGCTCTGGCCGCCGGCGAATACCGCCCGCCGCGGGTCCCGTCGATCCTGCAACCGGCACTCCCCGGGGAGGGTGTCTGGCACGCCACCAGGCCTGGCTTCGCGGCGAACCCGCCCGTCCTTGTGACGACGCTGCGCGACCAGCCCGAATACCCGCGCGTCGTCACCGGCCTCGCGTGGATCAACACCAAGCGCTCGAAGGTGCAGCTCAACGCCGGCCGCCTCGAGCCGTCCGTCGAACTCCCGCGCGGCGAAATGAAGGTTCCGCCGTGGGCGCGCCACTCGCTGCTTGCGACCTTCAACAGCGGCTTCAAGCTCGCCGACTCAAAAGGCGGCTTCGTGCTCAACGGCCACACCTATGCGCACATGCACAACAACCAGGCCACGATCGTCGGTTACAACGACGGCCATGTCGACGTGATCAACTGGACCTACGGCCCCTACGCCCCTGCCGGCGTGTCGTTCGCGCGCCAGAACCTGCCGCTGATCGTCGAAAACGGCAAACCGGCGGCGAACATCTCAAACACCGGCGAATGGGGCGCGACGGTCGGCAACGCGGTGCTCGTGTGGCGCTCATCCGTCGGCGTGGACGCGCACGGAAACCTGATCTACGCGGCGGGCGAAAACCAGACGGTCGGGAGCCTCGCCAAAGCACTGATCCAGGCTGGAGCCGTGCGCGCGATGGAGCTCGACATCAACTCGTACTGGACGAGCTTCATCACCTATGGCGCGACCGGCGGCGAAGAACCGAAGAATCTCCTCGCCGGGATGGACCGGCCCGCCACGCGCTACCTCGAAACCGACGACCGTGATTTCTTCACGGTCAACCTGCGCTGAGCCGCCGCAGCGCCCCGACGCGGGCGCATCCATCGGCTAGCCTGCGGGGATGAGCATCTTCGGCAGAGGCAGGAGCGCGATGGTCGATTCCTCCGCCGCCCTCCCGGGGCGAGATCGGGAGGTCGCCGTGCCCGAGCGCCACGAGGTGCTGGGGACCCCTCTGAAGGGACCGTTCCCCGCGGGCGTCGAGACCGCCGTCTTCGGTATGGGCTGCTTCTGGGGAGCGGAGCGGATCTTCTGGCAGGCCCCGGGCGTGTACACGACCGCGGTCGGGTACGCCGGCGGTTTCACGCCCAACCCGACCTACGAGGAGGTGTGCAGCGGCCACACCGGCCACGCCGAGGTCGTGCTGGTGGCCTTCGAGGCCGAGAAGACAAGTTTCCCGGAGATGCTGCGGCTGTTCTGGGAGGGCCACGACCCTACCCAGGGAATGCGCCAGGGCAACGATGTCGGGAGCCAGTACCGCTCGGCGATCCTGTGGACGGGCGAGACCCAGCACGCGCAGGCGGCCGAATCGCTCACCGTCTACCAGCGGATGCTGTCCGAGTCAGGCCACGGCGAGATCACGACCGAGGTCGCAGAGCTCGCTCCCGCCGGTTTCTACTACGCCGAGGCCTACCACCAGCAGTACCTGGCCAAGAACCCGGGCGGCTATTGCGGCCTGGGCGGAACGGGCGTCGCCTGCCCTGTCGGCCTCGCGCGGTAGGCACCGCCTCACGCTGCGCGGAGCACGGCAAAGGACCCTGGTGCTCGCGGGCGTGGTTCGGCCGGCAGAGAGTCACCGGCGATCAGTGGAGCGCGAGGAGCCCGCGACCGATTCCGCGCGGACTTGACAGCCTCGGGGTGCAGTTTGAGAATGCCGCTGTGTCCGTGCAAGAGGTCGAGCACTACCTAGACGGGCTTGATGAGCCCAGGCGCGCGGCGCTCAGCGAGCTTCGAGACACGATCGCCGCGATCGTCCCTGATGCCGAGCAGTGTCTCTCGTATGGCATGCCGGCGTTCAAGCTCCGCGGCAAGACGATCGCTGGTTTCGCCGCTTTCAAGAGCCATCTGAGCTACCTGCCACACAGCGGCTCGGTGATCTCGCAGCTCGCCAGAGAGACCGAGGGCTACACAAAGACGAAGGGCTCACTGCACTTCGCGGTCGACACGCCGCTCCCCGAGCAACTCGTGCGGAAGTTGCTGGCCGTCCGGATGGCCGAGGCCTTCGGGCCGCAGCGGTAGCGACCGTAGGCTCAGGTTTCCGGTCGTGGCCGAGTCTCCCTGAGCACCGGGCGCGCATCGAGTCCTCGGCCCGCCGGCGAGGACGGCCGATCGTCCGGCTCGCGGCGCTCGCACCCGGGCGATCGGATATCACTCATGCGGGCTGCAAATCGGGACACCGGCGGGCGTCGCTGGAGAAAGGGATCTGCATCGACATGGCGCGGAAGGACAAACGCGGCGGGGGCGCCGGCTCCGTTCTGTGGCACGTGACGATGTCCCTCGACGGCTTCATCGCCGGGCCGCACGATGCGATGGACTGGGTGTTCGACTACACCGAGCCGACCGACGCCGTCGATGCGGTGATCCGGACGACGGGCGCCCTGCTGATCGGGCGGCGAAGCTACTACGTCGGCAGGCGCGAGGAGCAGATCGCCGCGGCCTCCGAGCCGTACGGCGGCGCCTGGACCGGACCCCAGTTCGTCATCACCCATGAGCCGCACGAGGCGGCCGAGGACCCGTCCGTCACGTTCTTGTCCGGCGACCTCGCCGAGGCGGTCGAGCGGTCACTGGAGGCCGCCGAGGGCAAGAACGTCGTCCTCATCGGGGCGACACTCGCGAGACTCGCACTCGAGGCCGGGCTCGTCGATGAGATCGTCGTGCACCTCGCCCCTATCCTGCTCGGGGACGGCGTGCGGCTATTCGAGCGCAGCGGCCCGCCGGTGAAGCTGGAGCGCACGAGCGTCGCGGGTTCAGGGCAGGTGACCGACATGTGGTTCCGTGTCCTGAAGGACGCGTGAAACCGCGGCCCTTCGCATCTCTGCGCTCCAGCTGGACGGCCTGTAATGGGAAGGGCATGCCTGCGACTGTCCCACTCACGCCCGCTGGACATGGCGCTGATGCGCGCCCTGCTTCAGAGCACCGCCGGCTGAGCGCAGCGGGCCCGGAAACGCCGATGGCCCCGCCGAAGGCGGGGCCATCGAATCGTTCGGGAGGCCCGTTCGCGGGAGCGCCGGAGGAAATGGCGCCCCCGTTCGGGACCGATGGGCGCTCGGCTACGCGCCCGCACCTGCCGGCATTGCCGCTCCCGGTTTCCAGTCGGCCGCGTGCGGCCCACCGAGCGTCGGGACGTCCGAGGGGTAGACCTCGTTGCCGTGGATCGCGTGATCGCCGATCTCCAGCTCCTCATCCGTGAGGCGAAGGGGTATGACGATCGAGACGAGCTTGAGCAGGATGAACGTCATCACACCACTGAAGACGATCACCCATGCCGCTGTCTCAGCCTGCCAGCGCAGGAGTTTCCAGCTGCCGTGGATGACGCCGGACACACCGGGCAGGCTGCTCGCGCCGCCGACACCGATGTACTCGACGATCTTCGGGTCCGCGAAGATGCCCACCATCAGGCCTCCCATCAGACCCGCGATACCGTGGGTGTAGATCACACCCAGCGTGTCGTCCACGCTTCGGAACACCGGAGCTCGACTCAGGAATCTGATCGCGAACCACACGATCGTCGAGCAGATCACACCGATCGCCATCGCCCCCCAGCCATTGACGAAACCTGCGCCTGGCGTGATCGCCACCAGGCCGGTGATCATCCCGTTGACGGAGCCGATCAGTGACGGCTTGTCGCGGAAGATGTAGTCCCACGCGATCCAGACGAGCATCGCGACCGCGGTGCACAGGTTCGTGTTCAGCACCGCCGCCGAGGCGTTAGCGCCGGCGTAGTAGGAGTCTCCACCGTTGAACCCGTTCCAGCCGAGCCACAGAAGACCGGCGCCCGCGGCAACCATCAACAGGTTGTTCGGTGCGTCGATCTCGCGGTCACGCTGAAGGCGCGGGCCGATCACAGCAGCCGCCACGAAGCCGGATATGCCGGCCGCGAGGTGGATGACGTAACCGCCCGAGTAATCCAGCGCTCCTCGGTGGGCGAAGTAGCCACCGCCCCAGATCAGGAACGCGTTGACGGTGTAGACGAACGTGATCCACAGGAGCACGAACGGGATCCACGCCTTGAAGCTGACGCGCCCCAGAACCGACCCGAGCATCAGGATCGGGGTGATCCCGGCGAACACGAACTGGAAATACACCAGCGAGGACATCGGGAAATGGAACGGTGGTCCTTCGGTGATCGATGGGATCACCGCCTGACCCTCCTCGGCGCCCGCCGACAGAACGGTCCCCGACTTACCCCAGAAGGATTCGAAGAATCCGTGGCCGCTGCCGATCGGGGTGCCGAAGCCCATCTTGAAGCCCCACAGCACCCAGGCGACAAGGACGAGGGCAAAGGCGACGAACGTGAGCATCATGCTGTTGACAGACCAACGCTTCTGCATGACGCCGCCGTAGAGGATCGCGAGACCAGGCACGCTCATCAGCCCGACGAACGTCGCCGCAGTCATCTGCCAAGCGTTGTCTCCGGGATTAAGCCAACTTGGGTATGCCAGCCAGGACATGTGCCTCCGTTTTCCGCGTTGTTGGTATGGCCGAAGCCCGCGCGATCCATGCAGGGGCTACGGCCAAATGACAGTCCGGATATGAAATCCGTCGGCCGCGCATGCCGGTAGGGCCATCGTGGCCAACACTTGGCCAGAGGCTTTAGACAGGTGTCCAGACGGCTCTCAGCCGGTCTTGAACGGGAAGCCCGCGTGTTCGCAGGCGACCCTCAGATCGGCTTCAGCGCCGTGATACGCGGACGGTGATGCGCAGATACGCCGGGCCTGAGCGCCGCACGCGTGCAGTTCCGCAGCACCCAGCGTGCTCGCGAACGTGATCGCCACGCAGTCGCGGCGGGCCGGAGCGCCACTCGCTCAGCGCGTACACGCCGAGAGCCGATGACCGCGACCGCCAGACAGGCCACAGCGCGAGCACCGCTGTGCGCTCGCGCCTGCCCCAGGAGAGAGGTTCCCGCAGCCGCCGCGACTGGTCTTGCATGATCATCGAGCGCGCCAAGGGTACTGCAGCCGCGTGCCCTACTCCGGCGGCGCGCCGGAGTCCTGATCGCTGCCGGGCTCGAACTTCAGGGCGAGCGAGTTGATGCAGTAGCGCTGCCCTGCGGGCCTGGGCCGTCGTCGAACACGTGGCCGAGGTGGCCGCCACAGTTGCGGCACAGGACCTCGGTGCGGCGCATGAACAGGCTGTTGTCGGGGCGCAGCTCGACGGCCGCCGCGACCGCCGGCTCGGTGAAGCTCGGCCAGCCTGTGCCGGAGTCGAACTTCGTGTCGGCGGAGAACAGCATCGCCGAGCACGCCGCGCACCGGTAGTCGCCCGAATCCTTGTTGTAGACGTACTCGCCCGTGAACGGCGCCTCCGTGCCGGCCCTTCGCAGCACCTCGTATTGCTCTGGCGTCAGTTGCTCGCGCCATTCCTGCTCGGACTTGGTGACGTTCGGCTCCGTTGAGGACATGGCTCCCGTTTTAGCACCGGAGGCGCCCTCCGGCCTTGCTATTCTGATGTTTACGTTCACGTCAAGTTGATGCGTTGGAGGCGATGCGCGTGGCCGGCACGATGCGGGCACAGGAGAGGACAGCGAGGGACTCCCGCTTCGGGGTCTCCGCGGGGCACGAGCACTACAAGTGGTGGGCCCTGTCGTGCACGAGCCTCGGAATGCTGCTCGCGGCAACGAACTCCGGGACGCTGATCATCGCGCTGCCCGACCTCGAGCGCTCATTGCACGCGAGTCTGCTCGCGCTGGTGTGGGTGATCCTCGCGTACCTGATCGCCGCCACCGTGCTGGTGCTCACGGCCGGGCGTCTGAGCGACCTGTTCGGCAGAAAGCGCGCCTACATAGGCGGGTTCGTCATGTTCGCGTTCGCCTCACTCGGCGCCGGCTTCTCGGGCGACGCGACGGTCCTGATCCTCTGGCGTGTGCTCCAGGGGATCGGCGCGGCATTCATCTTCGCCAACGCAGCCGCCCTGGTGACCGACGCGTTCCCGAAGGAGCAGCTCGGGCTCGCGATGGGAGCCAACACGATGGTCGCCGCGATCGGGCTGGTCCTCGGCCCGGTGCTCGGAGGCGCGCTCGTCGCGATCTCATGGCACTGGGTCTTCTGGTTCAACGTCCCGTTCGCGCTCGCCGGCGCACTGTGGGGAGCGCTGATCCTTCGCGAGCTCGCGAAGGCCGACACGGTGCGCGGCTACGACGTGCCCGGGACGATCACGTTCGTGGTCGGCCTCACCGGGCTGGTCCTCGGCGTATCCAAGGGCGGCCTCAGCGGCTGGAACGACCCGCTCGTGATCGCGGGCTCGCCGCAGGCGCGGTGCTCCTGCCGCTGTGGATCGTGATCGAGAGACGATCCCGCGCGCCGATGCTCGACCTGACCATCTTCAGCAACCGCCTGTTCGCCGCCGCGAGCGCTGCGGCATTCATCAATGGGCTCGCGAGGTTCGCGCTGATGTTCCTGTTCGTCTTCTACTACCAGGGCGCCCAGGGCAACAGCCCGATCACGGCGGGGATCATGCTGATGCCGCTGGCGCTCGGAATGCTCGTCGCCTCCCCCCTCTCGGGCATCTACGCCGACCGGCACGGGTCTCGCGCGCTGGCCGCGATCGGCATGTTCGTCAGCGCCTGCGGTCTCGCGGCGATGACGACACTGCAGATCCACAGCCCGTACTGGCAGAGCGCGCTGTGGCTCGCGATGGTCGGCGTCGGCTCGGGGATGTTCAACAGCCCCAACACCGCAGCGATGATGGGCGCCGTGCCCGCGAAGCGCCGCGGCGTGGCCGCGGGCGCCCGCACGCTCCTGCAGAACACCGGGGCGATCCTGTCGATCGCGTTCGTGATGGCCGTCATCACCTCCGCCGTGCCGAAGGCGACACTGTTCGCCGTGTTCTCTGGGCTCGCCTCCGGCCTGTCGGCGGACCGGCTCGCGCCGTTCATCGCCAACATGCACGTGGCACTGTGGTGCCTGGCTGGAGTCTCGCTGCTCGGGACGGCGGTCTGCCTGATGCGGCCCAGCCACGTCTCGGCGAGCGATGCGCAGCCTCAGCTCGCGGCTCACCCCGCGCCCTCCCCGGTATCGGCGGGATCACGGTGAGCGCGCGACAGCCCCGACGCCGCAGGAGAGCCTGCGCATCGGGGACGTCGCACGCCTTGCCGGGACCACGACGCGCACGATCCGCTACTACGAGGAGATCGGCCTGTTCCCCAGGCGCCGGCCCGGCCCTCCGGCCAGCACAGGCTCTACACGCACGCCGAGGTGGACCGACTGCGGGAGGTGATGCGGCTGAAGAACCTGCTCGGGGTTTCGCTCGAGGAGCTAAAGACACTCCTCAGCGCGGAGGAGGCCCGTGCGCAGGTCCGCGCGCAGCTGCGTGCGCAGGACGTTCACCCCGAGCGCGAGCGCGAACTGCTCAGCGAGTCGCTCGGCCACATCGACCGGCAGCTCGAGCTCGTCCGCCGCCGCGCCGGGGAGCTGGCAAAGCTCGAGCAGGAGCTGAGCGAGACACGCAGGCGAGTCAAGCGCAGGCTGCGCGAGGGCGACGCTGCGGCCGAGCACGCGGCGGGCACGCCGTCGCGATGAGCACGAGCAGCGACGGGACCGTCATCAGGCGAGCCGAGGGAGACGAGGCAGGCATGAGCGAGGTAGTGAAGATCAGCCCGGAGGGCGTCGCAGGCGCGGTCACCGATCCCACGGCGCTGACGGCGGAGGTCCTCACCTTCCCCGGCGGCCGAGGCGATCACGTCAACGGGTACCTGGCGCGGCCCGCCGCACCGGGCGCGCTGCCCGGCATGATCGTGATCCACGAGGCGGGTGGCCTGAACGACCACATACGCGACGTCTCCGCCCGCATCGCGCAGCTCGGCTACGTCACGCTCGCGGTCGACCTCTACACGCGGGAAGGCGGCCCGCCCCCGATGGACGATCTGCAGGCGATGATGGGGCGCCTGTTCGCGATCGAGCGACGAGACGGTCCTCGGAGACCTCGAGGGCGCCGCCGCGCTGCTGCGCTCCCGCGGCGACGCGACCGGCCGGGTCGGGTGCATCGGCTTCTGCATGGGCGGCCGCTACACGCTGCTGTTCGCAACTGCGCGAGCGAGTGCCTCGACGCCGCCGTCGATTGCTGGGGAGGCTTCATCGACCGCTCGACGCCGGATGAGATCGTCGACGCCCGCGCGGCCGCGGCCCCCGCTCGATCTCGCGCCGAGCCTGAGCTGCCCGCTGCTGGCGGCCGTTGGAGCCGAGGACTCAAACCCCTCCCCCGCCCTCGCCGAGCAGCTGCGCGAGCGCGCCGGGCTGAGCGGCCGGCCTGTCACGGTGGACATCTACGAGGGAGCGGGCCACGCGTTCTTCGCTGACTACCGGCCCACCTACCGCCCGGAGCCCGCCGCGAGGCTCTGGGCGAAGGTGGTGCCGTTCCTGGACCAGCATCTGCATGGAGGCTGAGCGAGTGCCCGGAGGGGCGAGCGAGCGCTTCATATAGTGATCCGGGTCGGCGGGCCCTGCCTCCGCGCGCCGCGGGCGCAGCCGAGAGGGCGGGCGTTCGCTTCCGGCCCGGCCGATCAGGCGGCGCAGGGCGCACACGCCCTTCGGCCGCGTCACCGTGAGCAGAGAGGAGAGGTGATGGATCGCAAGTGGTGGACGCTGATCGCGGTATCGGTTGCGATCTTCATGCTGCTCCTGGACATCACGGTCGTCAACGTGGCGTTGCCGGATATCCAGCGCTCGCTCCACTCGAGCTTCCAGGACCTGCAGTGGGTCGTCGACGCCTACTCGCTCACGCTCGCGGCGTTCCTGCTGACGGCGGGCTCGCTCGCGGACCGGCTGGGCCGCCGACTCGTGTTCGCGGCCGGCCTGGCCGTGTTCACCGCCTCTTCGGTGCTCTGCGGCCTGTCCTCGACCGCGATGATGCTGAACCTCGCGCGCGCCGTGCAGGGGATCGGCGGCGCGATGATGTTCGCGACGTCCCTGGCGCTGATCGCCCAGGCATTCCAGGGCCGCGACCGCGGCACCGCCTTCGGCGTCTTCGGCGCCGTCACCGGGGCGGCGGTCGCCGTCGGGCCGCTGGTCGGCGGGATCATCACGGATGCGATCGGCTGGGAGTGGATCTTCTTCGTGAACCTGCCGATCGGGCTGGTGGCGATCGCGCTCACGCTGACGCGCGTCGAAGGAGTCGCGCGACCCGAACGCGAGCAGCATCGACTGGCTCGGCCTCGTCACCTTCTCGGGCGCGCTGTTCCTGCTGGTGTTCGCGCTCGTGCGCGGCAACGACGCCGGCTGGGGCTCGACGCAGATCGTCGCGATGCTCTCCATCCTCGCTGGTCCTGATCATGCTTTTCGTCTTCGTCGAGCTCCGCCAGGCGCGCCCGATGCTCGACCTCGGCGCTGTTCCGCAGGCCGGCCTTCGTCGGCGCCAACGCCGTCGCCTTCGCGATCTCCGCTTCGATCTTCTCGATGTTCCTGTACCTGACGCTCTATATCCAGAACGTGCTCGGCTATGGCCCGCTCCAGGCGGGGCTGCGCTTCCTGCCGATCACGCTGCTCTCGTTCTTCGTCGCGCCGATCGCGGGCCGGCTGACCGTCCGGGTCCCGGTCCGGATGCTGCTCGGCACCGGCCTGCTGCTGATCTCGGCCGGCCTGCTGAGCATGACCGCCGATCGACGCGACATCCGGATGGACGGCGCTGGTGCCCGGCTTCGTCCTCGCCGGCGCCGGGATCGGCCTCGTAAACCCGCCGCTCGCCTCCGCCGCGATCGGAGTGGTCCCCGTCGAGCGCAGCGGAATGGCGTCGGGCATCAACAGCACGTTCCGGCAGGTCGGGATCGCGACCGGGATCGCCGGGCTCGGCGCGGTCTTCCAGCACAGCGTGACGCAGCACACGACGGCGGCGCTGGCGCGCAGCGGACACGCGGCGGGCGTCCTCGCCGCCTCGCACGGGCACCTGGCGACGCTGCTGCAGTCCGGCGAGGTAGCCCGCGTCGCCGGCACCGTGCCAAGGGTGACATTCAACGCGCTGGTCAGCGCCTACCACGTGGGCTTCACCGATGCCCTGACCGAGATCCTCATCATCGCCGCGATGATCGCCCTGACCGGCTCGGTACTCGCGTTCGCGCTTGTCCGCAGCCGCGACTTCGTCATCAACGAGCGCGCACGCGGCGCCTGCGGAGGGCGAGCCGGCGGCCGTCGCGGTCTCTTGAGGACCCTCAGCGCGCCGACGGCTCACGCCGCGGCCCGAAAGCCCGCACACCGCAGCACAGGCAGGCGGGGATAGCGCGGGAACGCCGGATCCTCGCGCGAGAGGCGGCAGAGCGAGAACGTCGAGCCGCGTGTGTTTCCGCACCAGCTGCTGGTGCTCGCAGCTGTCGCACAGCCCCGCGCGCACCTGCGGGGGTCTGGGCGTCTCCTCCGGGCTCATGCGATCAGCTTCGCACGCCGATGAGCAGACCAGGATATTTCCGAAGCTCCCATGCGATACTCGTTGCTCACACAACTATGAAGACCTTCAACCGCCTGCTCGGATTCCTGCGCCCCTACAAGAGGGGAGTGATCGCGTCGTGCGTGCTCGCCAGCGCGGCGATGGTGATGACGGTTGCCCTGCCCTATCTGTCGGGCCAGGCCGTCGAAGCGCTGCAGAGCGGCGCACAGCACACGCAGCACCACCAGGCCGCGGCCAGCAACCACGACCGTCACGTGCTCGAGCTGCTCGCGCTGGCGATCGTCGCCGTCGTGCTGATGCGCTGGATCCTCACGTATCTGCGCCGGATGATCGCCGGGCGTGTGTCGCTCGGCATCGAGTACGACCTGCGCGAGCGGATGTACGGGCACCTGCAGAGCCTCGAGCTCGCGTTCTTCGACCGCCAGCAGACAGGGCAGCTGATGTCGCGAGTCACCGTCGACCTTCAGGCCGTGCGCTTCTTCCTCGGCTACGGGCTCGTGTTCATCCTGCAGTCGGCGCTGACGCTGGTGCTTGCGGGCATCGCGATGATCATCATCAACCCTGCTCTCGGACTGCTCGCGATGGCACCGGTGCCATTCGTCGTCGTGATCTCCCAGCGTTACGGGCGCAGGGCGCGCCCTGCGATCCAGGAGGTGCAGCAGCGGATAGCGGAGCTGACCGCCAACGCCGAGGAGAACATCTCCGGCGTGAGGGTCGTGAAGTCCTTCGCGCGTGAGCCGCTGCAGCTCGAGCGCTTCCGGCCAGCGTCTCGCGGGTGTTCGGCCAGGCGATGGTCGCCACGCGCCTTGAGGCCCGCTACAACCCGATGATCGGCTTCCTGCCGCAGATCGGCCTCGCGCTCGTCCTGATGCTCGGCGGCAGCGCCGTGATCCACGCCGAACTGACGCTCGGCCAGTTCACCGCCTTCTACTTCTACCTGAACATGCTGATCGCTCCGATGCGCTCGCTCGGCGTCACGCTGGGGCTCGCCCAGCGCGCGACCGCATCGGGCGCCCGCATCTTCCAGGTGCTCGATCGCGAGCCGCGGCTGACCTCGCCGCCGGATGCGCCCGCACTGCCGGCCGGCAACGGCCACGTGCAGCTGCAGGGCGTGACGCTGCGCTACGACAGTGTCGACGAGTTCGGCGCCGGCTACTCCGAGGATCCCCGCGGCCCGTCCGAGCGCACCGCGAGAGCCGTGCTGCAGGACGTCGACCTGGACGTGCCCGCCGGCCGCACGATCGCGCTCGTCGGCGCGACCGGCTCCGGCAAGACGAGCCTCGTCTCGCTGATCCCGCGCCTGTATGACGTCAGCGAGGGAGCGGTCCTGATCGACGGCGCAGACGTCCGCGACGTGCAGGTCGGCTCCCTGCGCGGCGCAATCGCCGTCGTCAGCGACGACCCGTTCCTGTTCTCCGCCTCGATCGCCCAGAACATCGCGTACGCGCGGCCGGAGGCGACGCGCGAGGAGGTCGAGCGCGCCGCCCGGCGCGCGCAGGCCCACGAGTTCATCGAGCGCCTGCCGCAGGGCTATGAGACCCAGGTCGGCGAGCGCGGGCTGACGCTCTCCGGCGGCCAGCGCCAGCGCCTGGCGATCGCCCGCGCGCTCGTCGCGGACCCGCGCGTGCTGATCCTCGACGATGCGACCTCGTCGGTCGACTCCTCGACCGAGCGCCAGATCAAGCTCGCGCTCGATGAAGCGATGAGGGGACGCACCACCTTCATCATCGCCCACCGGCTGTCCACGATCGCCCTCGCGGATGAGATCGTCGTGCTCGACCACGGCCGCATCACCGCCCACGGCGACCATGAGGAACTCCTCGAGACCTCCGAGCTCTACGCCGAAATCGTCGCCAAGGGCCTGCCCGACCAGGTCTTCCTGACGCGCGAGACGCGCCCTGCGGAGGTGAGCGGCCTGTGAGCCCAACCGTCGGGCGGGGGCCCGGAGGCCACGGCAACTTCGGCCGCACCCAGTGGGCCGGCGAGCGCGCGTCCAAGGGCACCCGCGGACGCAACCTGCGCGGCCTGCTCGCTCTGATCCGCCCCTACAAACTCCGCGCGGCCGCAATGCTCGCGGCTCTGATCGTCGGCACGGCCGCTGCGCTGGCGCCGCCGCTGCTCGCGAAAGTCGCGATCGACCAGGGGATCGCCAAGCACGACACCGAAACACTCGTGCTGGTCGTGATCGCGTTCCTGATCTCGGCGGTGCTCGTGTGGGTCATGACCTACGCGCAGACCTACCTCGTCGGCTGGGTCGGCCAGCGCGTGCTCGCGGACCTGCGGATCAGGATCTTCACGCACCTGCAGGAGCTGCCGATCGGCTTCTACGAGACGCGGCCCGCGGGGGTGCTGATCTCGCGCATGACCAACGACGTCGAGGCGCTCGACTCGCTCGTCACGGACTCCGTCGTGACGCTGTTCCAGGCGGGCCTGACGCTGATCGGCTCGATCGTGATCCTGCTGATCCTCGACGCGCAGCTCGCGCTGATCACGTTCCTCGTGTTCCCGCTGCTCGCGGGCGCTTCGCTGTGGTTCCGGCTGGCGTCCGCGGGCGCGTTCAGGCGCACCCGAGAGACGATCGGATCGATAACGGGATACCTGCAGGAGACGCTGTCCGGTATACGCGTCGTGCGCAGCTTCGGGCAGGAGTCCTTCCATATGGCGCGCTTCGCCGAGCTCAACGAGGACAACCGCGACGCGAACATGGCGACGGTCCGCCTCAACGCGATCTACTTCCCGGCCGTGGAAATGCTCTCCGGGCTCGCGATCGCGGGGATCGTCCTGTACGGAGGCGACCAGGCGATCGAAGGGCTGATCACGGCCGGGACCATCGTCGCCTTCATCGGGACGCTGTCGAACCTGTTCGACCCCGTGCAGCAGCTCTCGCAGCTCTACACGACCTACCAGTCCGGGATGGCGGCGCTCGAGAAGATCTTCCAGCTGCTCGACGTGAAGCCCGACCTCACCGACAGCGAGGGCGCCGTACGAGATCCCGCGTATCCGCGGCGAGATCCTGTTCGACGACGTCTCCTTCGCCTACGCGCGCCGTCGCGGAGCCCCGCAGGACGAGCCCGCCGCGCTCGCGCTGGATCACGTCACGCTGCGGGTCCCCCCCGGCCAGACGGTCGCCCTCGTCGGGGCGACCGGAGCGGGCAAGTCGACGATGGCCAAGCTCGTCGCACGGTTCTATGACCCCACCGGCGGGCGCGTGCTCGTCGACGGCAACGACCTGCGGGACATCTCGAGCTCCTCGCTGCGCTCGCAGATGGGGATCGTGCCGCAGGAGGCGTTCCTGTTCTCGGGCACGATCAGGGAGAACATCGCGTTCGGCCGCCCGGACGCCACCGAGGAGGAGGTCAGCGCCGCCGCCGAGGCCGTGGGCGCCGACAGCTTCATCTCCGAGCTCGGCTCGGGCTATGAGACGCAGGTCGGCGAGCGCGGCGGCCAGCTCTCGGCCGGCCAGCGCCAGCTGATCGCGTTCGCGCGCGCCCTGATCGCCGACCCTCGCATCCTCGTGCTCGACGAGGCGACCTCGAACGTCGACCTTCACACCGAGGGCAGAATCGAGGCCGCGCTGCGCAGGCTGCTCCACGGCCGCACGTCGATCGTGATCGCACACAGGCTCTCAACGATCCGCCAGGCCGGCTGGATCGTGGTGCTCGAGCACGGTCGGATCGCCGAGCAGGGCACCCACGATGAGCTGATCGCCGCGGAGGGCCGCTACTACCAGCTCTACCGCGACTGGGCCACGCAGGCAGCGGCCTAGCCGCGCGCGCGACCGCGCTGCGCCGCTCAGGTCAAGAGGATCCGCAGCGCCACGATCGCCAGCACCAGGAGCAGCACCGACAGCTCCCGGATCAGCAGGCTGCCCTCAAAGCGGCGGTCGCCTGCAAGCTCTGCACGGAACTCCGCGGACCAGGTGTCGCCTGGCGCCCGCACCAGCAGCCGGTCTTCGAGCCTGGGGTCGGGGGCAGCGCTCATATCGCGAGCTCCCCGGTCCGCCCGACCTTCTCGGTCTTCTCCCAGCGCCGCTCGGTGCCGCGCATCTCCGCCACGTAGCCGCCGACCGTGATCGCACACAGCAGCGCGCCGTAGCCGATCAGGTACAGGAGCGGTCGCACCAGCATCGGCAGCCGGCCCGAGTCATCCAGCCGCTTGAGCAGATACGCACACAGGATCGAGGCCGTGAGCCAGAGATCGGCGAACAGCAGCAGGTAGGTCACCAGCGGCTCGCCGGATCGCAGGCCGACGCTCGCGAGCTGTGAACCGAACACGGCGGTGAGGATCGGCCCGAACAGGCCGACAATGATCAGCATCAGGTTGATCGCGCCCGGGAACAGCAGGCCCTGGCGCCAACAGCGCCGTCCCGTCTGGGTGTCGATCAGCAGGCTCGAGAGCGTGATGAAGATGAAGGCGCCGCCGGTGAGAGCCCACAGCATTCGAAACGCTTCGATCGACAACGAGCGGTCTGTGAAGAACAGCGTGAGCAGTCCCGTCGTCGCCGCGAGCATGAACACCGGCATGAACACGACCGACGCCCAGATCGCGGCGAACGTCGGCCCGCCGAGTGCGCCCACGCGGAGCGGGTGAAGCCAGACCCTCCTGAAGCGCCAGGTCACCTGCGTGTTCCCGCGCGCCCAGCGGACGCGCTGCTTCCACAGGGCGGAGATCGTGTTCGGCTCCTCCGCCCAGACGACCGCGTTGCCCTCGAACCTCACGCGGTAGCCGGCGAGCTGGATCCTGAACGTCGTGACCGTGTCCTCCGCGAGCGTCGACGTGTCGAGTTCCCCGCCGAGGCGCTCGAGCGCCTCCCTGCGTATCAGCTGAGCCCCTCCCGCGAGGCACGCCTGCGCACCCAGGGTGTTCTGGGCCCGCCGTGCGGCCGCCTGAGCGGTTATGTACTCGAACGCGACGAACCGGTTCAGGTAGTTGGCGGGCTCGCTTCCCTCCTTGATGTAGGCCGTGACCCCGCCGACCTGCTCATCGGCGAGGTGGCGCGCCATCCTGCGCAGCGCCGTGGCGGACAACAGGACGTCGGCGTCGATGATCAGGACCGCCTCGAACCATCCATCGCCGCGGATCCGCGCGAGCCCGTGGTTGATTACCGCGGCCTTGCCCTGGCCGCCCTGCTCGCGGCGCAGATAGACGACGGCGCCTGGCGCCCGCTCGGCGCAGTCCGCGACGATCCGCGGCGTATCGTCGGTGCTCGCGTCATCGACTACGTAGACCCTCAGCCGGTCGGCCGGGTAGGGCATCTGAAGGAGCGTGTCGATCGTCCTCTTCAGCACCGCTCCCTCGTTCCAGGCGGGGATCACGACCGCGACACGCGGGTAGATCTCGGCGACCCTCGCATAGGGCCTGCGCAGGACGTGGAGAGCTGCCAGCAGGAACTGCACGCACCCGACGACAACGACGGCGGCGCCGGACAGCACCATCGCGACCAGCAGGATGTTGACGACGCTGGTCATCCGCCGCGACCGACGGCGTGAGCTTCGCTGCGGACCGGTGAGGACACCCCGACGGGCTGCTGCTCCCCGCTGAGCCCGAGGTCGCTCTCACGGATGACCTCCAGCGGCTCGGCGTAGTCGGAGGGACCGAAGCGACCCCAGTAGCGGGCGGTGGCGCGAAGCAGGCCCGGCTGCAGGTAGTCGCGGATCTGCGTCTGTGACTCGTACGGCTCGATCAGCGCGAGCTTGCGCTCGAGCACATCATCGATCGACACGAACCGGTTCGGCCTGAAATCGACCGTCGCCGACGGGCTGAGGTAGCCGAACAGCAGCGGCACCGACCGTGCGGCCACCAGCGTCGCGAAGTGGACCCGCCGATGATCCTGGTGCACGTCGTGGGCGCTGTGCGTGTACACCGTGGTCGGCCTCACCTCCTCCACGATCGCCGCGATCGCCTGCACGGTCGCGCGTGTCTCGGAGATTTCGGTGTCGTCGAACGCCAGCATCTGCAGGCGCGCCGACAGCAGAGAGGCTGCGTTCCGTGCCTCCGCCGCGCGGACCCCGCGCTCCCCTCCGGCCTCTCCCCCGGTCATCGTCAGGATCGTGATCGCCTGTCCCGCGTCGCGGTGGCGCAGAAGCGCTCCGCCGCATCCGATCTCGACGTCGTCAGGATGAGCACCGATCGCCAGGACACGCTCGGCGGGTGCCCGGCGGCGAGCGTTCTCCCGGTCGATCTCTGCGGCATCCGCGATCTTCGCCAGCAACTGCTGCGGCGCGATCGGTCTCCTGATGAAGTCCGAAGCACCGGCCCGCATCGCCTCGACCGCATCGTCGAGGCTTCCCTCCTCGCACAGCACCAGCGCGACGGGCGCATGATCCCTGCAGCGACACGTGTGGACGAGCTCCAGCCCGCCGACGCCCGGGAGCTGCAGATCGGTGATCAGGATGTTCCAGTCCTCGCAGAGCAGCAGCTCCAGTGCCGGCTCTCCCCTCTCGACGGAGGTGACATCCGCGAACGCGCCGAGCGTTCGCTTCGTCGCCGCCGCGAACTGCGCATCGGCGACGGCGATCAGGATCCGCAGCGGCTCGGGTCTCACGGCACGCCGCCTGCGGGCACCGCGCCGCCTGCCGGCGCGTCGACTGGACGGTACGCGTCCGGCGCCGTGCGCGGGGCCGCGCCGGCGAAGTCCGCAAGGGGAACGATCCGCTCCTCGAGATAGCGCACCATCGCGACGTCTCGGAATTCGATTGGGCCGGGTGTGGGCCGCTCACCGAGCGCGTCCGCCAGCGCCAGCAGCGGCATATCGACACCCGCCGCGATTGTCAGCGGCATCGTGCCGGGAAAGCGCGGGTTGACCTCCAGGAGCGCGGGGCTGCCGTCTGCCGCGGCCTTGACCTGCACGTTTCGCGACGGTGGTGAGGCCGATCACCCGGGCGACGGTCCGCCCGAATGACTCGAGCCGCCCGTCGTGGAGTGTGCGGCCTGCGATCGCTACGCCGGAGTCGATCTTCAGCCGAGCCCGCGGAACCGCCGCGAGCACCGCGCCGCCCGAGTCCGCCAGCACGTCGATCGACCACTCCGGCCCCGGCAGGTACTCCTGAACGAGGAGCGTCCCGTCCCGCGGCAGCCGCGCGAGCTCGTCACGGTGCGCCACGAGCCGAACCCCGCGAGAGCCGCTGCCGCTGCGCGGCTTGACGATCGCGGGGAGCGTGGGGGCCGACGGGTCCAGATGCTCATCCGCCAGCCGGCATCCGGGGACCCGCACGCTGGCGCGGCAGCGCTGATGAAGCTCCCACTTGTCCAGGCACGCCTGCAGCGTGGATTCGCGAGCGAGCACCAGCACGATCCCGTCCCGCGCAAAGGTCGCCCGCATCCGCGCGAGCGGCAGCAGCTCGTCATCGACGGTCGGTATCAGCGCATCGACGCGAAGCCGGCGGCAGACCTCAAGGGTCGCCTCAGCGAACGCCGTGTGGGATCCCGGCAGCAGGATCACGCGGTGTTCCGCGGGCACCATGTACAGGCCCGCGGCATAGGGATCCATATCCGCGGCGAGGGTCGTGATCGCGCTCGCTCGCGATCGACCGGAGCACGGAGATGCCGGACGGTCCCCCCGCGCCGGTCACCAGCACGCGCAGCGGCCGCTCGGCCGACCCCGTCATCGGCTCGGCTCCACCGCTCTGGCGGGGCGCGGCAGACGTTCGGTCCTGGTGCGCAACGGAAGTGCCTCGCAAACATGTCGACACGATGGATATCGGCGCCGGCGCCCGCGCCGGCAGCAGTAGAAGGCCGCACAGCCGGGCTGCCCCGCATCGTTGCGGGGCTTGCTCATGGCCCCGAGCGGTGGCCCGCTGTCGGCGCGAGCGGCCACGGAACGTCCGCGTCATCCGGGAGCACGTCCGGATCGGGTCCCAGCCGCACCGGCAGCGGCTCGACGGAATCTAGGAAGTCCTCGACGGCGGTGACGTCCAGCGGACGTGAGAACAGGAACCCCTGCCCCTGGTCGCAGTGTTCGCGCTGCAGCGTCTCGAGCTGCGCGGGGTCTTCGATCCCCTCCGCGAGGGTCTCGATCCCGAGTGTCCTGCCGAGTTCGACGAGTGTGTGGATGAGTGCCGCCGATCCCTTGGACGTGGCGATGCCGTCTATGAACGACCGGTCGATCTTCAGTGCGTCCGCAGGGAACTGGCGCAGGTAGGCGAGTGAGCTGTAGCCCGTGCCGAAGTCGTCGATCGCTATACGGGCGCCGAGGGCCTTCAGGGCCCTGAGACGCTCGGCGGTCGCGCTCTTGTCGCGCATGAGCGCGGTCTCGGTGACCTCGAGTGTCAGTGCCTGCGCGTCGAGCCCGGACCGCTGGAGAGCCAGTCGGACATCCTCGATCATGTCGTCGCTCTCGAGCTGGCGCGCAGAGACGTTGACCGCCACCCCGATCGCATGGCCATGCGCCCGCCATCGTGCGCCCTGCTGACATGCCTCGTTGAGCACCCAGCGGCCGATCGGGATGATGAGCCCGCTCGACTCCGCAACAGGTATGAAGTCGTCGGGGTTGAGCACGCCGCGGGTCGGGTGCTGCCAGCGAGCGAGAGCCTCAACGCCCGTAACCTGCCGCGAGCGCAGGTCAAACGTGGGCTGGTAGACGACGAACAGCTGCCCGCGGTCCAGCGCCTCTCCCAGGTCCATCTCCAGGGTCAGCCGGTCGCGCGAGGTCTCCTGCATGCTCGAGGCGAACACCGCGTATCGGTCTCGCCCGGCCTCCTTCGCCGAATAGAGCGCGAGGTCCGCGTCGCGGAGCAGCTCATCGGCGTCGGAGCGAGCACCGGATGCGATCCCGATGCTGGCCGTGACAGAGAGCCTGCGGCCATCGGTTCCGCTCAGCTCATATGGCTGCCGCAGGACTTCGAGCAGGCGCTGCGCGACCAGCTCCGCGCCGGCGTCGAGCGTCGAGCCGTCGAGCAGCACAACGAACTCGTCTCCGCCGAGGCGGGCCGCCGTGTCGCCCTCTCTCACCACTGTCAGCAGCCGCGACGCGACGATCTGGAGCAGCTCGTCCCCGGCCGCGTGGCCAAAGCTGTCATTCACGTTCTTGAACGCGTCGATGTCGACGTACAGGGCGGCGACGGGAATGCGCTGCCGGCGCGCCCGCGCGAGCATCTGCTGCGCACGATCGAGCGCGAGCACCCGGTTGGGCAGGCCCGTCAGCGAGTCGTGCAGCGCCTGGTGGCGAAGTTCGCCGGTCTTCTCGTGAACCATTCCGAGAGCCCGTTCGCGTGATCGCGTGAGCACCAGTACCAGCGCCCAGAGGAGGACCGTGATGACCAGGCCGACGATCAGCACGAGCGCCGCTGCCGTGTTCGCCGATACCCCGTTCGCGATCGGTGTACCCGACACCGTGACGGCCCACTTCCCGTCGACGTTGAGCGCTGTCGTGTGGCTGAGCGAGCCGGTGGACACCGCGCCTGAATGTCCTATGAGGACGGGCCGGGCGCCCGGATTCGTCTGATACAGCGCGACGCCGAGGTCGCCGTGGCCCTGGGAGGCAAGGCGCATGATGCTTGGGATGTCGAACGACGTCACAACCCACCCGGCGACCGCTGCTCGTCGCTGCGCGACCGTGGCCAGCTGCTCCGCGCCCAACGTGTAGAAGCTTCTCTCGAAGAGGATCGTGTTCACGCCCTGCCCGGCGGCCGGCGCCAGGAAGAGCTGTGCTGTGTCGGTCTGAGCTCGCAGCAGGGGTCCCTGGGACCCTCCGATGAGCGAGCTCGGCGCACACCAATCACCCTGCAGAATCTGGGCGAGCGTCGCGTTCAAGGGCGAGGGGAGCGCTCCGCCCGCGAGAAGACACTGCTGCCCCGCGCCCGCGCTCTTCACAGGCAGGACGGCACCGTCCACCAGTGCGCGAAAGGCGGGTTCGGCGGCGCGCCTCGCCTTGAACGCCGCCAGTGCCGGTGCGCGGACCCGCGCCACGTAGATCGACCCCAGCCCACCCGCGAGCCGCTGCGAGCCCTGCAGTTCGGTGAACCACCGCTCAAAGCGTGCCGTGCTCATGCCCGGCTCCATCGTCAGGACCGCACGCTCGGCGGTGATGAAGTCCGCATCGCGTCTGAGCAGCACGCCGAGCTTCTGAGCGACGTCGGAGGCCGTCGTGTTGAACGCCTGAGTGTCGCGGGCGCTCACGCGCGAACGCCACACCACCGCGCTGGCCAGCGAGATCAGAATGCCGCCGATCAGGATCGCTGCCGCCGCGAGCCTCAAGCGTCGGCGCAGCTCGCCGGAGGCCCCGGGCGGCGTTGGGCCCTCGTCCGATCCGTCAATACGGTTGCTCGCGCGTCGCATCACCGGGTTGATCGGCCACCCAGCCGTGCTGGCAGACCGTACTTCGCCACGCCCGGCGTTCGGCAACAAGCGAGGCGGGAACGCGCGGCTGGGCCCAGTGAGACACAAGGCGCGAGCCGGATCCTCTTGAAGACTGCCTGATCGTCCGCGATGGGCGCGTCGCTGCCGCCGCTCAGCGCCGCTTGGTGATCTGCACGGCTGTCCAGGCGAAGAAGGCGACCAGGAGCGCGATCACCACCAGTTCGCGCGCCGCGATCACGAGCGATTCGCGCGTGAGAGCTCCCGTCACCTCACCGCCCCCCTGCTCCTCATACCTCCAGGCTAGCGGCAGGGCCGCCCCTCACCTCCGGCCACGCTCCGGGCCCGCGTGTGGTTGGCTGTCACCGATGACCGATGCCACGCAGCCGCCGGCCGGGCCGGAACTCGGCGACCCGCTCGAGCCGGCGCGGCCCGTCGAGCTCGCTCACGACCAGCGCCTCAGCGAGGTGCTCCTGAGCGAGCGCGGACCTGGCCGGGCAGGACGCCCGCGGCCTGACGCTCGACACGTCAAGGCTCACGGACGTCGATCTGTCCGGATCCCACCTCCCGGACATGAGACTCGCGCACGTCGTGATCGAGCGCTGCAACCTCGCGAACGTTCGGGCCCCGCGGGCCGCGATGCGCCGGACACTGATCAGCGGCAGCCGGCTGACCGGAGTCGATTTCGCGCACGCTTCCCTGACGGACGTGACGATCCGCGGCTGCAGGATGGATCTCGCGTCCCTGCGATCGTGCACGCTCGAGCGCGTCAGCTTCGAGGACTGCCTGCTCGCCCAGACGGACCTGCTGGACGCGAGCCTCAAACATGTGAGCCTGGTGGACTGCGACATGTCGCGGGCCGATCTCCGGGGCGCGAGGCTCGAAAGGTGTGACATGCGCCGCGCGAACCTGACCGAGCTGGAGGGGGTGACGGCGCTGAAGGGCGTATCGATGCCGTGGCCCGACATCGTCGAGATGGCGGGCGTGTGGGCGAGCGCACTCGGCATCCGAGTGCTCGAGGACTGAACTCACCCAACGGTCCGCCGGGCGGATCCCAACACCACCCGCCCGGCAGACCTCCCCTCGATCCCACCCAGCCGTCGCCGGGGGCCACTTCGGTTGCCGCGCCCGGAGACCGGGCGCGAGGACGCTCCGCCTGGTGCGAGGTCGGGCGGGCGGAGTTATCCGCTGTGACGTCATCCCCCTACCCACTTCGGCGAAAAACGATCGCTTAGCGGTTCTGCCTCCGCGGCCGTAGGGGTTCACGAGGCATCCCGACTCGGCGATACTCGCCTACGTGCGCCAGGGCTCCACGATCGACAGGCCGCCGCTTTGCATTGCCGGCGGCCCAACGCCCGGCGGGCCGCGCGATGCGGCCTAGCCGCACTCAGCTGCTGTATTTCGTGACCGTCGCTGAAGCGGGGCAGATCACACGCGCGGCGGCGAAGCTCCACATCGCCCAGCCCGCCCTGTCCCAGGCCATCTCAAAGCTCGAGGCCGAACTCGGCTTCCAGCTGCTCGAACGGCACGCGCGGGGCGTCACCCTCACGCCGTCCGGGGAGATCTTTCTCAGCAAGGCGAAGCGGGCGGTCGAAGCGGAGATCGACGCGACGCGCACAGCCGAAGCGCTCGCGCGCGGCGCAAAGCAACATCCTCGAGTGGGGGTTCGTGATGGCACCTCCCGGCCTGCACAGCCCCGGGCCCCTGCGGGCGCTGGCGAACACCTACCCCAAGATCGACATCCGCTACCGGGAGCTGACATTTCCTCACGCTCCCACGCACACGTGGCTCGCCGACGTCGATCTCGCTGTCTGCCACGTCCCGCCCCCGGATCCCGAGGTCTGGTCCCGCACGATCGGCCGCGAGCCGCGGGTTGTTCTCGCGGCCCGCGAGCACCCGCTCGCAGACCGCGAGAACCTGACGGTCCGCGAGATACTCGATGAGACATTCATCGGCTTCGATGATTCGGTCGACCGCGAATGGGCCGGCTTCTGGAGCCTTGATGACCTCAGGGGCGGCCCGCCCGAGCGCATCACGGTCGACCGCGCGGCAAACGGCCAGGAGATCCTCGCCTCGCTGGCGGTGCGGAGCGCGATCATCACGGCGCCCGCCTCGGTCGCCGCGATCGTGACCAACTTCGACAAAGGGGTGGCGAGAATCCCGCTGATCGACGCCACGCCGTCGAAGGTCGTGCTCGCCGGGCGAGAGGATCGCCGCAACACGACCGTCAACGACGTACTGGATTTCATGTTCGGCCTCGGCGCCGAGTGGTACGGCGCGCCCGTCTCGGACGACTAGCCTAGCCGTGACGCCATAACCCAACCGGCCGGCGTTCCAGCACGTATCAGCAGGTGATGGCGGCAGGACGGACACCCCTCACTGCGCGGGTCTTGACACCCATGCGAACATACGTTCGTATGGGACCCCGCCCCTGGAAACCGGCCGTGGAGCTCGACGCGGCACTCGAGCGCGGCGAGCTGCGGTTCGCGATGTCGCTGGCGGAGGAACTGCGCCTTGAGCGGGGTAGGCCGATAGACCTCGCAACCGCATCCAGGTTCCTGCCGCTGATTGCCAGGGAGAGCCCGCGGGAGTACGACATGTGGGCGAAACGATGGCTGGCACGCTGGCTCGCGGAGAGCCCGGCCGGCACGATCGACGAGGCGGCGGAGGTCGCCGGCGCACTGGCTGAGCTCCCCGCGGAGCCCTCAGCGCTCGAGGCGATCCGCGAGGCGATCCGGGCCGCGTAGGTCACTCGCTCGGCCCGACGGCAAGGCCTCCTGCTGGTTCGCGTGCAGCGATGTGCGCCCGACTCGCCCTTCGGTCTGTGGTTCGCTCGCGCGGCTCACGTAAATGCCCGTGCGCTCCGATAAGGAGATCGGCACATGAAGCACCTCCAGAGGCGACCCGGGGGCTTCCCAACTATTCCAGCCTCCGGGCCGCCGTAGTTCCCGTTCGGTGCGAGCGGCGTTGAGCGTCGCCGCTCGCGATCAGTGGATCGCCAGCACCACGGGCTGTGGGACGCCCGCGGGGGATACGGCTGAGAACCGCCAGTTCGTTTCGAACTTCCCTGACATCGTGCACTGAGGCGAGTTCGACGCCGTGGTGTCGAGCTTGAAACCCTGGGCTTTGGTCATCCCCATGATCTGTTCGTTTGCGGCCCATATGGACGTGCCCTTAGCGCTGCCCGCGATCCACGTGCAGGTGATCGGCGGGACTCCCACCTCGGAATAGACAGCCGTGAACCTGACGGGTTCTTTCGTGCTCGTTTTCAGCACGTCACTGATCACGAACTGGCCGGGCGTCGGTTCTTTGACGGCGAGATGGATCATCCAGTGCGACGCGTCGGCGGTCACCTGCACCGTCCCGGTCGCGCTGGTGCATGGGGAACCGGCGTAGCCGACGAAGGCGGCCGACGGCACCGCGAACACCGGCGCGCCCGCGGAGAACTGCGCGACGCTGCCGCCACCGAAGATGACTTCGTGGCACAGGAACGAGTACCTCCCGGCATTGAAGTAGGAGCCCCGCCCCCACCATTCGGCCTGAATCGCCTGCCCCACGGCGAGCGGCTGCGGTTCGCCTCCCGGCGTGCTCTGGATCCCGAACACGCACCGGGAGACGCCTCTCACCGGCTTGCACGGACTGTGGGTGAATGCGCCCGACGATGGAACGATGCTCAATGCCAGCACCGCCACGAATCCCGGCACCGAAGACCTTGACGCGCCACATCACAGTGCTCCTCTCGCTTGACCGAGCCGTTGCCCCGCCGTCAACGCACCGCCCCGCAAGAAGCCGCAGCCCTCAAAGTGAATACGCATCCACGCAACCACCCGCCGCGAGACCCCGATGCCCGCCGCGACAGACGCCCGCGTCGTGCTCCGGCCGCCGCCCGGGTAGCCCGAACCGCCAATTTAGCGCCGGTGAGTTCGCGTGTCAGCGTCACGCGCTCCAGTGCAGGGCAAACGCGGAATCTCCTGCCCGCCGAGGAAGGCGGCCACTGCTGTACTCGGATGCCGAGCAGAGCGCGCCCGGACGCTGGTGGCCGCCCATGCGGGAGCGTGTGCCTCGGGCTCGGCGCAGCTGTCCAGCGGAACGCAATCTTGACGGCGCGCCGGGTCCCGGGTTAGGGTCGGTTACCGCGTTAGGGATGGCGGGGCGCTTCTGAGCATGGACGCTTCCCTCCAGAGAGGTCTGGTCATCCCCGGCGGTGATCTCAGCGCCGCCGCCGGGGATCGGCCAGATCACGACACGTGAGAGCAACCTCACCCCGCGCTTGCCAAACCTGCACCTGCGCCTCGCTACGGTCACAGGCAAGGCGGTCGGGGGTAGGGCCTCATTCCCTACTAGCAAGGGTTGCGTTCCCCGACCGCCCCGCCTGCGGAACAAGCTCGTTCGGCCGGACGGTGCCGCTCGGGGGCCTCAGCCCGCCTGTCCGGTGGAGAACGCCATCATCGCGTGAGTTCGCCTGGCTGTAGTGGGAAGCGTGAAGCCGTGAACATCGACACCATGATTCCTCGCCATCGCGATGACGTGGGAGGGGTTGCTCGCGCGGAACTCCGTGTCGCGTCGAACCCCGTGCAAACCCAGATGCTCCGCGCCGGACAGATTGGGCGCATTCGCTTCTCCGATCGGTCACTCTCAGACGAAGCAGTTCCGCGCAGAGGTGGAGAGCTCGCACCGGCCGTCCGGGGGCGCTCGCCGGTCATCCGTCGCAATTGCATCGGTCACGTCGACCATGCATGTGCGCAGCACCCTGAACCACGACCGGCGCACCGGCCAACTCGACCTCGCTCAGGATTGGCCCACGAAGCGGACGATGACGAGTAGGCGCTCTCCTTTGAGCGGGCGCACGGCCCTCGATGCCCCGCACGCCCGCCTACTCCACCGCGTCGTCGCGCGGTTACCTCAAGGTGGCACGCCCGTCGGATGCTCTCAGGCAGACCCGGCGACCGCTCGCACTTCGACGCTCCGGATCTCCACGCCGACGGGTGGGTCGGTCTTGAGCCGCTCCGCCATTGCGATCGCCGCGTCCTCGGACTCGAACACGACGATCGAGTTTCCTTCGCCGCTCTCACCGTTCGCCGGGGCGAGCCACACGCCGCTCACGAAGCCCGGTAACTTGCTCACCGTCGGGATCACGTTATCTCTCAGACTCTCTCGCGCTCGCCCGAAGTCGTTGATCCCGGTCGCCACAAAGATCGCGTACATCTCGCCTCCCTTTCCTTGCTCGTGCACGCGAGCATCTTCGCTTCGCCTCGCGGCGTCAAGCCCGGATCAGCGCGCGCGTTGGGGCATGACCCCTACCCGCCCCAGGTCGAGTCCGACGGCCAGGATCAGCGTCCACGTCCAGGCGTTCACGGGGTCAAGTAGAAGCGCTTCCTTGCCCGCGATGAACCAGATCAGGAGCCATAGGAGAACCACGCGAGCAAGTCTTGCCTCGAAGCCGGACGGATCGCGCTCGAAGCGCGGCCTCAACTTTGCTGACGCCTTCGACGTCCCCCGCGATTGGAGCTGGCACGACGATGCCCGAGGGCCATCGTCTACTCCACGAGGCCGAGGTCGGCGAGGGCGCGGTCGCGATCCCAATAGAGCGCCAACCGGATCACCTTGCCGTCGCGGACGTGGAACTGGCTCGCCCGGCGCTGATCGACCTCCACCCCACTGACCTTCCCACGGCCCGTCATGCGGCTGAGCACGAGCACGGACCCGTCACCAAGCTCGCGGTATTCGTCGGCATCAAAGCGAAGGTCCTCCCACAGCTTGACGAAGGCTTCCACGCCGGGAGAGGCGTCCATGCCCGTTTGCGTGCTCGGCTCGGGGCCGTCGGGGACCACGAACTCGATGCCCGGATCAGCCCACTGCGGCCTCGCGCTGAACTCGCCGCGTTCCCATTCCGCGTAGATCGAGCGCACGAGGTCAAGGCTCTCCGACATCGCACCCGAGTATCCCGGAGCCCGCCGACGACTGACCTTCTCCACCTGCGCAACGATCTTTCGCGCGTTCGCCGATGCGATCGGACTCCCGCTCGCCGAGCGGCACGGCCGAGGCAGCCGATCGAAGTAGGTTGGGACACGTCATCCAAGCGAGCCTCGCAATCGTCAAGCTCGGCGCGAGGATCGCCGCAGGCTCGGCAGACGAGCAGCGCCCCATATCGCGCCGCAAGCGCTCGGATTCTGCCGCCACCGACACCCACGCTGACACTCAGTCGCCGATAGAACGCGAAAAGCCCCGCGGTTGCGGGGCTTTTCGCTACTCCGGGACAGGGACTCGAACCCCAAATTCGACATCCAGAGTGTCGCGTGTTGCCAATTACACCATCCCGGATCGGCCCAGCAAGGATAGTCAACGCCTGCGCTCGGGGCTCCGCCCCGCCCCGGTCAGGCGGTCGCGGGGCGTATGTTCGGCGCGAACAGCGCCGTTATGTCTTCCTCGAGCGCCGTGTCGAGCACGATCAGCACCTCGTCGCCCGCTTCGATCAAGGTGTCCGGCCGCGGCACGAAGCCTGCGCCGGCGCGAAGCACGGAGATCACCAGGCTGCCCTCGGGGAGCGGGATGTCCGACACCCGGCTGCCGACCACGGACGCGTCGGGCGTGACCTCGAGCTCGATGATCTCCAGGCGCTCCTCTTCGAGCTCCAGCAGGTGCACGAAGCCGTAGCGCGGCACCTCGTGCTCGATCAGCCGCAGGATCAGGTCCGTCGCCGAGACGGCCGGCTGGATGCCGAGCAGCCTGAAGTGGTTGTGGTTGCGCGGGTTGTTTACGCGGGCGATCACGCGGTCGCACAGGTACTTCTCCTTCGCGACCTGGCAGAAGAGCATGTTGTCCTCGTCGTCGCCGGTGACGGCGATCGCGAGGTCCGCGCGCTGGATCCCGGCGCGCTCGAGCACCCACAGCTCGGTCGCGTCCCCGTATTGGATCGCGTGCTCGAGCTCGTCCTCGAGCGCGAGGTAGCGGGAACGGTTGGACTCCACGAGCGTCACCTCATGATCCTTGCCGATCAGCTCCCGCGCGAGGTTGCGCCCGACCTTTCCAGCTCCGGCTATGACGGCGTACATGGCTACTCGGCCTCCGGGGCGAGAGCGTTCTCGAACATCTCGATCGCGTGCTTGGTCGGCGAGATCGTGTGCAGGCCCTGCTTGCGATACCAGTCCGCACGGGCGGGATCCATTACCCGCACGATCGCCTTCTCGACGCCGAAGCGCCGCTGGGCTATCTGAGCGATCACGAGATTCGTGTTGTCGCCGGCCGTGGATGCGATGAACACATCCGCGCGCTCGATCCCGGCCTGGATGAGCGCGTCGGTCTCGAGCGCGGTGCCGACCGTGAACTGGCCGTCCGCGTCCTCCCATGTCTTGCTCTGGCCGGCGTCCAGTCGCTCATGCGACAGCGGGTCGGCATCGAGCACGGAAACTTCGTGGCCGGCTGCAAGCGCGGACTTGGCGACGGCGGAGCCCACGCGGCCCGCGCCGACGATCAGTACGAACATTGTCCCTCGCTGTTTCGCATAGCGGCCAGATTAGACGATCGGGGCGCCCGGCCGATTTGGCCGTCGCGCCATCTCCACCGCCGAGTCACGCGCGGCCGGGGCCGTGACGATCACCCGGCAGCCGGCCTTCTTGATCACGTACTTTGTGACGTCCCCGACATAGGAGTCCAGCGGGCCTCCGCGCCCCCCCAGGCGCGCTCCGCCGCGGATCGTGGATGGTTCCTCGGCGCCGAGCACGATCGCCTCCACGCCCCTGCGGCGAGCCTCATCGACGATCGCAAAGCCCGCGCGACGGGTTCTCACGGTCGCGGTGGCGACCTGCACCCCCGTGTACTCCTCCCCCACCGCCTTGGCCCGCGCGAGGACCTGGCGGGCGTGTTTGATCTGGGCTTCGGGGAGGCTCGCGTCCAGCGGCAGCGACATAGGGATCACGAACACCCACAGCGCCTCGATCGTGGCCTCGTCGATCTCCGCCTCGTCGCTGCGCTCACCGGCGACGAGCAGCGCCGCGGTCTGCACGATGTCGTCGTCGAGTTCGGTGCCGAACAGGGGCACCAGCACCGATCCGTAGTCTCGTTCGCGCACGGGCTCCGAGCGCAGCACCTTCGGTGACACCGTGACCCGCTTGTAGAGCGAGGTTTCGTCGGCGCGGCGGTAGACGACGTAGAGGATCAGGCCCGCGATCATCCAGCCGACACCGACGTATCTCGCCGGTTCGTGGACGACCATCACGGCGACCCAGCCTGCGGCGGAGATGACAGCTCCGAACACGGCCGGGATCGGCAGCTGCCCGCCTTTGAACTTGACCGAGAACGGGATTCGGTATGGCCGGTCGCGGTCGGGCTCGGTGTAGCGCAGCCGACATATCGACAGGTGCGCGATCGTGAACGCGATCGTCGCCCCGAACGCGTAGATCCCAACCAGGAAATCCAGGTTCTCCGGGACCACCAGCGCTGCGGCGATCAGGCCGGCGAGGATGATCAGCACGTAGGGGGTGGAGCGCTCCGGGTGGAGCCTGCCGAGTCCACTCGGGATCTGGCGGTTGGTGGACAGCGAGTAGGCGAGACGCGACAGCCCGAGCATCGCGGAGTTGGCGGCCGCGAGCAGGGTCACGGTGGCCAGGCCCGCGACGAGGTAGGTCAGCGTCTGCTCGAGCCAGTGTGGGTGGACCTTGGAGACGACGCCGAGCATCGGCGCGTCGAGCCATTGCCCGGAGAGTTCGGTCTTCCCGTTGGTGACCGGCAGGGCGGTCACCGCGACCAGCGCGATGCCGACATAGAGGAAGCCGACCGTCGCGGTCGTGCTGGCGACCATGCGCTTCAGGCCGCGCCTGCTGATCCGGACCTCGCCCGCGAGCCCGGACGCCGACTCCAGGCTCGTGAAGGCGATCACGGCGATGGTCAGCGCGAACACGAGGTTTCCCCACGTCGGCGAGGTGCCGATGTTGATCGGGTCCAGCCAGACGTTCGGGTTGAAGAACAACGCGAGGCCGAGCACCACGATGAACGCCTGAAGCGCGAGGTCGCCGACGACCAGGAAGCCGATGCGGCGCGCGCGCCGCCCGCTGAAACCGCGGATGTTGCTGAGCACGACCATGGCGATGAAGGCGAGCGACAGGCCGAGTGCCTCGCCGCTGTTCCCCAGCGGGCTCCAGAAGGCCCTCAGGTACTGGGTCGCGGAGTAGCAGCAGACCGCGATCAGGATCGTGTAGTCGAGCAGGATCGCCCAGCCCGCCACGAAGCTGACGAGCTCGTTGTAGGCGTAGCGCGCGAACACCGTCGAGCCGCCCCGATCCTGATGCAGGGAGGCGCCCTCGACATATGTCATCGCGGTGAGCGTGAACAGTCCCGCCGCGATCAGGAACACAAGCGGCGTGAGCCCCAGCGCGTGCCCGGCGATCACACCGAGCGAGAAGTAGATCGCGCTCGCGATCGACGAGTAGATGATCGTGAACAGGAGCGGCGAGCCGACGCTGCGACGCGCTATGACACGCGAGCGCGCGGCCAGCTCGGACCCCGCGCCGTGCTCGTGTTGCGAGGGCTCGATCCCGCTGGGCTCGCCGACGGGCGGACCGTTTTCGGCGCTCACGCTTCCCTGTCCCTGCGGAAGATCAGATACACCCGCAGCGCGCCTGCGGCGACGAACAGCAGGCCGAGGATCATGCGCGGGGAGAGCACCCCTGCTTTTGCCACGGCCTGCCCGATCAGGGCGAGCCCGATCACCGCCATCAGCGTCGACAGCGCGAGCGTGCCCATCCGGTGAGCCTGTCGGCCGTTCATCTACGAATGAGCTTACGGCTCAGGGGGGCTCCAACGGAGCCCCCCTTCCCAGCTGCGCAACGGACGTGCGCCGCCATCGGCTTGAGACTCAGGTGATGATCGGGATGATCAGGATCGCGACGATGTTCGCGACCTTGATCATCGGGTTGATCGCGGGCCCGGCGGTGTCCTTGAACGGATCGCCGACCGTGTCGCCGGTCACCGAGGCGGCGTGGGCGTCAGAGCCCTTGCCTCCGAAGGCGCCGTCCTCGATGAGCTTCTTCGCGTTGTCCCATGCGCCACCACCGGCGGTCATCATGACCGCGAAGAAGAAGCCGACGACGATCACTCCGATCAGCAGCCCGCCGAGCGCCTGCGTGTCGATCAGGCCGACGATCACGGTGAGGCCGATCGGCAGCAGCGACGGCAGGATCATCTCGCGCTGAGCGGTCTTCGTGACGATGTCAACGCACGCCGCGTAGTCGGGGTCTTCGGTGCCGTCCATGATCCCCGGGTGCTCGCGGAACTGGCGGCGGACCTCCTCGACGACCGCGCCGCCGGCGCGACCGACGGCCTCGATCGAGAGCGAGGCGAACAGGCAGACCATCAGGCCACCGACGAGCAGCCCGATCAGGACGGGCGGTTCGTTGATTCCGAAGGAGATCCCGGCCGACAGCTTCGTTTCGAGTTCTTTCTGGAAGCCGGCGAACAGCACGACCGCGGCGAGCACGGCGGAGCCGATCGCGTAACCCTTGGTCACGGCCTTGGTCGTGTTGCCGACGGCGTCGAGGCGGTCCGTCACGTTGCGAACGTCCTCCTCGAGGTCGGCCATCTCGGCGATCCCGCCCGCGTTGTCGGTGATCGGGCCGAAGGCGTCGAGCGCGACGATCAGGCCGGTCAGCGACAGCAGTCCGACGACCGCGACACCGATCCCGTAGATGCCCGTCACGCCACCGCCGGCGAGCTTCCAGGCGCCGAGGATGCCGAGCACGATGACGATCGCGGGCAGCGCGGTCGCCTGAAGGCCGGAGCCGAAGCCCTGGATGATGTTCGTGGCGTGGCCGGTGATCGACGCTTTCGCGGTCTTCTTGACCGGCGAGAACCTCGTCGAGGTGTAGTAGTCGGTGATCACGAACAGGAACGCCGTGACGACGATTCCGATCAGCGAGCAGAGGTACAGCTTCCACCACACCGGGGTGTTCACGACGCTGCCGACGTGGGAGAAGCTGAGTCCGTGCATCAGCCAGTAGGTGACGGGGGCGAACGCCGCCGCCGCGAGCAGGCCGGAGACCGCCAGGCCCTGGTAGAGGGCGCGCTCGACGTTTCCGCTCTTGGAGCGGACGGCGAAGGTGCCGGCGATCGAGGCGAGGATCGCGACGCCTCCGAGCACGAGCGGGTAGATGATCACGCGCGTGGACTCGTTGAACGTCAGGACTCCGAGGAGCATGACCGCGACCGCTGTCACGGCGTAGGTCTCGAACAGGTCGGCCGCCATGCCGGCGCAGTCGCCGACGTTGTCGCCGACGTTGTCGGCGATCGTGGCGGGGTTGCGAGGGTCATCCTCGGGGATGCCGGCCTCGACCTTCCCGACCAGGTCGGCGCCGACGTCGGCCGCCTTGGTGAAGATTCCGCCTCCAAGCCTCGCGAAGACCGAGATCAACGAGCCTCCGAAGCCGAGCCCGATGAGCGCGTCAACGGCGGCTTTCGGGGTTTCGTTGAAGAAGCTCGTGAGGGCGCCGTAGTAGCCGGCGACGCCGGCCAGGGCGAGGCCGACGACGAGCATGCCGGTGATCGCACCGCCGCGGAACGCGACCTGAAGCGCCGGCGAGACGCCGCCGCGCGCGGCCTCGGCGACGCGGGCGTTCGCCCGCACCGAGACGTTCATGCCGATGTAGCCCGCGGAGCCGGAGAGGAGCGCGCCGATCAGGAATCCGACCGCGACCGCGATGTTCTGGATGAAGATCAGCGCGATGAAGACGACGACACCGACAGCGGCGATCGTCGTGTACTGCCGGTTCAGGTAGGCGCGCGCGCCCTGCTGGACGGCCAGGGAGATTGCCTGCATGCGGTCGTTACCCGGCGAAAGCGCGAGCAGGGATCGCGCGGTCACGAGGCCGTACACAACGGCGCACGCCGCGCAAACAAGGGCGACGACGACCCCATGGTTCGTCAGAAAGCTGCTCAAGAGAAATCCTCCGCGGTGTGATTTGCGTGCCGCGCGAGGATGTATCGCGCGCACGTTCGACGGCCGGATCGCTCAGCACGAGCGTGATCCGGGTGCAAACGCGGGCGGAGTCTATCGTGCCAGCCAGCGAAAGGCGGCCACGAGGCGGCTCAGCGCCCGGGAACCCAGAGCCGGCCGCTGGACTCGGCGGGCCCTGGGCCCTCCTCATCATCGGCCTGCGCGGCGCCCGGCGTGGCCTGCGGGGCCTGCCCGCCGGCGGCAGGCGCGGGTGCTGCCGCGGCCGGCGGCGGGCTACCGTGCGCCTCGCGGGCGTAGGCCATCTGAAGCTGGGAGAGCGCATCGCGAAGCGGCGCCACATCCTGCGGGAGGCTGCGCTCGAGGATCACCAGAAGACCCATCGCAGCGTCGATCGCGTCACGGGCCTGGCCGAGGTCTCGCTGCGCCGGTGCGCTCTCGGGCGTCTCGCCCGGCGCTGACGGCGCGAGCCGGTAGGCGCCGATGTTCAGGAGCGAAACCAGCGCCTGGGCGATCATGTCGGTGACCGTGATGCGGCTGAGCTCCGCCTCATATGCGGCTCGCAGCTCCTCTTCGGTCGGCTCTCCGGCGGATCCCTGGGCGCCCTGCTCAGGACGCTGTCCCTCCGGAGTGCTCATGCGCTCACCGGCGCCGAGTAGCTCTCTCGCGTCTCGCTCACAACTGCAGAGTAGACCTCCTCGCGCGAGGCGCCCGCGTCAATCATCCTGCGCTGGCGCTGCGCGCCGTTCAGATCGGGGAAGACGGGGTCGATCGCGAGCTCGGCGCGCATCGGGGCCGTCCACGCGCAGAGACGCTCGATAGCCTCGCGTGCCGGGTACTCGCGCTCGCGCTCGAGATCCACGAGCCGCCCGTCGAGTCCGAAGCGGATCGCCCGCCACATGTTCTCCTCGATCAGGCGCGGCGCGGGATCCTCGAACGGCACGCCCTCGTCGATGTCCCTGGCGGCCTGGGCGATGCAGGCCACCATCAGCCCAGCGAGGGCGTCCGACTCCTGCGCGGTCGCCTGCGCGTCGCAGACGCGCACCTCGACGGTGCCGAAGCTGAAGTGCGGGCGGACCGACCACCACACCTGCGTGAACTCGACGATCGAGTTCACTCGCATCAGGAACTCGATGTACTCGCGGTACGCGGGCCAGCCGCCGAACGCGTCCGGTACGCCGCAGCGCGGGAAGCTCTTGGTGAAGCTCTGGGTGCGGGCGGAGTGCAGGCCGCTGTCTCGGCCGTCCAGGAACGGGGAGTTCGCGGAGATCGCCAGCAGCTGCGGCAGGACGGGCCGCAGCCGGTCACAGATCAGGATCGCCCTGTCGATGTCACGGATTCCCATGTGCACGTGCAGGCTGAACGTGTTGTTGCGCCAGGCCACGTAGCGGAGGTCCTCGGCGACTCGGCGGTAGTGCTCGGTGTCGATGATCGGCTGCTCGCGGTAGTCAGCCCACGGATGGGTGCCCGTCGCGCCGAGCTCGACGCCGCTGGCGCGCGCGAGCGCGAACAGCCTCCTGCAGCGCTCGTGCTGGCGGGTGAGCGCGTCCTGCAGGTCCCGGCCGGCTCCGGAGATGATCTCGATCTCGGAGCTGATCAGCTCGCCGGCGATGGCCTCGAACAGCTCGGGGTCCGCTTCGGCGTCCGCCCGCATCGACTCAAACCGGGGCGTGAGGTCCAGCGTCGCGGGATCCAGGATCGCGAACTCCTCCTCCACGCCGACCGTGAAGTCGGTGGCCTCGGCGAAGGTCGCGACGGCTTGATCTAGGTCCAGGCTCATTCTCGGTGGCGGGGTGCGGAGTGTCTCTCGTCGGTGCTGCCGGGGCCGCGGGCCCCGGCGCTCAGGTCAGGTAGAAGTACAGCGCGTAGAGCAGATCGACCGCGGGGCTGGAGGTATGGACCGTCACCTCCGGCGGCACGTCGAGCAGCGACTCCGAGTAGTTGAAGATGATCTTCACGCCGGCGCGCACGAGCTCGTCGGCGAGGCCCTGCGCGGCCTGCCCGGGCACAGCGAGCACTCCGACGACGATGTCCTCGTCCTCGACGAGCTGGCGCAGGTCGTCGATATGCCGGACGACCTGGGTGCCGACGCTGGTTCCTACCTTCGCCGGGTCGTTGTCGAAGATAGTCACGACCCTGAATCCATGGTCGGCGAAGATTTCCGACGAGGCGATCGCCTTGCCGAGGTGCCCGGCGCCGATCAAAGCGATGTTGTGCTGGCCGGCCGTCCGCAGGATCTTGCGGATCTGGGACACGAGCGCCTCGACGTTGTAGCCGACACCGCGCTTGCCGAACTTCCCGAAGCCCGAGAGGTCCCGGCGGATCTGCGTGGAGTTGACGTGCGTGTAGTCGGAGAGCTCCTGTGAGGAGATCGTCTCCTTGCCCATCTTCTTCGCCTGGGTGAGCACCTGCAGGTATCTGGAGAGCCGCGCCGCGACGCCGAGCGACAGGCGCTCGCCGACAGGGCCGGGGGTGTCCCCGTCGGCCTGCACCGCGCCACCGGTTGGTTGGACCTGGCTCATCGGCGTGACTCTAGACGCTCGCGCACGAGCGCCTCCTGCAGGAAGTATTCGCATAGCTCCTCGCCGTCGACGGCGATCACCGGAATCCGGTCGAAATACGCCCGGTGCAGGGACTCGTCCGATGTTATGTCGAGCTCGTCGATCTCGAAGGTGTACTCGTCCTGCAGCCGCCTCAGCCCGGCTATCGCGTCCTCGCACAGGTGGCATTCCGCCTTCGAGTAGACCGTCACGGTGCTCACCGCGCCGTTTCCCCCGTCGCGTAGGCGTCCACGCCCAGATACTCCGGATAGGACAGGCGCGGCGCGTAGCGGGCGGCGCTCGCGATCATCGCGGCGTTGTCGGTGCACAGCGCACGGTCGGGGATCCGGACCTCCGCGCCTAGTGCCGCGACCCTGCGCCGTAGCTCGCCGTTGGCGGCGACGCCTCCCCCGATCGCCACGCGGCTCAGCCCGGTCCGCTCGAGCGCGCGCTCGGTGCGCGCGATGAGGGCGTCGACGATCGCGGCCTGGTAGGAGGCTGCGAGGTCGGCCGAACGCTCGCCGAGCTCGCTATCGCTCAGCTCGCGAAGCGCGTACAGCAGTGCGGTCTTGACGCCCGCGAACGAGAAATCCAGGCCGTCCGCGAATGCCTTGCGACGCGCTCCGCGGCCGTTGCGGGCACGCTCGGAGGCCGAACCGGGGAACGAGTAAGCGTGCGGGTCGCCTGCGCTCGCCAGGCGTTCGAGCGCGGCTCCTCCGGGATAGCCGAGCCCGAGCATCCGCGCGCCCTTGTCGAACGCCTCGCCGGCCGCGTCGTCCAGCGTGCGGCCGAGGACCTCGAACCCGTCGTGGTCGGTGACGTGCGCCAGGAGCGTGTGGCCACCGCTCGCGATGAGGCACAGGAACGGCGGCTCGAACGCGTCGCCGGCGGGCCCCTCGCGCAGGAAGTTCGCGGCCACGTGGCCCTGCAGGTGATCGACGGGCGCGAACGGAAGCTCCCGGGCCGCCGCCAGGCCCTTGGCGCTGGACAGGCCGACCAGCAGCGCACCGACGAGGCCGGGCCCCTGGGTGGCCGCGATCAGGCCGACATCGTCGAGCGGAGTTCCCGCGTCCTCGAGCGCACGATCGATGATCAGGTTGACGATCTCGAGGTGGTGTCGCGAGGCGATCTCCGGGACCACTCCGCCGAAGCGCTCGTGGGCGTGCTGGGAGGAGATCACGTTCGAGAGGATGCTCCCGCTCCCGTCGATCACGGCAGCGCAGGTGTCATCGCAGCTGCTCTCAACGGCGAGGATCCTCACGGCGGCGGCACCGCGTTCGGCACGTCGTCGAGCGATCCCGCGAGGGTCGCCGGGGTGCGCCACATGACGAGCGCATCCTCCCCGTTGTCCTGGTAGTAGCGCCTGCGAAGCCCCGCCGCGCGGAACCCTTCGCGCTCATAGAGGTGGATCGCGACCGCGTTTGAGCGGCGCACCTCGAGAGTGAACCTCGCGCCGGGATCCCCCGTTCGCTCATACAGCTCGGCGAGCAGCGCCGAGGCGAGCCCGCGCTGCTGCTCATCGCTGTCGACGGCCACGTTCATGATGTGCCAGACGGTGTCATAGCGCGAGCAGATCAGGTACCCGACGAGGCGGTCGTCGATGACGGCGGCGAGGCAGATCCCGCTCGGCTTGGACAGCTCCAGCACGAACATCGCCAGCGACCATGGGGTCGGGAACACGCGCCGCTCGATCGCGATCACCTGCGGCAGGTCCGGGTAGGCGAGCCGGCGCACCTGCACGGCGGGCGCGCCGAGCTCCTCGTCGGTGCGGCTGCTCATCGGCCCGGGCCTCCGCTGGCGCTCAGCGCGATCTCCGCGTCGGGCCGGCGTCGGTAGTCGGGCAGCACGTCCGCGAGCTCTCGCCGGGTCGCCGCAGTGCGGCGAGCTCGCAGCCCGCGGCGGCGTCCACCAGATGCAGCGGGCTCTCGTCCGGCGGCACGTGCGCGAGCACCTCGCCGATCGCCTCGCGGTATCGCACGGCGCCGTCTCCGATCGCGAGCACCCGCCGCGCTCCCTGCTCCGGTCCGGCGTCGATGAGCACCTCGTCGAGCCGCGCGGGCTCGACCGCCCGCGCGGGTGCGAGCTCGACCAGATCGCCGGCCGGCGAGCATCTCATACACGGCGGCGAACACCTCGCCGCGGCGTGCGTCGATCACGCTCAGCACGCGCCCGGCGGGCTCCTGCGCCTCGCTGGGCTGCGTGCGCGAGCGCGGAGAGGCTCGAGAAGCCGGCGAGCGGCACCCCGAGGGACTGCGCGAGCCCGCGCGCGGTCGCGACGCCGACGCGCAGCCCGGTGAAGGTGCCCGGGCCCGAGGCCGACCGCGATTCGCTCAACGTCCGCCCAGCGCAGGCCGGACTGCACGAGCAGCGCGGCGGCCATCGGCAGGAGCCGCGTGGCGTGCCCGGGGTGCGCGCCAGGGGCGGGGTCGTCGCGCTCGCTCAGAACCGAGCCGCCGGGCAGCGACAGCGCGACGGATGTCGCGGAGGTCGCGGTGTCCATCGCGAGGATGATCATCGCGCCGCCCGCTCGCCGGTGAGCACCTCGATATCGGCGCTCCTGCGATCGCCTCCGGCGTGGCCGAGGGTGACGGCCAGGCATGCGCCGGCGAGCTCGCTCTCGCGCTCCGGCGGCCACTCGACGAAGGCGATCCTGCCCGGCCCAGGTAGTCCGCGAGCAGCTCCGGCTCCTCACCCGATAGGTCCGTGAGCCGGTACAGGTCCAGGTGCGTGACCACTACGCCCTCTCCGCGGTAGCGGTGGCCGATGCTGAACGTCGGGCTCGTCACGGGATCGGTGACTCCGAATGCGCGGGCCGCACCCCGCACGAGGGTCGTCTTTCCCGCGCCGAGCTCGCCGCGCACGAGCACGACGTCGCCGCCCCGCAGGTCTCCCGCGAGTTCGGCACCGAGCGATTCGGTCTCCGCCGGACCGGTCGTTTCCAGGCTGCGCACCGCCACCCGCAGAGCCTAGAGCCTGCCAGAGGAGATTCGCGCGTTAAAAGCGACCGGCCCGCGGGAGAATGGGACGCGGGCCGGTCTTTTACTCCTGGAGGGATGGAGACAGGACCTTCATCGGCAGCATCCGCGCAACGCTTTAGGGCCCTGGACACAACGTTCGACGCCTCATTCGAAAACCCTTGTTTTGCAGGCGAAACGTCAGAGCGGTGTGTCCAGCGGCGCGGTGGACGCGCTCAGAACAGGCCGAGCTGGTCGGCCGGCCCGGGGTCGCCGCGCCGTCCTCGACGCCGTGTCGGCCGCGGGGCGGGCTCGGGCACAGGCTCGGGCTCCAGCGCGGCCGGTGGCTGCCCGGGAGCGCCGAGCGCCAGCAGGTCGGGCAGCCGCGCGAAATCCTCGCGGAGCGTCTCGAGCATCCGCGGCGTGTAGAGCGCGGCGGCGGGATGGTAGATCGGGTAGAGCCTCACCGGCGCGGGCTCCGAGCGTGACGACCTCGGGCTGGCCGTGGAGCTTGGTGATCCCGGTCGGGTCCCCGCGCAGCAGCTTGGTGGAGAAGTTCCCGAGCGTGCAGATCACCGCCGGCTCGATCAGCTCCACCTGGCTCGAGCAGGTACTCCCGGCAGTTCTCGATCTCGACGGGCTGCGGGTCGCGATTGCCGGGGGGCCGGCACTTCAGCACGTTCGCGATGAACACATCCGGGCGGCTCAGTCCGATCTCCACGAGCAGCGTCTCGAGGAGTTTCCCGGCCCTGCCGACGAACGGCAGGCCCTGCTCATCCTCGCTGGCGCCCGGGGCCTCGCCTATGAACATCAGCTCAGCGTCCGCGTTGCCCGCGCCGAACACGACGGTTTTGCGGGTCGACGCAAGCTCGGGGCAGCGCTCGCAGACCCGTGCGCGCGCGAGAACCTCCTTCAGCGCCTCGCGGCGCTCGGAGGCCACTTTCCCGCTCGCCGCCGCAGACACCGCCGGGATGGTAGTTCCTCGCCGCCCGCGGGCGGATCTCGCGCGGGCAGCCCGCCGCCGGCGCGTTCAGCGATGATCTTGCCATGAGCGCCTCCGAGCACCTGGTGATCGCTCCGTTCGCCGGCGTCGTCGTGCAGATCGCACGCGGCGGCGATCAGCATGTCGCCGAGGGCGATGTCCTCATCGTGCTCGAGGCGATGAAGATGGAGCACGAGGTCCTCGCCGAGGCCGAGGGCATCGTCGGGGCGGTCCAGGTGCGGGCTGGCGACTCCGTCGTCGAGGGCCAGCCGCTGATGCAGATCCGCGTCGGCCAAGGCACAGCTCAGGAGCGCCCGGATGACGGCGAGCAGGCCGCCTCGGGGCCGCGCGAGGACCTGCAAGCAGTCCTCGCGCGCCACGCCATCGGGCTGGACGCCGCCCGGCATGAGGCCGTCGAGCGCCGTCATTCGACGGGCAAACGCACGGCCCGCGAGAACCTCGCCGACCTGCTCGACGACGGCAGCTTCGTCGAGTACGGGCCGCTTCTGTTCGCCGCGCAGGAGCAGCGCCGCTCGCGCGAGGAGCTGATCGCGCGCACGCCGGCCGACGGCCTCGTCGGCGGTATCGGCGAGGTGGACGGGCGGCCCGTCGTCGCGATGTCCTACGACTACATGGTCCTCGCGGGAACCCAGGGCATGCGCAACCACCTCAAGAAGGATCGGCTGTTCGAGATCGCCGAGCGCCGCGGCCTGCCCGTGGTCCTGTTCGCCGAGGGTGGCGGCGGGCGGCCCGGCGACGTCGACATGCCGATCGTCGCGGGTCTTGACTGCCGAGCATTCGAGCTGTTCGCGCGCCTCAGCGGCCGCGTCCCGCTGATCGGGATCGCCTCCGGCTACTGCTTCGCCGGCAACGCCGCGCTGCTCGGCTGCTGCGACGTGGTGATCGCCACGGAGGACTCGAGCATCGGCATGGGCGGGCCCGCGATGATCGAGGGAGGCGGCCTCGGCATCCACCTCCCGGGAGATGTCGGGCCGATCGACGTCCAGCACGCCAACGGCGTGGTCGATCTTCGCGTCGCCGACGAGCGGGCCGCCGTCGCAGCTGCCAGGCGCTACCTCTCCTACTTCCGGGGACCGGTGGAGCCGGGACCGGTCCCGGACCAGGAGCTGCTGCGCGACCTGATCCCCCAGCAGCGAAAGCGCGTCTACCAGGTGCGCACCGTCGTGCGCAGCCTGTTCGACGAGGGCTCGGTGCTCGAGCTGCGCGACGGCTTCGGCGCGGGCATGCTGACGGCGCTCGCGCGCGTGGACGGCCGCCCGCTCGGCGTGATCGCAAACGACCCGATGCACCTGGGCGGGGCGATCGACGCTGACGCAGCGGACAAGGGGGCGCGCTTCCTGCAGATGTGCGACGCGTTCGAGCTTCCCGTCCTGTTCCTGTGCGACACCCCGGGCTTCATGGTCGGGCCCGACGCCGAGCGCACCGCAACGGTGAGGCACTTCGCGCGGCTGTTTCTGACCGGCGCGAACGTGACGGTGCCGACGGGCACGATCGTGCTGCGCAAGGGCTACGGCCTCGGTGCCCAGGCGATGGCCGGCGGAGGCTTCAAGGCGCCGCTGTTCACGGTCGCCTGGCCCACCTCGGAGTTCGGGGCAATGGGACTGGAGGGCGCGGTGCGGCTCGGGATGCGCCGCGAGCTGGATGCGATCGAGGACCCGAAGGAGCGCGAGCGCATCTACGAGCAGACGGTTGCGGCGGCCTACGAGCGCGGCCAGGGCATGAACATGGCCGCGTACGGCGAGATCGACGACGTGATCGACCCGGCGGACTCGCGACGCTGGATCGCGACGCTCCTGGACGCCGGGACGGGTGCGTGGTGGGAGCGCGACGGCAAGAAGCGCCCGCAGGTCGACGCCTGGTGAGCCTGCGAGCCGGCCGTCGCTGTGCCCTTCCGTACCGGGCTCGGCGGTTGTATCATCGGGGCAGGCCGTCACCGGGTAATCCCGGGATGGACCCTGGAAGACCCTCTCCCATTTCGCCCATGTCGCGCCGGTATCCGCAAGGAACTGGACCGAACCGATGATCCCCCATCAACCCTTCCCGCTCCGCGCATGAGGCTCGTGCGCACAGTCGCGGACCTGCGCGAGGCACTCGTCCCGGCGCGCGCCGCCGGCTCGAGGGTCGGGCTCGTGCCGACGATGGGCGCCCTCCACGACGGCCATCTGTCGCTGATCGCCGGCCGCCCGCGAGGAGTGCGACGTGGTGATCGTGTCCCTGTTCGTGAACCCCTCGCAGTTCAACGAGAGCTCGGACCTCGAGCGCTACCCCCGCGATGAGGAGCGCGACCGCGCTCTCGCCCAGCGGGCGGGAGCCGACATCCTGTTCGCGCCGGCAGCCGAGGAGGTCTACCCGCCGGGCTTCTGCACGGCCGTCGAGGTCCTCGGCCTGAGCGAGCGCCTCGAGGGCAGCCTCGCGCGGCGCATCGCACTTCCGTGGCGTGTGCACCATCGTCACCAAGCTGCTGTGCATGGCGCTGCCGGACTTCGCCTACTTCGGCCAGAAGGACGCTCAGCAGGTGCTGATCATCCGCCGCCTGGCGAGGGACCTGAACCTGCCCGTCGCGATCCGCGCTCTGCCGACGGTGCGCGAGCACGACGGACTGGCGATGAGCAGCCGCAACGCCCGGCTCGGCGCCGGCGAGCGCCGGCGAGCGCTTGTGCTGCCCGCAGCGCTGAACGCGGCCGCGCGAGCGCGCCGGAGAGGGCGAGCGCTCGGCCGAGGGCCTGCTGGCCGCCGCCTGCGCCGAGGTCGACGCCGGTGACGTCGAGCTTGAGTACCTCGAGCTGGTGGACCCCGAGACGCTCGAGCCGGTGGGCGCCCTGAACGGCCCGGCGCTGCTGGTGATCGCCGCCCGCGTCGGCGAGGTTCGCCTGATCGACAACGTGACGCTTGACGCCGGCCGCCCGCCGGGGCCCGCGCGATCCCAGGAGCTGGCATGCAGCGCGTGATGCTGAAGTCCAAGATCCACCGCGCGTGCGTGACGGGCTGCGACCTTCACTACGTCGGGCTCGATCACGATCGACAGCGATCTGCTCGACGCGGCCGACATCCGCGAGCACGAGCAGGTCCACGTCGTGGATGTCGACAACGGCGCCCGCTTTGAGACGTACACGATCGCCGGCGAGCGGGGATCGGGCGTGATGCAGATCAACGGGGCCGCGGCGCGGCTCGTGCACCGGGGAGACACGATCATCGTGATCTCCTACGCGCAGTATCAAGAGCGGGAGCTGGAGAGCTACCGGCCCCGGGTGGTCCACGTAGAGGCCGCTTCAAACCGAATCATCACCATCGACGAGCAGGTGGCGACCCTGCTCTCCTAGCGGAGAGCGAGCGTCAACCCGCCGCCAGAGAGGAAGCCCACATGTCCAGCCAGCCTCAGGTTCAAGCGCCGTCCGATCCCGGGCGCCTGCCGATGACGCTCCCGCTGCTGATGGAGAAGAAGCGCCTGCAGGACCCGATCGTGATGGTCACCGCATATGACTATCCGAGTGCGCGCGCGGCCGAGGCGGCCGGCGTGGACCTGGTGCTGGTGGGCGACTCCGCGGCGACGACCGTCCTCGGCTACAACGCCACAACACCGGTCGTCCTCGAGGACATGCTGGTGCTGGCCCGCGCCGTTCGCCGCGGCCTGCACACTCCGCTGCTGATCGGCGACCTCCCGTTCGGCTCCTATGAGGTCTCCGACGAGCAGGCGATCACGACCTCGATGCGGATGGTCAAGGAGGCCGGCTGCGACGTCGTCAAGCTCGAGGGCGGCGGCGAGGCTTCCGTGCGCAGGGCGCGCGCGATCATCGGCGCGGGCATCCCCGTCATGGGCCACGTCGGCCTGACGCCGCAGACCTCAACGGCGCTCGGCGGCTGGAAGGCACAGGGGCGCACCGCCGGCGCGGCCGCGAAAATCGCCGCCGATGCCGCTTGCGCTCCAGGAGGCAGGCTGCTTCGCGATCGTCTTCGAGGCGATCCCGAGCGCGGTCACGCAGGAGCTGATGCCGCTGCTGCACATCCCGGTGATCGGGATCGGCGCAGGGCCTGCGACGGACGGGCAGGTGCTCGTGTTCCACGACCTGCTGGGGATCCGTGACGGCCTCGGGCCGCGCTTCGTCAAGCGCTACGCGAACCTGCAGCAGGAGATGAACGACGGCGTCTTGGCATACGCGCAGGATGTGCGCACACGCGTATACCCGGGCCCCGAGCACACCTATTCGATAGACCCGGCTGAGCTCGAGGATCTGCGGGCGCACCTGCGCCGCTGAGCGCCGACGCTCAGGCCGGCGTCGAGCGGCTCGCCCCAGCGCTCTGAGAAGGCGAAGTCCGAGACCGGGTTGCGGGCCAGCTGTCTCGGCCAGGGGTCGGCGCGATGCCCGACCCCGATGTGGGCTGCGAGCGCTATCCCGTCCGGTATCGCCGAGCAGCTTGGACACGTCCCGCTCAGCGGGCACGAGCAGTGTCGTCATAGCCGCGCCGAGGCCCTCCGCGCGCAGCGCGAGCAGCAGGTTCTGCACGAACGGGTAGACCGAGGCGCCGCCGACGATGCTCTGCCGGCCGAGCCCCGCATCGGTGACCGCGAGATCCTCGATCCGCACCCCGACGACGAGGTGAACGGGGATCGCCGCGAGCGAGCGGGCGTAATCGTCGGCGGCCGTGATCATGCGCACCGCACGGGCGTCGAAGGCTCCCGGGTCCGCGAGCACCTGCGCGGCGCCGGTCAGCTCGGTGTAGGCCTGCCAGTGCGGCAGGTAGAGGTCGGCGAGCGCCCGCCGGCGCTCGGGGTCCTCGACGACGAGCACGCGCCATCCCTGACGGTTGCCGCCGCTCGGAGCGAAGCGCGCGAGCTCCAGCGCGCGTATGAGGGCGTCGCGGGCGACGGGCTCCTCCGTGAAGCGCCGGCTGGTGGGCGCGCACCGCATCGCCTCTGGCAGGTCCATCGGCGCAGGCTACACCGAGTCGCCACTGCCCCGCGTGCATGTGTCGGCGCCCCCGCAAGTGGGTGTCGACGAGCTTCCTCAGAACAGTTTGAAGCCGCTGCTCGTGCTGAACGTGCCCGTCGCGGGGGTTCCATCGAGACCGGTGATCGTCGTGGCGGTAGCGAATTTCAGGGGCCCCGAGCTCGCCGTCGTCGTGCTGCCAGTCAGGCTCGTGACGGTGATCGTCACGGTCGTACCCGCGCCGCTGTTGAGCAGCGCAGCGGTGCCTGCGAACGTCGCGGTGCGGCTTGTGCTCCCAGACAGATAGCCGGCGCTTCCCGTGTCGACCGCCCCGTTCGTGAACCCCGGGATCGAGAGACGCACGTGTTCGTTCGAAACACGGGCCTCGGTTGCGCCTGTGAACATGGCGGGGACGCTGGCGGGCGAGAGTTCCTCGTCGAAAGTCAGCACGAGCCGATCACCGACCTGAAGCTGACCGTTGCCGGCTGTCCCGCCGGACTGCTGCGAGACGATCGATGTCACCTTCGGTGCGGTGTCCAGCTTGACGATGTTGCCGGATGGGTACGTCGCCTGGTTGCCCACGTTGTCGGAGATGAAATAGCGGTACTGGTAGCAGTGGGCGTTGCTGACGGACGTGTCGGCGCCGCCGACCAGCGCGACGGTGGTGGCGTAGGTGCCGGGGAACGTGCCGCAGGTGTCAGTGGCCGTGTCGAGCGATGTCGTGTCGCGCCGCACGATCGCCGAGCCGGGGTTGACGCCAGACTGGGTGTCCGTACCGGTGGTCGTGGAGATTGCAACCGATGCGCTCTTCACGATGCCGTTGGTGTACGTGATGCTCCCGCCGGATGGCGGGGACTGGTCGCTGACGAAGGTGACCGCGGTCGTAGCGGTGTTTGCGAGGTTGTCCTGACTGGAGACCGTGTACGTGGACGGGCTGGACGGATGCGAGGACCACGAGAAGGTGGACGACGGGTAGGTACCCGCGGTGGGCGTTGGGATGGTCTCGTTGGCGTGGCTCCACCCGCTCAGCAACAGCGCCGGGTAGGTGATCGACGCCGGCCCGGATCCGGAGTCGGCGATCGTGTCGGAGAGCTTGAAGGAGCCGGCGTTGTTGCTGTTGTAGTACAGCGTCGAACCGCTCAGGTATGAGCCCGTGGCGCTCGTGAGGGCGAGAGTGTTCGTCGGGGCTGTCACGTCGGCGAGGACCGAGAACGCGCCCGTCAATGTTGCTGTCATACCGGCGTTGTCGGTTGCCAACAGGGTCTGCGGCCCGGGTGAGCCGCTCGCCGCGTTGCTGGACCACGAGTAGGTCATGTGGAACGGGGCAGCGATGCCCTGCGGGAGCACGACGCCCCCACCCGCGAACCCAGCGAAGCTCGGGAACGTGAGTGACGTTACCCCTGACTCGGCGTCCGTGGCCGTGGCGGCCACGCTGAACGTGCCCGCCAGTGCTGGCTTGTAGTAGATGGTAGATCCGGCGACGAACTGCGCGCTCAGGCCCGTCAGCGGCGTTATCGTGACCGCGCTGGGAGTCAGCGACGGCGGTGCCAATTCGTCGACCTTGATGTCCCCGCTGGTGTACGTGACTATGTTGCCGACGTGGTCGGGCACCTGGTACTCGTAGCGGTAGCAGAGCTCGTCGGCAGGCACCGTGTCCGTCGCGGCTGTCGCCGGGCCTTCCGTCCCGACTTGCACGTATGCGCCGTATGTGCCGCACACGCCGTTTGTCACACCTTCCGGCGAAGCTAGCGTCGCCGACGCTCGAAGCAGGCGACTCGCGCTGGTGTTCAGCCCCGAACCGGCGTCGGTGCCCGTCGCGAGGGCGAGGTGGATCGTTTTTGAGAGCGTGTAGCGACCTTCCGCCCCGACGAGCCCGGTGGCTTCGACTGACCCGCCGGCGGGCGCCGTCGAGTCGTTGTGCATGGTTCCTGACGCAACGGTCGCGTTGCCCGCCGCGTCGGTCAGAGTGAGCGTGCCGATAGGGGTGCTGCTGGTACCCGCCACCCAGCTGAATGGGTTCGTGACGAAGCTGCCATCGCCTTCCGGCGTTGCGCTGACTGAGGGTTCGTGGGCGAAGCCCGTGGCGACATCTGTCAGCGCGGAGGTGCCCAGTGACGCGGCGGGCGCACCTCCGTCTTCGATCGGGGTGGCCCTGAAGCGGAACGAGCCAGCGGCGGCGCCCCTGTAGTAGACGATGCCGGGTGCGCCGCCCGAGCCGGCGGCGACATACGCTCCGCCTGTGACGGCCGTCATGCTCACGTTGAACGCCGGCGGTGCGATGTCGATTTTCAGAACCAGCGTTTCCACGGGGGACGCGTTGCCCGCGAAGTCAACGCCGTAGTACTTGATCGTCTTTGATTCGTAGTTCAGCACCGGTTCCCCGTAGTAGAACTGTGCGGTCGGCGAGGTTCTCGGGTCCGTTCCGTCGGTCGTGAACCTCACGTAGCTGATGCCAGAGTCGCCGTCGTCCGCCGTGCCGACGACTTCGACCGGCGTGTTGTTCCATCCCGCTGCGTTGGCTGCTGGGTTCACGTGGACGGTGAGAGCCGGGGGTGTCGAGTCGACGAGGACGCCGGTGCTCGCGACCAGACCGGATGTTGTGCCCGTGACCGTGAGGGTGTGCGGGCCGTCGGCGAGCGCCGGGATCGTGACCGCGCTGATGCTCGCGCCGCCACTTTCACCGACCGCGGACGGCGCGCCGGTGACGGTCGTACCGTCAACCCTGTATGTGATCCCCTCTCCGGGCAGGAAGCCCGCCATCGAGCCCGTGGTGGATGACGGCAGCGGGAACAGCGGCCCCCCGAACAGGCTTGTCGCGATCGTCAGCGTTACGGGCCCGCTGCTGATCGCTCCGCTCGCGATGCTCGCCGGCCCCCGCCAGTGGGTTGCGATAACGGGGGTCACCGTGTACCGCCAGACCCCGTCCGGCAGGCCCGTCTCGGTGCACGTCCGCAGGGTAAGGGTTCCCGAGCATCCCGATCCCACCGTCTGCTCGGTGCCGGTGCTCGCGCTGTAACGCCTGACGAGGTATCCGCCGACCGGCGTTCCGTCGGAGAGCGTGGCTGCGCCCCACGTGAGCGTCACGGCGGCGGCGCCCGTTCTTTCAACGTTCGGGGACGCGCCCTGATCTACCGTCGCGGCCCCTGCGGCACCGGGTCCGTGGACGGTGTCACCGGCGCCGGTCCAGAAGCTCCATGCGACGTCCCCGCTGGCCAACAACGCGAGGACCAGGAGTAGGCAGGCCGCCAGCCACTGCTTGCGGCGGGTCCCGGCTTGGGTTGCTGTGTCTCTCGCAGCGGTCACGATCCCGCCTCCAAATGGACCGTGAATGTCGCGCCCTGACAGGCATCCGATGCGCCTGCGCCCATCGACAGCGAGTCCGACAATGTGAGCGCGAGGATGCCATCCGACGCTCCCGAGCGGGGCGGAACCGTCCAGCCAGCTCCCCCGTTGCTCTGCGGCGCGAACGTGAGTGATGAGAGATCACAGCCGCTGTGCGCACCATCGACTTCGAACCCGGCGGCCCCCTCGTCGGGATCCAATACCAGCGAGTCGATGTGGACGGTGTAGGGATTCGGGTTGCTCGCGATGATCGCCACGTCTGTGTTGTGGCCGGGATACAGCAGTGCGCTCGGCCCACCGGCGCTGAGCACAAGCGTCTTCGGATCGCCGAGTCGTCCCTGTGCGCTTCCGGCGCCCGTGCCCGTCCAGTAGGCGACTGCTGCGGCAGTGAGAGCGAGGAGCATCAGCGGCAGCAGGAACAGCACTCTCGGGTTCAGGCGCCGGCAAGTCATGGTCCGACCATCCCCGTGGTCCCTGTGAAGCCCCTGGTGCTCGGCCGGCCTGCTACCGCTGCCGCTGTGAACCCGAGGGTCAAGGTCGCGCCCTTGCAGCCGTCCTGATTGACCCGGCGGTCGACCATCGAGATCCTGGGCCACGCCGCGCGTGGCACCAGCAGGGAGCCGAGCGTGCGGCTGCGGGAGGCGGGGAGCAGCATGACACCGCCCGAGTACTGGCCGAGGACGAAGTCACGGGCCGTGCAGGGATGGGTCGCGCTCCCACGCGGGGCCCGGATGCCGGCGATCCTCATGGAGAGATGGCTCACCTCGATCAAGAACCGCTGGGGGTTTGTGATGGTCGCGTTGACCGTCCCCGTGCGGCCCGGCACCAGGCTGCCGGCGAGGGTGCCGCGGATCGTGAACGCGGGCGGCCGGGCTATCCGGAGCGACACACACGCGCGGGCACGCTGCAGCGCGTGGCGAGCGTCCGGGAGCAGGCGGCCGCGGGCTTCCAGGACAATGCGATACAGGCCCGGCCGTGCACGCGCCGCTGCTGAGATCGCGAGCGTCGTAGCGGACCCGCGGTTCGCGCGCGGGGAGAACGTCGCGCTCACGCCGGATGGCAGTAGCGCGACGATACGGAAGGAGATGCTCGCATTTCCGGCGGCGTGTGGCCCCACCAGCGCCGGGGCGCGCTTGATCCTCACGCTGTAGCGGACCTGCGCGCCGCCGGGTATGCCCGTCCGCTGCGTCGGCGCGGGTCTAATCTCGAGCAGTGAGAGAGGGATCTTCCGAGCCCCGAGCGAGCAGTTGGCGGCGATGCGTGCGCTGGGTTCTGATGCGGCCCCCACCGAGATGCGGGCATGAGCGACCGCGCCGGCGGTGAGAGTGACGATGAGGAGCAGCAGCATCGCCGCCTTCCGATTGTTGCCTTGGTGAGCACTCATGATCGGCTTCCCGGATGTCTTGCGCGGGTGCGCAACGAGAACGTCGGGGCAGCGTGGGTGCGGGGCCGTCGAGGGGGTCCCGCACCGTTGCTGATCGCCTCTATTCGCTCGACAGGCTGAGCGTCAGTGTGGCGCCCTTGCAGGCGTCCTGGTTTTCGCTCGTGTTTGCGTAGACGAGCGAGCCTTCCGTCGGCAGCGCTTCTTCGCTCGCGCCGGCCGCAACGGAGTGGCTCTCTGTCACCGTTTCCATCGTGAAGTCGGACGTGTTGCATGACGCGTGGCCGACGTCGGCGGAGACGCCGGTGAGGTGGACAGTGGAGACCATGACGGCCGAGGTGCCGCTGTTCGAGGCGGTGAAGCCCACCGGCACGCTCACGCCGGGTGCGCCGCCATCCGCGACCGTTGCGTGGAGGGTGACCGTTCCACCGCTTCCGACCGCTGCGCTTCCCGAGCCGCTGCCGCCGCCCGTCCAGTACGCGATCGCGCCGACTGCTGCGACCGCCGCTATCGCGGTGGCCAAGAGGGTGAGGAGGCGCTTCCGCGCCGTGAAGAGTCGCATCACTGTGCCTTTCCGCAAACGACGTCGAGATGTGAGCCTGCGGGACGCAGTCCACCACCATCGCTGGGAGAGGATTTGTCGCCTGCCTGCAGTGCATCGGGCGTGCACTGCGGCCGCGCGACAGGGCTTCACCACGTGCTCGGGCAGTAGCGCCCCGCCCCGCACATTCAGGAGTCGCCATGCTCACGGCCCGCGTGCCTGCGCGAATCTCGTCAGAGTGCAGGCGGCTCCAGTCCCTTTGGCCCTGTGGTCAAAAGTCAACGGGTGGGTTTCACTGCTCCGGCCGGATACTCGATCCGCCTGATCACGCGGGCTGGTGCGCCCGGCCGCGATTGAGTGATCCTCGATGTCGTGGGTAACGACGCTGCCCGCGCCGATCACGCAGCGCTCGCCGATCGTGACGCCGCTGGTCACGACGACGTGGGCTCCGAGCCAGCAGTTGTCGCCGATGCGCGTCGGGCCCTTGCTCTCGAACCCCTGCCACGTGATCGGCTTCTCGGGGTCGCTGAAGCGGTGGCTGGAGTCCGAGACGAAGCAGCCGTTCGCGAGCATGCAGTGCTCGCCGATCTCGACGAGCTCCTGCGAGGCGACCATCACGCCCATGTTCAGGAACGTGCCGGCACCGATCCTCATCCGCGCCCGGCCGGGCGCCGTGATCCACACGTTCGGCTCGAGCAGCACGCCGGGCCCGATCTCCAGGCGTCCCTCGAGCAGCGCCTCGAGCACGTTGCCGTGGATCGGCCAGCGCGCGAAGGACTCGCGCTGCATCAGCTCCCAGTGGATCCGTGCGCGGTTCCACGGCAGCGTGTTGCGCTCATACCAGCGCCACTTGCGCTCCCAGAGCTGGAGCTTTGAGGCGAGCTCGTTCACCCGCTCAGGCCGGGACCTTGGCGCGGCGTTTGCGGGGCTTTGACTTGGCTCGGGCTGCCGCGGGCTCGAGCAGCTCGGCGAGGAACTGCCCGGTGTGGGAGGCGGGCTCGGCGGCGACCTCCTCGGGTGTCCCCACGGCGATCGCGAGTCCGCCCTCCTCCCCGCCCTCTGGTCCCATGTCGATGATCCGGTCGGCGCACTTGATGACGTCGAGATTGTGCTCGATCACGACGATGCTGTTGCCGGCGTCGACGAGCCGCTGCAGCACGTCCAGCAGACGCTGCACGTCGGCGAAGTGCAGCCCCGTCGTGGGCTCGTCAAGCACGTACAGCGTGCGGCCCGTGGCGATCTTTGACAGCTCGGTGGCGAGCTTGACGCGCTGTGCCTCTCCCCCGGAGAGCGTCGTGGCGGGCTGGCCGAGGCGCACGTAGCCGAGGCCGACGGCGTGAAGCGTCTCGAGCCTGCCGGCGGACCTTCGGGATGTGCTCGAAGAAGCTCAGGGCCTGCTCGACGGGCATGTCGAGGACGTCCGCGATGCTCTTGCCCTTGAAGCGGACCTCGAGCGTCTCGCGGTTGTAACGCTTGCCGTGGCACTGCTCGCAGGGGACATACACGTCGGGCAGGAAGTGCATCTCGATCTTGATCTGCCCGTCGCCGCGACAGACCTCGCAGCGCCCGCCCTTGACGTTGAAGCTGAAGCGCCCGGGCTTGTAGCCCCTCACGCGCGCCTCCTGGGTCTTGGAGAACAGGTCGCGGATGACGTCGAACAGGCCGGTGTAGGTCGCGGGGTTCGAGCGAGGCGTGCGGCCGATCGGCGACTGGTCGACGGCGATGATCTTGTCGAGCTGGTCGAGCCCGTCGATCGCGCGATGGGCGCCCGCTCGGCCGCGCGCTCTGTGAAGGCGCGCCGCCACGGACTTGTAGAGCACGTCGTTGACGAGCGTGGACTTGCCCGACCCCGAGACTCCGGTCACGCATGTGAGCACGCCGAGCGGCACGTGCACGTCGATGCCGCGCAGGTTGTGCTGGGAGGCGCCGTGTATCTCGACGTAGCCGCTCGGCGTCCTGCGCTTGGCCGGGACGTCCACGGTGCGCGAGCCGGACAGGAACTGGCCCGTCAGCGACTCCGCGACCTGCTGCACCTCCTCGGCGGTCCCCTGCGCGACGATGAAGCCGCCGTGCTCGCCGGCCCCGGGGCCGAGGTCGACGAGGTGGTCCGCCGCCCGCATCGTCTGCTCGTCGTGCTCGACCACGATCACCGTGTTGCCGAGGTCTCGCAGGCGCTCGAGCGTGCCGATCAGCTTGGTGTTATCGCGCTGGTGAAGCCCGATCGAGGGCTCATCCAGGATGTACAGGACACCCACCAGCGAGGAGCCGATCTGGGTCGCGAGGCGGATTCGCTGCGCCTCGCCGCCGGACAGGGTCGCGGCGGCGCGGTCCATCGACAGATAGCCGATGCCGACGTTCTCGAGGAACTGCAGGCGCTCTGAGATCTCGCGCAGGATAAGCCTCGCGACGTGCCGGTCGGTCTCCGACAGCTCGACCTCCTGCAGCCACGCGAGCGCGCGGCGCGCGGAGAGTGCGCAGAAGTCCTCGATGCGGGTGCCTGCCACGAGCACGGCCCGGGACTCGGGCCGCAGGCGTGCTCCGTCGCAGGCCGGGCAAGGCCTGAGCGACATGTACTCCTCGATCTTCTCGCGCGAGAACTCGGAGTCGGTCTCGCGGTAGCGCCGTTCGAGGTTGCGGACGATCCCCTCGAAGCGCGAGGCGTAGGAGCGCCGGCGGCCGTAACGGTTGCGGTAGCTGACCTGCACCGGCTCGCCGTCCGTGCCGTAGAGGAACACGCCGCGCTGGGCGTCCGTGAGCTCCTGCCAGGGCGCGTCGACGTCGACCTCGTAGCGTTCCGCGATCGCCTCGGTCATCTGCTCGTAGTAGTTGGATGCGCTGCCCGCCCATGGCGCGAGCGCGCCCTCTGAGATCGACAGAGTCGGTTCCGGGACGACCAGCTCGGGGTCGATCTCCATCTGCGAGCCGAGGCCGGTGCACCGCTCGCACGCGCCGTGGGGTGAGTTGAAGGAGAAGATCCTCGGCTCGAGCTCGACGAGCGAGGGACCGTGCTCGGGGCACGCGAAACGCTCGGAGAAGGTGAACACCGTCCCTGGCTCGGGCTCGGCGCCGGGCACGATCTGACCGCCGCCAGCCCGGGTTCCCTTCGTGCCCTTCGCGCCCTTTGCGGGCTCGTCGGGTGTCTCGGGCTGGGCTCCGGCGCCGACGATCTCTATCTCGACGAGCCCATCGGCCTGGGCTACGGCGGTCTCTATCGAGTCGGCGAGCCGCGCGCGAACGTCGTGGCGCATGATCAGGCGGTCGACGACGACCGCGATGTCGTGCTTGTAGCGCTTGTCGAGCACGATCGACTCTTCGAGCATCCGCACTGAGCCGTCGATCTTCACGCGCGTGAAACCGTCGGTGCGCATCTCCTCGAGCAGCTTGCCGTACTCGCCCTTGCGACCCCTGACGACCGGCGCGAGCACCATGAAGCGCGTGCCATCGGCGAGCTCCATCACCTGGTCGATGATCTGCTCGGCGGACTGTCCCACGATCGGGCGACCGCAGATCGGGCAGTGTGGCTTGCCGACTCGCGACCACAGCAGCCGCAGGTAGTCGTAGATCTCGGTGACGGTCCCGACCGTCGAGCGCGGGTTGCGCGAGGTCGTCTTCTGGTCGATCGAGATCGCCGGCGAGAGCCCCTCGATCGAGTCGACGTCGGGCTTGTCCATCTGGCCGAGAAACTGGCGCGCGTACGCCGAAAGCGACTCCACGTAGCGGCGCTGGCCCTCCGCGTAGATCGTGTCGAACGCGAGGCTCGACTTGCCGGATCCCGACAGCCCGGTTATGACAACCAGGGCGTCCCTCGGCAGGGACAGCGAGATGTCCTTCAGGTTGTGCTCTCTCGCCCCCGAAACGACGATCTGGTTGCCCGCTGCCATCTACCGAGCATTCTATGACTGCGAACAGACGTTCGCATCCGCGCTCGCGCTCAGCCGTCGATCGCGGCGTATACCTCGTCGACCAGCTTGTCGCGGTCGGGGATCTGGAAGTTCTCGGCCAGGTAGCGCTCGGTGTCCGCGCGGGACTCCCCGTTGAGTGCCATGTTCAGGGCGATCAGGCGCGCCCCGTCGATGTCGCCGGCCGGAGCCTCCGCCTGCGCGGCCGGCGCGACAGGCTCGTATTCCGGCGCGGGGGCGTGAGCGGCGGGCGCGGGAGGCGCGATCGCCTCGCTCAGCTCCGCCTCGAAGGTGACGTCATGCTGCTCCTCGGCGGCGGTGCGCCCCGACGCCGCGTCATACAGCTCGCCCATCCCTGCCTCGACGGCCGAGAGGTCCACGGCCAGGCGCCCGGCTCCGGCGCGAAGGCTCTCGATCAGAGCGTTGACCTCGCCGTCCATCGAGCCGACGCGCTCGAGCAGGGATGCGGCGACCGCGGAGACCGCGGCCACATGCGCCCTGGCCTGCTCGATCGCATGTTCGCGCGTCTGCTCGGCTTCCCGGTCTGCGCTCTCGCGGGTCTGGCGCGCCGCGTCGAGCGCCTGCTGCTCGATTTCGGCGGCAGCCGTCTCGGCGGCCTGAAGGATGCTCTGCACCTGGACTCCGGCGGTCGAGGCGACCGACACATCGGCTCCGCCGTTCAGGGCGTGGCGCTGGAGCTGCTCGAACTCGGCGCCGAGCGCGCGCAGGTGCGCGTCGACCGCTCCCGGGTCATAGCCCCGCCGAGCCATCGGGAAATCCCTGCGCTCAATTGCCTGCCGATCGAACTCCACCGAGGGCATCCTAGGCCATGTCGCGGCCGGCAGCGTCGCTGCCCGCGGGGAGCGCCTCGGGCGCCTCTTCGGAGCGGATCTGCTGCAGGTCGCGGCGGAGCTCGCGGAGCTCGTCGCGGAGCTGCGCCGCGTACTCGAAGCGGAGCTCGTCGGCCGCGGTCAGCATCTCCTCCTCGAGCTCCACGAGCATTCGCTCGAGCTCGTGGACGGGCATCTCCTGACCCGCCGGCCGCCGTTTCAGGCGCCGCGAGCGCCCCTTCGGGCACCTTGGACTCGGCCTGCAGGAACTCGGCGATGTCGGAGATCCCCTTGACGATCGTCGCAGCGGTGATCCCGTGGCGCTCGTTGTAGGCGAGCTGGATTTCGCGGCGCCGGGAGGTCTCGGAGATCGCGGCGCGCATCGCCTTCGTCTCCTTGTCGGCATACATCAGGACCGTCCCGTCGACGTTGCGGGCCGCGCGCCCGATCGTCTGGATCAGCGAGGTCTCCCCTCTCAGGAAGCCCTCCTTGTCGGCGTCGAGGATCGCGACGAGCGACACCTCGGGAAGGTCCAGGCCCTCGCGCAGCAGGTTCACGCCGACGAGCACGTCGTACTCGCCCAGGCGCAGGTCGCGGATGATCTGGATCCGTTCGAGCGTGTCGATCTCCGAGTGCAGGTAGCGAGTCTTGAACCCCATCTCGAGCAGATAGCCCGAGAGGTCCTCGCTCATCTTCTTCGTCAGGGTCGTCACGAGCACCCGCTCGTCACGCTCGACGCGCACGCGGACCTCGTTCATCAGGTCGTCGATCTGGTTGCGGGTCTCGCGGACCTCCACGACCGGGTCGACGATGCCCGTCGGGCGCACGATCTGCTCGACGACGCGGCCGGAGCGGGTGCGCTCGTACTCTCCCGGCGTGGCGGACACGAACACCAGCTGTGGCGTGATCGAGAGGAACTCGTCGAACGTCTGCGGCCGGTTGTCCATCGCGCTCGGCAGGCGGAACCCGTAGTCGACGAGTGTCTGCTTGCGCGAGCGGTCGCCCTGGTACATCGCGCCGACCTGGGGAACCGTCTGGTGGGACTCGTCCAGGAAGCAGACGAAGTCGTCCGGGAAGTAGTCGATCAGGCAGTAGGGGCGGTCGCCCGGCTTGCGGCCGTCGAGGATCCGCGAGTAGTTCTCGATGCCGGAGCAGAACCCGACCTCGCGCAGCATCTCCATGTCGTACTGGGTGCGCTGGCGCAGCCGGTGGGACTCGAGCTGCTTGCCCTCGGCCTCCAGCTCTGCGCATCGCTCGCTCAGCTCGCGGCCGATCTCGGCGACCGCCGCGTCGATCGTGCCCTCCTTGACGTTGTAGTGCGTCGCCGGCCAGATCGCGACGTGCTCGAGGTCATCGGCGATCAGCTCTCCGGTGAGCGGGTCGAAGTGCTGCAGGCGCTCCACCTCGTCGCCGAACAGCGTCGCGCGGAAGGCACTCTCGGCGTAGGCCGGGAACACCTCGAGGGTCTCGCCGCGCACCCTGAAGGTGCCGCGCGAGAGGACGCTGTCGTTGCGCGTGTACTGGATCGAGACCAGTTTTCGCAGCAGCTCGTCGCGGTCCACCCGCTCTCCGCGCTTGAGGATCTGCATGTTCATCTCGTAGGTTTCGGGGGAGCCGAGGCCGTAGATGCAGGACACGGAGGCGACCACGATCACGTCCCGGCGAGCGAACACCGCGGCCGTTGCGGCGTGGCGCAGGCGATCGACCTCCTGGTTGATCGCGGAGTCCTTCTCGATGTAGAGGTCGCGGCTCGGGACGTACGCCTCAGGCTGGTAGTAGTCGTAGTAGGAGACGAAGTACTCGACCGCGTTATCCGGGAAGAACGTCCTGAACTCGTTGCAGAGCTGCGCCGCGAGCGTCTTGTTGTGGGCGATCACGAGCGTTGGGCGCTGGACCGCCTCGATCACGCCTGCCATCGTCATCGTCTTGCCCGTCCCGGTCGCGCCGAGCAGCGTCTGGAAGCGCTCGCCTTTGACGACGCCCTCGGCGAGCGACTCGATCGCCTTCGGCTGATCGGCGGTCGGGGTGAAGATTGAGTCGAGCTTGAAATCGGGCATGTCTGGCTCACCTACAGTAGTCACTCGGCCAGCGCCACCCGGAGCGCCGCCGGGCGCGCCTACTGCGCCGGCCCGGCGCTCAGTCGATACCGAGCTCCTGCGCGTACGTGGCCCGGTAGATCGCCTGCGCCGCGAGCACGCGCTGGACGTATTCGCGGGTCTCAGGGAACGGGATTTCTTCGATCGCGAGGTGCCCGCCCGCCTCGGAGACCCAGCGGTCGACGTTCGCCAGCCCGCCGTTGTAGGCGGCGATCGCCAGCATCTCGTTGCCGTGGTAGTGGTCGAGCAGGTAGCGGAGGTAGTAGCTGCCGTAGGCGACGTTGATGCTCGGAGTCGAGAGGTCGCTCGCGGTGAACGCGTGCCCGCCGGAGAGCTGTGCCAGGTAGTAGGCGGTGGCGGGCAGGATCTGCATCAGGCCCTGGGCGCCGGCGGAGGAGGTGCGGGGTTCGAATTTGCTCTCCGCGTAGATCACGGCAGCGATCAGGGCAGGGTCGAGGTGCTTTTCGGAGGCCTGCGCCCGAATGATCGCGGTGTCGCTCAGCGGCAGGCGCTGGCTGCTGGCCTGGCGCAGCACGAGGGCCAGCAGGCCAGCGCAGAGGAGCGCGATGAGGATCGCGGCGAGCGTGCCGAACCGGGGCCTGATCATTCTCCTAGCTTGACAAGAACCGCCGACAACTCACGCTCGAGATCGGCCTCGGTTCCGTCGTTGCGGACAACGAACGTCGCCCGCTCGGCCTTCTCCTCCTGCGTCAGCTGACGCGCAGCGCGCTCGTCGACGGCCGCGTGCCCGCGGGCCGCGGCGCGCTCGCTGCCGGACGATCCTCGTCGGAGATCACGGCGATCGTCGCGTCGTAGATGTCCTGCAGGCCCGCCTCGAACAGCAGCGGCACCTCGACGACGGCCGCGGGCGGCGGCGGCTGCCTGGTGCGGGCCGTCCTGCAGCCACTGCGCGACCCGCGCCCCGACGAGCGGCCACACGATGCTCTCGAGCCACGCGCGGTCCTCGGGCGTCGGCGAACGCCGCCGCGCGACCTCGGAGCGATCGACGATCCCGCCGGGCGCGACCTCGGGACCGAAGCGCGCGACGACCGCGTCGCGCAGCTCATCGCCGCTCGTAGAGCTCGTGCACGACCGCGTCGGATGAGATCACGGCCGCACCGAGCCGCTCGAGCGCGGCAAGCGCGGTCGACTTCCCTGCGCCCAGGCCTCCGGTGAGGCCGACGAACGGGACCTTGCGCTGCCATCGCCCCGCGCTCGCGGTGGCGCGTCAGGCCTGGTCGGCGGGCTCTGGGGCTGCTCGACGGCTCGGCGGCAGGCTCCGGCGACTGCTCGGCGGGCTGCTCTGCGACCGGCTCTGCGGGAGCCTCTGCGGCCGGTGCCTCCACTGCGGCCTCGGCGACGGCTCGGCTGCCTCGGGCTCGGCGGCCTCGGCGGCAGCAGCCTGTGGCTCGGCCGGGGCCAGAGCCTGCTCGGGTGCCTCGACGGCCGCGGCCGCGGAGTCCTGCGGGTCGGCGTCGTCGGCGGGCTCCTCGTCGGCGGCGGCCTCCGCCGGGGCGCGAGACGGGAAGGATCTGGTCCTCGACGCGCTTCGCGGACAGCGACAGGCGGCGGCGCTCGGAGTCGATCTCGAGGATCTTCACGCGGATCTCATCACCGGGGTGGACGATCTCGCGCGGGCTCTCGACGTGGTGCGGAGCGAGCTCCGAGATGTGCACGAGGCCCTCGACGCCGTCGAGGATCTCCACGAACGCGCCGAACGTGACGACCTTCGTGACCTTGCCGGCGAGCTCGTCACCGATGCTGTAGGTGTCGACGATCCGCTGCCACGGGTCCTCCTGGGTCTGCTTCAGGCCCAGGGAGATGCGCTGGCGGTCGCGGTCGATGTCCAGGACCTTGACCTTCACGGTCTCGCCGATCGTGAGGATCTCGCTCGGGTGGTTCACATGCGACCAGGAGAGCTCGGAGATGTGGATCAGGCCGTCGATGCCGTCGAGGTCGACGAATGCGCCGAAGTCGACGATGTTCGAGATCTGGCCCTCGACGACGAGGCCGGGCTGCAGGCGGTCCAGGATCTGTTGACGGACCTCCTTGCGCTCCTCCTCGAGGACCGCGCGGCGCGACAGCACGACGTTGTTGCGCGAGCGGTTTAGCTCGATCACCTTCGTCTCGATCTTCGTGCCCATGTATTCGTCGAGGTTCGGGACGCGGCGGATGTCGACCAGCGACGCGGGCAGGAAGCCGCGCACGCCGAGGTCGATGATCAGGCCGCCCTTGACCACCTCGATCACGGTGCCCTCGACGGGCTCGCCGGACTCGGCGGCGGTTTCGATGCGGCGCCACGCCTTCTCGAAGCGGGCACGCTTCTTGGACATGATCAGGCGGCCGTCCTGGTCCTCCTTCGTGAGGACGATCGCGTCGACCTCCTCGCCGAGGTGGACCTCCTCGTTCGGGTCGACCGACTTGCGGATCGAAAGCTCGTTCGCCGGGATGACGCCCTCGGACTTGTAGCCGATGTCGACGAGGACCTCGTCCTTGTCGATCCGGACGACGTGGCCCGTTACGACCTCGCCCTCCTCGATGACTCGGAAGGTGGCGTCGTAGTTGGGGACTATCTGCCCGTCGATTTCGAGCAGGAGGCCGTTTGACCCGTCGACGACGCGGGCCTGGGGGTTATCTACCAAGGTTTGCACCGACCGAAGCCTAGCGCAGCCGTATCATTCGCCGCTACATGCCTGTTCGAGCGACGAAGCGGGGAGAGCTGCGGACCCGCCTCGAGCGAGACTGCGACGTGCTCATTTGCGGAGCGAGCTTCGCCGGCCTGGCGGTCGCGAGGGAGCTCGCGGGGTCCGGCGCGAGCGTGCTCGTGCTGGATCGCTATGAGATCGGGGAGCGCCAGACCTCGGCCTGCGCGATGCCCACGCTGTGGCTGAGGCGATGGATCTGCAGGGCTCGCTGCGCCAGACCTTCGACGAGCTCGTGGTGCACACGCCCTACCGCACCGCGCGCTGGCGCCTGCCCTGGTCCTTCTCGACCTTCGACTACCGCGAGCTGTGCGCGCTGATGTGGGAGCACGCGGACTGCGAGGACATCGAGTTCGAGACCGCGACGGTGACCGGGCGCACCCGGAACACCGTTCACACCGACCGCGGCGATCTCACGGCGCCGCTGATCGTGGACGGGCTCGGCTGGCGCAGGGTGCTCTCGAACGCACCGCCGATCCAGCCCCCAAGGCGACGCTCTCGCGCGGCCTGGAGGTCCACCCGCAGGGCAACGGCAATGAGATGGAGCTGTGGCTCGACGCCGGCCTGATCCGCTCGGGCTACTCCTGGAACTTCCCGGCCGGCGACGAGCTGCGGATCGGCGTGGGCTCGTTCTGGCCCGAGCATCACGTCAAGGAGCCGACCGTGCGGCTGACGCGAAAGCTCGGACTCGAGCCCGACGGCTACCAGGGCAACTGGATCCCCCACAAGCTTCGGCGCGCGGTCGAGGACGGCGTGTTCTTCACGGGAGACTCGGCGGGCCACTGCCTGCCGCTGACCGCGGAGGGCATCAGGACCGCGATCTACTTCGGCCTGGCCTGCGGCCGCGAGATCCGCGCCGTCCTGGACGGGCGCACCGAGCGCGAGCAGGCACTCGCGACCTACGGCGCGTTCTCCGATGCCCACGAGCGCAAATACCGCTGGATGCTGAACGTGCAGCGCTCGGTCGGGCGGATGATGCCGAGCCGCGCGCGTGACGGCGCTGGCGAGGGCGACCGAAAACCGGGCCGTCACTTCGTGGAGCTTCGGGCACTACCTCGACATCGCTCATCCGTCGTTCGTCGAGCACGGCGGCGGCGGTATCTCGCCGAGCGCCAGGGAGAGCCGCCTGATGCCCTCCTCGATGGCCGCCTCGGGCAGGTTGGCGTAGCCGAGCACGAGGCCGTCATGGATCCGCCTCGGCTTCGCGTAGGCGTAGCCCAGCGGGTAGACCCCAACCGACCTGGCGCGGGCGGCTCGCACGAGCGCGCCGCCGTCGACGGGCCGTCCGAGGCGGACGACGGCGTGCAGGCCCGCGGCGAGGCCCTCCAGACGAGCACCGGGCAGGTGCTCGGCGACCGCCGCGGCGAGCGCGTCCCTGCGCGCGCGGTAGCGGCGGCGCGCCTGGCGCAGATGCCGGTCGTAGTCGCCGCCGTCGAGCATCCGCGCGAGCGCCATCTGATCGAGCGTCGGGACAGCCGTGGTCGATCATGGCTCGCTGCTCGAGCACGCCGCCGGCGATCTGCGACGGGCAGCACCATCCACCCGAGCCGCAGCGCCGGCGCGAGCGTCTTGCTGACGGTGCCGACGTAGGCGACGCGGTCGGGCGCAAGGCCCTGCATCGCCGCGAGCGGCGGCCGGTCGTAGCGGTACTCGGCGTCGTAGTCGTCCTCGATCACCAGCGCCCCGGTCCGGCTCGCCCACGCGAGCAGCTCGGACCGTCGCGGCGGGGCCAGCGCCATGCCGAGCGGCGACTGATGGGCGGGCGTGACCAGCACGGCGCCGGCGCCCGGGACTGCGTCGAGGTCCTCAACGCGCGCCCCGGCCTCGTCGACCGCGAGCGGGGTGACGCTGGCGCCGTGGCCTTCGAGGATCGCGCGGTGGGCGGGAAGACACGGGTCCTCGACGGCGATCAGCGTCGCTCCCGAGGAAGCGTGCGATCAGCGCGAACGCCTGTGCCGCGCCGGAGCAGATCACGATCGAGTCGGGGTCGGCGACGACGCCCCTCACCCTGCCGAGGTGGCCGGCGAGCGCCGTCCTCAGCTCGAGCGCGCCTCGCGGGTCCGGGTAGCCGAGTGCGCTGTCGGGCGCCTCGCGGATAGCCGACCGCATCGCCCGCAGCCAGTGACGCCGAGGGAACCCGGCGAGGTCAGGGCAGCCGGGGAAGAAGTCGATCGGCGGCCGGCGCTCCTGCGGCGGCCCGGCCGAGGAGGGTACGGTCCCGGCCGCGTCGGCGACGAAGGTCCCCCCTCCCGCCCGCGTGCGCAGGTACCCCTCGGCCAGCAGCTGCGAGTAGGCGTCGACGACCAGGCGCCGGGACACCCCGAGGTCCGCGGCGAGCGTGCGAGACGCGGGCAGCCGGGTGCCCGTGGCCAGCCGGCCGGATCTGACGGCCTCGCGCAGGCCGCTCTCCAGCTGCGCGCGCAGCGTGAGCTGGGAGTGTCTGTCGAGCTCGAGAAGCAGCTCCGGACCACTATTGGTACCCGAAAGCGTGCTCAAAGTGGACCTTTACGCTGCACCACCGTGACCATATCGTTCGCATCGCATGGCGGCAACCCGGACAACCGAGCGAACCTCCGCGACCCGCTCGAGCGCGGTCGTGCCGGTCGGCCTCGCGGCGTTCGGCCTGGCCGAGATCGCGATCGGGGTCGCTCAGGGCGCGGCCCCCCACGCCTTCTACACCGCGATCGGCCCGTTCGGCCCCTACAACGCCCACTACGCCCGCGACGTCGCGACGTTCGAGCTCGCGATCGGGGTCGCACTGCTGATCGCGATCGCACGGCCATCCTGGCGGGTGCCCGTGCTCGGCGTCGCGGCGCTGCAGTTCGGGCTCCACAGCCTCAACCACCTGCTCGACATCGGAGCCGCCCATCCCGCCTGGACCGGCTACTTCGACTTCGCCTCACTGACGCTCGCGACCGTCGCGCTGATCCTGCTGATGAGAGTCGCGGCCGGCGAACGCGACTTGCCCGCGGCGCAGCCGGGAAGGCGGAGCGGATGAGGGTCTTCGTTGCCGGCGCCACCGGTGCGATCGGCCGCAGGCTCGTGCCGATGCTGATCGCGCGAAGGGCACCACGTGACCGGGATGACGCGGACGCCAGGCAAGCGCGAGGAGCTCTCCGCTCTCGGCGCCGAGCCGGTCGTGGCTGACGCGCTTGACCAGGCGGCGGTCGACCGCCGCGGTCACCGCCGCCCGCCCGCAGGCCGTGATCCACCAGCTGACCGCCCTGCCGGCGAAAATCGATCCCCGCAAGATCGAGCGCGACTTCGTCCTGAACGACCGCCTGCGCAGCGAGGGAACCCGCATCCTCGTCGACGCCGCTCAGGCGGCCGGGGCCGGGCTGATCCTCGCCCAGAGCATCGCCTTCGCATACGCGCCCGGGCCCGCGGGCACGATCCATGCCGAGAGCGACCCGATCGAGACGGGATTCGGGCGCTCCTTCGCGCGCTCCGCCGCGGCCCTGCGCGACCTCGAGCGCGCCGTCCTGGGCGCCGACGGCACGGTGCTTCGCTACGGCTACTTCTACGGCGCGGGGACGGCGATCTCCAGCGAGGGATCGATGGGACAGGACGTGCGCCGCAGGCGCATGCCCGTCGTTGGCCGCGGGACGGGCGTGTGGTCGTTCATCCATGTCCAGGATGCGGCGCGGGCGACGGCGCTCGCGCTATCCGGCGGGCACCGCGGCGTCTTCAACGTCGTCGACGACGAGCCTGCGCAGGTCGCGAGCTGGCTGCCGGCACTCGCGGACGCGATCGGCGCGCCGAAGCCCAGACGGGTGCCGGCACTGATCGCCCGCCTCGCGGTCGGCGAGTACGGGGTCGCGGCGATGACGCGCGTCCAGGGCGCGAGCAACGCGAGGGCGCGCGAGGTGCTCGGCTGGGAGCCCGAGCACGCTTCCTGGCGGCGGGGCTTCACCGACGCGCTGGACAGCTGATTCAGCGCCGCACGACGAGCACGGCCCCAGCGACCAGCAGCACGAGGCCGAGGATGCGGGCGGGCCCGATGTGCTGCCGGGCGGCGCCGAGCAGCCCGAACCTGTCGATCACGACCGCGGTCGCGAGCTGCGCCGTGATCACGGTCGCCGTCAATCCGCTCACGCCGAGCGTCCTGACGGTGAGAATCGCGATCGTCACGTAGAAGGCACCGAGCAGGCCGCCGACCAGTGCCCACCACGGCGCGTTCCTCGCCTGCCCGATCGGCGACAGGCCCCCGCTCGAGAACCCCGCGATCAGCACCAGCGCGGCGGCTCCGACCAGGAACGAGACGGTCGCCGCCTGCAGGCTCCCGATCTGCCTGCCGAGCCGAGCGTTGATCGGCGCCTGCATCCCGACGAAGCAGCCGGCCGCGGCCACGAGCAAGACCGCCAGCCCCCTGCTCACTTCGCCTCCAGCCAGTTCTCTCCGACGCCGATGTCGACGGCCATCTCCGGCTCTCTCCCCTCCCACACGCCGACCATCTCGCGCTCGATCAGCCCGAGTGCCTCCGGCACCTCCTCCGGCGGCGATTCGAACAGGAGCTCGTCGTGGATCGTGAGCAGCAGCCGCGTCTGCAGGTCGGACTCCTGCAGCGCGCGCGAGCATCTCACCATCGCCAGCTTGATGATGTCCGCCGCGGTGCCCTGGATGACGGTGTTGACGGCGAGGCGCTCGCCCTGCGTTCGCACCTGGTAGTTGCGTGCCTTCAGCTCCGGGATCTGCCGGCGTCGGCCCCACAGCGTCCGGACGTCGCCGTCGGCCGTGGCCTTCTCGATCGTCTCGGCCATGAACGCCGCGACGCGAGGGAACCGCTCCAGGTAGGCGTCGATGAACTCCTTCGCCTCCTCGCGCGGGATGTTCAGGCGGTCGGCCAGGCCGTAGTCGGACAGCCCGTAGACGATGCCGTAGTTGATCATCTTCGCCTTCGAGCGCATGCCCGGGTCGATCGCGTCGGCCTGCACGCCGAACACGCGCGAGGCGGTCGCCGTGTGGACATCCTCGCCGCGGGCGAAGATCTCCATCAGCGCGTCCTCGCCGGCGGCGTTCGCGAGCACCCGGAGCTCGATCTGCGAGTAGTCGGCGGAGATCAGCTGCATCCCGTGCTCGGCCTCGAAGCAGCCCCTGATCTCGCGGCCGAGCGGCGTCCGTATCGGCACGTTCTGCATGTTCGGGTTGGTGCTCGAAAGACGGCCGGTCTGGGCGACGGCCTGAAGGAAGGTCGTGTGGATGCGCGAGCGCTCGTCGACGAGCTGGGGCAGCACGTCCAGATATGTCTTGATCAGCGTGGAGAGCTCTCGCCAGCGCTCGATCCTCGGGATGATCTCGTGCTCGGTGCGGATCGACTGCAGCACGCGCGCGTCCGTCGAGTAGCCGGTCTTGCCGCGGCGCTTGCGGCTGAGGCCGAGCTTCTCGAACAGGATCTCCCCCAGCTGCTGCGGCGAGGAGATCAGGAATTCGGTGCCGGCGAGCTCGAATATCTCGCGTTCGAGCTCGTCGATCTCCCCGTGCACCCGCGTGGTGATCTCGTTCAGGCGCTCGACGTTGAGCCTGACGCCGAGGATCTCCATCTCGCGCAGCACGGCGACCAGCGGCAGCTCGATCTCATCCATCAGCGCGCTGAGGCCGCGCTCGGCGATCTGCTCCCGCTGCCAGTCCGCCGAGCGCGCCGAGCATCACGGCCTCGCCTGCCAGCGGGTCCTTGATCGCGGTGGTGAACCCTCGCTCCTCGCACAGCTCGGCGAGCGGGTAGCCGCGCCTGGCGGGCTCGAGCAGATACGCGCCGAGTAGGGTGTCGTGCACGAGGCGAGCCGGCACGACATCGAGCGCCTTGGCGTCGTGGGCGATCACGGCGCGGCCCGCGCATGCCGCGGACACCTCGCGCCGGGCCCGTGCACTCGCCGGCGATCACCTCACCCGCAGCGGCAACGGCGAATCGCCAGGGCGGGCCGTCGGCGAACAGAGCCCCCTCGGGCGGCTCGCTCGCGCTGACCGCGACGCTCAGCTCGCTCGATGCGTCGCCGAGGCCGGCGATGTCTGCGGGCGTGCCCGCCCGCAGCCTCGCGGTGAGCGTGACAGCTCGCCTGCCACGATCTCCGGCTCGAGCTCGTCCTTGGCGAGCGCCTCCTCGAGCCGGCGCAGCGGATCGCGCAGCTCGTACTCGCGGAACACCTCCCTCACGCGCGAGCGATCGGGGGAGCGCTGCGAGTGGGCAGCAACATCGAAGTCCACTTCGACGTCGCGCTGCACCGTGGCAAGGCTCCTTGAGAGCCGCGCGTTCTCTGCGTGCTCGAGCAGGTTCTGTTTGCGCTTGGGGCCCTTGATGTCCTCGATGTGGGCGAGGATCTCCTCGAGCGAGCCGAATGACTGGATCAGCTCACTCGCCGTCTTGTCGCCGATTCCCGGGCACGCCCGGGATGTTGTCGGAGGTGTCGCCCTTCAGGCCGTAGAAGTCCGGGATCATCTCGGGCGGGATGCCGTAGCGGTCGATCACGGCCTGGCGGTCGTAGATCTTGGTGTCCGTGATGCCACGGGCGGTGGCCATGACCTTGACCAGCCCGTGCTCGTCGATCAGCTGGAATGCGTCGCGGTCGCCCGTAACGATCATCACCGGGACCGGAGGGTCGGCGCGCATCGCCCGCTCGGACGAGCGAGGCGATCACGTCGTCGGCCTCAAAGCCCTCCACGCGCACGTTGCTGTAGCCGAATGCCTCAACGAGCGGTTCCATCGCGGGCCACTGCGCCTTCAGCAGGTCCGGGCGCGACTGGCGCTGGGCCTTGTACTCCGGGATAGAGCTCGCTGCGGCCCGATGTGCCCGCGTCCCACGCCACGACGGTCGGGCAGACGCCGTACTCGGTGATGATCTTGACCAGCATCGAGGCAAACCCAAAGATCGCGTTCGTAGGGATGCCGGTGGAGGTCGCGATCGACTCCGGCAGCGCGAAGAAGGCGCGATAGACCAGGCTGGGCCCGTCGATCAGGAACAGCCGCTGTCCGGCCGGCAGCCGCGGGTGCGCCTGCGGCGCCCTCCCGGAGTCCACTTGAGCTCTCGACGGCCATCACCTGCGCACTCTACGAGGCGGCGCCGCCTCACGCGGCCGAAGCCGTCATCCGCAGGAACAGGTGTTCCTCCCGTAGACCTCATAACATCCCCTCCCGCCAACCACCGAGGAGCAGTGAAGCCGTGAGCGCAACCCCGAGCGCGCAGTACCGACTGACGATCCGCGTCAAGCTCCAGGACTCTGGAGGCCTGCTCGGGCGAGTCACCACCGCCATCGGCGAGACCGGCGGCATCGTTGGATCGGTCGACCTCGTCGAGGCTGACGGCGGCCACAGCATCCGCGACATCGTCGTCGACGCCTCAGGGCGCGAGCACTGGGACCGGATCACCGCAGCGATAGCGGCGCTCGAGGGCGCGGAGGTCATCGACACAACCGACCGCACGTTCCAGCTGCATATCGGCGGCAAGATCGAACAGCACAACAAGCACCCGCTGAAGACCCGCGACGACCTCTCGATGACCTACACGCCCGGCGTCGCGCGCGTCTGCCTGGCGATCGCCGACGACGCGGACAAGGCCTTTCAGTACACGATCAAGCGCAACACGGTCGCCGTCATCTCCGACGGCACCGCGGTGCTCGGCCTCGGCGATATCGGCCCGCGCGCGGCGATGCCCGTGATGGAGGGCAAGTGCTGCCTGTTCAAGGAGTTCGCGAACGTCGACGCGTTCCCGATCTGCCTGGACACGACCGACCCGGAGGAGATCGTCCGCACCGTCAAGCTGATGGCGCCCACGTTCGGCGGCATCAACCTCGAGGACATCTCCGCCCCCCGGTGCTTTGAAATCGAGGAGCAGCTGAAGGCCGAGCTGGACATCCCCGTCTTCCACGATGACCAGCACGGGACCGCGGTCGTGGTGCTCGCAGCACTGCTGAACGCCGTGAAGCTCACCGACAGGCGCCTGAAGGACCTGAACGTGCTCGTGATCGGGCTCGGCGCCGCCGGCGTCGCGGTCACCAAGATCCTGCTCGCGGCCGGCGTGCGCAACATCATCGGCGCCGACTCGCGCGGCGTCCTCTCCGTCGCAGCGCGAGGACTACCAGGACGGGTCGATGAGCTCGATCAAGCGCTGGTTCGCGGAGTCCACGAACTCCGAGCGGCGCTCCGGGGCCCCGGCGGACGTGATCGAGGGAATGGACCTCCTGATCGGCGTGTCGGGTGCCCGCGCCGTGCCGGTGGAGTGCCTTCAGCTGATGAACCGCGACGCGATGGTGTTCGCGATGGCCAACCCGAACCCCGAGGTCGACCCCGAGGAGGCCGCGCCCTATCGTGCGGATCATGGCGACCGGCCGCTCGGACTACCCGAACCAGATCAACAACGTGCTGTGCTTCCCGGGGATCTTCCGCGGCGCGCTGGACGTCCGCGCCCCCTCGATCACCGAGGACATGAAGATGGCAGCGGCGCGTGCGATCGCGGCGATCGTCGATGAGAAAGAGCTCCGCGAGGACTACATCATCCCGTCCGTCTTCAACCGCGACGTCGCACCGGCGGTCGCTGCCGCCGTCGCCGAACAGGCACGCGCCGCGGGCGAAGCGCGCGCCGGCAACCAGGTCGGCTACGCACAGGGCGACACCGGCGTGTTCACCGCGGTGACGCCGCCGGCGGGCGAGGGGCGTTGAGCGGCCTGCGCCTGACCGTAACGGGCGCCACCGGACTGATCGGCCCGCGGCTGGTCCGCGCGCTGCAGGAGCGCGGCGACGACGTAACGGTGCTCACCCGAGACCCCGACCGTGCACGCGCCGCGCTCGGTGACCTGCAGGCCGTGCGCTGGGACCTGATGAGCGAACCCGCACCCGCGGATGCTCTGGCGGGCCGGGACGCTGTCGTTCACCTCGCGGGCGCGAACGTGGCGCAGCGCTGGAGCGCGAGCGCCAAGCGTGCGATCCGCGAGACGCGCGTCGTCGGCACCGGCAACCTGATCGAGGGCCTGCGTGCGGCGGAGCCGCGCCCAGCGACGCTCGTCAGCTCATCTGCGATCGGCTATTACGGCGCCCATGGCGAAGAGCCGCTGGACGAGGACGCCGCTGCCGGCACCGACTTCCTCGCCGAGGTATGCGTCGCATGGGAGCGCCTGGCGCGCAGCGCGCAGCAGCTCGGTATGCGCTCTGTGCAGGTCCGCACGGGCGTGGTCCTCGACGGCTCCGGCGGTGCGCTGGGCAAGATGCTGCCCCCGTTCAGGATGGGCGTCGGCGGCCCCGTCGCCGGCGGCAGGCAGTTCATCTCGTGGATCCACGCGGACGACGTGGTCGGGATCATGCTCGCGGCGATCGACGGGGAGAGCTGGAGCGGCCCGGTCAACGCGACGGCCCCGGAACCGCTCTCAAATCGCGACTTCTCTCGAGTGCTTGGGCGCGTCCTGCATCGCCCGGCGGTGCTGCCCGTACCCGGCTTCGCGCTGCGCCTGCTCTACGGCGAAATGGCGGAGATCGTCACGACGGGCGCCCGCGTGATGCCCGCGAAGGCCCTCGTTCTCGGCTACACGTTCGCTCAGCCCGCAGCTCGAGCCGGCGCTCGACGCCGCGATCGGCTGAGTCGCTCACGCGGGAACGGCGCGGGCCTCGTCGCTCTCGCGGTTCTTGCTCTCGATGATCACCCGGCACGGGCGCTTGCTGAGCAGGTAGGCGGCGGTCGGGCCGATCCCCTTCTCGTCGCTCGGCGCGTGGATCGTCGACCAATAGATGACGTCCGAGCCGACCCTTTCTGCTTCCTCGACGAGCGCCGAGCCCGGGTTGCGGGTGCGGATCAATCCTGTGCGGATCTTGATCCCGAGCCTGCGCGCCTGGATCCGCGCGCTCTCGAGCACCGAGCGCCCGTGGGCCTCCTCCTCCTCCAGACCCGACTCGAGCGATAGCTGGCTCGGCACCGGCAGGACGTAGATCGCGTAGACGATGCCCTCTTCCCCGATCAGCTTGGACGCGCTGGCGAGCGCGGTCGCGCTGACGTCATCGCCGAAGATCGGCACGAGCGCGGTCTTGTACTCGAGCTCCTCGAAGTCCGCGGGGCGCTCGGCGCGCGGCAGCCGGTAGGACAGCCACGGGCTCAGGCCCATGTGCCTGCGGTAGTAGAAGTAGCCGCCCATCCCGATGATCATCCAGGGCACGCCGACGTATCTCGCCTCGACGTGCAGCACCGTCACCGCCACCCATGCCCCTGCGGTTCCCATTGCCCCGATCACGGCGGTCATCGGGATCACAGAGCCTTTGATCCGTACGCCCCAGGGGCTGACATAAGGGCGTTCCCGGTCCGGTTCTTTGACGCGCAGCGCAATGATCGCGACGTGCGCGGTGGTGAACGACAGCATCGCGCCGAACGAGTAGAGGTTCCCCAGCACTTCGGTGTCCCCGTAGAGGATCAGCAGGCTCGCCAGGGCCGAGAAGAAGATCAGGGTGAACCACGGCGTGCGGTAGGTCGAGTGAAGGCGGGAGAACAGCTGCGGCAGCTGGCGGTGTTCGGAGAGCGACCACGAGAGCCGGGAGATCCCGATCATGCCCGCGTTCGTCGCGATGAACAGGATCGTCGCGGCCAGGATCCCCACGTACCATTCGGCGAGGTGCAGCACCGTGCCGTGCAGCCCGAGGCGTGAGATCACGCCGAGCACCGGGTCGTTCTGGAAGAACCCGCCGAGCGAGGTCGCATAGCCGGGATGCGTGAACGTTTCTTTCAGCTGCACGCTGTAGCCGATGCCGTGGTGCACGACCGGGAGCGCGGACAGCGCGACGACCGAGATGCCGGCATACACGCCGAGCACCGCGATCACGACGAGGTTGACTGCCTTCGGGCACCTGCTTGCCCGGATCCTTGGACTCCTCGGCCATGTTCGCGACCGTCTCGATGCCCGTGTAGGCGAGCATCGCGAGCGAGAGCGCGAAGATCAGTTCCGTCCAGGTCGGCACCGTCCCGAGTTGCACCTGGTTGATCAGCAGCTGCGGGTCGAGCACCAGGAACGCACCGACCCCGACCAGAAGCAGCTGCGTGCTGAGATCGAGGATCGCGAGGATGAGGTTCAGCTTCGCGGACTCACCTAGGCCCCGGATGTTCAGCCACGTCAGCAGGACCACGACGACGATCCCGACGATGATGTCGTCCGGGTTGTGCTTCAGGGCGCCGAGGCCGGGGAACGCGCTCAGATAGTGCGGCACGAAGAACGCGGAGATCGCGATCGTCAGGATGTAGTCCAGCGACAGCGCCCAGCCCGCGAAGAAGGAGACGACGTCGTTGAACGCGTGGCGCGCGAACGAGGACGAGCCGCCCGCTTCCGGGAACATCGACGCGCCCTCGGCGTACGTTTTCGCGGTCAGCGCGAACAGCCCGCCCGCGAACAGGAAGACCAGCGGCGTGAGTCCCAGGGCGTGCGCCGCGACGAGGCCCAGGGCGTAGTAGATCGACGAGCCGACATTGCCGTAGGCGGTCGCGAACATGCCGGACGTGCCGACGGTGCGGCGCAGTCCGCGCTCAGAGAGTCGTGCCATCGGCCATGAGGCTACACAGGCGCGTGGCGCAGGGCCGATGCAAAATCCCATTCATCGCAGTCGCCAATGCAGGAGCGGGGCTTATGATCCCGACGACCGGGGGCGACCGACGCTCCTGGCACACGTCATGGAAACCGCGCGACGCGAAAACTACGACTCCGGCGAGCATTTCGTCCTCGAATACGGCGAGCTCCGGTTCACCTTCAACGAGGTGGATTTCTCAGAGCGCTGCGAGCAGGCTGCGCTGAAGCTCGGCTTCGTCGGCGGCCGCCTCGGCGACGAGGAGCTGGAAGACCTCGTGAACCTCGCGGTCAACGGTGAGATCTCCGAGCCGGCGTCCGGCCTCGGCGAACACGTCAACGACTGCTGGCCCGAGCTGATCGGCCCGGCTGAGCGCTCGCTGGTCCATTGGCTCAGGCGCCTGGTCTTCCGCGGTGCATGGCTCGATCAGCGCGTCAAGGAGGGCGAGCTCGGCCTCAGCTTCGACGACGAGACCGGCAGCTTCATCTACGTGCAGCCCGCCGACCCCGGGAGCTCCGGGACCGGCGAACCGATTGAACTGGCGCCCGAGCCCTCATGGGGCCGGGTCGCCTACCGTCGCTGACTGCCTAGCGGTCCTGGTGCCGCCTTGGCTCGGGCCTTGGCGATCGCCTTCGCGTCGGCCTCGCCGACGAGCAGAGCCGGCCGCATCGTTCCGCTGCTGACGAGGTCGAGCACGGGCTCCGCTCCGGTCCCGGCCGGGTGCAGGGCGATGATCGTCGTCTCGCCTCCGACCGCGCTCGTGGCGGTGGCGATCACGGTCAGAGAGCCTGCCTCTCGCAGGTTGCGTGCGGCCGCGAGGGCGCGCCTGGCAGCCTGCGGAGCGAGCCCATCGAGGCTGTCGATCAGCACCAGCGCGTTGCCGCCGCGGGCCGCGACGCGCTTGCCGGCGTCGAGTACCCGCTCGAGCGCCTGGCTCTGGGAGTCGGGCGACGCCGCGAAGCTGAGAGCGGCGGCGGGCGCGACGGGGCCCTCCTGCCACTCGGAGATCTCCTCGGGCCGGACGCCGACGAGGACGACGCTCACCTCCAGCTCATCGCGGCCCGCGAGCGCCTCGAGCAGACGCCGGAGCGTCTCGCTCTTGCCGCTCTGCCTGGCGCCGACGATCACGGCGCGCGAGCCACGTCCCAGCGGCGTCAGCACCTCGATCGCCTCGAGCGTCGGGTGCTTGGAGCCGAGCGAGATGCGCTCGCTCGGCCACGCGACCGGCAGGTCGTCATAGCGCGCGCCATCCGAGACGCTGTCGGCGGGCGACCCGTTGATGGTGTCGATGCGAACCAGCGACGGGTAGCGCTCGGAGCGACGGGGCGTCCTGACGGGGCCCGAGACTTTGTCGCCGGTAACGAGCTCACAGCGGCGAACCTGCGCGGCGGAGATGTAGACGTCATCGTCGGAGGGCTCCGGCGGGTCGACCCGCAGGAACGCCGAGCCGTTGCCGAGCACCTCTACAACGCCCTCGGCGGTGCGGCCGTCGCCGTCGGCGGCCGCGTCCTGGTCCTTCTCGCGTGGCTCCTGAGAGGCGGAGGAGCGACCGCCGCGCGAGCCGCTGCCACGCCTGCTGCGCCGTGCCGCGGGTGCGTCGCCGTTGCGCCTGCGCGGGCGCTCGTGCTCGTCGGAGCTCGACTCCTCGGTCTCCTCGGAGGCGGCTGCAGCGACGGGAGCGAGGCGTCCTGCGCGCCCGTGCGCGTGGCGCCCGTGCGGGCTCCTCGTCGGCGTCGCCGGAGTCCTCGGAGGCTGGTTCGCCGAGGATCGCGTTGATCAGGTCGGCCTTGCGCAGGCGGCGGAAGCCGTCGATGCCGATCTCGTTGGCGATCGCGTGCAGATCCGCCAGAGGGCTCGCTTCCAGCTCGGAGCGCTCGAGTACAGCCATGATGTTCCTTCTTTCGTTGTGGAGGGGCGGTTGGCGTCCCGTCGCGTTGGACAGCGGCGGGCACCCGTTGATTGAACTGAAGCCTAGCGGTAGCGGCGACCGAATCAGTCCGGCGCCGCGCGGTCATAACGGATTTCATCGCCCAGCGCGAGATCCCTGCTCGGCTCAGCGTGCCTGCAAGAGCGGCGCGAACCGTGAGGAAGTCAGCGGCGGCGGCGATGTCGTGGAGCCTGAAGATGTGCGCCCCGCGATCGACACCGTGGGCGAGCGCCGCGAGCGTCCCGGCATCCCCGCTCGCGCGGCGCGCGGCCCGTCAGCGCCCCGATGAAGTCCTTGCGCGAGACCGCCATCAGGAGCGGCCGGCCGAGCTCGTGCAGCCGGTCGACCTCGCTCAGCAGCCGGATCGTCTGCGCGGGCGTCTTGGCGAAGTCCGGGCCCGGGTCGAGGATCAGCTGCTCCGGCGTTACCCCCCGCTCGAGAGCGAGTAGCGAGCGCTCGGACAGGAACGCCATCACCTCTCCGGTGACATCGCCGTAGAGGTCCGGGTCCTGCAGCCGCACCCTCGGCGGCGCCCGCGTGTGCATCAGGATCAGCGCCGCTGCCGCTCTGCGCGCACACGTCGGCAAGCTCAGGGTCGCGCAGGCCGCTGACGTCGTTGACGATGCTCGCCCCGGCGTCCAGCGCGGCCCGCGCGACCGCCGGCTTGTAGGTGTCGATGGAGACGGTCGCGTCCAGGTCGCCCGCGACGCGCTCGATCAGCGGCACGACGCGCGCGATCTCCTCCTGCACCCGGACCGGGTCGCGGCCGGTCGAGGCCGACTCGCCGCCGACATCGAGGATGTCGGCGCCGGCGTCCAGGAGTTCGCGGGCGAGCTCGACCTGCGCGTCGAGGCCGCGAGTGAAGGCCCCCGTCGCTGAAGGAGTCCGGCGAGGCGTTGACGATGCCCATCAGCCATGGCCGCCGCCCAAGGCGCAGCGTGCCCGCGCCCGCGCGTACGTCGAACAAGCCGTGCGCTCACGCGATGTCGCCCGGCTCGGAGAGCTCCTGTGCCGCAACCGGCGCAGGCCTTCCCAGCTGACCGGCGATGCCCTCCTGCGCGGCCTCGCGCTCGAAGCCCTCGATCTCGGACCGGAGCCGCGGCTCGTCCCAGCCGAGCTCGCGCGCGAGCACGTCCCCGACCCTGCGTACGGGCCCGGGTGTGTCGGCCCCGCCGACCTGAACGTGTGAGCTCGCGGGCCGCGAGCAGGCCGAGGCGGGTGCGGCGGAGCATCACGTCGCCGATGCTGCGCGCCTGCTCGCGACGCGAGGCGAGCGCGGCCTCGGCGAGCAGGTCCGGGAGGCCCGGCACGATCGGCTGTGCGAGCTCGCCGCGGTCCGCGGCGAGGGCGAGAACGTCATGCGCGCCGTGCCCGTAGCGGTCGGCGAGTGCGCGGTAGGAGTCATCCGGCACACCCTCCACGCGCGGCAGGTCCTGGGCCGAGATCGCCTGGCCGAGCGGGATCTCGTGTGTCCTGCAGGGTGCATCGCGAGCGTCCCGCTCGACCATGCGGTCAACGGTCATCTTCGCCATCCGCCGCCAGGTCGTGAGCTTGCCGCCGGTGATCGTGATCATGCCCGAGGAGGTCTCATACAGCTCGGCCTTGCGCGAGATGTCCACCGACTTGCGGGGGTCACCGGTCGCGATCAGCGGCCTGACTCCCGCGAAGGCACCCGTGAGATCGCCGGGCGCGAGCTCAGTTCCGAAGAAGTCGTTGACAGCCTGCAGCAGGTAGTCGACATCCCCGTCGGAGGGCATGATGTGATCCAGCGGGCCCTCGTAGTCATTGTCCGTTGTGCCTATGAGCGTGTGGCCGAGCCACGGCAGCGCAAAGATCGAGCGTCCCGCGCCGGCCGGCACGATCGCCCCGCCGACGAGCGGCAGGTCCTCGTGGCCGAGCGTTATGTGCGTGCCCCGGCTGGGGCGGATCGAGGGCAGCTCTGCCTCGTCGTGCAGCTCCTGCGGGCGGAGCTCATCGGCCCACACACCCGTCGCGTTGACCACGTTCGCGGCGCGCACCTCAAATCGCTCACCGCTCTCGACGTCGAGCACGTGGACACCGGTCGCGCGGCCGTCGTGCTCGCGCAGGCCCGTCACGTCAAGGCGGTTGGCGCACACCGCGCCGAACCGCTCGGCCTCGCCGAGCACCGTGAGCACGAGCCGAACGTCATCGGTCTGGCAGTCGTAGAACAGGTAGCCACTCGTGGGTTCGCGCGCCGCGAGCGCCGGCAGCAGCTCCAGCACCTCCTCGCCGCTGATCACGCGGTGGCGCTCCGGGCTCCAGGACTCCGCTTCTTCGACGGCCTGTGCCTGCGCGTCGGCGCGGCTCCTCGGCCGAAGTGGACTGCCCGCGCCCCTTGCGCGATCGCCTCGAGCGCAGGCGACCGCGATCGACCGCCATCACGTCGTACAGGTTCAGCCCGACGCCCACCATCCGGTCGGGGTGCGCGCCCTCGAAGGCCGGGACGACCAGCGGCAACGGGTGCACCAGATGGGGAGCGAGCTGCACCATCAGGCGCCGCTCGAGCAGCGCCTCCCTGACGAGCCCCAGATCGAAGTTCTGCAGGTAGCGCAGGCCCCCGTGCACGAGCTTGCTCGAGCGGCTCGAGGTCCCTGACGCGAAGTCCGCCCTCTCGAGCAGGGCCACGCTGTAACCGCGCGCCGCCGCGTCGAGGGCGACTCCGGCTCCGGTGATGCCGCCGCCGACCACGACCACATCGAACTCTTCTCCGGTGAGAGCCGCTAGGGCCTGGCTGCGCTCGATCACGAGCGGAGTCTCGCAGAGGCGGCGCTCAGAGCTGCGAGAGCTCTGCGGTGATTTCGCCGACCGCCGTCTTCGCGTCCCCGAAGAGCATCGCGGTCTTCGGGTCGTAGTAGAGCTCGTTTTCGATGCCCGCGAATCCCGGGTTCATAGAGCGCTTGATCACGATCACAGAACGGCTGTCGGCGACCTCGAGGATCGGCATGCCGTAGATCGGAGAGGACGGGTTGGTCTTGGCGGCGGGGTTGGTGACGTCGTTGGCGCCGATTACCAGGGAGACATCGGTGCGCTGAAACTCTGGGTTCGCGTCGTCCATCTCCTTGAGCTGGTCGTAGGGGACGTCCGCCTCGGCGAGCAGCACGTTCATGTGCCCCGGCATTCGCCCGGCGACGGGATGGATCGCGTAGGAGACCTCGACGCCGCGTTTCTCGAGCTCCTTCGTGAGCTCGCGGACAGCGTGCTGTGCCTGCGCAACGGCCATCCCGTAGCCAGGGACGATCACGACGCGGCTCGCGTAGGCGAGCTGGATCGCGGCATCCGCGGCGCTGGTCGACCTGACCGTGCCGGCATGCTCGCCCGCTCCGCTCGCGCCCTCGACCACGCCGCCGCCACCGAACCCGCCGGCGACGATTGACGGGATCGAGCGGTTCATCGCCGTAGCCATGAGGTTCGTGAGGATCGTTCCGGAGGCGCCGACGATCATTCCCGCGACGATCAGCGCGGTGTTGTCCAGGGCCATTCCCGTGGCGGCCGCGGAGAGGCCGGTGAACGCGTTCAGCAGCGAGATCACGACGGGCATGTCAGCGCCGCCAATCGGCAGCACGACCGCGTTACCGAGCAGCGCGGCGCAGATCAGCATGCCGATGAAGATCACTTCGGAGTGTGCGCCGGCGATCAGGTCGATCCCGGCTGCAACCGCGAGGATCAGGAGCACCAGGTTGACGATCTGCTGCGCTGGGCCGAGCGTGATCGGGCGCCCCGGAAGGATTTCCTGAAGCTTGCCGAACGCGATGTTCGAGCCCCAGAAGGAGACGGAGCCGACGATCGCGGCGAACACGGAGAAGACCGCGACGTAGGTCGGCGCGCCTGGACCGGTGACCGTGATCGCGGTGTGTTCGCCGACGAGCGTGACCGAGTGTGAGCCGTAGGTCGAACCATGGCGGCGGAACTCGGCCCAGGCGATCAGGAACACGGCGCCGCCGCCGACCCCGTTGAACAGGGCCACCATCTGCGGCATCGCGGTCATCTTCACCTGGCGCGCCGCCGGGACGCCGACGGCGGTCCCCAGCGCTACACCGAGCACGATCAGACCCCAGTTGCCCTCGCTCGGGCTGAGCAGCGTCGCGATGACCGCGATCGCCATACCGACTGCGGCGATGCGGTTCCCGCGAACGGCGGTCGTCGGACCAGCCAGGCCGCGAAGGCCCTGAATGAACAGGGCGAAGGCGATGATGTAGAGGACGTCCAGGAAGTTCTGGTCCTGCCAGAACGACGTCGCGAGCGGGATCGCGGTCACGGCTTGTCGTCCTTGTCCGCGTCATCGGCAGCCACTTTGGGCTTGCTCTTGAACATCTCGAGCATGCGGTCTGTGACCAGGAAGCCTCCCACGACGTTGATCGTCCCGAAGGTGATCGCGATCACGAGGATGACCTTGTTGAAGGTGTCGTTGCCGGCGAGCCCCACCACGAGCAGGCCGCCGAGAACGACGATGCCGTGTATCGCGTTGGTACCCGACATCAGCGGCGTGTGCAGCGTGTTGGGGACCTTGGAGATGACGACGAAGCCCACGAAGCCTGCGAGGACGAGGATGGCCAGATTCGTGGTGAGGATGCTCGCGAGGATCATTTCTCAACTGCCGCCTTTGCTCCCGGGTGAACTATCTCGCCGGCGCGCACGACGCACGAGCCCTTGATGATCTCGTCGTCGAAGTCCATGCTGAGCGAGCCGTCCTCGCCTACGAAAAGGTCCAGCAGCGCGAGCACGTTGCGCGCGAACAGCTGCGAGGAATGCTCGGCCATGGTCGCCGGCAGGTTCAGAGGCGAAACGATCTTCACGTCGTGGCGGAGAACGGTCTGCCCCGGCTCGGTGAGCTCGCAGTTGCCCCCCGCCTCGCCGGCGAGGTCGACGACCACGGACCCCGGCTTCATGCCTTCAACCGCCTCGGCGGTCACCAGCCGCGGCGCCGGGCGCCCCGGCACCAGCGCGGTCGTGATGACGACGTCAAAGCCCTTGATCGCGTCCGTCAGCGCCTGTTGCTGCTGCGCGCGCTCCTCGTCCGTCAGCTCGCGCGCGTAGCCGCCCTCTCCGCTGGCCTCCAAGCCGAGATCGAGCCATTGTGCGCCGAGTGATTCGACCTGCTCAGCGACCTCCGGGCGCACGTCGTAGCCGGTCGTGCGGGCACCCAGGCGCTTCGCTGTCGCGAGCGCCTGAAGGCCGGCGACGCCGACGCCCAGCACCAGCACCTTCGCAGGCGGGATAGTGCCGGCCGCGGTCATCAGCATCGGGTAGAAGCGCCCCATCTCATCGGCGCCCAGCAGTGCCGCGCGGTAGCCGGCAACGTTGCTCTGCGACGAGAGAGCGTCCATCGCCTGAGCGCGGGAGATCCGCGGGATCGCCTCCATCGCGAACGCGGTCGCGCCGGCCGACGCCAGCGCCCGCGTCGTGTCGGGGCTGGTGAGGGGCGCGAGGAAGCCGATCAGGATCGAGCCCTTTCCGAGCGAGGCGATCGCCTGCGCATCGGGCGGGGCGATAGTGACGACGATCTCCGAGCTCCACACCGTCGAGGCGTCACCGACCTCGGCGCCCGCCGCGCGGAATGCCTCGTCGGTCAGCAGAGCGTCGTCGCCCGCGCCGCTCTGGACGACGACGTCGAGGCCCTTGGCCTTGAGCTTGGCGACTACCTCTGGGACGAGCGCAACACGGTGCTCGCCAGCCGCAGTCTCCTTCGGAACTCCGATCCGCATCTGAGGCGCGGAACGTATCCGATCGGGGCACCGGAAGGCGTGCCGACGGCTGATCGGGTCGACAGGGTATGCGAAACTCGAGGCCATGACGGTCAACCTGACGCGCATCTACACCAAGCTCGGAGACGACGGCGAGACCCACCTCGGGGACATGAGCAGGGTCTCCAAGCTGCATCCGCGCGTGGAGGCTTACGGGACCGTCGATGAGCTCAACGCGCAAATCGGGCTCGCGCTCACGGCGCCCGGCATGCCCGAGGCGTTCGCGGCGTGGCTACGACGTGTGCAGAACGACCTTCTTGACGTCGGCGCGGACCTGTCCGTGCCCGCTCCGGAGGGCGAGAGCGGAGAGCAGGAACGCGCCCGTCTGCGCGTCGGGCAGGACTACACCAGCTGGCTCGAGGGAGCCTGCGACGAGGTCAACGCTGGGCTCGAGCCGCTGAAATCGTTCGTGATCCCAGGTGGCACGCCCGCTGCCGCGCACCTCCATGTATGCCGGACCGTCTGCCGGCGGGCTGAGCGGCGCGCGATCGCGGTCGGCGCCGAGGTCAACCCCGAGGTCCTGCGCTACCTGAACCGCCTGTCAGACCTGCTCTTCATCCTCAGCAGGGCTGCGAACGACGGCGGCGAGGGCGCGGAGCCGCTCTGGAAGCCCGGCTCGCACGAGGCGGGCTAGGCCGACGCCGGGCGCCGGCGCTCGCTCAAGCGCAGGGCCCCCACCGCCAGGCAGGCCCAGAAGCTCGCCACCAGGAAACCGCCGATGACATCGCTCGGCATGTGCCAGGCGAGCACGAGCAGCGCCAACGCGACCCCCGCGGCATAAACGGCGCCGACCCCGGCAACGAGCGGACGCCATCGCGCGGGCGAAACCAGGACAGCGCACAGCACGAGCGCGAGCGCAGCGGTGGAGTGGCCACTGGGCCATGACGCCGGGTTGATCTGCACCTCGCCGGCGCTGATATGAGGATGAGCGAGGATCGGCTTGAGGGTCTCAGACGTGAGCGGCGCGAGCGCCATCACCACGGCCGTTGCGAGCGCGAGCCTCGGCCGCGACCGGGCGAGCGCCACGCAGACAATGACCGCCGCCCAGACGATGAACATGCGCGGTTCGAGCAGGTTCAGCAGGAAGTTGCCGACGGCTTCGATCGAGGGTGTGTTCAGGCCGATGAAGTCGGCGAGCACGAGGGCGTCGCGCACGCGCACTGCCGGGATCCGCGTGGCGATCAGCCAGACGGCCATGAGCGATAGAGCACACGCGGCCGCGGCGAGCAGCGGCGCGGCCGCGCCACCCGCTCCGGGCAGGCGTGTCGCGCGCCCTCTGGGCACAGCTGCAGCCGTGTAGGCGTTTCCTGCCATGCCTCAAGGGTATGGCGGTTGCTAAAGGGCCGCTGAAAGACCGCGCATGAGCGGCTCGACTGTGCGGCCCGCAACCGCGCCGATCGCAGCCGCCACCGCGGGCCGGGAGGCCGAGTTCGCGACGGGACGCGCCACGGCCCGATGCGGGCGGGGGCCGCCGCGGCTCCGCACCGCGCGCACAGCCACGGGTGCGCCAGCGCGCGACGTGGGAGCCTGCGCCCTCCGTGCCACCGGGCCGATCGGGAGCGGGCGCAGCGCGAGGGCCGTCAGCGCCTGCGCCGTCACCCACACGGGCGTCTGCGCTCCCACCCTCGAGTACCGGACGCTGCCGTCCGGTGCGACCAGGCTCCGCAGGTAGCCGACAGGTGAGCGGCTCCCCGCGCGCGTCACGGTAGACGCCCTGCGGCCGGCGGCCACGAGCCCCTGCACGGCCCACGCGGTGGACTGGGCATTTGAGCTGCCTGCCTGCTGCTGAGGGAAGCCGCCATCGAGGTTCTGCGCGTGTATGAGGAACGCGACGGCGCGGTTGCTCACGGGTCCGCCACGACCGCCGGCCGCCGCGAGCGCCTGGAGCGCAGCGGCCGTGTCGTCGATGTCGCTCGCGCTCCCGCGGGCCGCGAAGCCGAAGCCGCCGTCCGCTTCCTGTTGCGCACTCAGCCATCGAGCGGAGCTCCGAATCAGGTGACCCGACGCCGGATACCCGGCGGCGCGAAGCGCCAGGATCCCGAACGCCGTGAGGTTCGTGAGCTCTGAGAACGAGCCGTCCCTCGCCCGCAGCCGCAGCAGCTCCGCGACGGGATCCCGGCCGGCGAGCGAACGCGTGGACACCCCGATCGCGTGCAGCGCAAGGATCGTGCGCTCCAGGTCTCCGGCACCGGCGAGGGTCGAGGCCTGCGCGCGGATCGCGTCGAGCACGGTGTGGCCGCCGTGCCGAACGCCGAGCGGGTCCGTCCCGGCTGCTGCCAGGCCCATCGCCGCCCATGCGGAGTAGAGCTCACTGCTGGAGCCTCCCGGGGCCGCTCCGAAGCCGCCGTCGGTGTTCTGGGCGTGGGTCAGGTAGGCGACCTGGGCCGAGCCCGCGCCGGCCGCCCTCGCGGCGACCGTTCCCACCGCCAGCACCGACGCGAGCGCCGCGATCAGAAGCACCGTCGCCGCGCCCGGCAAGGCGGGCAGCCTCGGGCGCCCCGGATCCGGCGCTTGCGCACCATCCCACGTGATCTCGAGCCGAGAGCGAACGCGAAGCAGCATGCGCAGAAGGACGGCACCGAAAGCGAGCCCGAACACGAAGCTCGCGATCACATGCGTCAGGTCGAAGGCGAGCGCGGAGCCGAGGACCACCCAGAATGCCGCGAGCGTGTGGCTGCCGACCCCCGTCCACGTGTAAAGATCGAGGATCACGTTGAAAGCGGCCGCCGAGAGCGCACAGGCGAGCGCGATCGCAAGCGGCGACATGCGCCGCGAGGTGGCGGCTCCGAGGCCGGCGCCAATGAGTCCAACCAGCCCCCACCCGAGCATCTGCCAGGGCGTCCACGGGCCCTCGCCCAGCAGGATGTTCGACGCGAGAGCCGAGATCGCGCCGACGGCAAAGCCCGGGCCGGCGCCGAAGGCGACGCCGCTGACGAGCACGATCGCCGTAATCGGCTTCACGTCGGGTATCGCGACGAATGCGTCGCGGCCGAGTGCGGCGAGGGTTGCGAGCGTCGCGATCACAGCCACAAGCTTGGCCGGCGGACCCGAGCGCTCGTACCACCAGAACGCGACTGCCAGGGCCAGCACGACCAGTGCGAAGGATGCGAGCTGCCAGCTCACGAGGGGACTCCTCCCTTTCGTGCGCCGGCGGCGGCGACACGCGAGAGGATCAGGTCGGCGCCCTGCTCCGCGAGCAGCGCGCCGCCGGCGCCGCCGAGGATGCGCGCTGTCTCGGTGGCGAAGTAGCGGCCGCCGGCGAGGATCTGCTCGACGGGGCCATCGGCGATCACCCGACCGTCGGCGAGCAGGACCGCTCGGTCTGCGAACTCGGCGGCGAACTCGGCGTCGTGCGTTGCAAGGAGAACCGCGATCCCCTCTGAGGCCCGACCGCGGAGCCAGCGCGCGAGGCTTCTCTTGGAGGCGGTGTCCATGCCTCGTGTCGGCTCGTCGAGCGCGATGACGGACGCCGGCTCGCTGCCTCCGAGCACGATCGCCAGCGCCAGGCGCTGGCGCTGGCCGCCCGACAGGTCACGTGGATTGCGGTCACCGAGGCCGGCGAGCCCCGCCGACTCCCGGGCCTGCGCATCCGCCTCCTGATCCACGCGCTCCTGCAGGAAGTAGTCGCCCGGGTTCTGGAGCAGCAGCGCGACCCTGCCGGCGCTGACGACGCTCCCGCGGGTCGGCTCGAGCAGCCCGGCTGCGTGGCGCAGCAGCGTCGACTTGCCGGCTCCGTTGCGGCCCATCAGGACGACCGTCTCGCCGGGTCGAACGCTCAGGTCTACCGCCCGCAGAATCGTGGGCCCACGCTTGAGCTCGTGCCACACGCCGCTGAGCCTCAGGGCCGGCGCGTGGGCGCCGCGCCGCCGGCGAACGCGCGAGCGCCTCGGCGGCGTCGGGTCGGCGGGCTGCTCCCCGGCACCGGAGTCGAGCAGCCCGGCGCGCCGCAGTGCCGCCCGCGCCTGCTTGACTCCGGTCGGAGCGGGACGCAGTCCCGCGCGCGCGAACATGCGTGCGCCAGGGGTCGCGAGAGCGGGCTCACTCTCGGCCGCCCATTCCAGGAAGCCGCCCGGGTCCCGGTCACAGGCAACCCTCCCCGCGGAGAGCGCGATGACCCTATCCGCGGCCGCCAGGCAACGCTCGAGGCGGTGCTCGATCAGCAGCACCGCGGTGTCGCCCTCCTGGTTCAGCCGCCGAAGCTGCCAGATCAGCTCGTCGCCGGCTACGGGGTCCAGCTGCGAGGTGGGCTCATCGAGCAGGACCAGCGCGGGCCGTGTGGCGAGGGCGCTCGCGAGGGCCACCCGTTGCAGCTCGCCGCCGGAGAGCTCGGCGGTAGGCCGATCCAGGAGGTGTGCGATGCCGAGCGAGAGCGCCGTCTCCTCGACCGCGCGTGCGACGAACGCCGACCCGTGGCCCCGGTTCTCCAGCGCGAGCGCGAGCTCGGCGCGAACGGTGCTCATGATCACCTGCGTCTCGGGGTCCTGCAGAACCGTCCCCGCGATTCGGCCGATCTCCGCGGGGCCGTGGTCCCTGGTGTCGAGTCCCCCGACCATCACGGCGCCGGCGAAGTGTCCGCCATGGAAGTGGGGCACCAAGCCGGCCGCCGCGCGCAGCACCGTCGACTTGCCCGACCCTGAAAGCCCTGCGAGCACGCAGAACTCCCCGGGCTCAATCGCGAAACTCACGTCGCTGACCGCGGCGGAGCCCGCTCCCGGATAGGTGTAGGTGAGGCGATCAAGCTCAAGGACGCTCACCGCTCCACCCCCCTCCGGTCCAGGAACGGGAGCAGCGCAACGACGATCAGCAGCGCAGCGAGCGCGAGCAGTTCCCCGGTCACTTCGAGGCGGAGAAGGGGATATGGCGTGAAGGAGCCGGCCCCGCCGACGCTCGCGACGAGCACGATGATCAAGACGCCGGCACCGGCGGCCGCGAAAGCCATGTCGTGACGGGAGAGCTCGCGCCCCGAGCCGCGCGGCGGCCGAGCGGCCCCATAGCCGCGCATCTCCAGTACTGCCGCGACGTCCAGTGACCGGTCGAGCGCTCCGGCGACGGTAGCTCGCAGGACGGCCAGCTTGCCGCGCGCTCCGCGCGCTCCGCCGTCGGGGCGGCAGCGCTGCGCCTCCGCGAGCCGCCGCGCATCGGCCCCGAGGACGGGGATCAACCGTGTCGTCAAGGCGGCCGTGAGCGCAGAGTGCGGTGAGATCTTGCGGAATGAGAAGAGGAGCTCGTCGGGGTCGGCGGCGCAGACGACGAGCAGGCACGCGAGCGTCACGACCAGTAGCCGCAGCGCGAGCACGAGTCCGTAGATGACTGCCTCCAGGGTGAGATTGACCTGCCCGAGCACCCCCCAATCCCCGAGGCGCGCGAACACCGTCAGGCCGTCTCGGCTCACCAGCACGTTCACGAGCACCGTCAGGATCACCATCGGAAGCGCCACCCTGCGCGCCGCGCGCGATATCTCGGGGCCGACGCGGGCCGCGAAGGACGCTGCGAGCACCGCGGCGAGGAGCGCTCCGAGCAGCACGGGATCCTCCGTTGTGAGCGCGGCGAGCGCTAGCGCGCAGCCATACAGGCCGGCTACCGTCGCCCTCGCGGCGTGCAGCGGGCTTGGCCGCCGCACGTAGCCGATCCGGGGCCCGCCGTTCACCCGCCGACCATCACTGGGAGAGGCTGCACGTGGCCCGGTGAGACCGCGATCGCGAAGTGGTTGCTGAGCGAACCCTGGTTGAACGCCGCCGAAGCGAGCTTGACGCCGGCTTCGTCGGTGCCGGTCACGAACCAGACCGGATCGTCTTCGCCGTTGCGTGTGGCGGCGATCATGCCCGAGCCCGCTCCGAGCGTGCTCGTCGTCCGGCCCTGCGGGTCGAGCAGGGCCAGTGCGCTCCCGCCACCGGAGAAGCGGGCGTAGACGCCGCTGGCACGCGGGCCCTTTTCGATCAGCTCCGCGGGAATGTTCACACGCACCTTCGACCACGGCCCGACGATCACCCGCAGCGTGAGCGGCTCTTCGCTGGGGCCCGCGCCCGCGATCGCGGCAGGGACGCCCAGGCCCTGAAGCCGCGAGTTGACGGCTCCGCACGCCGTGCCGCCGACGTCACTGCATTCGAGCCGCACCGGCAGTCGCTTGCCATCGATGCCGGTCAGGAAAGGCTGCGGGAAGGACCCGACCACCGCCGGCACGTCCTGCGCCTGACTCCAGTTGTGGTGATCCCACCAGACGTGATCGCCGGCGTGGACATTGGTCGACGCCGCGCCCTTCATCGCCTGCACGCCGTTCACGAAGTAGAACCAGTCAACGGGGCTGCCGGCTTCCTGCCCGCCGGCTACGCCGTTGATGCTCTGCACGAACCCCCCGCCGAATCGCGTGGTGACGGTGTAGTTGCGCATCAGCAGACTCATCACCGTCTCCTGTCCGGAGACCTTCAGCGGTCCGGGCAGAGCGAGTTCGCTTTCACCGAAGTCGCTCGTCACCGTGAGCTGCACCGAGCCCGGCGAGGGACCCGCACCGAGACCGCACCCGGCGAGGGCCAGCCCCGCCAGGATCACCGCAGAAGCGAGGAGCGGGACGCTCGGCAGGATCGCCCTCATCGCACCGCGATCGATCGAGGAAACGAGGGAACGAGGCCCGAGCGCGAGGCGCTCACCTGGTAGCGGCCCGACACCGCGGGCGCAATGACTGCGGCTCGCCCCGAAGCATCAGCGGACGCGAAATCAGTCCCGAGGGTGACGATCGCTCCCGCCGCCGCCTGCCTGCGGCCTTCGTTGTCGTACGAGTAGACCTGAACGGGCACCACGGCGCCCGCGCTTGCCGCGCCGGGAGCAGAGACTTCCAGCGTCCGCTGACAGCCACCGGCCGACGCCTGACACCAGAACCACAGCACGCGAGCACCGGAGCGAAGACGCCGCCCGTCCCCCAGCGGGCCGCTCGGATCGGCGGCGCCGGTCGAGCCGGACACCCCGTTGACCTTGTACTCCCATCCGTTCTGGGCGCTGCCCGCCTCTCCGCCGAGCGAGGATACGTACAGCTGTCCAGAGTCCGCGGCTGACCTGTCGCAACGCCCGTAGTCACGCAGTGAGAAGCCGGGCCCACCCGCACGACGCATCGAGAGGAGGGCGGCGAGCGGGGTGGCCGCCGCGACCGCACAGGTCCTGCCGGAGACCCGGACCAACCCCCCCGGCGCGGCGACCGTGCGTGCCCGCCCCAGGATGGCTCCTCCGCGTCCGACGACCATCGACTGGACAACGGGCGTGGCCGCCGTCCGCGCCCGGTCTCCGTTGCCCGCGGACGCGACGCTCGCCGCGGGCAACGCAAGCGCAAACGCCAACGTGGCCGCGACTGTCCTAGCGGACATAGAACACGGCCCTTGATGTTCCGCGCGCAAGCGCAAGAGTGTTGCCAGCAACATCGCTGGCGTGCACGTCGAGCACGTAGCGGCCTGCCGGGAGCGCCGCGGGCAGCAGATAGGAGAACTGCCCTCCGGTCGCCACGCGGAACGGCGTTCCATGCCCGCAGCCGGCGGGGATAAACCGCTCGCGGATGCCGTCCCACCCATAGCATCTCCCGCGGTAGGTCGCGGCGCAGCTCGAGGTCGACCGAGGTCACCTGGTTGTGCGAACTGACTGCCCCGGCGAGCAGCCGCGGCCCATGTCCGGCGCGGTAGACGTGCCCGTCGATCCGGCCGGCGAGCCGGGCGACGAGCGCGAACGGCCCCTTGTACGGCCCGGGGGCCGCAGGCGACGTGAAGCCCAGTACGCCCGTGGTCGGGCGCCACGGTTCCACAGTTGCCGTCGTTGCCGTCATGGACACATACCGAGAACGTCGCCGACGGCGCGTCGCCGAGCTTCGTCGCGCGCAACGTGCTCACGCCGGTCGCCGTGAGCTGCAACGACGCGACTCCGTCCTGACCGGTTACCGCGCTCGCCCCGCCGCCGGACACGGTCACGCCTGCCGCGGGGACGGCTTCGCCGGACCCGGGACTTGCTTCGGCGTGGTCGGGCGTGCGGATCTCGCTCACTTTGACCGCGAACGTCGCGCCCGACTGGACGCTCGTCGGTACTTCGCCAACGACTAGCGGGAGGACCGTAGGCGCGTAGAACGGTTCGGGCGTGTGGTCGGCGACCATCAGTACTTCTGCTCCTTCGCTGAGGAGGTCGAAGCAGATGCCACTGCCGAGCTTGTAGTTAACCCACTCGGTCCAGGTGTCCGATTCGTGCGCGAATTCGTGGGTCTCGCCAAGGATCGTCTTGGTGAAGTCACCGCTGAACTTTTCCGGCTGTCCGTGATCCCAGTTGCCTCCGACCGCGAGGTTGATCGCTGTCGCGACGCTAGTGGCAGCGCACCCGCTGACGGGCTCAGGAGCGTTGAGAGTGACCTTCGTCGCGGGCAGGAGAGTGCCCGATTCGCCCTCGATCCGGACGGTCACGGTCGGGGCGGTCGCGGCCGAGGCGATCCCGGCGAGGGAACACAGAGCGACTACAAGGATCGCCGCGAATCCGAGCACCCAGCGATTGCGATACATGAGCATGGAGCCAACCCCTTTCCACGAGGGCTTGTGGGCTTGCGTCGGAAGCAGGTCTCCTGGCTCCCGGGTCCACCCCTCCGCGCCTTCCCATCCCGCCGGCGGCGGGTCAGTGGCTGCACGTCCATTGGACGTCCGACGGTGGGCATCCCCCGGTCACAGTGGCGGGTCCGCGCCGGAATCTCACCGGCTTCCCTTCACGACCGACGTTGTCGAAGCGGAGTGTAGCCGAGCGAGCTAGAGACCGACAGCGCTCAGGTCTCCGTCGGCGTCGGCGAGGGCGATTCGGTGGCCCGCCTCCAGCTTCGTCCCCGAGGTCATGAGCCTGCGGGCGTGCTCGAGGTCATCGGAGCGGCCGAACGTTAGGGCTGCGTTGACGGCGCCGTCCTGCAAGTACCACATCGTAAACACGCCCTCCTCAAGGGAGCCGCGAACGATCTCCTCGTCCCAGGAGTAAGCCGGCCCGACGTACTCGAGTTCGCCCCAGTCGGCCAGCACCGAGAAGAAGTAGGGAACCTCGGTGTAAGCCTGATCGCGGCCGAGCATGTTCAGCGCTGCCGTCTTGCCCTGGTTGAAGGCGACGTCCCAGTGCTCGACGCGGACCGGCGCGCCGCCATGGAGCGCCGAGTCGTATTCGCAGATGTCGCCGGCCGCGAACACGCCCGGCGCCGAGCTGACAAGCCTGTCGGAGCACCGCACCCCGCCGCGGGCACCGACCGCGATCCCCGCCCTCTGCGCGAGGCCGACGTCAGCCGTGACCCCCGCGCCGATCACGACCGCCTGAGCGGGAAGTTCGAGACCACGCTGGGTCACCACCTTCGCCACTCGCCCGTCTCCCTCGAAGCGCTCGAGTTCGTCAGCGGCGTGCACCGTGACACCGTGGGTTTCGAGCAGGTCCTGAAAGAAGCGCCCAGCGGCTGGACCAAGGGTCCGTTCGAGAGTTGTGTCCTCCTGCATCACGATCGTGCAGCGCTTGCCCATCTGTGTGAGCGTTGCCGCCACCTCGCAGGCGATGTACGAGCCACCGATGAGCACAACGTCCTCGGCATCCCGAACGCCCTCGCGAATCGCGTCGGCGTTAGCGAGCGTACGCAGATAGTGGATCTGCTCGAGCTCTGAGCCATCGACGTTCAGGCGACGCACGTTGGCGCCGGTCGCGATCAGCGCCTGGTCGAACTCGATCTCCTCTTTCGTAGACAGCTTGACGGTGCGAGCCTCTAGATCAAGCGCCATCACGCTGGTGCGCGTCATCAGGTCGATGCTCTGCTCGGCCCACCACTCACTCGGCCTGAACAGCGGCTCCTCACGACTCTCGACCCCGCGCAGGTAGCCCTTGGAGCAGTCGGGGCGGTTGTAGGGCGGGTCGAGCTCCCTTCCTACCAGGAGCACATCCCCGTCCGCGCCCTCCTCGCGCAGCCATCGCGCACAGTTCGCCGACGCCAGGCCCCCGCCAATCAGAAGGTAGTCAACCTTGCGCGCAGCCATCGGGGCAGACTACAGGCCGGGTGGGTGTCTAACGGCCCAGTGCGCCCACGTCGGGATCCCGCCGAACAGTCTCCATCGCGGCCCATCCTGGAATCGATTCGGCCCTACGTCGGATCCTCCATGGCTTGTGTCCAATCGCAGCCCGGCGATCACCATGAATACATGTGGAGTCGGAAGATCGGTTGAGTAGATCGTCACCCAACGCCCTGGACCGGGAACCCCCCAGCGAACATAGTCCTGGGCAAGTGGGTTGTCTCGAAGAATTTCCGCGATCGGCCGCACCCCGGCGCGATAGAGAACGTAGTTGGTAGCGCTCGAGCAGTCCTCCTCGTACGCGCCGCGGGGGTCCGGATGACCCGATGGTCCGTACGGTAGGTCCTGCAACTCGTTGCCGGCGACGATCATCGCTTGGATCACTCGCGGCGCAGCAACTGGAATAAGCGCAACATGACCATCTCTTGTTGAGAGTCTGGCCCCAGATCCTTCGACGAACTGAACTGGTGTCGGACTCGCGAAGCCGAGCTCTGGCACACCGGAGACTTCGGGGGCAGACTCGATTCCGCGATATTGCTTCGCCCACGCCATCACCTCCGCTACGTACCACCCCGCGTGGTTGTACGAGTAAATGGCGCGCACGTAGTCTGCCGGCGCGCCCGAACGTCGGAGGTAGTTTGCGGCCGAGTAGATCGCGTCGGCGGCGTTCCAGCGATCCGCATAGCCGTCGCCCCCGCCGTCTACGCCGTACGAAACCCAGCTCGACGCGAGGAACTGCATCGGTCCGCCTGCCCCCGCGGCGTTGACGAAGCCCTCCCGAGTGCACGAGGGATCCGGATCCTTCCCGTGATCGCACTCGACTCGTCCAATTCCGGCCAACACGGCCCAATCCAGCCCGTAGCGTGATGCCGCGGATTTGTACAGAATGAGGTATTCGCGAGGGATTTCGCCCAATGCTCGCGGTGACGGGGGCACCTGGCCATTGGCCCCAGTCACAATCGCAACTCGCGCCCCCGACCAGCTCAGGACGGTCGAGGTCGCCGCGAGCAGCACGAGAGCAACTACAGCGGCGAGGCCAAATGCGAGCGTCGCCGCCCGCCTCAACGGCGCGCGCAAGTCCCGCTCACTCCTGGTCAAAGCCGAGACGGCGTTTCCGGCCCGCCTCCACCTCTCGAATGTCATCCATGATTGGCGACCGGTACTCCGGCCCCAGCCACCACGGGACCTGGGGCAGTCGCTGAGTCGGCCGCTCGTCACCCCCGGCTGCCGACACCCCCGCCCTCAGCGTTGGGCACGGCCTCCGGGCGTCCTCCCGGACCGTTAGGCCAATCTGCCGAGTGGACGCCACCTACGCTCGTGAGAGCCGCGACCTGCACCCGGGATAGCGGTGCCAAGCTCGCTGACGACGTTCTACGTGCACTTCGGGTGTCCGCGACGTCAATTGCCCGACCGTCGGGTTTCGAGCGGCCCGCCCGTTCGCGACCAAGTACCTGGCCGCTACCAGCGCCTCTGTCCTCCCGTTCTATTTCGGCCTGTACACGAGAAGCGCGGTGGGCGAGTTCGACTTGACGACGATCGTCGGACGCAACAAAAGCTGTGGTTTGGGCCCGTTCAACACGTTCAAGCTGGGCCCGCTTGGCTGTGACTCCCACCGAGAGCAGCCTCTCGCGAACGTCGTTCTGGCCATGTGGGTCGTGTGTCGCCGGGCGAGACGGGTCACCCCGGCTTCCCGACGAGCCCCCGGCGATCAGGGACGAGAAACCACGCTGTGACGTCGAGTCAGAGAAAGGCTCCACTGCATCGCGAAGGTCCGTCCTGGCCCGGCGCAACAAGGCCCGCGGCTTGTTGACGGCGGCGCGAACGCGGTCGATACCGCCGAGCCGGGACGACGGGACCCGTCCGCGACTCTCGCCTCCCCCTGGCACGGGCAGTGCCTGGTTGCGTCGGACGAAGACGGTCCACGCCAACGAGGACATCAGCAACCACTGCGTCCACCAGCCGAGCTCTCGCAAGCTCGAGATCGCTGCGAAGACGGCGAATAGCGCTCCGAGAAGGAGTGCGAACATAAGCTTGGCGAGGACAGCGCCGAGCAGGCGAGTGACCCAGTGCCTGAACAGGTTGCGGCCGCGCTCACCAAACGCTGGGGCGAGCACAGCCACGGGCGCGAGCAGAAGCAGCAGCAGGCTCAGCGTTGCCGCCGTCAGCAGCCGCATCGCTAAGAACCCGAAGATGAGGAGGATGCCGCTCAAACCGCCGGCGATCAGTAGGAGGCCCCCGACTGGAGCCCACGTGCCGCTAGTCGTGCGGAACTGTGCTTGCGGGGCGGCGTTGCCTTGGCACGATGAGACGTCAGAACTCCGGCAGATCGCGCGGAGAAGTGACGGGTCTTCACTAATCGAGTTCCGAGCTGGGCTGTTCGGCGGCAGCGAAAGAAACAGGTCGGCGTTGGTCCGGGCTTCTCGAAGTAGATTGGCCCCGCTGTGTGAGCTCGAGCTGCGCGGCTGTGGGCATCGGCGAGCAGGTAGGCAAGCCCTGCGCCCGTCGGCCACACGATGCGAGCAGGACCTCGGCGGCGGCAATCCGGAGTCCAGCTGCACGCGCCGCGGGGTCAAGGCGCGACGGGATCCTTGCACCAAGCAACATCCCCAAACTCCAGGTAGCACCACGGATCCTCGACCGTCATCGCGAAAAGCCCTCGCACGTCTTGCGCGAGCGCCTTGAGATGTGGCCGGCGTCGTCCCACCGGAGCCGGCTGCGAGCGCGCCAAGCGACGTTTCGTTCGTCCACCTCGCAAGAGCGCCCACGGTGCCCGGCGGATTCGCGATGACCCACAGGCCCCCGGCCATCATGGCCAGCATCAGACCTACGTTGCCGAACGTGTACGTCACTCGACGCCGCACAATCCCGTGATAAGCAGCGAGGACCGACGCGGCTGCCAACGCGACAGGCAACAGTGGGGCCGTGAGGGCTTCCCGCACCCGGGCGAGCCCACTGCCCAGGCCTCGAGCCTGCGGGCCGCCGAGGAGATCGACGCTGAATCCCCATTCGAGCATCACGAGCAATGCGTGGACAAGCCACACGATCGCCATCCAAACGGGGGCAATCACGAGATCCTGTACTGCGCTCATGAATCCGCCCTGGCTGATCCCGAGCAACCCGCGTGTCGATGTGCACATCGAGGCCGTAGTCGCCGGTGGGATAGGCCGTCGCTAGGAAACCTGATGTCTTGCAAGCGAGGGTCAAAGAGACCGGTTGGGCGAGTAGCGAGCAACCCGGGCTTCCCAGACCGTTAGCCGCAAGTGGATCCGGCTGGAGGCCGGGCGAGGCGACTGATTCGCTTCCGCTCGCGGTGGATGGCGTCCCGCCGCCGGATCCGAGGAGCGGGGCGGACGACGGTGACCTAGGTAGCCGCCGTGCCCCCGACCCGAGCGCCCTGGCGGTTGTAGCTTGCACGTCACGGCGTGCGACGGCCGTGGTCGCGCCGGCGGAGTTCGAATTCGCGGCCTCCGCCCTTGCCGGGTGGCAAGACCGGCGCCAGGATCGCCAGGAGGACAAGCCACGGCTTGGGCGTGAGCGGCGTGCGATCCTCGCCGGTCTCGAAGCAGCGATCGGCCAGCGCGGGCCGTCGCTCCCAATCAAGGTGCTGGCGGCGTGGTCGAGAATGCTTTCAGCAGCGAAGGCAGCGACCACATCGACCCGCACGTGCTCAACCCGGCCGGCGTGGTCGCGAAACAGGCAGTTTCCTGTGGGCATCTCGATCAGTGAGCGACGCAGGCCGGCCGTCTTCAGGGTCGAGGCCGAGCAGCGACAGGGCACGCGCTGCCTCGACTTCCGAACGCATGCCAAACACGAACGTCGCGCCCACCAGGTTCTCGAGCGACTCGCGCTCGCCGATGAGAGCGTCGGTGACCAACTGGGTGCTGATGATGGGCACCGCGAGCTCTGAGCGGCCCATCCGCTGAAGCGAGCCAAGTAGAGCTCGGCCGACCGGGTCACCAAGAAGCCGCCACCCCTCGTCGAAGGAGAAGACCTTCAGGCGATCGCGCTCTGCACCCATGAGACGCATCGCGAACATCGCAATCAGGCGGACGATCTGCTCGCCAGTCCGCTCGGACTGCGAGTAGTCGGAGCGGCGCGTGTCCGGCGGTGGGGCCTGGAAGGTCGCGGATTGGAATGTACGTCACCTGCTGTTGGCCAACGGGCATTGGCGGACAGCGCGGATCCGCGAAACCGAGCTGGGTCAGCCCGGTGCGCGCGTAAACCTCGAGTGTCTCGCCAACTTCGGCCTCGACACCGGTGCCCTCCCTGAGGGCATGGACCACCTCCAGGCAGGTGGGCACCTTAGCGCTCGTCATCACGCGGTCGACCGCCGCGACGATTGACGTCTCCCACGTCGGCTCGGCTCTGACTGGAAGAAGCGCGCGCAAGAACGAGACGGTCGTGTCCTGCGCCAGCTGGGGCGGTGCCACCCTGAGCGGGATCCAGCATCCCGCGCAGTGAAGGATGCGGGCCGCAAGCTCACGGTCTCTGCGTGAGGCGCAACATCGTCGAGCAGGTGAAACCGGTGGTCGCCCTTCGGGTCGCAGTCGACCACGCGCGCCCCCTGCAGAGAACGCCTCATACTGAAGCTTCTGAGCGAGGGTCGTCTTTCCCGACCCGAGCGCACCGACGCTCAGAGATCGTGACGTTAGCGTCAGCTTCCGAGCCCTCCCGGAGATTGAAGCGGACTGGCCTCTGGGAGCCTGACGTCGTGCGTCCTAGATAGAAGCCACGCTTGGACCCAGCGACGTGAGTTGCGGTGGGCACCATCGCACCGACCTGCTCGGTTGTGAGTGTGTCGTCATAACCCGCGACCTGTGTCCGCTGCGCTGGGAGGTGCTGGATAAAGAGACGCAGTTGCTCGCCACGCGGGCGATGCAACCTTGTCTCGCCAAAGGCCCGCCGGCAAGCATCTACGCGCACCTCAAGCTCGCTCTCGCTCGCCGCGGACACCGCGATTGCGAGGGTCGCGCGCAACAGCGGCGGCTTGGACGCCGCCTGCAGGTGTGACAGAAGGTCTCGGGCCTGCTGGGTTCGCTCAAACCCGGCGTCCGAGGCTCCTTGATCGCCGTCTGACTCGGCACGCATGATCTGGTCGGCGTCCTGAATTCGTCGCCTGGCGAGCCTTACCGCGACGTCGTTTGTCACAAACCTCGCGTTGAGTGACAGATCGATCGGGAACGGCAACCCCTCGCTCGGGACGGACATGAGCTCCGCGCCCGGCCCCGGAAAGTCAAGTCGGTCCGGGATAGCGCCCATCACGAGATGTGCTTGCCAGCTTGACCCGAGCTCCGATTCGATTTGGAGCGCCCGGCCGCGTTGGATGACTTGGCCATCGGCCCAGCGCATCACGTCGCCCTCGAGCGGAGCGAGCAGCGCCTTGCCATTGCGCTCGAATGCCAGAGCCCGCGGCTCGTGGAGGCCGTCAATCGTCGGCTCGCCGAGTCCCCCGGCAGAACGCGCGCCGGACGAGCCACTGCAACTCCACCCCGCGAACCGCACGAGCAGGAAGAAACGCTCGCATCCGGGTGACGGCTTGGTCTGCACGCATCCGGGCTTGTTCGAGTTCATGAGCCGACAGCACCCGCCGGCCACCGACGGACGCCACGTCACCCAGCGCTCGTGCCCACCGCCGCGCGCCTCTGTCGTCGCTCCTTACGCTCAGCCGCCCTATGCCAGACCCGGGTTCTCTGAGGCTCACGAGAACGAAGATCTGAGTTTCGGTGCTCGGCGTCTGCTCCAGCCGGCGCGGTGTGGCTCGCGAGGTAAACGTCGCGAGCAGCTTCCAGCGCGGCGGACGTCTCAGGGAAGCCAACAGCTTCGGAGCGCATCTCGCTCTCGTAGCGCCCAGTGTCTTGCTGCTTCTCGACCCGAAGGATCTGAAGGTCGGCGCCAACGGCCTCGATCGCGCCCATGAGCGACGCCATCCGCCTGTACTTCTCGGAGCTGGTGAGCCACTGATACGACGCGGGCGAGACCGCGAAGGCGGCCCACGGGTCTCGGAGACCACGCGCAAAGACGCAGTTGCCGTAGATAAACGAGATTGGCGCGGTCATGCGACTTCCGAGGCAGACGCATGACCCGACCAACCCTTAGCTCGACGCCGTCTGCCAGAACGATCACTTGCGGCCGCGCGCTTGAGTTGCCGACGTCGTTAGAGGGCGGATAGTCAGACGAGGCCTGCGCTTCGCCGACGTCAGCAGCACGCCACTGGTTCTCGCGAGCGCCGCCCTCTCTAGTGTGCGCGTGGGCGACCCGGACAGTCCCGGGCCCCGTATACCTGAGCCGCCTGAAGGCCGCATCGGACCCGTCGGGCGAGCAACAGAGATCGGTGGGTGGCTCCACCGGATGACGTCCGCACCGACCGAGACGCCCTGCGGCCTTCCGATGCCGAGCCAGCTGCGAGCCGTAGAGCCGCCGGCGACGTGCACCGGACGGCCGTCCATTCGGACCGCGCCGAGCACTAGAGCGGCGGTGCAGGGAAGCGCGAGATCGCGGAGGTACCAGGGCAGCAGTGACGCCAGCGTGCGAGACACCGGGAGACGCCGCTGACGACGATCGAGGACAACGAAATGACGGCCATGTAGACGAGGCTGAGCACCGGGACGCCGCCTGGGTTCAGCCGCAGACGGTCGATGGAGTAGACGCGCCGCTCCAACGCAAACACGTTGCGGTAGCTACGGACCTCCATCAGCCGGTGCCGAAAAGCGTCGCGACGGTGTTGTTAAGCAACGCGATCCCGCGGGGCTCGCGAGCAGCAGAGCGATCATTCCTACCACGAACACCCCGGCGGCCTCCTTGAAGTCCCGCCTGAACGCGAGAACGACTCCGGCGAGCGCAAACGCGAGCCCGATTAGGCTGATCGCGACGGCGCGCCCAATTTGCCCTGCCTTGGCAGCAGCCGACTCCAATGAAGTTCCGGCACGTTCGCCTGACGCACCGCTCTGCACGCTCACAGGCCCCGGACGCACGTTGATGACGGCCGCTGCCGGCGCACTCGAGAGCACAACGGCCGCGCAAGCGAGTGGAGCAGCCATGAGTCGCCGAACGTGTTGCAACTTCATTTTGCGATCTCCTCTGCTGTAGGTCTACGAGTTCGGGTCCATCTGCACCGCCGATACCTCCCAGCGGCCCTGCACATGAACGACGTCCAATTCGTAAGCGAGCGTGTATTCGGCTCCACGTGCGTCCCGCGCCTGCACCACCGCGAGGACGCCACGACCGTCAGCGGTCCAGGCAACGCGGCGCATCGTCGTGAGCCCAAGCGCCTGGAGCGGGCACCGAGACCCTTGCCCCAGGCGGTGAGATCGGCCGCCAGCTCCGCCGGCGAGCCTGCAAGGTAGTTACGGAGGGCTCGCTCGACGACTGTCGCCAGGCCACCGTCCGAGATGACGCGCGCGCCTTCCTCGTGAACTGGCCGCTCCCACCGGCGGGCGGACCGACGAAAGGCTGGATAGCCAGCGAGGGCAATCTGCCCGTCGAGCTGTCCGCTCAACCGACACGGTGAGATAGAGAAGGCCGGCTGCGTCCGTTTGGGCCGCGACCGTGTAAACGTGGTACCCCTGCCTTGCACTTCCCGCACCTGAGCGACGTCGGCCCATTCGACGCGCTGCTCTCCCGCGGCCGGAAGCAAGCGACCAGCGTCGTATTCGGCGCCTGAACCCGCTAGAGCAGTTCGAGGGCGCGAGCACCCTGCTGTGGTTCCGCTGCGTTCCAGGTGAGGTACCTGCGGGCGAAGAGGAGCGCGTAGCTCTCGGCCGCCATGATCCATCCCGGACCGGAAGCGACCGGTCGGACCTCGACAATGCGCGGCTCAGGGGGCGCAACCGCGAACCGCAGACTCGCCAGTGCACCGGCGACTGCTGCCGCACAGAGCAGGTAGCGCGGAGCATCGCTAGCGAACCGGATGCGCCACATCGGCAGCGAGTGGATCTGGACCGAGGGAGCGGAATGCCTTTGACTCATGACGGAGCACCGCTCGAATCCGAACTCCGACGAGGCCCCGCAAGCCCCCCGTGCCGCTGCTCGCCTGCTGCGCCCACGTTCCACGCGCCGCGGCGCGGTCTGAGGTCGCGGCCTGGGGCGTGCGCGCGCCGGTCCGGCTGCACTCGAGCGCCGGAGCGCAGCCTGCGCGCTTCGCTCAGCGGCGGCTGGGCGTCTCGGCGTGAGCAGATCTCCACCGACGGCGCGTTTCGTACCGGGGACCGAGGAACGGCCGGTGTGCAGCGCCTGGAGACCGGACGCGCTGGCAGTCCGACCGAGGCGACGGCAACGGCGCCGACGACGGCCAGAGCGACCAGAAGCAACTGCACGCCTCGCGCGGACCGTCGAGGGCCAGCCAACGTGTCCCGCGATGCTGGTTCGGTCTCGGCTACGACCGCTGCTCCTAGCGTCGCCCTCGTCGTGGACGCGATAGACCTCTCTGAGCTCCCATGTGCCGACGGCTCATACGCGGTCTCGCGGCCGCAGCCCACCGGGCCCGGAGGCGAGACCCTCTGGACCGGCAAACGCGCCGTCTTGTCACTCGGCATGACGTGTGCGCGAGCGTCTCTGCTCTCCGAACGCGTCGACCGCTGGGGGCAGAAGGGGCCATGGGCGCGTCCATGCTTGGCCGCGCTGGGGCCAACCGGTGTGGCGGGATAAGACCGCCCCACCGGGGTATCTGACCGTCAGATCGGTTACACACAGGGATATGTCGTGCCCGTCTCCGCTCCGCCCCCCCACCCATCCGCAGCGCCGATGAGCCTCAACGATCGTCTCCGCGCGATCGACCGCCGTCAGCAGTCAACGCCGGGCGTGAGATTCGTCGCGGCGGTGATCAAGAAGGCGGGCGATGACCAGGCCGGGCACCTTGCGGCGCTCATCAGCTACTACGCGTTCGTATCGCTGTTTCCGCTGTTGCTCGTACTCGTGACAGTCCTGGGCTTCGTGCTGCAGAACGACCCTGACCTGCGGCAACAGATCCTGCAGGGGACCCTCGGTCAGATCCCCCTGATCAGCGATCAGCTCGAACACCACTCGCTCAGCGGGAGCAACGTCGCGCTAGTGATCGGCATCGTCGGAGCCCTGCTCGCCGGCATGGGGATCACGAACGCGACGCAGGACGCCTTCAATCGAATCTGGGGTGTGCCCTTCAAGGCGAGACCCGACTTCATCCATGCGCGGCTGCGCGGGCTTGGGATGCTCGCAATCCTAGGAACGCTGAGCATCGTCTCGATCGTCGTTGCCGGCTACGTGGGGTCGGCGAGCCACGGCGCGCTCACGGTCGTGTCCGGCGTCGTTCTGGCCTTCGTGACAAACCTCGCGCTGTTCATGATCGCGTTCAAACTGCTGTGCGCGGCGGATCTGTCGTGGCGGGAACTCTGGGTCGGCGTGGTGATCGCATCGGTGTTCTGGCAGCTGCTTCAGCACCTCGGTGGCTACTACGTCGATCACGTCCTCAAACGCACGGGACCGCTCTACGGCGTGTTCGCGGTCGTGCTCGGGACTGCTCGCGTGGCTCTACCTCGGCGCACAGCTGACCATCTACGCCGCCGAGGTCAATGTTGTGCGCCGCCACCGGCTATGGCCGCGGACCCTGCTCTCGGATGGCCTTCTGGACACCGACAAGCGCGCTCTCACGTTCTCTGCGGAAGTCGAGGAGCGGGTGCAGCGCGAGGACGTCCAGGTCACCTTCGATCCCCCTGAGTAGGTGCCCGTCCTGTGCCGGGCGGGGCTCTTGCGCAACCAGAAACTCGGCTCTCTGAAGCCGGATTCGGGGGTGACGCGTCGACAGTTCGGAAGTACTTGTGTGAGCAACCACCCCGCGCTATACTAACTACACTTTCGTAAGCTCATATGGAGCGAATACCTATGTCATCAGCCTCTCCCCAGCCCGAGATCCAGCCAACCCCCCCTACGCCCCGGATGCGCCTGATCCCGCTCGACGACACCGTCGTGTTCCCGAACATGGGCATCACGCTCACCGTCGAGGTCGGCGATGACACCCGCGTCGTGCTCGTCCCCCGCCACGACGGAGAGTTCCTCGAGGTCGGCACGATCGTTGAGGTCACAGAGCAGGTCCGTCTCCCGGGCGGCGGCCGAGCCGTAGCCCTCTCAGGTGAGCACCGCGCACTGATCGGCGCTGCCCAGACCGGACCCGAAGGCGAGCTTCGCGTCGACGTCGACGAGCGCCCGGACGAGGTCCCCACGGACGGTCGCACGCGTGAGCTCGAGCGTGAGTACCGCGCGACGGTCGAGGAGATCCTCGAGCTGCGTGGCGACGACGGCCGCATCTCCGCCTTCCTTAGGGCGATCGCCGAGCCTGGCGCGCTGGCGGACTCCGCCGGCTACTCGCCGAGCCTCAGCTACGAGCAGAAGGTCGAGCTGCTGCGCACCCTGGACGTGACAGACCGCCTTGAGCTGGCTGTGAAACTCCAACGCGAGAGTCTTGCTGAGCTGCAGGTGCGCCGGCGCATCCGCGAGGACGTGCAGGAGGGCGCCGAGAAGCAGCAGCGCGACTACTTCCTGCGCAAGCAGATGGACTCGATCCGCAAGGAGCTCGGTGAGGACGACGCATCGGTCGCGGAGGAGTATCGCTCCAAGATCGACGAGTCAGACATGCCCGACGAGGTCCGCGAGCAGGCCAACAAGGAGCTCGCACGCCTCGAGCGCATGGGCGAGCAGACGGGCGAGTCCAGCATGATCAGGACCTACCTCGACTGGCTGGTAGCGGTGCCGTGGGGCAAGCGCTCGGAGGAGCGCCTGGACCCTGTCGCGGCGCGTGCGGTGCTGGATGCCGACCACGCCGGCCTGGAGGACGTCAAGGACCGGATCACCGAGTACCTGGCCGTTCGCAAGCTGCGCACAGAGCGCGGGATCGAGGCGGACCCCAAGTCCGGCGCGATCCTGACCCTGATCGGGCCCCCGGGTACGGGCAAGACCTCCATCGGCGAGTCGATCGCGCGTGCGACCGGACGCGAGTTCGTCCGCATGTCGCTCGGCGGCGTCCGCGACGAGGCCGAGATCCGCGGTCACAGGCGCACCTACATCGGAGCCCTCCCGGGGCGCCTGGTGCGGGCGCTGCGCGACGCTGGCACGATGAATCCGGTAATCCTGCTCGACGAGGTCGACAAGGTCGGCGCCGACTGGCGCGGAGACCCCTCGGCCGCACTGCTGGAGGTCCTGGACCCCGCACAGAACCACTCGTTCCGCGACCACTACCTGGACGTGGAGCTCGACCTGAGCCAGGTCATGTTCCTGGCGACGGCGAACGTGGCGGACACGATCCCCGGACCGCTGCTCGACCGCATGGAGGTGATCCGTTTCGACGGCTACACCTCCGAGGAGAAGCTCGCAATCGCCAAGGGCTACCTGTGGCCGCGTCAGCGCGACCGCAACGGCCTGCGCGAGGATGAGGTCCAGATCTCCGACGACGTGCTGCGGACGATCATCTCCGAGTACACCCGCGAGGCCGGCGTGCGAAACCTCGAGCGACTGCTGGGGACCGTGCTCCGCAAGACGGCGACCCGCATCGCGACGAGCCTGTCGGAGGGAGCGGAGCCTGAGCCGGACACGGCCAAGCCGAAGGCGAAGAGCAAAGCCAAGGCCGAGGAGGCCGAGGCAGCGTCCAAGCCGGTGAAAGCACCCCGCAAGAAGAAGGCCGCACGCGGTGAAGATCGACCTGGACGCTGTGCGCGACGCGCTCGGCCGCCAGAAGTTCTTCCAGGAGTCAGCCGCGAGGACCGCGACGCCTGGCGTGGCAACAGGCCTGGCCGTGACGGGCACCGGCGGAGACGTGCTGTTCGTCGAGGCAACCGCGATGAAGAGCGGCGGCAATGGCAGCAGCCTGGTCCTGACCGGGCAGCTCGGTGACGTCATGAAGGAGTCCGCGAAGATCGCGCTCTCCTACGTGCGCGGTCACGCCGAGGAGCTCGGCATCGATGAGAGCGCCTTCGAGAACCGCGAGTTCCACGTCCACGTTCCTGCCGGCGCGATCCCGAAGGACGGACCCAGCGCGGGCGTGACGATGGTCACGGCGCTGGCGTCGTTGCTGTCGGGACGACCCGTGAAGCACACGGTCGGCATGACCGGTGAGGTCACGCTTCAGGGCCGCGTGTTGCCGATCGGGGGCCTGAAGCAGAAGGTCCTCGCCGCGCACGCAGCGGGCCTGACGGACGTGATCCTGCCCGAGCGAAACCGCGGTGACCTCGACGACATCCCGGAGGAGGTCCGTGAGCAGATGACCTTCCATCCGGTGATGACCGTCCAGGAGGTCCTCGACCGCGCTCTGGAGCCCGCCCGCGATGTCGCGCACCTCGCGTAGATGTGAGCCTGTGCCGCTGGAGGTCCGCGAGACCGCGGACCTCCTCGAGCGGCGCTGGCAACTCTCGATCATCTATGCGGCTCTGACCGGAGCGCAGCGGTTCAACGAATTCGCAGAGGCCGTCCACGGCATCTCGCCTCGGATGCTCTCCGAGCGCCTCCGCGACCTCGAGGGCGCCGGTTTGATCGAGCGGACCGTGATCCCTTCAAGCCCGCCTGCCGTCGTCTACATGCTCACAGCTCGCGGGAAGCGGCTCGGGCCGATCATCGAAGCGATGCGCGACTACGCCCGCCAGCCGATCTAGGCGGGCATCCGCCACTATTCCTTGGGCATCGTCAGTTCGGTGACGTAGATGGACGGCTTCGGTGCTTCGCCGGCGATGATCTGTTTGGTGTCTTCGCCCGAGGTGACGTGGAGCTCTTCGACCGAGAGCTTCTTCCCGGGGTTGGTGCTCCCGAGGATGTTGCAGACGTCCTGAACCGAGCTCACGTGCGACTTGTTGATCGCGAGGATCGCCTTGCCTTCGAGCCCGCCTTCGGCTGCCGGCGTGCTCGGGCGTGTCCCCGACGTCGTACATCGCGACGGTCGGCGGGTTGGCCGCGAGGTAGGCGGCCGTGATTTCGGTCAGATGCGCCGCGTCGTTGCTGTAGGCGGACTGTTCAAAGCGGGGAGCGAGCTGTTCCTTCAGGTGCGGGTCCTGCCCGTTGATCTGTTCGAGGTCCCAGCCGAGATACAGGTGGCTCTTGCCGGCCTCGAGGCTCGGCAGCAGCCGTTCGGCGTAGTTGATGCCGATCGCGTAGTACTGGCCCTGCGCCTGGCCTTCGTTGGTGAGCGTGTTGATCCCGATCACTTCGCCGTTGGCGTTCAGCAGCGGGCCGCCGGAGTCGCCGTGATTGACCGGCGCCTGGTGGACGATCATGCTCTGGTAGGACGGGAACGTCGGGGTCGAAGTTGGGTTCCGAGGAGTTCGTGTTGACCTGGATGTTCGCCTGCGAGACGGTGCCCGTGTTGGGAACGACGGTGGAGGCCTGCCCTACCCCGGAGCCGGACTGAAGCGAGCCCGGGAAGCCCATCACCGTCACCGGTTCGCCCGGCGTGACCTTCGCGTTGGTGCCGAGCTTCAGCGCTTTCAGGTGCGGGACGGGGTTCACCAGTTTCACCACGGCGAGGTCGTCGCATGGGGACACGGCGACGATCCGAACCGGCGTGGTGGTTCCCGTTTCGTTGCCGACCTGCGCCTTCAGCGCGGTGTTCCGGCCCGCGACCACGTGGGCGTTGGTCAGGACGAGCTGGCGTCCGGCATCGATCACGAAGCCCGGTGCCCCCTCCTTCGTTGCCCTCGATGCGCACCACCGACGGGGTCGCCTGTTTGATCAGCTGCTCCTGGCTGAGCTTGCTGCTGCCGCCGCACCCGGCCAGGAGCGCGGCGCAGCGCCGCGGCGGTCGCGGCAGCGGCCGCGACTCGGAAGCCACCGGTCCGACTCAGGCCAATCACAGCGTCGCCGCCCCCAGTCCGCTCAGGTAGGCGCGGGATCTTAGCGTCGGCTCAGGCGGTCCGGGACCTCGCCCTGCCTCCCCGGCTCATCCGGCCGCGGGGGAGCGCTCGGGCACGACTGCGGAAGTCTGCTGAGCGCGCTTCCACGGAAGCGCGGGTCGCGTATGCCGGCGGCCCCGATCAGCCCGCCCACCGGCGACCAGCGCCGCCGCGATCGCCATGCCGAGGTGGAAGCTGTCGAGCGATGCATGCTCGGCGGCAGCCGACACGGCATGGGCCTGGCGCGGCGGCAGCCCCTGGACGTCGGGGCGCCCGAGCGGCAGGCGCTTTGCCTGCGCGACGGCCCCGCGCGCGGCGCGGGCCGAGCGGCGTCCCCTGCAGTGCGCTGTCCAGCGAGGAGGCGAACACCGCCGCCACGACGGCTCCGACGGCGACCGTCCCGAGCAGACCGGCGACCCTCGCGATCGCGTTGTTGACGCCGGATGCGATCCCGGCCTGCGACGGATCGGCTCCCGCGAGCACCGCCGAGGTGAGCGGCGCCACCGTCATCGACAGCCCGAGCGCGAAGAGCAGGAGCGGCGGAAGTATTTCGGTGACGTAGTCCACCTGGGCGCCGACGCGCTGGAAGAGCAGCAGGCCCGTCGCCGCGACGAGCGGCCCTGCGCCCATGTACAGGCGCGGGCCGTGCTTGGTCGACGAGCGCGCCGAACTTCCGCGAGAGGAAGAACATGACGATCGTCACCGGCAGCGTGGCGAGCCCGCTCTGCAGTGGCGTGTAGCCGCCGATCTGCTGCAGGAACAGCACGAGGAAGAAGAACAGGACCGGCGAGCCCGGCGTACATCGAGAACGTCTCGACGTTGCCCGCGGAGAAGTTCCGGCTCCGGAACAGGCTCAGCGGGAGCATCGGGTCGCGCGCCCGCGCCTCGTAGAGCAGGAACAGCGTGAACAGGGCGACGCCCGCCACCAGCGGGACGATCACGAGCGGGCTCCCCCAGCCGAGCCGCGGCTGCTCGATCAGCGCGAACACGGGGCCCGCGAGGCCCGCCGCGCACAGGGCGCCGCCGAGGAAGTCCACACTTCGCGTGCGCTCGCGCCCGCCGGCTCCAGCGCTCGCCGAGCGGGGTATCACGAGCAGGATCAGTGTCAGGCAGACCGCGGCGAGCGGGATGTTCAGCAGGAAGATCCAGCGCCAGGACGCGAGCGCGAGCAGCTCGCCGGCCGCCAGCGGCCCGAGCACGGCCGCCATCGCGCCCCACGCCGTCCAGCTGCCGATCGCCGCGCCCCGCTCGGGCTGGCGGGAACGTGTTGACGATCACGGCCAGCGAGCTCGGGACCAGCAGCGCTCCGGCCATGCCCTGCAGCGCGCGGGCGCCGACGAGGAAGACGATGCTGGGCGCGAGCGCGCAGAGCAGCGAGGTAGCTCCGAACGCGGCCACGCCGAGCGCGAAGATCCGTGCGCTCGCCGAACAGGTCGCCGAGCGAGCCCCCGATCAGGATCAGCGACCCGAGCGTCAGCAGGTAGCCGTTGACGACCCACTGCTGTGCGGCGAGCCCGCCGCCGAGCGCCACCTGGATCGTCGGCAGGGCGACGTTCACGACGGTGCCGTCGAGCAGCACGATGCCCGACCCGATGATGCAGGCGATCAGCGTCAGTCGCTTGACCGAGGCGTCAGAGCGTGCCGTCGCGATCTTGGCCGTCAGAGGTCCACGCCCAGCATCGGCTCACCCATCGCTAACTGCTCTCCCTCGCCATGCTCAGACAGTAACGGCGCCTGCGCCGTTTCCCGGATGGGTCAGCCGAGAACGAGCTCGGCGGCGGTGCGCATCGTCGCCGCGTCACCGGAGATCAGCATCGTCGTGACGACCGACTCGCGCCAAGCCTCGAGCTCGTGCTTGATCTTCTCGCGTGAGCCGATAAGCGCCATCTGCTCGATGAGCGCGCGAGGCACCTTGCCTGCGGCCTCATCCTTCTTGCCCGCGAGGTAGAGCTCGGCGATTTCGTCGACCTCGGCCTCGTAGCCCATTTTGATCGCCACGTTCGCGTGGAAGTTGGTGCCTTTCGCGCCCATGCCGCCGAAGTACAGGGCGTAGAAGGGGCGCAGCGCGTCCGCGGCGCCATCGATGTCGTCCGAGACGATCAGCGGCACCGTCGCGGCGACCTCGAATTCCTCGGCGGTGCGCCGGGCTCCCTCACGGGCGAAGCCCTCCTGCAGGGACCCGGTGTAGAGGTCCTGGTGCTCGGGCGCGAAGAAGAGTGCGAGCCAGCCGTCGCAGATCTCGGCGCAGAGCGCGATGTTCTTGGGTCCCTCAGCGCCGAGATAGATCGGGATGTCCTCGCGGAGAGGGTGGATCGAGGACTTCAGCGGCTTGCCGAGCCCAGTGCCGCCCGGCAGCGGCAGTGGGTAGTGCGGCCCGGGGACCTCGAGCTTGCCCTGGCGAGCCCAGATGTTGCGCATGATCGCGACGTACTCGCGGGTGCGCGCGAGTGGCTTCTCGAACGGCATGCCGTACCAGCCCTCGACGACCTGGGGCCCGGATACGCCGAGCCCGAGGATGAAGCGCCCTCCCGAGAGGTGGTCCAGCGTCATCGCCGCCATCGCGGTCGCGGCCGGCTGCCTCGCTGACATCTGGATGATCGCGGTGCCGAGCTTGACCTTCTCTGTCGCAGCGCCCCACCATGCGAGCGGTGTCAGGGCATCGGACCCGTATGCCTCAGCCGTCCAGATCGAGTCGAAACCGAGCTTCTCTGCTTCGGCGACCGCCTCCGCGGCGCCGACCGGAGGGCCGCCTGCCCAGTAGCCGGTGTTCAGGCCGAGCTTCAACTCGCGTGACATGGGCGCGAGCTTACCCGTCGCGGCGGGGCCGCGCCGGCTCATCGACGAGCGCGAGCGTGAAGCCGTCGTAGCCCTTGCCGCCGACGGTCTGGATGGTCGTCGCGCTCACGCGGGTCTCCCCCGCGAGCAGATCATGGAAGGCGCGCATCCCGATCACGCCGCTGTCGGTGGTGCCCGCGTCGATCAGAGCGCCGTCGCGCACCACGTTGTCGACGACGATCACGGTACCCGGCCGGGAGAGCCCGAGGGCGATACCGAAGTACTCCGGCGTGCTCCGCTTGTCGGCGTCGATGAAGATGAGGTCGAACGGCTCCACGTCCTCGGCCAGGAGCGCCCGCAGGGACTCGGAAGCGGGCCCAACGATGATCTGGACCAGGTCGGCGAGTCCGGCTCGCGCGATGTTGGCGCCTGCAATGGCCGCGTACCCCGGGTCGAGCTCGAGGGTGACGATTCTGCCGCCCGGCGCAAGCGCGCGCCCGAGCCAGATCGTGCTGTAGCCGCCGAGTGTCCCGACCTCCAGGATGCGGCGGGCGCCGTGGATGCGCGCGAGAAGGTGCAGCATCTTCCCCTGCGCCGGCGTTACCGCGATCGACGGCAACCCGGCCGATTCACTGTCCTGCAGGGCATGCTCGAGAACCGGGTCGGGACCGATCAGATGCTCGTCGATGTAGTGGTCGACGTCCGTCCACAGGCGCTCACTCATCTCTGTCCTCCATTGGGGTGATCAGGGCCAGCGGCACGCACAGACCCGCCGATCGTTTCACGGTCGCTATCCGCCGTCCGGGCTGAACTGCCGGCCGCGGATCGCCGGCGTGCGGCGCGAACGCCGCGGCCGTCGCGTCGAGGTCCGAGGTGAGCAGCGCGAGCCCCCAGAAGATCACCGGGCGGTCGGGGCCGCCGGCCCGCTGCGTCACCTCGTCGGGCTCGGCGACCATCTCGAGTATCTCGGCTCCGAGCCTGAAGAACGCCTGCCGGGGTGCCCCGGCAGGGGTCGGCTGCTCGCGCACACGGCGCAGGTCGAGGCCCGCCTGCTGCAGTGTGGCGAGGCTGCGCTCGAACGCGGGCGAGACCGCGACCACGTGGTCGATCCGGATCACGCCGTTTGGGTGCGGGGGCGCGGTGCCCTCGGCGGCGGCCGAGGCCGAGATCCGTGTCGGGAGCCCGTCGAGATCCACGCTCAGGATCCCTCCAAGCGCCCAGCCGGTGATCCCCTTGCCCGATCCGTCACCCGCCAGTCTCACGTCGACGTCGCCGATGCGGCAGCGGTCGCCGGAGACCTCAAAACCGAACCGCGCCCACCGGCTCGGCTCATCCGCGAGCGTCAGCTCATCGATCCTCACGCTCGCCATCGTGCCCCCTTCCATCGCACGGGAAGCGGCACGTCCGGCCCGCGCCGCTAGAACAGTCAAGGCATGAACGGTACACCGCAGCTCAGCGATCGCCGCAGGCTCATCGTGCTGGCGATCTGCTGCTCGAGCCTTCTGATCGTGTCGATGGACAACACGATCGTCAACGTCGCGCTGCCCTCGATCCAGCGGGACCTGCACGCGTCGCTCGCCGGCCTGCAGTGGACGGTTGACGCGTACACGATCGTGCTCGCGAGCCTGCTGCTGTTCTCGGGGTCCACCGGGGACCGCTTCGGCCGACGCCGCGTCTTTCAGGCCGGCCTGCTGCTGTTCGTCACCGGGTCGCTCCTGTGCAGCGTCGCGCCTACCCTCGGATGGCTGATCGCGGCGCGCATGATCCAGGCCGTCGGTGGCTCGATGATGAACCCCGTCGCGATGTCGATCATCACCAATGTCTTCACGAGGCCGAAAGAGCGGGCCGCAGCGATCGGCGCGTGGGGCGCTGTCGTCGGGATCAGCCTCGCGCTCGGCCCGATCGTCGGAGGGCTGCTCACCCAGACAATCGGATGGCGCTCGATCTTCTGGATCAACGTGCCGATCGGGCTCGCCGCCGTCGTGTTCGCCGCGATCTTCGTACCCGAATCGCGCGCGGAGCGAGCGAGGCGCTTTGACCCGGTCGGGCAGATGCTGGTGATCGTCGCGCTCACGTCGCTCACCTACGCGATCATCGACGCGCCAACCGCAAAGTGGGCCTCCGCTCAGACGATCGGGCTGTTCGCCCTGTCGGCGGCCGCTGTGGCGGGGCTCATCCTCTACGAGCCGAGGCGAGCCGATCCGCTGATCGAGCTTCGCTTCTTCCGCAGTCCGCCCTTCACGGGCGCGACGTTGCTCGCGATCTGCTCGTTCGCGGCATTCAGCGGGTATCTGTTCCTGAACACGCTGTACCTGCAGGAGGTCCGCGGGTACTCGGCGCTCGCGGCGGGTGCCTGCACGCTGCCGATGGCTGCGATGGCGATGCTGCTCAGCCCGATCTCGGGAAGGATGGTGGGCCGCGGCGGCCCGAGGCTGCCGTTGTTCCTCGCAGGCGGGTGCATGTGCGCGGGCGCCCTGATGCTGACGTCGCTGAGCGCGAGCACGCCGCTGGCCGTGCTGCTCCTGTCCTACGCGATCTTCGGAGTGGGATTCGGCGCGGTCAACCCGCCGATCACCTACGCCGCGGTCTCGGGGATGCCCAACAACCAGGCCGGTGTCGCCGCGGCCGTCGCCTCGACCAGCCGTCAGGTCGGGCAGGCGCTCGGGGTGGCGATCACGGGCTCGATCCTCGGAACGGCGGCCGCGGCGAGCACGGGCACGCGCCTCGCGTCCGCGTCGCACCTGGCCTGGTGGCTGATAGCCGCGTGCGGCGTCGCGGTCCTCGTGCTGGGCGCGCTGAGCACGAGCGCATGGGCGATGCGGGCCGCGCGCATATCCTCTGAGCAGATGAGAGCCGAAGCGGCACCCGACGCCGTCCCGGCGGGATAGCCGCCGAGCACCTGAACAATGAGCGGACCGACACCCCCCAAGACTCCAGCAAGGCCGGCCGGCGACCCCGGCAAGGGCGGCCCCGCCGGCGAGAAGGAGAAGGACGGCGGGCCGTGGATGTTCGCCCTGCGCTACGTGCTGCCCGCGGTCGTCACGATCGCTGGGCTGATCATCATGGCGCTCGGAGGCGAAACGAACGTACTCGGCGGCGCCGGGGTCGTCAGCGCAGGTCTGGCGATCTACCTCATCAACTGGTTGTTCCGTGCAGGCGCCTCCGGCGAACGCGAGCGCGAGCGCGAGGACGCCGCCCGTGAGTATTTCGACCTGCACGGGCGCTGGCCCGACTGAGCCCCGCGGACAAACACTGACACCGCTTCGGGCGCTTGCTACAGGTGCGGACAGTCGCGCCTGAAGGCTTGTCCAGCGGTCGAATGACTCGGCTGCGGCGCGGGAGCATAATCAGGTCGTGAGCTCTGAGCTCAAGGCACCCCCCATCGATTCATATCGTCCGCGGGCACCGTTCCTCGACGAGCTCTTCGAGCCCGATGGGACGCCGCGTGAGACCGCTCGCGCGCTTGTCGAGGAGCTTGCGCGCCTCGGCCCCGCCGGACTGATCGAGGCGGGCCGCAGGCGCGATGCGATCTTCATGCAGCAGGGGATCACGTTCGAGACGAGCAGCGCCGGCGGCCCGACACATGAACGGCCGTTTCCGCTGGACCTGGTCCCGCGCGTTCTGAGCGGGGTCGAATGGCGCGCGATCAAGCGCGGCCTCGCGCAGCGCATCAGGGCGCTGAACCACTTCGTCGACGACGTCTACCATGCCCGCGAGATCGTCCGCGAGGGCATCGTGCCTTGGCGCCTGGTGTCCTCCTGCTCGCACTTCTCGAGCGCCGTCCACGGGATCAGGCCGCCGGGAGGCGTATACACCCACGTCGCGGGCTGCGATCTCGTGCGCGACAGCGACGGCACGTGGAAGGTGATCGAGGACAACGTGCGGATCCCGTCGGGGATCTCCTACGTGCTTGAGAATCGCGCAGCGATGGCGCGGCTCGTGCCCGAGCTGTTCGCGTCCTACCGCGTGCGGCCAGTCGACCATTATCCGCAGCTGCTGCTCCGTGCGCTGCGCTCGGTGGCTCCGTCGGCCGAGAGCGAGGCGACGGTCGTCGTGTGGACTCCGGGCCCGGCGAACCCAGCCTACTTCGAGCATGCGTTCCTCGCGCGGCAGATGGGCGTCGAGCTGGTCGAGGCCTCGGATCTGGTCGTGCGCGACGACGTGCTGTACATGCGCACCACGCGCGGCCTCGAGCGCGCTCACGCCGTCTACCGGCGCCTGGACGACGACTTCGTCGACCCGCTCGAGTTCCGGCCCGACTCGCTGCTCGGCGTGCCGGGCCTGGTGAGGGCCTACCGCGCGGGGAGCGTCGCGATCGCGAACGCGTTCGGCACGGGCGTGGCGGACGACAAGGCGATCTACCGGTTCGTGCCGGAGATGATCCGCTTCTACCTCGGCGAGGAGCCGATCCTGGAGAACGTCAAGACCTATCTGCTCTCCGACCCCGAATCGCTCGAGTATGTGCTCGAGCGCCTCGACCAGCTCGTCGTCAAGCCGACCGGCGAGTCCGGCGGCCGCGGCGTGATGATCGGCCCGCACGCCTCCGATGGGGACATCGAGCGCATGCGCGGCGTGATCAGCGCGAACCCGGAACGATGGATCGCGCAGGACGTCGTCAGGCTCTCGACGGTCCCGACGCTCACGCCCGACGGCACGCTCGCGCCTCGCCACGTGGACCTGCGCCCGTTCGCGGTGTTCGGCGAGCGGATCGACATCGTCCCCGGCGGCCTGACGCGGGTCGCGCTCGAGGACGGCTCGATGATCGTCAATTCCTCCCGCGGCGGCGGCTCGAAGGACACCTGGGTACTCGAGGACGGCGATGACGCGGACCACGCCGGGCCACCGATCGCCGACACGCAGCCGCCCGCGCTGCCCGACCTGCGCTACGGCGAGTGGACGGGCCAGCAGCAACAGCAGCAGCAGCACGCCCCGCAGGGCCAGCAACCCGGCTGATGCTCGCGCGCATCGCACACGAGCTCTACTGGCTCGGCCGCAACCTGGCGCGGGCCGAGTTCACCGCGCGCGCCGTCGAGGCGGTGTTCCAGGCCGAGCTGCAGGGGGCCTCCGACACGAAGCCGGGGGTGAGCTTCGGCTCGGGCGGCCTGCTCGCGATCCTCGGCGACGCCCACGAGAGCCCGCGCAGCCCCGAGGCGCTCGGCCAGCTCACGCTCGACCCGGACCGCCCGGGTTCGATGCTCGCGTCGATCGAGCGCGCGCGCGAGGGCGCGCGGACGGTCCGCGACGTGATCAGCGCGGAGATGTGGGAGGCGATCAACACGACGGCGCTCGGACTGCGCGGAGGCGGGCAGCCCGGCTGGGCCGCTCCCGCCGGGCCGTATCTCGCCTCGCAGTACGTGAAGGAGCGCACAGCGCTGATCTGGGGGGTCGCGAACCGCTCGATGCTGCGCGACGAGGCGAAGTGCTTCCTGGACGCGGGCGGCCTGATCGAGATCTCCGACATGGTGCTGCGGATGCTGCGCGTCGCGCTGCCGGCCGGCGAGGAGGCGCCGGCTGACGGGCACGCGCTGATCCTGCTGCAGGCTGTCGGCGGATTCCACGCCTACCTGCGGGCCGGCACCTCCCCTCCGAACGCACACCCGGTCGCGCGGTTCCTGCTGTTCGAGCGCGACTACCCGGACAGCGTCGCGGCCTGCGTGGACTCCCTGCATGAAGTGTTCACGAGCGCCGACGCGGGGCCGCGCAACTCAAAGCCCGTGCTCCGGGTCAGCCGACTGGCAGCCGACCTAGACTTCCAGCGCCGCGCGCTCCCGGACGGAGCCGAGCTGACAGGAATATGCGAACAGACCCAGCAGGAGCTAGCCAGAATCGACCAGGACGTCGCCGAGCGCTACTTCGCGGGCGCGGGAAGCCTCGAGGAGGTGAGGCGCCCATGCACTTCGCGATCCGCTTCCTGACCGAGTACCGCTACGACGGCCCCGTGACCGACAACCTGAACGCGTTGCGGGTGCGGCCCGGCGACCACCTCGACGCAGCGCTGCGACGAGTTCCACACCCGCATCGAGCCCGAGGCGCGCGTCAGCCGCCACCTGGACTACTTCGGCACCGAGGTGATCGAGTTCGGGATCCCGACGAGCCACGAGCAGCTCACGATCGACGTCCGCGCGCGAGTGGTCACCTCGGCTCCGCCCGAGCCGCCCGGAGGGAACGTGGGACTGCCTCTCCAGCCCCGCCTATGTGGACGCCGCCGGCGAGTTCGCGCTGCCGTGGCAGGATCAGCCGGCGATCCCGGGCATCGAGGACCTGCACGCGCGAAGTCGAAAGCGGGACGCCCCTGGAGACGCTCCTGACTCTCTGTGAGGTCGTCCCCGACCGCTTCGAATACAGGCCCGGCGCCACCTACGTGGGATCGACCGTCGCCGATCTGCTCGAGACGCGCGCCGGCGTCTGCCAGGACTTCGTCCATCTCTCACTCGTCCTGCTGCGCCGGCACGGGATCGCAGCCCGGTACGTCTCGGGCTACCTGTGGGCCGCGCCCGAAGGACGAGGGCACCGACTCCGTGGAGGTCGAAACGCACGCCTGGCTCGAGGCGCTCCTTCCCGGCACCGACGGCCACGGCGAGCCCGTGTGGGTCAGCGCCGACCCGACCAACCGCCGCCTGACCGGGGAAACCCACGTGAAGATCGGGCACGGGCGCTTCTACTCCGACGTGCCCCCGGTGAAGGGCCTGTACATGGGCGGCGCCTCGTCGGATCTCCACGCCGCCGTGACGATGTCGCGCCTGGATCCTCAGGCGAGCGCGAGAGCCTGAGCGCCTGCGGGAAGTCACCCGGTCGCCCGGGTATCTACCGACTGACGTCGAGCGTGGCGGCGAACAGTCCACGCGACTGCCCACGGCTTCAGGACGTTCAGTCTCCCGCTGCCGGTGATCTTCAATAGGCCGGCCGAGGGGCCCGGGCCGGCAGCCTCAGCCGTGATACCGCGGCGATCACGTCGGTGAACGCGAACGGCGTCTGTGCGATGCCGCTGCATTCGTCTGAGATCGTGATCGGTCCCGGCGCATGCGCGATCGCGGTTCACCGACCAGAAGCTGAGGCGCGCGAGATGGTGAAGCTGAGCGAACGCGAGGATGCTTTCGAAGTCCCCGAGGCTCACGGTCTCCGACCTTTCGTCGGTTCGCCCGTTCATCGAGGAGATCCCGGAGATGGCGTAGGCGGCCTTCGCCGAGATGCCGTAGCTGGAGGCGAGCAGTGCCGCGAGGCCTTCGAGGGCACTCACCGAGGCGTCTCCCATGTTGCCGGCGGGCACGCCGAAGTCGAATGGCATAACGGTCCATGCCGTGGGACGGAAACCGGCGGCCGCGGCCGACGCTGATCAGGCTCCTGCCGGCGCCTTCGGGGCCGGCTTCGCCGCTCCCGATCGTGATCGAGATCTCGATCCCGGGGTCGGCGGACTGGACAGCGCGAGCGCCGCGATCACGCGGGAACGGGCGGCCGCACTGGAGAGCTCCGTGTGCTCGATGTCGACATCGATCGCCTTCAGCGAATACGCGCCGATCACCCTCTGGTAGGCGGCGGCGAGCGCGGCGGGGGTGTGGCAGGAGATCCCGAGCTTCTTGCCGCTCCAGCCGCCGAAGGAGACCGAGACGTCTCCGCCGGCTGCGCGGATCGCTCGATCGCGGCCTGATCGGGGCCGCCGGTGAGGGGACGCTGTTAATCCCACTCGGGGTTGCATGCGCCCTTGGACAGGATGAACGCAAGCGTGAGGTCGTTCACGCCGGTCGCCGCCATCACTTCGGTGGGCGGCTGGGGGTTGCCCCACCCGAGGTACTCGTAGGGCGCGGCGAGCTCGACCGGCTGAGCTGCGGCGACGGCGCCCGGGAACGACAGCGCTGCGCAGGCTACGGCCGACGTCAGCGCCGCGCGCAGGCAATGAGACACGAATGCGCCTCCTTTCCGCCACGGCGGCCAGGATACTCAGCGCCCGTCGACGTGCAGTGCGTAGATCTGCCATGGCGCCCTGACACCGCCGACGCGGTCATATACGGCCTGCGCGCGCCTGTTGTCGGGGCGCGGTCATCCATTCAAGTCGCGACGCGCCGCGCTCTCGCAGCGGCTCAGGCACTCCTGGATCGAGCCGCTCAGCCAGCCCGCTGCCGCGCGCGCCGCGGGGCGACATAGAGGTCGTTCATCGTTCCGATCCTGCTCGCCTCTGTCGTGTCCCAGCTCCAGAACACCGTCGCGAAGCCTGCCGGCGCGGCGCTCGTCATCGCGCGCGAGGAACTGCACGCCCTCGCGGTCGGGGTCCGCGATCAGCGCGCGCGACAGCGCGAGCAGAGCGTCGTCGCTCGGGTCCACCTCGTAGAAGTCGCAGTAGGCGCGCATCAGCGGCAGCAGGTCATCGAGGTCCGTCTCATCCGACCACGCCGATGTCGAAGGCGCTCATGCTCGTGCCGGCTCCCGTTCCCGGGCTCGCGCCGCTGCCTTTGAGGGACTGGACGGCCTCAAGGATATCGTGCAGGCCGCCGGCGGTGTGGGTGTCCAGGCGATCGATGATCAGTCTCCGTGTCGGTGAATGTCTTCTCGGCGCGTGATCCGAGGAGAGGCTCTGGACGCGCTGCCCGACCATGATGATGGAGAGCAGGACCAGCTGGAGGAACGTCTGGGCCACCCAGGCCACGATGATGATGATCTGCCCGCTTTTGATCGCGGAGGGCAGGCTCAGCAGAGCGATCGCAGCGAACAGGTATGCGCAGGCCATCGTGCCCACGCCCTGGGTGATGAGGACCGCGAGTTTCGCGTTGAAGCCCTCGACCTCCGATACGGCCTGTCTGATGTCGCTCGGGTTAAAGCGCGCTGCGTGCGCCATGACCTGACGGCTCTTGGTCGGCGTGCTCATTTGTGACCTCCGGGTAGAGGGGGCTGACGAGGATCGCCGCCCAGGCTACGTCGTCGGCCGGGCGGAGCGCGATCCGCCGAGGACCGACCGCCCGGCTCAGCCAGCCGGGGAGAACGTGACGTCGTCGAACCAGGTCGTGCCAGGGTTTTCGCAAACCTGGAGATCGATTTCCACGCCCGAGGCTCCGGCCGGAGGTCGGGTAGACACGACGAGATGCTGCCACGCGGTCGTGCCCGGGGACATCGGCAGCGATGCGCTGGAACCCACGTAGTGGCCTGCCGAGTCGCTCCAGGCCATCACGACGCGTGTCAGCCCGCCCGCAGCCTGTCCGCGACCCACGCGCCGGCGGTGTAGATGGCACCGGGAGCGATCGCTGCAATCGGCGCAACATAGAACGCTGGGCACCCGGTCAGGTGGCTGCCGGCCGCGCGCGAGATCCGCGCAGACCAAGTACCCGAGTGGGAGACCGACCTGTCGGCGGAGAAGTGCGCCGCGGCCGCCATCCAAGGCCGCCAGATCGTCGGCACTGGCTGTGCACCGGATACCTGCTCGAAGCCGTTGTTGAAATCGACTGTGCTCGTTTCCGTCGAGAAGATCGACTCCAGCACGAGCGCCGCGGGCTTTGGCGCGCCTCCTGAGCCGAGGATGCCCATGTGTTCGCCCCATCGCGTCCCGCCCTGCCCCGGCATGTCATAGAGGATCCAGGGGGCCGCCGGTGCGAGCCCGAGTGCGAGGGCCGCGTGCTCAACGTCGCGGTAGTAGTAGGACTGGTAAGCGTTCAGGCTCGCCGAGTCCGGCTGCAGCCCGCGGGCCCACCCGTAGGTCCGGTCGGTGGCGAACCCGGTCTCCCCGACGAACAGAGGCACGCCGCCTGCCAACCGCTGAGCCTGCGCGAGCACCGGGTAGGCGTCCGCGGGGTTGCCGTAGTAGTGCACGTCGTAGAGGTCTGGGGGCGTGGCCGCGAGGCCCCGTGCCAATGCTTCCAGCGGAGCGACGCCGCTGCTGATCGACGTGGACACGGTGACCGGGATGCCCCCGTCCACCGACTGTGTGAACGGGACCATCGCCTGCGCCCACGCGAGCGACGCCGGGTTGGTGTCGGCCGGGATCTCGTTGTGGAGGTCGATGTACGCGATCCGGTGGTCTGAGCGCAGCGGAGCGAGGAGTTCTCGAGCCCAGGCCTCGCTCTGAGCTACGGCGCCGAAGTTGTGCCATCCGTCGAACAGCGTCAGCTCGACCCTCAGGCCGTTCTCGGCCGCGAGGGCGATCGTTGTGGAGAGCCGTGAGGCCATCACCGGGTTCACGCTGGGATATCCGAACGCTCTCGCGCTGACGATGACCCGGACGGCGTTCCCGTGCAGCGAGGCGATCCTCGAGAAGTCGGCCTGGATCTGCGCCGGGTTCCAGTTCCACCACATCGACCCCCAGCCGTTCGAGGCTGGGAAGTAGTCGACGAGGTGCAGGTGCGACGTGACACCGGACGAGGCCGGGCGGGCGGCGTGGGATGCACCGTTGACCGAGCTCGGGAGCGCGAGGAGCGCGACGGCCGAGAGCATGCCGGCGACTCGGGCCGCGCGGCGTCGCAGCTCGCCGCGGCCTGCAGTCCGCGTGGCCGTGCTAGCGGCGCCCGGCAGAACTGCGCTGGCTCGTCTGTGTCATGTTGGATGGAGCCCTGATGGTTGGGTGTTCGAGCGGCGAGTGGGCGGCACTCGCGAGCCTCGGGTTCGGCGTCGTCACACTGGGCGCCCAGATCAAGGCGCGGGGCCCGCGGTGGACGACCTGATGACCGTTCCCGGGTGCCCCGCGGCGGCGTCGAGGAGTCCGTGGTTGGTAGGATCAGGCCTGCTAATAACGGACACGGGACAACATCCGGAAAGGCGCGCATGAGCCGGTTTTTGCCCCCCGGCAGACTCAGCAGGCTGATCCTCTTGACGTCTGCCCCTCATCCGTATGCCGCGTGCGACGCAGCCTTGAGCGGCCGCGCCGGTGGCCTCGGCTGATGGTCTCCGCCCGCGACCTCAGATCGCCGCGCAGGCTGGTCGGGATCCTGAGATCCGACTCGCTGATCCGCAACAGCTTCTACATCATGGCCGTGACGATCGTGACGTCGATTCTGGGCTTCGTCTTCTGGCTTGTCGCGGCGCGCCGCTTCACCGCTGAAGAGGTCGGCCTATCAGCGGCGCTCGTGTCCGCGATGACGCTCGTGTCACTGTTGTCGAACCTGGGGATCAACACCGCGCTCGTCCAGATGCTTCCCCGCCGCGAGGCCGGCGAGGCGTGGTCGGCGACCCTGAACGCGGGACTGCTCGTCGGTCTGATCAGCGGAGCGCTCGCGGGATCCGTGACGCTCCTCGTGCTGCCGCTGATCTCCAGTCAGTTCGACGTGCTGGAGCATTCCGTCGGCTACGGACTCGTGTTCGTGGGGGGCGTGGCGCTCACAACAGCGACCAATCTGCTGGACTACGCCTGCATCGCCGAGCGGAAGGCGGAGAAGACTCTGATTAGGAACACGGTCTTTTCGGTGGTCAAGATCCCCGTTCTGCTTATCCCGTTCGTCGTGGGGCTGGGGACCTTCGGAATCTTCTTCTCCTGGGTCGCGGCGACGGCCGTCACTGTCGTGGTGGCCGCCGCGATGATCCCCGGCCTCCGGCGCAGCTACAGGCTGAGCGCCTCCGGAGTACGGGGGGAGGTTCGCAAGCTCGGCTCGTACATCGCGGGCCACCACTCGATCAACATCGGCAACTTCGCACCTTGGTGGCTGCTCCCCGTCTTCGTCACCGTGCAGGTCTCAGCGGTAGCGACCGCCTATTTCTACGCGACGTGGCGGATCTGTGGGCTCCTCTCGTTGATATCTCCGTCGGTAGCCTCCGCCCTCACGGCCGAGGGCGCCCACTCGCCGGAGCAGCTCTGGCGGATCGCGGGCCGGAGCCAGCGGTCGATCATGATGCTGCTCATTCCGGCATGTGTGCTGCTCGCCGCGTCCGGCTACTGGATACTGGAACTGTTCGGCCCGGCGTATGCGTCGCAAGGCTATGTTCTGCTGCTCCTGTTCACGGTCGCGGCGATACCGGACTCGCTGATGGATGTCTGGGTCGCCGTGCTCCGGGTGGAGGGCAGGCTGCTGTTCGGCTCATGGCTTCAGCTGGGCACCGCGGGCATGGCTCTCGTGGCATCGTGGTTCCTGCTGCCGCCTCTCGGTATCGCTGGTGCCGGCGTTGCTTGGCTCGCGTCGAGGCTCGTCGGCGCGGGGCTCGTCGTGTGGGACTACCGGCGCCAGCGGGCGGCACGGCAGCGCGAACGCGATCCGCCTTCCGGTGACGCGGCTCCCGAGTCCGGACTCGAGCCGAGCCTTCCGGACCCCGGCATCATCGGCGTCTGACGGCGACGTCGGTCGGGCGCCGCGCACCTTCAGTGCGCTCCGTGGCCCACGTGTGATGGCTGAGACCCTCGGCCACCGGATGAGCGCGCGCTTCTTGCGGCCGGCTGAGCCGCGCCGGCAGCGATGCCACCGTGATCGCAGCGAACCCTGGCGCTGAGCGGCGCAGCCCCCCAAGGGAGCGCGATCGACCAGTTCGCATGAGCTGCCGAAAGCCTGTGCGCCAGTGCGTCCCGGTCGACGTCGAATGTGGGCTCTCTCCACATCCTCTCGTGCGCCATGACGACGTCCGTGAGGTTCCGGATCGATGCGACCGCACGCCCCATTTGCCCGCGGTGCCGGCGTTTACGCGAGAGCCGGCCGGGGGGCAACACGACACCGCCCCGGTGTGGGTGGCCAGATAGGCGACCCAGAGGTCCCACGCGAAGTACATCGCGGCTGGCAGGTCATCGATGTCGAGGTCCGAGCGCCGGATCACGGCAGCCGACGCCATTGAGATCGTGCCGCTCGGCGTCATCTCGTAGGCGGGTTCGTGCGGGCCGGCCCGCAGCGCAAGGCGTCGCCAGTGACGCGAGTTGTGCTCGGTCGACGGCGCGTCGATCATGCCGTCCTCGTAGGCGAGGATGCTCCGCAGCGCCAGCCGCAGGTACTTGGGCCGGTTGTTGGTCGAGAGGAGCACGGATACACGCCTGGCAGTTGCCGCCATCGCACTCAAGCTATCGCGCGAGCCGCCGACGGCTGCTGGCCATATGTCCAGTCCCCGGGGCGCGATTGGCCAAACTCGACACCGGTCCCTGGCACTAGACTCGCTGGGAACTTGACCGCCTCCTACTGCCCAGCCCGCGTCCGGGACGCCGTTCCCGAGCGCCCGTCGAACGCCGGCGAGGGAGCACGGCGGAGGCGGGATGACTAGAGGGCGAGGGCTTTTGCCAGGGTTCCGGCGCAGCGCTTCGGAGGCGGTGTGCGACGCCTCCGGTGAGGTCCGCGGGTCGGCCTCGATCCGAGCCGCGCCGATCTCGCGCCTGTTGGGCCCAATCGCGCTCGTAATGGGAGCCGGTGTCCTTGTCGTCGCCCTCGCGGACGCGGCTGCGCGGCGCGGTGAGAGCTCGAGCCACACCCTTTTCTGGGTTGGCCTGGTGCTCGTCGTGGCGCCGCCGGCGGTTCGCCTGTGTTCGCCGTCGCCGGGACGAGGCGAGCGGCTGTGGCTCGCCGTGATGTTCGGGCTCGGTATGTACCTCGCGAAGGTCACCTACAACCCGGTTCATCTCTCGTTCTCCGACGAGTTCGTCCACGTTCGCTCGGTTCAGGACAGCCTGCTGAACGGGCGGCTGTTCAGCTTCAACCCGCTGCTCCCGGAGGCGGCACGCTATCCCGGTCTCGGCGACGTCACCGGCGGGCTGGTAAGACTGACGGGACTGCCGATCTCGACCGCCGGACTGCTCGTGATCGGCTGCGCGAGGCTCGTCCTCGTGCTCGCGATCTTCATGGTTGTGGAGCGCCTGTCGGGATCCGCTCGCGTCGCGGGACTGGCCTGCCTGCTATACGGCGCCAACCCGAACTTCCTGTACTGGAGCGCACAGTTCAGCTATGAGTCGCTCGCGCTGCCGCTCGCGGCGTTCACCCTTTACCTCGTCGCTCGGCGCTCAGTGCCCAGGTCCTCGCCCCGCATCTCGCTGCTTGCCGCCGCGAGCATCCTCGCAGTGGTGATCACCCACCATCTGTCCTCCTATTTTCTGGCCACGGTACTCGTCGTGTGGTCTGTCGTCGTCCTGTGGCGCCGCCGCCGAGGAGCTGTGGGTGAGTACTCCCCGCACCGACTCGCAGCACTAGCGCTCGTCGCGATAGGCATCTGGCTGTCGGCGGTGGCGACCGTGACGGGGCAATATCTCGGGAGCATCGCCTCCAGCACCGGGGAGGGGCTGTTCAACGTGATCACCGGCGCGAGCGCGACACGCACGCTGTTCACGAGTGGTACACAGGTCGCTCCAGCGTGGGAAAGGGCATTGAGCATCGGTGCGGTGCTGATCACGCTGCTCGGGCTCGCGTTCGGCGCCTACGTGATCTGGCGTCGGCGGCGCGAGCACGCGCTGATGTTCGCCCCACTCGTGCTCGCGCTCGCCTACCCACTACTGCTGCCACTGCGATTCATCGGCGGAGCCGCCGAGACCGCAAACCGGTCGACCGAGTTCCTCTTCCTCGGGCTGGCGGCTGTGCTGGCGACGAGCGCCGTGACACTCCGGGCGCGAGAGACGCGTCATCGGTGGACCGCGACAGCAGGCGTGGCGGTGCTGACCGGGATCGTCGTGCTCGGTGGGGTTGCCGTGTCGTGGCAATACTCCGAACGTCTCCCCGAGGCGGCCCCCGTGCGAGGCGCGCCCTATGAACTGAGCGCGCAGGCGATCAGCGCGGATCTGTGGGCCGCACAGAATCTGGGACGCGGCCGCCGCTTCGCGAGCGATTTCCTGAACCACCTGGGGCTCGCCGCCTACGGCGAGGAGCGACCCCTGTACGCCCCGCTAGACGGCGCGAGCGCGTGGCAGATCATGCTTGCACGGCACGTCGACGCGGCCGTGAGTGCGGCGCTCAGCCAAGGCGACGTCGAATACGTGCTCGCCGAGCGCTCGCTCAGCGACGGCGTGCCCGCCTCCGGCTTCTATTACGACAAAGGCGAACCTGAAGCGGGCCGGCAGAAGCGGCCGATACCGCCCGCCGTCGTCGGGAAGTTCGACCACACGGTGGGCGCCTCGCGCGTGTACGACAACGGCAAAGAGCAGATCTACAGCGTCGGAGCACTCAGGTGATTCGGGACATCAGCTCACGGCGCAATTTCAACGTGCTGGTTACCGGAATGCTGGCGATCGTGTGCGGCCTCGTCGCGGGACTCGTCGACGCACCGGCACCCCGAATCGCGGCGGGCGCCGTCCTGGCGCTGCTGCTTCCCGGCTACGCCCTGACGATGCTGGTCTTCGCGCGGCGCGACCTCGACTGGGCCGAACTCGCCCTCGGGACGCTTGCAGGGAGCCTCGTGGTGTCCGCACTCGGGGGGCTTCTCCTCGACGGCCTGCCGGGCCACATGGGGCGCCTTGAGTGGGCGGGACTGCTCGCGCTCGTGACCGTCGCGGCCTCCGCGGCCTCCGCAGCTCGGCCGGCCGAACCGTTCGCAGCGAGGCAACCAGATCCCGCAGGGCCGAGCAGCGCGGTGCCTCCGGTGCGGGCACGCGGAACACTCGTGCTGAACGTGGCCCTGGCGTTCGTCGCGGCCGCGCTCGTCACCGGCGCGGTACTCGTCGCCCGCCATGCCGCGAATCGCTCTCCGGCCTTCAGCGAGCTCTCCTCGCTGCCGGCGTCGCGGGGAGCCACCCCCCGCTTCTCGATCCGCCTCGCCAGCCACGAGCACACCCCGACGACGTTCACCATTGTGGCCGTGCAGGACGGACGCCCCACCGGCACCTGGCGGGTTCGGCTCAACCCTGGGGGCCGCACCCGGATCCTCACCCCGCCCATTCGAGCGCGGGCCCGCCGCCTGCGCGTGACGGTGTATCGGGGACTGAGCCCGCAGGTGTATCTACACACCCTCTACTTCCTGCATGCGGCCCGCGCCACCGTCGCCCGGCGAGCAACAGGAACCTCCCGCTTCTCGTTACTGTCGCCGTCGTTGACACCAACAGGGCCCGCGCCGTCGATTTCGCCACGATGAGCGCGATGCCCGACAGCCCGTGTGGGGTGAGAGCCGGGGTGATCCCTCGCCTGCTCGCGGCCCGGCACCTGCGGCGCGCACGGGCAGCCCCCCCGCGCAGGCCCGTGGATCCGTCCTCGGCCGCCCCGCCCGGCCTGTCGGTCGTGATGGCCGCGCACAACGAGCAAGAGCTCCTGAGGGAGTGCCTGGCCTCTCTTGCAGGGCTGGCCGATGAGATTGTCGTGGTCGACGCCAGCAGCACGGACGGGACCGCCGGTGTCGCCGAGGCGGGCGCCGATCGTGTGATTAGGACGACCAACAAGCCGATGCTGGAGATCAACAAGAACATCGCGATGAACGCTGCGAACCGGCGCTGGATCCTGGTGCTCGACCCCGACGAGCGGATCTCGGCGAGGCTGCGCGCCCAGATCCGCGCCGTCGTTGAGGAGGATGACGAGCGTTACGCCGGCTACTGGATGCCGCGCCGCAACTACATACTCGGCCGCTGGATGAGGATGATGGGCATGTACCCGGGTTCGCAGCTGCGGCTGGTGAGACGCGGCGAGGGCAGGTTCAGCGAGGAGGACCACCACCTCCCCATGTCGGTCGACGGGCCGTCGGGGTATCTGACTGGCGACCTCGTCCACCTGTCGGATGAACGGGTGCGCGACATCCTGGACAAGCGCGTCCGCTACGCCGAGTTCGCCGCGGCCCAGATGCACGCAAGGGGTGTGCCGTTCCGTGCTCACCTGCTCGTCACCGACCCGATCCGGACCTTCCTCGAGATGTATGTGCTGCTCGGCGGCTGGCTTGAGGGCGGACGTGGCCTCATCTACGCGGGGCTGTCCGCGTACGGCGCACTGATGAGGCACCTCAAGCTGCGAAAGCTCAGCCGCTCCGGCGGGTGACCGCCGCGGCTCAGTCCGTGCGCCGCAGCACGAACTGCCACGCCCAGGGCATGAACCGCATCGGGCGCTCGAGCGCCCGCCACGCCGTGCGCAGCGCGCTCGGGATCACCTCAGGCGGGTAGTTGAAGTTGCTCACGTACAGCGTGTGGTACCCGAGCTCTTCAGCGGTGGCGCGCATCTGGCGCATCGTGACCACGAAGAAGTCGTGCTCCCACGGGACCGGCGAGAGCCTCCAGTAGACCTTCTGCGCACGCATCGGCAGCCAGCCCATGAAGGGGAGCCGGCTGTGGGACTCGACCGGAAAGTGCGGGTTCGGGATCTGCCCGACGACCACGCCGCCCGGCGCGAGCACCCTGCGAATCTCCGTCAGGCTCGCCTCCCTGCGTTCCGGGCAGCACATGCTCATACACGTTTGCGAACAGTGCGACGTCGAAGCTCTCGTCCTCGAACGGAAGCTGATCGGCCGTTCCTGGAAGCAGCGCCCGGCCGGCGGCCGAGGTTCGCGGCTCCTCGATCGTCGGGTCTATGCCGGTCCATGCGAACCCGGTCGTGCTCTCCATTGCGTCGGTTAGAGCACCCTTCTGGCAGCCGACGTCGATCGCGCGGCCTTTACCGATGCCCGTGACGACTGCGTAACGGTTAATCAGCCCGCTCATGCTCTCGGCGAGAACCCGGTTGCGGGCATCCCACTCCTCCTGTGACTGCATCACTCCAGTGCCCGCAAGTGCCTCAGAAGTCATGCCAACTCTCCTTCTCGGTCAACAGGATGCACGCAGTGTGACACGGAGCAGCTTCGATCAGCGCGATCACCTCTCCGCCGGCTCGATCAGCTCCGCCCGGCCGTGACCGCGGGCAGCGAACGCGACCGCTCGGCCGGCCGCCCGCGCCGCGATCGCAGCTGCCGTGCGGCGAGCTGGGAGCGCGAGCATCGTGGTAACAAACGCTTCAAAGTCCTCGGCATAGCGCTCGTGGCCGCGGGCGCTCGCAAGCTCCGCAGCTCGCGCTCCCATCTGAACGCGCAGGGTCTCATCGCCGGCGAGCTCGCGCATGCAGAGCTCGAGGGCGCTCGGATCCCGCGGGGGGACGATGTAGCCCGCCTGCCCATCGGGAAGCCTCGCGGCGATGTCGCCTGCGGACGAGCTGCAGATCACGGGCAAGCCGGCCACCATCGCCTCCTCCACCACGAGGCCGTGCGGATCGCCGAGGGTTGGGAAGACCATCACATCGGCGAGGCCGTAGTAGGACGGGAGGTTCGGCGCCTGGACGAAGCCGGCGAAGACGACCCGCGGCAGGCTCTTCGCACGAGCCCGGTAGCGCTGTTCGTCCACACCGTCCCCGAGCATCAGCAGCGACACGTCAGAGCCGTCGGCGGCGAGCCGCTCGTATGCGTCGAGAAGATCATCTGTGCCCTTGCCGGACCACATCCGGCCGACGTAGATGAACACGCAGCCGGAGAGCCCTAGCTCGGCCCGCCTGGCCTCCCTGTCTCCGCGGGCATGTTCGCGCGCGGCGCTGAGCCGTGCAACGTCGACCGACTGGGTCACCTCGACGATGCGCTCCGCGGGCAGCCCGTAGCTCTCCGCGAGGCGGCGACCATCCAGGCCGGGCACCTTCGCGCCGTCGACTGCCCGGAACACAAACCGCTTGCCCACCTCGCGCCACCATGTGCGCTCGCTCCAGGAGTCGAAATTCGGCAGCACCCTGAACGCGGTGCGCGCGGCGAGGGCGCGACCGGCAACGAAGCCGGCTGCGAGGTGGCTGCGGTCGTACTCCTGCACGAGAAGATCCGGCCGTATCAGCGCGAGCTCTGCGGCAGGAATCCTCTCCCTCCAGCCGAGCAGGCTGCGCTCCGGGATGTAGCGCGCCGGGAACGCCCAGTCGGACTCCCTCACCTCCCAACTGCGCGAGGGCTCTCGACGATCGTTGAACCAGGCTTCGAGGTCCACGCCGCCACGCCTGACGACAGCGTTGAAGCGCTCGACGAAGTAGGGAGTCGGCGAGTGGTTCCAGTAGACCACCTTGGGCTTTGTCCGGTTCATCGTCTGTGGCGATGACGCTATCAACAGGTCTCGAGCAGGGCGCTACCGGTGTCACGCTGATAGCATCTCGGCGCATCGCAAGGCAGCGAGCGGATATACACGTCAAAGGAGCTGACGCGCACTTGGCTGACAACACCATGAGCCGCCCCCGGATCATGGTTACCGGCGGCCTCGGATTCGTCGGGTCACGGGTCGTGCGAATGCTCGTGAAGCAGGACGCAGCCGACGTCGTAGTGCTCGATGACTGCAGCCTCGGCGTACCGGAGAACCTCGGCGCGGCCCTCGACCGAGTGACAATAGAGAAGGCTGACATCCGCGATTCACACTCTGTCGCAGATGTCACAAGTCGTCACCATCCAGACGTCGTAATCCACCTCGCGGCACTTCACTTCATTCCGGCTTGCGACGCCGAACCCAAGCGCTGTGTCGACGTCAACGTCGGTGGGACGCAGTCAGTTCTCGACGCATGCGCCGCAACGCCCCCGAGGGCGGTCGTGCTCGCTTCGACGGCAGCCGTTTACGCGCCCGACGAGGCAGCGCACGGCGATGACTCGGCCGTGGGGCCAATCGACATCTACGGCCTCAGCAAGCGCTGGTCAGAGCAACTGGGCGAGCTGTTCCACAACAAGTGCGGCATCCCGGTCGCGGTCGCCCGCCTGTTCAACGTCTTCGGCCCGGGCGAGACCAACTCTCACCTCATCCCTGCGGTTATCCAGCAGGCGGCAGGCTCACGGGAGCTGCGTCTGGGCAATCTCAGCACCAAGCGCGACTACGTCTACGTCGACGACGTCGCGCGCGGCCTGGCCGCGCTCGCAGAGGCGGCACCGACGCATGGCTGGCTCAGCTGCAATCTCGGCCGCGAGCAGGCCGTGGACGGGTTCGAGCTCGTGAACACAATCGCCGACCTGATGAACACGGAGTTGGCGATAACTACTGATCCCGCACGAATGAGGCCGTCCGACAGGCCCATGCTGCTCAGCGACTGCGCTAGAGCGCATTCAGTTCTCGGCTGGAGGCCCAGCACGTCGCTCGCGGACGGCCTGCGCGAGGCCATAGCGCAGCCCACCGCCGCCGGCGTAGTGGTCGACTGAGGGCCATTGCGCGTCGCGTTCGTATCCGCCCACTACGCCCCGATGATCGGGGGCGTAGAGAAGCACATCGTCGAGATCGCAGGTCGACTTGCGCGGCAGGGCCACAACGTACACGTGATCACACATGAGGAGGCGAACGCCGATCTGCCCTCGGTCGAGGACATGAACGGCGTGATTGTCGAACGCTTCCAGACACCCGTCCCGAGCCAGAACTTCGCATTGTCCCCGGCGCTCTCCCTCGAGCTCTCGCGTTCGGCCTCTACCTACGACGTGGTCCACGCCCACGGCTACCACGCGCTGCCGGCACTTCAGGCGGCGCTCGCCGCCCCGCCGGCACTCGTCTTCACCCCCCACTACCACGGCACAGGTCATTCACCTTTTCGCAAGCTGCTGCACCCGCCATACCGGCGCCTAGGACGCCTGATCTTCGAGCGGGCAGCGAAAACGGTCGCCGTCTCTCCGCCGGAGGCCAGGCTGATTCTGACTCACTTCCCCGAGGTGGAGCCGCGCCTGGTCGTCATCCCGAACGGTGTCGACCAGGACGCGCTCGACGCGGCTGTGCCGTTTGACGAGACGGCAACGGTGATCCTGAGCGCGGGGCGACTCGAGTCCTACAAGCAGGTGGACAAGACGGTCGACGCGCTCGCGACCCTTCCCGATGACTTCATCCTGCGGATAACCGGCGACGGTGCCGCCCGCCCTGCCCTTGAAGAGCAGGTCCGGATGCTGAGCGCCGAGCGCCGCGTATCGTTCCTCGGCAAGGTCTCGGACGAGGACCTTCACCGCTGGTTCAAGTCAACCTCCGTGTACGTCAGCATGTCGAGCAACGAGGCGATGCCGGTCACCTTCATCGAGGCGCTCGCCGCCGGCGCGCGCGTCGTAGCGTCCGACATCCCCGCCCACCGCGACCTCGTCACCAAGACGCAGGGATCGATTCGCCTCGTTCCGCTCGATGCACCCCCGGGGGATGTCGCCGGCGCCATTCGCGAACTGGCGGCCTCCCCGGCAGCGCCCGCTCTGATCGACACCTGGGACGACGTCGTGGCGAAGACGCTTGATGTCTACGAGGATGCGATCAAGACGGGGCGCGCATCCCGGCGGTGAGATCAGGCCGCGCGAACCGGGATGCGCACGGCGTTCTTGTCGTGGGCTCCGGCACAAGGTTCATCAGCGGGATCAGCCACTACACGCGCTACGCGGCCGTCGCCCTGCGCCGGCGGGTGCCAGTCACGGTGATCCTGATGAGGAAGCTGATCCCAAGGGTGTTCTACCCGGGGCGAGCACGAGTTGGCGCGGAGTTGACGACCGCGTCCTATCCGCCTGACATCGACGTCTTCGACGGCGTCGACTGGTATTGGATCCCGAGCATCCTGCGCGCGTTGTACCGCTTGTGGAGAGCCCGGCCCGAGGTGGTGCTGTTCCAGTGGTGGACGGGAGCGGTGCTGCACACCTACATCGCACTTGCGGCAGCAGCCCGCATGCGCGGATCGCGCGTGATCGTCGAGATTCACGAGATGCAGGACACGGGCGAGGCCGAGCTCGCTCCCGCGCGCGCTTACGTCGAGAGGCTCGGTCACCTCTTCATGCGGCTGGCGGACGCCTTCATCGTGCACTCGGACTTCGATCGCGCCGCGCTCGCTGACGGCGTCGATCTGGGTCGGCGGCCGGTCAGGGTGGTCCGCCACGGGCCCTACTCGCACTACGACATCGCCGGAGCGGAGCCCCTGCGCGAAGCTCCCCCGCAGGCGTGCAACATCCTGTTCTTCGGCACGATACGTCCCTACAAGGGCCTCGAGGACCTCGTCAGGGCCTTTGACCTCCTCGTGACGGGCGAACCTGAGCGCGGCTATTGGCTGACCGTTGTCGGTGAGACGTGGGAAGACTGGACCGAGCCGCTCTCGCTGATCGCCAACTCTCCGCACAGAGACCGCATGACACTCGTCAACGAGTATGTGTCCGACGATGACGCCGCCCGCTGGTTCGCCGGCGCCGATCTGCTCGCCCTGCCCTACCGCCGCTCTTCAGCGAGCGGTCCGCTGCACATGACCATGGATGCGGGGCTGCCGGTGGTCATCTGCGATGTCGGGGGACTGCGCGAGGCCGCAAGCGGTTATCGGGGCGCAGTCCTCGTGCGGCCGGCCGACCCCGCCGACCTCGCGGCCGGGATACGGCGCGCCGCCGACATGCGGGGCGCCTCATTCGACGATGAGGGCTCGTGGGAGGATCACGCCGACGCTGTGCTCGCGCTCGCGGCAGCTCTCGGTTCCCCGTCGAGCCCGTGACACTCAGGGGTGTGCCATCACCTTGGCCAGCAGCTTGTCGATGCTTTCGCGGCTGACAGTGTCCGGCTTGGATGTCGCCTTCAGTGTGTAGAGGTAACTCCCGGCGGTCGCCAGCACCTCCACACCGCCGGCCCAACCCATGATCGGCGGGGTGAATGTCACCGCGATCGCATGCGTGAACGCGTGATCGACAGCGCGCGCCGCCCGGTCATGCGGCGGCGCCTGGGCGCGCGCCGCGTTAGCGGCATCGGCCGCCAGTGCGCCCGACGCGAGCGCCGGTGAACCGAGCTCCGCGACGGTTGATTTAAGGAACAGCCTACCCGGCATGTAGAATTCGCTTATCGCCGATGAGATGAAGCTCGCGTGGCCGAGGATCTTCCCCTCGGTCGCCGCGGCGGCCGGAGTCGGCTCGACGTCGGCCGCGAACTGCGACAGGCTGAGAGCTCCCGACGGCAGTTCTTCATTCTTGTACTCGGGGACATCCGAGCTCCGCAGGACGCGCAGAATCGGGCTCTGATCGATCCGGACATACGAGGCGAACGCTCCGAGCGCCACGCCCCCCGTTGACAGCGTCATCCCCGTCGCAGCGGCCACCGACAGCGCAAGCGCCCGCAGTCGCCGAGCGCGGCCCGACAGAGCAACGGGCGCTGCGCGGATACCCGCACGCACGCCCGTGCTCTCAGGCCACGGCTTCCGGCGCACGACGCCGGCGGCTATTTTCCTTTGCCTTTCGCGGGCGGGTTGATGGCCGCGATGCACGCCTGTTCGCTCGCCTGCCCGTACGCCACGTACTTGCCACCAGCGCAGTCCGAAGCGACGGCATGCCGGAGGCTGATCCTCAGGCTCCCGTAGTTGTCCCGGGTGCCGATGTCATACAGACGGAACGCGACATGGTGGGCCTTCCTGCTGGCGAGGGCGTATTCGTAGGTGTGGTTGGCGGTCGGAACCGTCAGCGGCGCCGAAATCAGAACCGGCGGGTGGGCCCATATTCCGGTGCCAGGGTTCATCTGGAAGTTGATCCACTTGACCGGAAGTTTCGCGTTTGCACACGGGGCCGGCAGCCACGGCCTGGCGAAGATGAACTCGGAGTCAAAGCCGACCTCGCCCGAGCCGCCCGCCGACCCGAATTCGGGAGCTGGCAGCGGCGTTCCGCAGACGATGGTCCAGGGGGATTGCGGGACCTGGTAGTTGATCGCGCTGTAGTAGCTGAACGTTCCCTGCACGATCGCGACATACAGCCCACCATTGAGCTTGACCGAGCTCACAGCCGGCGGCGTGAAGGTCTTTTTGCCCGCGTGGTATGAGTCGAGTGCAAAGTGGTCGATGGTAGGCAGCGCGCTCGCCGCGGCCGGTGTCACCGCCACGCCGACGACGCACACACCCGCACAAAGCATTGCTCGCACACTCCTCAACATTTTCTCTCCTCGCGTGGCCGTCGACTGTGTATTTGAGTCCGTGTGCTGGTTCATGTCGCCCCCCTAGACCGTCTCGCCGGCGAAGCCGAGCTCGCCGCTCAGCTGCGTGTCGTGCCCACTTCGGTGCACAGGCGGGGTGGGCGCCTTTCGGACACGCTCGCGCAGGATCGTACGGAGGATCCGCCCGCCGTCGCGGAACGCCCGGAGGTTGCTCTGGCCATGGATGCGGTCACGCTCGAAGCTGGGGATCTCCCGCACGTCGAGCCCGGCGCGGCCGACGCGGATGTTGATCAGCGTCTCTATCTCAAAGCCCGAGCAATCGATGCTCATGGTCGGCAGGCAGTGCCGCCAGAACGCGTTGTAGCCGTAGCAGAGGTCCGTGTAGCCAGTCCCGTACAGCAGGTTGACGGTTCCGCTCAGCATCCGGTTGCCGGTCGTTCGTACGCGGGTGAGATCCGAGCTGCCTCCGGCGCCAGTGAAACGGGTCCCCTTTGCGAAGTCCGCTCCCGCTAGGAGCGCATCGAGATAACGCGGGATCTCGGCCGGATCGGTCGAGCCGTCCGCGTCCATCATCACCAGGATGTCGCCGGTGGCGGCCTCGAAGCCACAGCGCAGCGCATCGCCCTTGCCACGCCCGGTCTGCATCACGATCGTGGCATCGGGCCTCAGCCGCAGGGCGACGTCAACGGTGTCGTCGGTCGACAGCCCGTCGACGATCACCACCTCGTCGACAACGTCCGGCAGTTCTCCGAGGACGACCGGCAGGTTGAGGGCCTCATTAAGGGTTGGTATGACGACGCTGACCGTCGGGAACGCGCCGCCACGCTCTCGGGCTGACGCGCTTCGAGGGATGATCCTTGTGTCGAGTTCGCGGTCCGCCAGTGCCACTTCTCCGCTGCGATCGTGCGTATCGCCAAGCAGTTGTGTCGGTGCCTCCGACTCCAGCGTTTGCGCGTTCATGTTTGTATCTGGCTCCCGTGCCGGTTGCGTTTGTCGTCAACTCTCTGCCTCCCTGCCCATGTCCCCCCTCGCGCGAACGCCGCTACTTCCCCTGTTCACTCGAGGTTGCTGCCCGCCTACGTCTGCCAACGCGTCGCACGATATGCGCGCCTGACCCGTTGCGCGTTAAGTCTCTGTGACAAATAAATCCCCCGAACATGGACGGATGTCCAAGTTGCCGCCGAGCGTTCAGCTGTCCGAGGCCCCCTACCCGGTCGTGCGGGTTGCGGCGACATTAGCAGCTGTGGGTAGGTTGCCCGATGACCGCTGTCGGCGGATCCGAATTAAGCCGTTCTCAGACTGCGGATTCGGCGCAAGTGACACGTGCCGACCGTTGCCCCGGGCCCCCTAGAGCTGGCCGGTGTCGGTCGGGAGACCGAGCAGCATGCGGCCGGTCAGCTCGAGGGTCGCCGGGCCGACCATCATGTGCTGCGTGGCGACATGGACGTCGCGAAAGCGGCGCTGAAGCGGGCTCTCGTCGTAGATCGACGTCCCGCCGCCCGCGTTGTACATCAGGTTCACGGCATCGGCGGCCTGACCGATCGCGTACGTCGCCGCCAAACGCAGGCTCATGCGGTGCTCTCTCGTCATCTCCTGCCCGGCCTGCGCCGCCGCCGATGCCCGGCGAGCTTCTCCGAGCAGCAGGGCGCTCCCAGCGCGGAGGCTCGCCTCCGCGCGCGAGACGTCGGCCTGCACGGATGCCCGCTGGGCGAGCGGCTTCAGGCTTCCGGTCGGCGTCTTGCCCCCCGCTAGCGTCACGAGGTCGTCCATCGCCCCGCGGGCGATCCCCAACGCGACAGCCGCCACGCCCATCGACAGGAGCCCGAAGAGCGGAAACGAATACAGGGCGCCGCTCTCGCGCGGCGCGGTCGGTGAAGACCGAGACCGAGCGCTCGGCCGGGACCGGCTCGTCGGTGACGGTGACGTCATGGCTGCCGGTCCCGCGCAGCCCCGCGACCGACCAGGTGTCGAGTACCTCTACGCTCTGGATCGGCATCGCCATCAGCCTTACGTCGGGGCTGCCGTTCGGGAGCAGCTCCGGCGCCTCGCCGTCGTAGATGATGCACCCCGCCATGACCCAGCTGCTGTGCTGGACGCCGCTCACGAACGACCAGCGGCCGCTGACCACGATAGCCGCCGTCGCGGCGCTCGGCCCGTCCCCGCGGTGCGAATACGCCCGCGCTGACGGCGCGGCCGCCGTCGAAGATCGACGTCGCCTGCTCCGCGGGCAGGTAGGCGCCCAGCAGGCTCGTCGTGGACGCGATCATCGCGCACCACGCGGTCGCGGCGTCCGCGCGAGCGAGCTCCCCGATCGCTTCGAGCAGCTCGGCGGGCTCAGCCTCGCCGCCCCCGACGGATCGCGGCAGGCACATGCGCATCAGGCCCGCGTCGATGAGATCGGCGAGCAGCGCCGTCGGGAGCGCGCGCTCGCGCTCGATCCGGTCCGACAGCGCGCCGGCGGCGGGCGCCAGCCGCCGGGCTGCCTCCACTGGTGATGGATGGGCGCCGGCGCTCTCGGGTTCGGTGGACATCGGCTCGGGGCTCAGCCTAGCGACGGCTGATCGTCCGCAGCCCGCCGGCTGCCGGCTCAGCCCTGTGCGCCGGCGCGAACGGGGCTATCAGCGAGCTGGCGTTCGAGTTCGACGCACCACTGGACCATCCATCTGTATAGGCCGTGACCGAAACTCGACGTGATCAGCGGGTAGTGCATACCGTTGGCGTCCGTCTGTTCCGCGAGCGGCAGGATGTCCTGCTCGAAGACCTCGAGCATGCGTTCGGCACGCCTTCGCATCGCCTGGACGTGGCCGAGGATCTCCCCGGGCGGGAGCGCGTCCGCGAAGAACAGCTTCAGAAGCGCCGGATCGCGCACCTCGAGGTTCATCTGGCCGCTCTCCTTCAGCCATTCCACGAGCGCCTCCTCGCCGGCGTCCGTGAGCTCGAACAGTCGCCTGGCGCGTTCGCCGCGGGGCTCGGAGTGCCCCTTGACCAGGCCCGCCTCCTCGAGGTTGTTCAGCTCGCTGTAGATCTGCGGCGGCGAGAGGACCCAGAAGAAGCGGGTCGATGCATCGGCGGCGCGCTTGATCTCATATCCGGACCGCGCTCCGACCCGGAGGAAGCCGAGCACGACGTAGGAATTCACGCACAGTCCCACAGGTTCAGGGTACCGATTCCGAGAGCATTCGTGTTGCTGACTTTCCGCGATGCGGAACGCGCTCCGCTGCGCTGGTTCAGGTGCGCGGGTATGGTTCGCCGCCACGCGCGCCGAAGGCCGCGGCGCCACCCGACACTTGGAGTGTGGACGATGCGCGAGAGCTCTTGGGTAGTGGACTTTGCGAACGGCTCGCGCGACCAGCGAGACCTGCTGGGAGGCAAGGGCGCGGGCATCGCTGAGATGACCCACATCCTGGGCGCCGACCTCGTGCCCGCCGGCTTCACGATCACGACGAGCGCCTGCGTCGAGTACATGCGCAAAGACGGCGAGCTGCCTCGGGGCCTACCGGAGCAGGTCGACGCGGCGCTGACGCGGCTGCAGGACCGGGCCGGCCGCCGGCTCGGCGACGCGGCGAACCCGCTGCTCGTCTCGGTCCGCTCCGGCGCCCGCCGCGTCGATGCCGGGGATGCTCGACACGATCCTGAACCTCGGGCTGAACGACGACACGGTCGTCGGCCTCGCCGAGCGCTCCGGCAGCGAGCGCTTCGCCTGGGACTCCTACAGGCGCTTCGTCCAGATGTACGGCAACGTCGTCGCCGGGGTACCCGGCGAGCGCTTCGAGAGCGCGATCGCGGACGCCAAGTCCGCTCGCGGCGTGCGCCTGGACACCGAGCTCGACGCCGACGCCCTGCGCGAGCTCACCTACGCCTTCCAGGGCTTCTACGACTTCCCGCCGGATCCCCGTGAGCAGCTGACGCGCGCCATCCGCGCCGTGTTCGACTCCTGGCAGGGCGAGCGCGCCGTCACCTACCGCCGTCTCAACCGGATCCCCGACGACTGGGGCACCGCGGTGAACGTGCAGGCAGATGGTGTTCGGGAATCTCGGCGAGAGCAGCGGCAGCGGCGTCGCCTTCTCGCGCGACGAGGTGACGGGCGCGCCCGAGCCCTCGGGCGACTTCCTGACCAACGCGCAGGGCGAGGACGTCGTCTCCGGCGTGCGCACGCCGCGCGACATCAGCGAGCTGCAGGCGCTGGCTTCCGCATGTCCACGAGCAGCTGATGGAGATCCTGCGCAAGCTCGAGCGCCACTACGGCGACATGCAGGACACGGAGTTCACCGTCCAGGAGGGCCGCCTCTACATGCTGCAGACGCGCAACGCCAAGCGTCCGGCGCAGGCGGCGGTGCGCTTCGCGGTCGACGCCGTCCACGAAGGGCTGCTCGCATCGCGAGGCGGCGATCCAGACGATCGACGTGAGCACGCTCGACGCGCTGCTGCACCCGACCTTCGACCCATCCGCCGACTATGAGGTCGTCGCGACGCGGCGTCGCGGCGTCCCCCGGCGCGGCCAAGGGCGAAATCGTGCTGAGCGCCCCCGAAGCGGTCCAGGCGGCAGGCCGAGGGCCGCGAGGTGATCCTCGTGCGCTCCTTCACCGAGGCCGACGACGTCGCCGGCTTCCATGCGGCGCGAGGCATCCTCACGAGCGAGGGCGGCAAGGCGAGCCACGCCGCGCTGGTCGCGCGCGGGATGGGCCGTCCGGCCGTGACCGGCGCGGACGCCGTCGAGGTGGACCTCGCCGCCCGGCGAGGTGCGGATCGGCGAGCGGGTGCTGCACCCCGGCGACCGGATCGCGATCGACGGCAGCCAGGGCAAGATCACGCTCGAGGACGTCCCGCTGGTCGAGCCCGGCGTGACACCCGAGTTCCAGATGCTGCTCGTCCTGGTGCGACGAGCTGCGGGTGCTCGGCGTGCGCGCGAACGCCGACACCCCGGAGGACACCGTGCGGGCGATCGAGCTCGGAGCGGAAGGCGTCGGGCTGTGCCGCACCGAGCACATGTTCCTCGGCGAGCGCCAGCCGCTGATGGCGGCGGTGATCATGGCCGAGACCGACGAGGAGCGCGCGCGAGGCGATCGAGCAGCTGCGCCCGCTGCAGGAGGCGGACTTCGAGGAGATCCTGCGCGCGATCGGCGGCCGGCCGCTCACGGTGCGGCTGCTCGACCCGCCGCTGCACGAGTTCCTGCCCCACCCCACGAGCCTCCCCGAGGGCTCGCACGCGCGCAGGCGCGTCGAACAGCTGCAGGAGGCGAACCCGATGCTCGGCACGCGCGGCGTGCGCCTCGGGATCCTGTTCCCCGAGCTCTACGAAATGCAGGTCAGGGCGCTGTTCGCGGCGGCCGCGCGAGTCGAGGGCGCCCGCGTCGAGGTGATGGTGCCGCTCGTCGCCTACGAGCGCGAGCTCGACTCGTCACGAGGACCCTGATCGAGCGGGTCGCGGCGCGAGACGGGCGTCGAGGACGCGAAGATCGGCACGATGATCGAGCTCCCGCGCGCCTGCCTGATCGCGGACGAGATCGCGCGCGACGCCGACTTCTTCTCGTTCGGCACCAACGACCTCACCCAGACCACGCTCGGGTTCTCAGCCGCGATGACATCGAGGGCCGGGTGCTCGGCCGCTACATCGACGTGAAGATCCTCGACCGCTCGCCCGTTCGAGACGCTCGACACGCCGGGGGTCGGGCAGCCTGGTGCGGATGGGCGCCTGGCTCGGGCGGGAGGCCAACCCGAGCCTCGGGCTCGGCGTCTGCGGCGAGCACGGCGGAGACCCCGACTCGATCGACTTCCTGCACAACTCGGGCATCGACTACGTCTCGTGCTCGCCCTTCCGCGTGCCGATCGCCCGCGTCGCCGCCGCGCAGGCCGCGATCCGCGCCCGCTGAACCGGGCGACAGAGCCGGAGCTGTGGGCGACCGCCTCGGGGCGGCCACCCACAGTCACGTCACCTCTAGGCGGCGCCGACGAGCGACTGCTCGTCGTTGTAGATCTCTCCCCGCTCGGACTTCTCGATGAGTGAGGCGGGCGGCTCGAAGCGGTCGCCGTACTCGGCGGCGAGCTCGCGGGCGCGTGCGACGAAGCCGGGCAAACCCCCGTCGTAGCCGTTTATGTACTGCAGCACCCCGCCTGTCCAGCCGGGGAAGCCAATCCCGAGGATCGAGCCGATGTTCGCGTCCGCGACCGATTCGACCACGCCCTCATCCATGCACTTGATCGCCTCGATGGACTCGATGAACAGCATCCGCTCCTCGAGGTCCCTCAGCGAGATCGACGACGGGTCCGTCCATCGCCGGGAACGCGTCACGCAGGCCCGGCCACAGGCCGGCGCGCTTGCCGTCCTCGTAGTCGTAGAAGCCCGCGCCGGCGAGACGGCCACCGCGGCCGAACTCGTCGAGCATGCGGTCGACGACCTGGTTGGACGGGATGCTCGGGCACGGTGCCTCCCTCGGCCTCGATCGCGGCGACCGTCGCCTTGCGGATCTTGCGCATGAGGTTGAAGTTCAGCTCGTCCGAGAGCTGAAGCACCGGCGCGGGGTAGCCGGCCTGTGAGGAGGCCTGCTCGATCGATGAGGCAGGGACACCCTCGAGGAGCATCGCGATGCCCTCGTTGATGAACGTGCCGATCACGCGACTCGTGAAGAAGCCGCGGCTGTCATTGACGACGATCGGCGTCTTCTTGATCTTGCGCGCAACGTCGAGTGCGCGGTAGAGCGTCTCCTCGTTGGTCTCCTCGCCCTTGATGATCTCCAGCAGCGGCATCTTGTCGACGGGGCTGAAGAAGTGCAGCCCGATGAATTCGGCCGGCCTGCTGACGCCCTGCGCGAGATCCGGTGATCGGCAGCGTCGACGTGTTGGAGCCCAGCAGGGCTCCCTGCGCCAGGTGCGGCTCGATCTCGCCGAAGACCTGCGCCTTCACGGCGGGGTCCTCGAACACCGCCTCGATCACCAGGTCGGCGCCGGCGGCGTCCGCCGGGTCGTCCGTCGGCTTGATGCGCGCGAGCAGCTCGTCCGCCTTCTCCTGCGTCGAACGGCCCTTCGCGATGGCCTTCTCGAGAAGGCTCTGCGAGTAGGCCTTGCCATTTTCGGCCGCCTCGAGCGAGACGTCCTTCAGCACGACCTCGATGCCCGCTTTCGCGCAGACATAGGAGATCGCTGCTCCCATCATCCCCGCGCCGAGCACGACGACCTTCTTCGGGTCGAACGGCTCGATGCCCTCGGGCCGCTCGCGGTCGCCGCCGGCGCGCTGCATGTCGAAGAAGAACGCCTGGATCATGTTCTTCGAGACCTGGCCGGTCAGGAGGTCCACGAAGTAGCGGCCCTCGATCTCGAGCGCGCTGTCGAAGTCGACCTGCGCACCCTCGACCGCCGCCGCCATGATGTGGTGCGGCGCCGGGTAGTTCGCGCCCTTCAGCTGCTTGCGGAGGTTCGCCGGGAAGGCCGGCAGGTTCTGCGCGAGCTTCGGGTTGGACGGGCTGCCTCCGGGGAGCTTGTAGCCCTTCACGTCCCACGGCTGTACGGCCTCGGGGTTCTCCTTGATCCATGCCTTCGCGGCCGGGATCAGGTCGTCGTTGGTGGGGACGATCTCATCGATCAGGCCCAGCTCCTTGGCCTTGGCCGGGCGCACACGCTGGGCCTGCATCAGGAGCTGCATCAGCGCGTCGACGATCCCGAGCATGCGCACCGAGCGGACGACGCCGCCCGCGCCCGGCAACAGGCCGAGCTGCACCTCCGGGAAGCCGAGCTGGACGCTCGGGCTGTCCACGGCGATGCGGTGGTGAGTGGCGAGGGCGATCTCCAGGCCCCCTCCGAGCGCGGCTCCGTTGATCGCGGCCACGACCGGCTTGCCGAGGCGTCTCAAGGACCCGGAGCTGGCGCTTGCCCTCGCGCACCTGTGCGGCGATCTCCTCCGCGTGCTCCGGGGGTCGCCAGGCGCAGGTCGTTCAGGTCGCCGCCCGCGAAGAAGGTCTTCTTCGCGGAGGTGATGATCACGCCCGTGATGTCGTCTCTCTCAGCCTGCAGGCGCTCGATCGTCGCGGCCATCGACGCCGCGTAGGCAGCGTTCATGGTGTTGGCGGACTGGTTGGGATCGTCCAGCGTGAGGACCACGACGCCATCGGCGTCCTTGTCCCAGCGGATCGTTGTGCTCTCGCTCATGTCTGTGTCTCTTCCTCTGGTTCTGGTTCTGTTCCGAGCGGCTCAGATGCGCTCGATGACCGTGGCGATGCCCATTCCTCCGCCGACGCAGAGCGTCGCGAGGCCGTAGCGGCCACCCGTGCGGTGGAGCTCGTCGATCAGCGTGCCGAGGATCATTCCCCCGGTCGCGCCGAGCGGGTGGCCCATGGCGATCGCGCCGCCGTTGACGTTGACCTTCTCCATGTCCAGGCCCATGTCGCGCACGAAGCGGAGCACTACGGCCGCGAACGCCTCGTTGATCTCGACGAGGTCGAGGTCGTCGACCGTCAGGCCGGCCTTCTCCAGCGCCTTGCGGCTGGCGGGTGCGGGCCCGGTCAGCATGATCGTCGGGTCCGCGCCGGACAGCGCGGTGGCGAGGATCCTCGCGCGCGGGGTCAGCCCGAGCTCTTCACCGATGCGCTCGTTGCCGATCGTGACGAGCGAGGCGCCGTCGACGATGCCCGAGGAGTTGCCGGGCGTGTGGACGTGGCCGATCTTCTCGACCCAGTGGTACTTCTGCAGCGCGACCGCGTCGAAGCCGCCCATCTCGCCGATCGCCTGGAAGGACGGGTTGAGCTTGCCGAGCGTCTCGACGGTCGTTCCCCGGCGGATGAACTCGTCGTTGTCGAGCACGACGTGGTCGTTGAGGTCGGTGACGGGGATCACCGAGTCCGAGAACTTGCCCTCGTCCCAGGCGGCTGCCGCTCGTTCCTGCGAGCGCGTGGCGTATGCGTCGACGTCCTCGCGCGTGAAGCCCTCGATCGTCGCGATCAGGTCAGCGCCGACGCCCTGCGGGATGAAGTAGGTGTCGTAGTTGGTCTCGGGGTCCATCGCCCAGGCACCGCCGTCCGAGCCCATCGGGACGCGGGACATCGACTCGACGCCGCCGGCGAGCACGAGGTCCTCCCAGCCCGAGGCGACCTTCTGGGCGGCGATGTTCACGGCCTCAAGGCCCGACGCACAGAAGCGGTTGACCTGCAGGCCCGCGACGGTGTCCGGGAGACCGGCCTTCAGGGCCGCGGTCTTGGCGATGTCGGCGCCCTGGTCGCCGACGGGGGAGACACAGCCGAGGACGACGTCGTCGACGCGGTTCGGATCGAGTTTCGCGTTGCGCGAAAGCGTCTCGTGCATCAAGCCGACAACGAGGTCGACGGGCTTCGTCGCGTGCAGCGAGCCGTTGACCTTGCCCTTGCCGCGGGGGGTGCGGATCGCGTCGAACACCAGTGCATCTGTAGCTGCCATTTACTGACTCCTCACAGTCCGTAGGTCATCGCGATCACCTCGCGCTGGATCTCACTTGTACCGCCGACGATCGTGCCAACGAGATTCCGCCGCACGTGCGCCTCCATGTCGTACTCCGTCGCATAGCCATAGCCACCCATCATCTGCATGCCCTCAAGCGCCATCTGCTTGGCGACCTCCGTTGCCTTCAGCTTCACCATCGAGGCCTCCCTCGGGAGCATCACCCCGGGGTTGGCGTCCGTCTTGACCGCGACGTCATAGGTCAGCAGCCGAACGAGCTCGATCTCCGTCGCCAGGTCGGCGAGGCGGTGCTTGATGGTCTGGAAGGAGCCGATCGGGCTACCGAACTGCTTGCGCTCCTTCACGTAGCCGAGCACGTCGTCGAACATCCTGCGCGCCGCCCCAGCGAGCCGGCGGCGATGATCAGGCGCTCGATGTTCAGTCCCGACATCAGCTGCACCCAGCCGTTGTCGACGTCGCCGACGACACGCTCGGCTGGCACATGGCAGTCGGTCAGGAAGATGTCGTTGACGATCCTTCCGCCCATCGTCGGGATCCCGCTGATCTCCATGCCCGGGGTGCCGGTCGGGATCGAGAACATCGACAGGCCACTGTGCTTGGAGCCGCTGCGGTCGGTGCGCGCGACGACGAGGATCGTGTCCGCGATGTGCGCCTCCGAGCACCAGGTCTTCTGGCCGTTGAGCACATAGCCGTCGCCGGAGCGCTCGGCAGCGCAAGTGAGGCTGCCGACGTCCGATCCGCTGCCGGGCTCGGACATCGCGATCGCTGCGACCGAGCCCGAGGCGATCCCGGAGAGCACCTCGGCCTTGAGGTCCTCGGAGCCGAATCGCTCGTAGGGCCCCGCGCTGATGGCGCTGATCGAGAAGCCCGCGAGCGGGATCATCCCGTAGGCGATCTCCTCCAGGAACAGGCACATGTCCACGGCGCCGCCGCCGGACCCGCCGTACTGCTCGGGGACCGCGACGCCGAGCCAGCCGAGGTCGGCGACCTTGCTGTAGAGCTCGGCGCTATGTGCGTGCGCGCCGTTGTCGGTCAGCGCGTCGCGCTGCTCGCGCGTGCCGCACTCCCGTTTCGCGAAGTCCCGCACGGCCTCTGCAGAATGCAAGCTGCTCGGGGCTGAAGATGTCCGTCGCCATCGCTGTGATCAGTCTCTCCGTGTCGAAGCGGCAAGGGCGCTCGTTGCCGAAAGCGTCCGCGCCCGCCTCGGGCGGCTGCTCGCCAGCCGACACCGGTGTCGGATAATACGCACAACGGGCTCGCGGCGTTACATTGCGCACCGTGGCAACCGACACGACCAAGCGCCGGCTGCGTGCTCCACAGCGGCGATCGCTGATCGTCCAGGCCGCGCTGGAGGAGTTCGCGCTGCACGGATACGAGGGCGCATCGATGGGCCGCATCGGGGCCGCGGCGGGCGTCTCAAGGACCGTGCTCTATGACCACTTCGCCGACAAGCGGGCCCTGTTCGGGGCTCTTCTGAAGGACACCCACGCCGCCCTGCTCGCCCATCTTCGCGAGCTGATCGCCGCGGACGCCCCGCTGGAGGAGCGGATGCGCTCCTCAACTGACGCGTTCTTCCGCTTCGCCGAAACCGCAGCCGTCCGCGTGGCGGCTGCTGTTCCCCGACCACGCGCCGGTCGATCCCGACGTCGCGGCCGACCACCGCCGGCAGGGGGCGGAGGCGAACCGGCTGCTCGCTGCGCTGCTCGCCCCTGACGCCAAGCGCGCCGGGATCGAGCCCACGAGCGCGGTCGGCCAGGCGATCTTCGCCCTGCAGCAGGCGGCGCTCCACGGAGCGGTGCGCTGGTGGCACGCCCATCCGGACGTCGAGCGCGAGCAACTGGTCACCGCTGCGATGGGATTGATGTGGACGGGGATCGGCGGGCTCGAGCGCGGCGACCCGTGGGACGGGCGCCGCAGCCCGGGCGCCTGAGAACTACACCTTGGCCGCGACGGCCCGCTCGGTGAACCCGGCGAGCCGCTCGGTGATGATCTCGTCGGCGCCGAGAATGATCCGCTCGACGAGCTCGGCGCATGTCGGAACGTCGTGGATCAGGCCCTGCACGAGCCCTGCCGTCCAGACGCCCGCGTCCGGGTCGCCGTCCTCGTAGACCTTGCGGCCGCGCGCTCCCGCGACGAGCGGCGCGATGTCCTCGAACGGGCGTCCTTCGCGCTCGAGCTCGAGCACCTGCTGGCTGATCGCGTTGCGGGCGACCCTCGCGGTGTTGCGGAAGGAACGGAAGATGAGGTCCGTCTGACGCTCATCTCCCTGCACGATCCGCTCCTTGATCGCGGGGTGGATCGGGGACTCGACGGTGCACATGAAGCGCGTGCCCATGTTCACCGCGTCGGCACCCAGTGCCAGCGCAGCGACGAGACCGCGTGCGTCAGCGAAGCCGCCGGAGGCGATCAGCGGGATCGTCAGGCGGTCGGCGGCGGCCGGGATCAGGACGAGGCCGGGGACGTCGTCCTCCCCGGGGTGCCCGGCGCAATCCAGGCCGTCGATCGAGACGGCGTCGACGCCGATGCTCTGTGCCTTCAGCGCGTGCCGCACGGTCGTCGCCTTGTGGATCACCTTGATGCCGGCGGGTTTGAAGTGCTCGATGTGCTCGACGGGGTTGTTGCCCGCCGTCTCCACGATCTTCACCCCGGAGTCGATGATCGCCTGGCGGTACTCGGCATATGGCGGCGGTTTCAGGGTCGGCAGGATCGTGAGGTTGACGGCGAAAGGCTTGTCCGTCATCTCCCTGCAGCGCTCGATCTCCTTCACGAGGTCCTCAGGCGTTGGCTGGGTCAGAGCGGTGATGCAGCCGAGCGCTCCCGCGTTGGCCACCGCCGCGACGAGCTCGGCCCGTCCGACCCACTGCATGCCTCCCTGCACAATCGGGTGCTCGACCCCGAACTCCTCCGTGAAGCGCGTGCTCAGCAAAGCCCCTCCTCCGTGCGGCCGGGCGTCTCGCCGTGGGGCGGACCGGTTGCCGCTGTTGACGCGCGGCAAGCTATCAGAGCGCCTCAGCTGCACCGCATCGCGAGCGGTGTGCTCGAGCGGGCGTCGCTGACCGCTCGTGTGAGCCGCGGCTCGCCGAGCCTGCACGGTGCGGGACGGATATCGCCGCCGCACGGCATGACCCGGGCCGCGGGCGCGGAGCGCTCCCCTCGGCGTAGCTGCCGTGGGGACGCCCAGTCGTGTCCTCGTGCGCTACTTGGGCTGGGGCACGATCCGGATGTAGGGCTTGGGCTCCTTCCAGCCATCCGGGTATGTCTCTTTGGCCTCGTCGTTTGAGACGGAGCCGGCGATGATCACGTCGTCGCCCTGCTTCCAGTTCACGGGCGTCGGCGACCTTGTGCTTCGCGGTCAGCTGCAGCGAGTCGATCACGCGGAGCACCTCGTCGAAGTTGCGGCCCGGTCGTCATCGGGTAGACGAGGATCAGCTTGATCTTCTTGTCCGGGCCGATCACGAAGACGTTGCGGACGGTCTGGTTGTCGGCCGGCGTGCGCTCGGAAGGGGCACCGGACACGTCGGCAGAGAGCATGCCGTAGGCCTTTGAGATCGCGAAGTCGGAGTCCCCGATGATCGGGTAGTTCGGCGCCGTGCCCTGGGTCTCCTCGATGTCCTTGGCCCACTGCACGTGATCGCTCGTGTTGTCGACGGACAGGCCGATGATCTTCACGTTCCGGCGGTCGAACTCGGGCTTGGCTTTGGCCATGTAGCCGAGCTCGGTCGTGCAGACCGGAGTGAAGTCCTTCGGGTGCGAGAAGAGGACGCCCCACGAGTCGCCGAGCCAGTCGTGGAAGTGGATGTGGCCCTCACTCGTGTCGGCCTCGAAGTCTGGTGCCACGTCGCCAAGCTGCAATGCCATCTGGCTGTCTCCTTGTCTAGAGCGTTCGTCGTGCTGTGTGAGATCTATATTCGCACGTATATGACCGAAACCCAATCGGGTTTCGGGTATTTTGCCGCAGACCTAGCGGCGGCTGAGGACGACGACCGGGATCTCGCGGTCGGTTCTTGCCTGGTAGTCCTCATATGCGGGCCAGACCTCGACCATCAGGCCCCACAGACGGGTGCGCTCGGCGCCCTCTGCGTCCGCCGCCCGGACGGGGATCTCCTCGCCCTTCACCTGGATCGAGGCCTTGGGGTTCGCCTGCAGGTTCTGATACCAGCCGGGGTGCTCGGGAGCACCGCCCTTGGAAGCGACGATCACCCAGTCCTCGCCGTCGGTCCTGTGTATCAGCGGGGTCGTCCGCTGCTCGCCCGAGACACGGCCCTCGGTCGTCAGGAGCAGGATCGTTGTGCCGCGCCAGTGATAGCCGTGCTCGCCGGAGGTCTCTCGATAGACGCGGACGTGCTCGGCGCCGAAGAGGTCGTCGTCGTTGTCGGTCATGGCCCGAGTCTAACGCCGCGCCGCTGAGGCGGCGCCCGTGCCCGGGATGAGACCGATGGTCATTGAGGGACGGACCTGCGACCTCCGCCGGGTGGCGGTGCGTTCAGTCGAAGAGAGCGTCCACCGAGACCTCTATCCGGTGCTCGGGGACGGCCGCCGCATGGATCGTGCCGGACGGATCGTGAACGCGGGTGTGCTTGAAGAGACGCTGAACATCATCGGTCAGGTAGCGCGAGGCCCGCCCGTATCCGTGCGCGTCGTCGCCGCCGTGGGGGCGGTGGTAGTAGCGGACCGGCACATACACGTGCAGTCTGCGCCGCGCGCGGGTCAGTGCGACGTAGAACAGCCTGCGCTCCTCGGCGATGCCCTCCTCGCTTGCGGTGCTCATGTCCGCCGGAAAGTTGCCGTCGTATGCGCAGATCACGTGAACCGCGTCCCACTCCAGGCCCTTCGCGGAGTGCACGGTGCTGAGGACCAGATAGTCCTCGTCCAGGTGCGGCGGCCCCGCCAGGTCGGCGCTCGAGGCGGGCGGATCCAGCACCAGCTCCGAGACGAAGTGCCTGATGTCCTGTGAGCCCTGGGCCGCCGCAACGAGCTGCTCGAGATCCCCGCTGCGCACCGCCCCGTCCGGATAGCGCAGGCGTATCAGCGGCGTGATCGCGGCGCACAGGCGCTCGGCCTGCACCCCCGCCGCGTCGCGCGAGCCGGCGCCGGTGCGCGGTGAGCGCGTCGATCAGCGCGTTCGCGTGCTCCAACGAGCCCTCCGGGATGTGGCTTGCGGCCTGCGGCCAGCGGCCGAGCTCGGGTGGCCCGCCGCCGCGGCCGCGGAGCTCGTCGAGCACCCTGCGGGCGCGGATCGGCCCGACTCCGTCGAGGAGCTGGAGAAGCCGGAACCAGCTGATCTCATCGGCCGGGTTGTCGGTCAGGCGGAGCAGGGCGATGAAGTCCTTGACGTGCGCCGCGTCGAGGAAGCGAAGCCCGCCGTACTTGACGAACGGGATCCCGCGGCGGGTCAGCTCGAGCTCGAGCGGATCCGAGTCGTGCCCGGTGCGGAACAGGACGGCCTGCTGCGCGCAGCTCCATGCCCTCCTCGCGCGCGGCCATGACGCGATCGCAGACCTCCCCGGCCTGCGCCGATTCATCCCGGGGCATCACGAGCTCCGGCTCGACGCCTCCCTCGCGCTCACTCCACAGCCGCTTGGGGAAGCCGTCCCGGTCCTGTGCCGCGACGGCGTTCGCGACCGCGAGGATCGGGCCGGTCGAGCGGTAGTTGCGCTCAAGGGTCACCGTGCTGCAGCCCGGGAAGTGCTCGGGGAAATCCAGGATGTGGCGGGCGCTCGCGGCGCGGAAGCCGTAGATCGCCTGGAAGTCGTCGCCGACGACGGTCAGTCCGGGCTCGTCCGGCGCGCAGGCTCCTGACGATGTCGACCTGCAGCCCGTTGACGTCCTGGTACTCGTCGACGAGCACGTGATCGAAGCCCGCCGACAGGCGCGGGCCGACGATCTCGTCCTGTGCGAGCGCGCGCCAGTAGAGGAGCAGATCATCGAGGTCGAGCACCCCGAGCTCGCGCTTGCGAGCGACGTAGGCCCTGAAGATCTCGGCCAGCGGCTCGCGGTGCTCGGCGCACCACGGGAACGACTCGGCCAGCACCTCCGCGAGCGGGGTCTGCGCGTTGACCGAGCGCGAGTAGATGTCGAGCATCGTCTGCGCGCGCGGGAAGCGCCGGCGCGACGCCGCGCGGCCGCGCTCCTGGCGCACGAAGTCAAGCAGATCCGCGGCGTCGCCCGCGTCGAGCACCCCGAACCCGGGGTCGAGCCCGAGCGAGGAGGCATGCAGCGGACCATGCGATGCCCGACCGAGTGGAACGTGCCGCCGAGCACCGGGCCTGCCTGGGGCGCGACGCGCTCGGCGAGGGCCCGCGAGCGCTCGGTCATCTCGCGCGCGGCCCGGCGCGTGAACGTGAGCAGCAGTATCCGCTCGGCCGGGATCCCCTCGGCGAGCAGCCATGCGACGCGCGCGCACAGCGTGGTCGTCTTGCCGGTGCCGGCGCCCGCGAGGATCAGCAGCGTGTCGCCGGTGTGCGTCGCCGCCTCGCGCTGCTCAGGGTTGAGCTCCTCTAGCCAGGGATGGCTGACGCGGTCATCGAACATGTGTTCGCGAACCTAGGGCACCCGCCGGATGGAGTGCACGCGCCCGTGCGCTGCCCGCGAGAGCCACTCCCCGCGAGCAGCCGAGGGGCGCGCCGCGGCCGAGCCGTGGATTGGTCCGCCGGCGGCGCCCCGCACGAGCCGGCGCCGTCCCCCTCCCGGCTTCACTGCACCTGCAGCGTGAATGGTCGCGCTCGCGAGCGTGAGCGCCCGGAGAGGGCGGTGATCGTCAGGTCGCGGGTGCCCGGAGCGAGCTTGCGCGGCACCCTGAAGTGGGCTCGGAAGACGTGGGTGCGTTTGCGGTAGCGCGGGGCACCGCGACACGGTCGCGAACGCGACGTGGGCGCCGCATCCGATCGCGGCCGCGGCCGCGTCGGGTATCGGGTTGCCGGCTGCGTCGGTGAGCCTGAAGCTCACGAGCACGACTGGCGCCGCGCGCGACCGGCCCGGGAGACGGGAGACAGCACCGAGACCGCGTAGCCGACGACGTAGGGCAGCGAGGCGCTCGCGGCGTTACCCGCCACGTCGGCGGCCGAGCACGTGAGCGTGCCCGGGCCGACCGCCGCCGTTTCAACCGGGCCGCACGAGTTCGCTCGCGATCCCCGAGGCGAAGCCGCCGCTGAGCGGATCGCTCGCGTTGGCGGCTGCGGTCGCCGGCGCGCCCAGCGGGATCGGGGCCGTCGCGGGGCCAGAGACGGCGCGAGCAGCGGTGCGAAGCGTGTCGAGCTGCACGGCCTGAGGCTGCGATTCGCCCGTCGAGCCGCCCGCGCTCGACGGCCTGGCAGCTCACGTTCGTGACGCCGTCGGCCGAGACGGTCGCCGTGGCCGTTGCGCTTTCGGTGCCGATCCCGGTGACGGCGCCGACGCTCGCGCCGCTGCAGCTGATCGAGGCGATCGCCGCGCCTCCCGCGGGCTCGGTCGCGGTGACGGCGGCGCTGACGGGCGCCGATGTGTACCAGCCGCGGGAGTTGGGCGCCGGGAGCGCGACGGTGACCGACGGCGGCGGCGATTCGCCCTGCGCGAACGCCGTGTAGAGGTTCAGGGCGTTCTGCGCGCCGTTCGGGTTGTCGCCCGTCGAGTTGGAGTTGTCGGCCCAGAGCCCCCACAGGCGGCCGCCAGCGAACGCGTTGCCGGTGTAGTCGCCGAGGTCCTGGTCCTTGATCGGCGCGGGCGGGTTCGGCGCCCAGGCCTCGTTTGAGGTGCCGGCGCTGATCTGGAAGCTCGCGCGTGAAGCTGGCGCCGCCGTCGCTGCTGAACGCTCCGAAGTACTGCGCGCTGCTGTTCAGCGGGTCGTTGCGGGTGTCCCACCACGTCACGCCGAGCTGCCCCGTGCTCTGGTCGATCGAGATGCGCGGCATGAAGTGGCTCGTGCCGAGGCTGGCTTCGTTGACCTGAACCGGTTCGCTCCAGGTTGCGCCTTCGTCATCGGAGTGGCGGACGAGCACGTTCGTTTCGGAGGCCCCGGGCGTCGGCGTTTCGACGTACATCAGATAGAGCCGCCCGTTGTGGGGGCCGCCGCTGTGATCCCAGGCGAGACCGGCCTCGGGATCGATCCCCCAGTGCGGCTGCGCTGGGATGAAGTCAAAGCCCCCGACGTTCGTGTGAGTGGCCGAGAGCTGCGGAGCTGAACGGCTGCGGCCCGAGCCCGTCGCTCTTGACGTTGACGTAGATCGATCCGCCTTCGCCGCCCGCGGTGGGGCCATAGGCGAGGGCCACCTGCCCCGCGGGGCCGACGGCGATGTCGCCGTAGTTGCCCGACGGTCCCGGTACTTCCCACTTCGTCAGCGGGCCCACCTGCCCGAGGCCGGTCACGGCCGCGCCGGCCGCCTTGATCACGCCGCCCGCGTTGTATGTCAGCCACACCGAACCGTTCCGGCGCGACCGTGGGCTGGTCACCGTGGGCTTCGACCGCGGTCAGGCCTTTGAAGCTCGCTCCGCCGTCGGTGCTGTAGGCGAAGATCACGTACGTCCACTGCGCCGGCCCGAGGTAGGTGATGTAGAGGTTGCCGTAGTGGTCGAAGGCCGCACTGGGGTTGCAGCACGAGGCCGGCAGGCCTGCGCTGCCCGGCGCGGTGCCGTTCCCGTAGGCGACCGTCGCGCGGGTCCAGCGTCGCGCCGCCGTCGCTGCTGCGGGCGGTGATCAGGTCTTTGTTGACGGCGTCGGCGGCGACAGTGAACATCTGCTGCGGGTTCGCGGGGTTGATCGCGATCGCGCCTTCGCGCTGGCTGCCGAGCGCCTGCGTGACGTTGATGTTCGGGCCGACGACGCTCGCGCCCGCGGCGGGTGCGAGGAGGCCGAGCACGGCGAGGACGATCAGGAGAGAGCCGGTGAGGTGCCTTGACATGAGATGCCTCCTTGGCATGCGGGCCGGGACGGCGCGCCCTGTCAACCGGACTCTTGACGGGGTCGGGCGTCGAGCTGCTGGTGGTCTGGTGACTGTAGTCGGCACGCATCGGCGCCGGATCGTGGCTTCGCCGCACCGCGGCTGCGGGGAAATCCGTTAACGGCGGCGGGCGCGGCCGAGCATCGGCGCGGGCGCCGCGAGCACCCTCGGTGGAGGGGCGGCGAGAGGACGCGCCCCGTGACTATCCGGTACTCTGCGCCGAGGCCTCCACGGCACCTGGCTGCCAGCCGCCGGAGGCCGACGGGGAGCTGTGCGGCTGACGTGCCGGTCCCGGGGCCGGCGCGCCTTCAGCGGCGCAGGGGCTGACCGCGGGCCGCGCCGGGCGCGCGCGCGGCCCGCCGAGCTGCATGCGCAGGGCGAACAGGAACAGCACGGGAAGCACGCTGGCGAGCACGAAGTAGCGCACGAGCGGGATCGACGAGTCGGTGCCCGCGCCGAGCGTGTGTGCGACGGCGAACACGTAGACGAGGACCGTGAGGCGGTGCATCTGGCGCCACACCCGCGCGCCGATGCGCCTGCGAACGTAGAAGCTCAGGGCGAGTATCGCTGCGAGATAGCCGCCGATGATCCCGATCCCGGTCCACAGCGGCCGGTATCCGAGCGTGAACGGGACGAGGATTCCCTTCGGGCCCGCCTTCAGCCACGGGTCCGCGGCGAGCAGCACGCCGTGCGCGGCGATCGCCGCGAGCGCGACGAGCGCAAGGGGCTGGTGCAGCCGCGCTGCGCCCCGCCGGTGGCGGGCCGGGATCACCTTGGCGGCCATCGCGAGGCCGAGCAGGACAGATGCCGTGATCAGGATCAGGGCGACGACGCCCGCGGAGCGGCCCGCCAGCCACCATATGTAGTTCGCCGGGGCTGCGCGGCTCACGCTACCCTCGCGAGCTGGGCGAAGGCCCGGCCCGAGGCCAGCGGCCCGATCAGCTCCACGTCGCCGTCGTTGTGGACCACGAGGCCGCCGTGCTCGGAGAGCGCCCTGCGAGCGCCGACGGGGCCACCGAGCAGCGCGAGCTTGGAGAGCGTCTCGGCCTCGAGCGCGCTCGGCGCAAGGGCCGTGGCACCGATCAGGCCGCTCCACACCGGCTCGCCGGTCGACGGGTCCAGGAGATGATGGGCGAACGTGCCGTCCGGTCGCTGCCAGATCCGCACGTTCATCCCAGAGGTCGCGATGCCGCCCGCTGTCATCTGGACGATCTGAACGCACTCGCCTGAGATCGGATGCTCGACCTCGACACCGATCGGCTCGAGCTGGGCTCCTACGCCGCCGATCGTGATGTCGCCGCCGCAGTCCACGACGTAGCGCCGGTAGCCGCTCGAGGCGGTGCGCGACGGCGTCAGCTGCGAGCCCCTTGCCGATGCCGCCGGTGTCGATCCTCACGCCCGGCGGGCGTGTCACGGTCCCGCGGGCGTCGTCGACGTGCACGTCGCGCCAGCGAGCGGCCTCCCTTGGACGAGCCGCCCGCGGCGCGGGTGCGCCGGCGAGTGCTTCCTGCAACGAGGCAGGCCTGCATCCGTCCATGGAGTGGGCGTAGCCGATCGCCTCGATCTCGCCGACGAGTGTGGGGTCAACCAGGCCGCCGCTGCGCTCCGCCGCCCACAGGCCCGCGGCGACGGCGGCCCTCAGCAGCGGCGACGCGGGCACCTCGGTCCCGGTCGCGCGGTTCAGCTCGCAGAGCTCGCTGTCCTCACGGAACCTCGAAAGCCGCCGCGCGAAGTCCTCGACGTACAGCCGCTCCGCCTCGGCGGCCACGTCCGGCGCCGGCAGCCCGGGCGCGAGCGCCGGCTCGATTATCAGGCGTATGTCGCTGCCCATCGAGCGGAACGTCATGTCGTGAACGGTGCTCACGAGCTTCGCGTGACCGGCGCGTACGCGTAGGAGGCTTCGGGGGCGCTCACCTGCGCGGAAGACACCGTCGGCTGCGGGGGAGCGGCCGCGGGCAGGTGGATGATCACCTTCTTCTCGTAGATCTTGCGGATCAAGATCCTGCGCGCGGGCAGCGGCGTCGCCGCGGCGCGCGCGCGCAGGGCAGGGTCCTCGCCGGCCGCGACGCGCACGGCGAGGATCGCGAGCAGCGCGAGGAACGCCGCGGCGGCAACCCACATCGCAAGGACCGCGTGCGATGTGCGTCCCTTCGACCGCGTTGCCTTCCGCGAGGGCGCACCGTCAGTCATCGTGGCCGCCGCCGTTGTCGCCGCCGCCACCGCCGCTGGAGCGGGTTGATACCGGTGCAGATGAGCCTCCGCCTGATTTCGAGGCGCCACCGCTGCTGCGGGTCGTCACCGACGGCGAGGAGGAGTAGCTCGGGGAGGCAGAGCGACCGCCACTGGAGCGGGTCGTGGGGGCGTAGCTCCCGCCCGCCGGGGCGCCTGCCTTCAGCACCGCTGATGTGCGTCCTGCTGATCCGCCCGGGCCGACGGCGGCTGCCTTCGGGGGTTTGGCTTTGCGATAGACGTTGACCGTCCTGTGAATCACCTCGGTGCGCACCTCGACCGGCTGCACGCGCGCAGCGACGACGGGCGCCGTGCCACCGGAGCCGATCGCCAGGCCCACGAGCACACCCAGTCCGGCGAGGGTCACCCCTGCCGCCGTCATCAACTCCTTGCGTCGCATCAGGCACTCCTTTGTCGGGTGCCATCACTGTTGCGGCGGGTGCCCCAGCCGCCGACCAGGCCAGGGTTAAGGTTTGGCAAAGCTTTCGATGACGCCCGCGGGCGGCGCCGGCGCGAGGCGACTTTCAGTCGTCGCGGCGCACCTGCCGGTCGCCCTCAGTTCCCGATCCTGCAGCAGTGCTCGTGCCTTCGGAGGCGGCGGGCGTTTCCGGCGCGGGCGCGGGCGCCGGGCGCCGTCGTGGCCGGAGCTGGCGCGGCCGGCGCGGGGCTCGTCACGGTGACCGTCGGAACAGGCCGCGCGGGCACCGAAGTCACCGGCCGCGGTTTCACGGTCACGGGTGCCGCGCGCGGCAGCAGCGACGATCCCGCGGTCAGCGGTTCGGAGGCGAGGCCGATTCGCTGGCTCACGAGCTGGCTCGTGCCCCATGTGATGGCGGCGGCGACCGCGATCCCGAGGATCGCGAGCAGAACCGCGAGCGCCGTTCTGCCGCGAGCCCGTCATGGGGCTGGCGCCGGGAACTCGATGCGCAGCAACAACGCCACCGCCGGTCCTGCCCGCGAGCGTGACCTCGCCGTGCCATGCGCGTGCGAGCGTCCGCGCGATCGCCAGGCCAAGGCCGCTGCCGGCCGGCCCCCGCCTGCCTGCGCGCCCGCGGTGGAAGCGGTCGAAGACGATGTCCTGCTCGCCGGGGGCGAGATCCGGCGCCGCGGTCGCGTACCTCGATCGAGGTTGCTCCCGTGCGAGAAGCGTCACCTCGGACCCGCCGGGCGAGTAGTGGAGCGCGTTCTCGATCAGGACGTCCAGTGCGCGGTCCAGGTCAGCGGGCGCGCACCACGCCGCTCCGGGCGCCTGTGACTCGACGTCAGGGTGATGTTGCGTGCTGCGTATGCGGTGTCCCAGCGCTCTGCGGCGCGAGCGACGCGCGTCGAGCAGGACCACGCGCTCGCCCTGCAGCTCGCGATCCTCGGCCCGGCTGAGCACGAGCAGCTCATCGACGATCACAGCGAGGCGATCCACCTCGGCGGTCCCCGCATCGAGGTCGCTGACGACGGACTCCTGCCCGGAGGTCGCTCGAGCCTCCTCGAGCCTCAGCCTCAGCGCGGTGAGCGGCGTGCGCAGCTGGTGTGAGGCGTCCGCGACGAATTCGCGCTGGGCGCCGATCAGGCGCTGGTTGCGGTCTGCCATCTCATTGAACGATTCACTGAGCGAGCGCTGCTCGGTGCTGCCTTCGACGGTAGCGCGCGCCGAAAGGTCGCCTCCCGCGATGCTTGCGCGCCGCCGCCTCGAGCCGCCTGAGCGGGAGAGAGATCTGGCGCGCGATCAGCGCGCCGGCGAGGAGGCCGAGCAGCAGCACCATGCCCGCGACGAGGATCAGCTTCGTGACGGTGCTGCGGACAGCCCTCTGCACGGCCGCGACGCTCTGGGTGACCCGCACCGCGCCCACGGCCGCGCCGTGGCGCACGACGGGCACAGCGGTCGCAAGGATGCTCTCGCCGATGACTGTGGCTCGTGCGCTGGACCTGGACGGGGCGGCCGTGGAGCGCCGCCGCGATCTCCGGCCGGCTCGCGTAGCTCTGCCCGGCGGTGGACGTCGTCGCGCTGTCGGCGAGCACCAGGCCCGTTGCGTTGAGGATCAGCACGCGACCCCGCACGGTCGCGGCGCTGGAGTGTGCGAGCGCTTCAAGGCCCTGCGTGTTCGGCGGGCTGATCAGGTCCGCCGAGGTGGCGGCGACCACGTCAGCCTGGCTGAGTGCCTGCGAGCGCACCTCCGCGTTGACGCGGTCTCGAAGGCTCAGGGCGAGCGGCACCCCCAGCGAGACGACCGCCAGGACGAGCACATAGGCGAGCGAGAGCAGCAGGCGAGTCCGCAGGCTGACGGCTCAGACCTCCGCGTCACGGGAGTAGCGAAAGCCCACTCCCCGCACTGTGTGGATGTGCCGCCGGCGAGCCGGGCTGCTCCTCGAGCTTTCGCCGCAGCGCCGCCATGTGGACGTCGAGCGTCTTGGTCGATCCGAACCAGTTGACGTCCCACACGTCGGCCATCAGGTCCTCGCGCGTCACGACAGCGCCGACGCTGCGCATCAGCCGCGCGAGCAGGTCGAACTCCCTGCGCGTCAGCGAGATCTCGTTGCCGCGCAGCCAGACCCGCCGCGCGCCGACGTCGATCCTCACCTCTCCCCCGTCTTGCTCCCCGGACGGCTGTGCGTTGGCGCGCGTGCGCCGCAGCACCGCCCGGATCCGGGCGATCACCTCGCTGGAGGCGAACGGCTTGACGACGTAGTCGTCGGCGCCCGAGCTCGAGCCCGACGACGCGGTCTATCTCACTCCCGCGCGCGGTCAGCATGATGATCGGAATGTGCGTCCCGGCGGCCAGCTCACGCGCGAGCTCGCGACCGTCCCCGTCGGGCAGCATCACGTCCAGCAGGATGATGTCCGGGGGCGAATCGGCGACCGCGGCGCGGGCCTCTGCGATCGTGCCGGCGACGGCGGGGGCAAAGCCCTCGCGAACCAGCGCCCGCGAGAACGGCTCCGAGATGGACTCCTCGTCCTCGACGAGCAGCACGCGGTCAGCCGTCCTGCCGTCGATTCCCGCGGGTTGTTCCATGTCAGGCCAAATGTAGAGGCGCGAGGGGGCGTACGCGCTGCGCGGGGTTTGCCTGGGGTGCTCTGACCCGTGGTTTTCCGCGACGCGGGAGCGGCCGTGGGGCGACCCGCGTTCGCGGCTTTGGAATGTGATGGGATACGCGCATGGCGGAGGAGGCGATTGTCCTGCGGCGCCCGGAGGATGTGACCGGCGAGTGGCTCAGCGCTGCGCTGGGCACCGGGCCGGTCAGCCAACTTCACGATCGAGCCGATAGGCACCGGCCAGATGAGCGAGAGCCGGCGCATCGTCATCGACTATGCGCCCGGCGGCGAGGGCGGCCCGCACGTCCGTCGTGCTGAAGACCGCCTCCGAGGACGAGAACAGCCGCGCTGCGGGGGTAGGGCTCGGCGTGTACGAGCGCGAGGTGCGCTTCTACCGCGAGCTCGCGCCGCGGATCGGCGGTCCCCTCGCGGATTGTTACGTCGCGGTGGCCGACCCCGAGGAGGGCTGGTTCACGATCCTGCTCGAGGACGTCGCTCCGGCCGCGCAGGGAGACCAGATCGCAGGCTGCAACGTGCAGGACGCCCGCCTCGCGCTGCGCGAGCTCGCGCGGCTGCACGCGCCGGTGTTCGCGGACCCGCAGCTCGGCGCGACGCCCTGGCTGAACCAGGAGAACGTGCTCGGGCAGACGCTGCTGACGCAGCTGCTTCCGGCGTTCCTGGAGCGCTACGGCGACCGCGTGACGCCCGAGCACCAGGAGGTATGCCGGCGCTTCATCGCCAGCCTCGATGGGTGGGTCGCCGACCGCCGGCCGCCGCTCGGGCCTGGTGCACGGCGACTATCGCCTGGACAACATGCTGTTCGGCGCGCAGGACGCTCCGCGCCGCTTCGTGGCCGTCGACTGGCAGACGGTCGGCTGGGGCCCGGTGATGACGGACGCCTCGTACTTCCTGGGCAGCTCACTGACCGTCGAGGACCGCCGCGCCAACGAGGAGGCGCTCGTGCGCGAGTACTACGACGCGCTGCACGCGCACGGCGTGCGCGGCTTCGACTGGGAGCAGTGCTGGCTCGGCTACAGGCGGCGAGTGCTTCCTCGGAGTACTGATGACGGTCGCGCCGGCGGTGCTCGTCGAGCGCACCGAGCGCGGCGATGAGATGTTCATGACGAGCCTCGCGCGCTACGCCCAGCAGGCCCTCGACCTCGGCGCACTCGACCTGCTTCCCGAGCCGGGCTCCGGGCGCCCCGCCGCGCTGCGCCCGGAGCCCGGCCGACGAGGGCCGTCACGCGGGCGGCTCCGAGCAGCTGTGGAACGAGAGCTGGTACTTCGACTGTGTCTCCGAGGACGGGCAGGGCCGGGGTCTATGCCCGCCTCGGGCTCTATCCCAACCTGGATGTGTCGTGGGTCACGGCGTTCGTCGTCGGCCCGGGCCGCCCGACGGCCGCCGTGATCGACTTCGCGGCGCCGCTGCCGGCCGGCGATGGGCTGACCGTGTCGCGGGACGGGCTTGACGCCGAGCACGTGTGCGAGGAGGCCCTCGAGCGCTTCCGGGTCCGCCTGGACGGCGCGGCGAGTCGCACGCCGACCCGGCCGCACTGCTGCGCGGCGAGAGCGGCGAGCCCGTGCGCGGTGTCCCTCGACCTGACCTGGGAGACCACGGCGAGCCCTACGCCTACCGCGTTGCCACTCGCTATGAGATCCCCTGCCTCGTGCGCGGCGTGGTCCGTGTCGGTGATGACTCGATCGAGATGCGAGGGCGTCGGGCAGCGCGACCACTCGTGGGGCACGCGCGACTGGTGGGCGGCGGAGTGGATGTGGTCCGCCGGGCACCTGGAGGACGGGACCCGCTTCCACGCGGTCGAGTTCCGCCTCCCGGGCACCCCGCCGATCGGGGTCGGCTACCTGCAGCCACCGGAGGGCGGCGTGCTCGAGCTGGACGCCGTGTCGGCGTCCGAGCAGGTCGGCGAGGACGGCCTGATCACCTCCGCCGAGATCCGGCTCGGCGACGTGGTCCTGCAGGTCGAGCCGACGGCGTTCGGGCCGCTGCGGCTCGAGGCGCCCGACGGGCGCATCTCGCAGTTCCCGCGAGCCATGTGCCAGCGTGCGGTCCGGCGACGGCCGCACCGGCGTCGCGTGGGTCGAGTGGAACCGCAACGCGTCGCTCTGAGCTGCCCGCTTCACGAGGAGGATCTGGACCGTCCCGGCGCTCGATCCAGTCTCCGTGCGCTCGGGTTGGAGACCGGGGTGTGTGCTTGAGAGCATCCGGGACGGTCCGACCCCTCCTCAGTGGGGTCTGGCCGGGGGGCAGCTAGAACCCCGGCATAACTGTAGTCAATCTGAAGGCGTCTCGAGCCTATGGGAGGCAGATTCGCCGAGGAACGGGCTGCCGGCCGCCTCGAGAAGCGGCAAAAGCCGAGCGCGAGGCCGACGATTCTCTGCGGATTTCCCGGCCGGCGGCTCGGTGGCGCTCCACACATCTGCGGGCGTCCGGCGTGAGGTTGAGTTCATGCCCCGGTCTCACGGCCGAGGACACAGCAAAGCAGCGACACCGACCGAGGGAGAGCCTTCACATGAGACCCGTATTCGCGCGCCGAGCCCGCTCGGACCGCCGCGACCGTGATCTCGGCACTCGCGATCACGCTCGCACTGGGCGGTGTCAGCCAGGCGAGCGGCGTCACGGTAACGGACCTGAACAACGGCGCCACGCCGGCGGGCCTGGCGCAAGCCCTCGTCGGCGGCGGTGTCTCCATCACCAATGCGACCCTCGCGGGCGCAAATCGCAGCGCCGGCACCTTCACCGGCGGCGCCTCGAGCATCGGATTCGAATCCGGCATCACGATGAGCTCCGGCAAGGTCCAGACCTATCCCACCGACGAACCGTGCTCCAGAGGAGTCGAGGGCCCAAACACCTGTTACGAGGCGACCGGCGGCAACCTGGAAGGCCCGAGCGGCTGGGAGAACACGACCAACTTCGAAATGCCCGGTGACGGCGAACTGACGCTGATCTCGGGCTTCCCGACCTACGACGCGTCCGTCCTGGAATTCGACTTCGTGCCGCAGCACCCGACCGTGCAGTTCAGCTACGTCTTCTCCTCCGAGGAGTACAGCGACTACTCCAACACGCAGTTCAACGACGTGTTCGCGTTCTTCGTCAACGGCACCAACTGCGCGCTCGTCCCCGGCGGCAACGAAGCCGTGTCCGTCAACACGATCAACAACGGCAACGACGTGGAAGGCGGCGACCCGACGCCGCATCACCCAGAACTGTTCCGCGACAACGTCAGGCCCGCTCCGACGATCGCATCGCAGATGGATGGCCTGACGAGCGTGCTCACGTGCACCGCGACCGCTACCCCGGGCCAGTCCAACCACATGAAGCTCGCGATCTCCGACGCCAGCGACCAGGTCTTCGACTCAGCGGTCTTCATCCAGGCCAAGAGCCTCGTCAGCGGCACTCAGCTGAGCACCACGCTCACCGGCGGCGGACGCTCCGGGGAAACGCTGACCGTCCAGCCGGGGACGCCCGTTCAGGACCACGCGCTGCTCAGCGGCCCCGCCGCCCCGGCGGCAACGGGCACGGTCCGGTACAGCGTCTACTCGGACAGCGAATGCAAGAACCTCGTCGCGGGCGCCGGCTCGGTCAGCCTCGCCGGAGGCACGGCACCGCCGTCCACCGCGCAGACGCTGCCGCTGGGCACCTACTACTGGCAGGCGTCATACGGCGGCGACCCGAACAACAACGCGTCGGTCAGCGCCTGCGGCAGCGAGGTGCTGCACGTCACCGGCGAAGCCGAAGAAGAACCTGAAGGCGAAGCTGACCCGACGACCATCCAGACGTCTCTTTGGGGCGAGGGGCGCTCCGGGGAAACACTCAGCGTGCCGGAAGGTACCGCGGTCTCAGACCGGGCCACGCTCCGCGGCCCGAACGCCGTCGAGGCGACCGGAACCGTCGCCTACGCCGCGTACCTCGACGCCGCCTGCACCAAACTCGCCGCGAGCGCCGGCACATCGCCGGTGACGAGCGGCGTCGTGCAGCCCTCCAGCCCACTGACGCTCGCGTCCGGGACCTACTACTGGCAGGCCTCGTACGGTGGCGACGCGGGCAACCTGCCCTCCAAGAGCGCATGCGGGGTGGAGATCGAGACCGTCGCGTCCGAAGGCCCGACGCAGCAGGCCCCGGAATTCGGCCGGTGCGTGAAGGTGACGAAGGGATCCGGGGCGTTCGGAAACGCCACATGCACGATGGCGGGCGGCACGAAGGGCTACCCTGGGCGCCGGGCGTGGTGAAGAGCCCACTTCACGACGAAACTCAAGGGCACCTCGGCAACACTGGAAACGACGAAGGCATTCAAGGTCATCTGCACCGGGTCCACAGGCGCCGGCGACTACACGGGCGTGAAAACGGTCGCGAACGTGCTCATGACCTTCACGGGCTGCGCGCACTCCGGCGTCAAATGCAACAGCGCCGGCGCGGGCGAAGGAGAACTCCGTACCCGGACGCTCGCAGGAGCCCTCGGCGTCCTCAAACTCGGCGTCAGCGCCGCCAAGAACACGATCGGACTCGACCTCTACGCGGTCGAGTCGGGCGCCGTGGCGGACTTCTCGTGCGGATTGACGGTCGGAACGATCCGAGGCTCGGTGGTCGTGCCCGTGAGTGCCAACAAAATGCTCACGACCGGGACGCTCACCTACAAGCAGACCAAGGGCCACCAGAGCGCCGAAGGCTTTCTCGGATCGCCGAGTGATGTCCTCGAAACGTCTCTCGGAGGTGGCTCCTTCGACCAGAGCGGCCTGAAGGCGACACTCACGCAGGCCGCTGAAGAACCCATCGAGGTGAGCTCGGTCATCTGACGATGACCCGCCATCCGGGGACGCTCCCCTGTCCCCGGATGGTGCGCGCAGCCCTCGCTGCGATGATCCAAGCGTGAGGTCGCGGCTCCTTACGATTCTGGTGGCGGCAGCCGCTTCGCTGCCTGCAGCGGCGCTCACCGCCTGCTCCCACGCGGGCGCCGGCCCTGCGCTCGGCGTGACGGCGGCGGCGCTCCCCGCCTCGAGCTCATCGCACGTGATCGTGCTCGTGATGGAGAACCAGGAGGCAGGCGACGTGATCGGCTCGAGCTCGGCCCCGTACACGAACGCGCTCGCGCGACGCTATGGACTGGCGACTCAGAGCTACGCAATCGCCCATCCCTCGCTGCCGAACTACCTCGCACTGACGAGCGGTTCGACGAACCGAATCGTCGTCCGACTGCACCGAATGCCACGTGGCTTCGCGCAACATCGTCGACCAGCTGCAGGCCGCGGGCATCTCCTGGCGGGCGTATCTGGAGGGAATGCCCTCCGGTTGCTTTCAGGGCGCGAGGTCGGGCGCGTATGCGAAGAAGCACAACCCGTTCCTCTACTACGACGACAACACGCGCTCGGCGAGCCGCTGCTCGCATCTTGTCGGCTTCGGACAGCTCGCATCGGACCTTCGCCGAGGGCGCCTGCCCACATACGCATGGATCTCTCCGAACCTCTGCGACGACGGTCACGACTGCGGGCTCGCAGGCGGCGACAGGTTCCTCTCGCGGACGGTGCCGCTGCTGATCCGCGAGCTGGGCCCGCACGGATTCCTCCTGCTCACATGGGACGAGGGGACCACGGCGCTGGGCTGCTGCGGCGGCAGCGCAGCCGGAGGGCACATCGTCACGATCGTCGCTGGACCGACGGTCAGACACGGCGCACGGCAGAGCACGCCGGTGGACCATTACGGCGTGCTCGGCACGGTCGAGGCGAGCGCTCGGGCTGCCGCCGCTGGCGGGCGCAGCGAGCGCCGCGAGCGGGCGGCTGAACTCGCTGTTCAGCTCCCCGCCGCAGATTCGCTGAGCCGGCGCGGCCGGCGCGCGGCAGGAGCTAGCCAGCCCGACGATCGCGTCCAGGCGCCGAACGTCTCGCGCCGCAGCTGCGCCTTCACAGATGCGTAGGACGGCGCGGAGGCCCTCGAGCGCGCCAGCTCGACCGCACGTTCGATGAGGGCACCGGGCGTGCGCAGCTCATCGATGACGCCCCGCGCGAGCGCGAGCGCCGGGTCGATCGCCTCGCCGCTGAGCATCATCTGCCGGCGCAGGCCCGGCTCGCATCTCGGCCGCGACGATCTCCAGGGGAACCTCCGGGTAGGCAATCGACGTCCTGACCTGGGTGAGGGCGAGCTTTGCGGGCCGGTCGCCCGCGATCCGGGCGTCGCATGCGAGCATCATCACGAAGCCGCCGCCGATCGCATGGCCGTCGACGGCGGCAACCGTCGCCGTCGGGAAGCGAGTAGAGCGTCCGCAGCGCGCGGTTGACGTCGGCCGTCGCGCGCTAGGCCTGCTCTTCGCTGTAGCCGGGGACCTCCTTCAGGTCCACGCCTGCGGAGAACACGCCGCCGTCTCCGCTCAGCACCACGCCGCCCGGCGGGCGGCTCGGCGGCCAGGGACTGAAGAACCGACGTCGAGCTCCCCGACGAACTGGAGGTTGAAGGCGTTCACCGGCGGCCTCGAGAACGAGACCACCGCCGTCGGACCGAGCTGCTGCAGCGCGGATCAGCGGCATCGCGGCGGGCCGGCCGTGTTCCGTGCGGCGCATTGGCATGCAGGCCGAAGCATCCCACCGTCGCCCCCGGAGCGGGCTTAGAAAGCGAGAGGGGGTCCGCCTTGACGGCGGCGCCCCCTCTCTCCCGGCTACTGCACTGGGCGCCGCCGGGCGCACACGACCCGACGACCCCCGCTGATGGCCCGCTTACGGCGATGGCCGTGACTTCGAAGACCGGCTGGAAGCCCAGCCAGTTTTCTTCGTTCAGGGCACCTTTCAGGTAGACGGCGTTGGGCAGCGGGTTGCTGCCGATCGCCGGAACGCCTTCGTTCTGCGCCGGTTCTTCCTTGAATTCGCCGCCGACGTATTCCTTGTAGGACGCCTGCAGCCCGATGTTCACGATGTCTCCGGGCGGGTTGGCGTTCGTGCCTTCCACCTCGATGATCGCCTTTACGGGCAGCACCGCCGGTCGGGGTGAAGCGCTTGAACGTGACTGTGGCCAGGAATCCGCCGACGTCGCAGTTCGGTCCGAAGCCCTTGCCTTCGCTGGTGTTCGGGCACGACACGTTCGTCGTCGGGCGGTACGGGATCTTCATCGTTTCGAGTCGATGTCGCGAGCGGCGGCACCGATCGGTTCATTGCTCGCGCCCACAGCGAATATCTTCGCCGTCATCTGGTATTTGAAGAACGGTTTCGCCCTCAGGGTGAAGCAGTTTTCCAGAGAGTAGACGCCGTGTTCACACGTGAAGCTGTCGACCTGCACCGACAGCGCCTTGATCCTCGTGGCACGCGTGCGAGGGAATTCGACCATCCCGCCGACCGGGAAGTATTCGGAGTCGAGCGAGTACGTGTCCTGGTTGGGGTACCCGTTCACCAATCCGGGCACCGTGTTGAAGTTCGTGTAGACCGTTTCCGCCGCGCTGCGCTCGCACTGCCGGCGGTTACCGCCAGAGCCCCGATCGCGATAAGTCCGGCCGCCATCAGCCTGGCGAGCCTGGCTGGAATCCATTCAGTCATGTCTGCCTCCATTGATTAACACCCGCGCCGCAGGCCACACGAGCCCTCGCACGCGTCGTTCTCCAGGGACGTCTCGGAAGGGGCTCCCGGGCGGGCGACGTAACCCGTCGCTCCCTCGCTCTCGCAAGACGCTGCGGCACACACGCGCGCCTGCCCTTTTCCCACCTCCGCGGGCGAAAGTACCTGCCCTTTCAGGGCCTGTCAAGGCTCTGAAAGGAGCCCGGCGACGACTGTCATTGACACGGTCGGGGGCGCCATAGTGAGGACTTATAGATCCTGCAGTGCCCGCCCCGCTTTGGCGGCTCCGGGCGGATCTCAGGCACCGCCACCGGAGGCGGCGAAATCATCTCGGGAGACTGCCCGAGAAGACGCCCCCGGGGCTCCGCACCGACTGCCTCAAAGCCGGCGCGGAGCTGGGGGGCACGCGATCAAATAGGTCCTACGCGCCCTATTTGGCCTTTGGGATCACGTGCGCTTTCTTGACGTACTTGGGTGCCGCCTGGGACACCGACTGGTCAAGGATCGCGGTGTTGTGCCCGGCTGTCGCGGGCAGGCCGGCGTCGAGGTTGACGATCGGGTTCAGCAGGAACGCGAGCGCTCCTCCGCACCCGCTCACACCGGGCGAGGCGAACGAGTTGTCTACGAGCGAGACACCTTCGACGGTCGCGAATGTGCCTTCGCCGCGGACGTGGATCGTTCCCTGGCTTCCGCTGATCGGTGTGTTCGGCGAGGGCGGTTTCGTCGTCCCCGTGGTCAGCCTGAGGGTGATCGGTTCCAGTTCAGAGCCGATGAAGCATTCGGGGCCGAGTGCGGGGTTGTCGAGTTTCACCCGGATCGGCAGGGTCACAGCCGTACCTTCCTGCGTGAACAGGTGGAAGGTGTTGATGAGCACCGGCCCGACGAGTTCCGTCGTTGCCGTGACTTCTCCGCCGAGGCCTTCTATGCCCGTGAGTCCACCAGGGACGGTGAGCGGCGTCTTTGAGAGCGTGTTGCCATCGGCGGCCGGCACCAGCGCTTCCTGCTTGTTGATCTGGCCGCCCTGCAGGACCATCGGCTTGTTGATGATGACCGTCTTGCTGCCCACCTTGAATTCACCGCCGGTGACGGTCGCCGACACGCAGTAGGCGAGTTTCTTGACCGTTATCGGGCAGTCGGCAAACGCGTCGAATTCGTGGTTGACGACCGCTTTCGCGAGCGCCTCGGGCGCGGCGACCGCGCCCAGCGCGACGACCAGCGTCGTCGCGGCTACGAGCGATCTCGCGAGGCGGTGGCCACGGTTGTGGCTCCTGATGTCCCTCATTCTCATGCAGCTCCCTCTCCTGGTTGCATTGGATCGTTAGGTCGGCGTTGCCGCGACGAGCGGGCCGAGCGGCGCGGGGAGGATGTGTCCGCGCTGCTCGTCCCTGCTCGCGGCGTCCCGAAGGGCCCAACGCATGATCTACGCGCCGGCGCGCAAAGAGGATCACCGGCCGTTCCCGGTCGGTGATCGGGAAGCCAGGGGCCCACACGGGCGGGCGAGCATGATCCCCGCACGCACCTCATCCCCAATTTGTCTGCCGGCATCCCGCCCACCTCGTCGTGGCCTCCATTGTTGAACGCGAATGGCAGCTAAGCAGATTGCCGCAGCCATGTCAACCTCAAGAACGTCGACCGGCATGAATTGACGGGCGCATGGTCCGTCTTTTAGGACAATTGGCCGCCCGGACACCTCGCCGGGAATTCGGCCGGTGGGCACGTCCTGAACGTTGGTGGACTCCTATCGAAAAACGATGGTGGGCGCCCGTTGAAAGGTCCGGTATCTTAGGCCTTGAGCCAATGCCACAGCCCGCCCGCCAACCATCGAGCCCGTCAACGCGGCGCGGCCGGCCGCCGCCCCGCCGCGGCCGCACGGAGACCGCACGCTCTCGCAGCGAGAGCGCCTGATCGACTCGATGGTGGAGCTGTCAGCGCAGGCGGGCTACCAGGCCGTGAGCATCGCGCAGGTCAGCTCCCACGCAGGGGTCTCCAGCGCAACGTTCTACGAGCAGTTCGAGAACAGGGAAGACTGTCTCCTGGCGGCCTATCGCGCGGCCAATGAGCGCACCTTCGACCGCATGCGTCGCGTGATGGGAGACCGCGACTGGGCCCACGCGACCCGCGAGGCATTCCAGGAGTTGCTCAGGGGCGGTCGAGAGCGAACCGTCGGCCGCCCGCGTTCAGTTCATCGAGGCACGCGCCGGTGGGCCTCGCCTGCTCGCCGAGATAGCGAGCGCCCTGGATGAGTTCGAGATCAGCGCCGAAGCGCTGCTCAACCACGCGCCGGCAGGCAGCACGACACTCGACGTGCCGGCGAAGGCTCTGGTCGGCGCGGTGCGCGCCCTCGCGGCGCGTCAACTGCGCACCCACAGCGAGGACCGCCTGCCACTGCTCGCCGACGACATCCTGTCCTGGATGGGCTCATATGCGACGCCCGCCGAGCAGCCGCGATGGAGCGTCGGCCCCGATGCCCTGCTGCCGGCCGAGATCGCGCATGAGGACCTACCGGTCGGCGCGGCCGCGCTCGCGATCGAGCCGCTGCCGCGTGGTCGCCACCGCCTGCCGGCTGCCGCCGTCGCCCGCAGCCAGCGGACGCGGATCATCCTCGCGACGGCCGAGGCGACGATGGTCAAGGGCTACGCCGACACGACGGTCGCCGACATCGTCGCGACCGCCGGAGTCGCGAAAGAGTCCTTCTACAAGCACTTCCGAGACAAGCAGCACGCGTTCCTGGAATCCCAGCAGCACTTCACGCAGGACATCCTGGACCTGTGCGTGTGGTCGTTCTTCGCGGAGGAGCTGTGGCCGCAGCGCATCTGGAGCGCACTGCGCACCCTTCTGATGCTGATCGCGGGCAACCCGGCGATCGCGCATCTGCGGCTCGTGGAGTGCTACGCGGCCGGGCCCTGAGGCGATCCGCCGAGCCGAGGAAATCACGCGCTCGTTCACGATCTTCCTCGAGGAAGGCTACCGGCAGCGTCCGCAGGCCCGCGGCCTCTCGCACCTCTGCTCGCAGGCGATCGCCGGGGCGATCTTCGAGATCCTCCAGCGCGAGGTGGAGGGCGCAGGACCACGGACGTCCCGCGCCTGCTCCCGCTGCTGACCTACATCGCGATCGCCCCGTTCACCGGCCCGGACGCGGCCATGCACGCTGGTTCAGGCGATGAGCTCAGAGCTGACGGGCGCCGGCCGGCGCCCGTCAGCTGAGCCGCTGCGCGCGTTCTATTCGGCGCAGTTCCAGCCCGCTGCGGTTTTCCCGCTGGGCTGGCAGGGCAGGACCGTCGGCGGCTGCCAGTGCGTCGGGCCGCCTTCGATGATCCCCGGGATCGCTTCGGGGTAGGTCCCGTAAAGGCGCATCACGAGCTCGAATTCGCCCGCGGGCGCCGGAAGCCAGTTTTCCCTCTGAACTTCGCTTGCGGGCTCGCCGGGCTGGATGTAGACATCGAGTGAGCCATCCAGGTTGAACTGCAGGTTCGAGCGGTCGCCGATCGTGAAGCGGTTCAGCACGTTCGGGACGAAGAACCCGTTGAGTTCGTACATCGTGAGCGACCAGAAGCCCGTGATCGGGAACGGGAAGTCACTGGCCGGGTAGTGCGCGACATAGCGGTTGGCGCCGGTCAGTTTCACGCCCGAGCGGTCGGTCAGCGCGAGCGGGTAGATGGACAGGTTCGGGGTCGGGGCGCCGAGGCCGAGCTTGTCGGCGGCGGCGCGGGCGAGGTAGTTCGTCCCATAGTTGCCGAGGCTTGCGATCAGCCAGCCGTTGTGAGCGGCAAAGCCGGCTTCGAAGAGGGCTTTGACGTGAATCCCGACCTCGAGAGGCCCGGCGGAGACGGCTTCGCGCAGGCCCTGGAGCGTGCCCCTGCTGCTGTTCTTGCCGGTGGGGGCTTTGCCCGGGCCGATGTTCAGCGACGCGAGCTCATCGATCAGCGGCTGGTCGGCGGCGGGGGGCGCGAACTTCTTCAGCGCGCGCCCGAGCGCGAGCCAGTAGCGCAGCTGATCTTCTTTGGCCTGCGTCCCCGGGATCGTGTGGATCGTCGGTTTGGTGATGATCGTCTTCGGTTCCGGCGGTTTGTAGCCGAGGCCGAACTTCGCCCACTTTCGCAGCGGCACGAGTTGCGTCTCTTCCTGGATCGCGAGCGCGCTGGGCAGGTCTTCGGGGTTCTTCACGAGTGTCCGCGCGATCACCCAGACACGGTTGTAAGGCGAGTGGATGATCTTCAGGCCCTGTGATTCTTCCTGTCCTTGCAGTTGGCCGGGGCCGGCGACGATGTAGCTCCCGGGCGCGATCATTCCGGACGCTCCGCTGCCGATGTTCGCGAAGTTCTCCGTGTAGGGCGAGAGCAACTCGGCGACGTTGACGCGATCCGGTTCTGATTCGCCGACGTGGATGACGATCGGAGCGTGGTCGAGCTTCAGCCACGCGATCCCGTAGAGGGTGTCCGCGTTGGGCGCGACCACCACACCCTCCTTTTCGGTGGCGAGCTTTATGAAATGCGATAACTGGTTGACCGGCGCATCGCCGATGTGGTCGGGCACCGTGACGCTGGTGGTCGAGTCATACACACGTTCGGTGTCGAGCAGCGGCTCGCCATAGATGTATCCCTGGACCCCGATGTTGAACGCCGTTTCGCGTTCTTTTTCAAATTCTTCCGCGCTTGCGGTCGCCGCCGTGAACGCGAGGGCGAGCATCGCAACTGCGAGTGATATGAGCCATGTCCTTAGGCGCAACGTTGCTCTCCCCTCATGTTTGCCCTCGCGCGAGCCCCTCGGCCCGTATCCGGCGGGCCGCCGCGGCGCGTGAAGGAGTCACGCCGCGGGCCGCTGGTCGCCGCCGGCGGCCGCCCGGTGGGCGGCCACGGCCTGCATCCAGCTAGCCGGCGATCAGAACAGCCCCGCCTTTCTGGGGCTCGATCGTCTGCTGGCCGGTCGGGAACGTGCGGGAAGACCAGGAAGCCGCCGAGGTCGATGAACTGTCCGCCTTCGGTCAGCGCTTCACCCGAGTAGGTGCCGGGGAGTTCCGGTTCGCCCGTCAGCGAGCTGGCGTTGAACGTCAGCGTCTGCGTCTTGGATGCGATGTTGACCGGGCTGATTTTCCCGACCATCGCGCCGTGCAGTTCGGCGGTCTCTGCACCCGCGCAGGTCATTTTCTCGATCGGGCCGCCTTCGGCCGCAGCCGCGATGCTGACGCCGACTTCGGTTTCAGCGCGTTGACCCATGCGAGTTTCTCGATCAGCGGTTCGGTGACGATGGTGCCGGCTGCCTGCCCGGTCGTCGTGCATTTGCCTTTGAGCTCGGTTTCGATGAGGTTCGCAACCTTCATAGGTGATCTTCAGTTTGGCTTCCGTGCTGTTGACGATTTCGCCTTCGTCCTTGTCCTTTCGCGCAGATGACTTTCACCTTGATCATGTTCTAGAGGGTTGTAGACGTAGATCGTCGTCGCGGCGCTTTTGCCTTGAATTTGTCAGGCGTTTTGACGGCGACTCGTTCGTATTTGCCTTCGCTTTTCGCGTTGACTTCCGAGCAGTTCTTGTCCGTGTATTTGCCCGTGTAGGTTTTCACGATCTTCGTGGCCTTGCCACACGTCTTGTATTCGGGCTGTGCGGCTGCGGCGCTGCTCACGGCGATCGCGCTGAGCGCGAATACTGCGGCAAGGCACAGCCCGAGGATCCTCATACTCTTCATTACCCCTCCTAGTTTTCCAGTTGAGTTGCGGGTCGCGGTTGATCCCCCTTTGAGAGGGAGGACCCGCGACCGGCGTTCTCCCCGGCCGCGAAGCGAGCCGTGGCTGCGTGTGCTTCGCACGTTGTTCACGGTGCGCTCACCACCGCGGAGGTGGCGAGCACTTTCCCTTCGCCGTTCAGCGCGCGACCTCGAACGTTGCGTCGGTGGTCGGGACGCGATCTTGGTCTCAAAGCCGCCCGGCGCGTCCGACCGGCGGGAGCGAGTGACGGCGCTTTCGCCCGCGAGGACTTCCCAGCTCGCGACAGTCGGTCGCGCCGTTCCAGCTCGCGTAGACGGCGACTGGCCGGCGATTCGCGGACCGCTGCGATTGCCGGCGAGGTTTTCGGCGTCGCGTTCCAGGGGAAGCGGAACACCCGATATGTGCCGTCGCCCTTGGGCAGCGAGGCATCGAACAGCAGCGTTCCTTCCTTGTGCGGCCCTCCTGCCTTGCTGAACTCCGAGAAGAACGGGGTCGCGCCGAAACCAACCATGACGTTTCCGCCCGGGAGCTGCTGGGCGCCACCCTCCGCAACCGCCACCGTCGGTTCGGGACGCGAGTATTCGTGTTGGACGCTCGCCCTTTTCGCCGCCATGTTCAGTCGCAGCACGAGCGCTCGTGACACGCCGTGGATCGGCGGTCCGGCCTCGTCGTCGAACATCGTCAGTCGGTTGCCTTCAAGGCGCGCGTCGTGCTGGAAGTAGAAGTGAGCGCGAGGGCCGAGCGAGAACGAGCTTTTCTTGCCGCCGAGCGCCCACAGCGATCGAGCCGTCCTGTTCGATGTCGTAGATCGCAGAGATGTCGCGGAGCGAGACAAGGAGGCGGTTGCCGTTAAGAGCCTGGACCGAGTTCACGTGAAACGGGTCGAACACGCCGCCCGCGGGGATCACTTCGGTGTCCGCGTCGGCACGTGTGCCGAGCGCATGCCACTCCCAGATCACGAGCCGGTCCTGATGTCGATCTCCTGAACGACCGAGTCCACGACCGGCGGGTTCGCTTCGTTGCAGACGGGCAAGCAGACCGGCCTGTAGATCTCGAGGTACGCCGTCACCGGCCGGCGTGATGTTCAGCTCGTGGATGTCTGCCTGGTAGCCGTTGCCGGTGGGGATGTGTGCGATCGGTTCGTAGGAGGTGTTGGCAATGATGCCTTCGCCCTCCCCATACGCCGCTTCGGTGACCGTGCCCTGCCACCACGCGAGGACTTTCTTGCCTTCGTAGGTGGTCAGCTCCAGGTTTGAGCCCACCGCGCCTGCGCGAACTGATGCCACCAGACGAGCTTGCCCGCGGGGTTGAGGATCATCAGCCCGTTCGGCCCGACCGGTTCGAATTCGAGCAGTTTGTGGCCGGGGTGGATCGTCGGAGACGGAAGCGGGTCGAGGAAGATGTCGCCGGGCAGGCCGGGATCAGCGACGTTCACCGTCACCTTCGGCGGGCGGAGGGTCGGCTCTGAAACGAAGCGTTCCTGCTTTTCCGGCTGTTCGCCGGGTACTTCGAGCTTCGGTGACTGCGGCGCCAGGTGGGCGACGCTGAACGAGCTTTCGCCGGGGGGCCTTCGGTGAGGTCGACGACGACGTTAACCGACTCGCCTTCTGCGAGCGCGGTGTCGAGCACGTAGCTGGCCCCTGGCCCGAGCTGTAGGACGCCAGATGGCCGCCGTGTGGACCGCTTTCCGAGCCGGTCACGGTCACGGACGCGATCTTGTCGGTCAGCACGCCGACGATGCTGATCTGAGTCAGTGGCGATGCGTCGGGCGTGCCCGGCAGCGGCGAGATTGTGATCGCCCCGGCGACGACGGCACCGCGAGAGCGACGACCAGGGTGAGCGCTGACGAGGCGACGAGAGCGCGTATGCGCCGAAGCCGACCCTTGGCGTCCTCGGTGACGGCCCCCGCGATGCGCTCGAAACGACGCGTCCAGCGACCCATCAGCCCCTCCTCCGTGATTGGTGCCCTGCTCCCCCGGCCCGGAACCATAACCCAAACCGAATACCAGCGCACCTAATCGGAGCCGGGTCCGACACAGGGCCGATACCGGCGTCGCCCCGTCTCGGGGATACTCAGTCCCATGTCTGGGGAGTCCACCGATCGCGGGGTAGCGATCGTGACCGGCGGCAGTCGCGGCATCGGCGCAGCGGTGGCGCGGCGTGTCGCCGACGAGGGCTGGAAAGTGTGCCTCACCTACCGTCGGGATCAGGCGGCGGCCGATGCCGTCGCCCAGGACATCCATGACAGCGGGGGACATGCGACGACGGCTCGGGTCGATACGGCCGAGGAGAGCGATGTGCTCGCAGCGTTCGCGTCGGCGGACGCACTCGGCCCCGTGACCGCACTCGTCGCCAACGCGGGGATCGTGGGCCCGGCGGCGCGACTCGAGGACATGAGTGTCAAGCGGATCGAGCGCGTGCTCGCGGTCAACGTGCTCGGGGCGCTTATCTGCTGCCGCGAGGCCGTGAGAAGGATGTCCCTCCGCCACGGCGGACGCGGCGGCTCGATCGTGCTGCTGTCGTCGGCCGCGAGTCGACATGGCTCGCCTGGGGAGTACGTGGACTACGCCGCGTCGAAGGGAGCGATCGACACGCTCGGCCTGGGACTCGCCCGCGAGGTGGCTGGGGACGGCATCCGGGTCAACGTCGTACGCCCAGGAATCGTTGACACTGAGATTCACGCTGCTGGCGGCCAACCGGACCGTGCCGCGAGGCTGGCGCCTTCGATACCACTGGGACGTGCCGGCCAGGCCGACGAGGTCGCGGCTGCAGTGCTGTGGCTCCTCGGAGGCGAGTCGACCTACTGCGTGGGGAGCATCCTCGACGTTGCCGGTGGCCGCTAGGCAAGCTGTGTTCGGATCGGTCGCGCGGGAGCTTCCATCACGCCGGCGATGGGCCCGACAAGCAGGTCGTGTGCCCGTACCGTCGGGACCAGGGGGCAGACGTGCCAAACACTGCAGGGTCGCTGAACGTGGCACGTTCATAGGTCTCCTCCAGTCGGGGCGGCGGGATTCGAACCCACGACCCCCTGCTCCCAAAGCGTCACAGGAAACCGCCGGGATCACTCTCCAGCACAGGGATTCCGGCGGTTTCCTCACTCTCGCCTAGCGGCCTCCGTGACGCCTAGTGACGGGCCGCGACGGACGGTAACGGCACTCCAAACGGCATTCGGGGCGGGCTCCAGATGCCGTCCACGGCCTCGCCTACACTCGGCGCGGAGTTCGTATATCTCTGATTCCGCCGAGCGTCATCAACTCAGCGGGGAAAGGCCTCGCTCAGCGGGGCCTTTCCTTGTCCGCCGGACGCCCTGCTACGTTCGGCGAGATGACGCTTCGAGGAGACAGAGATCGTGCCTCAATGCGCTGAGCCCGTCCTGAGCTTGACCACGGGCAAGCGCGCTCCCGACCTGCGGAGCGCTGCAGCTCGCCGTCGCATCAAGGCGGCGGTGACGCACTCGGTCTACGCCGCCTACGGGCTGCAGGCGCCGCCGGAGTCTCACCGGCCCTCTGCCGCTCTCACGCGCCAGCTGCCGCGCCGCAGGGGTTGCTCCGGTCGCAACCGACCAGGGATCAGGCGCACCGCCGCGAGGGCCGCCAGCGGGTCCAGCGGCGACCCTCACTTAGGAGGCGATGAGCCCCCCGGTGAATGCACCGGGTTCCTCCGCCTAGACCTTCACCCCCAAGCCGCGCAGGTGGTCGGGTGACGACGCCCGCCTCCATGCTGGGCGAGCCCGTGGACCTGCTCGCGCTCGACACGAGCAAGCCCCGCCCGTGGACGGTCGGAGCGCAGCGGATCACTCGGCCCGGCCTGCGCACGATCAGGTTCGGCCCGCGCGGGAGTGGCAAGTTGCTCGCCGAGTTGATCCTGGCGGTTCAGGTCTGCGATGCGGGCGGCAGCGTCCTGTATGCCGACTGGGAGAACGGACCCCGCCGGACCGCCGGACGGCTCGCCGCGATCCTCGCCGACCGCCCAGCCGCCACCCGTCAGGCGGTGAGGGACCGGCTCGACTACCGGCCCAGCCCCCGACTCTCCAAGCTGCCCCCCGATGCCGTCGCGGAGTGGGCCGCTCTGTTCGCCGGGCGCGACCTGGCCGTCATCGACTCCACCGCCCGAGCGCTCGCGCAACTGGGGCTTGACGAGAACGCCGCCGCCGACTTCGCTCAGTTCATGGCCGAGTTCATCGACCCCATCGCCGCGCAGGGAACCGCCGTGGACCTGCTCGACAACACCGGCTGGGCCGACGCCGACCGCACCCGTGGGTCCTCCGCCAAGCTCGACATGTGCGAGCTGGCCTACAGGGTCGCAAGCACCGACATAGCGCCCGACCACGCGGGCACGATCACGCTGGAGCGGGTCCGCTCGCGGGACGGCGACGAGGCCCGCCAGCTAGTCGCCGCAGTCGGCGCAGGCACCTACTCCGAGCTGCACCCGCCAGAGACCAGCGAGCGCCAGGCGGCCAAGCTCGCAGCCATCCTGGCCTACGTCGAGGCACACCCCGGCGCGACCACGGGAGAGATCGCCAAGGGCGTCAAGATTCGGAAGGCGGAGTGCGGGTCCCACCTGGCGATCCTGGAGGCGGTCGGGACCGGCACTGGGACCGTCACTCAGCGCGAGTCCGAATCGCGGGACCGGCGCGGAGTGCCACACACGCGCAACGGGTGGTATCCCGCATCACAGAGCCAACTAGCGGCGGTCCCGCAGAATGGGACCAGTACGGACCCGCGCTACCCGGCGGCGAGTAGGGGTCCCCCGGTCCCCAGCCCTAAGGCTGGGACCGGGACTACGCCGGGCGCCAACAACGGGGCCAACAACGACTCCGACGCCGCATGGCTCGCCTCACTCCCAGAGGCAGAGCGAACCGGCATCGAGAACCTGATCGCGGCGTTCCCCGGCGCCGAGCTGCTGCCTCCAGCTCCACCCTGCCCAGACCCGCTCCGCTGCGACCACCGCCACCGGCACGCCAACGGCCCATGGACCTGCGCAGCGAACCACCCCGGCCACCCCGAACCCGTCACCCTCACCGCCGACCAGGCCCGAGGGGCAACATGACCGCCAGGGCCGCAACGCCGTCCACGACGCATGCAACGCTGCCGCCTCGCGCGCCCGCGCGCGACCCGCTGGAGGTCGTGACCCTGCCGGTCGGGCATCTGCTCGCCCTCATCGAGACGGCGGCTGAGAGGGGCGCTGAGCGGGCGCTCAGCGGCGCGCTCGGGGCGCGAACAGAGGACGCTGGGCCCTCATCCCTTGTGGACTCCGCGACGGTCGCCCGCGACCTGGCCCACGGCGAGCAATGGGTCCGCGAGCATGCCCGAGAGCTGGGCGGCAGTCAGGCCCGCCCGAGGGCTCCGTGGCGGTTCGATCTGACGCTCGCCAGGGAGCGATTCGCTGCGATGGCCTGCTGCGATAGCAGGCAGTCGCAGGCCCCGAATCCCAATGCTGGAGCGGGTTCTGAGCCGTCGCGCCGCCGCCGGGCTCGGCGAATGCCTAATGGAATGCCGCCAAACCCTCCTGTCGGATCGATCCTGCGCTCGCGCCCGAGAGAGGGCGTCGAGGCGTGACCGTCTCCACCTTCAGCCCTGCTCAGAGAGCGGACGCGCTGGCGCGTATGGCGCGCGGCGAGAGCACCGCGAAGGTCGCCAGAGAGATCGGGAGCACCCCAAGCACCCTGCGAGCTTGGAAGGCGCGAGCGACCAAGAGAGGCGACTCTCCAGCGCCTGCTGGACCCGTGATCGAGCCCGGCGCCGCCGATGACCTGCTCCGGCGAGCCGATGAGGCGGACAAGGCCGAACGGCGGACCCTGCGGCGGGTGGAGGCGTTCCTGCAGGAGGGCGACGCCAACGCTGCGCGCGCTGCCAGTCAGGTGGCCCGCGATCACGCTGCGCGCTCTGTCGCCCTGCGTCAGGCGGGAGCCGCCGCGAAGGCCGACGCGGCCCGGCTGGCCGAGAGCGAAACCCGCGTGACCGAGGCTCAGGCCCGCATGTTCGGGGCGACGGCGCGGGTGTTCGTGCTGGCGCTCGGACTTGGCTGGAGCGACGCCCATGAGGACCTTGTGACCGCCGCGATGGCGGCCATTGTGAGCGCTGAGCCGACCGGGGACGGGGACCGGGTGAGGGTGAACCTCCCGCAGGCAGAGGCGGACTCTGCGCGCGCTGAGGTTGAACGGCTGTGGCGCAAGCAGGCGATGGCCGACGCCCGCGTTGAGCTACAGGAGGCGGAGGCCGACGCGCTGCCCGACCGCACGAATTACCAGAAGAATCTCGATGGCACGGCGGGTGCGCCTTCGGATTCCACCGTTGCGCTTCAGGAACCTGATGGCGGTTTGGGGGATGGGTTGCCCCCGTGGGATGAGTTGCCGGAGGGTTGGAAACAGCGCTATGCGCCGGGGCAGCGCGACTTGGCGCGGTGGGAATATGCGGCGGCGCTGCGGCGGCGGGAGAGCGAGGGGCGGAGGGCTGCCGCGATGGGGCCTAGGAACAGCCGCAGGGACGCTCTGGACTTTCGTCATCCGAACTTGCGGGGTCTCTAGTGACTGCTCTGCTCGATGCGTATGGGAGCGCTCGCCGGGCGGGTGACGGTCACCGGGAGGCGGTGCGCCGGGTTGCTCAGCGGTTTGGGCTGGCGATGGGGGAAGTGGAGCGCCGGGTTGAGCTTGCCCGGCGTGGTCCGCCCGTGAGCCTTCGGAGCCGACCTGTGACAACGACAAGAAGGAGACAGAAGCGATGGATGCGCAAACAGTGACGGTCCCGAGTTCACCTGCCGCCTATTACCGCTCTCGCCGTGATGGCGGGGATGACCACGCGGAGGCAGTACGGCAGGTCTGCCATACGTTCGGCAGGCGCGCCAGGGAGGTCGAGCCGATCGTTGCCAGCGTTCGCGCTGAGTGGGAGGCTCCGACGCCGGGGGTCGAGGTCCCGGTGATAGCGGAGCCGGACCCTGGCGACCCGGCTGCGGATGAGATCGCGGAGCGGATTGGGCGGCTGCAGGACCGGCGGCAGCGACTGGCGCTGGATGCTTTTACCGATACGAACGCGAGGGGGGAGCTTGCGGACGTGGAGGCCACTTTGGCGGACGCCGAGGCTGACGGGGAGCGTCTGGTCCTCGCACGGATTGAGGCGGCCCGCCGCGAGCGCGAGCAGGCCGAGCAGGCCGGGAGTGACGCGAGGGCGACGGCGCAGGCGCGAGCGGATGCAGCTCGGCGGCGACCGGCGGGCAGCGGCGGCGAAGGTTGAGAAGTCCGCCAGGGCGTTCGCGGAGGCCGTCGCCGCGTTGGAGCGGGTGGCTGTGCTGCAGGCGCTGGCGCTCACTCAGTCCGGCGTTCCCGACGCTTGGCGGATGGCTTCACCTGGCGATCTGCGAGTGATCCTCGCGCAGGCTTGCAGTACGGCTGGGGCATCGACCGGCTGGCTCAACCCGTAAACCCACCCCCATCGAAAGGAAACCCCATGATCTCCACGGCCGCAGAAGGCAGCCTCAAGACCGCCGCCGCGATCCTTCGCCCTCACGAGGACGAGGACGCCCAGATCGGCGATGCAATAGGCCGGTTGCTCGCCCTGGCGGATGGGGCGGCGGGGCAGCGAGCCGCCGAGCGGCTGCAGTCCACCGCAGCTAAGCAGCCAAACACGCCGCCGCACGCAAAGCCGGTGACAGACGAACTGCGCAAGGCCCAGGCGGATTATCTCCGCGATGTCTCCCCGAACGCTGCAGCGGCATGGGAGGCCGGCCACACGGCCTAGCCACCCGGCCGCGCCAGTCGTGCGCTCCCTACGGGGTGAGCGCAGGCCCCGTCGAGGAGGTCCCGGTCTCTCTTCTCGCGGGGTCGCCGTTGGACCGGCTTTCCTTCTTGAGCCCCCAACGGTCCGCCAATGGTCCCGCGCCCGCTCACCTTTCTCGGGCGGGCGCGGGTCATTGCTTGTAACGAGGCCGGGGCGACCTTGCTAGTACGCCACTGACACGATGCTGTGCTGATGCGCCCGAGCATTCGTTCGCACGATGCGCAGCCCGTAGTTGAACTGGCCAGTGTAGATATTTGCTTCGCCCACTTCTGCCGTGCCGGTGAAGGAATACGGTCCGTGGCGCCAATACACGAGGCAGCGATACCGACCCTGCGTCCGCAAGTGACAGTGCCTCGCCCGATACCCCGGCGGCACATACCTAAACCTGGCTTCCACTGCGGTCTTGGACCAAGCGCCCGCCGTGTGGATTGTCAATGCTGGGAATCGCGCCTTGGGAGACGGCGGAGCAGGCCAGCCATCCGAAAACGAGTACGTGCCTCCTTCGGAGCTGGTGAACTTTTCACAGAATAGTTCCCCATGTTCAGCGCGGATATCCCGGTGTTCACGTTCGCATTCCGTTAGGTCGTGGTCTTTGACGAAGGTGCCTTCCCGCGTAGCGTGACGCGTCGCGGTTATCGCCCCTTGTGCAAGAAGGCCAGATGGGCCCGCCACTTCGTACAAGATTGGGATTGTCTTCGCTTCCGTGCCGACAAGAGAATCAGTGGTTTCCAAGATTTCCGTCGCGCCGACCAGGCGCTTACCCAGATCGAACGGAAAGAAGTCACGCTGTTCTGCACCGACTTCCGCGCCTTCGGATACGAAGTCGCACGGCGTGCTGTATGGCACAAACCGCATAGGACGCGTTGAGGCCGAGCCCGAGGGGTCAGAAAACGTCACGGAAACTGGTACGAGGTTCTAGTTTGGACACCAGATACTAGCCGCGATTTCGATCCGGAGCGCTCCGTTAGCGTCCTCGATGGCGACTCCGGAGTATGGGATCGTCGGTGGCTGATGTGTCGAATCCCAAGGCCCTCCGTAGCCATGTGCGGCCGGGGCAAAGACAGCCGTGAGAAGCACGGCCGCGTAGCTTAGGCACCACCTTGGAGCATATGCTCTCATGGGTCGACGAATATACCTCGTCCTCGTTCCCCTCACTCTCAGCAACGCTAAGCGGTGGCGGGGCGAGGCCCATGCGAGAGCCTCCAATCACTCACCAGCGACCCCAGCCCGACAACTTCAAGACCGGCGCCGAATACCGCTGGGCAAGCCGTCAGTGGCGGGCCAAGCATGGCGGCTCGATGTTCGCCAACGTCGCGGTGGCGATCATCGCGGGGGCGATCACTGGCTCCGCCGTCCTGCTCGCGCTGTTCGTGGTCCTGGCGGTCACGGTCACGCTCGCCCGCCGGTCCAGCACCTAACGACCTCCCCGCGCGGCGCCACGCCACACTCGCGCGGGCTCTGCCGGGCCGCGACTGGCAGGCCGGGGCGAAGGGCCTCTAAGGCGTCTCAGGGCCTCAGATCGCCCGCATTGGGCGGCCCGCTGAAAGCGTAAATCCGTCCGAATGGGCCGGTAGCATAGCTCGCTACAATGGCGGGTGACAACAGAAAGCGCCCCCGCACCGCTGGAACGGCCGGGGGCCGGACACAGGAGGTATATCTCCCATGCCAGCAATCAAGACTAGGCGGGGCGCGCGAGTAGCGCAGGCCCGTCAGCAAGGCGGGCCTCAGTCAGGCAGGAGCTCGCCGAGCAGGATCGGGGCGGCGCCGCAGCACGATCGCCCGCGTCGAGATCGGGATGACGACCCCGACGCTCGACCTCGCACTGGCGCTCAGCCGCGAGCTCGGCGAGAGCGTCGAGACGCTGTTCGGGGGTGGTCGCTGATGGCGCGCCAGCGACCGGCGCAGTCATCGCGCAACGTCGGGCAACGATGGCCGGATCTATCGCTCGCTCCGCTTCACGGCCTACGGCAAGCGCGAGTACCGTGTCACTCGGCCCGGTCAGCGTCCCAGAGGCCGAGGCCGAGCTGCGGGACATGCTCGCGGACGTGGAGCGCGGGACGTGGCAGCCGCCCGAGGCGGTCGAGCCGCCACCGAGCCAGAGGCAAGTCCCGACGTTCCACGCAGTACGCCGAGCAATGGTGGACTGCGCGCTGGGTATGCAGCTCGCAGCCAAGACGAAAGCAGGACTACCGCTGGCGGCTGGAGACGTCCACCTGATGCCCTACTTCGGCGAGATGCGCGCTCGATGAGATCAAGATCGACGCGGTGGAGGACTACATCGCCGGGAAGCTCGCGGGCGTCATCTACGAAAAGGGCAGAGCAGACCGGCGAGGGGGAACCCGCTCTCACCGCGGTCGATCAACATGACCGTGACGCTGCTCGGCGCGATCCTAGAGAGCGCGCTAGAGCGGGAGCTAATCGGACGCAACCCGGCGCGGGGCCGTGGCCGCAGGGTCCGCGAACGCGCGCCGGCGCCGCAGCTATCTGGAGACGCGCCGGGCAGATCACCGCCCTGCTGGACGCCGCCGGGGAGCTGGACCGCGAGGCGCCGCGAGGAGCGCAAGCACATCGAGCGGCGGGCGATCCTCTCAACGATGATCCTCTCTGGGCTGAGGATCGGTGAGCTATGCGCGCTCCGCTGGCGTGACGTGGACCTCGCCGCCGGATGGCTGACGGTCGGCGAGAGCAAGACCGACGCCGGGCGGCGGCAAGGTGAAGATCAGGGGCGCGCTGCGCGATGAGCTGCCGGAGGTTCGCGGCCGAGGCAGGACGCGCCCGCCGATGCGCTTCGTGTTCCCGACCCGCAGCGGACGGCCAGCAGGACACGCACAACGTCCGAACGCGGGTCGTCGCGGCGGCGGTGAAGCGCGCGAACGAGAGCCTCGAAGGCGGGAGGGACTGCCCCGCTGCCGGACGGGATCACGCCGCACTCTCTCCGGAGGACGTTCTGCTCGCTGCTCTACGCGCTCGGCGAGACGCCGCCGGTCGTCATGCAGGAAATGGGGCACACGGACCCTGGCCTCGCGCTAAGCGTGTACGCCAAGGCGATGCGCCGTGGCGACGGATGAGCAGGACGCAGCTGCGAGCGCTAGTCGAGGGCGACGAATAGGCGCTTATTGGCATTCAGGCCGCTGGAATCGGCGGCCGATGAGACAGCCATGAAGGACGCCGCCTGACCGCCCAATCTGGCCCATTTGCAGGCATTTCTTCTATCGGGGCGGCGGGATTCGAACCCACGACCCCCTGCTCCCAAAGCAGGTGCGCTACCAGGCTGCGCCACGCCCCGAGCCTCTAAGCGTAGACGGCTGGGCACGGCCGCCGCGCCCGCGCGGCGCTGGTAGCCTGCGGATCCGCGATGGCCGACGTCCAACCTCTCCGCGCGCTCCACTACGACACGGCCGTCGCCGGGCCGCTCGCGGACCTCGTCGCGCCTCCGTATGACGTGATCGACGCGGCCGACCGGGCTGCGCTGCTGGAGCGTTCGCCATTGAACATCGTCGCGATCGACCTGCCGCAGTCCGACGGCGATCCGTACGCTGCCGCCGGCGAGCTGATGGGCAGCTGGAAGCAGAGCGGCGCCCTCGTCCGTGACGAGGAGCCCGCGATGTGGGCGCACACCCAGCGCTACAAGGGACCGGACGGCGTGACTCGCACGCGGCGCGGTTTCTTCTGCAGGGTCCGGATCGAGGATTACGGCCCAGGACGCGTGCGCCCACACGAGAGGACGCACCCGGGGCCGAAGGAGGATCGGCTCCGCCTGACCCGCGCAACTCGCGCGAACATCTCCCCCATCTTCTCCCTCTACTCCGACCCTGCGGACGCCGCTTGGTCGGCACTTGAGCCGCACACCTCCGGGACACCGTGGGGCGAGGTGACCGACGCAGACGGCACCGAGCACCGGATCTGGCGCGTCAGCGACCCAGCCGCGATCGCCGCAGTTCAGGACGCGACGGGTTCTTCCGAGCTGCTCATCGCGGACGGGCATCACCGCTACGAGACGATGCACGCCTACGCCGAGGAGGTCGGCGGCGAGGGCAATCACAGGTACATGCTGATGTGCCTCGTGGCACTCGAGGATCCGGGGCTCACCGTCTTCCCGACGCATCGCCTGGTCAGGGGCCTTGACGAGGATCGCCGGACCGCGCTGCGCGCCGCGCTGGAGCGCGACTTCATCATCAGCGAGGTGCCGATCGACGAGATCGCTCCCGCTCCGGGCACCGGCCCGCTGCAGCTCGGCTACATCGACTCGCGGCACGGGCGGCCGCTGCGGCTGACGTTGCGCGAGCAGCGGACCGCCGACGAGGCCCTCCCCGGATACTCCCAGGCCTACCGGGAACTGGACACCGGCGTGCTCGAGGCAGTCGTGCTCAAGGGCGCGCTCGGCCTCAGCGACGACGACATCTCCCACTTCAACGGCCTGTTCTACGCGCGCGACACCGCAGAGGCCCTCGCGAAGGTCTCCTCCGGCGAGTTCGAAGCGGCATTCCTGATGCGGCCGACTCCCGTCGACCAGGTCAGGGACGTCGCGGCCGCCGGCGAGAACATGCCGCCGAAGTCCACTTTCTTCTATCCGAAGCTGCTCACCGGGCTGCTCCTGAACCCCCTGGACTAGGTGAAGGCATGGATATGATGCCTTCAGGGGCAACAGGGAACGATTTGAAGGGAACCACATGGGCGATACGCAAGGGCTGACAAGGATGAAAGCCGCGGCGCGGCGCGAGGGCAAGACGTTCAAGCACACCGTGCAGGTGCGTGAACATCACATGACCGTCGACGAGCCGTCCGATGTCGGCGGCGAGGACACGGGCCCGGACCCGCAGGAGCTACTCGCGGCAAGCCTGGCCTCGTGCACCGCGATCACGATGGAGATGTACGCGGCGCGCAAGGGCTGGGAGATCGGCCACGTCGAGGTCGACGTGGAATACAGCCCCGCCGAGCGCGGGTGCCCGACCAAGTTCGAGCTGGTGCTGCGCCTCCCGGATGATCTTCCCGAGGAGCAGGTCGAGCGCCTTCGCGTGATCGCGGCGAAGTGCCCGGTCCACAGGGCACTGGACGGCGAGGTCATGTTCCAGGAGCGCGTTGAGCGCGTCCACCTGGCCGCCTGAGTCGCCCGACGCCGCCCGGCTGGCGCGCGCCGCGCCCGCCGAGGAGATCCCGGCGGCCGTGCTCGTACCGCTGTTTCTCGCCGGTCCGTCGCTCGAGCCGCACCTTGTCCTGACGCGCCGGCGTGCGGACCTGCGCCGCCACGCCGGTGAGATCGCCTTCCCCGGAGGGCGCAAGGACGAGCAGGACACGGACCTGAACGAGACGGCTCTGCGCGAGGCCGAAGAGGAGATCGGCCTGGACCGCAGGCACGCGAGCGTGCTCGCGACCCTTCCCGTGGTCTCCACGTTCGTGACCGGCTACGTGATCCATCCCGTCGTCGCATCGATCCCGGCGGGACTCGCATGGAGCCTGTCACCGCGCGAGGTGGACGCCGTTCTTGAGCTGCCCATGCATGCGATTCGAGCGGGGCACGGGAAGACGACGATCGAGCGCCGCGGATTGACGTTCGAGACGGACGCCTACCTCGTCGACGACCACGTCATCTGGGGAGCGACCGCGCGCATCATCGACCACCTGCTCGAGCGCCTGTCGGGGTCGGGGGAAGAGCGGATCGAACTCCCCGCGCCCGGCGGGGAGTGATCACAGCTACGCCTCGGGGGTCCAGCCGGAGAGCCCCGAGAATGCGTTGCTCACGATCACGTCCGACGGCGCAGCGGATGCCGCGCTGGTGCGCCACATGCCGCCGCCGATCATCGCCAATGAACCGACGAGCGCCATCCATGAGCCCTCGCGCAGCGACAGCGAGATGAAGTCGCCGGCGGGGACCGGCGGGTGCACCATCCTGTACGTGACGCAGATCGCAGCGACCGCGCCGAGGAGGGCCACGGCACCTCCCGCGCCGTCCGGCAATGCGGACCCGGAGCGCGCAAGAGGCAGCAGCGCGTCGATCATCGCGAGGCCGGCGATGATGAGCAGGATCACGTTCAGATCGGTGAGCGCCTGGTGTGCGCTGACGGCCTCGAGTTCGCGGCCCGCGAGCGCACCCACGCCGGCATGAAAGCCCCCCAGGTAGCTCTGCAGAGCCGCGTTCCCGTATTGCGTGGCGAACTGCTGGCCGACCTGTTGAACCATTGCCACGCCGTTGGCGGTGAGGCTGATGCCGTACCACGGCAGGAACACCGAGACGGCGAGCGCGATCGCGCCTGCCGCGGACACCACAAGGCCGTATCGGGACCTCTCGCCCTTCATCGTGGGTGCTCATCGGCACAATGCGGCAGCGGCTTGACGCTCGTTTTCGGGCGAGCGGCTTTCAGCCGACCGTGAGGAAGGCGTCGATCGCCTGCCGCGCGGCCGCAAGCCACGCCGGCAAGTCCGCCGGGTCGGCCCGAAGGAACGCCGCCGGGATCACGTTGCGAGTGGTGATCTCGCGTGCGATCGCCTCTCCCTGGGCGAGCATCGCCGGCGGGGTGCCGGCGCCCCGTGCCTCGTAGATGAACCCGCGGACGGTGGTGTCGATCAGCTGCGTGAGGAAGAACCGCAGCCGCGAGTTGTGCAGTTCACCAATCAGCGCCTGGTCCCCGGAGACCGAACCAGTCAGCCAGCAGGCAACGGCCACACTGTCGGTCACGCCGCGCATGCTCGCCAGGCGATCGGGTGTCCCCACCCAGCACTCCGCCCCGGTCTGCTCGATCGCGGCGCGCCCCGCCTCGGTGCGGGTGCTCACACGGACCGCGTGGCCGTCGGCGACGAGCGAGGCCGCGAGCTGCCGGCCGCGGCAGCCTCCCGCGACGATGAGTATCCGGGCCACGGCGGGCCATGTTACGCGCCGCCGCGCAGCCGGGCGGGTGCTGCGGCGCGCCCGCCGCGGCTCCCTGAGGAATACTCCGTCGCATGTCCGGTGCCGTCCGCGAAGCCTTTGTGTCAGCTCGCCGCGGGAGCGCGGCAGTCCCCCTTGGGTGCACGGCGTGTTCGTGATCGCCCACCTCGGCAAGCTGCCCGTCGAGGAGACCCTGCCGTTCCTGGTTCCGGTGATCCTGCTTGCGTTCTGGGCGCGGCGCGAGGATCGCAAACGCAGGTCGGCGCTGACGCGTGTGGCGGACGCGGGCACGTGGCTGGACCAGGGGACCGTGGAGCGGATAGTCGCGGGATGGGCGAAGGCGGGACACGAGGAGCTGTCCGATCAGCATGTGCCGCTGCTCAGCCCTCCGGCGCTCGAGGGTGCGAGCGTCGCCCAGCTCGCCGCACGCACGCACTCCAACCCGGCCGGGGTCGAACCGCTGCTTGACGACCTCGCAGACCTCGGCTATCTCGAGTTCGACGACGCCGAGGGTCGTGACCGCTGTGCGTGGCTGACCGCTGAGGGTTACGCCGTTCTGCATATCGCGGAGGACGGGATCCTTGCCTCGGCGGGAGAGGCGGCCGCGGCGAAGGACTCGGACTAGCCCCCTCTCAGCTCGCCGCGGACAGGAGCCACAGGCCCAAGCTCGTGAAGCCGACCATGACGACCAGCATCCAGTACTGCGAGCGGATCGCGTCGCGCGGATCCTTGTAGAGCACGAGCGCTCGATCGTGTGCGAGCGCCAGCGCCGCGACATGGCCGATCAGCAGCACCGCCACCTGCACGTACCAGATCGAGTTGGGCGTCAGGACGTTGAAGTCGATCTGGCCGCCGGCCGTGCCGAAGATGTTCGCCCCCTCACCGAGCGGGTCGGAGATGAGGTATTCCATGGCCTGGCTCTGGTAGATCAGCAGCGACCAGTAGTGGGCCAGCACGTAGGCGAGGGCGATCGGCACGAGCGTGTGCTCGAACTTCGCCGCGAGCACCCGGGTGGGTGTCCGCGGGTCGATCGAGCGCATGCCGCGAATGCCGAGAAGGTAGAAGCCGCCGATGATGGCGATCATCACGAGCAGGCCGACCGTTCCCGCCAGCTCGCCGGCGGCGGTCGGGCCGAGACCGAGCCCGGAGAACCCGCTCTCGAGTTCGGGGAACAGCGTGTTGATCCACGGCAGCCCCTGCTCGAGCCCGTCAAAGCTCGTCGAGCCGATCATCGCCGCGAGCAGGGGAACGGTCCCCGGCAGCTGCTCCAGGTGCGGCAGGCCGCCGAGCGGCGGGCGCACCTCGAGTGTCCTGCGCGTCCAGTGCAGCGGCGACAGCCGCGAGAACAGGTTGAAGTAGACGCCGAAGCCGTCGGCGCGCGAGCTCCACGTCTCCACGCCATAGGCGGCCATGCCGAGCCACTGAACCACCGCATAGGCCAGGGCGAACGCCGCGAGGATGCTCGGTCTGTCTTTTTCGACGTAGATCAGCTCGAGCCACGCGAACAGGACGACAGTGGCGGCCGCGGGCCATCGACCCAGCCACGCCGGATAGGAGCGCCGGCCAAGCGGGCGTCGCCCCCCGCTGAGCCTTCGCCAAGCCCATCCGGCGGCTCTGGCCGTCTGGCGCCACGGGTTGAACGCCGCGAAGACGTCGCCGAGGAACAGGCTCAGGACGGGGACGCCGACCCAGAACACCACATAGATGAACGTCGGCGTGAGGTTCGCGGTGGGCAGTTCCTGCTCGCCGGCGAACCCCGCGTACAGGACGATCGCGAACACGGCGGTGCCGATCGCGCCGCAGATCGGGTCCAGTGCCCCAGGCACGCGCAGCACCACCCGGCTGCGGGCGTTCTCGAGCCGCGGCTTCGGCCACATCGTCGCGAGCGCGACAAAGGACACGATCAGCACGACCGCCGCGGTCCACGCGAACAGCCAGCGCGGTATAGGCAGGTCCGTCTTGCCGCCGATCCCGTGCGCCAGTGCGGGAGCCGGCGCGAGGAGCGCGAGCACGAGCGCGCCGGCCGCGGCCACGGCAAGGTGTCGTCCGTTGAGGAGCCTGCGCCCTGCGGGCGTCGGCGCGCTCATCGGACTTCCAGGTTGGCGATCTGCTCGCCGCGATGCTCGAGCTCTACAACGTGGTCCCCCACGTCGCTCGCCGGGAACGCGAACGTGACGCTTCCGTCCGCTGCGACGTCCTTCTTGAGATTGAAGCCGTGGACGTGGATCTCGTCCGCGACATCGGAGACGACCGTGAACTGGACCTCTTCACCCTGGTTGTAGACGATCGTCTGCACTCCCCCCTTCGGCTTGCCGCCGACGACGTAGATGTAGGCGTGGCCGCTGGTGTGCGTCGCCTTCACCGAGCTTCCTTTGCCGGCGATGACGAATCCGATCACCAGCACCACGACGGCGCCTGCCAGAACGGCGATGCGCTTGTTGCGCGACATCTCGGAACCTCCTGATTCGCAGTGACGCCGGACAGGCAGCTGCTGGCCTGCATGCGGCGCGGTCGGTCCGGAGCGCGCGGGGCGCGCTCTCGGTCAGTGGACCCAGCGAACTGCGGGCGGCGGCCGCACGGCCAGCGATGCGGCGATCAGAAGGCCTCCTCGGGGAGGCGCGAGAAGAAATGGGCGCCGTGGCGAGCTCGCCGTGGGCCGCTCCCGCGGCCTCGATGGTGGCCGCGAGATCCGGCTCAGGCGCTCAGCGCCGACGTAGCGACCTGCGATGAGCGGTAGCGCGAGAACGATCGCCGGGGCGAGGAACAGGGCGCCCTCGCCGGCACCGATGAGACAGCACGCGAGCACGGCCGCGAGCGCCAGCCCGCATCCCGCGCCCAGCAACCTGAGATCTCCGCGACGCATGCCGGCGCATCCTACGCTCCCACGGGCGAGCCTGCCAGGTCCTTGACCGGGACCCGGGCGAAGCGAGCGACGCGCCACGGAAGCCGCCTTGCGTTCGCGAGCCTTATGATCGACGCAGGGGTCACCGCGAAGGCCCTGTGCACCTTATGGGCCACGCGACGATTGGGAAGATCCTGTACCGCTACGGACGTCCGATGCCGGGCAAACACGACGGGGCTGAGATGCCCGATGCCGCTCGCGGTCTCCGCGACAGAACCACGCCGGAGCTGAGCGCCGATGGCTGACCGGGAGTCCCCGGCGAGGCCGGACGTCGTGACGATGGAGAAGATCGTCGCGCTCTGCAAGCGCAGGGGGTTCGTGTTCCCGTCCTCGGAGATCTACGGCGGCGTCGGCTCGACCTATGACTTCGGGCACTACGGGGTGCTGCTCAAGGGCAACGTCAAGGGCGAGTGGTGGCGCTCGATGCTCCAGGAACGCGATGACATCGTCGCCCTCGACTCGGCGATCCTCCAGCACCCCCGCGTGTGGGAGGCCTCTGGCCATCTCGAAGGCTTCACCGATCCGCTGGTCGACTGCCGCACCTGCGGCCAGCGCTTCCGCGCCGACCATCTCGCCGAGCTCCCGTGCGGGCGCAAACCGTCAAAGCACCCCGGTGAGAGCGACGAGTGCTCGCTGACCGAGGCGCGCGACTTCAATCTCATGTTCGAGACGACGGTCGGCCCGGTGAAGGAGTCGGGCTCCGTCGCCTACCTGCGGCCCGAGACCGCGCAGGGGATCTTCGTGAACTTCAAGAACGTCCTGCAGTTCTCCCGCAAGAAGCCGCCGTTCGGGATCGCCCAGGTCGGCAAGTCCTTCAGGAACGAGATCACGCCCGGGAACTTCATCTTCCGCACCCGCGAGTTCGAGCAGATGGAGATGGAGTTCTTCGTGCCTCCGGATGAGGCCCAGAAGTGGTTCGAGCACTGGCTCGCCGAGCGCGAGCGCTGGTACACCGAGCTCGGGATCCGCCCGGACCACCTGCGGCTGCGAGCCCACGACGCGGACGAGCTCTCGCACTACTCGTCGGGGACCAGCGACGTCGAATACCTCTTCCCGATCGGCTGGTCCGAGCTGGAGGGGATCGCCAACCGGGGCGACTTCGACCTCACGCGCCACGCCGAGTTCTCCGGCCAGAAGCTCGAGTACTTCGATCAGGCGACCGGCTCCCGCTACGTGCCGCACGTGATCGAGCCCGCCGCCGGCGCGGACCGCGCGACGCTCGCATTCCTCGTCGACGCTTACGACGAGGAAACCGTCGAGCGTGAGGGAGCCGGGTCGGGCGAGACCCGCACCGTGCTGCGCCTTCACCCGCGCCTGGCGCCTGTGAAGGTGGCGGTGTTGCCGCTCGTGGGCAAGGACGGCCAGCCCGAGCTCGCGCGCGAGGTGCACGCCGAGCTGCGCAGCGCGCCTGCAGGTCGAGTACGACGAAGGCGGCGCGATCGGCAAGCGCTACCGCCGGCAGGATGAGATCGGCACGCCGTTCTGCCTCACGATCGACCACGAGAGCCTTCAGGACCGCACCGTTACGCTGCGCGACCGGGACTCCCTGTCGCAGGAGCGGATCCCGATCGAGGGCATCGCCGACGAGCTCGAGCGGCGCGTGAAGGCGCCGTGGACCTCGCCGAAGCTGAAAGACGACAACGCAGCCTGAGAGGAGACCGATGGACTTCGACCTGACCGACGAGCAGCGCCTGATCAAGGACACGGCGCGCGAATTCACAGACAAAGAGATCGTCGTGCAGTCGCGCGAAAACGCGCGCAATCACCATTTCGACCTCGAGATCGTTCGCAAGCTCGCGGACCAGGGCTACCTCGGCGCGATCGTGCCGCCGGAATACGGCGGGGCGGGACTTGACTATCTGAGCTACGGCCTCGTCGTCGAGGAGATCGGCCGCGGATGCTCCTCGGTGCGAACCGTCGTCTCCGTCCAGACCTCGCTCGTCTGCTCGGCGTTCCTGCGCTGGGGAACCGAGGAGCAGAAGAAGCACTACCTCCCCAAGCTGTGCTCCGGCGAGTGGCTCGGCTGCTTCGGGCTGACTGAGCCGGACACCGGCTCGGACGCCGCGAACCAGAAGACGCGCGCAACGCAGGACCGACTCCGGCTGGGTGATCAACGGGGCCAAGATGTGGATCTCGATGGGCAACTACGCGAAGGTCGCCCTGATCTTCGCCCAGACCGACCCGTCACTCGGTCACAAGGGCGTCGCCTGCTTCCTGGTCGACACCGATCACCCCGGCTACAAACCCGCGACGATCGAGCACAAGATGGGCCTGCACGCGTCCGACACGGCGTCGATCGCGCTCGAAGATGTCGAGGTCCCCGCGGCCGCGATGCTCGGCGGCGTCGGCGACGGCTTCAAGGTCGCGATGTCGTCGCTGGATTCGGGCCGCTACTCCGTTGCGGCCGGGTGCGTCGGCATCTGCCAGGGCTGCGTCGAGGAGTCGGTGAAATACGCGAAGGAGCGCGAACAGTTCGGCCGCCCGATCGCGAGCTTCCAGCTCGTGCAGGCGATGATCGCCGACATGGTCCTGAAGACGGACGCCTCGCGGATGCTCACGTGGCGCGCGGGATGGCTGAAGGACCAGGGCCGCCCGAACACGACCGAGACTTCGATCGCCAAGCTCCACGCCACGGAGGCCGCGGTGGAGTGCGCGAACACCGCCATCCAGGTCCACGGCGGCGCCGGCTATGTGGACGACCACCCCGTTGAGCGCTACTTCCGGGATGTGCGGGTCACGACCCTCTACGAGGGGACCTCCCAGATCCAGAAGCTGATCATCGGCCGCGCGATGACCGGCATCAACGCTCTCGTCCCCTCCTGAGCAGCGATGCCAGGAGTGCAGGCGGCCGATGACAGCGGGGCGGCGCGCGAGCCGGCGAGGTTCATAGCGGTTCTGGGCGCGGGCACGATGGGTGCCGGCATCGCGCAGCTCGCCTGCCGCTCCGGCGCGCAGACGCTGCTTTTCGACCCGTTCCCGGCCGCCCTGGAGAAGGGCATCGAGGCGGTCAGGGACGGGCTGTCCCGTGAAGTCACGCGGTCGCGGATCAGCGACGTACAGGCCCGGGAGGCGATGGAGCGCATATCGCCCGCATCGGACCTTCAGGCGCTGGAGGCGTGCGAGCTCGTGATCGAGGCCGTCCCCGAGCGCCTGGAGCTCAAGCACGAGCTGTTCGGGCAGCTCTCCACGATCGTCGCGGATGACTGCGTGCTGGCGAGCAACACCTCCTCGCTGCTGGTGACCGCGATCGCCGCGGCGGCGACGCACCCCGAGCGCGTCGTCGGCATGCACTTCTTCAATCCGGCGCCGCTGATGGCGCTGCTCGAGGTGGTCGCGGGCATCAGGTCGGGTGAGCGCGCCCTGCAGCCTCGCCGACGTGACCGGCGAAGCGATGGGCAAGACCATCATCAGGGCAACGGACGGGCCGGGCTTCCTGGTGAACCGCTGCAACCGCCCGTTCGGGCTCGAGGCCCTGCGGCTGCTCCAGGAGCAAATCGCGGATGTCGAGACGATCGACCGGATCTGCCGCATGGAGGGCGCTTTCCGCATGGGCCCGTTCGAGCTGATGGATCTCGTCGGCGTCGATACGGGCTTGCAGGTCGCCAGGAGCTTCTACGAGCAGAGCTTTGGCGAGCCACGCTGGCGGCCGTCGCCGATCGCTGCGCGCTACGTGGCGGCGGGACTCCACGGTCGCAAGACCGGCCGCGGCTACTACACCTACGAGCAGGACGCCGAGACGGGCCGCGCGCGCCATCGCGCGGATGACCCGGCGCCGCCGGATCCGAGCCTGACACCCGGCGAGGGGGTGGTCGTGATCGCGGGCTCCGGCTCGCTCGCCAGAGCAGCTGCGCGCGGCGGCGCGTGGCAGCCGGATACGAGGTCAGGGCTCCACACGAGCCGAGCGGCGGGGTGCTTCCGGCGCTCGCGATCGACTGCACGCTGGAGCCGCCCGGCGGCGAGGACCCCGGCGCGGGCGTGCAGGGCCACGACGGCGGCGCCCGCCTGATCCTCTGCGCGAGGGCCTCGCTCGCCAGGCTTGACGAAAGCGCGAGCGCGGTCGGGTTCCACGCCCTCGCGCCACTGGAGGGCGCGACGCTGGTGGAGCTCACGCGCGGCCGCGAGGCGTCGGCGGTCGCCGCGGGCCGGGCGGAGCGCTTCTTCAACGCGCTCGGCAAGCACGTCGTCTGGGTCGAGCGACGCCCCCGGCCTCGTGCTCGGGCGCATCGTCTGCCAGCTGGTCAACGAGTGCGGCGTTCTCGCTCGGCGAAGGTGTCGGCAGCGCGAGCGACATCGACCTCGGCATGGTGCTCGGGCTCAGCCACCCGCGGGGGCCCCTCGAGTGGGCGGACGAGATCGGCATCGACCACGTGCTCGCGGTTCTCGACGGCCTCAGCGACGAGTACCGCGAGGAGCGATACCGCGCGGCGCCGGCCCTGCGCAGACTCGCCGAGGCGGGCCGGCTCGGGCGCCTCACAGGGGCCGGGTTCTTCGAGCACGGCGGGTAGGCACCTCACATTTCGGGCGCCCCGGCCGTTCAATCAACGTGAGCCAGACCGCCGGCGCCGGCCCTCCCCCCTTCCAGCTGTTCCTGGACGCCAACCGCCGAGGAGGTCTGGCGGTTCCTCGCGGCGTCCGTCGGCCCGGTCGAGGCGGACGACTGCTTCCAGGAGACGTTCATCGCCGCTCTGCGCGCCTACCCGAAGCTCCGGGACGGCTCGAACCTGAGGGCATGGGTGCTGACGATCGCGGCCCGCAAGGCGATCGACGCCCACCGGGCCCGCAGCGCGCAGGGCGCTGCCGGTGGCCGAGCCGGCGGTGATCGACGAGCGACGCAGCGACCCGGCAGCCGAGCCCGACGACGCGCTCTGGGCCGCGGTGCAGGAGCTGCCCGACAGGCAGCGCATGGCGGTCGTCCTGCGCTGCGTCGGCGACCTTGCGCATCGAGACATCGCGGAGGCGATCGGCTGCTCGGAGGACGCGGCGCGCCGATCGCTCCACGAGGGACTATCGAAGTTGAGAAAGGTGGTGACGGCATGAGCAGCGATCCGGCCGAGGACGAGGAGCTGATCGCCCGCAGGCTCAGGAGCGAGACGGGCGGTGACAAGGAGGCCGACGCGCGCGCACGAGATCGCCGCCGAGCGCCTGTCGGGGCGCGCCGCGAGCGAGGGCCTGGCGGACGTCGTGTACGCGCCGGTCGACTCTCCGTTCGGCGAGATGCTGGCGGCGAGCACCGGCCGCGGACTGGTGCGCCTCGCGTTCCCAGAGGAGCCCATGGAGTCGGTGCTCGACGTCCTCGCGAGCCGGATCTCGCCGCGGATCGTGCAGGCTCCCGACGCGCTGGACGAGGTGCGCCGGGAGCTCGACGACTACTTCTCAGGGCGCCGGCGCGAGTTCTCGGTCGACCTGGACTGGTCGCTGATCGGGCCGTTCGGGCGGCGCGTCCTGCACGTCACCCGCGAGATCCCCTATGGCGGCCACCTGAGCTACGGCGAGGTCGCCGCGGAGGCTGGCAGCCCCCGCGGCTCGCGCGCCGCGGGCAACGCGCTCGGTTCGAACCCGATCCCGATCGTGATCCCGTGCCACCGCGTGCTTCGCGCGGGCGGCGCGATCGGCGGCTACGGCGGAGGACTGGAGCGCAAGCGGTGGCTGCTCGAGCTCGAGGGCGCGCTCAGCTAGCTGCGTCGGCGGCCGGCGCCCACTGCGCTTCGGCCGGGTCGCCCAGCGGCATGCCCTCGGGCGTCGGCACGCCGGGCGTGTCGCGCAGGTACCACTCGGCGTCCAGGGCCGCCTGGCATCCGGATGCTGCGGCGGTGATCGCCTGGCGGTAGGTGTGGTCGACGAGGTCTCCCGCCGCGAACACGCCGGGGCGGTTGGTGCGGGTCGAGCGCCCCTGGGTGCTGACATAGCCGTTCTCGTCGACGTCGACCTGGCCGTCGACGAGCCCTGACTGAGGCTCATGCCCGACAGCGATGAAGGTGCCGGATATCGACGAGCTCGCTTGACCTCACCGGTCTCGGTGTTCTCCAGGCGCGCGTGGCCGAGCGCGCCGTTCTCGCCCGCGACGAGCTCCTGCACCACGTACGGGGTCAGGAATTCGATGTTCGACTGCTCTCTCGCACGCTCGAGCATGATCTTTGAGGCGCGGAACTCGTCGCGGCGGTGCACAACGATCACCTTCGATGCGAACTTCGAGAGGAAGATCGCCTCCTCCATCGCGGAGTCGCCTCCGCCGACGATGATCGTGGGGACGTCGCGGAAGAACGCCGCGTCGCAGGTGGCGCAGTAGCTGACGCCGCGACCTGAGAGCTCCTCCTCGCCGCTGACCCCGAGCTTCTTGTGCTCGGCTCCCATCGACAGCACGACTGTGCGCGCGCGGTACTCCTTGTCGGCGGCCCACACCGAGTGGATCCCACCGACCTCGCTGGAGAGCTCGACGCGGTCGACCTGCTCGGTCAGCAGTCGCGCGCCGAAGCGCTCGGCCTGATCGCGGAAGCGCTGCATCATCTCCGGGCCCATGATCCCCTCGGGAAAGCCGGGGTAGTTCTCGACGTCGGTGGTCTGCTGGAGCAGGCCGCCCCACGCGAAGCCCTCGATGACGAGCGGATTCAGGTTCGCGCGTGCCGTGTAGAGGGCCGCCGTGTAGCCGGCCGGGCCGCTGCCGACGATGATCACGTTCTCGACGTCGCTCATCCCTGCTCCATTCTTGCTCGGGGCGACCCACCGAAGGGGTCACTTCACTTTGTATAGTGTACCACCGCAAGGGGTGGTGTGCCAGCTTGAGGTGGCGGCTGCCACGGGGCCTAAAGGACTGGCCGCTTGCCTCCGATGGGAGCGTATGCGCAATCTCGTCTTCGGAGCGGTTGGCATCGTCATCGGCCTCGCCCTCCTCATCGGCAGCCTCACCGCTGGGCCGGCGCGCAACGGAAGCGGCGCGTATGGGTCGGGAGCATCTGCAGGTGAAGCATCGCGCATCCCGATCGCTGTGCTCTTCGTGCTCGCAGGGCTGTGGGCGCTCCGCAAGGGCATCCAGGCCCGCGGTCATTGAACCCGGCGGGGAGCTGCCAGCCGATCAGCGCCGCGATCTCCTCATCGACCAGAGCTGATCGGCGATCTCCGCGGCTATCGCAGGTGTCCGCGGGTAGCGGTTCGCGAGCGTCTTGTGCGCCCTGCGAACTTGTACTGGAGGAATAATGCAACGCGATCGCGCCATGTGGTTGTAGAGCTTCTTGCTGAAGCCGTTCGTCAGTCGCGTGACGCGGCGCATACCCATCCTCATCGTGAGGTTCCGGCGCTCGAGTAGCTCGTGCTGATCCTTGACGGGTCGGGCGCCTGGCCAATCGAAGGGCGCAGCGTCAGCGGCTAGTTCGCAGGTCAGGAGCCCGGCAGCACTCCGGCCGTTGCCGTTTGAGCAGCAATGGCTCCGACGGCCACGGGACCGACGTCCTCGGCCTTCCAGCGCGCGACGGTCCTGCGCAGCTGCAGATAGGCGATCGCCCCCGGTATCGAGGGAAGCCAGAAGGAGATCCCGCGGTAGGCGAGCACCGCGACGACCGCGAGGTTGAATTCCACGCCGAACGCCACGAGCGCGCCGATCATGCCGCCCTCGACGCCGCCCAGGCCGCCCGGAAGGGGCAGCAGGTTGCCGAGGGTCCCGATGAAGTACGCCATCCAGATCACGGTGAACGGCGGCGGCGTGCCGAACGCGTGGAACATCGCCCACAGCACCGAGATGTCAAATCCCCACCAGGCGACCGCCCCGAGCAGGCCGGGGTCGCGCTCGCGCACGAGCCCGATCGCGGTGCGCACCCCGGTCGCTGCGAGCGCGGGCACCGCGACGCCCCTGGCGATCCACGGCGCCATGCGGCTGGACCCGGACGCCGAGCGCGACAGGCGCCGCTCGATGTCCCCGGGGAGCAGCGACATCGCGACAGCGGTCGCGAACAGGATCACCGCGACGATCGCGGGAACGACGGTCAACGCGAACGACCCCCCGCCGGGGAACAGTCCGCTGGCCAGACCGACGCCGTCGATCAGCAGCGACGCGGCGTAGACGAAGTACAGGAGCACCAGGAACGCGAACATCCGGCACGCGACGGTCCTCGGGCCCATCCCCGACCGCCGCAGCGCCCACACCGTGAGCGCGATCCCCCCGGCGCCGGCGGTCGCGAAGAGCCGGGTGGCGACGACACCCGCCATCGTGATCTCGTAGCTCTCCGGCCAGCCGATGCGCGTGGAGACCGAGCCGAACACGGAGCGGAACAGCACGACGTAGCCAGCGAACGAGCACACCTCGAGCACGATGCCGACCGCGATCCACCAGCTGTCGCCGCCTTCGATGCGGTGGACGGCGGTCCCGAACCCGGCGAGCTTCGGCAGGGCGATGTAGAGGAACGCGACGCAGGAGACGACGAACAGCACTGACGTGATCAGCTCGCGGCGCCCGAAACGGACGCGCGGCATGTCCTCGTCGGCGGCGCCCAGGCTGTCGACGACGGCGGTTGCCGCTAACTCATCGTGTTCGGCCTGTCGGTCGGCCTCTTCGCGCACAGTCATCTGGTCTGCGCTCGCTCCCCCGCTCATGTCGTCCCGTGTGCGATCTCCTCCAGAGACCCGATCCCCGACGCGATGCGCTTCAGCAGCGGCGCGGCTCGCGGCCCGAGCCGCCAGACGACACCAGTCAACGCCGCCCCGGCGATCAGATCCACAACATAGTGCTCCCCGAGGTAGACGAGGGCGAAACCCAGCGTCGCGGCGTACGTGAAGCCGACGGCGCCGGAGAGCGGCCCAACCTCCTCGAGAAGGAGAGCGGCCATCACGGATGTGGCGAAGTGCAGGGACGGCATCGCGGCCAGTGGGTTGCCTCCGAGGACACTGTAGAGCGAGCCCCAGCCGTCACGCCAGAAGAACTCGCCGTACTCGACCATCATCCGCCGCACCTGCAGCGGCTCATGCATCACGGCGCTCGCCTCCGAGGCCGCGTACCACGGCGGTGCGGTCGGCGCGAGCCAGTAGACGCCGGCCCCGATGTCGAACACGGCGTAGGTGAGAACGGCCGCCTGCGTGAACCCCGACGGCCGCCGCGCGAGCACGTAGAGCAACGTGCCGTGCGGGATCAGGAACCAGCTCCAGTGAGCCCAGACGAGCACGCGGTCGAGCGCCCTCCACTCGGCGCCCTGCGGCCCGATCCGGGCGAGCGAGCGCTGCAGGCGCACCGTCGGCAGCTCGCCGAGCCCGATCAGGCGGTCGACGGTGATCGGATAGCGGACATGGACCCGCTGCTCCTGGGCGTCAGGATCGTCGTGGGGCATCTTGTAGGCCGCCAGGTAGGCCCACATCTGAAGCGAGCAGATCGCCACGTCGCGGGTGCGCGAGCGCCTAATCGCAATCGAGAGTCCGACCGGGGCGGCGAACGCGACGGTCTGCACGAGCAGCGGCGGCGCGCTGACGCGCTTGCGGACGATCGGCGCTGCGATTCCCGCCGCGACCATCGCCCAGGCGGTTGCTCTGATCGCCCTGGACAGCCGCACTGGCCGGTGAGTATATGTACGCGGCCGGAGCGGTCGTGGGACCTAGGGGCCGGCGGGCGCCGCAGCGGCGCGCGACGCGGCGTCCACGAACGCCTGGATGACCCGGCTGCTCTCGTCGGCCTCGGGATGCCACTGGACGCCCAGCACGAACCGCCGGCCGGGCATCTCGATCGCCTCGGGGAAGTGGTCGTACTCGGAGGTGCCGGACGCGATCAGCCCCTCCCCGAGCCTGTCGACCGCCTGATGGTGATGGGACATGCTGACGTGGGTCTCCTCGCCCGCGGCGGCGGCCGCGAGGGATCCCTCGGCCAGGCTGACGTCGTGGTCGGAGCCGTCGAACGAGCCGATCACGCGGCGGTGCTGTTCGTGGCCGACCGCATCGGGTAGGTGCTGGACCAGCGTGCCGCCGCACGCGACGTTGATCAGCTGCATCCCCCGGCAGATCCCGAGCAGCGGCAGGTCCCGCTCGATCGCCGCGCGCGTGAGCGCGATCTCAGCGGCGTCCCGCTCGGGCACCACGTCGACGGTCTCCGGGTGGGCGAGCTCGCCATAGGAGCCGGGGTCGATGTCCGCTCCCCCCGCGAGCACGAGCCCGTCGATGAGATCGAGCGCCTGGCCGCGGTTCCTCCACCAGCAGCCGGTCGGGCGGGAGCATCACCGCAAGCGCGCCGGCGCGCGAAAGGGCCGTGATGTAGTTGAACGGCAGCAGTGCCGCGGGCTGGTCCCACACGCTCCACCGAGCCCGCTCGAGGGCCGTGCACACCCCGATCACAGGTCGTCTCATGCTCTACACCATAGGATCAACTCGCCCCGCCGCGGGGCCCGACCTCGACAGCGACCCCGAGCGGGCGTGAGCGCACGATGAGAGGAGCACCATGAGCGCAGCATCTATCGAGCTTGAGACCGTCAACGTCACCCTCCACGAGGGCGCCGCGACAGTTGAACTGAACCGCCCGGAGACGATGAACGCGTGGAACGCGCAGTTCGGCGTCGACCTCCTCGCGGCGATCCGCGCGGTCGAGAGCGACGAGGAGGTGCGAGCCGTCGTGATCACGGGCTCCGGGCGCGGATTCTCATCCGGCGCGGACCTGAAGGACTTCAGCGGCGGCGACGTCACGCCCGAGGGGCGCCCCGACGTCTACAAGACCCTCACCTCGCGCTACCACCCGATCATGATCGCGATTCGCGAGATGCCCAAGCCGGTGATCGCCTCGGTCAACGGGCGCCGCCGTGGGCATCGGGTGCTCGCTGGCGATCTGCAGCGACCTGATCATCGCTGCCGAGAGCGCCTATTTCCTGCTCGCGTTCGTGAACATCGGACTGGTTCCCGACGGCGGATCCTCCCTGTTCATACCGAGCCGCATCGGTATCGCGCGCGCCACCGAGCTCGCGATGCTCGGTGAAAGGCTGCCGGCGCCCAAGGCCCTGGAGTGGGGACTGATCAACCGCGTCGTGCCGGACGAGGATCTGGCTGCGGAGACGGCCGCGCTCGCCGCGCGGCTCGCGTCCGGGCCGACCCTCTCCTACGCCGGGACCAAGCGCCAGCTCAACAACTGGCAGTACTCCCGGATGCACGAGCAACTCGAGCTCGAGGCGCAGATCCAGCGCGAGATGTCCTCCAGCGACGACTTCGTCGAGGGTGCGCTGGCCTTCGCGCAGAAGCGCAAGACCAACTTTTCGGGCAGCTAGAAGCCAAGTGGCAAACGTCATCAAGCCCTTACCGTCGCCGCCTGAATAGAATCCGCGCCGCCGTGGGCCATCTGCTCCCCTCAACGCTTGGTTTCTTCGCGCCGGAGTCCGGCGGGTCGCCGAACGCGAACGAAATCAGCAGCCTGCTTCAAGATCACGCTCGCGATCGCAGCGGTGATCTTCGTGCTGGTCGAGGGCGCGCTCATCTACGCGCTGATCAAGTTCCGCAAGAAAAAGGGAGCGGTCCCGGCCCAGATCCGCGGCAACACACGGCTGGAGACCGGCTGGACCGTAGCGGCCGCCCTGATCCTCGTGGCCCTCGCCGCCGTCACGTTCGCGAAGCTCGGCGCGATCCAGAACCCGCCGAACTCAAACGCCGCCGGAGCGAACCTCTCCTCGATCGACGAACCGATCTACGCCAGCGCGACCCGCAAGCTCCCGCCGAACGGCAAGGCGCTCAACATCACGGTCATCGGCCGCCAGTACATATGGCAGTTCCTGTACCCCGGTGCGACCGAACGCGACGGGCTCGGCACCCCTTACTCCTACCAGGAAATGGTCGTTCCGACCGAAACGACCGTGTCGCTCAACATCGTCTCCTCCGACGTTGTTCACGCCTGGTGGATCCCGGAACTCGGCGGCAAGTTCCAGGCCGTGCCCGGATACCACAACTACACCTGGTTCAAGATCAGCAAACCCGGCATCTACAAGGGCCAGTGCGCGTTCCTGTGCGGTCGCCAGCACGCCCGCATGGTGGCGACCGTCAGGGCGGTTCCGCCCGTGCAGTTCGAAGAATGGCTGAGCCGGCAGAAGACGCTGATCGCTGAAGCGAACACGGCAGCACAGGCCTCACGCGCCAAACTGAGCAGCGCGACCGGCGCCGGACAGGTCGAAAACCCCTAGGACGTCGAGGAGAGTCGCGCACGAAATGGCCACTTACGTAGCCCCGATCCCCCAGGTAAGCGCGCACCACGCGGAGCGTGAGCAGCGCGGCTGGACGAGCTGGATCACAACCACCGATCACAAGCGGATCGGGATCATGTACATGGTCACGACGATGGTGTTCTTCTGCCTCGGCGGCATCGAGGCGCTGCTGATACGCCTGCAGCTCGGCGTTCCGAACAACACACTGGTCACTCCGCAGGTCTACAACCAGCTCTTCACGATGCACGGGACGACGATGGTGTTCCTGTTCGTCGTGCCGATGATGGCGGGGCTCGCCAACTACTTCCTGCCGCTGATGATCGGCGCCCGCGACATGGCGTTCCCGCGTCTGAATGCGCTGTCGTTCTGGCTGCTGCTGTTCGGCGGCGTCGTCTTCTACGCATCACTGTTCTGGAACCCGCCCGAAGCCGGATGGACGAGCGTCGTGCCGCTCGCCAACTCCGTCTTCTCACCCAGCGGCGGCCAGGACGCATGGATCTACCTGATCCACATCACCGGCGTCTCATCACTGCTCGGCGCGATCAACTTCTACGCGACGATCACGAACATGCGCGCACCCGGAATGAGCTGGGGCCGCCTGCCGCTGTTCGTGTGGACGATCCTGACCTACTCGGTGCTGCTGATCATCGCGCTGCCCGTCGTCGCAGCCGCAGTCACGATGCTGCTCACCGACCGCCATTTCGGGACGCACTTCTTCGATGCCGCGAACGGCGGGTCGGCGATCCTCTGGCAACACCTGTTCTGGTTCTTCGGGCATCCCGAGGTCTACATCATGGTCCTGCCGGGGTTCGGGATCATCTCCGAGATCCTGCCCGTGTTCGCGCGCAAGCCGATCTTCGGCTACAAGGCGATCGCCGCATCCACGGTCGCGATCGCCTTTCTGGGGTTCCTGACGTGGGCGCACCACATGTTCGCCGCGCCGGTACCCGAGGTGATCCTCGTCTTCGTGATGCTCAGCTCGTTCCTGATCGCCGTGCCGACGGGAGTCAAGATCCTGAACTGGATAGCCACCCTCTGGCGTGGCACCGTCGAATTCAAGACACCGCTGATCTTCTGCGCCGGTGGCGTCGGCCTGTTCCTGATCGGCGGAATCTCCGGGGTGTTCCTGGCGACGTTCCCGATCGACTGGCAGGTCAACGAAACGTACTTCGTCGTCGCACACCTTCATTTCGTGCTCATCGGCGGCGCGGTGCTGCCGATATTCGGCGCGATCTACTACTGGTTTCCGAAGATCACAGGCCGTATGCTGAGCGAGGGGATGGGACGGGTCAGCTTCTACCTGATGGCGTTCGGCCTTCTGGCCACCTTCCTCATCCAGCACGTGATGGGGCTGGACGGCATGCCGCGAAGGATCTACGAGTACGACAACGTCGGACACCTCGGGCTCTACAACATGATCTCCACGATCGGCTCCTTCTTCCTGGCGATGGGCGTGCTGGTGACGATCATCAACGTCGCGCGCAGCCTGAAGAACGGCGTCGCCGCGGGCCCGGACCCGTGGAAAGGCAACACGCTGGAGTGGTTCACGCCCTCACCGCCGCCGGTCAACAACTTCGACGTGATCCCGCTCGTGCGCTCGGCTGAACCGATGAAGGACATCCGCCGCGAGGTGGACCGACGCGCGACCGTGAGCGGCTCTGCCGGCGCGGCGACCGTGCCGGCCGGCGCAACGCAGGTCGGGGTGTAATGAGCGCGGCGCCCCCCTCGGGCACCGCGGCGCCCGCGATCGACGCGCGCGCCGGGCTGGCTCCGAGGACGCGGCAGCTGATCAGCGACTACTTCGAGCTGACCAAGCCGAAGGTCCAGTCGCTGCTGCTGCTGACGACGATCGCCACCATGTACGTGGCGGGCGACCCGTCTGCGCTGCTGGTCGCGCTGACGTGCCTGGGCGGCTACCTGTCCGCGGGCGGCGCCGGCGCTGTGAACCACTGGTTCGACCGCGACATCGACGCTCAGATGACGCGGACCGCGAACAGGCCGATCCCGTCTGGGCGCGTCTCTCCCACCGCAGCGCTGATCTTCGGATGCTCCCTTGCCGCGCTGTCGCTGCTCGAGCTCTCGATAGCCGTCAACCCGCTCGCGGCCGCGCTCTCGTTCTCGGGCTTCCTGGGCTACGTCTTCATCTACACGGTGTGGCTGAAGCGGCGAACGCCGCAGAACATCGTGATCGGCGGCGCGGCGGGCGCCGTGCCGCCGCTCGTCGGCTGGGCGGCGGTCACGGGATCGGTCAGCGGGACGGCCGTGATCCTGTTCTTCATCGTCTTCTTCTGGACGCCGCCGCACTTCTGGGCACTCTCGCTGCTGATGCAGGATGAGTACCGCAAGGTCGGCGTCCCGATGCTCCCTGTCGTCAGGGGCGAGCAGGAGACGCGTCGCCAGATCCTCCTGTACTCGGTCCTCCTGTACGCCGTCACGCAGCTGCCGTTCTGCGCGGGCGGGTTCGGGGCGATCTACCTGGTTGCCTCGCTCGTCCTCGGCCTCGGATTCATCGCGGGCGCCGTCGTGCTCTACAGGCGGGCCGACCGGGCATCGGCGCTGCGCCTGTATCTCTACTCGCTTGCCTACCTGGCGCTGCTGTTCTGCGCCATGGTCGCCGACGCCCATCTGTAGAATGCGCGCCTGCCCATGATGACGCGCCGACTCGCACGCAAGAACATCAGGACCGGCCTGATCCTGACAGCCATCATCCTGTTCATGTTCGGCATCACCTGGGCCGTCGCCGCCGCGTACATCTCGTGAGCCCGCTCGACCCTGAGATTCCGCCCGCCGGCGAGGAGATCCACCTTCCGGGGCCCTCGCTCCTGCCGATCATCACGGCGCTGGGCGTGACGCTGCTCGTGATCGGGCTGACCACCTTCGTGATCCTGTCGATCGCTGGCGGGCTGATCCTGATCATCTGCATCGCGCAGTGGATCAAAGACACGCGCCGGGAAATCGACGAGCTTCCGCTCGACGTCCCGACCGACGTCTGAGCGCCTTCACGCCGGCCGCAGGCCGCGATTCAGCTGCCCAGGCAGTCCGCGGCTGCCCGGCGAGGTCGAGCGCCGGGCGCGGCCCCTCAGCCGCGCCCGGCCGCCGTCCCCGATTGGCACGCGCGCTCCCCAAGCGCAGCGTGCCTCGGTACCCCTCACCCCACGGCCGCCCTGGCGGGCACCGGACAGATCGCTCCGTCCTCGGTCCAGCAGCGCACAACGTCGCGGACCGACAGGATGCCCACCGTGTCTCCGTGGTCGAGGACGATCAGATGCCGGAAGCCGCCGCGCACCATCTCGGCGGCGGCCTCCTCCAGTGACCAGTCGGGCTGCGGCGTACACCACGTCGCGCGTGAGGTGCTCGGAGACGCGTCTCGACGGCAGGGTCCTGGCCATCGCCGACGGCGATCAGGATGTCGCGCTCGGTGATGATCCCGGGCCCGTTGCCGTCGGGATCCATCACCACCGCCGCCCCCACGGCCCTCTCCGACATCAGCCGCGCCACGGCGCTCAGCGTGTGGCCCGGGCCGACCGTCAGAACCATCTCACTCATGCCTTCGCGAACCTGCATCAGCACCTCCCGGCCTTCCGCTCCGATGGTTTGGGGGTCCTCATCGACGACTCTCCGGTCCATTGCAATTGCGCTGAAAGGACGGCTTTCAGGCCTTTGCAACTATTGCATCAATCTAGTACCTCGGGGTCGTAACGTCAAGGTCCATGCGGTCCGGGGACGCAGGCATTAGGATGCCGATTTCCATGGAGAGGATCTCGCCAGCAACGCAGACGCCCGCGCGAGGGAACGAGCGCTCATGAAGATCGAACGGTCGTTGATCGTGGCGTTCGTCGCGGCGCTGATCGCGGTCGCGACTCGGCATCGCGCTGAGCTACGTGATCCACTGGTTCCCCGCCAGCCGCCTCGACGCAGGCGATCGAAACGGACCGCCTCTACCACGTGATGGTGATCGTGTCGATCCCGATCTTCGTGCTCGTCGTAACCGTCATCCTTTACTCCGTCTGGCGCTTCCGCATGCGCCCCGGGCAGGAGCTGATGGACGGACCCCCTATCCACGGCAGCACCCGCCTGGAGGTGTTCTGGACCGCGATCCCGACGGTGGTGCTGCTCGGCCTCGTCGGCTACTCGTTCGTCGTCCTGCACAACAACGAGAAGAAACCGGCCAAGCGAAATCCAGGTCGCCGTCGTCGGACAGCAGTTCGCGTGGACCTACGAGTACCCGCCGGCCGATCACCGGAGGCGCGCCGCTGCGCAGCTCTCAGCTGTACCTGCCGAAGGGCGAATCGGTCTACTTCAACATGAGCTCACGCGACGTGATCCACGCATTCTGGATCCCCGCGTTCCGCCTGCAGGAGGACGTGGTGCCCGGCATCACGACGCACTACCGCGCCACGCCCGACCGCATCGGCACCTACCCCGTCGTCTGCAACCTGCTGTGCGGGCTCGGCCACGCGCTGATGCGCTCGACCGTCCACGTCGTCTCACCCGAAGCCTTCAAAGCCTGGATCAAGCTGCAGATCGCAGCGGGTCCCGGCGGCTCGCCCGCCGGCACCGCCGCAACGGGAACTTCCGGATAATGTGGAGGACGCCTGATGACCGTTAACGAGGAGAGAAGCTGATGGCGGCCAAGGTCCGCGCCCCGGGGTTCTACCGGGCGGCCGTCCTGATGGTCATCGGGGTGGTGTTCTGCGCCGCCCTCACGTGGCTCGTGAGGATGTCGACCGGGCACGCGACCTTCACGCACTTCATCTCGGCGAACGCGATCACGACGGTCGCCCTGATAGTCGTGCCGCTGGCGTTCCTTGTCGGGATCGGCGGCTTCGACTACTGGTTCTACTGGGCCGCGGGCCGCCCGACGCGTCCCGAGGACCACTCGGCCCACGGTGCCTACACGTGGAAGGACTACTTCCGGATCAACACCGACCACAAGGTGATCGGGATCCAGTACATCGGTCAGCTCGTTCTTCTTCCTGCTGCTCGGCGGGCTGATCGCAATGCTGATCCGAGCGCAGCTCGCGCAGCCGGGCTCGCACTTCGTGGACGGCAACACCTACAACGGGCTCTTCTCCGTCCACGCGTCGCTGCTGATCTTCCTGTTCATCATCCCCGTGTTCGCGGGCCTCGGGAACTACGTGATCCCGCTCATGATCGGCGCCCCCGACATGGCGTTCCCGCGACTGAACGCCCTCTCCTTCTGGCTGCTGCCGGTCGCCGGCGTGATGATGCTCTGCCAGCTTCCTGGTCCCCGGCGGTGCCTTCGCGGACGGGTGGACCGCCTACGCGCCTCTCTCGGTCACGCGCCACTCGGGCAATCGTTCTTCTCGATGGCCGTCCAGTTCGCGGGCGCCTCATCGATCATGACCGCGCTGAACTTCCTGGTGACGATCATCACCATGCGCGCGCCCGGGATGAGCTTCTTCCGGATGCCGCTGCTGGTGTGGGCGAACTTCGCGACCTCCCTGCTCGTCGTGATCGCGACGCCTTTCATCGCCGCGTCGCAGTTCTTCATCATCCTTGACCGCGCGCTGGGCTTCAATTTCTTCAACGCCGCGAAGGGCGGCGACGTGCTCATGTATCAGCACGTCTTCTGGTTCTACTCGCACCCGGCCGTCTACATCATGATGCTGCCGGGGTTCGGGATCGTCAGCGAAATCATCGCCGTGAAGGCGCGCAAGCCGATCTTCGGCTACCGCATGATGGCCTTCTCGCTGCTCGCGATCGTCGCCCTCGGCTTCACGGTCTGGGCGCATCACATGTTCACGTCCGGGATGGCCGCCTGGATCCGCATCCCGATGGCGATCACGACCGCGATCATCGCCGTCCCGACGGGGATCAAGATCTTCTCCTGGCTGGCGACGCTCTGGCGAGGGGTCCTGCACCTCGATACGCCGATGCTGTTCGCGCTCGGCTTCCTGACGACGTTCACGCTCGGCGGGATCTCGGGCGTGATGCTCGCGATGGTGCCGTTCGACATCCACGTCAGCGCGAGCTACTTCATCGTCGCGCACATCCACTACGTCCTGTTCGGCGGCTCGCTGATGACCATCTACGGCGGCGTCTACTACTGGTTCCCGAAGATGACGGGCCGCATGTACGACGAGCGCCTGGGCAAATGGCACTTCTGGGCGACGTTCCTGTTCGTCAACCTGACGTTCGGGCCGATGCACATCCTCGGTCTTCAGGGAATGCCCCGCCGCGTCTCGACCTACGCGGCTCAGTTCGCCGACCTGAATCTCTTCATCTCGATCGCGAGCTTCGCGCTCGGGCTCAGCACGCTCGTGTTCCTCTACAACATGGTCACGAGCTGGCGCGGAGGGCCGAAGGCACCCGCCAACCCGTGGCGCGGCATGACGCTCGAGTGGGCCGTGTCCTCGCCCCCGCCGGTCTTCAACTTCGACCGCCTGCCGACCGTCGTCGGCGGCCCGTACGAGTACGGGGTGCCCGGCGCGGTCCACGGCATCTTCGCCCCCACCCCGACGCCGGCGGCAGCCGGCGCCGTGAGAGCACCGAGCCAATGACCAGGAGGCAAGCCCGATGAGGGAGATTCTCGTCGTCGCCAACAGGACGCTCTTCGGGAGAGAGCTTCTCGACGCGATGCGCGCCCGCGCATCGGCCGACGCGACGTTCCGCCTCGTCGTCCCGCAGAGCAAGCCGTCCGACGGCTACGTGATCTACGACGAGGTCGTGCGCGACTCCGCCCAGGTCAGGGTCGACCTCGCGCTCTCCGCGGTGGGCTCGGAGGGCATCGTGGCGACCGGCGAGGTCGGCGACGAAGACCCGTTCCTCGCGACGATGGACGCGGTCGCCGAGCGGCGCCCGTCCGAGATCATCGTCTCCACACACCCCGCCACCCACTCGGGCTGGCTGCGGCGCGATCTCATCGAGCGGATCGCGAACGCGACCGGCCTGCCGGTCGAGCACGTCATCGTCGACCTCGAGCACGGCGACAAGCCCTATCTCGTGACCCTCGTCGTCGCGAACCAGACCTCCTCCGGTGACGAGCTGATCGAGCACCTGAAGGCCAAGGCTGCCGACGGCAAGCCGCACCTGTTCGTCGCGGTCGTCCCGCAGGCCGACGGCGGTGGGCACGCGCCGCGCGAGGCCCGCGAGCGCCTCGCCGCCGAGCTCGACCGCCTGCGTGCCGCCGGCCTCCTCAGCTCCGGCATGATCGGGGACCCGGACCCGTACACGGCAACGATGAATTCGCTCGAGCTCTTCAAGGTGAACGACATCGTGATCTCCACGCTCCCGAACGAGCGCTCGGGATGGCTGCGCGCCAACCTGATCGGGCGCGTCAAGCGGGGCGACCGTGGTGCCCGTCGAGCACGTAGTCGTAGACCCCGCCGCGACCCCGACCGCCGCCCAGGCGTCCTAGGAGAGCGCCGGTATGGAGGCCGCCAGCATCGCCCACGGAGCCGTACACGGCGAGCACGATCATCACGGCCCGCCGGCGGCCAACAAAAGCTCGCGCGTCGAGGCGCCGCTGCTCGGAATGCTCCTTTTCATCATCTCGGAGATCATGGTCTTCGGGGCCTTCTTCACGGCCTACTTCTTCATCCGCGTCGCCCAAGGCAACCCGTGGCCGGCGACCGGCACGACACTGCCCGTCGCCGTCGCGCTCGTCAACACCCTGATCCTGGTGTCCTCCTCGTTCACGCTGCACATGGCGGAGGTCTCGATCAGGAAGGGCAACCGCTTCGGCCTGAAGGCCGGCATGGTCGCGACGTTCCTGCTCGGCTGCACGTTCCTCTTCATCCAGATCAACGAGTACGCGAACATCGGCTTCGCGCCCCAGGACGCCGCCCAGCAATCGATCTTCTACGCGCTCACGGGGCTCCACGGCGCACACGTCTTCATCGGGCTGGTGCTGCTCCTGATCGTCACGATCAGGTCCTTCAGGGGCCATTTCTCAGCCGAGCATCACCAGGGCCTGGAGGTCCCCGGCGTCTACTGGCATTTCGTCGACGTCATGTGGATCATCGTCTACGTATCCGTCTACATCCTCTAGGCGCGCCGCCGGCGTGCCGCGGCGAATCAAAGCCCAAGCGTGCCCGCAGAGCGGGGCCCCTGCCGATGCTGAACCCCCTGCGCTCCGAGGACGAGGCATTTCAGTTCCTGCTGCGCGCGATCGCGGTGATCGCGGTGATCGTGGGGCTCGTGCTGCTCGGCCGCGCGATCTTCTGAGGGCACACGGGCCGCGAGCGCGGTGAGCGCGGATCATTGCGTCGGTCCTCGCGGGAGCCCCGCCGCCGGGCCATTCAGGCACGCCGGCGAGCTCACTGCGCGCGTGCCAGTTGCCCGTCTGAAGCGGCGCGGCCAGGGAACGTGCCACGCGCCGGCCTGCGGGTCTCGCGCAGCGGAGAGGAGCGTGGGGCCGCCTCACGCCGGGCCGCCGTTGGCGGCGCGCGGCGCTTGTGCGCCGCGCCGGGCGCTACTTGACGGTAAGCGTGCCGAACATTCCGGCCGCGCGGTGGCCCGGAGCCTGGCAGAAGTAGGTGTAGGTGCCAGGTTTCAGGGTGACGGTGACGGCCACCGAGCCCTTGGAGACGTAGGGGCTCGCGCCGATCACGGAGCCGCTGCCGCTGGCCCCGCCCTTGCCCGCTTCGACGGCGATGTTGTGCGAGACGCCGGACTGGTTGGGCATCGTGATGGTGAGGGCACCGGATTTGGCTCTGCGCGGTGGAGGATACGTATGCGAGCTGGCCGGTCGGGCTGGCGGGGATTTCGAGCTTCCCGCCCTTCGCGACGGCCGGCTTTCCGGATCCCGGCGCTTCCACCGCGGTGGCGAGCAGGCCGGTGTCCGAGCCGGTGCGCGCCACGGAGGCGGCTACGTAGGCAGCGATGTCCCTCAGCTGCGCGCCCTTGGCGAGGTCCTTCGGCATCGCGCCCTGCGGGTTCGGGATTTTGACCTGCCATTCCACGACGCCGCGCACGGACGCCCTGCCGAGGCCTTCATCGACGCTGGCGCGGAACGCCTGGTCGAGGTTGGGCCGACGATGCCCTTCGTGTTGGCCCTGGCGAGCGTGTGGCAGGAGCCGCACTTGGACACGAACTGCTGCTTGCCGATGATCAGGTTCGCGTTGTCCGCTGCCCTTCACGGCGCATCCGGAGGCCACGATCGCAACGGCGGCCATGGCCGCGGCGGCGCCCGCGCGGGCGCCGGCCGCGCGGATGCGGGCGCGGCGGGTGCGGACGGACGTCGTTTGCTGCATATCGGAGGCCATAGCGGCGCCGAACTCTATCCGAACGGGCGGGCGATCCGACGGCACGCCATAGCCGGGCACCCCGCTCCCGGCGACCTCCAGGGGACGGTGCTCGGCCGCAGCGGATCGGACGCCCACCCGCTCCGGTAAAGTGCCGCGTGTGGACAGCAAACAGCGTTACCGCCTTCGCAACCCGTCGAACGGCCGCGAGATCATCCTGCGAGGCAGAGCCCGGCGAGATCTACCGCGACCGCGACTCAGGTGAGACACTCGAAATATCCGGAAAGGTCCTGCCGCTGGCGCCGTCGGCGTCGAACCTGCCGTGGGCGGTCGAGAACCTGCGAGTGTGCCCGTGGTGCGACCAGATGGCGCAGAAGGACCTGAACGAATGCCCGACGTGCGAGCGGCGCATGGGACCGCTCAGCGCCCCCACGAAGGCGCAGTGAGGCCGCCTCTACGCGAGGCAGCGAGTTCGTGAGCGCCACCGTCAGCCCCCAGCACCCCGTTCGCGGCCGCCGTCGCGTGAGCGTCCGGATCGCGATCTGCGCGTGCGTCCTTCTCGCCGGAGCTGTGAGCGTTCAGGCCTGCGGCGGAAGCAGCATCTCGGAATCGGTGCCGAAGAGCACGCCGAACATCGTCCCGCCCGCCGACACGAGCGCCGAAAAGGCCGCCATCTCGACGACCTCGACCTCGACAACCTCGACGAGCAAAACGACGACGACGGGCGAACCCTCCTCCTCGGGCGGCGAAGAAAGCTCCGGCGAAAAAAGCAGCGAATCCGGCTCGAGCGAAAAAAGCAGCGAATCCGGCGCCTCCGGCGGGGCCTCGGCCGAAACCGAAAAACCCGCCGCCAAAGAAGAAGGCACCGGCGGCGCCACGGGCGGCGCAAGCGCCCCCTAGCATCGACGCGTGAGCGCCCGCTGCCCACGGGCCTCGAGCGGTCACAAGTTCTGGGCCGAGGCGGCCTGTCAACGCGGCCCTCAGCCGCGATCCATCGTGCGCCTGGCCCGTGGCGCCCTGAGAAGCCGGACGCGGCCGGCGGGCAATGCCCGCCGGCCGTCGCTCAGGCTGCTACGGAGTCGAGATGACCGTCGCGCTGTAGGTCAGGCGCGCGGTCTGGTAGAGGCAGAAGTACTGCATGCTGGAGCCGATGACAGTGTCGGTCGTCTGCGCGCTCGTGCTCGTGCACTGAGCCTTCTGGCGGCTGGCGCGCCAGGAGGTATCGTTCCCGAAGCCCAGCGCGAGCGCGGGAGCCCAGGTCGGCACGGTGAGGGCGACGATGTCGCCTTTCTTGGTCTGCAGCGCGGTTTCGAGCGGGAACTCCGCGGTCGTCCCGAACCACCGTTCGAGTTTGACCATCGGGCTCTGCGCGATCAGCTTGTAGGTCAGTTTCGCCTTCTTGGAGGTCACCGCGCGCAGGACTGCGACACCGGCTTCGGCGGGGCCACCCTCGTTGGCGTTGAAGAACTTGATCTGCGTCGCGTTCGGCTTGCCCAGCGAGATCGTCCACGCGACGAGCGCACCGGAGTGCGGGATCGTCATGGGGCTGTTATGGGCGCTACCGACCTTGACCTGGAAGCCGGTCGTGCGGCTGACGGCAAGGCACGGCGTGCCCGGGGCAGCTGGCGGCGGTCACCGGGCTGGTATTGCCGATCACGCCGACTTCGGCGAGCGTGGCGGGAGCGCTCGCCGGGAGTCCCAGGGCGAGTGCGAAAGTCGTGAATACGGCTAGGTGTGTTCGTCTCATATGTGCAATTCAACACGGCTGAACGCCGGATGTAGCGGTCGGGGGTCGGTTCCCGCGAGCGATCCTCGCAGCAATAGCGTCATTTCTCTACTTTCCAGAGAGTTCCTGCCCAGCGCGGGCGATGTCCTGCATGTCGCCCGCTGCGGGAATCCACGGGAGCCGCAGCGGATCGCCGCGGTATCGCGGGATCACGTGGACGTGGAAATGGAACACCGTCTGCCACGCGGCCGGGCCGCACGAGTTGAGCAGATTGACGCCGTCGGCGCCGAGGCGCTCCACGGCACGTGCCGCAAGCCGGCGCGCGCCGGCAGTCACCGCAGCGAGGTCCTCGGGGCCGACGGTGAGCAGATCCACCGCATGCTCGCGCGGGAATCACGAGCGCATGCCCGCGCGTCGCGGGGGCGATGTCCATGAACGCGATCGTGCGCTCGTCTTCATCGACGATGATCGCGGGGATCTCGCCCGCGAGGATTTTGCAGAAGATGCAGTCCGGATCGGCCATCGCGCAAAGCCTAGATGGTCTGCAGCAGTTCGCGCGCGCGGTCTATCGCCTGCTCGCGGTCGCTGATCTCCCCGGCGTAGCGCGCCTCAGCGAGCGCGCCCAGCAGCCGGCCGAGGCGCGGCCCCTCCTCGATGCCGAGCTCCGCCGCGAGCGCGTCGCCGCGGACCAGCGGCTGGGGGGTGCCCGCCTCGCGCCAGGCGAGCGCGTCGGCGAGGACGCCTCGCGCCAGCTCCAGGTGCGCGCCGATCGACTGCTCCGCCTGACTCGCCTCGCGTCGCGAGCCGGTCGGCGATCGAGAGCAGCGTCACGTCGACCTCCACCGGCGAGCAGGTCGTCATGTAGCGGTAGACGGTGCGGCGCTCCAGGGGCTGCGGCTCGTGGACCAGGAAGCCGAGGCGAAGGTGGTTGCGGGCGAGCCCGGCGACATGCGCGCGCAGGCGCTCGCTCGCGCGCAGCCGTCCAAGCACCTCGCGTGCGAGCTCGGCGCCGCGCACGTCGTGGCCCATGAACGTCACGTGAGCCCCGTCCGCGGTGACCGCGCGCGTCAGCGGCTTGGCTGCGTCGTGAAGAAGTGCGCCCCAGCGAAGCGCCTCCCCCCTGCTCATCTCGTCCGCGAGCGGCTCGGCGAGAAGCGACCGCACCGCGGGGCGATGATCACCCATCACCGCGATCAGCTGCGCCGCGTAGGGTCCCGGCGCACGTCCTGAGGTCGATCGTCCGTCGAGCACGGCGAGCGTGTGGTCGTGGACGTCGAGATCGTGGAAGCGGTTCTGCTGGACTCCCCGGAGCGCCTCGAGCTCGGGCAGCACGACCGCGCTCGCTCCCAGGGCCGCCATCATCTCCAGTCCCCCTCTCGCGTCGTCGGCGGCGACGATCCTTCGCAGCTCGCCGAACACCCGCTCGGCGGAGACCCCGCTCAGCGCCGGAGCGCTGCGTCCGCGCCCTCAGCGGCCTGCTCGTCCGGCTCAAGGCCCATCTCGATCGCGACCCGTACAAGGCGCAGCACCCTCAGCGGGTCGCGCTCGAACGCCCGCGGGCCCGCCGGGCGCAGGGTGCCCGCTCGCAGGTCGCGGGCGCCGCCGAGCGGGTCGATCAGATCTCCGCCGCCGATCGGCTCCGCGATCGCGTTGACGGTGAAGTCGCGGAGCGCGAGGTCCTCCTCCAGCGAGCGTCCCTGCAAGCGGCTGCACGTCCACCTGCCAGCTGCGGTCGCGGGCGACCACGCGCCAGGAGCCGAACTCGTCCGACATGGAGAAGCATGCGGCGCGCCCCCCGGCCCGCGCGACCGCCCGGGCGGCCTCCTCGCGGGTCGCCCTCCACGGCGACGTCCACGTCTGCAGTGAGCCTGCCGAGCAGTCGATCGCGGATCGCGCCCCCGACCAGCCACGCCGGTGAGCCCGCGAGCGCCGATGCGGGCCGCGGCGAGCCCGGGGCTCGACCTGCTGCTCGCCGAGGCTCACGGCGCCGGCGCGAGCGGCTGGCCGTCCCGGCTGTAAGAGCGCGGCACGCGGGAGGTCAGCCCGCAGGTGATCTCGTAGTTGATCGTCGCAAGGCGCTTCGCGACCTCCTCCGCGGTGATGCGCTGCCTCGCCGCCGGATCCGATCAGGATCGCGGGCTCTCCGCGCAGGAGCGACGCCTCCGGGCCGTCGCCGAGATCGACCGTGAACGAGTCCATGCTGACGGTGCCGACCAGCGGGTAGCTCTCCCCGGCGATCAGCACGCGCGCGTTGCCCGAGAGGCCGCGCCTCCAGCCATCGCCGTAGCCGACGGGTATCACGCCGATGTTCGTCGGGCGCTCGGCTGATGAATCGGCGTCCGTAGCCGACGCTCTCGCCCTCTCGCGCACGCCTTGACCTCGGCAACGTAGGAGCGAAGCTCGAGCGCGGGCGAGAGCCCCGACTCGCAGCGGGTCGACGCCGAAGGGATCCATCCCGTAGATCGCGATCCCGCAGCGGACCATGTCGAAGTGTGCGCCGGGGTCTCGGAGCGTCGCCGCGCTGTTCGCTGCGTGGACGATGACGCCCGGGTTCTCGGCCCTCACCGGCAGCGCCCAGCTCGGTGAACGCGGCGAGCTGCGAGGAGAAGAAGCCCTCATCATCCCGTTCGTCGGCCGTCGCGAAGTGGGTCATCACGCCTGCAAGCTCCACGCCCGGCGTGTCCACGGCCGCGGAGACGGCGCGCGAGGCCACCTCCCGATCGCGGGTACCGAGGCGCCCCATCCCGGTGTCGAGCTTGACGTGCACCCGTCCCCCGCCGGCGCCGGCGACCCGCGCGACTCCCTCCTCGCTCCAGACGAGCACGTCGCAGCCGCTCGAGAGCGCCTCGGCGAGCTCGACCGGGCTGAGCGCTCCCATCGCGAGGATCGGAGACATCACGCAGTCCGGCGTCGCGCAGCTCGCGCGCCTCTGCTCCGTCGGCGACGGCGAGCCAGCTCGCGCCGCCGGCGATCGCCGCTCTCGCGCTGGCGACGGCGCCGTGGCCGTAACCACCCGCCTTGACGACCGCGCAGAGCGCCGTGCTCGCGGGAGACCTGCGCGAGCAGCATCGAGCAGTTGCGCTCGATCGCGCCGACGTTCACCGCCGCGCGCGCGCGGCGCGACATCGCCGCTCGCGGAGTGCTCGAGGCTCGTGCCCTCGCCGGCGGGGATCGCGCTCACCTCGCCTCGCCTCCCTCGCCGGTCCCGGTCGCGGCGCGCGCTGCGGGAAGCGCCTCGATCACGTCGGAGGCGATGACTCCCTCGGCGGCTCCCACGCGCTCCGCCGCGATCCGGCCGGCCTGCGCGTGCAGCCACACGCCCGCGCACGCCGCGGTGAACGCGTCCGCGCCCTGAGCGAGGAGTGCCGCGATGACACCTGTGAGGACGTCGCCCGTCCCGGCGGTCGCGGCCCGGGGCTCGCGCCGGGCTTCCTCCGCGGCTGATCGCGACCGTGCCGCCCGGCTCGGCGACGAGGGTGTCGTCCCCCTTCAGCACGACGATCGGCCTGCGCGAGCCGGCTCGCCTCGCGCGCGTAGCGAAGGCGCTCACGCTCGATATCGGCGCTCTCGAGCTCGAGCAGCCGGCCGAGCTCGCCGGCGTGCGGTGTCAGGATCGTCGCGGCGCTCCTGCTCGACAGGTCCGCGAGCCGGCCCGCATGGGCGTTCAGCCCATCGGCGTCGAGCACCATCGGGATCGGCGCCGCGGCAGCGAGCGCCCTCGCGAACGAGGCGGCTCCCTCGCCGCGGCCGAGGCCGGGCCCGAGCGCGAGCGCGCGGGCCCGCTCGCATCCCGCGAGCACGCCCTCCACGGCGTCCGCGGACAGTCCGCCGCCCTCATCGGGCTGGCCCCTGACCATGAGCTCGGCCGCTCCGGCCGACCGTCACCTACCCGACGGCCGATGCCGGCACGTTGAGAACGACGTAGCCGGCGCCCGCTCTCATCGCCGCGCGCCCGGCCAGCGCCGGGGCGCCCGTCATCCCCGCCGAGCCGCCCGCGAGCTGGACCTGCCCGGAGCTGAACTTCGTGGAGCCCGAGCCACGCCGCGGCAGCTCGCCGGAGAACCGAGCGCTCGATCAGGCCGGCCCAGGGTTCGCCGGGTGCCCCTCTCGGGATCCCGATGTCGGCCACGATCAGACGCCCCGCGAGTCCCTTGCCGGGTGCGATCCAGAGCCCGGGCTTGCCGGCGTGAAAGCTGACGGTCAGCGTCGCCTGCACGGCCCGGCCGCGCGCGATGCCCGTGGAGGCGTCGACGCCGCTCGGCACATCGACGCTCACGACGGGAAGCCCGCAGGCGTTGATGGCGTCTATCGCGTCGCCACCGCGCCGCGCGGCTCGCCCTCGAAGCCGGTGCCGAGCAGAGCGTCCACGAGGATCCCTGTCGGGCCCGATCGCGGCGCCCTGAAGGCCTGACGGGGGCGGCCCGGGAAGACGCTCGAGGTTCGCGCGCGGCGTCTGGCGAGAGCTCGTCCGGGCGCCCCGGCGATCAGCACCGAGACCTCGCGCCCGGCGTCCCGCAGCAGCCGCGCGATCAACGAGGCCGTCGCCGCCGTTGTTGCCCTTTCCGCAGAGCACAGTCGACGGGCCCGTCCGGCCCGAGCTCCTCCACCTCGCGTGCGACCGCCGCGCCGGCCCTCTCCATCAGGTCGAGGCTGGGGACACCGCGCGTCGTCGATCGCCCAGCGGTCGATCGACCGCATGATCTCGGCGTCGGGCAGCGGTGTTAGCCACTCGGGCAGCTGATCCACGACCAGCGATGCTAGATTGGTCTCCCAGCGGGCGGCGCGCGGGATGCGGTGCTACTCGACGGTTACGGTCTTCGCGAGGTTGCGGGGCTGGTCGACGTTCAGCCCCCGGCGGCGCGCGATGTCGTAGGCGAGGACCTGCAGCGGGATCACCGCGAGGATCGCCTGCAGCACCGGGTCGACGGCCGGAACGGTGATCACGGCGTCCGCCACGCGGCCGATCTGCTCGTCGCCCTCGGTGGCCACCGCGATCACATGGGCGCCGCGGGCGCGCACCTCCTGCACGTTGGAGATGACCTTCTCCAGCACCGGCGAGGAGGTGGCCACGGCCACAACGGGCGTCGAGTCATCCAGGAGCGCGATCGGGCCGTGCTTCATCTCGCCGGCCGCGTAGGCGTCCGTGGCGATGTAGGAGATCTCCTTCAGCTTCAGGGCGCCCTCGAGCGCGACCGGCAGGCCGACGTGGCGCCCGATGTAGAGGAAGAAGTCGCTCTTCCAGTATGCCTCCGCGACGGGCGCGACCTGAACGTCGACGTCCGACGAGGACCCTGTCGATCAGATGCGGCAGCCGCTTGACGTCCCCGACCAGCTCCGTCAGGCGCTCGCGCGAGAGCTCGCCTCGCAGCTCCGCCAGGCGCAGGCCGAGCAGGTACATGACCGCGACCTGGCAGGTGAACGTCTTGGTGGCCGCGACGCCGATCTCCAGGCCCGCGCGCGTGTACAGGACGCCGTCGGAGTCGCGGGTGGCCTGGGAGCCCATCACGTTCGTGACGGCGAGCACCTTCGCGCCCCTCTGGCGCGCGAGGCCCATCGCGGCGAGCGTGTCGGCCGTCTCGCCCGACTGGGAGATCCCGAGCACGAGGTCGCCGGGCCCGACGACCGGGTTGCGGTAGCGGTACTCGGACGCGATATCGATCTCGACCGGCAGCCGCGCCCACTCTTCGATCGCGTAACGGCCGATCATCCCGGCGTGGTAGGAGGTCCCGCAGGCGACGATCACCACGCGGCGGACTCCCTCGAGGATCGCCTCGTCGAGGGCCCCGGCCTCCTGCAGGTCCACCCCGTCGCCGCGCGCGGTGCGGTCGGAGATCGCGTCGGCGACGGAGTCCGCCTGTTCGTGGATCTCCTTCAGCATGAACGTCTCGAAGCCGCCCTTCTCGGCGGTCTCCTCATCCCAGTCGACGGTGACCTCCTCGCGCTCGACGGGCTCGCCTGCGGCGGTCATGATCCGCACCGACTGGGCGGTGAGCACGACGATCTCGCCGTTTTCGACGTGCTGGACGCGGCGCGTGTGCTCGAGGAAGGCCGGCACCGCGGATGCCAGGAACTGCTCGCCGTCGCCGCGGCCGATGATCAGGGGGCACTCCTTGCGGGCCGCCACGAGCACGTCGGGCTCATCCAGGCTCATCGCGACGAACGCGTAGTGGCCCTCGAGCTGCGCGTAGGCGTCGCAGACGGCCTGCGCGAGGTCCCCCGCGTAGACGTCGGCGATCAGGTGGGCGATGACCTCGGCGTCGGTCTCGGAGGTGAACACGCACCCCTTCGCCGCCAGCCGGTCCTTCAGCGCCATGTAGTTCTCGACGATCCCGTTGACGACGACGTGGACGCGGTCGCCGCTGTCGTAGTGGGGATGGGCGTTCTCCTCGCTGACGCGCCCGTGGGTCGCCCAGCGCGTGTGCCCGATCCCGGTGCGCGCTGGCGGCGCGGCGACGGCGACGGCTCCCGCGGCCGCATCGCCGTCGTCGATCTTCTCGCGCAGGGCGCTGAGGTTGCCTACGGCGCGGACCGCCTCGATGTGGTCATCGGCGATCACCGAGATGCCCGCCGAGTCATAGCCGCGGTACTCCAGCTTGCTCAGGCCTGCGAGCAGCACATCCCGGACGGGGCGCTCACCGACGTAGCCAACGATGCCGCACACGTACTCCGAAGATATCAGCGGCGCCAGAGGCGGCCGCGAGCCTGGACGCTTAGCCCAGTTCGCGCTCGACGAGCGCGACAAGGCGCTCGCAGACGTCCTGGGCCTCCTGCTCGGTGGGCGCCTCGACCATCACACGCACGAGCGGCTCGGTACCGCTCGTGCGCACCAGCACACGGCCACGGCCCTCGAGCTCCTTCTCGGCGGCGGCGATCGCGTCGTGGATCGCGGCAGCGCCGGCGAAGGCCTCGCGATCCCTGACCGCGACGTTGACGAGCCGCTGGGGCAGCTTGCTCATCGCGTCGCGCTCGCTGAGGTCGCTCCCGGCGAGCGCCTCCATCGTCAGCAGCGCGCTCGCGATCCCGTCCCCGGTGCGGTTGAAGCCCATGTCGATGATGTGGCCGGACTGCTCGCCGCCGAGCGTCCAGCCGCGGGCGCGGAGCTCCTCGAGCACGTAGCGGTCCCCGACGCCGGTGATCCCGACCTCGACCCCGTGGCTCTCCATCGCGGCGTGAAAGCCGTAGTTCGTCATCGACAGTGACGGCCACACCGCCGCCACTGAGCCGCCCCGTCTCGCGCAGATGGAGCGTCGCGAGAGCCATCAGCTCGTCTCCGTCGACGACGGCGCCGGTGCGGTCGACCGCGAGGACGCGGTCGCCGTCGCCGTCGAACGCGAACCCGACGGCGTGGCCGCCCGTGCGCACGCTGCTCGGCGAGTTTCTCGACGTGCGTCGAGCCGCATCCGTCGTTGATGTTGCGCCCGTCCGGCGCGTCCGCGATCACCGTCACGTCGGCCCCGAGGCGCCGGAAGATCTCGGGGGCGACCTGGTAGGTGGCGCCGTTGGCGCAGTCGAGCATGACGTCAAGGCCCTCGAGGCTGAGGTCGGAGAACCTGACCTGGAGCTCACGCAGGTAGTCCTCGGGCGCGCCCCTCAGCTCACGGATGTGGCCGATCGCGTCGCGGGCCCTGCGCGGGCCGCTCGCCCGCGAGCGCATCGGCGTCGGCCTGCAGGTCGCGCTCGATCGCCGCCTCGTCCTCATCGGAGAGCTTGTAGCCGTCCCCCGCGAAGAACTTGATGCCGTTGTCGCGATACGGGTTGTGCGAGGCCGACAGGACCACCGCCAGGTCGAAGCCGTAGCGCCCGATCAGGAGCGGCGCGGCCGGTGTCGGCAGCACACCCCCGAGCAGCACATCCCCTCCCGCCGAGCTGACCCCGGCCGACAGCGCTGCCTGCAGCATCTCGCCGGACTCGCGCGTGTCGCGCACGATGAGGACCTGTGGCCGCTCGGAGTCGCATTGCAGCGTCGCCGCGCGTCCGAGTGCGAGCGCGAGCTCGGCTGTCAGGAAATCGCCTGCGACGCCGCGAACGCCGTCGGTCCCGAACAGCTTGCGGGCCATGCTCTCCTCCGTGACCGGCGCGTGCTAGCGCTTTGAGAACTGCGGACGCTTGCGCGCCTTCTTCAGGCCGGCCTTCTTGCGCTCCTTGGCGCGCGAGTCGCGCGTCAGGAAGCCGCGGCGCTTGAGCTCACCGCGAAGGTTCGGGTCGGCCTCCAGGAGCGCTCGCGAGACGCCGTGGCGCAGTGCACCGGCCTGCGCGGAGATGCCGCCTCCGTGAAGGCGCGCTACGACGTCCATGCGGTCCTCGTAGCCGACGGTCTCGAGCGGCTGACGCACATTGCGCTGGAGCGTGAGGCGCGGGAAGTGCTCCTCCAGCGTGCGGCCGTTCACAAGGTAGGTGCCGGTGCCGGGCCTCAGCGTGACCCTGGCGATCGCCGTCTTGCGCTTGCCGGTGGCGCGGTAGCGCGCACCCGAGGCGAGGTCGATGGCGGCGGTGGCGATGGGCTCCGCGAGGACCTCGTCCTGCTCGGACTCGGAGTCGCCGGTGCTCTGCTCGGCCTCCTCCTCGATCGCGTAGGGGTCCTCGTACTGCTCGCTGCGCCCGAGCGGGTCGGCGCCCTCCGGGACGATGTCGACTTCAAGGTGTGCCCCGGGGACCGCGGGCTTCTCGCGTGGCGCCTGCTCCTCCTTCCTCCTCGGCCGCGGCCTGCGGCGGGGCGGGTGCGGCGGCGGGCTCCTCCTGCGGCGCCTCGGCTACCGGCTCGGGCTGGGCTGCCGAGCTCGTCGGTCTGCGGGGCCTCCTGCGCGGGCTCGGTGGGCGTGGCGGCCTGCTCGGCCGGCTCTGCGCCCTCGTGCTCGGACTGCGTGTTCTCCTCGTCTGCCATCAGCCCTCGATCTCCAGAGGTTGCGGTTTTTGCGCGACGTGCGGGTGCTCGGGGCCGGCGTAGATCTTCAGCTTGGTGATCTGTTTGCGGGCGAGCCTGTTGCGGGGCATCATGCCTTTGACGGCGAGGCGGATGATCTCCTCGGGACGGCGGGCCATCATCTCCTCGAACGTGCGGGACCGCAGGCCACCCGGGTAGCCGGAGTGGCGGTAGTAGCGCTTGTCCTGCCGCTTGTTGCCGGTGACGTGGATCTTCTCCGCGTTCACGACCACCACGAAGTCACCCGTGTCGATGTGCGGCGTGTACTCGGGCTTGCGCTTGCCGCGCAGCACGTCGGCGATCTGCGTGGCGAGGCGTCCGAGCGTCTTGCCGTTCGCGTCGACGAGCACCCAGTTGCGCTCGCGGTCGGTCGGCTTGGCGACGTAGGTCTTTACTGAGGGGGCCATGGCGTGAAAAAGGCCACGCGTTAGCGCGCGGCGTGGCCCCATGATAGGCGAAGTCGCCGTCCTTCGCGGAGCCGTCGCCCCCTGGCACCCGGGCGCAGGCCGGCGGCGAGCCGATCCTTTCAGCGGACGTGCCTGCAAACGGGCCGAACCAGCCCCGCGCTCACTCCCACTCGATGGTGCCGGGCGGCTTCGACGTGATGTCGAGGACGACCCGGTTGACCTCTCGCAGCTCGTTGATCATCCGCGAGGCGATCGTCTCCAGCAGGTCATACGGCAGCCTGGCCCAGTCGGCGGTCATCGCGTCATCGCTCGTGACGGCGCGGATCACGACCACGTAGCCGTAGGTCCGCTCATCTCCCTGGACGCCGACGGTGCGTACGTCGGGGAGCACGCAGAAGGACTGCCACAGCTCCCGATACAGGCCCGCCTTGCGGATCTCCTCCTGAAGGATGTGGTCCGCCTCGCGCAGGACGTCCAGGCGCTCCTTGGTGGCTTCGCCGCCGACGACGCGAATCGCCAGGCCGGGGCCGGGGAACGGCTGGCGCCAGACCAGGCGCTCGGGCAGGCCGAGCTCGGCGCCGACTGCGCGCACCTCGTCCTTGAAGAGCGCACGGAGCGGCTCGACGAGGTCGAACTCGAGGTCGTCGGGGAGGCCGCCGACGTTGTGGTGTGACTTGATCGTGGCCGCGCCGGTGCCGCCTCCGGACTCGATCACGTCGGAGTAGAGGGTTCCTTGCACGAGGAACTTCGCGCCGGCCCGGCCGCTGTCCTCGGCTAGCTTGGCGGCCTCCTCCTCGAAGACGCGGATGAACTCCGCCCCGATCGCCTTGCGCTTGGCCTCCGGCTCGGTGACGCCCTTGAGCTTGTCCAGGAACCGCTGCTCGGCGTCGACCGCGACGAGTGGGACCTTGAAGGTGTCACGGAAGGTCCTGACGACCTGTTCGCCCTCGTCCTTGCGCATCAGCCCGTGGTCGACGAACACGCATGTGAGCTGCTCTCCGATGGCGCGGTGCACGAGCAGCGCCGCGACCGAGGAGTCGACGCCGCCCGACAGGCCGCAGATGACATTGCCGTCACCGACCTGCTCGCGGATCAAGCGGACCTGTTCCTCGACGATCGATGCCGCGGACCACGTCGGCTCGCAGCCGCACACCTCGGTCAGGAAGCGGGTCAGGATCTGCTCGCCGTAGGGGGTGTGCACGACCTCGGGGTGGAACTGGATCCCGTAGATGTCGCGCTCGCGGTTCTCGACCGCTGCGACCGGCGAGCCGGTGGAGGATGCGAGCGCCACGAAGCCGGGCGGCGGCTCATAGACGGTGTCGCGGTGGGACATCCAGCAGGTCTGCTCGGCGGGCATGCCCTCGAGCAGGCGCCCGGGTGTCGATACATGGAGCTCAGAGCGGCCGAACTCGCCGACGTCCGCCTCCTCGACGCGTCCGCCGAGGGTGTGGACCAGCAGCTGCATGCCGTAACAGATGCCCATCACTGGGACACCGAGGTCGAGCAGGCCCTGCTCCAGCGGCGGAGCCCCGTCCGCGTAGACCGACGCGGGCCCGCCGGAGAGAATGATGCCGCGCGGTTTGCGAGCCGCGATCTCCTCGAGCGGGACGTGGTGCGGCAGCAGCTCGCTGAAGACACCGCAGTCGCGCACGCGACGCGCGATCAGCTGGGAGTACTGCCCGCCGTAGTCGAGCACGAGGACCTCCTCGACGGGCGCGCGAAGGCCGCCGGCGAATCCGCGGCCGGGACGACCTGGGCGCCCTCGGCCTCGATGCTGGCGGGCTGATCGAGCAGCCCTGCCGCCGCGGCGCCCTGGCCCGGGTCGGAAGCCGGGAGCGGCGACCCGTCAGTCATTGACGAGGGCGGCAACCTTCCCGTTCGTGGCGCCCATGCCCACTCCCTGGTCGCGCTGCAGCGCCTTGCCCTCGGTCTGGAGCGAGGGTGCGACGACCACCTCGGCCCGGTTGAACTCCGCGAGGTCCTTGTGGCCGCACGTTGCCATCGAGGTACGCAGGCCGCCGAACAGGTTGAACGTGCCGTCGTTCTCGCGGGCGGGGCCGATGAGGATCTCCTCGAGGGTGCCGTTGCGGGCGGTCGCCACGCGAGCTCCACGCGGGAGCGTCGGGTGGAACGTCGCCATCCCCCAGTGGAATCCGCGCCCGGGTGCCTCGTACGCGCGCGCCAGCGGCGAGCCGATCATCACGGCGTCCGCGCCGAGCGCGATCGCCTTCGAGACGTCGCCTCCGTTGCGCATACCGCCGTCGGCGATGACCTGGGCGTACTCTCCGGTCTCGAGCATGTGGGTCGAGCGAGCGTGAGCGACATCGGCGATCGCCGTGGCCTGAGGCACGCCGATGCCGAGAACCCCGCGCGTCGTGCACGCGGCGCCGGGGCCGACGCCGACGAGCACGCCGGCGGCGCCGGTCCTCATCAGGTGCAGACCAGTGTGGTAGGAGGCGCAGCCGCCGACGACGACGGGAACGTCGAGCGTGGGGATGAACTCCTTCAGGTTCAGGGGCTCGGAGACGGTGGAGACGTGCTCGCCGGAGACGACGGTGCCCTGGATCACGAGCACGTCCAGGCCGGCCTCCATCGCGATCTCGTGGTACTGCAGCACGCGCTGGGGGGTCAGCGAGGCCGCGACGACGACTTTCTGCTCCTTGATCTCGCGTATCCGCTGCGCGATCAGCTCCGGCTTGACGGGCTCCGCGTAGATCTCCTGCATCTCGCGGGTGGCCTGCTCCTTGGGGAGCCCGGCGATCCGCTCGAGCATTTCGTCGGCGTCCTCGTAGCGGGTGAAGATGCCCTCGAGGTTCAGGACCGCGAGGCCTCCGAGCTTGCCGATGATGCCCGCCGTCTCAGGTGAGACGACGCCGTCCATCGCGGACGCGAGCATCGGCAGCTCGAATTGGTAGGGCCCGAGCTTCCACGAGATGTCGATGTCGTCGGGGTCGCGCGTCCTTCGCGAGGGCACGATCGCAATGTCGTCAAATCCGTAGGCGCGACGACCCTTCTTGCCGCGGCCGATCTCGATCTCCATCAGGGCATCCTCTCAGCAGCAGCGGACGGGGGCACGACGCTCTCGCCGGGTCCCAGGGGGGTGCGGATCGACTCGATTGGGGCCTTGTGCGGGGCGGCGGGCAAGTGAGTTCCAGCATACCAACGGGCGCGCCGGGGGTATTGCCCTCGGATATCCTCGAGGGCTATGAGCGATGCGGCCCGGATCAGGTACGAGCCGCTCGACGTCGAGGGCCGCCGGCAGGCGCTCTGGCGCGAGCAGGCAGCCTTCAGGACACCCCCTGTCTCGGAGGATCGCCCGCACCTCTACATCAAGCCGTCGGCCCCGTTCACCTCGGGGAACATCCATATCGGTCACGTGCGCAGCTATTCGATCGGCGACGCGTATGCCCGCTTCCGCAGGGCGCGCGGCGACGACGTCCTGTTCGCCTTCGGCTTCGACGCGTTCGGGCTGCCCGCCGAGCTCGGTGCGATCTCGGGCGGTGTGTCCCCGAGCGAGTGGGTCGCGCGGTGTGCCGAGCACATGCAGGGCCAGCTCGAGAGGCTCGGGTTCTCCTTCGACTGGGACAGGGCGTTCCTGAGCTCGGACGCCGGCATGTACCGCTGGTCCCAGTGGCTGTTCCTGACGCTGCTCGAGGCTGGGCTCATCTACCGCGGCACCGGCAACGTCGACTGGTGCGACAACTGTGAAACCACGTTGGCGTCGATCCAGGTCGAGGAGGGCGGCACCTGCTGGCGTTGCCACGGGCCCGTCCGGCTGATCGAGATGCCGCAGTGGTACCTGCGGATCAGCGCATACGTGCCCGAGAACGACGTTCGCCTTGCCGAGCGCGCCGAGAGCGGGAAATGGGACGAGGTCGCGCTCGCCTCTCAGCAGATCGTGCTCGGGCGGCTCGATGGCGTCGAGCTCGACCTGGCGGGGCCGGGCGGCGAGACGCTGACGGTGTTCACCCCGCACGAGGACGCTGTCGGGCAGGCTCGCTTCGTCCTGTTGTCCGCACGTCACCCCGACGCCGACGCCTGGGCGTCCGATCCGGACGTGCTCGAGCAGCTCGACACGCTGCGAACGGGCGGGTGGGAGCGCAGCTCGCGCGAGGCTGAGACGATCCCCGTGATCGACACCGGGCGCAGGATCGCGGGGCCGGCCGGGGACGATCTCCCCGTCTACATATCGCCTGTCGTCGACTCACGCTTCGGGGCGACAGCCGTGCTCGGCGTGCCGGCACGGGACCGGACGGATGAGGTCGTCGCGCGGCGGATGGGTCTCTCGGAGGAGCCTGCCGAGGAGGCCGTTCCCGCCGCCGCGCCGGGCGGCGGGCGCCCGGCTGTCCGCTACCGGGCGTTCGACTTCACGATCTCCAGGCAGCGCTCCTGGGGCACGCCGATCCCGATCGTCTACTGCGAGAGGTGCGGCACCGTTCCGGTCCCGCAGGAGCAGCTGCCCGTTGTGCTCCCGCTCGACATCAGGCCGACGGGCGCCGGAAACCCTCTCGCCGAGATGGACGAGTTCGTAAACACCACGTGCCCCTCGTGCGGCGGCCCCGGCAAGCGCGAGACGGACACGCTGGACTGCCACTTCGACGCTCTGTGGCTATGGGTGCCGGCATGCGTTCCCCCCGAGGCTCGGGACGGGTCGCTGGAGGAGATCCTCGCGCTCGGTGATCTGCGTCACTGGCTCCCCTCAGAGCGCCTAGTTGCCGGCTCGGACAGCGGCAACTTCGTGTTCGACCAGCGCATAGTCACCAAGGCCCTGCGGGACATCGGCCCGCTCGCGTTCCTGGCGGACGGCGAGCCGTTCGCCGGCTGCCTGTTTCACGAGATGGTCATAAGCGGCGGGCGCAAGATGAGCAAGCATCTGGGCAATGTCGTTGATCCCGATGAGCTCGTCGCGCGCTACGGCGCCGACACCGTGCGGCTCGCGGTCCTGTACGCGGCCCGTCCGCAGCGATCGCTGAACTGGAGTGACTCGGCGGTGCTGCGGTGCAACCGCTTCCTGAACCAGGTCTGGGACTACACACACGCGAAGCTCGCGCTCGCGGCCGTCCGCGCCGAGGACGTGTGCAGCCTCGCCGGGGAGGCGCCCGACGGCGAGCAGGAGCGTGACCAGACCGAGCACATGCGGCTGCGGCTGTCAAAGTGGTGTGAGACGGGAGTCGAGAAGGTGACCGAGGACATGGAGGCACTCGAGATGCACACCGCGGTGCGCAACGTGATGCGGCTCTTCGACCGCATCAAGGACTTCGAGAAGCGCGCGGTCGGCCGCCAGGGCGAGCTGAGCGACGCGAACCTCGCGTCGCTCCTTGACGCGATCGCGGTGCTCGTGCAGATGCTCGCGCCCGTTCACGCCGCACCTGGCGGAGGATCTCTGGGCATCCCTCGGCCGCGGTGACGGCGGCGCCTCCCCGCCGTGGCCCGGCGTATCGTTAGTTGTGCCCGCATGAGCTCTCCGACCGCACAGCTGTCCGGCCAGCGCACGCGCTCATGCGCGACGGGTCTTGCGTGCAACCGCTGCCATAACACCTACCCGCTCGAGCAGGCGATCTTCGCCTGCCCCGACTGCGGCAAGGGCCTCGATATCCACTACGACTACGAGCTCGCGGCGGCCCACTTCCGTGACTTCCCGTCATCCGAGCGCCCTCAGAACATCTGGCATTTCGAGGAGCTCCTCCCGATCGTCGACCGCGGGGCGCAGTCGCGGGTCGGTCACTTCTCCGGCTACACGCCGCTGATCCACGCCGACAGGCTCGGCGCCGAGCTCGGCCTCAGCAACCTGTACATCAAGGACGACTCGACCTCACGGCCGAGCCTGTCCTACAAGGACCGCGTCGTGTCGATGGCCGTCGCCCGGCTGCTCGAGCGCGGCGGACCGAGATCGGCTGCGTCTCGACCGGGAACGTCGGAACGGCCGTCGCCGCGATGGCCGCCAAGGCCGGCGTCGACTCCTACGTCTTCTACCCCAACGCGCTCGAGGCCATGAAGGCCGGGCCTGTCGCGCGCTCGGCGCGAAGGTCTGCCAGGTCGAGGGCAACTACGACCAGGCGAACCGCCGCTGCCGCGAAGTCGCAGAAACGACGGGAATGGACTTCGCCAACATCACGCTGCGCCCGTTCTACGCCGAGGGCGCGAAGACCGCCGCCTTCGAGATCGTCGAGCAGCTGCAATGGAACGCTCCGGACCATATCGTGATCCCTGCCGCCGGCGGCACGCTCTCCTCGCGCGTCCACAAGGGCCTCGTCGAGATGCAGCAGCTCGGGCTGTCCGAGACAGGCGGCACGCGGATCCACATCGCCCAGCCGAGCGGATGTAACCCGATCGCCAGCGCGATCCTCTCCGAGGAGGCCGAGATCGTGCCGATCACGCCCGAGACGGTCGCCCACTCGCTCGCGATCGGCGCTCCCGGCGACGGCTATCTCGTGATCGATGCGGTTCTCTCCCGAGGCGGCACCGGCGGGTTCGTCAGCGACCCGGAGATCTTCGCCGGCATCGACCTGCTCGCATCGACGGAGGGCCTGCTCACCGAGCCGGCCGGCGGCACGACGATCGCGGTGCTCGAGAAGCTCGCGGCGGCGGGTCGCTTCGGCCCCGACGAGACGGTCGTCGCGATGATCACCGGAAACGGGCTGAAGACCCTCGACGAGCACCCCGACAAGCCGTGGCCCGCGAAGATCGACTGCGAGCTCGACGCGATGCTCGACGCACTCACCGAGCTGAAGTCCGAAGAGACGCTGCTCAGCAGTGCGCAGCGCATGCTCGGCAACTGAAGCTCAGCGGCGGAGAGCCGTGCGCACCGAGCGGAGCTGAAATCTCGGTCTGGAGCGGCCTCGGCGCACAGCGGGCGCCCCGCGGTAGCAAGCAGGGTTTATACGGAGCCCTCGCCCCGCGTGTTGGGTAGGGTTCAGTGCATGGACGATTTCGATGCTGCCCGCGAGCTTGACCTGCGCCGTGCCGAGGCACGCCGCGCCGTCGACGAGGCCGGAGGCGGCGAGGCGGAGGGCTTCGAGCTCGCCGAGGAGGAACTGATCGACCACACCTCCCACGGCGATGAGCACTCGACTTCGCGGATCCTGCAGGACTCCGTTGACGACGGCGAGAACGGCGACGCCACCTACGGCGAGGCCGACGAGGAGCACAAACCGGACTAGCCGGCCGGCGCCCGGCGGCAGCCGGATCGCCTGCTCGTTAGCCCGCGCCCGACCGCATCCGCTCAGCGGAGAGTGCCCGCTCCGCGCCGCAGAATTGCGCGCCCGCCGGGAAGGTTCCGGCGCGGCCCGGAATCTCTCCTGGCAAGCGCCCGGCCGGCCGGCGCGGGGCGCAACGACCAGGAGGCCGGGAGATGACGGGACTGCGCGGGGTGCTGATGGGTCTGGTCGCAGCTGTGCTCGGGGCGGGAGTCGTCGTCCTGCCCGCGATGGCGGGCTCGGAAACGACGCCCAGTATCCAGGCGGTCAACGGACCCGGCATCTACCAGCACTACTGGTCTCCTTCGAACGTCACGATCGTGCCCGGCGGGACCGTCGCTCTGAGCAACCCCACGGCCGTGCCCCACGGGGTCGAATGGGTGCACGGCCCGGGGACCCCAGTCTGCTCGAGCGGCGTTCCCGTCGGCACCACGATAGCCGCATCCGGGACGCAGTGGAGCGGCAGCTGCACGTTCGCCGCAGCCGGCCTGTACACGTTCTACTGCACGATCCACGGGCCGTCGATGTCCGGGCACGATCACCGTCGGGTCGACGGAAACAACCACGACGACAATCACGACGGGCACGCCGCCCCCCGGCCAGACGGGAACCGGGCCAGGCTACACGCCCCCTCCCCCGTCCTCCGAACAGCCACGAGCGGCGCTTCCGGACCGCTCTCGCTGCTCGCCGGGCCCTCGCCCGCGGCGGTTCGCGTGCTCTCCGTGATTCACGCCCGATCGCTGTCGGGGTCGGTCGACCTGTCGGGAGCGGCGAGCGGCGCCACGCTGCCTCGTCGACGTCCTCGCCCCGCGTAGCGCGCTCGCGCTGGCAGGCCGCAGCCTGACGCGGGTCGGGCATCTGCGGCGCAGCGGGCTGCGCGCCGGCGTGGAGCAGATTCCAGGTGCGCCTCAGCGCGGCGGCACTTGCGCGCCCTGCACGCGCACGGGCACCTCACGGTCAAGCTGGTCGCGGCGCTCAGCACACCCGCGGGCGCGAGGCTGCGGATCAGCCGGACCGTCCGCCTCAGGGGCTGAGCGGAAGGAAACGGCGTTTGCGGCGTCCTGACAGGTAGCCCCACCACGGAGGGCCCGATCAACCCCTCAAAGGGACAGGAGCCAGCTCATGCGCAAGGCACTCGGACTCGCGGCACCACTCACGATCACATCGCTACTGCTCGCCGCGTGCGGCGAGCTCGTCGAGCAACCCATACTCGACCACGACCGCTCAGCAGTCCGCTCAGACCAGCCCGAGCACTGCGGTCGTCGTGAAGAGCGCCTCGGCTGCCGGGCTCGGCACGGTGCTGGTCAACGCCCAGGGCATGACCCTCTACCACCTCAGCGCAGAGGGCAACGGCAAGTTCATCTGCACGAGCCCGGCGTGCGTCAGCATCTGGCACCCCGTGCTCGTGCCCGCCGGGGGCACGACCGGCGGCGTCAGCTCGCTCACGGTCGTCAAGCGGCCGGACGGCACGAGCCAGATCGCCTACAAGGGCGAGCCGCTCTACACGTTCGCGTCCGACACGGCCCCCGGTGAAGCCAAGGGTCAGGGACTGAAAGACGTCGGCACGTGGACGACCGTCACTCTCCACCCCCGCGCCCAGACCACGACGACGACATCGACGACGCCCGGCTACGGACACAGCTACCCCTAGCCCGGGTCACCGAGGCGCAAAATAGGAAAGCCCCGCCGAGGCGGGGCTTTCCCTTAGCTGGCCGATAAGCCGGATTCTGTCGTTGAGCAGCCATCCATCTGAGCGGCCTACCTGGACCTCGG
>CAWGWU010000010.1:0-228121 GCA_963826345.1 uncultured Solirubrobacteraceae bacterium
CTGCTGTCCGCGCGCAAGGCCCGCTGACGGGCGAGCAGCCTTAGATCAGCTCTCCCAGCCAGTCCGAACGCCCCTGGCGGATCATGTCCATCAGGCGCTGGGACTGGAGCGCCTGCTCGCGGCGGGTGCGCCGTTCCCACGCCCGGCGCCTTGAGCGGTTGCGCCGCCGCGCCAGGTGGCGCAGCAGCGGCTGACTGGGCAGCTGCGCCGGCTTGGGTGCCAGCTCGTAGTGGGCTCTGGTGAATTCGCCGCCGCGGAAGCCGGCGCCGTGGTGGTAGACGATCCCGCCGTAGACGGCGAAGAAGAGCGCGTCGAGGTTGTTGCGGTTGGAGCGCAGCAGCTGCACCCACGGCGTGCCGGTGATCTCCAGCTCGCGCAGGAGGTTGCCGCCGACGTCGCTGACGCGCCTGCCGAGCCCGTCCGGCCACCTGTAGCCAGCGGACCAGTCTCCCGGCAGGCTGCGCCAAGCCCCGACCGTCGTCACGCAGAAGCAGGGATGGGGCTGCTGGTCGCTGACGTTCTCTGCCCGCCGCACCGCCAGCAGCTTCGCCTGTGCCAGCGCCTCGTCGATCTTCGGCATCGGGTCGGCGATCGGGAACGCATCCCCGTCGAGGAACATCAGCAGGTCGCTGTCGGCTGCCTCGCCCGCGATCTCGATCGCGAGATGGTTGAGCTTGTCCGAGTGGCGGCCGCTCTGGTCGATCACCCTGTCGAAATGGGTCGCGTAGGACGGGTCGATCCCCTCCAGCGAGGTCCACACCTGATAGGGCACCCGGATGTGCTCACGCAGGTACCGGGCCTGGATCTCTATCCAGGCAGGCGAGCGGTAGTGGACGGTTGCGACGTAGAGCACGCGAGCAACCTATTCGAGCGCACCGGCCGCGGGCCGCTCAGTCGACCTTGTCATAGCCCCACAGCGTCACGAGGTCCCGGCCCAGGTACTCGCTGAGCGCCACGACCTCCGGCTTGAAGCGGCTTCGCAACTCCACCATGTAGCTCTCGTCCTCGGGCGGCACCTCGCCGAGCACGACGCGGCGGCGCATCGCTCCCAGCGCGTTGTGACGCAGGCGCCGGCTCGTCAGCGCCTTGGCCGCGGTCTTTGCCGTGCGCGTGACCGGACCGCTCCCGAGCGACGCCGAGCGGACGAGGTTGTCCAGCTGCTGCGAGCGGACCACGCGCTTGGTCACGTTCGCGTCGACGACGTCCACCGGATAGTCGGGGTCGACGTCCAGAAGGCCGAGGACCTCGGTCACGGCACCCGCGTTGTCGGCACGGAAGTCGTCGTAGATCAGCACCAGCATCTGGTCGGCCGGAAAATGCTCGCGGTAGCGCTGCAGCTGCTCCACGTACCGCACGTGCTCGGCGTACTGCAGGAGCTGCGGCAGGTGAGAGCGCCGCGGGATTCGTTTGCCCTGTGCTCTGGCGGCTTCGAGCGACATCGCCTTCCTCAGGTCTTTCGTGGACTCCACCTCGCCGCGCAGGAACGTGACGTGCAGCGAGCGCAAGAAGCTCGCGGGCTCGCGCAGGATCGCGATGATGCGGGCGTCCGGGCGCACCTCGGCGATGCGCGCTGCCGCCGTCTGCGACCACAGGTACGTGGCGGATGCCTCGCCGACCCGCTGGGAGGGCAGTGCGGGCTCGAACAGCGCGAGGTACTCCTCCAGCGTCTGTGGATGGGGCGCCTCGCGCTCGTAGCGAAAGCGCGAGCGCATGTCGCTCGCGAGAAAGCGGGGCTCCTTCAGGTCGGGCATGAAGATGTCCGGGTGCCTGCGGAGCATCTCGTACAGCGCCGTGGTGCCGCTCTTGTGGTGGCCCACGATGTAGAAGTCCGGGAAGCGGCTCTCCGGTCCGGGATCGCGTGGCGCCAGCGGCTGCACCGGCCATAGGCTAGCGGCTGCGATCGGCCTGACGAGCACCTGCAGGGCGCTCCGGCCCCGCGCGGCCGCCCGCCTACACTCACCCCATGCCCGGGTCCGCGCAACGCGACTTCCCCCTGTTCCCGCTCGGCATCGTCGCGCTGCCCACCGAGAGCGTCCCGCTGCACATCTTCGAGGACCGGTACCGCCGCATGGTCGAGCATTGCCTGCAGGCCGACCCGGGCTCGCCGGGACGCGAGTTCGGTGTTCTCTGGCTCTCGGACGACGAGCTGAAGGACGTCGGCTGCGCATGCGAGATCGAGCGCGTGCTCGAGCGCCTCCCCGACGGCCGCATGAACATTGTGGTCCGCGGCACGCGCCCGTTCCGGCTGCTCGAGCGCCAGGACGACCTGCCCTATCCCGCGGGTGTCGTCGAGTTCCTCCCCGACAGCGAGGCCGACGGGGTGGACGAGGGGCTTGAGGCGCGCGAGCTCTACCGAGATCTCGTCAACCAGGCAACCGACCGTGAGCTCGAGGACGAGGAGCTCGCCGAACTCGATGCGTATGACATGGCCGGGACCGTCGAGTTCGACCTCGGCGCCAAGCAGACGCTGCTGGAGCTGCGCTCGGAGAGCGAGCGGCTGGCGCTGCTGACGGTGCTGCTGCGCGCCGCGCTGGAGCGCCTTGACTACATCGAGCGCGCCCAGGCACGCGCCCGCTCGAACGGCAAGGTCCGCTTCGGCTAGGTGCTGATCTTGCAGAGTTGCTGCGCGGTTTGCAGCACGAAGAGCTGCAGCTGGTGCATCGCGGGGGTCTGCTTCGCGGAGTTGTCCGAGAAGCGCAGGGAGCCGGCTTCATCTCGCAGCGAGTAGGCGTAGACCGAGCCCGGCTGCGGCGGAAGCACCGTGTTCGACGACGCCGGTTCCTTCAGGTCTTCCTGGATCCCCCTCGCCTGGACGAGTTCCCTGTCGCCCAGTTTCACCTCCTTGCCGCCGTTGCAGTGCACGCCGCCTTCTTCGTTGACCAGCAGCGTGAGCAGCGAGTGCGTGCTCGCGTTCGTTCGTTCCACGATGAAGATGTCGGCCGGCTTGGCGCCGCAACCGGCGATCGCGAGCGTGAGCGCTGCCGCGAGCGCCGGCGCGGCCAGGCGCGCGCTCACGCCCTCACCGCCACGCCGCCGCGGCGGGGGTCGCCCGCTCCTTGCACCTCGCCGCCGCGGCTGAGCACCGCCTGCACCCCGCCGAAGAAGAGGTTGCGGGCTCCGAACGGCACCACCCGCAGACGGCCAGCCGCGTGAGCGACGTCGAGGCCGGGCTCGGCGAACAGCACGCCGTCCTCGAAGTGCACGCGCGGCGCGTCGACAGCCCGCTGCGCGGACAGCCCGTGGTCGACGACCGCGACGATCGTCTGCAGGATCGCCGAGCGGATCCGGTTCGACCCCGCGCTCCCGAGAACCAGCTCGACCTCGCCGCCGCGCATCGCCACCGTCGGCGCCATCATGCTCGGGAGCCTGCGGCCCGCGGGATGCAGGTGAAAGCCGAGCGGGTTCAGGTCCTGCTCGCCCATCATGTTGTTCAGGTGCAGCCCGGTGCCGGGAACGACGACCGCCGAGCCCTCCCCGTTCGTGCAGGTCACCGAGCAGGCGCGCCCGTCCCCGTCGATCACCGATATGTGAGTCGTGGATCCAAGGCGCGCCGCGAGGAAGCTCTCCAGGAACCCGTCCTGCGCGAGCCCCTCGAGGAAGTCGGCGGTGCGCTCGTCCTGCGCGGCCGCCATCGCCGCGACGATGTCGGCGAGCCCCGGCGGCGCCGGCCCGCGGTCGAGCAGGCCGAGCGAATATGCAAGGAGCGTGCCGCCCGCCGAGGGAGGCGGGTTCGTGAGGACCTCCCGGTCGCGGTAGCCCATCCGCACCGGCTCCCGTGCGAGAGCGCCATAGGCGGCGAGATCGCCCGGGATGATCGAGCCGCCGCGCTCGGCGAGCCACTCGCAGACTGCGCCCGCGATGTCGCCGGTGTAGAACGGCGCCGGGCCCTCCTCGGCGAGCCGCCGAAGCGCCTCGCCGAGGTCATGGTTGACGATGCTCTCCCCCTCGCGCAGGATCCGACCGCGCGGCGCCCAGATCGCGGCGCACTCGGGCGTGGAGGTGAGCAGCTCGGAGAGGATCTCCGCTACATACGCCTGCCCCGCGTTCAGGACCACCCCGTCCCCGGCGAGCTGTGCAGCCGGCTCGATGAGGTCCTCGAGGCGTGCGCTCCCCCATCTGTGCAGCGCCTCGCACACACCGGCCGGGACGCCGTAGACGCCGCAGGACGCGGGTCCGAGATGGAAGACCTGGCTCGCGTCGCCGAAGGAAACCTCGATCCCCGCGAGGTCGGCCTCGCTGCCGTCGCCGGCGCGAGAGGGAGCGGATGCGAAGAAGTCGAGCAGCACGGGCTCCGAGCCGGCGCCCGCGACGAGCATGTAGCCGCCGGCCCCGAGACCGGTCAGCAGCGGCTCGGCAACGAACGACATCGCCATCGCCGCAACCGCCGCGTCGACGGCGTTCCCGCCCTCGCGCAGCACCCGTGCGCCCGCCTGTGCGGTCAGTGGATGACCTGCGGCTACTACGCCCTTCTCAGGTCCGGCCATGTGAGAGCGATAGCACAGCGGCGCGGGAGCGCGGCGCGCCGGCGCCCTCGCTCAGATGCCCGGTATGAACTCGGGGATCTCGAGCTCGTCGCCACGGCACGCGGCGGGAGACCCGTGTCGTGGCGGTGCGCTGGACGGTGACCTCGCCGGCGGCGGGCTCTTTCAGGCGGCGCAGGCTCTTGCGTCGGCCCTCGTCGCCGTAGCCGGTCGCCACGACGGTCACCCAGACCTCGTCGTCGAGCTTCTCGTCGACCATCGCGCCGAAGATGATGTTGGCGTCGGGATGCGCGGCCTCCGACACCGACTTGGCGGCCTCGTTGACCTCCCACAGCGAGAGGTTCGCGCCGCCCGTGATCGAGAGGAGGATGGAGCGTGCGCCCTCCATCGAGGTTTCCAGCAGCGGCGATGAGACGGCCGACACGGCGGCCTCGGTTGCGCGGTTCTCGCCCATGCCCATGCCGATCCCGAGCAGGGCGCTGCCGGCCTCGCTCATGATCGTGCGGACGTCGGCGAAGTCCAGGTTGATCAGCCCGGGCAGCGTGACGAGGTCCGAGATGCCCTGGACGCCCTGGCGGAGCACGTCGTCGGCGACGCGGAACGCCTCGACCATCGCGGTCTGCTTGTCAAGGACGCTCAGCAGCCGGTTGTTCGGCACGACGATCAGCGTGTCGACCTCCTCGGCGAGCGCGGCGACGCCTCGCTCGGCCTGCTCTGAGCGGCGTGTGCCCTCGAAGCCGAACGGCTTCGTGACGATCGCGACCGTGAGCGCTCCGAGCTCTCGGCAGATGCGAGCGATGATCGGGGCGGCGCCCGTCCCGGTGCCGCCGCCGGACCCCGCCGTGATGAAGATCATGTCCGAGCCCTTCAGCAGGGACTTGATCCGGTCGTAGTCCTCCATCGCGGCCTGGCGCCCGATGTTCGCGTCCGAGCCCGAGCCGCGGCCCCGCGTGAGCTCCTCGCCGATGTGCAGCGTGATGTCGGCGGTGGACTGCTGCAGTGACTGAAGGTCGGTGTTGATCGCGAGGAACTCGATGCCCTCGACCTCGCGCCTCGACCATGCGGTTCACGGCGTTGACGCCGGCACCGCCGACTCCGACGACGCGGATCACGGGCTGCCCGGCGACCGGGGTCCCCCACGGGGAGGGCTCCTCGCGCTGCGTACTCGGCGCGGCCGGCGTGGGTCGCGGCCCTGTCCATCATGTTCTCGGGGATTTCCGAGGAGAAGGCGTGGCGCAGGCGCTCCTGCGGCGTGGGTATGCGGGTCTGCTCCTGCGGCGGCGCGGGCGAGGCGCTCAGCGCGGGGTGCGGCAGGCCGCTCTCGCGGGGGTGCACCGGAGCGGCGGGGGGCGGGGCCGGCTGTGCTGCGGCCTCGGCGGGCGGCTGCTCCTGCACGCCACCCTCCTCGGTGCGCCTGAACAGGGCCGCGAGGGGCCCTTCACGCATGCTCGCGCGGTTACTGTTGGCCATGGTTGAGAACCTCCTGCGCGAGTTGCCGGTAGGACTGGGCGGCGACACCGTCGGGCTCGTACTTGAGCACCGACATGCCCTTCACTGGTGCCTCTGCGAAGCGTACGGTCTTGCGGATCCGCGACGCGAAGACCCGGTCACCGAAGTTTTCCTCGAGGATCTCGATCGCCTCCTTCGCGTGGATCGTGCGCGAGTCCACGAGCGTCGGCAGGATGCCCTCGATGTCGACGTCCGGGTTCAGGTTCTCCCGGATCATCGCGAGCGTGTTCTGGAGCTGGATGAGGCCACGCATCGACAGATACTCGCACTGCACGGGGACAATCACCTTGTCGGCGGCCGTGAGCGCGTTGATCGTCAGCAGGCCGAGGCTCGGCGGCGTGTCGATGCAGATGAAGTCGTAGTCGTCGAGGATCGGCTCGAAGGCCTTCTGCAGAGAGCGCTCGCGGCCGATCATCGTCGACATCGCGATCTCCGCGCCTGCCAGGTCGATCGAGGCGCACGCGACGTCGATCTCGCGCCGGCGGATGACCTCGCGGATCGAGACTTTGTGCACCAGCACGTCGTACATCGATTTCTCGAGCGTGTCCGGGTCGATGCCCTGCGACATCGTGAGGTTGCCCTGCGGGTCCATGTCGACGCACAGGACGCGGTGACCCTCCTCCGCGAATGCGGCGGCCAGGTTGAGTGTCGTCGTCGTCTTTGCCACGCCGCCCTTCTGGTTGGCGAATGCGATGACCTTGGCCTTGCCTTGCACGGTGACTCCGATGCTCGATTGCTGGAAAGCCGTCCGGTGGGTATTCGGATGGCGAGGGTCGATTCCTGCATGGGAACTACGATCTCGGCATGGTCGCCGGCCACCAGCACGGGCTCAGCTCACGCCTGCGCACCAAGAGGGTCCTGATCTGCGTCGGCGCCGGGGGGGTAGGCAAGACGACAACGTCGGCCGCGCTGGCGCTGGGGCTCGCGATGAGAGGCCAGAAGGTGGCCGTCGTCACGATCGATCCCGCCAAGCGCCTGGCGTCCGCACTCGGCCTCACCGAGCTCTCGGGCGAGCCGCGGCGCATCCACAGCGACGGGCCGGTGAAGATCAAGGGCGAGCTGTGGGCGCTGATGCTCGACGCGAAGCGGACGTTCGATGAGATCATCGAACGCCTCGCGCCGGACGAGGGGCAGCGCGATGAGATCCTCGCAAACCCCGTCTACCGGGAGCTGTCCACGGCGGTCTCCGGCTCGCACGAGCTGAGCGCGATAGCCAAGCTGTACGAGCTGCACGAGGAGCACAACTTCGACGTGATCGTGCTCGACACGCCCCCGTCCCGCAACGCGCTGGACTTCCTGGAAGCGCCGGGGCGCCTGCTCGGGTTCCTGGAAGGAAGGGCGCTGCAGGTGTTCCTCGCGCCGGGCGGCCTCACCGCGAGACTGTTCGGCAGGGGCACATCACTGGTGTTCTCGATCTTCGCGCGCGTGACGGGCGTGGACATGCTCAAAGACCTCTCGACGTTCTTCCGCACGATGTCCGGGGTACTCGACGGCTTCAGCGAGCGGACACAGGGCGTGCAGGACCTGCTGCGCGACCCCCACACGGCGTTCCTGATCGTCACCTCGCCTGAGCTCGAGCCCGCCCGCGAGGCCTCCTATCTCGCGGACCGCCTGAAGTCGGCGGGCATGTCGCGGGGCGAGCTGATCTTCAACCGCGTGCACGGAGACGGCCTGGCAGGGCGCAGCGTTCAGGACGTGACGGACCTGCTGACCGCCAAGCTCGGCGCCGACCTCGCCGGGCGGGTGGCGAGAAACCTGCAGGACTTCGACGTGCTCGTGGAGCGAGACAGGGCGACGGTGGCGGCGCTCTCCAGGGGAGCTCGGCCAGAGGCAGCCGGTGCTCGTCCCTGCGCTAGATGAAGATATCCAGGATCTCCTGGGGCTGGCCAGGATCTCCGAATACCTCCTGGCCTGAGACCGGCCGCGCGGCGGCCGGGTGCGCAAATCGCCGCGGCTCGGGCTCGGGTTCGCCGTCGAGCTCCGCGAGCTCGCCGTCGTCGAGCTCGATCTCATCGACGTCGGCCTCCTCATCCTCGAGCAGGATCTCGTCGGCGAGCGCCACGAGGTCGGCATCCAGGTGGCCGCAGATGACGTCGCGCAGGAGCGCGCGCAGATGGTCGGACATGTTCTCCGCCAGCGCGAGGGCGCCGGAGTGATCTGACGCGGTGCCCGCGATGATCGCCTGCTCGAGCGCGATCGCCTCGGTCGCACGCGCGGTCAGGGCGAGACGGCTCTCGGGCGTCGCGCACAGCGCCGCAAGGCGCCCGGCGAGCAGACCGCTGGCGGGGCCCTCGGGCTCGAGCAGCGCACGCAGCGCGAGCAGATCGTCCGTCAGGGCCTCGTGTGAGCTCTCACGCTCGCAGCCGAGCTCGAAGCGGCGCAGCGCCCAGGCGACCTCGTTGCGGTGGGGGGCGCGGCGCGAGACGAGGTTGCAGAAGGCGCGCAGCTCGTCCTCCTGCTCGGCGGTCACGATCAGCATCCCGTGGGGCCTGCCGCCCGCGCCCAGTGCGACCGGGCTCCACGCTCCGGCGCCGACGCGGTGGTAGGCGAGCGCGCCCAGCGTGACGCGCCCGTCGCCGAACAGCCTCAGCGCTCTCAGCAGGTCCGTGAGCACCTCTCGGCCGCGCTCGACGGCATCCGCCGGGTCATCCTCGCCGGCGTTGAGCACGACGACGAGATGGTCGGAGACCTCCCCGGAGCCCGCGAGAACGGCGGCGGGGAGGCCGCCGAGGGCATGCGGCTGGGCGATCGTCAGCCCCTTCGTCAGCGCCAGCTCGGCGGAGGTGATCGTGAGCCCGTGCAGCGTCGCGACCAGCGTGAGGTCGCCGCTGCCCGCCTCGGCGGACTGCTCCAGGCGCGCGAGGGCCTCGCGCAGCCGCTCGGGCCTCAGCTGGAAGTCGGTCTGCTCCGCGAAGACGTCGCACAGGATCGCGCACAGCGCCGCCCTCACGGCGCCCATGCGGGCAATCCGGCGCTCACCAAGGCTCGAGCTCGCCAGGTATCGCTCGAGCCCCTCGAAGCCGGCGAGCAGCCGCGCCGCCTGCTCGTGGCTGGGCATGCGCTGCAGCTCGGTCTCGCGGTCGGTGATGAACTCGCCGGTCAACGGCCTGTAGCAGTAGAGCGAGGGGCCGGATCCGCGCCGCCCGGCCTGCTGCTCGAGCTCGAACGGCACCTCGGCGCCGGCGGTGATCTCCGCCTGCAGATGACCGGCCGCTGCCTCGGTGAAATCGGTCAGGGCCGTCTGGAGGGCGATCGAGCGCATCGTGCGCTGGAGTTCGTGATCTCCGCGGGCGCTCCTGCCCGGCGCACCGCGTCTTGCAGGGCCGGCTCAGGCGACGGCGAGCGCGGGCTCGGCGGAACTGGGCGCGCACTCCTGCCCGAGCCAGTCTTCGCCGTACGCGCGCATCCCCTCGATGATCGGGAGCAGCGCGAGGCCCTTCTCGGTCAACGCATACTCGACGCGCGGCGGAACCTCAGGGAAGGTGTGCCGCTCGACGATGCCCTCCTCCTCGAGCGCGCGAAGGCGCAGCGAGAGGGTCCTCGGGCTTATGCCCGACAGCGAGCGTTCGAGCTCACAGAAGCGCGAGCGCCCCTCGGAGAGGTCTCGCACGAGCAGCAGCGTCCACTTGCCGCACACGATCTGTGCGGTCATGCATACGGGACAGGTCTCATCCAGGGCCACAGCACCCTTTACTTTACCAACTGAAGTGGGGCCGTGGCACCCGGCGGCGCTAGGCCGCGTTCAGCGTCGGGCTCGGCGCGTCGGTCCGTTTGGACTCGGCGTGCGCGACATCCTCCATCGTCGTCCCGCGTCGGCCCTCGGACTGCATCAGCAGCTTGAAGTCGTGCGGGCTGGTCGCGACGTGCATCGCGTCCTCGAAGGTGACGCGGCCGGCCTTGACGTGGCCGTAGAGCGCCTGGTCGAAGGTCTGCATCCCGTAGTAGCCGCCGGAGGTGATCACCTCGACGAGCTTCCCGGTCTGCGCGGGGTCCAGGATCATGTCCCTGACGCGGCCCGTCATGCGCAGGATCTCGCAGACGGCAACGCGACCGCCGTCGGCGCCTGGCACGAGGCGCTGGGAGATGACGCCGCGGACCGTGCCGGCGATCATGCTGCGGGCCTGGCCGTGCTGGTGGGGCGGGAAGAAGTCGAGCATGCGGTTGATCGACTCGGTCGCGTCGACCGTGTGGATCGTGGAGAGCACGAGGTGCCCGGTCTCGGCCGCGGACAGCGCGGTCTGGACGGTCTCCTCGTCCCTCATCTCTCCGACCAGGATCACGTCCGGGTCCTGGCGCAGGACGCGCCGCAGGGCACGCTTGAAGGAGGCCGTGTCCATGCCGACTTCGCGCTGGTTTATCGCTGAGCGTTTGTCGGTGTGCACAAACTCGATCGGGTCCTCGATCGTCACGATGTGCTTGCTCATCGTGTGGTTCATGTGGTCGATCATCGCGGCCAGCGTCGTGGACTTCCCCGAGCCGGTGGTGCCGGTGAGCAGCACGATCCCGCGCTCCTCCTCGGCGAGTTCGCGGACGACGTCCGGAAGCGAGAGCTCCTCGATCGAGCTGATGCGGTGGGGGATCGCACGACAGACGAGCGAGATCACGCCGCGCTGCATGAACGCGTTGATACGGAACCTGGCGACGTCCTGGATTTCGTAGGAGAAGTCGACCTCGTGCTCCTGCGCGAACTCTTCGAGCTTCATCGGGTCGCTCAGCAGCGTCCGCAGGGCACCCTCGGTGTCCTCGGCGGTCAGGGCGACGGCGCTCGGGTCGAGCGTGAGCTCGCCCTGCACGCGGTACAGAGCGGCGGAGCCGACCTTCAGGTGAAGGTCCGACCCCTCCTTCTCGACGAGTTCATTGAGCGCAGCGAGAACATCGAACATGCTCTGCTTGTCGGCATCTGCCGGCTCCGGCTTTAGCGCCGGATGCTCAGGCCGACGAGCGGCCGCGCTAGGCGACGTCGCGGAGCTTCTGCGCCTCGGCGAGGCTCTGCAGCTTCTTGAGCGACTGGTTCTCGATCTGGCGGATCCGCTCGCGCGTCACGTTGAACGTACGGCCGACCTCGTCCAGCGTCCGCGGATGCTCGCCGCCGAGCCCGTAACGGAGCTCGAGCACGCGGCGTTCGCGGTAGGAGAGGTTCTCCAGCGCCTCGCGCAGCGCCTCCTTGGTGAGGATCTCTGCCGCCCGCTCATACGGGGACTCGGCGCGCTCGTCGGCGATGAACTGGCCGAACTCGGACTCCTCCTCGTCACCGACCGGCTTCTCGAGCGAGACCGGAGCCTGCGCGGAGCGCTTGATCGAGTCGACCTCCTCGGGGTCGATCCCCGTGACCTCGGCGATCTCGTCCGCCGTGGGCTCGCGGCCGAGCTCTGTCACCAGCTTGCGCTCGGCGCGGCCGATCTTGTTGAGCTTCTCAACGACGTGGACGGGGATGCGGATCGTGCGCGCCTTGTCTGCGAGCGCACGGGCGATCGCCTGGCGGATCCACCACGTGGCGTAGGTCGAGAACTTGAATCCCTTGCGGTAGTCGAACTTCTCCGCGGCGCGGACCAGGCCGAGGGTGCCCTCCTGGATCAGGTCCAGGAACGGGAGGCCCTGGTTGCGGTAGTTCTTGGCGATCGATACGACCAGGCGGAGGTTGGACTCGACCATCTTCTGCTTCGCGTCTAGGTCGCCGCGCTCGATGCGCTTGGCGAGGTCGACCTCCTCCTGGGCGGTGAGCAGACGGACCTTGCCGATGTCCTTCAGGAACAGCTGCAGCGAGTCGGTCGTCATGTCGGGCTTCAGGTCGAGCGCGGTTTTCGCTTTGCGCCGGCCGCGCTTGTCCGGAGCGCGCTCGACCTGCGCCGAGGCGGCGATCGCGGGGTCGATGTCCTCGACGAGCTCGACCTCCGAGCGCTCCAGGAACCCGTGAAGCTCTTCTACGTCGGACTCGTCCAGATCGAGCTCCGACACCGCCTTGGTGATCTCCGCAAAAGACAGGACACCCACCTGCTGGCCCTTGGCGAGCAGGCCCTTGACCTCATCCAGCTCCTGAAGCTCGACTACTGACATTCGTGTTCCATTCTTCCGTCGGTCGACATCCTGAAGGCGGCCCGATCGGACCCCCGTGACTCCGGCTCTGATCAACGCTTCCGCGGGACATACGGCCGTAGCCCCGCCGACGTTACAACCCATTCCGGAATCTCCTGTTGCGCATGTTAACGCGTCGCCTGTGATATCGGAGCTGTTGCAAGCCTCCTTGAAGGTCGCGCTTAAGCAATGATGTGCCTCATGAGCGCGCCGAGCGAGAGCGACGCCGGCCCGGCGGGGTCGGCGAACAGCAACGGGGGCACGCCGCACGCCGCCGAGACCGGCGTGCTCGCCCAGCTGCCCCGCACCAGGCCCCAGCGTTCCAGCCCGCGACGGGACGCTGCACGCAGGGCCGCCCGGTCCGGCACAAGCGCCACGGCGGCCCCGAAGAGCCAGTCGAAGCCGGCCGCCAAACCGTCCAAGGCCGCCGCTGCGAAGACCGCGCCTCGCGCCGGCAAGCCTGCATCGAAGGTCAAACGCGCCCCGGCGGTCACAGCCGGGGTCCGGGCGACCACGCCTTCCCACGCGACACCGAAGCGCATCAGGGTGGCCGCCGAGCCGGCCGCGACGCCGGTGCCCCGCCAGGGATTCGAGAGCGAGAGCGACCGCGCCCGCGGCCCGGTGCGCCCGCCCGGCGGCACCGAGCTGCTGACCTCAGCCGTTGAGATCGTCGGTGAGCTCACCAAGGCCGGGCTGTCGACCGGCGAGCGCCTGGTGCGCGACGTCTTCTCGCTGCTGCCGCGCTCCTGAGCGCTCTCTGTATACTTCCGCCCACGCCGAACTGCTTGACCACGGTCAACGCAGGCGGGGGACCCAATGCGGATCGATCAGATCCGCCGGGGCGAATCGGCCCATCAGGGCCGTAGCGCCGCACTTCACGTGCCGCGCGAGCCCGTCAGCTCACCCCGTAGGCGACGAAACCGATGCGAAACGCTTTCCCCACAGCCATGCGCGTGCTCGGCCTTGCCGCGGTCACCGCCTGCGTCGCCGCCCCGGCCCTCGCGGCCGCTTCGACCGGCGGCTCCGGTGCGCCTTCGACGGCCGCGGCCGCCAAGAAGGTCCACCCGACGGGCATCGCCACGTGGTTCGGACCTGGCTTCTACGGCAACCAGACGGCCTGCGGCCAGACCCTGACCCCCGGCGTCGTCGGTGTCGCGAACCGCACCCTGCCCTGTGGCACGCTCGTGAAGGTCACCTACAAGGGCCACTCGCTGACGGTGCCGGTGCTCGACCGCGGCCCTTACAGCCACATCGGCGCGGACTGGGACCTCACCTCGGGCGCCGCGACGGCGCTCGGCATCACAGAAACCGTCAGGATCGGGACGCGCATCGTCGGTCAGACGCGCAACACGCCGGCGCTCGGCGCTCCCCCCGCATCGCAGACCGCCTCCCTCGCGGGCGGCGCGCTCGCAGGCTGAGCGCGGCCTACCCCGCTCAGCTGTAGTCGTCGGCCGGAGCGGCCATGCGCCGCCCTGCAGCTCGCGCACCCGCGCGAGCTGCATACAGGCCAATGTCGGCGTGCGCCGCCAGAGCTGCGGCCTCACGCCCGTCAACGGGGCACAGTGCCGTGCCGACCGCTATCTGGACCGGCTGCCCGCGCCCGTCGAAGACCCCTGAGGCGGCGCGCGCCAGGGACTCGGCGACGCCGTCCGCGCCGGACCTGTCGGGTGCCGCCGTCAGCACCCACCACCGCCCGGGCGCCTCGCGTGTCAGCGACACGGCCGGATCGGGCCCCGCGCCCGGACAGTGCGGAAGCTCCGCGGCGAGCGCGTGCTCGATACGGTCGGCGAGCCCTTCTGCGCTGCCCCTCGCTTGCATCTCGCGAAGCAGCTCGAGGTCGACCGGCTCGATCAGGAGCACCGAGAACGGTCGGCTGTCGCGGCCGAACGACTCGAGCCTGCGGCCGATCGTGTCGATCCACGCCGACGGCCCGGGCCGCGTCCGCTGGTCGCGTATCTCGATCTGCGGGCCGTCCTGCGCCGGGCTCGGCCGGGCCGGCGCCTGCGGGACCGCGAGGGCCTCGGCAGGCTCGGCCTCGAGCTCGTCGATGATCTGGGCGTGCGTCACCCCTCGCGCCGGGGCCGCGCTCGCGCCCGGGTGAGCGGCGCCGGGCTCGGAGGCAGGCTCGGGAACGGAGGCGGCGAGCGCGGCCACGATCACGCTCGAGCACACATGGGCGAGGCGATCCGCAGCTTCGCCCATGTCGCGTGCCGGCGCGCCGCGCATTTCGCTGAGCAGCTCCTCCCATAGGACTCCGCGCAGTGCCTCGGCCGATCGGGCGATGTCCGCGCCGTCGCGGCAGCCGGTCACCCGCGCGAGCTCGAGCGCGGGCACCTGCCCCCCGCGAACCGATGCGCCGCCGTGACCGGTCAGGCGCGCGAGCTCCGCGTCGCTGGTGAGCGCGCGCAGCACCTGGCCGCACAGGGCCGGAGCGCCCGCGGCCATCTTCTGCAGCGGCACCTCGCCGATGCGCGAGAGCGGCAGCTCGGAGATGAGCGCGACCGCCCACGAGCGCGCGATCTCGGGCGCGCGCGCGATAAGCCCGTCCACCGGCAGGCTCGGGACGGCTCGCGCGCGCGGCGAGAGGTTGACCGGGTTGATCGCCTTGATCCCCTCGATCCGGGTCTCGGCTGGGCGCTCGTCGGGCACAGGTGTTGAATAGCAGCAGGCGGGGACGCGACCGCCCCCGTGCGCCAGGGATAGCCTGCAATCAGGGTGCGAAACGTGAAAGCGAACAGGCGTGCGGCGGCGGCCGTGGGTGTGCTGATGGCGGCGTCCTGCGCGCTGGTGGCGGCCCGTGCGAGGTCGCGAAGGGCCGCCGGGCCTGAGCGAACCGTCATCGGCGAGCTCGAGGACACGACATCAGTCGACGCTCAGACCGGCGCGGTCTGCTCGATCCAGAAGGCGGACCTCGAGGTGGACGAGCGGGCCCTGAACGAGATCTGGACGCCGATGCACATGGAGCGGCTCGCCCGCACGTACTGGCGTTTCCTGACACGCATCACCCTCGGCCTGATCCAGGTTCGCTACACCGAGCGCGAGCGCTGGGTCGTCCTGCTCTTCTCGCCTCTGCGGCTACTGACGTTCGCGGCGCCCGAATATGAGCTCGACCCCGAGCACGGTCTCGTCAGGTGGAGGATCGCGAGGGGCCTGCTCGTGTCCAGTCGCGGCCACGACGGCGACGGCCACCTCCAGATCGAGGTGCGCCGCGCACCCTCGCGGCTGCCCGGCCGCGCGCGCCTGCACGTCGAGGTCGAGGTCGCCAACTTCTACCCCTCGATCGCCACCGCGGTGAGCCTGCGGTTCTACGAAGCGACGCAGTCGCGCATCCACGTGATCGTCACCTACAGCTTCCTGCGCTCGCTCGCTCGGATGGACCTCGCCGAGTCGCGGGTCGGGGCGCTGGCGAGCTAGTCCAGAAAATCGCCGGAATCCGGCGCACGGTCACGCGCCGGCAGCACTCTGGAGGGCGCGCTGATGACCGTCGCGCCGTCGGGCACGTCGCCGGCGACGACGGCTCCCGCGCCGATCCGCGCCCCGTGCCCGATCCGGATGCTCCTGCCCGCGGGGGCGATGATCACCGAGTTCGCACCGATCCCGACGTCGTCGCCGATAACGATCTTGTTCGGGGAACCCGTCGGGGCGTGCACGGCGATCGTGACGTTGTGCCAGATCCGCACGCGCCTGCCGATCTCCACGTTGCTGTGCACGACCGTCCCGAAGCCGTGGTGGCCGAAGCGGATGTCGGGGCTGAACTGGGCTCCGGGCGCGAGCGAGTTGTGGTAGATGACCGAGTTGAGTTTCTTGACGAGCAGCGCCAGGCGGCGGTGCCCGCGCCGGCGCAGGAGCGCCGACAGGCGCCACAGCCGTTCGGGGGTCATGCTCGGCGGGTCATGCCCTAATCGCCGGCCGCGCCGTAGCGGTCGCCACCGACGGCGCGCAGCTTCGCCCGATCGTGTGTGGCCCGGATCCGCCTGATCGTCCCGGACCGCGAGCGGGTGACCAGCGACTCCGTCGTGGCACCTCCTGCGCTCGGATAGCGCACGCCCTCCAGGACGTCGCCGTCGGTCACGCCCGTCGCCGAGAAGAAAACGTCGTCGCCGGAGACGAGGTCATCGCGCGTGAGAATGCGGTCGAGGTCATAGCCGGCGTTGACCGCGGCGTCGCGCTCGGTGTCATCGCGCGGCCACAGCCGCCCGAGAAGCTGTCCGCCGACGCACTTGACCGCCGCGGCGGAGATCACGCCCTCCGGTGTCCCCCCGATACCCCACAGCAGGTCCACGGGGGAGCGCTCGGTCACCGCGAGCAGCGCCGCGGAGACGTCTCCGTGAGCGATCAGCCTCACGCGCGCCCCGGCTTCCCGTATCGCCCTGATGCCTTCCGTGTGGCGATCGCGGTCGAGCACGACGACCATCACGTCGCTGACCGGGTGGCCCTTGCGCCCAGCGACCAGCTTGACCGTCTCGCCGAGCGGGCGGTCGAGGTCGAGCAGGTCCGCTATCTCCGGCGCGCCGGCCATCTTTTCCATGTAGACGCACGGCCCGGGGTCGAACATCGTCCCGCGAGCGGACAGTGCGATCACCGCCAGCGCGCTCGGCATTCCGTGCGCGGCGAGCGTGGTGCCCTCGAGCGGGTCGACGGCGATGTCGACCTGTGGCGGCGAGCCGTCCCCGATCTGCTCGCCGTTGTAGAGCATCGGCGCCTCGTCCTTCTCGCCCTCGCCGATCACCACTGTGCCGTCCATCTGGATCGAGTGCAGCATGTAGCGCATGCCGTCCACCGCGGCCTGGTCGGCGGCCTCCTTGTCGCCGAGACCCACGAGTGGAGCGCAGGCGAGCGCGGCCGCCTCGGTCACGCGCACCAGCTCGAGCGCGAGGTTGCGGTCCGGGAGCTGGGCGGGTGTGGGTGTGCTCATGTCTTGCAGGAGTGCCGGGCCGGGGCCCGTATCGGGCCCCGGGAACTATACGGGTGGACCGGAGACTACGATCGTGCGATGAGCGACGCTGAGATGACCGTGCGGGCTTTCCTCCCGCAGAACTTGAGTGCGCCGATCATCGAGCGCGTCGGCGCAGCAGCGGAGCAGGACATCGCCGCCCGCATGCGCACCGGCGACGCGAGCATCTGGGGAGCGCCCGGAGTTGCCGAGGTCGCCAACCGCCTCGGCTGGCTCACGATCGCCGACCGCATGCTCGGCGAGCTCGAGGACATCGAGCGGTTTGCGGCGGAGGTCCGGGCTGACGGGACGACAGACGTGGTGCTGCTCGGGATGGGCGGCTCATCGCTCGCACCCGAGGTGCTCCGCCGCTCGTTCGGCCACACCGACGGGTGCCCGGCGCTGCACGTGCTCGACTCGACCGATGCCGCAAGGATCGCCTCGGTCCAGTCCGCCGTCGACCTTCAGCGGACGCTGTTCATCGTGTCCTCCAAGTCCGGTGGCACGATCGAGCCGCTGTCGCTGTTCGCGCACTTCCACTCCCTCGTGCAGGACGGCGCGCGCTTTGTCGCGATCACCGACCCGGGCTCCGGGCTTGCGGCGCTGGCCGAGGAGCACTCGTTCAGGCGCACCTTCTTCGGGGACCCAGACATCGGCGGCCGATACAGCGCCCTGTCGGCGTTCGGCATCGTGCCGGCCGCGCTGATGGGCGTTGACGTCCGCGTCCTGCTCGAGGGAGCGCGCGAGGCATGGAACACCGCCGTCGAGCCAGGGGGCGGCGATGCCTCGCTGGGCGCGGCGGTATGGCTTGGAGCGGCGCTCAGCGCGCTGGCGCGCGCGGGACGGGACAAGCTCACGTTCATCATCGCCGGGACCCTGCCCGGCCTCGGGCTGTGGCTGGAGCAGCTTGTCGCGGAGTCCACCGGCAAGCACGGCACCGGCATCCTGCCCGTCGCCGAGGAGCCCCTCGGCGACCCGCCCGTCTACGGCGAGGACCGCGTGTTCGCGCACCTGCCCGATCTGGGCGCCCCGGACCCCGGGACCGACGCGCGCGTGCAGGCGCTCGCCGCGGCGGGCCACCCCGTCCTGAGGATCCCGACGCGCGGCCCGCGCGACCTCGGGCGTGTCTTCCTGCTCGCCGAGCTCGCGGTCGCCGTCTCGGGCTGGGGCCTTGAGATCAACCCGTTCGACCAGCCGAACGTGCAGCAGGCCAAGGACGCGACGAACACGGTCCTCGCGGGCTATGAGCACAGCGGCGAGCTCAAGGAGCCCGAGAGCGCAGGCGATGAGGCGCTGCGCGCCCTGCTGCTGGGCTCCTCTGCGCCCGAGTACGTGGCGATCATGGCCTACTGCGAGCCGGGCAGCGACTTCGACGAGGCGGCGGCCGAGCTGCGCGTCGCGATCCGCGAGCGGACGCTGATGACCAGCACCTTCGGCTACGGGCCGCGCTTCCTGCATTCCACCGGCCAGTTCCACAAGGGCGGCCCGCGGACGGGGCGCTTCCTGCAGCTGATCCACGACGGCCCCGCGGACGTGACGATCCCGGGCGCGTCCTACACCTTCACGACGCTGAAGCGCGCGCAGGCCATCGGCGACCTGAACACCCTTCGTGAGCTCGGACTACCCGCCGAGCACCTCAAGCTGCAGGGTGATAACCCCGTGGGCGCGCTTCGCGCTCTGACCGCGATGATCAAGGAGCAAACGTGACGCAGATCGGATTCGTCGGGCTGGGCAAGATGGGCGGCAACATGGTGCACCGCATCCGGCGGGACTCCGAGCACGAGGTCGTCGCGTTCGACTTCGATGAGAAGGCGGTCGCCAGGGCGGTCAAACACGGGGCTGAGGGCGCGAAGTCGCTCGCGGATCTGGTGAAGAGGCTCGAGGCCCCGAGGATCGTCTGGATCATGGTGCCCGCCGGCGCGCCGACACAGGCGACGGTGGACAAGCTCGCCAAGCTGCTGGACAGCGGCGACATCATCGTCGACGGCGGCAACTCGAAGTGGACCGACGACAAGCTGCGCGCCAGGGCGCTCAAGAAGAGCGGCATCGACTACATAGACGTCGGCACCTCCGGTGGAGTGTGGGGCCTTCAGGTCGGCTACTGCATGATGGTCGGCGGCCCGCAGGCGGCGGTCAAGCGCCTGGCCCCGATCCTCGACGTGCTCGCACCGGAGACCAACGAGGCGAGCATCGCGTCGATCGGACCGCACGGCTGGCTGCGGTTCGGGCCGTCGGGCGCAGGGCACTACGTGAAGATGGTCCACAACGGCGTGGAGTACGGGCTGATGCAGGCCTACGCCGAGGGATTCGACCTGTTCGACAAGTGCGAGTACCAGCTCGACAACGCGAAGATCGCCCACCTCTGGGGACAGGGCTCGGTCGTGCGCTCATGGCTGTGCGAACTCGCGGCTCGCGCGTTCGAGGAGGACGGCAACGACCTGTCGGCGCTCGAGGGCTACACCGAGGACTCCGGTGAGGGCCGCTGGACGATCGAGGACGCGACGGCGCATGACGTGCCGACCCCGGTGATCACAGCCTCGCTGTACGCCCGCCTGCGCTCGCGCGGGAACGGCGACTTCGGCGACCGTGTGCTCGCCGCGCTGCGAAACCAGTTCGGCGGCCACGCCGTCAAGAGTGCCCCGGCGCCCGCCAAGGCTGCGAAGGCCGGCAGCCGACGCGGGGGACGCTGAGCGTGGCGGCGCCGGTAGCCCAGCCGGGTCTTGAGGCCGAGAGCGAGAACCCGCTGACAGCGGGACTGGAGAGGCTGCCGGTCGCGCCGACGTCGCTGGTCATCTTCGGCGCGACGGGCGACCTCGCCAGGCGCAAACTGCTGCCGGCGCTCTACAACCTCGCGCACGAGGGCGCGCTGCCCGAGCGCTTCCACCTCGTTGGCGTCTCGCGAAAAGAGAAAGAGCACGGCGACTACCGCGACGAGTGCGAGCAGGCGATCCGCCGCTTCTCGCGCCGCACACCCGACGACGCGGTGCTGAAGAGCCTGCTCGACAACGTCAAGTATGTGCCGGGGACGTTCGACGACGAGGGCGTCTACAGCGAGCTGTGCGAGGTGCTCGACGGCTTCGAGGCGGAGGCGGGCGAGCCGCTGAACCGCGCCTTCTATCTGTCGACGGCGCCGAGTTTCTTCCCGGTGATCGTCGAGCAGCTCGGCACCTCGGGGCTGAACGAGCACAGGGGCGCCGAGGTCCGCCTGATCATCGAGAAGCCGTTCGGAACGACCCTCCACGAGGCACGCGAGCTGAACCGCGCCGTGCTGTCGATCTTCGACGAGGCCCAGATCTTCCGCATCGACCACTATCTGGGCAAGGAGACCGTCCAGAACATGATGGCGTTCCGGTTCGCGAACGGGATGTTCGAGCCGCTGTGGAACCGCAACTACATAGACAGCGTCCAGATCACCGCCTCCGAGGACCTCGGCATCGGCTCCAGGGCCGACTACTACGACGGCTCGGGAGCCCTGCGCGACCTGATCCAGAACCACATGCTTCAGCTGCTCTGCCACGTCGCGATGGAGCCGCCCGTCAGCTTCACCGCCGAAGAGGTCCGCAACGAGAAGGTCAAGGTCCTGCAGGCGATCCCGCAGCCGCAGGCCGCGGACATACCCGCGATGGCCGTGCGCGCGCAGTATTCCCCCGGCCACGCCGGCGGTGAGAACGTGCCCGGATACCTGCAGGAGGAGGGTGTGCCGGAGGGCTCGATCACCGAGACATACGCCGCGCTGCGCCTCGGGGTGGACAACTGGCGCTGGGCCGGGGTGCCGTTCTACCTGCGGACCGGCAAGCGCCTGGCACGGAAGGTGACCGAGATCGCGGTGACGCTGAAGCCGGTCCCCCACCTCGCGTTCAGCCAGGAGGGCTCGCTCGGCGTCCAGCCGAACCAGCTCGTGCTGACGCTGCAGCCCAACGAGGGCGTCTCTCTGAGCCTCGGCGCCAAGATCCCCGGTACGCGCATGATCATCCGGCCGGTGAACATGGAGTTCCTCTACGGCACGGCGTTCCTCTCGCAGTCGCCGGAGGCCTATGAGCGGCTGATCACCGACGCGATGCGCGGCGACGCGACGCTGTTCACGCGCAATGACGAGGTCGAGGCGCAGTGGCGCGTCTGCGACCCGATCGTGAGCGCTTGGGCGGAGATGCCCGGCCCGCTGCCGAGCTACCCCGCCGGCTCGCAGGGGCCGAAGGAGGCGCAGGACCTGCTCCGCGGCGAGGACCGCTGGCGCGCGATCTGATGAGCACGACCGACGCCGTCTGGAGCGCACAGGGAACGACGCCCGACGCGATCGAAGCGGCGCTGCGCCAGCTTCTGGTCGAGGTGCACGCCGAGGACGAGAGCCTGGTCCCGGCGCGGGTCCTGAACATGATCGCGTTCGTCGACCGCGAATGGAGCGGAGAGATAGCGAACCGGCTCAGCGGAGTGGGCCGCTATCACGCATCGCGCATGCTGGTGCTGTCCTACGAACCGCAGCGCGAGCGCCTGGATGCCCGCGTGATGATCACCTCCGACCAGGACCGGGCGCCGGGCGAGATCGCGCTGCTGCGCGAGACGGTGGTGGTCGAGCTCGGGGAGGAGCACATCGATGACCTGCTGACGATCGCCGATCCGCTCGTCGTGCCGGACCTGCCGACGCTGCTGTGGTCTCCGCACGGGCACCACGACATCGTCGGTGAGCTGCTGAAGCTCGCGCAGGCAGTGCTTGTGGACTCTGTCGACGAGCCCGCAGCGAGCGACGCGCTGGAGCGGGCCTGGTCATTGAAGGAGCAGGCATACGTCGTGGACCTCGCATGGCTGCGCTCGACGCCATGGCGCGAGCGGGTCGCCTCGAGCTTCGACCCTCCCAGCCGGCGCGAGGACCTGCGCGCGATCACCTCGGTCACCGTTCGCCACCACCCCGCCTCGACGGTCACCGCGATGCTGTTCGCGGGCTGGCTGTCCTCGCGCCTGGGCTGGCAGGCAGGGCCGCTCACCGCCCACGGCGACGCGCTGTCCGGTTCCGCCACGGCCGGCGGCGTGCAGGTCAGCCTCTGCATTCAGTCCGCCCCCGAGCTGCAGGTGCGCGGCCTGGAGGGCGTGACAATCGAGACGGCATCCGGGAGGAGCATGAGCCTGGACCGCGGTTCGGGCGGCCTGCGCGCAATCGCACGCAAGCCGGGCGGCGAGGAGCACAGATGGACTATCCCCGGGGCCTCGCGCGGTGAGACCGGGGTGCTCGGCGAGGGCATCCGGCAGGCGCTGCTGCGCGACCCGACGTATGTCCCGGCTGTCGGCGCCGCGCGCGCGATGGTGGCGTGACGCGGCTGACGACGTGCCCCGACGCGCCCAGCGTCGCCGCCCGCGCGTCCGCGCTGATCGTCCGCGCCCTGAGCGGCGCCCGCGACGAGCGCGGGCAGGCACACCTCGCCCTCAGCGGCGGAACGACGCCGGGACTGACGTACCGGCTCCTCGCACAGGAGGAGATGGACTGGGACGGCGTGCACATCTGGTTCGCGGATGAGCGGTGCGTGGGCCCGGAGCACGAGGACAGCAACTACAGGCTTGCCGCCGAGACGCTCCTCGGACCGGCGGGCATCGACGCCTCGCAGGTGCACCGAATGGAGGGCGAGCTCGGCCCGGAAGAAGGCGCCGAGCGCTACACCGCCGAGCTCGAGCGCCGGCTCGGGTCCCGCGTCCTCCCGGTGCTCGATCTCGTCGTGCTCGGGATCGGCCCGGACGGCCACGTCGCGTCGCTGTTCCCCGGCGCGGACACGCTGCGCATGAGCGACGCTCCGGCGTGCATCGGTATCAGCGACTCCCCGAAGCCGCCGCCGGAGCGGCTCACGCTGAGCCTCCCGGTCCTGCGGGGGCGCGCGCGTGCTTGCTGATCGCGACCGGAGCAAGCAAGGCGGATGCGCTCAGCGCGATGCTCGCCGAGCCGAGCGAACATGTGCCGGCGAGCCTGCTGCGCCGCGAGCGCCTCAGCCTGATCGTGGACGACGCGGCCCTCCCGGGCGGCGCGCGGCCGTGAACCTCGCGCCGGGCGAGGTCCTGCTGGTGCGCCACGCCGAGACGGAGTGGAGCCTCGGCGGCCGGCACACCGGCCGCACCGACGTGCCGCTGACCGGCCACGGGCGCGAGTCGGCGGGCGCACTGCGCGCCCGCCTGGGCGATATGAGCTTCGACCTCGTGCTCGTGAGCCTCTCGGCGCGCGCCCGGGAAACGTGCGTGCTGTCGGGATGCTCGGAGAGCGCGCAGGAGCGAGCGGACCTTCTCGAGTGGGACTACGGCGACTATGAGGGGCTCACGAGCGACGAGATCCAGGCGATCCGCCCCGGCTGGCGCCTGTGGCGGGACGGGTGCCCGGGCGGCGAGAGCGCCGGCGACGTGGGCGAGCGCGCGGACCGCGTGATCGCCGAGCTGCGCGAGCGTGGCGGCACCGCGGCGGTCTTCTCGCACGGCCACATGCTGCGGGTGCTCGGCGCGCGGTGGGTGGGCCTTGAGCCCGAGCGCGGCGGCAGCCTCGGTCTCTCAACGGCGGCCCTGTGCACGCTCTCCAGCGAGCACGGCGCGCCGATCATCGCCCGCTGGAACCTGGGCTGAGCGCTCGCAGCGGCGCGTGCGCTTCATGGCGCATCGTCGGGGCACCCACATTTGGGGATAACTACGTACTAGAGTGATTGCCCACAGGCATTCATGTCAGCCCGCGCGGTGAAGACCAACCCCATCTCCCCCGACGCCGAGCAGATGCTCCAGTCAATGGATGCCGCTCGCGACGGTACCCACGCGCTGATCGCCGGGGTCAGCGAACAGGACCTGCAGGCGGTTCTGAGTCCGATCATGAGCCCGCTCGCGTGGGACCTCGGGCACATCGCCGCGTATGAGGACCTGTGGCTCGCGCACCGGCGCGGCGGCATGCCGCTGCTGGCACCCGAGCTCGCCGGCCTCTATGACGCCTTCGAGACGCCGCGGGCGGTTCGCGGTGACATCCAGGCGCTCGGCCCGCGCGACGCGCTCGCATACATGGCGGAGGTCCGCGAGCGCACCGTGGAGCTCGCCCGGCGCGACGGGATCGGCGACGGGACCCTGTTCGAGCTGGTACTCAGGCACGAGCTCCAGCACTGCGAGACGATGCGCCAGACGATGGGCCTGGCGGGCCTGCTTCCCGCCGGCGAGCCCACCCTGCACCCGACAGGGGCAGGCGAGGGATGGAGCACGATCCCGGCGGGAACGTTCGAGATGGGCGCCGGCCCCGACGGCTTCGCCTACGACAACGAGCGCCCGCGGCACAACGTCGAGGTAGGCGCGTTTCGGATCGCGCACCTCCCGGTCTCCAACGAGAGCTGGATGCGCTTCAGCGAGGGCGGCGGCTATGAGCGGCGCGAGTGGTGGTCGGACGAGGGATGGGCCTGGAAGCAGGACGACGACATCACTCATGATCGGCGGCTGGCGACCGGACCGGCGCAGGCGCCCGCCTGCCACGTGTCCTGGTTCGAGGCCGAGGCCTTCGCCCGCGCGCACGACGCGCGACTGCCCACCGAGAGTGAGTGGGAGAGGGCCGCGACCTGGAGTCAGGGGGAGGGCGCAGCGGAGCGCCGCGGCGCACTCGGCGCCTTCGGCCAGGTCTGGGAATGGACGTCATCGGCCTTCCACGGCTACCCGGGCTTCGTCGCGCACCCCTACCGCGAGTACTCCGAGGTGTTCTTCGGGGAGACCTACCGGGTGCTGCGCGGCGGCTCGTGGGCGACCAGCCCGCGGATCGCGGGGACCACGTTCCGCAACTGGGATCTGCCCATCCGCCGCCAGATCTTCTCCGGCGTGCGACTGGCGAGGGAGGCGTGATGGAGCCACTGATCGGCAGTGAGGCCGCGGGCGATCTGATCAAGATCGACTCGCACCTGCAGGACGGGCAGGAGCGCTCGCTCGCCGACGATGTCCTGGACGGCCTGACGCGCCCCTTCAAGGAGCTCCCCCCCAAGCACTTCTATGACGCCCGCGGGGCACAGCTCTTTGACCAGATCTGCGAGCTGCCGGAGTACTACCCGACGCGCGCGGAGCGCACGATCCTCGAGGAACGCGCCGGAGAGATCGCCGAGATGACCGGCGCCGTCGAGCTCGTCGAGCTCGGCTCGGGCACCGCCGCCAAGACGCGTGTGCTGCTGGACGCGATGAGTTCCGCCGGACTGCTCGAGCGCTACGTTCCGGTCGACGTCACCGAGAGCATGGTCCGCGAATGCGCACAGGAGCTCTCCGGCGAGTACCCGGGGCTGCGGATCCACGGCGTGATCGGAGACTTCGAGCGTCACCTGAAGCACGTCCCCGAGGCGGCGGGACCGAGGATCGTCGCGTTCCTCGGGGGCACGATCGGGAACTTCCCGCCCGGCAGCCGCCGGCGCTTCCTGCGCTCGATCTCCAGGCTGCTCGGGCCCGAGGACCATCTGCTGATGGGCACCGACCTCGTCAAGGACCCGCGGGTGCTCGAGGCCGCCTACGACGACGCGCAGGGTGTGACCGCCGAGTTCAACCGCAACGTCCTGCTGGTGCTGAACCGTGAGCTCGGCGCCGACCTCGACCCAGACGGGTTCGAGCACGTGGCGCTGTTCGACCGCGAGAACGAGTGGATCGAGATGCGCCTGCGCGCCCGCCGCGAGATGAGCACCACGATCACGGCGCTCGACCTCCCGGTGCATTTCGACGCGGGCGAGGAAATGCGGACGGAGATAAGCGCGAAGTTCACGCGCGAGCGCGTCGAGGGCGACCTCGCCGCCGCCGGGCTCGAGCTGGCGAGCTGGCTGACGGACCCGGACGCCCTGTTCGCGCTCACGCTGTCGCGGCTGCGTGATCGATAGCCTTGCGGCCGTGAACATCGAGGGTTCATCCGCGATAGTCGTCGGCGGGGCATCGGGCCTCGGCGAGGCGACGGTTCGCGAGCTTCACGCGCGCGGAGCGTCGATCACGATCGCCGACCTGAACGCCGAGGTCGGCTCGGCGCTCGCGACCGAGCTCGGCGTGCGGTTCGTCGCTTGCGACGTGCGCGAGGAGAGCCAGGTGCAGCAGGCCGTCGCGGCGGCGAACTCCGGCAGCGGGCTTCGCATCGCGATCTGCTGCGCGGGCACCGGCTGGGCGCAGAAGGTCGCGGGCTCGAAGGGGCCCCATCCCCTGCTCCCGTTCGAGACGATCATCCAGATCAACCTGATCGGCACATTCAACGTACTCCGCATGGCTGCCGCGGCGATGATCGGCAACGAGCCGCTCGATGAGGGAGAGCGCGGCGTCTGCGTGAACACCGCCTCGATCGCGGCGTTCGACGGCCAGGTCGGCCAGATCGCCTACTCCGCCTCCAAGGGCGGCGTCGTCGGCATGACGCTCCCCGCGGCGCGCGACCTGGCCCAGTATGGGATCAGGGTCAACACGATCGCACCGGGACTTTTCGACACGCCGCTGCTCGCGGCGCTGCCGCAAGGAGGCGCGCGAGAAACTCGGCGCGGGCATCCCCTACCCGCCGCGCCTGGGGCGCCCGTCCGAGTATGCGCAGCTCGCGTGCCAGATCGTTGAGAACCGGATGCTCAACGGCGAGACGATCCGGCTCGACGGCGCGCTGCGGATGCCGCCGCGCTGAGCCGCGCCGCCGGGCGCCGCTCTGAGAGCGGGCCCGGGGCGAGCAGTCTCCTAGCGCAGGCGCTCGACGAGCATCGCCATGCCCATGCCGCCGGCAACGCACATCGACTCGATGCCATAGGTGCCGTCGAGGGTCTCGAGGTCGTTGAGCAGCGTCGTCATGATGCGGGCACCCGTCATGCCGAACGGGTGACCGAGGGCGATCGCCCCGCCGAACGGGTTGAGCTTCTCGTCGGGGATGTCCAGCTGCTCTTTGCAGGGCACGATCTGAGCCGCGAAGGCCTCGTTGATCTCGACGACGTCGATGTCGCCCATGCTCATGCCGGTGTCCGCCAGCAGCTGCTGGATCGCGGGCACCGGGCCGAGGCCCATCACCTCCGGGCGGATCGCGGCGACCGTCGACGCGATGACGCGCGCGCGCGGCTTCATGCCGAGCGATGCGGCCTTCTCGTCGCTCATCATCAGCAGCGCCGCGGCGCCGTCGTTCAGCGGGCAGGCGTTGCCGGCCGTGACGGTGCCGTCCTCTTTGAAGGCGGGCTTCAGGGCGGCGAGCTTCTCGACGGTCGTGCCGGCTCGCGGCCCGTCATCGCGGGTCACGACCGCCTCTGGGAGCTCGACCTCGTTGCCCTCGCGGTCGGTCTCGGTGTGGGCCGGGACGGTGACGGGCACGATCTCCTTGTCGAAGTGGCCGGACTCGACGGCCTCGACTGCGCGCTGCTGGGAGATCGCCGCCCACTCGTCCTGCGCCTCACGGCTGACATTGCACTCCGTGGCTACGTTCTCGGCCGTCATGCCCATCGGGATGTAGACATCGAACAGCGAGCCCGCCGAGCCGTCGACCTGGTGATTGAACTCGAACTGGCGTCCCTGGCCGACGCGGCTCACGGCCTCGACGCCCGCTGCGATGTACGTGTCGCCCTCACCGGCCTTGATCGCGTGGAAGGCCATCCGCGCGGTCTGCAGCGAGGAGGCACAGAAGCGGTTGACCGTGCAGGCCGGGACGTGGAAGTCGATGCCGGAGAGCAGCACGGCGATACGGCCGATGTTGTAGCCGGACTCGCCCTCGCAGAAGCCGCAGCCCATCAGCACGTCGACGACCGAGGACGGGTCGAGCTCCGGGTTGCGCTCGACGATCGCCCGCAGGGGGATCGCGGCGAGGTCGTCCGCACGGACCGACCGGAGCGAGCCCTTCACGGCACGGCCGATCGGGGTGCGTACTGCGTCAACGATCACTGCTTCGGGCATCTGCGCTTCTCCTTGGTGGTTGGCCGGGGGACTATAGATCGATCTCAGCCGAGGCTGTCATAGCCCCAGAGGGTCACGAGATCGCGTTCGAGGTACTCGCTCGCGGCCTGCACCTCGCCCTTGAAGCGGCGGCGCAGCTCGAGCATGAACTGCAGATCCGGCGGCGGCGGGTCCGTGTAGCGCAGCTCGCGCCACATCGCGCCGAGCCGGTCATCCGGCCCGAATCCCGGCGCGAGGTTCGTGACCGCTCGCGTCGCCCCGCCGACGCGGCCACGGTCGGCGCGGGCGAGTTCGACGGCCCGCGAGAGCTGGTCGACCGCCTGGAACCTCGGGTAGCGGAGCGTCTGCAGCTCGACGGGCGGCGCGGGGCCGGTGTCGTCGACGCCGAGGAACCGCAGCACCTGCCGGTAGACACCCTCGTTGTCGGCGCGGAAGTCGTCGTAGATCAGCACGAGCACGTTGTCCTGCCCGAACGCGCTGTGGAAGCGCCGCAGCTGCTCGGCGTACTGAACGTGCTCGGAGTAGAGCAGCCCGCTGGGCGCCTGTGAGAAGCGGGGTATCCGCCTGCCTCGCTTGCGTTCGGGCTCGATCGCCATCGCCGTGCGGAAGTCCTTCTCGGTCTCGTCGTAGTTGCGCACCGACTGCAGGTGGAAGGAGCGAAGGAACGCGGCCGGCTCGCGCAGCACAGCGATGATCTTCGCTTCGGGCGCGACGGCGGCGATGTTCTGTGCCGCTGTCTGCGAGCGCAAATACGACGGCGTCCCCTCGCCCACGAGCTGGTCCGGGCCGGCAGCCGCGAACAGCTGCTTGTAGCCCTCCAGCGTGCGCGGGCGCAGGCGCTTGCTCTCCTGTGGGCGCCAATAGCGGGTGCGCAGCTCGGGCGCGAAGAAGCGCGGCTCCTTGACCGGCATGAACAGCTGCCGATGGCTGCGCATCATCAGGAACAGCGCCGTCGTACCGCACTTGGCGTGACCCGCGATGAAGAAGTCCGGGAGCCTTCCCGCGCCTGCCTGCGGCGCCGCCGAGGCGCCGTTCAGGCGCGTGCCGTCCGGCCCGAGGACCGGGTGATCGCCGGACCCCGTCATGCCGGAAAGTATATCCCGGTCATATCGCTCGCCTTGCGGCGCTGGCGCTAGAGATCGAGGCGGCTGACGCCGAGCTCATCGAAGCCGACGTGGTGGGCGAGCTCATGGCGGACGGTCCGCGTGACCTGGTCGCGGAGCATGTCGGCGTCGTGGCCGAAGTCGCGCCGGAGCGTGTCCCTGAAGATCACGATCCGGTCGTGGGTGTTGTCGCGTGTCGCCCCGTCACCCTGGTAGAGGCCGTAGGCGCCGATCCGCCGGCCGCCGTCGGAGATCACCACGGCGACGTGTTTGAGCGCGTTGCGCAGCAGGTCCGGAAGGTCGTCGAGAGCGTCGCGTACGAGCTCCTCGAAGTCGTCGTCGTCGAGCGGATCGAGCTCCATGAACGCGCTCTCGTGCGGCGCGAGGACGAGCCCGTCCAGCGCGAGCTGCTCTGAGTTGCGCACGATCTCTTCGAACTCGGCGTCGGACTCCGGGTCGCGCCAGCCGGCCATGCGCACCGCCAGGAACGCCATGCTTCCGAGCAGCGCCGAGGCGAGGATCACGCCGAGTGCGATGTCCTCGAGCGCCCGCACCACGCCGATGGTGCTGAAGCCCTGAGCGATCACGAGCACCAGCAGCCCGAGCGACATCGCGATCAGCGCGGCGAAGCCGACCCGCCTCAGATGCCCAGATGCGCTCTGAGAACCATCCACAGCAGCCGCCTACTTGAGTGTGCGGGCGATCACGAGACGCTGGATCTCGTTCGTGCCCTCGTATATCTGGGTGATCTTGGCGTCGCGCATCATTCGCTCCACCGGGTACTCCTTGACGTAGCCGTAGCCTCCGAGCACCTGGATTGCCTCAATGGTGACACCCATCGCCGTGTCCGAGGCGAAGACCTTCGCCATTGATGAATACTTGGCCCGCTGCGGGTGGCCCTGGTCGGCCATCGCGCAGGCCTTGTAGAGCAGCTCCCTGGCCGCGGCGGTCTGGATTTCCATGTCGGCGAGCTTGAACTGGATCGCCTGGAACTCGTTGATGGCCTGGCCGAACTGGCGGCGCTCGCGCGCGTAGGCGACCGCGTAGTCGGTTGCGCCCTGTGCGATGCCGACGGCCTGGGCGGCCGCACCGAGACGGGTGCGTTCGAGCGTCCCGAGCGCGACGGACAGCCCCTTGCCGATCTGCCCGATCACGTTCTCCTGTGGCACCCGGACGTCCTCGAAGATCGGCTGGCCGGTGGGTGAGGCGCGGATCCCGAGCTTGTGCTCGAGCTTGCCGACGCTGAAGCCGGGACGGTCCGCCTCGACGACGAACGCGGTAAGGCGGCGGCTCTCACGGTCGCTGACGGCGAACACGATGTAGAAGTCGGCGACGCCGAGGTTCGTGATCCAGTTCTTGGTGCCGTTGATGACCCACTCCTCGCCATCCTGGACAGCCGAGGTGATCATCCCCGCGGGGTCAGAGCCCGCCTCGGGCTCTGAGAGCGCGAACGCCGGCGACCACTCGCCGGTGGCGCAGCGGGGAAGGAAGCGCTGCTTGAGCTCGTCGCTTCCGAACAGCTGGATCGGGAGCGTGCCCAGCTCCTGGACCATCAGGATCAGAGCGCAGGCCGCGTCGACCTTCGCGATCTCCTCGACCGCCATGTTGAGCATCAGGGTGCCGGTGCCGGTGCCGCCGTACTCGGTCGGGAACGGCAGCCCGAGGATGTCCTGCTCGGAGAGAAGTTTGCGGATGTCCCACGGATACTCGGCTCGCTCGTCGATCTCGGCCGAGCGGGGCGCGATCTTCTCGCGCGCGATCTGGCCGATCGTCTCGCAGAAGTCGACGTTCTCCTGGGGGATCGTGTAGGTGTCGCTCACCATCTCCATGGACCCTGATCCTAGTGATGAGTCGCGAGTCCCGCGCTGATGTCCACCCGGCGCCGATAGGCTTGGGCCAATGAGCATCCCCGGCGGCCAGCAGGACATCGATGTCGAGCCCGCGAGGGTTGCGGAGATGCTCGAGCGGGACCCGAGCGCACAGGTGATCGATGTCCGCGAGCCCGCCGAGCGCGAGGCGGGCCACATCGCGGGGACCGGCCACATCCAGCTCACGCGGCTCTCCGAGCAGGTGTCGGCGCTGGACCCGTCGCGGCCGGTGATCTTCTACTGCCGTGTCGGGGCGCGCTCCACGATGGCCGCCCAGGCGCTCCGCGCAGCCGGCGCCGAGGCATACTCGATGGCGGGCGGCATGGTTCGATGGGCGCAGGAGGGAAGGCCGCTCTCGCCCGAGGGCGGATACGTCGCAGACCACTGAGGAGGTTCCGATGAACGCATCCAGCGAGTACCCGAACGTGACGGTCGGCGACGGCTACGCCGCGGGCAGCCTCGACGACCTCGGCCATGGCCCCGGGTTCCGCAAGGTCCGCAAGGCGCTCGACGTCACGGCCTTTGGCGTGAACGCGATCGTGCTCCCGCCCGGCGTCGAGACGGGCTTTCACCTGCACGAGAAGCAGGAGGAGCTCTACTTCGTGCACAGCGGGACGATCGAGATGGAGTTCGGCGACGGCGAGAAGGTCACCCTCGGCCCCGGCGGCGTGGCGCGCGTGGACGCCCCCGTGTCGCGCATGATCCGCAACGTCTCCGACGTCGACGCGGTGTATCTGATCGCGGGCGGCAAGGACGGCTACGTGGGCCGCGACGGGCTGCTTCCCCCGGGCGAGGAGGAGCGGGTGCGCGCGGTGCACGACCTCTCGGGCGGATCGGCGTGATCGGCCTTGGCAGAGCCTGACCGCCGGTCCGGGCCGCTGCGCGTCAGCGCCGGCATCTCGATCCCGCTGAGCGAGATAACGCTGCGCACCAGCAGATCCTCCGGCCCCGGCGGCCAGCACGCGAACGTGACGGCATCACGCGTGGAAGCGATCTTCGACGTCGAGGCCTCGCCGTCGCTGAGCGAGCCTGAGCGCGCACGGCTGCTCGCGCGCGCCGGGCCTCGAATCGTCGCTGTCGCGCAGGACGAGCGCTCGCAGACGCGCAACAGGGCTCTGGCGCTCGAGCGGCTCACTCGCCGCATACAGGGCGCGCTCGCAGTCCAGCGCGCGCGGCGCCCGACGCGCCCGTCGGCGGCATCCAGAGCGCGCCGGCACGCCGAGAAGAAGCGCGCGTCGCGGCGCAAGATCGAGCGCCGCCGCCCCGCCGGCGACGGCGACTAGCGCCGGGCCCGCGCTAGAACTCGAGCCGTGCCGGCGCGCGGGGATCACGACCGGGAGATCCTGCGCCTTGCGCTGCCGGCTCTCGGCGCGCTCGCCGCCGGCCCCCTCTACACGCTCACAGACACGGCGATAGTCGGCCATCTCGGGGTGCTGCCGCTCGCCGCCCTGGCACTCGCGGGCACGCTGCTCGCGGCCGTCGTCCAGCTCGCCGACTTCCTGTCATACGGCACGACCGCCCAGGTCGCCCGCCTGCGTTCTTCAGGCAACGAGGGGGAGGCGGGCGGAGTCGTGGCCCAGGCGCTGTGGCTCGGGCTGGCGGCCGGCACCGCGGCGATGTTGCTCATGCTGATCTTCGGCGGCCCGCTGCTCGCCGTGCTCGGCCGCGGCGCCGGTGTCCATGGCCAGGCGCTGCTGTATCTGCGGATCGTCTCGTTCGGGCTCCCCGCGCAGCTGCTCGCGCTCGCAGGCGAGGGCTGCCTGCGGGGGCTCGGTGACCTGCGCAGCCCGCTTCGGATCCTCGTCGTCGCCAACAGCGCGAATGTGGTGCTCGAGATCGCTCTCGTCTACGGGGCCAACCTCGGCTTGACCGGGTCCGCGATCGGCACCCTGATCGCGCAGCTCGGGATGGGCATAGCGTTCGCGCGGCGGATGCTGGCCGTGCCGGCCGACAGCCGCGCACCCTCGATGGAGCGCATCCGGCCGCTGCTGCGAACGGGCGGGCACATCACGATCCGGACGGCGGCGCTGCTCGGGGCGTTCACGCTCTGCTCCGCGCTCGCGGCCCGCATGGGTCCCGCCTCGCTCGCCGCGAACCAGATTGCGTTCGAGCTGTTCCTGTTCCTCGCGCTCGTGCTCGACGCGATCGCGATCGCGGGCCAGATACTCGTCGCGCGCCTGCTCGGCGCCGGCGAAGCGCAGCAGGCTTGGCGCGCCGCGCTGCGGATGCTGATGTGGTCGGTCTCGATGGGGGTCGTGTTCGGGCTGGTGCTGGCGGCGAGCAGCGGTTTCGGGCCACGGATCTTCTCCAGCAACGCGCACGTGATCGCGCTCAGCCACGGCGTGTGGCGGCTGCTGGCGCTGATGCAGCCCGCCGCGGGAGCCGTGTTCGCGCTGGACGGCATCCTGATCGGCGCGGGCGACACCCGCTACCTCGCGGGCGCGATGGTGCTCGCCCTCGTGGTGTTCCTTCCCGCCGCGTTCGGCGCGGTCACCGTCTACGGGCTGTGGTGGGCGCTGAACCTGCTGATGCTGGCGCGGCTCGTGACGCTGATGCCGCGATTCGCGCGGCGGCGCTGGGCGGTCGTCGGAGCCCGCGTCTAGCGCTAGTGCAGCAGTTCCCTGATGTGACGCTCCTGCAGGCGCCCGAGCGAGGTCTTTTCGGGATGGAACCCGATCCCGCTCCAGACCAGGCCCGACGCGGGCGACCACGTGATCACCAGGTACGCGCCGAGGATCAGCGCCACCACCCGCAGCCGTTTGGAGGCGGACAGCGCCGCCAGCGGGAGCACCCACAGCACATACCAGGGCAGCACCCAGCTGAGGGTGACTATCAGCACAACGTTCGCCCATCCGGCGGGGGTGATCGCGTCGCGGTGCTTCCAGGAGTACCAGCAGCACGCGATCAGCGAGCCGACGAGCAGCAGCTGCATCGAGACGCGCACGCCCGCGCTCTCGCCTCCGGCCCCGACCGCGAGGCCGACGAGGTTGGGGATGCTCTCGGCGGTGACCAGGATGCTCTGGGTGCTGAGGTCGGGGATGTGCAGCCCAAACGCGCTGAGGCTCGCGGCGGCGAGGATGACGCCGGCGAGGAACATCCCGATCAGCACCTGCCCGAGCGCGCGGGGCCGGCGCAGGAGCGCCGCGAGCACGACCGGGATCACGACGCCCCCCGACGCCTTCAGCGAGGTGGCAAGGACGAACGAGGCGCCGGCGGCGAGCTGCAGCGGCGCGAGCGGGAACAGCGCGCGCCGGACCGTGCCGGCGAGCGCCCGCGCCCGGCCGGATGCCGCGGCGACGGCGGGCGGCGCGGCGGGCACGCCGCCGCCGCGTCCGGCTCCCGCCACAGGCAGGATCGCCGGGTCGCGGATCAGCAGCAAGAAGCCGAACAGGATGCACAGCACCATCAGGAAGTCGTTGTGGACACCGCCGAGCCCCCACACGAGCACGATCGGGTTCAGCCCCACGAGCGCGATCGCCTTGACCTGGTCGCGGCCGAGCCACTTCGCGCACTTCCAGACAAGGAAGATGATCGCCAGGCTCGTCAGCGCGAAGATGCCCTTCAGCGCCCAGAATGACCCGGCCACGCCGAGCGGCACGACGGCGAAGGTGATCAGGGTGAACGTCGGCCCGTAGGGGCTGAGCAGCTGGTGCCAGTTGCTGAGCGCGAAGCTCGGATCATCGTGGGGCTCGCTGATCGGCGTCGTGGTGTACGGGTTCAGGTGGTGGATGATCTCCATGCGCCCGTAGTTGATGTAGTTGAAGACGTCGGTGAGCGCCATCGGCGGCGCCAGGAAGAACACGACGTGCACCGCGAGGATCGCGCCGACGACCCAGCGCAGGCTCAGCACGGGCGAGCGGCTGAGCACCAGCAGGTACGCCGCGTACATCGCGACGAGTGAGAGCGTGAACATCCAGCGCAGCGACGTGCCGTTGCTGGTGAGTCCTGGCCAGAGCCCGCCGAGGGGGCCGGCCATCCAGCGCGGGTAGAAGCCCGAGTGCGTGGTCGGGGCGAGGCCGCTCGGCCGGTCCGCGGTCATCACGACCAGGAACAGGCTCAGCGCGACGATCGACAGAAGCGCGACGCGTGCGATCAGCGAGTCGGCGCGGGCGCTCACGCGCATGCGGGCAGCGGCCCGCGCGAGGGTGCTCCGCCGGCCCCCTTTCGGGCTCTCGCGGAGCGGGATAGTCGTCGCGTCACTGGACATGTGCAGCGATGCCAGAATAGCCGCCGTTAAAGCAGAGGGCTCGCCGAAGCGAGCCCTCGTCGAGCGCGTTTATGCGCTCCGCCTAGATGGTCTGGACGTTGACGGCCTTGGGGCCCTTGTCGCCCTGCTCCGGGTCATAGGAGACCTTTGCGCCCTCCTGAAGCGAGCGGTAACCCTCGCCGTTGATCCCGGTGTGATGAACGAACAGGTCCTTGTCGCCGTCGTCGGGGGTGATGAAACCGAACCCCTTGTCGTCGCTGAACCACTTTACGGTGCCAGTAGGCATGTGCGTGTACTCCTCCACGGTATGTGCGTGCTGCTACGCGGAGGATGCTTTAAAGCTTCGACCTGCGAGCGCTTGCACTACTTTCGCCGGACTTTTGGGCCGGCCATTCCCCACGACCGTAGCACGTCATCGTCGGGCCGTGTTGAGGAGATGTTGCGCCGTCTGCGCCCGCGTGGGCCGCGGTGCGGGGCCGCGGCTAGGGTGTCGGCATGCCCAGCAACGGCAGTGAGGATCCCGGCTGGCGGGATTCAGAGCCGGTCCTCTTCGAGCGCCTGCTCCCCGTCGCCGGCTCGGTGACCGCCGCCGAGCACGTCCGCGAGATGGGGCTGTGGGAGAGAGCAAGCCTGCAGCCGGGTCGCGTGCGGGTGATTCTGAACATGGTTTCGACTGTCGATGGGCGCGCGAGCCTGGATGGGCGCTCGGGCCCGATCAGCAGCCCGGCGGACCGCGAGCTGTTCCATGCGCTGCGCCTTCCCGTCGATGCGATCCTCGTCGGCGCCGGCACGGTCCGCGCCGAGCGCTACGGGCGCATGATCCGCCAGGAGGCCTCCCGCCGCCTGCGGGCCGACCGCGGGCTACCGCAGGAGCCGCTTGCGTGCATCGTCTCCGGCCGCCTGGATCTCGACCCGGGTCTCCCGCTGCTTTCAGCGAGCGAGGCCCGCGTCGCGATCCTGACCTCCTCGCAGGAGAGCCTGCCCGCCACCTGCGCGAACGTGGAGTACGTGAGGGCGGCGGCGGTCGACGGCGTCGACCTCGCCGCTGCCCTGGCGCAGGTGCGAGAGCGCTTTGGTGTGCAGACGGTGCTCTGCGAGGGCGGCCCCCACCTCGCTCGCCGGCTCCTCGCCGAGGGCCTGCTCAGTGAGCTGATGCTGTCGCTGGCGCCGCTCGCCGCGGGGGGCGATTCGGCGGCGGGACACGGGATGCGGATCCTGGCGGGCGCCGAGCTCGATCCCCCGGTCGGCCTCCAGCTGCTCGGCGCGCTGCGCAGCGGCTCGCACCTGTTCCTGCGCTACGGCGTCTGAGCGCCCGAGCGCGTCTCGCGCGCGACTACCGACAGCAGCTCGCTTGCGAGCTGGCGCCCCTGCGACGCGACCACCGGTGTGGCGGAGATGCGCACCACGACCTCGTCGCCGTCGAGCTCCTCGAGCGTGATCCGAGGAGACCCCCGGAGCGGGGTCTGCAGCGACGCTTCGAGCACCTCCTGAAGATCGCCCGGCGTCATGCCCGCACGCAGGCGGGCTCGCAGGTTCACGGCGGCGGGCTCGCGCAGCGGCATGACGGCGACGCTGAGCACGACGCTGTTCGGGACCATGATCGAGTCGTCTCCCGTCGCGAACGTCGTGTAGAGCAGCCCCAGCGAGCTGACGGTCCCCTCGATCTGCCCGGCCAGGCCCCCGCCCTGGAGCCTCACACGCTCGCCGACCTTGAACGGCCTGGCGCTCAGCAGCACGGTCCCGGCGAACAGGTTGCCGAGCGTCTGCTGCGCCGCCAGACCCAGTATCACGGCGGTGAACGCGCCCCCCAGCGCGAGCGTCTTGGGGTCGATCCCCGCGACCTGGAGCGCGAGGACCAGCACGACGATGATCGTCGCGAGGCGGATCACGAAGCCGACCGTCCCCGCGGTCGCCGGGTCCATGCGCCTGAACAGCGCCGGGCCCAGGCCACGCCCGAGATCCCTCGCGATCGCCCAGCCGAGGATCATCAGGATCCCGACCGTCAGGATCGTGACGGGGGTTTCAAGGCCCTGGGGAAGTTCTTCGCTCTGCGGCGGCTTGCGCCCCGCCGCGCCGAGGATGTCGACGCGGTGGTGGTAGAAGACGACCACCGCGACGAACAGCGGCACCAGGACGAGCAGCTCGAGTCGCGCCCGCTTGACCACCGCGGGGCTTATCTGGCGCAGCAGCCCGACCTCGCGCCAGGCGTGGCTCTGCGTGTCGAACATTTTTTGGGGGGTCCGCGGCACCGGCATGGCCCTAATCATGCCCGGACGTGCACCCGGGGAACGGCGGTGGGCGCAAACGTGCTCTAGGATCCCGGGCGAATGAAGAACGAGAACCTGAGCAAATTCGTGGTCCCAGCCGTGATCCTCGGGATCGTGCTGATCGTCGTGGCGGTCATCTACTTCGTGACCCCCGAGCACTCGCTGCCGTCGTTCTTCCCCGGTCACGCCGCCACGACCGACGCGGAAGCCAATCACCACCACACCAAGCACGGGATAGCCGCGCTGGTCGTGGCGCTCGGGCTGTTCGCGTTCGCGTGGTTCCAGACCGGACCGAAAACCGGCACGGCTGCACCGCAGTCCTGAGCCTGGCCTGCGCGCGAGCCGCCGGCCGCGCCGCGCGGCGGCGAAGCCTGGATCTACAGGGTGATGCCCGCGGCGAACAGCACCGTGAGCAGAGAGCCCATCGCGATGCAGTAGATGCCGAAAGGCGTCAGGCGGTTCGTCTGGAAGAACCGCATCAGGAACTTGACGGCGAGGAACGTCGTAACGGCCGCGCACAGGCCCGCGACGAGCGCGGGCCCGCGGACGCCGTTGCCCTCGGAGCCGAGCAGTTCAGGGAGCTTCAGGGCGGCCGCCGCGAGGATCACCGGCGTCGCCAGCAGGAAGCTGAAGCGCGCGGCATCCTCGTTTGAGAGCCCGACGATCAGCCCCCCTCCCATCGAGAACCCGGAGCGCGAGATGCCCGGGACCAGCGCGGCCACCTGCGAGACGCCGACGCCGATCGCCTGGCGCCACGTCAGTTTCGCGATCCGCGCGTCGCCGTCGCCGAGGTAGTCGCCCGGCTCGGGCGCGCGGCGGCGCAGCCGCTCGAAGGCCAGCAGCGCAACCCCGTTGACGATCAGGAAGAAGGCCGCGATTTCGGCTGAGGCGAAGAGTTTGCGCAGCGGCTGCTCGAGCAGCAGGCCGATCACCCCGACCGGGATCGTCGCCGCGATCAGCAGCCACCCGAGGCGCGCGTCGACGTCGTCGTCGCGGATCTCACGCTCGATCAGCGAGCGCCAGATGCCCTTCGCGATCCTGATCCAGTCCTGCAGGAAGATGCCGAGCAGGACGAGCGCGGTGGCGAGGTGCGTGGCGACGAGGAACGTCAGGAAGAACTTGTCGTTCTGGTGGATGTTCCAGCCGAACAGCTTCGGGATCACGACGCCGTGCCCGAGGCTCGACACCGGAAACGGCTCGGCCACGCCCTGGACGAGGCCGAGGATGATCGCCTGGAAGTAGCTGATCGGGTGCACGGCCGCGACAGCATAGGGATTTGGCGGGCCGCACGCGTACGCTGCCGTGCATGCACAGCGCGGCGCGCACCCCGGAGCCCTCCCTGAGGACGATCTTCGTGCAGTGGGGTCGTATCGGCCTGATCGGCTTCGGCGGGCCCCCGGCACATATGAGCCTGCTGCGCGAGCTGTGCGTGAAGCGCATGCGCTGGATGAGCAGCGAGCAGTTCGAGCACGCCGTCGCGGCGACGAACATGATGCCGGGTCCTGCCTCCACGCAGCTGGCGATCTACTGCGCCTGGCGGCTGCGCGGCACGCGCGGAGCGATCCTGGGCGGCCTCTGCTTCATCTGCCCAGGCCTGATCGCGATCATCGCGCTGTCCGCCCTGTTCCTGACGGGATCGCCGCCGGACTGGCTGCGCGCGGCCGCGATGGGCTCCGGCGCAGCGGTCGCGGCGGTCGCGGCGCGTGCCGGCATCGACCTCGGCGCTCCGATCTGGCGCGGCGCCGCGGGATCGCGCCGCGTGCGAGTGGCCGCGTACGGGCTCGCGGGAGCGCTCTCCGCGGCGACGCTCGGAGCATGGCTCGTGCTGGTGCTGCTCGGCTGCGGGGCCGTGGAGCTCGCGATCGAGCGCGGCGTGCGCCCGTCGCACGGCGCCGCGTTCGCGCCGTTGCTCCCGCTCCGCCTCCCCCTCGCTGCCAGCACCGCCGACCCCGGCGGGACCGCGGCGCTCGCGTGGACAGCGCTGAAGGTCGGCGCCCTGGCGTTCGGCGGCGGCTTCGTGATCGTGCCGTTGATGCAGGCCGACGCCGTCAGCACCTACCACTGGATGACCCATTCGCAGTTCCTGAATGCCGTCGCGCTCGGCCAGATCACCCCCGGCCCGGTGACGCAGACGGTCGCGGCCGTCGGCTACGCCGCGGGCGGGCTCCCCGATGCGCTGCTCGCCGCGGCGATCGCCTTCGCGCCCTCGTTCTCGTTCATCCTCGCCGGCGGAGCCCGCTTCGAGCGGCTGCTCGCCAGCTCCAACGTGCGGGCGTTCCTGGCGGGCGCGGCTCCCGCGGCGGCCGGCGCGATCGTCGGCTCGGCGGTGCCGCTGGCCTCGGCGATCTCGGAGACCTGGCAGTACGCGCTGCTGGCCGTCGCCGCCGTCTCGCTGCTCATCGTGCGCAGGGGCGTGCTCATCACGCTGATCGCGAGCGGCTGCGCGGGCGCCCTGGCGGGGATCCTCGGCGCTCCGATCGTGCGCTGACGGGATGCGGCCGCGGTAACGGGGACTTCACACGATGGTTGCGCCATCGTCACAAAAGTACGCAATTTGCAGGGAAACCTGTCTGGTATGAACGGACACGAAACGGACAGCGACGGGCGGGCCGTGAGGGTCGACATGCACTGCCACTCCACCGCCTCGCAGGAGTCGCGGCTCGGAGTGCAGCGGGCGGTCGGGCTGCCCGAGTGCGCGACGCCGCCGCAGGAGGTCTATGGGCTCGCCAAGCGCCGCGGGATGGACTTCGTGACGATCACCGACCACGACACGATCGCGGGCGTGCTTCAGATCGCCGGCAGACCGGACGTGTTCATCTCGGAGGAGCTCACGGCGAGCTTCCGCGGCGAGCCCCAGGCCGTGCACGTGCTCTGCTACGGCATCACGCCGGAGGACCACGATTGGCTGCAGGCCAATCGCGGGGACCTCGAGCTGTGCGCGGCATACATGTACGACCGGGAGATCGCATGCGCATTGGCCCACCCGTACTACACGGTCGCGGCGCCGCTCACCGCGCGCCACCGCCGGCGGCTCGCCGAGCTGTTCGGCGTCTGGGAGACACGCAACGGGGCGCGGGCGCGCGAGCTCAACCGCCCCGCCGCCACTTATGTCGCCACCCGCGACGGCATCGGCATCGGCGGCAGCGATGACCACGCGGGAGTCGACATCGGCCGCACGTTCACCGAAGCGCCGCCGTCGCGCAGCCCTGAGGAGTTCCTCGCCCACGTGCGTGCCGGCCGGGTGCTCGCGCGGGGCGCCCAGGGCAGCGCTGCCAAGTGGGCGCACGCCGCGATCGCGCTGGCCGCACGCACGCTCGGACTGGACCCCGGCGACCCGCCGCCGGACGTGGATCCGGCGCGGTTGATGAGCCTGCTGAGCCGGCTGCTGCGCGAGGCCGACGCCCGCCACGGCCCGGGCGGCGGCGACCTCACACCCGACGACGCCCGCTGTCTGCTCGCGGCGTGGATCAGCTCGGTGGGCCTCGGCGAGATGAGCAGCGAGGATCTGATCGCCCACATGCAGGAGGATGGCTTCAGCCACTCCGGCCTGTACCGGCGGGCATGCCGCGCGCACGAGCGCAGGCTGCGCGCCGCGGTCGACGTGGCCGTCGGCGCGGCGAGAACGCCGGAGGAACTGCCCGCAGCCGCATATGGCCTCTTTCAGGCCTGCGTCGCCGCGATCCCCTACGCGCCGGCCGCCGCGTTCCTGGCGAAGGAGAAGGCGAAGCTCGCGGCGATCCCGAGCACGGCGGGGCGCGGGCTCGGCAGACCCGCCGGGGGCGTCGAGGAGGGCGAGATGCCGCGGATCGCGATCCTGGCGGACGGGATCGGATCGACTCACGGCGTCACGCGCACGATCGCCGAGATCCGCGAGCGCGGAGTGCCGGGGTTCGAGATCGAGGTGCTCGGGACCGACCCTGAGGTGGACCGTCGCCTGCCGGCCGTCGCCGAGGTCGACGTGCCTTTCTACCCCGGCTTGCGCATCGGGGTCCCGAGCCTGCCGGCCAGCGTGGAGACGATCTCCGAGGGGGCGTTCGACGCGATCCACGTCTGCTCCCCGGGACCGGTCGGGATATCGGGAGCGCTGCTGGCGCACGCGCTGGGCCTTCCCCTTCTCGGCAGCTACCACACGGAGCTGACCGCTTACGCGGGCGTGCGCTCCGGCAGGCCCGGGCTCGCGGAGTCGATGTCGCTCGCGGTGGCCGCCTTCTACGGCGCCTGCGGCGTGATCCTCTCGCCGAGCCCGGTCGCCGACGCCGAACTGGGCTCGATGGGGGTGCGGGCGGATCGCGTTCGCAGATGGGATCGCGGCGTCGACACCTCGCGCTTTGACCCGGCGCTGCGAGACAGCGCGGGCCTTCCCGGCGAGGTCAGCGTGCTCTACGCCGGGCGGATCACGCGCGAGAAGGGGGTCGACCTGCTGGCCGACGCGTTCCTGCTCGCCCACGAACGCGACCCGCGCCTGCACCTGGTGCTGGCGGGGGGAGGCCCCGAGGAGCCGCTGCTGCGCGAGCGCCTGGGCGATCGCGCGAGCTTCCTGGGATGGCTCGAGGGGTCGGACCTCGCGCGCGCCTACGCGAGCGCGGACGTGTTCCTGTTCCCGAGCGCCACCGACACGTTCGGGCAGGTGATCCTCGAGGCGCAGGCGAGCGGCCTGCCCGTCGTCGCCGTCGCGAAGGGCGGGCCGCTGTCGCTCATCGAGCACCGCGCTACCGGGCTGCTGCGCCCCCCGGACGCGGCTGCGCTGGCGGACGCGGTGCTTGAGCTCGCCGGCTCCCCGCTGCTGCGCACGCGCCTGGCCACGTCGGCGCTCAGAGCCGCGCGAGCCCGGACCTGGGAGACGACGCTGGGCAGGCTCGGCGACGGCTACCGCGCCGCGCTCGCCGCTGACGGGTCGGCAACCGATCTGAGTGACCGTGCTGCCTAGCGAGCGTTCCCTGGCGGGCGCGCGCCGCCTGCACCTCCTCGGAAGCCGTGTAGAGGTTCCGGCGCGCGCGCAGATCGCCCGTCCGGACCGCGATGCTCGCGCCGCCCGGCGCTCGCTGGCCGTCGCGGTGCACGGGATCGAGCCCGCGACGTTCGAGCGGTGTGCCCTGATCCGCGACTGGCTCACAGACCATGGGATCGACCGGGTCACGCTGCTGGTGATCCCCGCGCGCGACCTGCACCCCGTCGGAGGGCGCTCACCCGAGATGGCCGCGTGGCTCAGCGAAAGGCGCCGCGCGGGCGATTCGATCGCCCAGCACGGCTTCCAGCACGGGTATGCCAGCCGCGGCGTGTCCCCCGCGAGGATGCTGGTCGGCAGCCGCGGCGGCGAGTTCGCGTCCCTTGGTGACGATGAGACCCGCCGCGCTGTGCACGCCGGCTGGCGCGTGCTGAAGCTCGCCGGCATACAGCCGGAAGGATTCGTCGCCCCGTCCTACGCCTACACCCCGGCGCTGCGCCGGGCGCTCGGCAGCCGGTTCACCTGGTGGGCCGAGATGCTCCGGATCCGCAGCGTCGCGGGCGGCCGGCGCGAGCCGCTTGCGCCGGCGTGGAGCATCGCCGGAGCGGGGCGGCTCGGAAGGCTCATCTCCCCCGCTCTGATCAGATCTTGCGCGATGCTCCCGACCGCGACGCTGAGGCTCGACGTGCACCCTTGCGACCTGCGCCGGCCGCGCCACATGTTGGCCCTGGAGAGGGTCCTGGAGCGGGCGGCACCGGAGCGTGCCGCCGTCACCTACCAGGACCTCGCCGGCGCCTAGCGACGGCGGGCGCTCAGCCCTTCGCGACGAACAGGGCGGGTTCCAGCGGCTTGACCGCGGGGAGCGCGGCGTAGCCGATGTGCGCGAGCCCGAACATGTCCTCGATCGTGCGCAGCAGCGAGAAGTGGTTGAACGGTTCCTGGCTGGTGGTTGAGCCCTTCACGTAGGGCGAGATCAGCAGCGCCCCCACGGCCCCGCCGCCGCGCGGGGTGAGCAGCGTGCTCTTGGAGGGCACGTTCGGGAACTTCGGCTGCCCGCAGCATGAGCTGGAGTCGGCCAGTTCGCCGGTTGAGGGCGCCTGGTCGACTGTGATCACGATCAGCCCGTCGGACTTGAAGGCCTTCGACGCGGTGATCTGCGGCACGAGCGTCTTGAGCATGCTTTCGGCAGGCTTCAGCCCCGCCGCCGCACCCGGCGCGCACGGCGTCGGATTGCCGTCGTGGCAGCGGTCGGGGACGATGTAGGACACATTCGGGGTCGTGCCGGCCGACGCGAGGTCCTTCGCCAACTTGCTCATGCCGACGTCGCTGGAGGCGCACGAGGCCGAGGACACGATCGACTGGAAGTAGACGAACGGGTTGCGGAACGTGGAGTAGGTGCCGCTCCCCGGGCTCTGGCCCGATGTCGGGTCGGCCTGGCCGAGCACGGGATGAGCACAGGCGCCCGTCTGGGTGCCCGCTTCATCCATCCCCTGCACATAGGCGCGCCATGTCAGGTGCTTTTCGGTGAGCTGCCCCGGGAGCGTCTTCGTGGCCTGCGGGTAGACGCAGCCGTTGCCGAGAAGCTGTTCATGTTCGCCGGTCCCGGTCGCGGTGAGCGGCGAGTAAGTCGCGCAGTTGGCCGCCGTTTCCACCGTTGGCCCTTGGCCGCTGACCAGGGCGATGCCGTTCGCGAGCTCTTCGTGCGCGACCGCGTCGTAGCGGACGAGCAGCTCGCCCTGCTTCTCGAGCGTCTTGGCGATGTAGGGGGCACTCGAAGCGGGCCCGAACACCGACGCATACGGCTGGTCTGAGAGCGTGATCACGAACACGTGCTTCACGGGCGGAAGCTTGGTGAGGGGCGCTGCGGCCCCCGAGCCGCTCGACGATCCCCCTTCGCCGGAGCTCGATTCGCCGCCTCCAAGGCCTTCTTCAGGCGCCGGCGCGGCGACCGGGGTGCTCGCGGTCTTGGTGCTCGCTTCCGGTGTCGGCGCCGGTTCGGAGGACGCTTCGGAGCCGGTTTCCGCCGATTCGCCGGATCCGCCGCTCGCCGGCGGCTTCGCGGCGCTCTGGGAGGAGGGCAGCACGATGCGTATGTGTCTCGCCGAGGAGGCCGCGAGCGTGTCCTGGACGCTCGAGCCCGCCGCCCCTCCGAGCAGTACCCCGAAGCCGAGGAAGACGAGCACGAGCAGCGCCGAGACCCGCGGCGAGGGAAGCGTGAGCACCGGGAGCCCGAGCGGACCGCGAGCCGCGGCGACGGGCACCTCCCCCGTGCCGGCGCTGTGCTCGCCCGCGAGAGCGCCCGCGCCGCTGTCCCCTAGCTGCCTGAGCATCTCCTGCAGCTGCGGGCTGCGCACCCCGCTGCGCGCACCGCAGGCGAGGCAGTAGACCTGGCCTTGCGCCAGCGGCGAACCGCAGTCCTCGCAGGGCCTCGGGATCTCGTCTGTCATCGCGCCCGCTAACCGGCCGGGTCGGCCGGGCGTGCCGGGTGCGGAGCCAGGAGCGCGTCCATCACCTCGGTCGACTCCTGCTGAGGCGCGGCGGCGCTGCTCGGGAGTCGCTCCATCAGCTGCGCGCCGCACTGCCAGCAGAACATCGCGCCGCGGCTGTGAGGCGCGGAGCACGTCGGGCAGTTGCCGCCGACGGCGTCCGTCTCCATTCTCAGGAGGCGCTCGACCTCGGCCAGTTCGGCGTCGCGCTCCTGCAGCACGGCCGCGCGGCGAACGAGCACGTCGAGGCGGAAATGGTCGCGGATGGCCATCTCGTAGGCGAGCCCTCCCAGGTCCCAGTGCAGCTCGGTCACCTGCTCTGCGAGCGCATCACGCCGGCGGCGCAGGTCAGCGGGATCGCGGCCGGCGTCCTGGCGCGCAGCCTGCTGCGGCGGCGCATCCTGCGGCGGGGTCTGTGGGGTCGGCAGCGGGGGCCGAGCGCCGTTGCGGTCGCTGCTGGGGACGATGCCCATCCGTTCAGCCGGTCGAGATCACGTTCGGGAGGTTCTTGGATTTTTCGGCGTAGCTCTTGCCTTTGGCTTTCCCGAGGCTCTGCAGCGCCGACGGAGGCGCCGGTTTGCTCAGGCTGTTGCCGACCCCGCCGGAAGTGCCGGAAGTGCCGGCCGCTTCCGATTCAGATTCGGAGCCGGCCGACCCGCCCGAGCCGTTCGAGACCGAGAGGATCTTGGCCGACGGGAAGGATTTCCTCAGGTGCGCCAGGGCTTTCTCGGCTTCCGCTTTCTTGTGGTAGACGCCGGAGTAGATCACGTAGCTGCCAGATGGGAGGCTGCTGAATTCTTCGGACTTCAGCGCTCCCACGGCGCCCGCGCCCTTCGCGGTCGCCGCGGTCTTGGCCGCTTCCACCGCCGCGACCGACGTGCCCGAGCTGGGAAGGGTCTGCAGCTGCACCGTGTAGCCGGTCGTGCCCGACGGCCAATTGGAGGTGAACGTCACTTCGGCGGAAGCACCGTGCCGCCGCCGCCGACCTGCCCGACCGTGATCACCTGCGGCGAAGCGGAAGGCTGCTTCGCGCCGCCGGCGCGCCCGATCAGGACGCCGACGCCCATCGCGAGCAGCAGCAGCCCGATGCCTGCGAGCGCCGTCAGTGTGCTCGCGCGCTTGGCCGCAGCGTCGGCGTCCTGGGCGCCGGCGGGCGCGGGCGCTGGCGTGGGACCCGCGGTCGGCGGACCGGCTGCCAGGAAGCTGCTCCTCGGGAGCTGGCGCTCACCGCACTCCAGGCAGTAGCGCTGGTCCGCGGCGACCGGCGAGCCGCAGCTTGAGCACCGCGTGGGCCCTGCGGCGGCGCTCTGCGGGGGGCTTGTTATCGACTCTGTGGACACTGTGATGGCTCCGCGCGGGATGAGGGCGCGCGGCGTCACCGCCTCGCGCAGTCCCGTCCCATAGGTTGACGAAACCAGCGAGCCTCACGTGACGATTTTGTGAAGGCGGGCGGCGCCGCGCGTGGCCTCAGGCGGCTGCTACGCCGGTTCCCCCGAACTCAACTCGCTCGGCTCAGGCCGCGCGGCGCGCGGCGGGGGAGGTGCTCGAGCCCTGCCACATCTCGCGGGATGCGCCGGGGATCTCTGCGTAAGCCTGCGTGGAGAGATCCTCCGGCTTGCAGTCGCCGCGGCTGGCCGCCATGCAGAGGCCGGCCACGAGGGCGAGTCCGGCTATCGAGATTGTGGAGATCAGCAGCAGGGTCATGCGGCTCCATGTCGATTGGAATTCCTCAGTTACCTTATCAGGTATCTGCTGCGCCTCGTCGCATACCTCCGCAAGCCTGCCGCCGGCGCGCTCCGCGACAGGCATCTCGGCGCCGGCGCCGAACACTGCACGGGGTCAAATCGGCCTCGGACACCGCAACGAATGCTCTTCTGCGGGGTTTCTAGGGATGAGCCGGCGCCGAACGCGCATGCGTGAAGCCGCCGACGGGCACGCACAGACAAGCGATCAGACGGAGGGACCCCCAAGATGGGCATCAGCAAGATCGGCCGCAGACTTCTCATTAGCGCACCCCTGGTGGTGAGCGCGGCCCTTGCCGTGACCGTCCCCGCCACATCCCTCGCAGCGCCTCCGGCGAGCGCGGCCACCAAGCGCAAGGCCAGACCCCGCGTGGCCACCGGCGGGGCGCAGCACGTCCTCGCCACCTCGGCGCTGCTCACCGCTGCGATCTCTCCCAACGGCGTCCAGACGAGCTACCAGTTCCAGTACGGGCTGACCACCGGCTACGGGCTGCAGACGCCGCTGACGGTGGTCGGCAACCAGACCACGAAAGTCAAGGTCGGTGCGGCGATCTCCGGGCTCCAGTCCGGCGCGACCTACCACTACCGCGTCGTCGCCGTGACCAGCACCGGCGAAGTGGTCGCCGGCAAGGACCACGCTTTCCGCGCCAAGGGCAAGCCCAAAATCGAAGTTCCGAAAGGCCTGACCGTCACCGTCGGCTCCACGTTCATCTTCAACGGCGCGCTCAGGGGCTTCGGCGCGGCCGGGCACAAAGTGGCCCTCCAGGCGAGCCCGTACCCCTACCTTGAATCGTTCACCCAGATCGGCGCGCCGGCCACCACCGACGCGAATGGCCGCTTCTCGTTCCGCGTCGCGAACCTCACCGCGAGCACCCAGCTCCGCGTGGTCACGCTCGACGCGCGACCGATCTACAGCTCGGCGACGACCGTGCACGCGGCGGTGAAGGTGTCCTTCCATGTCAAGACCAGCGCTACCACGGGCTTCATCCGCCTGTACGGCACGGTGACCCCCGCGGCCGTCGGCGCGCACGTCTACTTCCAGCTGCTCAAGGCTGCCCGCCCCGGCAAGAACGAAGCGACGACGAAGTACTCGAGCCAGTTCTCGACCGTCGTGAAGAAGGGCGGCCTGACGTTCTCGCGCTACAGCGTCATCAGCAAGATCGTCCACGGCGGCACCTACCGCGTGTTCGTGAAGCTGAAGCCCGGGAAGCTCGTCTCGGGCTACAGCTCGACGTTCGTTCTGCACGCCGCCAAGAAATAGAAGGGCGCCGCCGGTGGACGGACCCGGGCGCGTGAGAGCGCGCCCGGCGGAGCTGCGCTACCCGGCGGGCCTTATCAGGCCGCGCTCGGCGAGCAGGTCCATCACGCGCTCGACCTCTTCCTCGATCGTTTCGGCGCTGCTGCCGAGAACGAGGTCGGGTGAGGTCGGGGGCTCATACGGCGCCCCCACCCCGGTCATGCTCTCCAGCTCGCCCGAGCGGGCCCGCGCGTATAGCCCCTTGGGGTCGCGCTGCTCGCACAGCTCCAGCGGAGCGTCGACGAAGATCTCAAGGAACGCGAGATCGTCCGCGGCGTGCAGGGCGCCCGCCGCCTGGCGGTCCGCCTCATAGGGGCTGACCAGGCTCACCAGCGCGATCGTCCCGGACTCTGCGATCAGGCGCGCGACGTGGGCTGTCCTGCGCACGTTCTCGCTGCGGGCGCGCTCGTCGAAGCCGAGGTCGCCGTTCAGGCCGTGGCGCAGGTTGTCTCCGTCGAGCAGGAAGGCGGGCTGGCCGGCTTCGATCAGCCTCTCCTCGACCGCCGACGCTACGGTCGATTTTCCCGCGCCGGGAAGCCCGGTGAACCAGAGAGTCGCGCCGCCGTGCCCGAGCTCCTTCCAGCGGCGCTCGCGGGTCATCCGCGATCCCTGCCAGAGCACGTTCGGGCTGCGCTCGCTCTTCTCGTCGGTCAGCGTCGGGTCCTCGACCTCGGTGTCGAGCACGACGCCGGCGGCGACCGTTTCGTTGGTTGCCTCGTCGATCACGATCAGGCTGCCGGTGACGCGGTTGCGCCGGTAGGAGTCGAACACGAGCGGCGCGCTCAGGCGCAGGTGCACGCGCGCGAGGTCGTTGAGCTCGAGGGTCTCCACGTCCTCATCGCGCCGCAGGCTCTCGACGTCGATCCGGTATCGCACGTCGATCCCGCCGACCATCACTGTGCGTGTCGTGTGCTTGACCAGATAGCGTCGCTTGGGGCTGAGGGGATGCTCGGACATCCAGCACACCAGGCACTCGAAGCTGTTCGCGACCGTCGGCTGGTTCTGCGAGCGGACGATCGTGCTCCCCCTCGACACGTCGATGTCGTCTGCGAGCCGCAGCGCCACCGACATCGGCGGGAACGCCTCCTGCACGGGGCCGTCGAACGTGTCGATGCCGGCGATCGTCGTGTGGTGGCCGCCGGGCAGCACGACCACCTCGTCGCCTGGGCGCATCACGCCTCCCGCGACCTGGCCCGCATAGGCGCGGTAGTCCGCGACGCTCGAGGCGGGCGGCCTGATAACCCACTGCACCGGGAAGCGCACGTCGATCAGGTTGCGGTCGGACGCGATGTGCACGTGCTCGAGGTGGTAGAGCAGCGGCGGGCCCTGATACCAGGGCATCGCCTCGGAGCGCTCAACGACGTTGTCGCCGAGCAGCGCCGAGATCGGGATGAACGTGACGTCCGGCATCTCAAGGCGCGCGGCGAAGCTGTCGAACTCCTCAACGATCGAGTCGAACACGTCCTGGTCGAACTCGACGAGGTCCATCTTGTTCACGCACACGACGATGTGCGGGATGCCGAGCAGCGAGCTGATGAAGGCGTGTCGCTTTGACTGTGAGATGACGCCCTTGCGGGCGTCGATCAGGACGATCGCGAGGTCCGCCGTGGAGGCGCCCGTCACCATGTTGCGCGTGTACTGCTCGTGCCCTGGAGTGTCGGCGATGATGAACCGCCGCTGGGCGGTCGCGAAGTAGCGGTAGGCGACGTCGATCGTGATGCCCTGCTCGCGCTCGGCGCGCAGGCCGTCGGTCAGCAGCGACAGGTCAAGGAAGTCGTGCCCCATCCGCTCGCTCGCCTTCTCGACGTGCTCGAGCTGGTCGGCGAGGACCTGCTTGGAGTCGTAGAGCAGACGGCCGATGAGCGTGCTCTTGCCGTCGTCGACCGAGCCGGCGGTGGCGAAGCGGAGCAGATCGACGGGCCGCTCGGTGAGGCGGCGGAAGGCCTCCGCGGCGCCGTCGCCGACCAGCGCACGCGTCTTCTCCTGCAGCTCGTGGCCGTTGCCGTTAGCCACGACGCCCGAGGTTGAGCGTGGAGTGTCCATCAGAAGTACCCCTGACGCTTGCGGTCCTCCATCGCGGCCTCCGTCACCTGGTCATCGGCTCGCGTTTGGCCGCGCTCGGTGATCTCCGTCGCCGCGATCTCGGTGACGACCTCCTCGAGCGTGGCGGCAGTGGACTCGACCGCGCCGGTACAGCTCATGTCGCCGACGGTGCGATAGCGGACCGTGGCGGTGAACGGGACCTCGCCCTCCATCATCTCGACGAACGGGCTGACGGCATACAGCATGCCGTCTCGCGCGAACACCTCGCGCTCATGGGCGAAGTAGATCGAGGGGACCTCGAGCTCCTCCTCGGCGATGTACTGCCAGACGTCGAGCTCGGTCCAGTTGGAGATCGGGAAGACGCGCGCGTGCTCGCCCTTGTGAAGGCGTCCGTTGTAGATGCCCCAGAGCTCGGGCCGCTGACGCTGCGGCTCCCACTGCCCGAACTCGTCGCGGAAGGAGAGGATGCGCTCCTTCGCCCTCGCGCGCTCCTCGTCGCGGCGGGCGCCGCCGAACGCCGCGTCGAAGGCGTGCTCGCCGATCGCGTCGAGCAGCGTCACCGTCTGCAGCCCGTTGCGCGAGGCGCGAGGGCCGCTCTGCTCGACGACACGGCCTGCCTGGATCGAGTCCTCGACCGAGGCCACGATCAGCCTCACTCCGAGTTCCCCGGCGCGCCTGTCCCGGAACTCGATCGCCTCCGGGAAGTTGTGTCCCGTGTCCACGTGCATGACCGGAAACGGGAGCGGCGCGGGCCGAAACGCCTTCTCGGCGAGCCGCAGCAGCACAATCGAGTCCTTGCCGCCGCTGAACAGCAGCACGGGCCGCTCGAATTCCGCCGCGACCTCGCGCATGACGTGCACGGCCTCGGACTCCAGGGTCTGCAGATGGGTTAGGTGGTAGGTGGGCGGCATCCGTGCAACAAGGCTATGCGAAACACGTTCAGAGTCATGTGAACTCTATGGTGCCCCGAACCGTTGTCAAGCGGTGACGGTACGCAGCGCCTGCTCGTAGACCGAAATCACGGCGGCGGCGTGAAGCTCCGGCGTGAAGGCCTCGGCGACCCTGGCAACGCCCGCGCGCCCCATTTCCCGCGCCCGCTCCGGATGGGCGGCGAGATCCGCCACGGCATCGGCCCACACCCGCGGCTCGCCGGGCGCCAGCAGACGTCCCTGGACGCCGTCCGTGATGATCTCCGGCGGCCCGCCGACCTGGGTCGCGAGCACCGGCACGCCGAGCGCCATCGCCTCGATCAGGGCCCTGCCGAACGGCTCCTCGCGCGATGGAAGCAGCAGGATGTCGAGCGCCCGGATCAGCTCGGGGACATCCTCGCGCTCGCCCAGCCACGAGACGCGGTCGCCGATCCCAAGCTCGGCGATGCGAGCCTTCAGCCCCGCCACGTAGGCCTCGTTGTCAAAGCGCGTCGCGCTCGCGATGAACTTCGCCGAGCCGATCAGCAGCAGGTGCGCGTCGACGCCGGCCGCGGCGAGGATCCCGACCGCCTCGACCGCGGTGTCCTGTCCCTTCCACGGGCTGAGCTGGGCGACGACGCCGAGCAGGACGCGCCGCTCGCCGGCGGCGCCGAGCGAGGCGCGTGCCCGGTCGCGGTCGATGCGCCCGGGGTCAAAGCGGCGCAGGTCGACCGGGTTGTGGACCACCTGCAGGTTCGCGCCCCGCGCGGCCGCCCGCACCGAGCGCGCGGTGTACGCGGAGTTCGCGATCACGACACTCGAGCGGCGCGCGATCAGCGCCAGCGTCGCCCTGGTGACCGCGCCCGGCGGCAGACAGTCGCGCACGTGCGCGACCGCGGCGGTGCGCGACGGGCGTCCGGCCGCTAGCACGACGCCGGCCCGGATCGAGTTCGCGTGGATCACCTCGGCGCGGTGGGCGCGGGCGGCACGGTGCACCTGCGCGGCCGCCGCGCCCATCTGGGCGAGAGCGACTGGGGTGTGAAGAGGGTGCATCCGCAGGCTTCCGGCGGTGCCCGTGATGGGGACCGTCGGGATGCCGATCCGCTCGAGCTCGAGCGCGAGCTGGCCCGGGGGCGTCGCGACCACCGGGCTCACGCGAGGCCCAAGCGCCTCGAGCAGCGTGAGCAGGGAGCGCTCGCCGCCGCTGACCTCCGCGGTGTGGTTGACATACAGGACCCTCATCGCCGGCCCCGCCGCTCGAGCTCCGCGAGCAGCACGTCCTGCACGCGCCCGGCGGTGAGCGGCCACGCCAGGCTCCGCGCGCGCTCGGCTCCGGCGCGTCCCAGCCGCCGGGCGAGCTCGCCGTCGAGCAGCAGCCTCGTGATCGCGCCGGCGACCGCAGCGGGGTCGGTCGGGTCCACCAGCAGGCCCGTCTGCCCGTCCAGGACCGAGTCCAGCGCGCCGCCGACGTTCCCGGCAACCACCGGCTTGCCGAACGCCCCGGCCTCGAGGTAGACGATCCCGAACCCCTCGCCGGCGGCGCCCGCGCCGGGAAGCCGGCTGGGCATCACGAGCAGGTCCGAGCGCCGCAGCCAGTCGTCGCGCTCGGTGTCCGAGACCGCGCCGGCGAACTCGACGGCGCCTGACAGGTACTGCGAGAGCGCCAGCTGTTCGAGCTCTCCGCGCAGCGGGCCGTCGCCGACTATCACCCATCTGGCGTCGGGCACCCGCTCGCGGATCCGCGGCATCGCCCGCATCACGACGTCGTGGCCCTTGTAGCGATCCTCCAGCCGTGAGATCGTCACGAAGGTAGGCCGTGCCGCGGGAAGCGGTGCAGCGTCCTGCGGCAGGTCGACGCCGGGTGAGATCAGCGTCATCGACGAGCGCGGCACGCCCGTGCCGGCGAGCAGCGAGGCGCAGTACTCGCTGACGACGATCGGCACGTCGGCGTGGCGGGCGGCGAACGAGGACAGCCTCGGACGGTGCGCGATCTCCTTCGCGTGGAAGTACTGAGCGCTGCCCGCCCGGAGCGTGCGACCGACGAGCGCTGACGCGGGCGCGGTCACGATGTGGATGCCCAGGACCATGTCGGGGCGGAAGCGAACTGCCTCGGCGACAGCCGCGCCGTTGAGGACCGCGTTGCGGGCGGCACGCAGACGAGGGTCGGCTCGGACCCTGCGAACGCTGAGCTCGCCGCCCGCATCGAACTCTCGTGCGCCAGGCTCCTCGAACGTTACGACGCGCCGCTCGAAGGCGTCCAGGCCGCAGGTGATCCGGTGCGCGAGGACCTGGATGCCTCCCCTGGCGGGCGGAAAGTCGGGCGACAGGACGAGCAGCCGGGGCAACCGGCCGCCGGGGCGGTCGTGCACCGGGACGCCTTCGGGCATCCGCCCAACATAGATGACCCCGACGCGCGGCGCTCGCCGCGGCCGGCGGGGCGGGAAGAGACCGTCCCGCGGGCCGTTCGCGTGGCAAAACCGGACGTTCGACCGAGCGCGATCGGGCACCCGGTGGACAAACGTCCGCACCCGCGACGCGACGTCAAGGGCCCCGGGGCCGGCGTCGATCGGATGCTTGCAAGGAACTCCGTAAGAGGCGCGGTCCGACCCCTCTATCGCCCTCGACAGAAGAAGGACGCCGATGCTTCCCCTCCGTCGCCACCGCCCCCGCTTCACCGCCGCGCTGATCTCACTGATCCTGTGCGCCGCGGTCTCCCCCTCCCTCTCATCCGCCGCCAAGCGCCACGCGAGCGCGCACCAGGTGTGCGTCGCGGCCCGACCGGCAAAGGGCAGGCACGCCCGCAAGCCCGCCGCCCGCTCCAAGGTCTGCGCCGCAGTCAAGAAGGGCAAACGCGTCCCCGTGAAGGCGAACGGCCCCCGCAACCTGGAAGCGACACCGATCGGCAGCGGCGTAAGCCCCGCCGGCGAACCGGTCAGCGAAGGCGGACCGCCTCCCCCCTCCGGCACCGGAAACAAGGCCAAAGCCGGCGGGACGCTTCCGCCCGACATCGGCGAAACGGTCCCCGACCCGATCGACCCGCGGTTCCTGACGGGTGTCCCCTTCGGGACCACGTCCTTCTGGATCCAGCCATGGCGCGCCTACATCGACACCTGGCCCGCCTCCCGCCTGCTGAGCGCCGTCGGGATCAACTTCAACGTCTCAAAAGAAGACGCCGAACCCACCGCCCAGCTCCTGCAGGACAGCGGATTCAAGCTCGCCCGCATCCCGATCAACTGGTCGGCGCTCTCCTACGAAGACCCGACCCAGTTCATCCCGAGCCGGCTCACCTCGATCAACGCGCGGCTGACGGCCCTGCACAACCACGGGCTGCGCCCGCTGATCGTCCTCGACGCCTACGCCGGCAGCCCCGCGCCGACCAAGCACCTGACCCTGGAAACCGTCACCGAAGCGCCCGCGGGAGCCCAGAGCGTCACGCTCACGCCCGAAAGCGCCGCGCAGGTCGTTCCGGGCAAGACCGGGTTCAACTCGCTCGCCTTCCATGGCACCCCGGACATCCTCATCACGTCCGTCAGCCCGTCGGGCGTCGCGACGCTCTCCAAAGCGCTGTCCTCCTCGCTCGCCGCCGGCCCGCACTCGGCGAGCAAGCTTCTCTACAGCCCGTTCGAGCCTCCGAAGCTCGAAAACGGCGAACCGAACCCCGAATTCAACGCGACGATGGCCGGCTGGCTGAACTACGTCGCGCAGGTCAGCAAGGAGGCCGCGAGCATCGTCGGCCCCGGCGGCTTTGACCTGGAGATCTGGAACGAGCTCACGTTCGGCTCCCAGTTCCTGAACATCGAAAACTACTACACGCCCGGCACCGCGCCGGCAGCACGAGCGATGACTGTCGCCGGCGCCGGCGCAGCCGAAGGCCAGGGTGAAGCTGAAGCTGACGAAGCCGGCTTCTCCTCCGGCTCGGAAATGGACTACGGCTCCGAAGAAGCCAACCCGACCGAAGCCGAAGAAGCCCCCGAAGTCGAAGGCTCCGGGATCGAAGGCGAAGGCGTCGAACCCGCCGCGATGGCGCGGCCCACCACCGCCAAAACCGTCAAACGTCAGCACAGCAAGGAAGTCATGAAAGCGATCGTCAACGAAACCGTCGCGTTCGTGCGCAACCCCGCGAACGGGATCTCGCCGGAAGTCGGCATCACGAACGGCTTCGCCAGCCAGACCCCCTTCCCGTCCGGTGCCGGAGCCCCGATCGGGCTGACGGCGCTCAGCAAGCACCCCTACGTCAGCGCCCGCATATACCCGGCGGAATACAAGGAACGGCAATCTTCCCCCTCAACGCCCTGGACAGCCGCGACACGGTCAAGGGCAGCTTCGCCCCGCTGTTCGTGCCCGCCTACCAGGCGCTGCTCCCGGAGTACACGCTCGCCGTCACCTCCACCGAGACGCTGGTGCGCGACCTCGCGCCGATCACCACGACGATCTATCACTTCCCGCACGGCCGCTTCGTCGGGCCTCCCGGCGGCGTCCCCGTCCAGAAGTGGATCACCGAGTACAACCTCGGCTCGGGTGGCAGAGCGACTGTCGTCGGACCCGACGGCGTGACGCCCGCAAGCGGCCCAGCCGCCGAACTCTCGACCGCCGACAAAGCGCACTTCGAGGCCAAGACCGTGCTCAGGAGCCTGGTCGCGATGGTCAACAAGGGCATGAGCCGCGAGTACTTCTTCGGCGCCGGCGCCGGCGCCCTCAGCCTCATCGGTGACCACTTCTTCAACGAACTCGAAGCGCACCCGGGCACATACCCGGGCGACGCCGCGGGCGGCGAAACGATGAGCGCGTTGCACGACCTGCTCGTCCACTTCGAAGGGCCCGGCCCAAGCGGTGAAGCGCGTCAGCTGAAGCTGCTCTCGATCACCCAGAGCGGCAACCACGCCCAGTTCACCGGCGACGGCACCACGGCTCACCCGAGCCTGTATGACCGCGACGTGCTGGCCGTGCTGCCGTTCCAGGCCTCCCCCACCCACTACGTGATCCCTGTGTACGTCATGACGCGCGACCTGCTGACGCTCTACCAGCCGCTCGGCTCGCCGAGCGACGTGACCCGCTTCGACCTCCCGGACGAGACGTTCAAGATCACGCTCGGGAACCTGCCCGAAACGACTTCGGATCCGGTCGTCAGCTCCTACGACCCGCTCCGCCACGCGAGCGCGCCCGCGAAGCTCCTCTCGCGCGAAGGGAGCACCGCGGTGTTCGAAGTCTCGGCGACGGACTACCCGCGGCTTCTGAACCTCGAATACACCGGCGCCTGAGGTTCGGTGCCGACCTAGAATCGGCGGGATGGGGAACCATCCCGCCGAGGAAAGGAAGCCGGCCGCGGTCGCGCACCCCCGCGCCGTCCTGCTCCACGGGCCGTTTTCGGACGCTGAGCTCGCCGAACCCGGCGTTCGCGGTGACGCTGAACACGGCTCCCAGACACGTCGGCGCGCTCACCGGCCGGGAGGATTCGACTCCCGGGCGTGGAACGAGCTGACGTTCCCATCGGAGCTCGTGAACGTGCAGCGCTGCACAGACGCCGCCGGCTCGGCCAGGGCGAACACCAAGGCCCGCCGCGCTATATGACAGGGAAGTGCTCGCCGTTTTCCCCTACCAGACATCACCCGCGCGATTCGTGATCCCGCTCTACGCGATGAGTCGCGACACGACGGGCACCCCGGCGCGTCTGCGGACGGTCGGATGCCGATGAGATCGCTGCCGAGGCTGCGCGTCCTGCTCGCCTGCGTGCTCGCGGCGGTCATCCTGGGCGGCTGCAGCTCGAGCTCCCCGTCCGGAAGCGGCGGTGCAGGCGCAGGCGGAGGCGCGGCGGCCGCCAGCGAAGAAGCCGCCGAACGCGCCGAAGAAGAGACGAAAAAGCGCGAAGAAGCCGGTGAAATCGCGAAGGACCGCGAAGTGCTCGCGGCGATCGAAGCCAAAAACAAAGAACAGGCAGCCGAAGCGAAGGCCAAGAAGCGCGAACAGCAGGCCGAAGCGCGCGCGAAGAAACGCGAAGAAGCCTCACAGACCGCCGCCAAGAAACGCGAACTCGAAGCGGAAGAAAAGGTCAAGCAGCAGGAAGCCGCCGCGCGCGGCAAACAGCGCGAAGCAGCGGCCAAGAAGGCCAAGGAAGAAGCGGCGCGCAAGAAGAAGCTGCAGGAATCCCAGAGCGGCACGTCGACCACACCCGCCTCGAGCGGGACGCCCGCCGGCTGAGCGCCCCCGCAAACCGGCGTGCAGCCGCGCGACGGCGCGTAGAATGGGAGTGGTGAGCAAGTCCGTTCCCGGCCGCTCCCCCCTCGCGCGTGTGCTTCTCGCGCTGCTCTTGGCCGCAGGCCTGGCGGGCGCGATCTCAGGCTGCGGCGGGTCGAGCGAATCCTCCAGCAAGGCGGAAGCCGGCGAACCGGCCGCGAGCGCCTCGGCTGCCGGCAAGGAAGAACAGGCGGAATCGAAGAAGATCGAAGAAGAAACCAAGCAGCACGAAGCCGCTTCCGAATCTGAATTCCGCCGCCACCAGGAAGAAGCGCGAAAGCGGGAAGAAGCCGAAGGCACCGCCACCAAGAAGGGCAAAGGCGGCAAGGGCGGTAAAGGCGGCAAAGGCCACGGCGGCAAGGGCGGCGGCAAGGGCAAGGGCGGCAAATCCGGCAAAGGCGCCAAATCCGGCAAAGGCCGCAAGGGACCCGAAACTCCCCAGGAAGCCGCGGCGCGCCGCAAGTTCGCCAGCGAAGAAGCCGCTGAAGCCGGGTCCGCCGCGAGGCGTGAACGGCGCGAAAAGGCCGAAGGGGAAGAACCCGGAAACTAGCCCGCGGGCGACGCGAGCCAGTTCACGATCGGCCCCGGGTCGATGAAGCCGGCCCGGGTGAACGGGCCCTCCCCGGTCGCCGAGAAGACCTCGTAGCCCAGCTCGGTGAGCAGATCCCACGGCGCGCCGCGCTCGGCACCGTACAGCGCGGACGCCTCGTAGACGTGCTCGAAGATGATCAGCGGGCGCACGCTCGTCGAGCAGATCACGGCCGCCGCGCAGGACGGCCAGCTCGGCACCCTCGACGTCGATCTTGACGACTGCGGGGCTGACCCCGAGCATCTCGATGTCGAGCGTAGACACCTCGACCGTGATGTACTCGGGCTCGCCGACGCTGTCGCTGATCTCCGGGCGCCTGCGCAGGCCGCTCCAGCCGTCCATCGTCCGGAAGTGGCAGAACTCTGTCGTTTCGGGGGTCTCGCCGAGCGCCTTCGCGCGGACCTCCACCGACGGGAACGAGCGCCTGACCTGCTCGGCGAGTTCGGGGATCGGCTCGAACGCGAAGTGACGGCCCTCGGGCGCCACCCGCACGGCGTCGCGCAGGACCTGCCCGCGGTTCGCGCCCACGTCGACATAGGTGCCGTTGGCCCGCAGAGAGCTCGCGAGCGCAGCGCGGATGCCGATCTCCTCGCGCTGCGCCTGCCGCGCCCCGCTGTCGACCACCGCGAGCAGCTCGGGGCGGCCGACTCGGCGCGAGACGCCGCCGACGAGCCTATTGACGAGTCGCATGTGCGTGCCCTCCCCGGCCGAGCGTGGATGCGGCCGGCGTAAGGCGCGCGATCAGCGGCGCGAGCGGGAGCTGCACGATCGCGGTGAGACGCGATCGCGGGCCCGCTTTGGGCGGCCTGCTCTCCAGTGCGAGCACCTCGGAGTGGATCACGCGATTGCCCTGGAACGGGAGCCCGGTGCGAAGCGCCGCGAAGTCCGGGGGCGGCGCGTGTGTCCCGGTCATCCCGACGATCCTGCCGATCACGCCGGGCGGGTCGGCGATGAAGTCCTCGTAGCGGACGAACAGCCGCCGCTCGCGCGGGTGGCGAAGGAAGACGATCGCCGACAGCAGCGTCGTCAGCCACAGGTAGACGTTGGTCGTCAGCGTGTCCTTGTTGTACTGCGCGACGTCCCTGTTGTTGAACGAGGCGACCACGCTCTGCGGGTCGCGCAGCAGAAACACGAGGTAGAGGTCGACACCGCTGAGCGCCTGTATCTCGATCGCCCTCAGCGGGTAGTGCGAGCTGTCCACGATCACCTCTGCGCCGGACACGCTCTGCACCGCCCGGTAGAGGCTCTCGGCGACGAGACGGTAGGGGCCGCGGAGCCGCCGCCGGACCGGCCACATACGCACGCGGAACAGCGAGAGCGAGCGCTCGATCGCACGCTGCGCCTGCCGGCCGTAAAGCTCAGCGCCGCCGCTGACCTGGGCCCGGACCGACTCCCAGAAGCTCATCCGCTCGGGGTCCTGCAGTTGCGGCTCGCCGGCGCGCGCGAGCCACGCGTCGAGCTCGCCCGCGTAGAAGACACCCGAGCAGTTTCCGAGCGTGACGCCGAGGATCGTGCTGCCGCTGCGCCCGGCGCCCATTACGTAGATCACCTTCGGCCGTGACCCTGGGGCCTCGCCCCGGACGGCCGCGGCGTTGAGGTCGCTGTCTCGGCCATCGGGACGCGTAGGCTATCATCGCGCGCTCGCCCGCCGAGCCGCTGAGACCCACTACGGCCAGCAAAATCGGGCTCTGCGATAGACGAATGACGCCATATCGATGCGCCCAACTCGGTGCTGTTCATCACGCCGCGCTGGGCCCGGGACGGCGGCGTGGCTGCACACGCGATCGCCAGCGCGGGAGCGCTCGCCGAACGTGGCGTGCGCGTCTCGGTGATCGCCGCGAAGGCCGACGAGGCGGAGCTGATCGAGGGCGTGAGCTGATCGAGCGGCCCTCGCTGTTCGGCGAGGGCTCGCCCGCCGCGCGCGTCGGCGACGTCGCTCGGATCGCCCCCGAGGTGATCCACCTGCACCAGGTGGATGACCCCGCGCTGGTGCGCGAGCTGCGCGCGAGCGCACCGGTCGTCCTCAGCGCCCACGGCTACACGGCGTGCACCGCCGGCGTGCATTACTTCCAGCCCGGCAGGGAGTGCGACCGCGCGCACGGCCCCGGCTGCATCCCGAACCTGATCAGGTGCAGCCACACGCGCCACCCGAAAACGCTTCCCGTCAAGTACCGCAACGCGAGCCTCGGCCTCGCGGCCCTTCAGTCCGCTGACCTTGCGGTCTCCTACTCGACCGCCGTCGACCGTCACCTGGGCGTTAACGGGATCAGCTCGCGCGCGCTGGTGCCGTACTTCCCGACGATGCCGGCGCGGTCGGGATCCGGGCACGAGGGCCGCCGGCGCGTGGTGTTCGCGGGCCGGATCGTCGCCCGAAGGGCGTCGCGGTCCTGATCCGCGCGGCGCGCGAGGTCGACGGTGAGTTCGTGCTGTGCGGCGACGGGCGCGAACTGCGCCGCGATGCGCAGAGCTCGCAGCCAAGCTCGGCATCGCGGACAGGGTGCACTTCAAGGCTGGCTCGGCGGCGGGGACCTCGCGCAGGAGCTCGCGGACGCGTCTGTCGTGGTGATGCCGTCGCTGTGGCCCGAGCCGTTCGGGCTCGTCGGCATCGAGGGCTTTGCGTGCGGCCGGCCTGCCGTTGCGAGCGCGACCGGCGGCGTCGGCGACTGGCTGCAGGACGGCGTCGGCGGGCTGTCGGTGCCGCCGGCGGACCCGCCCGGCTCGCGGCCGCCCTGGCGAGATGCTCGCGGACACCGCCCGCCAGCGCGAGATGGGCGAGGCGGGCAGGGCGCCGTGCAGGAGCGCTTCTCCGCCGCTCGGCAGTGCAGAAGCTGCTCGAGGGCTACCGCGCGCGCGCGCGGAGGCCTGGCAGCGCCCGGTCCGGCGCCTAGGCGCGCAGCAGGCCCTGACCGCCTCGGCGGTGCTGCGCGACACCCATCTCGCTTTCTGCGAACGCACGGCCACGGGCGCCGAGCGCGTCGGGCGCGCGCGGGTCGGCGAGCAGCTCGCTGCGAGCGCCGGCGAGCGCGCGCGGCGTCGGCGCCCACGACACGCGCGGCGCGGCCGCGCTCGCAGCTCCGCGCCAGCGTGCGCGGCCCGTCGATCGCAACGACGGGCCGCCCCGAGGCCAGCGACGCCGGCGAGCGTCCCCTTGCGCGAGCGAGGGACCGGCGGCGTCGGCGAACAGCAGCACCTCGCAGCCGGCGAGCGCGTCGGAGAGCTCCTGGGCCGGCAGCACGCCGGAGAACGAGACGCCTGCTCGAGTCCGCGCTCGGCGGCGCCGGCCGCTCCACGCCTCCGCCGCCGCGCGAGTCCGGGCCGGGCGCGCCGAGCAGCGGCAGGCGCGAGCCCGGGCTGCCCGTCGCGCAGCAGCTGCAGCGCGTCGAGCACGAGCTCGAGGGCGGCGCCCTCGTAGGCGTAGCCGAACAGGCCGATCGACGCGGCCCCGGCGTCGTCACGGCGCGCGCCGGGCGACGGCGGCGGCAGGTTCGAGAACACCGGCGCCACAGCGACGGCCGCCGCGGCAGCCAGCGCCGCGAGGCCAGCCAGCTCGCGCGCGCGGTCGGTCGTCACGATCGCCGCGGCGGAGGCACGCATCACCTCGATCAGCGCGGCACGCTGGGTCAGCGGCCCAGACCTTGCCGCGCGCGCCCGCCGTAGCTCCAGGGGTAGACGAACTCGTGCAGCAGCGCGACCAGCGGGAGGCCCGTGCGCCGCAGCGCCGCGCAGCCGGGCCGCACGAACAACGGCACGCCTCGGTGGGAGTAGGAGAAGACCGAGTAGTGCAGCAGGATCGCCTCGGGGCGCTCGGCTGCGAGGTCCCCGCCGGAGCCCCCGCGTCCACGCGCTGAACTCCGCGCGCGCCCGCCGCCGAGGAGCTCTGCTCGCGAGCGAGCCAGTGCTCGAGCAGCGCACGCCCTCCCCCGCGAGCTCCGCGGCGAGCAGGTCGGCGTGGTCGCGCACCCCGCAGGTGCGAGCGCCATCCGCGACGCCGACGCAACCGGCGCACCCGCGGCGCGCCGGCTCAGCCATCCGCAGCAGCCTCGCCCCGGTAGGCAGCCTCGATCGCCTCCGTCAGGGCGCGCATGTCGCCGGTGGGCACGACCAGGCCGGTGCGGCCCGGATCGATCAGCTCCTTCATGCCCGTGTCCTCGCTGACGATCACCGGGACACGCCGCGGCGAGCGCCTCCGCGGGGGCGTAGCCGAAGCCGTCCTCATAGGCGCGGATGCACGCAGAGCGCCGCCGCGCGCAGGTGCGGCAGCGGATCGCCCGGGGCAGACGCGTCATGCGCGGGTCGGCGGCACAGGCCCGCTCGACGAAGCGCCGCATCCGGGCGTGCCCCAGCCGCCGACGAGCACGAGGCCGATGTCCGGGCCGCGAGGCAGCCGGACGGCGTCGATCAGCAGCGGGACTCCCTTGTGCACGGATCAGGCTGCCGACGTAGACGATGTCGAAGGGTCCGGGGGCGTCGCGCGGGCCGGCTCGCGGCGATAGCGGGGGTCGGGCGTGAGCGGGAAGAGCGACGAGCCGGTCCTCGTCGAGGCCCTCGCTCGATGAACGACTCGCGGATGTAGCTCGGAGGCGACGTAGATCCGGTCGGCTCGCGCGTACTCGGCGAGGTTGCGCTTCAGCAGGCGGGTCGCCCAGGATCCCTCGAGCGGATACTGGCGGTGGGCGAGCTGCGTGCTGGCGCGACCACGTGGCGCATGTGCGGGTTCGCCGAGACCAGCGCGACGCGGTCCATGCCGCTCCGCGCGCGGCCCGGAGCTGGGCGAGCGGCCTGGCCGTTGAAGGCGATCAGATGCTCGGCGGCGGGCAGTGCGCCGCGCGGCGTGCGCGTCGAAGCGGACGCTCGCCGGTCCACATCCGCCAGCGCGCGGCGAGAAGCGCGCCAGCGGGCTGCGAGCGGACCGCCGCCCGGGCCGCAGCCGAGCCCGCGCGCGCGGGCTCGGCGGCGCCGGGCCGTGGCGCCGCGATCGCAGCGCGCTCGGCTGCGCCGCGGCGCTCGAGCGCGTCGAGGATCTCTCGCAGGTGACGCCCGAGGCCGCCGGTGCCGAGCGGCGCGGGGCAGGACACGACGACCCGTCCGTGCGGGCAGCGCCTCCTGCTGGCGGCGTCGTCGGCCTGCGCGCGCGCCAGCCTTCCCTCGAGCGGCGCCGGCGGCGTCCGGGAGCGCGCGCAGCTCACTCGAGGCACGTCATAGCCCCACAGCGCCACCAGGTCCCGGTCGAGGTATTCGCTGAGCGCGGCCACCTCGCCCCTGAAGCGTCGGCGCAGCTCGGCATCAGCGCCTCGTCGGGCGGCTGCGGCGCGCCGTACAGCGACCGCTGCGCCTGAGCGTCCAGCAGCGCGCCGCGTCCTCGCGCCGCGCGGGGGTCAGCGTCCTGACGGTGCTCTTGGCGCCCGCGCGAGCGGGCCGCGCCGCCGGCGAGCCTGTGCCGCATCCCGTCGAGCCGCAGCGAGCGCACCGCGACGTGGGGTTGGCCTGCACGGCCTCGATCGGCGCCTCGTCGTCGACCCCAGGAAGCGCAGCACCGAGCGCACCGTCGGCGGCGTTGTCGCGCGGAAGTCGTCGTAGATCAGCACCAGCACCTGCTCCGGCGCGAACACCGCCTGGTAGCGGCGCAGCTGCTCGACGTAGCGGACGTGGTCGGAGTAGCAGCGGCTGCGGGCGGTGCAGCGCCGGGTGCGCTCGCTCGCGCTCGGCCTCGAGCGCGACGCCCGGCGCAGGTCCTTCTGTTCTCGACGTGTTCTGCAGCAGCTGCAGGTGCAGCGAGCGCAGGAAGCTCGCGGGCTCGCGCAGGATCGCGATGATGCGCGCGTCCGGCTGCAACGCGCGGCGATTTCGCCGCGGCGGTCCGCCGAGCGCAGGTAGGAGGGGGAGGCCTCCCCGGCGAGCTGGTCCGGGGCCGCGCCGGCGCGAACAGCGCGAGGTACTCCTCGAGCGTCTCCGGCGCGGGCGGCCGGCGGTGGACGCGGGGGCGCAGGTCGGCCGCGAAGTAGCTCGGCTCCTTGAAGTCGGGCATGTAGAGCTGCGGGTGGCGCTTGAGCATCTCGTACAGCGCCGTGGTGCCGCTCTTGGGGTGCCCGACGATGAAGAAGCCGGGCAGGCCGCGCGCCCGTGTCGGTCGCGGGCGCCTCAGTCGAGGTCGTCATAGCCCCACAGCGCGACGAGGTCGCGCTGCCAGGTACTCGCTCAGCGCCACGACCTCGCGGCTTGAATCGGCGCCGCAGCTCCGCCATGAGCTCCTCGTCGGCCGGCGGCGGGCGGCCGAGCACCGCGCGCGCGGACGAGCGAGTAGAGAGCGTCGCGCGCATCCGCCTGCGTGGTGAGCGCCTGGCCGGCGCGGCGCCGGCCCGCGCACAGCGGGCCGCGCCGCGCCGCAGGGCGCCGCCAGCCTTCCGAGCGCGCACGGGCGGCCGATCGTGGGGTTGACCTCGGCGCGGCTCGATCGGCGTCCTCCTCGACCTCGAGGAAGCGCAGCACCGCGCGCAGCGTCGCCTGCGTTGTCGTCGCGGAAGTCGTCGTAGATCAGCACCAGCATCTGCTCGCGGCGGGAACACCTCGTGGTAGCGGCGCAGCTGCTCGACGTAGCGCACGCGGTCGGAGTAGATGAGCGCGCTGGGCCAGTAGGAGCGGCTGGGGATCATGCCTGCCTTCGCGGCCGGGCCTGGTCGAGCTCGACCGCCTCGCGGAAGTCGTGCTCGACTCGTAGGCGGTTCTGCAGCAGCTGCAGGTGCAGCGAGCGCAGGAAGCTCGCCGGCTCGCGGATGATCGCGATGATGCGCGCGTCCGGGCGCACCTCCGCGATGCCGCGGCGGCCGCGACGGCGACCACAGGTAGGAGGAGGACGCCTCCCCGCGCAGCTGCCCCGGCGCGGCGCCCTCGAACAGCGACAGGTACTCCTCCTCGCTCATCGCGGTCCGGCCCGTGAAGCTGATGGCGCGCTCGCCCGCGCTGCGGGTGGGGGTTCTCGCGCGAGAAGTACCACGGCTCCTTGCCGGCCCCGCCTTTGTACTCGGGCATGAACACCTGGGGGTGGCGGCGCAGCATCTCGTACAGCGCCGTCGTGCCGCACTTGGCGTGCCCGACGATGAAGAAGTCGGGCACCCGCGTGCTCTGGGCTGCCGCGGCGGCGGGCCGGCGGAATCGAGCCGAGTCGGTCATAGCCCCAGAGCTCGACCAGGTCGCGGCCGAGGTGCTCGCTGAGCGCGTCCACCTCGGGCTTGAAGCGGCGGCGCAGCTCGAGCATAACTGCTCGTCCGGCGGCCGGCGGCGCTGCCGTGCACGACGCGCCGCTGCGGCGCGCGAGCAGCGTCACGTCGCAGCCGCTCGCGGAGTGAGCGCCTTGACCGCCGCCTTCCGGCCCGCGCGACCGGCCCGCGGCCGAGGGAGAGCGCGTGCACGACTCGTCCGGCCCGGCGAGCGGAGCCCGATCGCGGGGTTCGCCTCGAGACGTCGATCGGGCGCTCCTCGGCGACGTCCGAGGAAACGCAACACCCGGCGGACCGTCGCCTCGTTGTCGCTGCGGAAGTCGTCGTAGATCAGACCATCATCTGCTCGGCGCGAAGAGCGCCTCATAGCGCCGCAGCTGCTCGGCGTAGCGGACGTGCTCGGAGTACTGCAGGAGCTGCGGGCGGTGCGAGCGACGCGGGACGTGTCTGCCTCGCGCCGCGCCTCCTCGCAGCGAGAACGCCCTGCGCAGGTCCTTCTCGGACTCGACGTGCGTCTGCACCAGCTGCAGATGCAGCGAGCGCAGGAAGCTCGCAGGCTCGCGCAGGATCGCGATGCAGCGCGCGTCCGGCGCGACCTGTGCGATCCCCTGGGCCGCGGTCCGCGACCACAGGTATGAGGTCGAGGCCTCGCCGATGATCTGCTCTGGCCGGGCGTCGCTGAACAGCTCCAGGTACTCCTGCAGCGTCTCGGGTGCGGCGCCGCCATCGGATGCTGGAAGCGTGGGCGCATGTCGGTCGCGAAGAACCACGGCTCCTTCGCCTCCGGCATGTGAATCTGCGGGTGGCGGCGCAGCATCTCATAGAGCGCCGTCGTGCCGCTCTTGGCCTGCCCGATGATGAAGAAGTCCGGGACTCGCAGCACGTGCTCGGCCGGGCTCTGGCGCGTGCTCTCAGGCGTCGCTGTCATATCCCCACAGCTCCAGAAGGTCCCGGTCCAGATACTCGCCGAGCGCGGTGACCTCATCGCGGTAGCGTTCGCGTAGCTCGCGCATCAGCTCCCCGTCCGCAGGGGGCGGATCCGAGTAGACGGCCTTGCGCTGGGCGGCGCTGAGCGCGTCCCTGCGCAGCGCGCGCGGGGTCACCGCCTTGATCGTGCCCTTGACGGCCCGGGACACGGGCCCGCGGCCGACCGAGACGGCGTGGACGAGCTCGTGCAGGCGCTGAGAGCGCACCGCGACGCTCGGGTTGGCCTCGCCGATCTTCACGGGCGCGCTCTCGTCGACCTGCAGGAACTCGAGCACCGCGCGGACGGTTGCCTTGTTGTCGCGGCGGAAGTCGTCGTAGATCAGAACCAGCATCTGATCGCGCCCGAACAGGTCCTCATAGCGGCGCAGCTGCTCGACGTAGCGGACGTGGTCGGAGTAGAGCAGCGTCTTCGGCCAGTAGGTGTAGCGCGGGATCCCGCGCCCCTGTCGGCGTGCGTCCTCGAGCGCCAGGGCCCGGCGCAGGTCGGGCTCGATCTCTATGTAGCTCTTGACGAACTGCAGGTGGAGCGAGCGCAGAAGGTTCGGCGGGTCGCGCAGCACCGCGATCATCCGGGCACGCGGCGCGACCTTCGCGATCCGCTCTGCGGCCGTCCGCGACCACAGGTACAGAGGGCTCGCCTCGCCCATCAGCTGGCCCGGCTCCGCTGCCCGGAACAGCTCGAGGTACTCCTCCGCGGTCGTGGGCGTCCCGAGCGTCCTTGGAGGTGTCCGTTCGTGGAGCTCGTCTGCGAAGAACCACGGCTCCTTGTTGGCGGGCATGAAGATCGCGGGGTGGCTCGCGAGCATCTCGTAGAGCGCCGTCGTGCCGCTCTTCGGCTGGCCGATCAGGAAGAAGTCCGGGAAGCGCTCCTTGGTGGGCGCCGCGGCGCCGCCACCGGCTGCCTCCGAGCCTGCTCCCGCCCCGCTCACGGGAGCGTGCCTCCGGCGGCCAGGCTCGACGCGAGCCGGTAGTAGGAGTTGTTCGCGCGCAGCGACTCGGTCGTGTCGAAGGCTGCGAGCCGCCCGTCCTGGATCACCATCACACGGTCGCAGATGTCGAGCGTCGACATGCGGTGGGCGATGATGAACAGCGTCATGTCGTGGCGCAGCCCTGTCAGCGACTCCTGGATCAGGTTCTCCGAGTGCGGATCGAGCGCGCTGGTGGGCTCGTCGAGCACCAGCACCTGGGGGCGGGCCGCGAGCGCCCTCGCGAGGCAGATGCGCTGCTGCTGGCCGCCGGAGACAGCGTCGGCGCGGGGCCGACGATCGTGTCATAGCCCGCGGGCCAGCTCATGATCTCGTCGTGGATCCGCGCGAGCTGCGCCGCACGCCGCACGTCATCGTCGTCCATCTCGCGGTAGTAGCGGATGTTCTCCGCGACCGAGGCGTGGAGCAGCCGCGGCTGCTGCGGCACGTAGGCAACGCATCTGGCCCAGTCATCGTGCAGGTAATCCCTTGCATCCATGCCGTTGACAAGGTAGCTGCCGGAGTCGGGGGGGCGCAGCTGCAGCAGCAGCTGCACGAGCGTCGACTTGCCGGCCCCGGAGGGCCCGACGACGCCGATCGCCTCGCCGTCCTGGACCTCGAAGGTGATGTCCTGCAGGACGGGCTGGTCGGGGCGGTATCCGAAGGACACCCAGTGGAAGCCCATCGTCTGCACGCCCGCGAGCGGAGCGCCGCCGTCGCGCCTGTGGCTCGCGCCGTAGCGCAGCTCGGCGTTCTGCAGGCGCTCGATGAACGGCAGCGACTGGCGAAGGCCCTGGTAGGAGCCCTGCACCTGCTGGCCGTATGTACCGGCGCGTACGATCAGAAGGATCACGGCGCCGAGAGAGGCGAAGTGGGCTGCGCCGGCGGAGTAGACCGCGGCGAGCCCGGCGATCAGGATCAGGTAGATGGCGCTCTGGTAGAGGCTCGGAGCGAGGCGGATCGTGAGCTGCGCGCGGTAGAAGAGCCGTTCCGCCGCGCCGATCAGGCCGTAGACCTTCTCGCGCTGCTGGTGGGCGACGCCGAACACCTCGGTCTCTTCGGCAAGGCGGCTCGCCTCGTTGATCCCGGCGGCGTAGCGCAGCTGTGCTGCCGAGAGTTCGGCAGCACGGCGGGCTCCGATCACGTTCAGCGGGCGCAGCAACCCGAACAGCACGCTCGCGGCGACGAGAATCAGCAGCGCCGCGGTCGCGTTCAGCGCGAGCGCCGATGCCATCAGCACCAGGAACGAGAAGAACGCGATCACGAGCGAGGTGGCCTGCAGGGCGCCGCCCGTCGCCTGCAGCACCTGACTGGTCATCGTCTCCTGAAGATGGCCCTCGAGATCGTTGGACTTGACCTCCCAGGAGGCCATCGTGAACGCCCGGAAGACCTGGCGGCGAAGGCGCGCCTGGACGCTGGCGGCGATGCGCGCCGGGAGGATCGCCATCGGGGCCTGGAGCACTACACGGAACACCGCGAGCGCGCCCGCGACCGCGAACAGCGTGCCGGGCGTGGCGTGGATGTGAAATTTCCCGAGCGTCGGCGGGGCGTGGCCTCCTTTCGCTGCGGTGCTCGCGATCTGCGCGAGCAGCGCGAGGATCATCGCTTCGGCGAACCCGGACATCATCGAGAACACGGCGAGCAGGGCGATCGTGCCGCGGCGGTCTCCGACCAGCGCGCTCACGCGGTCGCGCGTGGTCGTCAGCGGCGGCTGCTCGACGAGGTCGACGGGCTCGCTCATGCCGGCACCGCCGGAGCGGCGAGGTGTCCCTCGCTCATTTCGGCCTCGGCTCGGCCGGGCCCGGCCAGCCAGTAGGAGCAGACCCCCGCGAAGGCCCAGAAGAACGGCCCGAACGCGGCGCTCGTCATCGTCGGCCCGCCGAGGCCCATGATCGTCAGCGCAACGAACGATGCGACCATCGCGGCGAGGTAGAGCTTCAGCTCGATATCTCGGATGTGCCTGATCCCCGTCAGGCCGAGGATGAGCAATCGGATCGAGAACGCGCACCACACGAGAAGGCCCGGTATCCCGAGTTCGTCGGCGACGAAGTTGTACTCGGTCTCGGCGCTCACGCCGTGTCCTTCATACAGGTTCGTCTGCTTGCCGCCGAAACCGGCGGCCGCGCCGACCGTGCCGAGGCCGACCCCGAACGGCTTGGTTTCGAGCAGCGCCGGGATGTGCCCCAGGGATGAGGTCTTTTTGTCTTTGCTGGAGGTCACGTTTTCCGGTGCGATGCTTGTATAGCGGGAGAAGGCGCCGCCGCCGTTGAGCGCGATCACGCCAAAGATCAGCGGTATGCCAAGCGCGATGATGCCTAGCATCGCCGCGAGCGGTCGCGCGACCTTGCGCCCGGCGCTCATCGAGAGCACCAGGAAGCCGACGACCGCGAGCACAGCGCCTATGACCTGCAATCGGCCGAGCCCCGTCAGGACGCCCAGCAGGGCCCCCAGCGCGAGGATAATCACCGGCCATCGTCGGCGCAATCGGCCGGTGGCCAGGAGCGCGAGGAGCGCCGGCAGTGCCAGGCCGCCGACGCCGCCGCCGAAGCCGGCATCGGTGCCGAGGGCGGGCGGGCGCACATGCCCGACGCCTTCGCCGCTGCCGAACGTGCGTGCGCCCAGCGCCGTCTTGCCGCCTTCTTCGTTGACGCCGAGGATGAGTTCCCGGTAGCCGGGGCCCCATCCGGCCAGCGCGGTCGGCGAGAGTCTGCTCTGGTAGGTGCCGACCAGACCGTTGGCGAGCGCGATCACGCCCATCAGGATGAAGAGCTTGCGGAAGCGGTCCTTCGAGCGGATCAGCGCGTAGGCGAAGAAGAAGAACGGCACCCACTCCAGCTGTTGGCGAAAGCCGCCCGCGACCTTCGCGATGCTCGCGGTCTGCGGGTTGAACGCCTCGACCAGGACGACGCCCACGAACGCGAACACCCAGCCCGACAGCGGCGGGAGCTTGATCGGTTCCCTGCGCGTCATCAGGCGCGCGAGCGCTCCGATGCTGACGGAGAAGATGAGGACGTCGCGCACGACCGACGCGGATGCGTGGCCTCCGCTCCCGAGCTTCACGGGGCCCTCGAGCAGGCCCAGGTAGAGCGCGACGACGGTGAGCGTGACCTCGTAGCGGGGGCTGCTCATCAGCGCGACGATCGCGAGCACGCCCGCGACGCCGGCCAACAGGAACAGGATGCTCGGCTTCTGCACCTGGATGCTGATCACGAGCCCGAGGACGACCGGGGTGACGATGCTCGCCACGAGCAGCGCGCGGTCCTTCAGGCGCCGGCTGTGGACGACCGGGTGCACCCCCCCTCCCTGCCCCGACAGGCGCGCGCCGGCGCTGCTCATCGCCGCAGAAGACGACCGCGCGACTGCGCCACCGGAGCGTATGAGAAGCCATAGCGCTCGATGTCGCGCTTGCTCACAGCGTTGCCGACCGCCCCGAGCAGCGGTGCGCTGGTGGTGCGCTGAAGCAGTTCGGTGAGCCGCTGTGCAGAGATTTCGCGCGTGTGGGCCACACGCGCCACGAGGACGATGCCGTCCACGATCTTGAGCAGCTGCATCGCGTCGCTGACTTCGAGCGGCGGCGGCGTGTCGATCAGAACGTAGTCGTACTGCGCTCGCAGCGAGCGGATCAGCTCCGCCATCGCTCCGCCGCCGATGAGGGCGGGGGGATTCGCCGCCATCCCGGCCTCGCCGGAGAGCAGCGTGACGGACCCGATCTGGCCGTCGACGGGCGCGGCCGCCGCCTCCAGGGGCGCGGCGGGGTCTTCGGCGATCGACGGCTCGACCGTCACCGCGCGCAGCGCCTGGTCGAGCTTCACGCGGCCGGTCAGCACGTCCGCGAGCCCGTAGTCGCCGTCCGCCCCGAGCAAACGCGAGAGGGTCGGGCGCCGCAGGTCGGCCTCGACGACGATCACGCGCTCGCCGCCCTCGCTCTGCACGCGTGCGAGGTTCGCGATCAGGGATGAGCGGCCGTCGCCGGCGTCGGGGCTCAGGAAGAGGATCACGCGGGGCCTCTCCCCGACGCCGAGGCCCGCGACGTCCTCGAGCTGGAGCGTCGTCTGCAATCGCCGCAGCGGCTCGAGCAGGGACTTGGCGGGCATTCGCCGGCCGTCGGGCCGCAGCACGGGCGACTTCACCGACGGCAGCGCGGCGAGGATCTTCTGATGCAGCACCGACTCGATGTCCGACAGCGAGCGCAGCCTGCGGTCCATCCGGCTGAACAGGAACGCGGCGATCGCGGCGAGTACGAGACCTAGCACGAAGCCAAAGATCGCGTTCTGTTTCGGCTTCGGTTCGAGCGGGATCGGGTTCGCCTTCGCGGGCTTGACCTGCTGCACCCCGGCGAACGTCGACAGCTGCGATTCGAGGTTGCTGATCTTGCTCGCGAGGTTCGCGGACTGGATCGTGGAGGAGCTGCTCGATGATCCCGCTTTGCCTTTGATCGGGGTTTCCAGGCGCCGCAGCTGCGCGCGCAGCGTCGCGATCTGCCGGGTCAGGTTGCGGGTGTAGTCGTTGCGCTGGCGTTTGATGTACGCCACGGCGTACGCGTCGGCGAGATTGATGGCGCCCTTGGGCGTGTGCGCTTCAGTGGTGATGTTGATGAAGTCGCTGTTCGGGCTCGCCACGGCGGTCGCCTTGCCCTTCACCGCCGCGTGGTCGCCTTCGGCCTTCAGTTTCGCGCGGACGGGGGCTCCGATGACGGCCGAGTTGATCAGGCCGACCTGATCCGCCAGGACGCGGCCGCCGAGGCCTTTTCCGCTGCTGCCGGTGCCGTTCTGTTCAGCGGCGCCGCCGAGGAACAGCTGGGTCGCCGCCGAGTACACGGCCGGCTTGCGCTTGTAGTACTCATACGTGCCGCCCGCGACGATGATGGCTACAGCAAGGATCAGCCACTTGCGCCTCCAGAGGGGCGCGATGATGCTGCCGGCATTGCTGGTGTTCTCGGTCATTGATGTGTTCTTGGCGCGTCCCTGCGCAGACACCAGCCAAGCATGATGTCTCCCGTCCCAAGGGTACCGTCCACCCGGCCGCGGGACGCAAGTACAGCTGCAACGATGTCACGATGTCTTCACAGGACATAAAGGCCCCTGAGGACGCCCGCGAGCAGGCCCAGGGACCCGTCCTGCGCCGGGGCCGCCTGCTCGTCGTCAGCCACCCCGCCGTGGTGAGCGTCAACCAGGAGGTCTACCGCGAGCTCTCGCGCCGCGGATGGGAGGTCACGATCGTGCTCCCGAGCCGCTGGAGGCACTCCTATGCGCAGGACGCGGTCACGCCGCAGGCCCTGCCCGGCATGGAGTCCTCGCTGCGCCCGACACCGGTCCTCCTGGCCGGCAAGCCCCAGCGCCATGTGTATCTGACGCGGACGCGGGCGCTGTGCCGGCGCCTTCGACCGGATGTCGCGTTCCTGGAGCTCGAGCCGTTCGCCCTGGCGGCCACCCAGTGGGGCCGCGCTCTGCACGCCGAGGGGATCCCGTTCGGCGTGCAGTGCTACGAGAACATCGACAGGGCGCTGCCGGGGCCGGTCCGGGCCCTGCGCTCCCGCGTCCTGCGCGACGCTGCGTTCGTCGCCGCGCGCTCTCAGACAGCTGGCGAGCTGGCACTGCGGTGGGGAGCGCGCGGGGAGATCGGGCTCGCACCGCCCGCCGTCCCGGCGTGGGACGGTCAGGCCGTAGGGCATGAGCCTCGCCCGTTCACGGTCGGCTACGCGGGGCGCCTCGTCGAGATGAAGGGCCTTGCGGACCTGCTGGCGGCGGTGCGCGAGCTGAGCGCCCCCGTCGAGATGATCCTGATCGGCAACGGCGAGATGCGCCCGAGTCTCGAGGGCCAGCCGATCCCGGGCTCGGAGGTCAGGGTCCTTGATGATCTCAGGCACGATCAGATGGCGAGCGGCTACGCAAAGCTCGACGTGCTCGTGCTCCCCTCGCACACGACGGAGACCTGGAAGGAGCAGTTCGGCCGCGTGATCGTGGAGGCTCTCTGGTGCGGAGTCCCCGTCGTCGGCTCGGACTCGGGCGAGATCCCGTGGCTGATCGGCATGACCGGCGGAGGCCTCACGTTCCCCGAGGGCGACAGCCACGCTCTCGCGGCGCGCCTGGCCGAGCTGCGCGGTGACTCGGAGCTGCGCGCGCGGCTTGCCCGTGACGGGCGTGCCGCCGTCGAGCGGCTGTTCACCGTGCCTGCGGCGACGGACGCGCTCGAGCGCCTGCTCGCGGACGCCGCCGCCACGCGCGCCGGCTGAGGATGCTCAGCCGGCGGCGAGCTGCGCGTAGAGACGTTCGTGGTCGGCGACCATCCGCTCCCACGAGAAGCCGAGCGCCGACTCGCGCGCAGCGGCGCCGAGGCCCGCGCGCAGCTCCGCATCCGCCGCCAGGCGCGCCAGGCGCTCCGCGATCATCTCCGGTTCGCGGCTGATCAGGAACCCGTTGCGGCCGTCCTCGATCAGCTCGCGCACGCCGCTGACCGGGGCGGCGAGGATCGCCAGGCCGCTCGCCGCGGCCTCGAACGTGACCAGCGAGAACGTCTCGTAGCTGGAGGGCAGGATGAACGCGTCGCACATCTCATAGACCAGCTCGACGTCGTCGCGGACCCCCAGGAAGTGGACGCGGCCGCCGACGCCGAGTGAGTCCGCGAGCGCCCTGTAGCGCGCCTGATCGCCTGCGCCCGCGACCGCGAGCGACCATGCCTCGCCGAGCGCGATCGCGCGGATCGCCGGCTCAAGGCCCTTTCGCTCCCACTCGCTGCCGACGAACGCGGCGATCAGGTCCCCGGGGCGGCGCCGATGCGCTGACGCTCGGCGAGCGCCGGCTCGCGGCGCGAGCCCGGGGCGAAGTCCGCCGTGTCGACGCCGTTGTGGATCGTCATCACGCGGTGCGCGACGGCGGGGAACTGGGAGCGGACCTCGCCCGCGACGCCCTCTGAAACGCAGACCACCGCGCGCGGGCGGTTGATGCGCATGCAGAGGCGCTCCCCGGCGCGCTTCATGAGCCCCGCGAGCACGGCGTTGGCGCGGAACAGCCCGCTCTCCTTTTTCGGGTTCACCGGCCCGACGTGGTGCAGGTAGTGCACCGCGAGCACGTCGACGCGGTTCAGGACGATCGCGCCCGTGCTCTGCACGACCCCGCGGCGGTGGCGGCGGACCGCCAGCGAGCCTGTGAGCAGGAACCACGGGTAGGCCAGCACGAACGGGCGCCCCGGGGCCCGCACGCGGTGAAAGCGGACACCCGAGCCCTCCGGCAGCTCGCAGGTGCGGGCGATCACGCTCACCTCGTGCCCGTTCGCGCGAAGGCCCATGAGGAGCTCGGCCAGCACCCGCTCCATCCCGCCCACGGACCCGATGTCGTGGGCGACGATCGTGATGTCCATCGCCGGCGTGGCCGCGTCGCATCTCTCGGTGAGTCTCCTGTCGGAGTGCGTGCTGGCCACCTGACCCCCTCGGGAAGCGGGCACGTTACTCGACAACGCCGGCACCCGCAAAGCTCTACAGTCCAGACCTCCGATCATGAGCCAGAGCGCGCAGAGACCACTCTCTCCGATGCGGCGGGCGTACCGGTTCGTGAACCGGCCGTACTACTGGTACCGGCCCGCACAGCTCGCGCGCCGGGCGCGCGCGGACGCCGAGCCCGACGGAGCGCCGAGGCTCATGCGCGCCGCCTGGGGATCCCACCTCTACTGCTGGCCCGATCCGCTCGGCCGCGCTGTCGCGCGCACAGGGGTCTATGACCTGATCGTCGCGGAGACGCTCGCGCGGCTCGCCGCCCCGGGCGAGCTGGCGATCGACGCGGGCGCGAACGTCGGGCTGATGTCGAACCTGCTCGCGCACGCGGTCGGCCCGCGCGGCCGCGTCGTCTCGTTCGAGCCGCATCCGCTGATCTTCCAGACGCTGTCGCGCAACGTCGAGCACTGGCGCGGCGAGGATGGGATTCAGATGATCGAGCTGCGCGAGGCGGCGGTCTCGCAATCATCCGGGACGCTGCCGCTCGCGATCGACCCCTCCACTTTCGAGGCGAACAAGGGCACGGCCTCCCTGGAGCACGCCGATCCGGAGAACTCGACGCAGGTCAGGACGGTGCGCCTGGACGATGAGATCGACGGCCAGGTGGGCGTCATGAAGCTCGACGTCGAGATGCACGAGCTGGCGGCGCTGACGGGCGCGGGGTCGCTGCTCTCCCGCGGCATGATCCGCGACATCCTGTTCGAGGAGCACGAGCCTCCCCCCACTCCCGTGACCGCGCTCCTGGAAGCTCACGGCTACGAGATCCTGGGTGCCAGGCAGGGGGTGTACGGGCCGATCCTCTCGACCCCGGCGGAGGCATACGCGCGGCAGATGTGGGATCCGCCGGCGCTGCTCGCCACTCGGGACCCCGAGCGTGTCCGCAGGCGGATGAGGCGCCGCGGCTGGATCTGCCTGCGCTCGGGCTTTCGGCGGGGCCTGGGCTAGGATCGCCCTCCCATGCGCACCTACACCGATCAGATCGCCTCAGCCGGCTCGTCGATGGACGAGATCATCGAGGGCACGCTCGCGGCGGCGCGCCCCGAACGCGGCCGCTCGTGGCTGGACATCGGCTGCGGCCGCGGGGATCTGCTGCGCAGGATCCGCGACGGGTGGGCGCCGTCGGAGATGCACGGCCTGGACCCGATCGACTGGCTGGCAGATGACCTGCGCGGCGATGTCAGCTTCCACGAGGTGGGGGCCGAGGACGCGCAGGACCTGCCGCAGGCGGACCGCGTGATGCTCGTGGAGGTGATCGAGCATCTCGAGGCGCCGTGGACGGATCTGCGCAAAGCGGCCCGGCTGCTCGCGCCCGGAGGCCGGATCGTCGTCTCGACGCCGAACATAGCCTCGCTGCGCAACCGCCTGGAGCTCGCGGTGAAGGGCAACCTGACCAGTTTCCGCCCGGGCTATGACCCGCACATCTCACCGGCGCTCCCGCACGTGACAACGCGCATCCTCACCGAGGAGGGACTGAACGTCGAGCCGCCGGTGTTCGTCGGCGCGGACGTGATCTCCCTGAGCAAGGGCCGGGTTTGGCCGCCCTCGCTTCAGCGGCGCTGGCCGAGGCTGACCAGCGTCTCGGTCATCATCGCCGCGTCGCGGCCCTAGCGCCGGCGGGCGTCGGCGAGCGACTGCAGCTCGGCGAAGAAGCGCTCCCGCAGCGCAGCCGTGGTGTAGCGCTCCAGGTAGCTCTCAAGGCCGGCCTGGCCGATGCGCTCGCGCAGCTCGGCGGAGTCGAGCAGCGGCTCGAGCGCGTCGGCGAGCGCGTCGGGGCGCCCGCTGCGGGCGAGCACGCCGGTGACGCCGTTCTGGACGAACTCCGCCGGGCCCCCTGAGTTCACGGCCACGACCGCCACTCCCCGCGCCATTCCCTCCAGGATCACGATCCCGAACGGCTCGGGGTCGGATGCGTTTACGACCACGTCCATCCTCTGGATATACGGGCCGGCGTCCGGGACCTCTCCGGTCATCGTGACGGCGTCGTCGATCCCGAGCTCGCGTGCGAGCGGCTCAAGCGAGGCCGCGTAGTCGGGTGAGAGCCCCCAGGAGTCGCCGCCGACGATCAGCAGGTGCATCTCGCGCCCGCGCTCGCGCAGGATCGCCTGGGCGCGCATCAATTCGTCCTGCCCCTTCCAGGGCTGCAGGCGTCCGACGAGGCCCACGATCGGGACCCCCGACGGCAGCTTGACCTCGGCGGGGCGCGAGTCCGGGTCCGGCGGCGGCGATCCGGCGTTCACGACGAAGCTGCGGCGTTTCGGGCGCAGCGTCGCCTGCTGGTCAGCGGATGCCCTGGAGTAGCAGCCGATCGCGATCGCTGGCAGAACCGTCGCGCCGCCGTCCAGCCAGTCGTGCTTGGGGATCGCCTGCTGCCACCACAGCACGCGATCGCGCATCCCTGCGAGCACCGCGGCGGGCGAGCCGTAGAACTGCATCTTCGCCGACCAGTTGAGGATCAGGTCCGGGCGCCTTGCTCGCATCAGCCGCGCGAGACGCACCACGGTCGCGAGGTATCTGTGAGGCTCGCGCAGCCGACCGGCTGGGATGACGGACACGCGCAGCCCCGCGCTCGCAAGCTCGTCTGCCCACGGCCCCTGCTCGAAGAACACGATCTCCAGCTCGTGGGGGCCCTCGGCGGCTCCCTCGAGGATGCCGTGCAGCATCGCCTCGGCGCCGCCCAGTCGCTGCGCCCATGGAACGATGATCAGGACCCGCACCCCGCTGCTCCGCTGCTCAGGCCGGCTTGACGGCGGCCAGCGCCGCGCTCAGGTGCGGGTAGCGCAGAAGCCGCGAGAGGGGCCGGTCCAGCACGACGAGCGCTCGCAGCGGGAGCATGATCGCCCAGGCCGCGGGAAGCCCGACGCGCGGGATCAGCCTGCGCATCAGGTTCGTCAGCTTCTGCGAGACGAAGCCGCTGACGAAGCCCTCGTCGGTCACGCGCAGCCCGGCGCTCTCGGCGACCTCCCGCAGGCGCTGCTGCGAGTAGCCGTAGCGCACGTGCCATCCGTCCTCGACCGGGCTCGGGTTGCGCTCCTCGGAGTGCAGCGGATGATGACCGTCGAACGGCACCGTCAGCAGCAGCTGCCCGCCCGGGTCGAGCATCGCCGCGAGCGAGCGGACGAGGCCCTCGTCGTCGAGCACGTGCTCGATCGTCTCAAAGCAGATGATCTGTTCGTAGCTGCCGAGCGAGGCCCGGTGCTCGTCGATCTCACGAAGGTCGAGCTGACGGAAGTCGATCGTGCTGATGCCGACGAGCGCCGCCCTGCGTTTCGCGTCGTTCTGCTCGCGCTCGGAGAAGGAGGCGGCGAGGACGTCGTTTCCCTGGCGCGCGGCGTAGATGCTGAACGCGCCGTTTCCGCATCCGGCATCGAACGTGCGCACGCGGCCGGTGCGAAGGTGCGCTCGCAGCCACAGCCATCGATCGAGCACGCACGGATCACCATGGATCAGGAGGGGGCTCCAGCCGAAAGCCCGGAGCATGGTGTCCGACATGCCGCGAAACATACACAACGGGCGAGCCCACCCGCCCCGGTCGCGGCGGCGTTCCGGCGCCCGGCGCGGTGCAGATACGCTTGGCTTGCGACCGAGCGCAGCGGCCACATGCGCCGGCGCGTGAGCACGCAGTGCACAGGAGAGCACCCGCCATGCCAGATCCAGCCCAGATGCCGGCGCCCGCTCCGGCCCAAAGACCCGCGCGGGTGGCGCTCGCCCACGACTACCTGCTGGTGATGAGGGGCGCCGAGCGCACCTTCGCGGCGATGACCGCGCTGTATCCCTCGGCCCCGATATTCACTCTCCTCTACGACGAGCAGGGCACCGGAGGGCGCTTTCAGGGACGCTCTATAACGACCTCCTCTCTGCAACACCTGGGAGTCGGGCAGTCAGGCTTCAGGAGGCTGCTGCCGCTGTACCCGGTCGCGGCACGCAGGATGCACGTGCCCGACTGCGACGTCCTGCTCGCCAGCAGCAGCGCCTTCGCGCACGGGATTCCCGCGCCTGCCGGCGCGATCCATCTCTGCTACTGCCACGCCCCGTTCAGATATGCCTGGTATGAGCAGGAGCGGGCGCTCAGCGAGACGCCGCGGGTCCTGCGCGGATTGATGCGCCTGCAGCTGCGCCGGATGCGCAGGTGGGATCTGGCCGCCAGCGGGGACGTAGACCTGTACCTCGCCAACTCGGAGCTGACACGGGAGAGGATCAGGCTCTTCTACGGTCGCGACGCCCCGATCGTCCACCCGCCCGTCGAAACGCACCGGTTCAGCGTCCGCGAGAGCGGCGAGCACCTGCTTGTGGTCTCAGAGCTCGTGCGCCACAAGCGCGTGCACGTCGCACTCGAGGCGGCCAAGCGCACCGGCACCCCGATCAAGGTCGTGGGAAGCGGCCCCGACCACGAGGCGCTGCACCGCGCGTACCCCGACGCCGAGTTCCTCGGTCGCGCAAGCGACGCGCAGATCGCCGAACTGTTCGCCGCCGCGCGTGCGGTGATCATGCCGGCCCGCGAGGAGTTCGGCATCACCGCGGTCGAGGCGCAGGCGGCCGGCCGCCCCGTGATCGCAGCGGCGGAGGGCGGCGCCCTTGAGACGGTGCTCGACGGCGAGACGGGGATACTCGCGACGCTGGATGACCCAGAGTCCTTCGCGCAGGCGATCCGCGATCTCGACGCGTTCGGCTTCCGCAGCGAGCGAGCGGTCGCCAACGCCGAGCGCTTCTCGGTGGAGGCCTTCCAGAGGCGGATCGCGGCGCAGGTCGACGAGGCGCTGCGCTCACAGATGACACCTCGTTCGCTGCGATAGCTCTGCTGTAGGGTCCGCGGGTATGGCCACCAGATCGCTGCACATCGCGTGGCTTGGCCCTGCCCCGGGTGAGGACGGGGGCGTACCGGGCGTCGCGTGCGACCTGCTCGAGGGCCTCGCGAGGCTCGGCCATCGGATCGACTGCTTCTTCCCGTCCTCGGGACAGAGGATCCCTGAGCGGCTGCAGGGGAACGGGAACCTCAGTTTCACGTGGGGCACGAGCGAGTGGCGCTGGGACCGCTGGTACAGCCGCACGAAGATGATGGCCTTCGCGAGCGGGATGGTCGCCCGGGGCCTCGCGTCGGTCCGCCTGCGCGGCCTGGTCCAGGAGCACCATGAGCGCGACCCCTATGACGTGATCTACCAGTTCTCCAGCATCGAGAGCCCGGCCGTGCCTCCGCGCCTGACGCGCATCGTCCCGCTCGTAATCCACCCCGAGACACACGCGGCGGGCGAGCTGCGCTCGATGCTCGCCGAGCGACGGCTCGCTCTGAGATGCGGCTCGCCGTGGCGCTTCGCGGCGATCGTCTCGATCATGGCCGCGAGGACCATGACGCAGGCGCTGCGCATCCGGCGTGCAGCGCTGCTGGTCTGCATCAGCGGTGTGTTCCGCGACCACATGGTCCGCGACTACCGTTTTCCGGCGAAGCGGACGGTCGTCGTCCCGAACCCCGTGCGCCTCGCCCGCTTCCAGGTGACCGGACCCGCGATCGGCGAGCGGCCGACGGTCCTCGTGCTGGGCCGCATAGCGGCGCGCAAGGGCCTTGACGACGTAGTGGCGGTCGCGAAGCTGCTGGCAGACCGCGCCGTCCCTGTGAGGATCAGGATCGTCGGCGGCCCCAGCCTGTGGTCGGACTACACCCCTCTGCTCGAGGATCTGCCCGCCGAGACGGCCGAATACGCGGGCGCGGTCCCCCCCGCCGACGTGCCTGGTGAACTCGCCTCCAGCGCGCTGCTTCTGCAGGCCAGCAGATACGAGCCGTTCGCCCTGACGATCGGCGAGGCCCTCGCGTGCGGGGTGCCCGTCGTGGGGACGACGGAGGTCGGCGCGATCGAGAGCGTCGACCGCAGCGTCGCCGCCGCCGTGCCCCCCGGTGATCCCGGGGCGATGGCCTCGGCCATCACGGAGATGCTCCAGCGCGCCGAGCGCGATCCGGCGGCGGTCAGCGCCCGGGCCCGCTCGGAGGCCGAGCGGCTGTTTGAGCCCCAGGTCGTCTGCGAGCAGATCTCGGCCGCATTGCTCTCTCTCACCGCCACCGGCGCCGAGAGGGCCGCCGCAGCGGCCTAGGTGATCTCGCGGATCCAGCCGGTCCCGCCGGCCCTGATCTGCTCGTAGATTCGCTCTGAGAGCTCGACGTGGGCTCGTTCGACACCCCGTTCCCAGGCGAGCCAGCGACGCCTGTTGAGCACGCGGACACCGGCGCCGATCGCAGGGACGCTTGACAGCGGCAGCGGTGACGGTGCGCCCTGGCGGTCGACGGGGCTCAGTTCGCCGGTGCGGAAGCCCGCTCCGTGGTGGTAGATCACCTCGCCGTAGATGCCGAACCAGAGCGGGTCGAGGGCGTGGTGGTTGGAGCGGAGCACCTGCACCCACGGCGTGTTCGTGAGCTGCAGCCTGCGCAGCAGGTTGCCGCCGACATCGGTCGTCGGTTTGCCGCGGGCGCCCATCCAGGTCGGCCCGGCGGTCCAGTCCCCGCGCAGGTCGAGCCAGGTGCCGACGCTCGTCACGCAGAAGCAGGGGTGCGGCTGGGGCTCATCGACGTTCTCGGCCCGGCGCACAGCGACGAGCGGAGCCTTGGCGAGGCTGTCCTCGATCAGCGGCATCGGGTCGGCGATCGGGAACGCGTCGCCGTCTAGGAACATGATCAGGTCATCGCGCGAGGCCTCCTGTGCGATCTCCATCGCCATGTGGTTGAGCTTGCCCGCGTGCGAGCCGAGCTGGTCCAGGATGCGGTCGAAGTGGCGCCCGTAGGAGGGGTCGATCCCCTGCAGCGAGGACCAGATCTGCATCGGCACGCCGATGTTCTCGCGCAGGTACCGCGTCTGCACCTCGACCCACTTGGGGGACTTGTAGTGCACGGTGGCGATGTAGAGCACTTGAGCGGGACCTGTTCTCAGTCGTCTTGCGAATGGCGCTCGCGGCGATGTGTGGCCGCGGGGGCGGGATCCCGCCTGCCGGGCCAATGATATCCGCGCCCGATCCCGCCGATCCCCCGGGGCCGCCCGGAGGCAGACGGCGCGGGTGGACACCTGTCCAGTGTGTTGGCCACGGCGCTCAAGCTTGCGCGCCGGCTGCCGATGGGAGCCCGAACACCGACCCGACCCACCGGAGAGTCCAGATGTTCCTGATCCTCATTCCCGCAGCCTGGCTTTCGATCTCGATCATGATCCTCGCCGTGTGCGTGATGGCCTCGCGCGGAGACGAGGCGATGGCGATGGCGAGCAGCGCGTCAATCCCGATCCGCGCCCACCGTGGCCGGGTCAGGCAGACGGAGCGCAGTCGCGAGTTCGCTACAGCCCGCGGCGAGCGAGCACGTGGGGCAAGGTGCGCATCAGGATCTTGACGTCGGTCCACAGGGACCAGTTCGCGACATACAGGTAGTCGATCGCCACCATCTCCTTGAGCGGCACACGGGAGGGCCCGAGGATCTGCCACGGCCCTGTCATGCCGGGTGTCAGCTCCAGGCGCCTGCGGTGCCAGCCCTCGACGCGCTGGTCCTCGTCGACGACGAGCGGCCGCGGGCCGACGAGGCTCATCTCGCCGCGCAGGATGTTGAAGAGCTGCGGGAGCTCGTCGAGCGCGCTCTTGCGGAGCAGCCGGCCTACGCGGGTGATGCGCGGGTCCGCGGCGATCTTGAAGAGGCCCTCCTTGGCCTCGTTGCGGCAGCGCAGCGAGTCCTTCATCTCCTCGGCGTTCGGAACCATCGTGCGGAACTTGATCATCTGGAAGCGCGTGCCGTAGCGCCCGACGCGCATCTGGCGGAAGAAGACGGGGCCGCGGCTGTCGAGCTTGATCGCGATCGCGATCGTGATCAGCAGCGGCGAGACGGCGAGCAGGCCGAGCGAGGCGCCGAACACGTCGAAGGCACGTTTGAAGGCAGCGGAGGAGCGCGTCAGGTCAAAGCGCCTGACGCCCATCACGGTCACGCCGTGAAGGTCGTCGAACTCGACCGACGAGCCGACCACCTCGAGCAGGCGCGGCAGGACGCTCACTCGGACGCCGACCGCCTTCAGCGTGCGGACCAGGTTCAGCATCTCGCCGGCGTCGGCGCTGCGGGGCGCGATGATCGCGCGGTGCACGTCAAGGCTCTGGGCGAGCTCACGGATCTCGAGGAGCCTGGGCTCCGAGAAGGCGTCGGTCGACCACGGGGCGACCTTGTCGAGGTCGAGGTGCGCGACGACCTGGGCCTTGACCCCGCCGTGTCCGGTGAGCTTCGCGCGGATCGTCTCTGCCGAGAGCTCATCTCCGATGAACAGGCAGCGCTCGGTCGGAGCGACGCGCAGCGCGAGCGCGCGGGCAGCGGTCCGGCCGACGAGCAGGAGCGCGGCGAGGACGACCCACAGGAACATGACCTCGCGGCGGTCGAGCTGGCCGTGCACGATCAGGCCCCCGACGAGCCAGGCGACAAGCGCGCCGAACGTAGCGAGCTGCAGGAGCTTGGGCGCCTCGTCGAGCGTCGTCTTGCGAAGCAGCGTCTCGTCGCGGTCATAGAGGCCCGTGAGCTTCGCGACGACCACCAGGATCGGGATCCCGGCGAGAGCGGCCCACGTCAGGTGGAGCGGGCGGCCGGCGAGCGCAACGGTAAGGATGAACGCGGCACAGACCGCGAACACGTCGGCGACCAGGAGCGTGCGACGAAAGAGCGCGTCGCGCCGCATGCACGCCGCGGGGCCGCGCACGTCCGCCAGCGACGGGGCGAGCCCACGCCTGGCTGAACCTGCTCCTACTCCCCGTCTTGCCTCAACGCCGCCCCATGGAGCACCGGTTTCGGCGCCCCTCCCAGTCTCGACGCTCATAAGGCCTCCCGCCTCCTTGCTCGCCACACCTGCCCCATGATGACCACACAAACTCGAACAGTTGTCGAGATCCGGTGACCTCCCTCAATCGAGATCGATCATAAGCAGGACATCGAAATAAAGCAAGCGTCAAACGCAAGTACTCGTGCGCGATACCGCCAGGCAGGGTGATCGACGGCACGCGCGGCACCGTCCGAAGGCAGGAATACGGTCCTCTTGCATCAAAACATACGAGGAACGTCCCGCGACACGAAACGAGCGGAGATGCCCATCGTCCTGATTGCTGCTGGCTGGCTCGCACTGGTCCTCTTCACGATCTGCCTCTGCAGGGCAGCTGCGCGAGCCGACGACGGAGCGCGGCCCGACGCGGCCGCTGAGACACCGCTGCACGCAACCACGCCGCTCCCGCTGCTGGCTGTGGACGGTGCGGCACCCGGTTCGCCAGCGGGCGTGTACCGCGGTCCACTTCACGCACCCCGCGTGGCCCATGACGCGAGGTCGCGCCGGGCACGCTGGACCGTCGCGTCCTGAGACGACCGCGCTAGAGCGTGACCAGGCACGGTGCCGCCGGTCGGCACCTTTGCGTCCGCGCTCAAACCACGACGTCCCCCCGCGGTTAAGGACGGCGTCCGGCGGGCCCCTTCCGCGGGGTCCGCCGGACGCCTTGCGTTCATCCGTCGGCTGCTACAGCGGCGTCTTGCCGCCCAGTGCTAGAAGCCGATGCTTTCGACGCCTTTCTTGGCGATGAGGTAGACGTTCGCGGCTTCTTTTTTGTTGGTCGGCAGACCGAGGTAGTCTTTACCTTCGATCAGCGTCGCTCCCCCTTCGGCTTCGCCGCTCAGGGCGAACGTCAGGTAGTTGCTGAGGGTGGTGACCTCTCCCAGCGTCGTTTCAAGACCGAACGCCGAGTATTTGGTCAGTGCGAGGTCATACGTGAAGCCGCACAGCGCGTAGTGTTTCTGCGAGTCCTTCGCTCCCACTTCGTTCCACGGCAGTTCCGTGTTTGCCGGCGGGAATTTGACTTTGGTGTTCAGGACGTTGACGTAGACCGTTTCCTTGCAGTTGGCGTTGGCCTTTGCGTTGGAGGGACCATTGGTCGACGGGTCTGCGTATTTCGCGACGGCCGAGCCGCCGTTGTTCTGGACCTCGGCCCAGAAGCGCGGGGTTCCCGGTCCGCCCGTGCCGGGTGCTTCCGTGAACGCAGCTGTGCGAGCGTCGGCGAGGTTGGCGTAACCGATGCTTCCTTCGGTTGCTTCAATCTTCGCCATCACGCCGCCGTTGCCGTTTCCGCGCACGACCGTGCCTTCTGTCGGCCACAGCGTGTTCGTCGCTTCTTCAGCGAGCTGGAACCACGTTTTGCTGCCGTCCACGCCTTTCTTGTAGACGTCGTACAGGTACTTCTCAAAGGTGGCCGTGGTGCCCGAGCCATCTTCGCGGACGACGCGCGTGATGTTGTCCGCGGCCGGTTCGCACCCGACGCCGCTGAGCGTGTCGCCGCCTTCTTTGATTTCACTCCATTTTGTGACGGTGCCCGCGAAGATTTTCTCGAGGGTCTTGTTCCCGAGGACCAGACGCCCGGGTGCCGCTTCGCTGGTCGCGAGGCAGTTGGCCGGTAGGTGAACGGGGATTGTGACGGCGGCCTGAAGGACCGGAATCGTCAGCACCTTGCTGCCCGGGCCGTGCGCTTCAATTTCCGCGAGCACTGCTGTGCTCGGCGGAGCGTCCGTGCCGGCAAACGCGTTGGTCGGCCCGTATTTCGGCGAGGTTCCGCCTTTGCCGCCGAACGACTTGATGCCGGCGCCACTGCCGTCCGACGTGTACGAGACCGTTGGGGTTTCTTTGCTGCCCTGCGTGCCCGAGCATGCCGTGGCACCTTTGGACGTGTTGAAGTCCGGGCCCCAGGTGTTGATCTGGGCGTCCTTCTGCAGCGAGGAACCCTGGCCGCCGATTGCGCCGCCCGAGCACTGCGTGGCGGCGCTAGCGCCGCCCGGCGCCGCTAGAGCGACGACCGCAGCCGCCGATAGTGCGGACGCCGAGATCAGGCGCCTCGCGGAGATTCGACTCATTATCTCAATACCTCCGTGTTGATCCGTTGGAGTTGCCGTAAGCGCGTGATCCTTCGTGCGCCAGCCAAGAGTGCCGCGTGCACCAACCCGCGGAGTTACAAAGTTGAGTCGCAGGCGTTAACGAGCTGTTACGCCGCAGTGGGGCTTGACGCGACGGAGCCGTTGCGCCCCGCCCGTGCGCGATGTGACCGCCGGGGGCGGCTCACGGTCGCGGGCGGGCGGGGCGACGGGCCCTCCGCAGCGCTCAGTGTTTCTTCAGGCGAAGCGTGACGCTCGTCTGGAGAACGTGCGACGCGTTCGCGGAGTCCCGGCCCGTGATCGTGGCCTTCGCCTTGACCACGTGCAGCCGCTTGATCAGCGCCTTGCCCGCGCCGGTCAGGTGGAGCGTGAGTTCCTTGACGTGGCCGCCCGCGACCGCGAACGAGCCGGTTGCGAGCACCACGAGCGCCTTGCGCTTCCCGCTCTTCACGGGCGACGCGGTCCTCACGATCACCGACCCGGTGCAGGCGCTCTGACCCGAGCAGTTGATCTTCAGCACAAGCGCACCGGCCGGGGTCACCCCGATCGAGGTTCCGCCAACGCTGAGCGTGTAGGAGAGCACGCCGCCGCCCGGAGTTTCGCCGCGTCGTTCGACCGGCGGTTCGACCGGCGGTTCCGTCGGTTTTTCGACCGGTTTTTCGACGGGTTTGGCCTTGACGGTGATCGTGTGTTCGACGGGCGCGCTGGTCATGCCCGCTTCGTCGGTCACCTGCAGGCGCACGGTGTCACTTCCCGACGCTTCGTATTTGTGGCTCACCGTCGGAATCGTGGTCGTCGCTTCGGACCCGTCGCCGAAGCTCCAGGAGTATTTCGTGATTTTCGATCCCGATGACGGTTTCGAGAGGCTGCCGTTGAACATCGCCGTTTCGCCCGCCGTGACTTCGGTCGGCCCGCTGAAAGCGGCCACCGGCGGCGAGGCTTCGACTTTGAACTTGAACGTGAGCTTCGTTTTTTCCGGTCCTTCGGTCACGAGCGGGCTCGCGAGGTTGTCCGTGTGGATCGTCTCGGTGACGGTCACCGCACCGACGTGTTCGAACTTGTGCGTCACCTTCGTCGCGCGGTACTGAGCGACGGCTTCGGTTACTTTTTCGACGTTGGAGCCGGTGACGAATTCCCATTCGACGCTGGTGGCGTCGGCCTGCATCAGTTTCGAGCCGAAGCTCACACTGGTGCCGGCATGGACGGACCCGCCTTCTTTGAGTTCACCCGCGGTCGTTTCCGCGGTCGGCTGCTGGGCGCCCGCCGTGGGGCAGCCGCCGCCTCCCGGGCCGAACTCCCTGATGGCCGGGAGCGCGTTTTCTTCGAGCAGGAATTCGGGTGCAAGCACGAACGCGACCCCTTTGCCCGCCGCGACGGCTGGGATCAGACCTTCGTTGCCCGGTTCGAGCACGCACGGATCTTCGGTGCCTTCCACAGGGCTCTGCCCGCCCGTCCAGCCTTCACCTGCTCCCGTCACGGACGAGCGCAGGTACACGCCGCTGTAGGACGCGCCCGCGGCGGCGTTCTGGATCCCGGCGAGCATGTACAGGGTCCCTTCCGGCGAGACGGCCATGGCCCCACCTTCGGGCCGTTCGGCCCCGACGACCACCGCGCCAACACCCTGCGGTTCCTCAGAGAGGAATTTCGGAGCTTCGGCGGCGAAGTTGAACGGCACCTTGACAACGCCTTCGTAGTTCACGAGCAGGCTCTCGGACGCTTCCAGTCCGGTCACGACGGGCGAGTCCGGCTTCGTGGCTTCGCCGCGCACGCTCTTGAAGAAGTTCGTCGAGTCGACGTAGCGCTGCCCCATCGTCCCGTCCGATTTGACGCGCTGCAGGACATAGTGATCTTCGGCGTTTTCGACCCTGTCGGTCACGTTGCCGTGATGGTCTTCGTGCGCGAGGATGATCGGTTCACCGGTTTTCGGATCGACCGTTATGCCGGCGGGATCCAGGAGCGCCGCGCCCGCCGTCACCGACTCGGCGTTCAGTTCTTTGGGCCCGCTGAAGACGTTCGTAACTTTGCCTTCGACCGTCTGGCCGGCGGGCACCAGTTCTTTGGCGCTTTCCACCGTCGAGTAGGCGAACAGCGTGCCAGCGACCGGCGCCCCGGTGTCCACGGGCAGTCCGCCCTTGCGCAGATCGACCGCAAGTGCGAAGACACGGTTGTGGGCCGGATCGACGGCGAGTCCCTCGATCGAGCGTTCGCCTTCCCCTGACCAGAACGGCGAGACCTCTTCGAATGTCACCGAGGCGGCCGCTTTGAACGTTTTGTTGGATTCTTCCTTGAACTTCTGCAGACGAAGATGCCTGACGACGACAGTCACCTTCACGCCTTCGATTTCTTCTTTGCGTTCCGTTTCTTCCTGGGGTTCGTCAAGCACATACACGCTGTTATCCCGCGGGTCCACCCCGATCGCGCGCGAGCGTTCTTCCGTCAGCTTCCCGAGCCCCGACCCCGGGGCACCGAAGCGGGTGAGTTCGCCGTAGCCCGAGGCAGCCGCGCTGCCGGCCGTCACCAAGGCACCGAACGCCACGAGGATGATCGAGGCGAGAATCGAGGATCGGATTCGGCTTGTGTGCATGTATGACATTCAGGCGTCCATTCTGTCGTTCATACGGGGGTTGGCGGGGTGCTGACTCCGGTGCCGATGGCCCGGGGTCCCGGGGTCCGGGGCGGGCGCAAATACCGCACGCTAGGAGATGATCTGTCATCTCCTTCGACCTGCTGTTGCTATCCCGTGAACCAGCGTTCCGGTCAGCCGCGGCGGCGCCTTTCTCGGGCCAGCGCACGCTGTGTGCGCATGCTGCTGATCGTCGCCGGTGCCACGCGCACCTCGCGGCGGCCGCGAGGACGCCTTCGGCCGGCCGCGCCTGCGAAGGCGGCAAGGATCATCGCGCCGAGGATGAACGGGGCAATCGGCTCATGTTCGGTTTCGCGGTACGCGACCGCCTGGTTGCTCACCGATTCCGTCGCGCTCTCCTCCTCTTCTTCGCGCTCGGGTGCCTGGGCGTTTACCGGCGACGTGCCGCTCGGCGGCGTGGGGTTCGCGGCCGCGGGAAGGGGCGGGGGCACGAACGGCGGCACCGGCGAGAACGTCGAGACGGTCGTGAAGAACGGGGTTGGCTGCACCGGGGCCGGGGGATGCACGACAACGGCGGCGGCCACGACCGGCGGGGGCGGGAGCAGCGGTGGCGCGGTTGCCGGGGCGGGCGCGGCGCCGGCGGGAGCGGGTGCGGGTGGGGTCGCGACGGGTTTGTGGGCGGTTGCGGGAAGTTTCAGCGGGATGGTCCCGCAGGGGCGGCGCACGCTGCCGGCCTGGACGGTCACCGACAGCGACGCGGCGCGCCCGCCCGCGTTGATGGTGACCACCGTCGTGCCTGCGTTGTAGGCGCAGAAGAGCCCCGAGTGTTCGTCGGGAATCGGCTTTTCGTCGGGGCCGAGCAGCACCGCGTGGGGGTCGGAGGACGCGAGGTTCGGCGCCACGAACGCACCGATGTCCGGGCGTGAGGAGCTGAACGTGAATTCGGGGAAGATGCCGCTCGCGCACGCCGAGCCGACGCAGTTCGCCGGGATCGGTATGTACAGGGCCGATTCGCTGCGAGTCCCGCCGCCCTGCGCGTCGCCGCCGGCGCGCGGCCGACGGGCGAGCGCGTCGAACAGCGCCGGCTGGCTGCGTCGCAGGAGCACTCCGTCCTTGGCTTCCATCGCCAGTTCGCCGACGTTCGGGATGAGGCTCACGGTGACGGGGGCGCGGTTCGTCGCGGCGCTCCTCGCCGAGATCTGAATCTGCGCCAGCAGGAATCCGCTGTGGCCGGCGAAGCTCTGTTGTTCGGAGCTCACGCTGTTCACGTAGCCCAGGGTTCCCGAGCCGAACGCGGGGATGGATTGGCTGCCGAACGTTAGGGTGCGATGGATGTTCTGTTCTGGCGTGTAGTAGAAGTATGCGGACGCTCCGTGCGTGACGAGGATGCTGGCGACCTGAGCGGCGGCGCCGTCGCTGGATTCGATCGCAGCGTTCAGGTCGGCGGCCCCGACGACGATCGCGGGCCGGCCGAGCGCCTTCGCAGCATCAAGCTGCTGGGAGAGCCAGGCACGCTGATTCGGGCCCACGTCGTGGCTCTCATCGAGGATGATCACCCTGACCACGCCGGCGGGCCCGCTGGAGTCCATCGAGTAGTACCCGGACTGCAGACCCGGGGCGCATTCTTCGGCCGAGTGGGAGACCGGTGCAATCCCGGCGGCGGGCGCACCCTGCCCGAAGGGTGCCGGGAACGCCGCAAAAGCCTGCTGGAAGGCGCATCCGCTCCCTTCAGCCAGGTCCGTGCTTGACGGGGCGGCGTACGCCGGCACGGGGCTTGAGCTGAGGAGAGAGGCGTAGCGTCCCAGCTCGCGGGGGTAAGGAGTCCCGAACACCGCGATGCCGGTCGGGGGGCCCGCGGTTTCGCCCGTCGTGACGCGAGGCCCGGTGTAGAGGAACGCGCGCAGGCCGGCGATCTGGCCTGCCTGGCTGAGCGCCGAGCTGATCCAAGCGTCAGGCCCGATTCCCGCGTTGGCACGGTCAGCGCACGGCGCAGCGCATTGCGAGCCGCCGCCGATCGCGAACGCGGCCTGTCCCGCGACGACCGAGACCGGGGCCTGCCCCGCTCCGGGCGCGGCACCTGCTTCGGCCGGGTAGCGGGATATGTCCGCCGTGTCGCCGCGGCCCTGTTCGGGGTCAATAAACCCGCCCACCACCCAGCCGCGCGCGCCGGTGGGATCGACAAGGACGGCGGATGACGGGTCCCCCTGGAACACCTGGTCGTAGCGCTTGTAGTTCGCGGGGGGCGCGAGAACGGGGTTGCGGTCGTGCTCCTCGTCGCTCCACCCGGTGGCTGTCTGGCGGATCACGTAGCCCGTTTCGATCGGATATGGCTGAATCAGGTTCGGAGGGAATCCGGCGGGTGGCGGCCTCACGCTGTCGACCGCGAAGGTGCGCGGCACGCCGCCCGCCCCCACGACCCGCACCGCGCCACCTTCCCGGAAGATCGCGAGGGAACCCGGGGCTTCAAGGCCCGGGTAGGGAGCGGCGGTGGGCTCCCACGCTGAGCCGGACGAGCCACGCTCGATGATCACGGGCGTGCCGCTCAGGCCTTCCGGCGTCCCGGAGAGAGCGGCTCCCCCATCGGGAAGCCCCGCCACCGCCCAGGGCACGTTCGTCCCCAGGGCCGTTGCGGCGCCGGCGTCGATGTTCCATCCGCTGCCGTCGTTGGTGAGGATGCCGCCGACGTACGTTTCGGCTCCGGTGTGGGTCTTGATGAGCTTCCGGTAGGCGACCAGCGCCTCGGGGCCCGCGAAGGCCACCGAACTGAAGCTCGCTCCGCTGACCTGCGTCGGCAGGCATCGCGGCGCTTCGGGCGCACCGGCTTCGCCGCAGAACGGTTCCTGCGTCCAGCTCTTGCCATAGCGGAGAAGGACGCCCTGCTGCCCGACCGCGTAGCCGCGGCTGCTGCTCGCGGGATCAAACGCGATCGCGAGGAGGTTCCCGCGGAAGTTGATGGGAGCCGCCGGGTCGGGTTCCCACAGCCCCGTTTCGCCGCGCCACAGCCACATCTGCCCGAGTTCGCCGACGGCGTAGGCCCTGCCCTGCACCGGCCATGCGACGCCGCGCAGGCGTGGCTTCACTATGTGTCCTGCCGCCCCGAGCAGGCTTTCCGGCAGCCATCCCTGTCCCGGTATGTAACGCGCGACCTCGCCCTGGTCGCCGACCGCGAGGGCCTGGCTGGTGAGCGCCCCGAGCGGCACACCGGGCTGCGGGGCCACGGCCGTGAGGGCATATCGGAACGGCACCGGATAGGGCTCCATCCTGTTCGGCGCCGGGCTGCTCGTCAGGTGCACCGGCAGGGTTTCGTTGCCGAGCCAGCCCTCCTGCGGGCTGGAGAAGGCGGCGCCATGGGTTGCGCCCACGTCGTTCGGGGCTTCCGAGCCGCCGAGCGCGAGCACGCGCGTGAAGGTGTTTCCGGTCAGCTTAAGGCTCACGCCTTCGGGCAGGCCGGTGATCACACGGTCGCCGTAGCCGCTCGAGTTGCCCGGGTTCGCCCAGGCGAAGCTCCTCGAGGGCCCTGTGGGCAGCGCCTGGGGCAGCCCGTAGGTGCACGGCAGAGAAGCATCCTGGCACCAGCTTGCCTTGACTCCACCCTGCAGTCCGTTGCCTTCCGGCTTGAAGAACATCGTCACTGGAGCCTGTGAGTCGGTGCGCAGGCCGTCGATCCAGACGCCTTCGTCGGTGACCGTGAGGATCTGGGCCTTCGCAGCGGGCGGCTCGCCCACGCCCGCAACGGTGAATCCGACTTCGCCGGGCGGCCCGGAGACCGGCACCCGCAGCGCTTCGCCCGGCGCGCCCCCGTTGGAAGGAGCGACCGGAACCCACTTTGCTTCCGACCCCGTGCCCTGTCGGCGGAACAGCGCCACGGAGTTAGACTGGGATGAGAGCTCGGCGAGCAGCCATGCGTTGGAGGGCGTCGTCCCCGCGATCGACAGAACCCGGAAGCCGCCTTCTTCCTGGCTCGCGGCTGGGACTTCGATCTGCTCGCGCGTCCATGCACTTCCGTCCCAGTGCAGGACCGAGGTCTCCGCCCCGCTGGCCGAGCTCGCGATCGGCACGACCAGCACGCCACCGGAAGAGCTGCCTTCGCCGCCGTCCAGCGCCGCGATCAGGGGCGCGCGGCGTTCGGTGAACAGGACTTCCCCCGCCTTCAGCACAGATTCGGCGCCTTCGCTCGTGAGGGGCGCTTCCTTGAACCCTCCGCCGGGTGCGCGGGCGAGCACGACCTGGCGGGTGCCTTCTCCGCCTTCGGTGGCCGCCGTGCCAACGACGACCCCCGTGCCTCCGGCACTCGTGCGACCCGCGAGCTCGTAGCTCTGCCCAGCCGAGCTGAGAAGGCTCGCCGGTTCGAATCCCTGCAGCGGGCGGCCTGCCGCATTCTCGAACGGGGCATCGAGCGACCAGCCTCCCGCCTGCGCGTAGCGCACCATGGACCAGGTCGGCTGCGCCTGCGCGCCGACCTGCCCGATGCCCCACGTCTCGCCGGCGCTCTCGTTGGGGGAGGAGCCAAGCATCGTCACTTCACGGGCGGGAACCGAGTCGTCCGTCTGGACCGACGGTTCCCCGGTGGCGCCGGACGCGGCCGCGGAGCCCGGCGATCCGAGCAGCCGAGCCGAGCCGCCCGCAAGCAGCGCGACCAGCAGCGCCGCCGCGAGCAGGTAGGCAACGCGCCTTCGCCGGCTGAGCCGGCCCCGATGCGGCAGTCGCGGGCTCAAGGCCGTGATCCCGAACCGGTGAGAAAGGGCCCCCGCGTGGGGAATCGCTCTTCTGTGCCGATCGTGTTGCCCCCGACTTCATGCACGGTGTGCGTCGGCAGCGGCGCGAGTGCGCGGGTCCGGAAGTCCAGCCGCGTGGGCCAGTTCCGGGGGTTCAGCTGCAGCAGCAGCGAGTGCGTGCCCGCGCGCATCACCCGCGCCGGCGTGCTCGCAACCACCGTCTTGTGTCGGTCCGCCAGCAGGCGAACGCGCGCCTTGACGGCGAGATGGAAGCGGAGTTCCAGCGTCGTGCCGCGGACAAGTCGGGTGTGGACACTCGAGAGCAGCGGCACGGTCACCTTGACCACCGGGGGAGGCGGCGGCTTGATGACCGCCGGAGCCGGTGCTTCGCCGAGCAGCCCTGAGTCGTCTTCCGGCGGGGCATCCGCGATCGCCTGCGGTATCCCCGCGTCGTTGGGCCTTTCGGTGATGAGCGTCGAGAATGCGGGGTCCGTGTCCCGGGCAACTTCCGCACCGCCGGTCGTGTGGAAGAGCCAGCCCTGGGTGGTCGTGAGCCAGCAGTCGTTGACGGCCGGGCAGACCATCTTCTGCGCGGCCCCCTTCGGACCTACGCCCGCGCTGCGTTCGGCGGCCGACGGCAGGGTCTGCACTTCGGACACCTTGCCCGTCGGCGAGATCCGCGCCACGGTCGCGATCGCGCGCGGGCCGAGCAGATCATTCGCGGCCGAACTGAGCGCCACCACGGCTCCTTCAGATCCCGGTTCTGCGGCGATCGACGTGACGTATTCGTTGGAGGCTTCGCGGTCCAGTTCTTCGCTCGTCGGGTTTTCGCGGCTCGCGATGAACCTCGTAAACGGATTGCCTTCCGGGCCGTCGGCGGAGGGCCCGATCACCTGGGTCCAGGACCCGCCGACGTCGCGGACGATCGTGACCTCGCCGTATGGGGCCGAGGATTCCCTCGGGAACTCAGAGCGGGGAAGCGGATTTGCAGCGCCCCAGAGCGAGCCTTCGTTACCACCGAGGTGCATCGATTCGAGCGCCCACGGCGGCTCACCGTTGGCGTAGACGGGCACGCCCGGCGACGTCAGCGAGAAGAACGTCGGAGTGATGCCGGCGGGGTTGATCAGGTGCAGGTCGGACGGTTCGGCCGGGTCTTCTTCTTCGGTGAGCCGATCTTCGAGGCCCGGCCTGCGCGGGTTGTATGTCGGCTTGATGTCCACGCTCTCGTAGAGCGCGCCTTCGAACAGGCGCATGTCCGCCACCGCGTGCCCCTGCGGGTGGGGTTCGGCCGTCAGGCCGTGCCCGTCCCAGTGCAGCTGGAATGCCCCTGCCTGAGGTTCCGGGAGAGGTCCGCCTCCGAACCAGCAGTCGCTGGGTCCGAAGCAACCGCCCGCGGTCATCGCCTGATAAGAGCCGGCCTGGAACGCGAGCGACGCGTAGGAGCCGACGACATGGCCCCCTGAAAAATGGCACAGCGTGTTGTCCGCGAGTGGCGGAAGCCGGCCGGTTTCATTGACCGCCTGCCCGGCCCTTCCGTCAGAGATCGTCCAGAACTCTTCTGGCCCCACCCACACGATGCGCCCGTTGCTCGCACCGCAAACGTTCGACAGCTCGTGCCATGACTTGCCGTCGTAGGCCCACAGGCCAGCCGGAATCGTCGGCGGGTTTCCGGCGGTGATCAAGAGGCCGCGGTTCGGCGCCCAGAACTCGATGTCTCCGATCGTGCCGAGACCGATCGGGGTCGTTGTGGGCGGTGATTCGGCCGTTTCGGGCGGGAGCACCCGTTCGAGCCCCCAGGACATAGTGGTTTCGCCTTCAAAGGCCCCTGCCTGCGACGCACCGACGGAGAGGGCGCCGAGGAGCACCATCAGGGCGACGAGCATGGCTCGGCTGATCCTCATCGCTTGGCCCCTCGCGTCCGGGCGTGACGGACGGCGGACTTGCTGCGATGCTTGCGCGACGCGTGCACCGATGAGGCGAAGGTGACTTCAGCGCTGTCGCGTATCGGCGGCCCGCCGGGGCCGGTGAACTGGATCCTTAGGGTCACCGGCAGGCCACCCGCGGCGGCGGCGAGCGGCCTGTATGGCGCGGCGAGCCGCAGCCGCACGTCGATGTTGCCTGCTGCCGCGCTGTTGGCGCGCGCGCCGGCGACGGTGCGGGTCACGACGACCAGCCGCCTGCGCTTTGCGCCGCGGGCGTGCGATCCGCCGGCCGGCACCAGCACCGAACCCCGGGCCTGCACCGAGACGCTTCCTGCGGCCGGGACGGCGATCTGAACGTCGATCGTGCCGTCCGTGCGCGGCGTCGCGGTGAGACTCACGGCCCACGGGATTTCCGGGATGGGCACCGGCGGGTCGGCCGACACGTAGGTCTCCGGTGCGCTGCCGGTGAATTGCCTGCGTGAGACGACGAAAGCATCGGCGCCGTCGAAGCGGATGCTGTTTTCGTTCGCCTTCGGGGAGTTGCCGTCACCGTATGCGAGGTTGGATGCCGTGGATGAGAACGCGAGGATGTTGCCGTCGGCTGAGAAGGACGGCGCGAACGAGCCCTGCTGTTCGGTGTATGGATCGCGGCCCGCTTCGACTTCCACATGGGGTTGTTCGGGCTGGACCGTTTCCCCGGAGTAGCCGTGCGTCACGCGGGTGAGTGTCTGATTTGCCAGGTCGGCATCGAACAATTCGCTCTCGCCGGGGACGGCGGCGGGCACGCTCACAAACGCGGGGCTACTCAGCGGGAACGTCGTGCGCTGCGTGACAAAAGCGACCTGGCTGCCGTCGGGCGAGATGTCAAATCCTGTGATCGGAGCCGAACGCGAGACTTCGCCGAACGCTCCCCCCGCGATGTGTGTCAGCCTGCGCAGCGCCTGAACCCGCGTGCGCCCTTCTTCCATGCCCGCGACATAGACATCGTCGGAAGCTTCTTCGACATTGGCACGTTCACCGGAGGCGATTTCGTGGGCGTTGGACAGAAACGCGACGGTCCTGCCGTCGGAGCTCAGCTTGGGGAGGTATTCGTCGGCGGGCGAGAGCGTCCAGACACCTTCTTCGCCGCCGGCGAGGAAGCGGGTATCGAACGGTCCCTGGCACGGGTCCGCGAGCGTGCGTTCGGCTGAGAGCTGCACCTCGCCGCTTTCGACACACCCCGGGCTCGACGGGTCCGAGCCGCCGGTCACGCGCCGGGTGGCGGCGCCGGGGCCATCGGCGATGCGACGCCAGAGCGGCTCGCTGTAGTCCGCCGCCCGGGCCGGATCGAGAGGCAGGGTGCGCGCCTGCGCCCCGACTCGCTGGCCCATCCAGGCGACAGTCGACCCGTCGGCGCTGATCGACGCTCCCGGCGTCTCGTTGGGGAACAGCAGTGGGAAGCGCGGGATGCTCGCGCCGCCCGGATAGACAGCGCCGTATGTGGCAGAGCCTTCCTGCTCAGTGGGGACCGGCTGGTCGAGCCCGTTTTCGCCGAGCACCGGGATGCCGGTGGCGGGATCGGCGAGGACGCTGACGAGTTCCGTGTGTTTCGTATTCATGTTCCGCACCGCGACCTGGAGTGCCGGGGTGGTTGGGGGTTCGGCGGGCTGCGGTGCGGCGGCGCGCGACGGATCGGCGAGGTTGGATGCCGCCGTCGTGACGAATGCAACGGACCGCCCGTCGGCGCTTATCGCCGAACGGCCGGCCGCGACCGAGCCGTAATGAGAGGGTTCGCCGCGTCTGATATGTGAGTGCTTCTTCGGCGCGTTCAGATGCAGGCGGCTGGTTGACGGCGGACGCGAGCGAGAACGGGCACTGCGCCGCCGATTCTTCGCTGCACGGCTGCGCCGAGGCGACGTTCATGTCGCGCACATAGACGTCGGGGCTTTCGTTGCGGTCTCCCGTCACGAGCCGTTCGGTCGTGGTGAAGCTGATGTAGCGCCCGTTCGCACTCATTGACGGCAGCGCAGCGTCGCCCGGCGCCACCTCTTCGACGATTCCCGAGGAGAGGTCGCGGCGCCAGATGCCTGTGATGCCGCCGAACGATCCCTCGAACGCGACGTACTGCCCGTTGCCCGCGATGGCCGGGTGGTGCGCGTAGTCGGCCTGCTGTGGCGCCTGAGACAGGACCAACCCCTGCGAGGCGAGCTCAATCGGCCCGAACACGTCCGCGCTGGCCGCGGGCGCCGCGATCGCCGCGGCGCAGGCCGCTGCGGCGGCAAGGATGACAGCGAGTCCCCTCATGGGACGCTCACGACTCGGTGCACCGCGCCGGCGTTGCCGAGATGGTCGTGCGAGCGGACGGTTATGCGGTAGACGCCCGCGTGCGCATACCGGTGGGCGTAGCGCAGGCGCCCCCTCGCGCTTGAGCCATCCCCGAAGCTGACCGACGTCGCCGGGCCGCGTTCCACGCCGGACTGCGGGTCGCTCACGCGGACGGTAACGCCGAACCCCCCGCTTGGCCGGGTGATCTTGACCGTTGGCGGTGTCCCGTCGATCTCGAGTGCCACGACGGGCGTCAGGGTCGCCTGCCCGACGGCGTCGGCCGCGAGCACCTGGACGCGGTGCACGCCGGACGCGAGGCGAAGCGTGTTGGCGTCTGAACGAGAGGGCCGAGGATGGGGCGGTCAGCCGCCTCCCGTCGAGCACCGGCTGGTAGGTCACGGGTTCATTGGCGTCCGGCGCGGCGACCCACGTGATTTGAGCCTGCGATGGCTTGATCCATCCACGCGGGACATTGACGATCAGCTGCGCCGGCGGGGCGGTGATCCTCGCCGCCGCGATCGCAGCGCTGCCGAGCGGTCCCTGCTGGAAGGCGACCAGGCCGTCGCCGAGACCGGAGCGACCGACCGCGAGTTCCGCGATCGCCCCACCGGTTGCTGCACTCACGAGCCCCGTCTGTACGCCTCCGCCGGGGAAGTCCTCGCGCACCGCGACCGCGGGGCTGCCATGGGTGTCGGCGCTGGGCCAGGCCGAGACCCCACCGCCCGCGGGGTTGATGACACTGCCGGCCCTGAGGTCAGCCGCGGGGGCAAGTTCGGAGCCAACGAACGGCGAGCCGAGCGTAAGTGAGGCGGCGAGCCCCAACCCGGTTCCCTCGATCACCCGAGGGCTGCCGTTGTCGTCGTACAGGACGCGAACGTTCTGTTGTTCGTCCACGTCGATGCTCGGGCGGCCAATGCTTGCAGCCGCGACCACCGGGCACCGAGTTGTCGAGGATGCTGGCCCCGGTGAATGATGCGCCGCTCCCCGATTCCCCGTCGGGCAGGACGTTGATGAAAATGCGAGGACCCGGCAGAGGCGAGCCCGCTCCCGCCGCCTGGCGATAGGCGACCTCCGCCTGCCCGAGCCGGGATATCGCTACGGCGGGAGCGTCAGAGTCATCATTCAGCGGCGCGCCCTGGTATGTGGCCGCCGAAACCGGGAGGACGTAGTCGAGGCTGGTGCCGAACAATCGTCTCGCCCAGATTCGCGCCACGCCGTTCACGTCTGGCTCCTGCCAGACGACGATCGCTGAACCCGTCGCGCCAATCGCGAGCTGGGGGGCGTTGGCTTCCGTGGGAGGCCGCATCGAGAGCGCCGGGTCGCGGTTGGTCGCGCCCAGTTTGCTCCACCTTGCGCCGTTGTAGCGCGCGACGCGCACCTGCTCCACGACGTCCCCGGGTCGCAGGAGCGGGATCCGGGCAGCGTGACCGGCTTCCGATTCAACGACCCGGTAGGCCACATAGGCCTGATGGGTGGAGCTCATCGCGAGTGAGGGGCTCGTGCCCGTCCCGTCGCCGATGTTGGGGTCGACGAGGATCGCCCTCCCGAACGAGCTGCCCCCGGGGCCGAGCGTCGCTCCGAGCATCTCCTCGACAGGGCCGTTCGTTCTCTGTCGCGAACGGCGTCGCCCAGACCACGACGAGCTGCCCCCCGTTCGACGCGCCTATTCGCGGCCAGCTCGCCGCGTAGGGCTCTTCGGTGTCGACGCGGATCGGCGCGAGCCACTGCCCGCTGAGAACCGCGACACGAACACATGGGCGACGCCGCCTTCTCGCTTCAGGTACACGAGACCGCCAGTTCCGTCTTCCGCCATTGCCACACCACCGAAGCCCACAATCTGCTCGCTCGGCCCGTCAATCGTCACCGCAGGCTGGATGGTCGCCGCCGACGAGCCGGCGCTCAATGCGATCATCCCCAAAGTGGTGGCAGACACCGCACCGAGTCTGCGCGACACAGTCCGTCTCAGCCGCGGCTGAATCAGTCGATGACTCATCGCGCTCCCAAGTTAGAGCCGCTCGGGCGCACCTGCGCCGCTGCGGGGCGATCGTTCACAGAAACGTCACGTGCTGCAATGTGGAGCCGCCGCTCGGTGGCGGCTCCGGACGCGTGAGGCCGCAGCGACGGTCTCAATGTTCAGTCTGGTTCAGCGCCCCGGGAGCCTTGTTGAAGGCGCAGCGGAAGTTCTCAGCATTCGCGATCGGCTCGGATCCGCCAAAGCCGCCTTTGTTGCCGTTGTCGTACACCGTGACGTACTGAAGCGATTCGGGCGTCGGGTTCGCAGGGAGCGGGATCGGGTTCGCCTGACCCTGGCGCGGGTTGCCTGTCGCGCCTTCACTCACTCCCTCGAATCCTGCCGCGGCCGAGCCGGCTTCCGTCGTGACCAGGGTCGCCGTCATCTCGCGTTCGTCTTTGAGCCCACGGCTCGGGTCGAGGTTTATGGTCGCGGTGAGCTGCGAGTCGTGGATCGTGGACTCGAGCTTCACTCGGTCCGCGGCTCCTATCAGCTGCGCTGCGGTCGGAAGCCAGCCACCTTCTGCCTCGCACGCTTTTGCCGCCCAGACGTAGTTGTTCTTGCCCGCCTCGGCGTTGGTCAGCGGGTACGGCGCCGTATCGAGGCACCAGGTCCCGAGGTCGACCGTTTGCGGCGGGCAGCTGCCCGCTAGTTCTTCCGCCGTCTGTCCGCCGACGCGGGCGGCATTGCTGACCATGGGGATCGCCGAGGCCGGGAATTTGCGGTTCTTGCCGAGCAGCAGCAGTCCATTCGGATACGGCTTCGCGCTGACTGGATGGCCAGCCACCGCCGCCACGATCGCGCTGCGGGCGGCGTCCGCGAGGCCCGTTGCTGAGAGCACCAGCGCAACAATCGCGACGACCATCGCGGGAGACGGGAGGCGGACCCTCACGCGGCCTCCTTCGGGTCGCGGGACGGACTGCTTCTGCGCACGTCGCGAAGCTCAGCGAGTGAGATGGGCTGCACGGTCGAGAGGACGGCGTCGAGTGCTACGCCGGACAGCGTCTCCTGCTCCATCAGCGCTGCCGCCGTCTCCTCGACGGTGCTCCAGTTGCGGTCCAGAACCGCGGCGGCACGGGCCTCCGCGTCGCCGACCATACGCTCGATCTCGCTGTCGATCAGGTTGAGGGTCTCCGGACCGACCGACCCGAGGTCCTGGAGCGAGGCGCCGAGGAACACCTCGCCGCCCTTCTCGCCGATCGTCACAAGACCCAGTGCCTCGGACATGCCGAAGGACGTGACCATCGACCTCGCAAGCGCCGTGGCGGCGTGGAGGTCGTCGTTGACGCTCGTGGACATGTGACCGAACGCAATTCGCTCACCTGCGAGTCCCGGCGGTGATCACGATCGAGCTGGCTCTCGAGATCCGGCTTGGTCATGATCGTCTGGTCCCTGTCGGAGAGCATGTGCGCCGCCGTGCCGAGCTGGCGGCCGCGGGCGACGATCGACAGCTTGCGGGTCGACGCGGTGTGGCCGAGCGCATCGGTGACGACGGCGTGCGACGCCTCGTGAATAGCGATCAGCCAGCGCTCATCCTCGGTGAGGATATGGCGCTTGGCGGGCCCAGCCACGACACGGTCGATCGCCTCCTCGAGAGTCGCCTGATCGATCTCGGCGCGGCCGTCGCGAACGCTGAGCAGACGCGGCCTCGTTGATGACGTTCGCCAGCTCGGCGCCGCTGAAGCCGGGCGTCTGCCGCGCCACCTCCTCGAGCGATGCGTCTGGTGCCATCGGGCGCTTACCGCCGTGAAGGCGAGCATCTCGAGGCGTCCATGGACGTCGGGAACGTCGACGACGACCTGGCGGTCAAAGCGGCCAGGGCCGGAGTAGCGCCGGGTCAAGGATGTCAGGACGGTTGGTGGCGCCCATCACCACGAGGCCGCCGTCACCCCCGAACCCGTCCATCTCGACGAGGATCTGGTTGAGCGTCTGCTCGCGCTCGTCATTTCCCTGGCCGATGCCGGCGCCACGCTTGCGGCCAGCGGCGTCGAGCTCGTCGATGAAGATGATCGCCGGCGACACCTTCCGTGCCTTGCGGAACAGGTCGCGGACGCGGGCGGCGCCGACGCCGACAAGGGACTCCACGAAGTCCGAGCCCGGAGAGGGAGAAGAACGCGGCGTCTGCTTCCCCGGCGACCGCCTTGGCGAGCAGCGTCTTGCCGGTACCGGGAGGACCGACGAGCAGGACACCCTTGGGAGCCGCGGCCCCGACCGCCAGATACTTGCTCGGATCGGCGAGATAGTCGCGGATCTCACGGAGCTCGGCGACGGCCTCCCCGGCGCCCGCTACGTCAGCGAACGTGATCTTGTCGAGCGTGCCCTTGCCCCTCTTGCGGCCCTTGCCGGCGAACTGGGAGAAACCAGCGATCCCTCCGGCGCCGCCGTCGCCCGCTCCGAGTCGCATGAAGAAGGAGAAGAGGAACACGAGGATCAGGATCGGGATCAGGAACTGGACAACGAGCGCCTTGGTGCCCTTGCCGGACTGCTGGTCGACGCCAACCGTGGCTCCGCTGACCCCGAGTTCCCTGAGCAGCTGCTGCGTCTGCGCACCGGATGCCGTGTAGGAGGCCCATAGCTTCTGGGCGGAGCTCACGGTGGCCGCGGCTTCTTCCGTCGCCTTCGATGCGCTGCCGGTGAGCGCGGATTCCGCGATCACTCCGGCCGCCGAGACCCTCGGCGCTGCCGCGGTCGTCGTGATCTCGACGCGGTTGTCGTGGTCGAGAAGCACCGCATTGGAGATGAGCCGGTGCTTGGCGAGACTCTGGACGGTGCTGATGGGGACCTGCGTCCCGACGCTGCTCGGCTTGATCGCCCCGAGAAGCGACGCGAAGGTGATCATCAGCGCGATCACGCCGATCAGCAGGAACAGCGCTATCGGATCCTTGAGGGCGACTCGCCGCGCATTCGAGAGGAACGACTCGAGCGTGACCAGCACCGGGCTGCGGCGGTGCGCGAGACCGGACCGCACCTGTGGTGACCCCTTGTGGTTTGCCGTGGCGGAACCGCCGGGGGCCGCCGGCTTGGGCTCGGGTGGTGTGTTGTCTTCGGTCATTTGAGGGTTCCTCAGGATGGTGGCGTTTAGCGCGAAGTGCTGCGTGTGGCTCCCGTGCCTGCGTCGGCCCGACCCACGCTTCACCTTGGTGATCACGCTCGCACGGAACTGCGACAGATGCGCCACTCCACGATCCGTGCTCGAGACTCACACGCGCCGAGTCGAAAAGCAACTCCGTTCACAAAAACGAAACACCCCGCCAGCACCGGCCTCGCGGTCGCCATCGCGTTCACAGAATGGCAACATGCTCCGCCTGGGGCACGCAACGAAAAGACGCGCCGTTCACAAAAACGACACATCCCGGCGGGCGGCGGTCGCAACCCTTCGCGGTCGGTGGACGCGTTCGTCGCGCCCGCCGCATCGAACGACCGCTCGCGCTGTTGTTCCTGTTGCGTCGCACGACGCCCAGTAGTCATCTCCCGAACAGAAGGAGCAACTATTGTGCGCGCGAATCGCACCGTCGCCCTAATTGCGGCACTCTCGCTGATACTCGCCGTCCCGGCCGTCGCGGCGGCCCGCCGCCTCATCATCGGCGGCTCGACGTCCGTCCTGCCGCTCGCCCAGAAACTCGCCACCGCCTACCACCAGGCCTACCCGCGGATCCCGGCACCGAAGGTTGGCGGCGGGCAGTCGGACATCGGGATCAGCGGTGCAGCCGCGGGCCGGTTCGACATCGGCGATGCCTCGCGTAACCCGCTCGAAAGCGACCCTCACGGCCTCGTGTTCACGAAGATCGCCCGAGACGGCGTGTGTGTCGTCACCAACAGATCGAACCCGATCTCGAACCTGTCCGCGGAAAGCGTGGAAAACATCTTCACCGGTAACTACCGCGACTGGAGTCAGGTCCCAGGTGCGCGTATCAGCGGGCCGATCGACCTGTTCGACCGTGACGGGGCATCCGGAACGCAGGATGCGTTCCAGCACATCTTCCTCGGCGAAACGCTGAAGATATCTCCGAGCGCGACAGCCGAGACGTCCAACGGCCTCGAGCAGAACGCGGTCGCTTCTGACAAACAAGCGATCGGGTTCGTGTCGTTCGCCTACACACCCGGAGTCAACGCGGTCGGCTACCTGGGCGTCCCGTGCAGTCTGCGCAACGCGAAGTCAGGGCAGTACCTCGGCGTGCGTAACTTCTGGATGGTGACCAAGGGCGTCCCGAAAGGCGAAACGTTCAAATTCCTGAGGTGGGTGACCAGCGGTAACGCGACGACCAAACGGATCATCAACTCGAGCTGGATAGCCATCCACTGACGTACGTGCCTGCCGGCGTCCCAAACCGAACCGTAACCCGGGACGCCGGCCGCAGCGATCGGCGCGCCGAGCTGATGCTCGGCGCGCTGTCTGTCGGCGTGCTCGCCCTGATCGGCGTGATGGTGGTCACCGTCTTGATCAAAGCGTGGCCGTCGTTCCAGTACAACGGACTCAGCTGGTTTTCCTCCGGCGGCGACGTTGACACGCAGCTGCGCGTGATGCGAGAAGGAACGCCGATCCCAGGACACGGGATCCTCTACTTCAGGGCATGGCCGCTGATCTGGGGCACGCTGGTGACGACAGTTCTCGCCGTCGCGTTCGGGCTCGTGATCTCGACCCTCGCCGCGATATTCATCACAGAGTTCGCTCCGGACGCGCTCCGGCGCGCTCTTGAACCCATCATCCGGCTACTCGCTGCTGTGCCTTCGGTGATCTACGGGCTGATCGGGATCCTCGCGCTCGCGCCGTGGATCAATGAACATCTGCTGAGCAATGCCCGCAAGCAGTCGGTCATCTACGTAGTACAGCTGAACGGAGCCGGACTGCTGACCGCCACACTGATCCTCACGATCATGATCCTTCCGATCATGGTCGCGATCAGCGCGAACGCCCTGACGGCCGTCCCGCAGTCCTGGCGCGAGGGTTCCGCGGCGCTCGGGGTGAACCGCTGGCGGACAATCTGGCGCGTGTCGCTGCGGACCGCATGGCCGGCGATCGCGGCAGCCACTGTGCTGGCGACGGCGCGCGCCCTTGGCGAGGCCGTCATGCTCGCGATGGTTTCCGGCGGACGCGGATTCGCTGCGAACCCGATCGACGGGTTCACTTTCTTGTTCGAGCCCGTGAGGCCGCTCGCGGCGACGATCTTCCAGGAATCCGAGGGGCTCACGATCGGCCCGCTCGCCGACACCATCTACGCGATGGGCGCGGTGCTGATCGTCTCCGCTTCGATGCTCTCGCTCGCCGGGTGGGCCGCCAAGCAGCCGCTCAAGCGATTCGGGATACGCGCGTGATGGCGGCATCCGCGGCCAACCCGGCGCCCGGGCCCGCCGTCGTGCGGCCTCCCCGCGAAGGCACCGCGGGCTGGCCCCTCGTGGACCGCCTCTGCTACTGGCTGTGCTGGGTGACCGGCATCGGCCTCCTCCTCATCGCTTTCGCGATCGTCGCGTACATGTTCGTCAAGGGAATCTCCTACCTTCGCCCAGGCCTTTTCGTGCAGTCGCCTGCTCCGTCGCTGAATCAGAGCCAGAGCGGAGGGTTTCGTGACCCGATCGTCGGCACGCTTATCGTGACCGCGATCGGCACGCCTTATCGCGGCGCCCGCGGGCGTGGCGATCGCGGCATGGCTGTCCGAGTACGCCAGGCCCGCGTGGCTCGCGCGTTCGGTCGAGTCGGCTATCGAGATGATCGCGGGCGCCCCGAGCATCGTGCTCGCGATCTTTGGCCTGCTGATCTTCTCGAAGGGCTTCCTCGGGTTCCTCTCACAGGGCACGCAGGAAGGGGCGCTCGGCGAGTCGTTCTTCACGGCGGGCATCGTGATGTCCGCGCTCGCGCTGCCGCTCGTCGTCGGCGCGACACGTGAGGCGCTCGCGCAACTCCCGAACCGCCTGCGGGAGGCCTCGTTCGCGCTCGGCAAGACGCGCGCGACGACGACTCGTTCGGTGCTGCTGCCGGCGATCAAGCCGAGCATCGCGACGGGTGTCGTACTCGGCATGGGCCGCATAATCGGCGACACCGCGATCGTGACGATTCTGCTCGGCGCGACGCTGAAGAACGAACCAGCCGGTCACCTGCCGCTGATCGGGACGCTCCAAGGAACAGGCTCGACGCTCACTAGCTACGTCTACTACAACTCGCCTGCCGGTGAGGGTAACTCGCACGAGAAGGCCTACGCTGCGGCGTTCGTCCTGCTGATGCTCGTGCTGCTCCTGAATGCGCTTGTGACCAGCTGAGCGCGAGCGGCAAGAGCGCGGGCTCTGGCGGAGGTCCTTCGCAAACCTCTTCTCGAAGGCGCCATGGACCCGTTGATGCCGCCGCCCGTGAGGCGGATCGCAGTGGACCGCGAGCCCTACGTCGCTGCAGCCCAGGGTTCCCCCGGGCACGGCCGGGCAGGAAAGCGCGTCGGCGGGGGCGGCGGCGCGCCTGCGCGTCGCGCGACCGGCGGTTGCGCGAGTGTCAGAGCGTATGCGCGTCGACTCCGTCTCGCTCGCATACGGGCAGAACTGGGTCGTTCGGGATGTCAGCCTGCCGGTAAGACAGGGCGAGGTGCTCGCTCTGATCGGGGCGTCGGGGTCGGGCAAGACAACACTTCTGCGCTCACTCAACCGGCTGACCGAGATCACGGCGGGAGCCGGTCGCAGCGGCAGCATCACGCTCGACGGCGTCGATATCCACGAGCTCGAGGTCAACGATCTGCGCCGCCGCGTCTCGATGGTCTTCCAGCAGCCCAACCCGTTCCCGATGAGCATCTTCGACAACGTCGCCTACGCACTCGCCGAGCAGCGCCCGAAGCGCGCGACTTGGGCGGCGCCGGCGCACCGAGGACCTCGAACAGCAGGTCGCCAACGCGCTGCGGCGGGCGGGCCTGTACGACGAGGTTTCGGACGACCTCGAGCGTTCCGCGCTGAAACTTTCCGGCGGGCAGCAGCAGCGGCTGTGCATCGCGCGCGCGCTGGCTGCGCAGCCCGAGGTGCTGCTGCTCGACGAGCCTTGCTCGGCACTGGATCCGATCTCGACCGCCACGATCGAGGATCTGATCATCGGGCTGCGAGAGAGCGTCGCGGTGGTCATCGTCACGCACAACCTCCAGCAGGCGTTCCGCGTCGCGGACAACGTCGCGTTTATGCATCTCGGTGAGCTTGTCGAGTTCGGGCCGAGCGAGCAGGTATTCGATGCTCCGGCACAGCAGCGCACACGCGAGTACATCAGCGGGGCCTTCGGGTGAGGTTGCTGGCGCTGGCGCTGGCCACGCTGGCACTGACCGGCTGCGAGAGCACGGCGGAAAGGAGCGCGCAGCTTGAACGCGCGGCGCTGAAACGGGGCGCCGGCGCCGCCCAGAAGGGAGTCGCGATTGCATCGCCCAGCCGCTATGTCCACGTCGGCTCGACGAGTCTTCTCCACAGCTCCGAAGGCACGGCCGTCGCGGTGACCCTCACCAATACCTCGTCGCAGCCGATCGCCGATGTTCCGATCTCACTGACCGTCACCGCCACCGGGGGTTCGCTGTTCTACGCCAACACCGGCGCCGGGATCGGCCACACGCTCGTCTCCGCGGCGCTCATCCCGGCCCACGGCGAGCTGACGTGGGTCGATGACCAGGTCAGCGGGTCCGGCACGCCCACCGCCGCTCGGGCCGAGGCCGGAGAAGCACCGCCGGCGCGCGGCCCGATTCCGCAGATCGAGGTGAGCGGCGCCCATATCGTCGAAGAAGGCGCGAGCGAACGCGGAGCGCACGGCACGATCGTCAACCGCTCCCATGTTGACCAGCGCGAACTCGTCGTCTATGCGGTGGCCCGCCGTTCCGGGAGGATCGTCGCCGCCGGGCGCGCCGTTGTGCCGGACGTCCCGGCTGGTGCGTCGGCGCCCTTCCAGCTGTTCTTCATCGGCGACCGAAGGGCGCGCAGCTGTCCGTCAGCGCCCCGCCGAGCACATTGCGCTGAGGCGCTCAGCGACGCTGCTTGAGCGTGATCCCCTCGAGCACGTGCGCGACCTTCTCGCACGCATCGACGGCCGCCTCGAGGGACTCGAAGATGTCCTTCCAGCGGATCACGACCATCGGGTCGATGCCGCCCGCGAACAGGGATGCCACGCCGTCCCGCTGCAGCCGGTCGCCCTCGTTCTCGAGACGGTGGATCTCGACCAGGTGCGGGCCCATGTCGGTGCCGGTGCGCAGGCATCGCAGAGCCTGAGCAATCTGCTCGCCGGCTCCTACGAGCACCTCACTGAAGTCGACGGCCTGCTCCATCGAGGCCTCGACGCCATAGAGGCCCATCTGGGCGGCGACCTGCTCGGCGTAATCGACGATGTCGTCGAGCGCGGTCGCGAGCGCGTAGCCGTCGCCGGCGTCGAACGGCGCGCGCACCCTCCCCCGCCCCGCGAGGCGATGGATGATGTCGTGCGTGATGCGGTCGCCTTCCTGCTCGCAGACCTTCAGGTCGCTGTGCGAGCGTCGCGCGCTCGGGGTACTCGACGAGCAGGTCGTGCAGCAGCAGGCCGCAGCGCTGAACGTTGCGGCCCGACTCTTCCACGAGTTCCATGAGGGCAGCGTCAACGGCGCCCCTGCGCAGGCTCATCCGGCGGGAGAATATTGATACCGTCCACGGCCCCGCCGCGCGTTCACGGATTCTTCACGTCTCGATCACGACTTCGCAACCCCGTTGGAGCGGAGGCGGCGAGACGCTACGTCGTCGTGGCGGCCGAACCCGAGAGTCTGGACGGACCCGCTGACGTCCTGTACGCCGGCGAACTGGAGATACGCCCCGAAGAGGGCCTGGTGCTCGCGACGGGCCGAGCCCTCACGCTATCGGTGCGCGAGTTCGAGCTGCTCGTCGCGATGGCACGCCACATCGGCGCGATCGTAACCCGCGAGGACCTCTACCGCACCGTCTGGGGCGGGTCCCTGCGCGTCGGCGACCGCTCGGTGGACGTGTACGTCAGCAAGCTGCGGGGCAAGCTCGAGGCGGCCCTCCCCGACCGGCAGTTCATCCATACCCACCCGGGGTTCGGATACAGATTTCAGCCCCAGCCTTCACAAGATGTTCACATGGAGGCTGGCCTCGGCTGAGGACACTGCACCCCGGCACGAAGTTCGGGCCTCGGCCGCAGCATGGCCGGGCCCGCAATCAGAAACCAGCCAGAGGAGATGCAGTGATCAAGAAGAAGATGGGCGCCCTCGCGGGTGTCGCTGTGCTCGCAGTCGGCATCACCGCGTGCGGGCAGCTCGAGCAGCTCAAGCAGCAGCCAGCACCTCGAGCGGGTCAGCGACCATCTCGGGCGCCGGATCCACGTTTGCCGCACCGGTCTACCAGCAGTGGGCCTCAGCCCTCTCCCCCCTGACCGTCAACTACCAGTCCGTCGGCTCGGGCGCCGGGATCACCGCCCTCGAGGGCAAGACGGTCGACTTCGGAGCGAGCGACCCGCCGCTGAAGCCCGCCGATGAAGAAGCGATCGCCAAGAACGGCAGCCCCGCCGTGCAGATCCCGATGTTCCTGGGCGCGATCACCGTCTCCTACAACCTGCCCGGGGTCCCGTCCGGCATGAAGCTGGACGGCACGACGATCTCCGACATATACCTCGGCAAGATCAAGACCTGGAACGATCCCGCGATCAAGGCGCTGAACCCGACCCTGAACCTCCCCAGCACCGCGATCACGGTCATCCACCGCTCTGACTCCTCGGGCACGACCTCGGGCTTCACGAGCTTCCTCGCCGAGACCGACCCCGAATTCAAGAGCAAGGTCGGCGAAGGCAAGGACGTGCAGTGGCCGACCGGTACGGGCGCGAAGGGCAACGCGGGCGTCGCCGGCGCGATCCAGCAGACCGTTGGTGCGGTCGGCTACGTCGAGCAGGCATACGCGCTGACCCACAACTTCACGTACGCATCGGTGAAGAACAAGTCGGGCCAGCCTACATCGCGCCTAGCCTCGCGTCGACGACGGCCGCCGGCGAAGGCGTGACGGTCCCCGCCAACCTGGGGATCAAAGTCATCAACTCGCCCAACCCGACGGCCTACCCGATCGCCTCGCAGACGTTCATCGTCGTGAACAAGGACCTCTGCAAAGCCGGCATCCCCGGCGGCGAAGCGGCCGCCAAGGGCGTCGTGCAGTTCCTGAACTACGGTCTCGGCTCGGGCCAGTCGGTCCTTGCCCAGGCCGACTACGCGGCGCTGCCGACCGCGATCCTGCCCAAGTCCAAGGAAGCGGTGGCCGGCCTGCAGTGCAACGGCGCCGCGATCACAGGCTGAGGGCGCACGCGGCCCTGATGCTGTAGAAGGGCCACGTGGCTTCGACATCGATTCCCAGCGGCGAGCGCGCACCACTATAGCGCTCGCCGCTGGCGCGTCTTCCCGATCGCGCTCTGCGCTACGGCCTGACGGCCCTCGCAGCGCTGATCCTCATCCTGATCGTCTACTTCTTCTTCAGGCTCGTCGGCGAAGCGCGGCCGGTCTTTGAAAAGGAAGGCGTCCTCGGGTTCACGTTCGGCGAAGACTGGAACGTGGGCGCCGAACAGTTCGGCGCCCTGCCACTCATCGTTGGGACGCTGATCACCTCGGTGCTCGCCCTCCTGATAGGGGTGCCGATTGCCGTAGCGGGCGCCGTGTACGCGACCGAGCTATGCCCGCTTCGCCTGCGCGGGCCCCTCACGGTCCTCGTGGATCTCCTCGCGGCCGTGCCGTCCGTCGTCTACGGCCTGTGGGGCATCTTCTACCTTGCCCCGCACCTGGTCGGGCCGGAGCAGTGGATCGCCGACCGGCTCTCGTGCGATACCGTTTATCGGCGGCGGCCTGGTCACGATCCCCAACTACTTCGTCACGGGGCTGATCCTGGCGATCATGATCCTCCCGATCGTCGCGGCGATCAGCCGCGAGGTGATGACGACGGTGCCCTCTGACCACAAGGAGGCCGCGCTCGCGCTCGGAGCCACGCGCTGGGAGATGATCCGCATCGCCGTCCTGCCCTACTGCCGCTCGGGGATCGTCGGAGGCGCGATGCTCGGCCTCGGCCGCGCGATCGGCGAGACGATCGCGGTGACGATCCTGATCGGCGACGCTCCGCAGCTCGGCGCGCACCTGTTTCAGCAGGGCTACAGCCTCGCGGCCGCGATCGCGAACGAGTTCGGTGAGGCCCAGGGGCTGCACCGGTCGGCGCTGTTCGCCGCGGCCCTCGTGCTGTTCGTGCTCACGCTGCTTGTGAACGGCATCGCGAGGGTCCTCGTTGCCCGCTCGGCGAAGGGGACCAACACCGGGCCGACCTTGGTCAGCAGCACGTCGGCGGCCACGCGACTCGCTGACACAGCGGCGGGCGCGTGAGCGCGCGGGCCTCTGCGGGCGATCACCTCGCGCGGTTCGCGGTGAGCCCGGCGCGCCGGCGCAGGGACCGCGTCGCGCGCACCGCGATCCAGGTTGCCACCGTGATCGCGCTGATCCCGCTGCTGATGATCGTCTACTACCTGCTGAGGAAGGGCCTTGGCTCGTGGAGCAGCGACTTCTTCACGACCGACCCGACCGGGAACACGTTCTTCAAAAACTCGAACATCGGCGGGATCAAGAGCGCCCTGCTGGGAACGATCGAGATGGTCGCCGCGGCGTCGCTGATCGCCGTGCCGGTCGGCATTGGCGTCGCCGTCTGGCTGGTCGAGTACGGGCGGAGCAGCTGGTTCGCCCAGACGGTCCGCTTCTTCGTCGACGTGCTGACCGGCGTCCCGTCGATCGTGTTCGGCCTGTTCATCTACATAGCGCTGATCGTCGGCACCGGAAGCTCGTACGCCGGCTACAAGGGCGCGCTGGCGCTGACGCTGCTGATGCTCCCCGTCGTGATCCGCTCGGCCGAGGTCGTCCTGCTGCTCGTCCCGGCCGGCCTGCGGGAATCGGCGCTGGCTCTGGGGGCGCCGCGCTGGAAGGTCATATTCAGCATCGTGGTCCCCACCGCGCTGCCGGGGATGGTGACCGGTGTGCTGCTCGCGATCGCCCGCGCCGCAGGCGAGACGGCGCCGCTCCTGTTCACAGCGGGCGCGACCCTGAAGACGAACTTCAACCTCAGCGAATACATGAACTCGCTGCCCGTGCAAATCTACTCGGACGTGACCTCACCGACCGCATCGGTAGAACAGCGTGCCTGGGGCTCCGCTCTCGCCCTGGTGGTCATGATCCTTCTGCTCAATCTCGTTGCCAGACTGGTATCAAGAAGGAGTCGCCTTGCATGACAGACCCCCGGACAGCCGAGATGATGAGTGACGTGGACCCTGAAACCACACCAGAGCAGGTACCGCCCGTCGGCGACGCCGCACCCGCCGCCGGTGCGCCCGCGGACGCATCCGTGAACGGAGCGGTGCGCGCCGAGCCGAAGGCCGGGTTCAGCGTGAGGCTCGAAGGCCTTCGAGCCTTCTACGGCGATGCGGAACAGGTCAAGGGGATCGACCTCGAATTCCGCGCAAACGAGGTCACCGCGATCATCGGGCCATCGGGCTGCGGCAAGTCCACGATGGTGCGCTGCATCAACCGCATGCACGAGGAGATCCCCGGCGCGCACGCCGAGGGACGCGTGATGCTGGAGGACCTCAACGTCTACGACCCCGCGGTCGACGTGGTCGCGGTCCGCCGCGCGATCGGCATGGTCTTCCAGAAGCCAAACCCGTTCCCGACGATGTCGATCTACGACAACGTCGCCGCGGGCCTGCGGCTGACGCAGGGCAGGCGCGGGAACCTGCGCCCGCGGGTCGAGGCCGCGCTGCGCAGCGCCGGCCTCTGGAGCGAGGTCCACGACCGCCTGGACGAGCCGGGCGCCGGCCTGTCCGGAGGCCAGCAGCAGCGCCTGTGCATCGCCCGCTCGCTCGCGGTCGACCCGGAGGTCATCCTGATGGACGAGCCGTGCTCGGCGCTCGACCCGATCGCGACGCTGAAGATCGAGGAGCTGATCGGCGAGCTCAAGGAGCGCGTGACGATCGTGATCGTCACCCACAACATGCAGCAGGCCGCGCGCGTCGCCGACCGCACCGCCTTCATGCTCGACGGCCAGCTCGTCGAGGTCGGCCCGACCAACGAAGTGTTCACGACCCCCAGCGACCCGAGAACGGAAGACTATGTCACCGGCAAGTTCGGGTAGCGACGAGGGCCCGCGCTCAGCAGCGGACCCCGGCCGTGCCACCACCGTCCTCGGCGGCGACGCCGAGCTGCCGCACGGCCGCTCGCACTTCCAGGCCCAGCTGCGCGATCTCGAGGCGCACGCGCTCGGCGGGCTCGACCTGATCGTCGAGCAGCTCGACCGCGCGATGGAGGCCCTGCAGCATCAGGACGTCGAGCTCGCGCAGATGGTGATCGCCGACGACGACCGCGTCGACGGGCGGTTCCTTGAGGTCCACCAGGGCATCCTGTCGCTGCTCGCGCTGCAGGCCCCCGTGGCGGGAGACCTGAGGCTCGTGGCGGCCCTGCTGCACACGATCAAGCACATCGAGCGAATGGGCGATCAGTGCGTGAACATCGCCAAGATGATCCCGCTCTCCGGCTACGAGCCGCCGGTGCACGCAGAACTGCTCGAGGCGCTCGTGAAGATGGGCGCATTCGCGCGCTCGGAGGTGATCCAGTGCAAGGTGGCCTTCGAAACGCGCGACAGCGCGCTCGCCGGCGACCTCGTCCGGCAGGACCGGGAGATCAACCGCCTGAACCGCGACATCTTCCGCCTCGCGATCGAGATCGGGGACGACCCCGACATACGCGAGTGGGCGATGCACATGACCCTCGTCGCGCGCGCACTGGAGCGGATAGGCGACAACGCCGTCGATATCGGCGAGCAGGTCGCGTTCGTCGTGACAGGATTGTTCCGGGAGTTCCCGGACTCCTCGCGCGGAACAGGGACCGGGACCCTTCCCGGCTGAGCCGCCACCGCGCCGGCCCCAGCTTGGCGCAAACAGCACTAATTACGTTGTGAAGATGCTGTTACATCGACTTGCAGAATTTCCCCGCTGCCCCGGCGTCGCATACAATCGGCCGGAATGACGGAAAGCGTGAGCGCCGAGGGTCGGGGGGCACCGGAAGCCCACAGTGATGTCGCGTCGCCGTCGTCGGCGAACCTGCGCATCGCGGTCCTCGACCGTGACAGCGGATTCATCCAGGTCCTCAGCAAGAGACTCGACCGGCTCGGATGGGAGCACCGCGTGCTCGCGAGCCCCGTCCCGACCGACGCGGTCGTCTCGATGCGCCTCAGCGCCCTCGTCGTCGACCTCGCGGTGCTCGGCCCGCAGGCCTGGACCTGGCTCGAGCGCCTCTGCGAGGCGCTCCCCGAGCTCGGCATCGTCGTCTGCACAGGTCCCTCAACCGTCGCGCAGCGCGTCAGGGGCCTGCGGCTCGGAGCGGATGACTGGATCACCAAGCCCTGCCACCCCGAGGAAGTGATCGCCCGCGTCCAGAGCGTGGTGCGCCGCCGCCGGCGCAGCGCGAGCCGCACCGAGGTCGCCCCGATCGTCGCCGGCGAGGTCGAGATCCGCTCGGACCGCTTCCAGGCCTTCGTCGGCAGCCAGAGCATCGACCTGACCCGCCGCGAGTTCGAGCTGATCGAGCTGCTCGCGGCCGCCGAGGGGCGAGTCCTCGAGCGCGAGGAGATCTACTCCCGGCTGTGGGGCTACACGATGGTCCGCGGAGACCGCTCGGTCGACGTGTTCGTTCGAAAGCTCCGGCAGAAGCTCGAGAAGGCCTCCCCCGGCTGGCGCTACATCCACACCCACTTCGGGATCGGCTACCGCTTCGCCGCTGAATCCCTCGAGGTGGTGGACCCCGACGCGGTGCCGTCCTCACTCCCTGCCGACTGGGACACCCGCGATCAGAGCAAGCTCGCGGGGCCGCATGAGGACCGCGAGCTCCCCGCCGGCACCCTCTAGCCGCACCACCGCCAGGCCGCCCTTCTTCACGTCGGCCCTCCCGCCCGTGAGGTCGCCGACGATCAGCGAGAGATCGGGCTCGTGGCCGACGAGCAGCAGCCTGCCGTCCGCGCTCAGCCCCGCCGCTGCATCCAGCGCTTCGGCCGCCGAGAAGCCGCCGGCGAGCGGCTTGTGCTCCGCGAGCAGCGCGCGCTGCTCCTCGCTCCACGCCTCCGCCGCGAGTTCTGCGGTGCGCCGCGCGCGCACCTTCGGGCTGTAGAGGACGGCATCAAAGCCGCCCTCGAGCATGCCCAGCGCGACACCTGCGGTCCGCGCCTGCGATCTCGCCGCGAGCCGTGAGGTCCCGCACGCTGTCCTCCGCGCTACCGTGCGGCTCGGCCTCTGCGTGACGAAGTAGCCAGAGCTGACGCGCCATCGGGATCGCTCAAGAGCGTAGCGAGTGGGCAATCGTTGCGGTTCGCTAGCAGGCCGCTCAGGGTGTAGCGTTGAGTGATGGACGTCGAGATGAAGCCAAGCGTCAGGGAGCGGGCTGCGGGCGCCTTCCAGAGCACCGAGGACACGTCGCTGTACCTGAACCGCGAGCTCTCCTGGCTGGACTTCAACGACCGCGTGCTGCAGCTTGCCGAGGACGAGAGCCTGCCGCTGCTCGAGCGTGCCAAGTTCTGCGCGATCTACACGACCAACCTCGACGAGTTCTACATGGTGCGCGTCGCGGGCCTGCGCGACCAGATCGACGCCGGCGTCGAGCAGCCCAGCCAGGACGGCCTGATCCCCTCCGAGACGACCGCCCGCATACGCGAGCGGGTCCTGGAGATGGGCGCGCGGCTGACCTCCTGCTTCGAAGAGGATATCCGCCCCGGACTGGCCGAGCACGAGACCAGGATCGTCGCCGTCGGCGACCTCGACGCGGAGCGCCGAGCCGAACTCGCCAGGCACTTCCAGCGCGCGATCTTCCCGGCGCTCACGCCGCTCGCGGTGGCACCCGGCCGGCCGTTCCCGTACATCTCCAACCTGTCGCTGAGCCTGGCCGTTCTGGTCCGGGACCCGATCAGCGAGCAGACCGTGTTCGCGCGGGTAAAGGTGCCGACCGAGATCCTCCCGCGCTTCGTCGCGCTGAAGGCGCCCGCAGCCGGCGGTGTGCTGCTCGTGCCGCTCGAGAACGTGATCGCAAACCACCTGCACGCGCTCTTCCCCGGCATGGAGATCGCGGACTGCGACGTGTTCCGCGTCACCCGCGATGCGGACCTTGAGGTCTCCGACGACGCGGCCGACCTGCTCCAGGCCGTCGAGGACGAGCTCCGCCGCCGGCGCTTCGGCGAGGTCGTGCGGGTCGAGGTCGGCGCGAACTGCTCCGAGGCGCTGCGCGAATCTCTCACCAACCTGCTCGGCGTACCCGAGGATGAGGTCTATCCAGTCAACGGCATGCTCGACATGGGAGCGCTGTGGCAGATCGTCGGCCTGCCGGGCCACAGCGACCTGCGCGAGGAGCCGATCACCGGGATAACCCACCCGCGCCTCGCGCGCCGAGAGGGCGAGCGCCCGGACGTGATGGCGGCGATGCGCGAAGGCGACCTGCTCGTCCACCACCCGTACATAAGCTTCGCGACGTCCGTGGAGCGCTTCGTCGAGCAGGCCGTCGCCGACCCAAACGTGCTCGCGATCAAGCAGACGGTGTACCGCACGAGCGATGACTCGCCGCTGGTCCCCGCGCTGATCGACGCGACCGAGCGCGGCAAGCAGGCGGTCGCGCTGGTCGAGCTGCAGGCCCGCTTTGACGAGCGCATGAACATCCAGTGGGCACGCTCGATGGAGGAGGCCGGTGTCCACGTCGTCTACGGGCAGCCCGCGCTGAAGACGCACGCCAAGTGCGTGCTGGTCGTGCGCCGCGAGGGCGACGGCGTGCGCAACTACGTCCACATCGGCACCGGCAACTACCACTCCAAGACGGCGCGCCTGTACACCGACTTCGGCCTCTTCACGACCGACGAGGAAATCGGCGCCGACGTCGCGGACATGTTCAACTACCTGACCGGGTACGGGCGCCCGCTGCACTACCGCCGCGTCCTGATGGCCCCCGACCAGCTGCGCGACGGAATCATCGGCCAGATCCAGCAGACGGTCGCGGCGCACTCGCCCGAACGGCCCGCACGGATCAAGATGAAGATGAACTCGCTCGTTGACGGGCGCTGCATCAGGGCCCTCTACGCGGCCTCGCAGGCCGGCGTCCAGGTCGAACTGAACGTGCGCGGGATCTGCTGCCTGCGGCCCGGCATCCCGGGGATCTCGGAGAACATCCGGGTCGTGTCGATCGTGGGGCGCCTGCTCGAGCACAGCCGCGTCTATGCGTTCGAGCGGCGCGGGCAGCAGACCGTCTACATCGCCTCGGCCGACCTGATGCCGCGAAACCTCGACCACCGCGTCGAGCTCGCGGTGCCGATCGAGAACGCGGACCTGCGAGCGGAGCTGCTCGACAGCCTCGAGCGGGCGTTCGCCGACAACCAGAGCGCGTGGGAGCTCGCCGCGGACGGCAGCTGGCACCGCCGCTCCCCCGGGCCGGGTGAGGAGCCTCGCAACCTTCAGCTCGAGCTCGCCGCGATCTACGCCGCGCGTGCGGAGCGGGCCGGCGAGGAACGCGAGCTCGCAGGCTAGGCAGCCGCCGGGATCGTGTCCAGGACAGCCTTGAGCTCGTCGACCGACTGAAAGTCGAGTCCCAGGCGGTGATCGTGGCGGTGGCGCACGATCCCCTGCTCGTCGATCACGATCACCGCGCGCTTGACGCCCAGGGCGCCCGCGGCGTCGTATTTGCCTGAGACCGCCCTATCGACGTCGGCGAGCAGCGGCACGTTCAGCGAGTGCTTGGCCGTGAACTCCTCGTGCGACTCAAGGCCCTGCCCGGAGATCCCGACGACGGTCGCGTTCAGGCTCGCGAAATCCTCCGCGCGATCACGGTAGGAGCAGAACTGTTTTGTGCAGACCGGGGTGTTGTCGCCGGGGTAGAAGAGCAGCACGACCCGCTCGCCGCGGTGCTCGGAGAGCCTGAAGTCGCCCTCGGTGCCGGGTAGCTGGAAGTCCGGCGCCTCCTCGCCCACTGCGGGAGTCTTCGCCATGCTCGCCCTCCTGTTTGATCGCGGAACGGCCTCCGGTACGGGGCCTGGGCCCAGAATAACGTCCACGGCGTGCCGCCCGCGGCCGCCGCGGCAGCCCGCATGCGCTAGAACGCACCGACAATGGTGCTCGCGCGCAAAGCCCGTCTCGCTCTGCCCGTGCTCGCGTGCGCGCTCGCGGCATGCGGCACGGGAACGGGCGCCGCCGACCCCACGCCGACCGCCTCCCCGCATCGATCCCGGCGGCCAGGACCGCGTCGGCGCGGCTGCTGGACTGGCCCGAGTTCGGTCTGAACCCGCAGCGCACCGACGTCAGCGAACTCTCGACGGGCATCACGGGCGCGAACGCTGGGCGCGCTGCGGCGGCGGACCGTCGCGCTTCCGGGAACCGTCGACTCCTCGCCGATCTACATCCATGCGGCGAAGATCGCCGGCGGCACGCACAACGTCGTTGTCGTGACGAGCACCTACGGCCGCACGATCGCGCTCGACGCCGACAGCGGCAGGACGCTCTGGCAGTTCAACCCTCCGGGCCTGAAGAGCTGGCTGGGCTCGGCCCAGATCACGACGGCCAGCCCGGTCCTGGATCCCTCCAGGCGTTTCCTCTACGCCGCGTCGCCGAACGGCCTGATCCACAAGCTCAGCCTCGCCGACGGAGCGGAAGATCCCGACGGGCTCCTGGCCCGTATCGATCACCCGCGACCCGAGCAAGGAGAAGATCGCGGCGGCATTGAACATCGACGGGCGGTGGCTGCTCGCCGCGACCGGCGGCTATTTCGGCGACGCACCCCCCTACCAGGGTCATGTGGTCCTGATCGACCGCTCGACCGGCAGGATCGGCGCGGTCTTCAACACGCTCTGCGCCGGCCGCCGGCAGATCATCACGCCAAGCACCTGCGCCTCCAGCGACTCGGCGATCCTCTCGCGCGCCGGCGCGGTCGTCGAGCCCGGCGGCGGGCGGATCCTCATCTCGACCGGCAACGGCCCCTGGAACGGCGCCGAGCGACTTCGGGGACAGCGTCATTGAGCTGAACGTGCCGTCGCTCGAGCCTGCGCCAGGCCTTCACCCCGTCAAACCAGGCGCAGCTGAACGCCGGCGACACCGACCTCGGTTCGAGCGCGCCCGTGCTGCTCGGCGCCGGGCGGGTGCTGATCGGCGGCAAGGACGGCGTGATGCGTGTGCTTGACCTCGCCCGCCTCGACGGCGCGCCGCCCGGACGCGGGCGAGCGCACGGGCGGGGAAGTCCAGCGCCTGGCGGTGCCGGGCGGCGCACAGCTGTTCACGGCGCCCGCCGTCTGGAGGCACGGCGGGCGCACGACCGTGTTCGTCGCGGACGAAGGCGCGACGGCCGCCTACGTGATGCGCGGCGGGCGCCTCTACAGGGTCTGGCAGAACGGCCGCTCGGGCACGAGCCCCGTGATGGCCGGCGGCCTGCTCTACGTGTACGACCAGTCCGCCGGCGCTGCTCGACGTCTACCGCCCCTCCTCGCCGAACCCGATCGCCACGCTCCCCGCCCGGCCCGGTCACTGGAACAGCCCGCTCGTCGCCGACTCGCACATCGTCGTGCCCGAGGGCAATGCCAACGATCATGCTCTCGAGCGGCAGCCTGGACATCTTCTCGCCGCGCTGAGCGCCTTCCGCGGCGACCCGCGGGCGCTCCGATCGCTAGCCTCGTGAGCATGGCGAAATCCCTCGCCGGGCAGTTGCTGCTCGCCTCCCCCACACTCGTGGACCCGAACTTCTCAAGGACGGTCGTGCTGATCGGCGTCCATGCACCGGAGGGCGCGATGGGGGTCGTTCTGAACCGCCCGTCGGGCGCCAGCGTGGCCGAGGCCGTGCCGTCGCTGCAGGACTCCGCCGACGCACTCGAGCCCGTGTTCATCGGCGGTCCCGTGCAGCAGAGCTCGATCATCTTCCTGGGCGACTACACGGACAGCTCCAGCGCGGGGCTGCTGGTCGTCGGCACGATCGGCTTCCCGTCCTCGGAGTCCGATGTGCGCGAGATCGAAGACGCCACGTCGCGGCGGCGCATCTTCGCGGGCCACGCCGGCTGGGGCGAGGGCCAGCTCGATGAGGAGATCGAGCGCGGCGACTGGATCACCGAGCGGGCGCTCGCGGAGGACCTCTTCAGCGAGGAACCCGAGGACCTGTGGGCCGCGGTGCTCGACCGCAAGGGCGGCAGCTACGCGCTGCTGGCCCGCATGCCGCTCGACCCCAGCGTCAACTAGCGCCCGCGCCGCCGCCCGGGGGCAGCTCGAGCGCACCGCGCAGGATCCGCGCCAGAGCGCCGTTGTCGCGCAGGTCGCGCACGAGGTGGTGTGCTCCGCCGCCGAACCGGTACATGCGCAGGCCCGGCAGCCCGAGCAGCCGCTCGGCGTGCAGCCGGTCGACGGCGAGCGAGTCGTCGAAGTAGACCTGGTAGCGCGTGTCGGCGACGCGGGCGGCGGGCAGCGCGCTGCCGAGATCGACCCAGCGCTGATCGAGCGCGCCGTCCTTCAGGAGCGGCAGCAGCCGCTCGTCCCAGCGGTGATCCCCCCACTCGGCGAGCACCGCCGGGTCGAGGTTCGTCTGCGGAGCGAAACACAGCACGACGTCGGCGCCGAGGAGCGTCCCGAATACGAGCGCGGCATAACCGCCCGCGGAGTTGCCGGTGAAGACCATCCGCTCGACGTCATGCTCGGCGATCATCGCCCTCAGCGACTCGGTCACCGCTTCGAGCGTGGCGCCGTGGCCCGGCATGCCGCGGTGATACCAGGCCTGGCGAAGGTCTCGCACGAACAGCCGTTTGACGGGGATCTCGCCCGTCAGGCGCAGAAACTCGAACGGCGCCATCCCGATGCGACCTTCCATACCGCCGAACGCCAGCAGCAGCGTCCGCGAGTCGCTGTCCATGTCCAGGCTGAGCGTGGCTTCGCTCTCGTCGATCCTTGCGAGCGCACGGCGCCGCGAGCGCTCTCCGGCTCGGAATCGCGCGTAGCGCACGCGCCGCATCAGTGCGTTGATCATCGTGCGGCCGCTCCCAGGTCGCGCCGGCCTCGGGCCTTGAGGCCGGCTGTGCTTGCCGGCGACCGGGACAGCACCGGCCGAGGGCGCGCGCAGGCTATCAGAGCGCCGTCCAGATCCGGCCCGGGTGCCGGCATTCGCGACCGGCGAGGAGCCGTGCGCGTACTACCCTTCGTGTGGGCGTCCCCCGGCGCCCGCGACCCCGCACGCCCCCGAGAACACGGAGCCCCTCAAGCATGCTGAAGTTCGCCCGCTGGACCACCACCCACCGCAAGTACGTGGTCATCGGGTGGGTCATCCTCCTGATCGGAATCAACTTCCTCGCCCAGTCCGCCGGAACCAACTACTCGAACAACTTCACGCTTCCCAAATCGGACGCCCAGCGCGCCTTCGACCTGCTTGACAAGAGCTTCCCGGTCCAGTCCGGCGACCGCGACCAGATCGTCTTCAAGGTCAACTCGGGGACGGTCAACGACCCCGCCGTTCGCGCGCGCATGAGCGCCATGTTCGCGCAGGTGGCCAAGCTGCCGCACGTCGCCGCGGTCATCAGTCCATACTCCGCCGGCGCGGGCCGCTCGATCTCCGCGAACGAAAAGATCGCATTCGCGACGGTCGTCTTCGACCAGCGCGCAAACCTGCTGCCGAACGGGGCGCCAGAACGCGTCGTGAAGGTCGCGCGCGCCGCGGGCAACTCCAACCTCGAGGTTGAGCTCGGCGGCCAGGCGATCGAGGCCTCCCAGCGCGCCGGCTTCGGGCTCTCCACCGCGGTCGGGCTGCTCGCCGCGGTGATCGTGCTGCTGCTCACGTTCGGTTCGCTCATCGCGATGGGGCTGCCGATTGTCACGGCGCTGTTCGGGCTCGGCACGGGCCTCGGCGTGATCGCGCTGTTCACACATGTCGTGGACACCCCGAACTTCTCCTCCGAGCTCGCGGCGATGATCGGGCTGGGCGTCGGCATCGACTACGCGCTGTTCATCCTGACCCGCTTCCGCGAGGCGTATTCGACGCCGGGACACACGTTCCACAACTCGCGCGAGTCGGTCGTGCAGTCGATCGACACGGCCGGCCGCGCGGTGCTGTTCGCCGGCTGCACGGTCGTCGTCGCCCTGCTCGGGATGATGCTGCTGGGGGTCAGCTTCCTGTACGGCGTCGCGATCTCAGCGTCGATCGGCGTGCTGCTGGTCATGCTCGCGTCCCTCACGCTGCTGCCGGCGCTGCTCACGCTCGCCGGGCACAAAGTCGCGGCCGGCGGGCGCCGGGCGCGCAAGCGGGCCCGTGAAGCGGAGAGGGACGGCGTGCCGCCCCCGGCCGCCGTGCACGCCGACGGCACCCCGAGCGCCGCGGGCGACACCTGGATCCGGTGGAGCGCATTCGTGAAGCGCCACGCCCTGCTCGTCGCGATCACCTCGACGCTCGTGATGCTCCTGATCGCCGCTCCTGCCCTCGCGCTGAGGCTCGGCTCCAGCGACGCCGCGAGCGACCCGACAAGCCAGACGACCTACCACGCCTACAAGCTGCTCGCCGAGGGATTCGGCGAAGGCTTCAACGGCCCGCTGACGATCGTCGCGCAGGTTCCCACGAGCGCTCACAGCGCCGCGGGAGCCGCCGAGCTCGCGAAGCTGCGCGCGCGCGGTGGCGGCCACGCAGCGGCGTCGCCGAGGTCGCGCCGCCGAGGGTGAACCCGGACGGCACCGTCGCGGTGATCACCGCGTACCCCACGTCCTCCCCGCAGGCCTACGCGACGAGCCAGCTCGTGACGCACCTGCGCTCGAACGTGATCCCGCCCGTCGAGGCCGGGACCGGGCTGAAGGTCTACGTGGGCGGCGTCACCGCCGGCTCCGTCGACTTCGCCAAGACACTCGGCGAAAAGCTCCCGCTGTTCGTGGGCGTCGTCGTCCTGGTGTCCGCGCTGCTGCTGATGCTCGTGTTCCGCTCGCTCGCTGATACCGCTGCAGGCCGCAGCGATGAACCTGCTGAGCATCGGCGCCTCGCTCGGAGTCATCGTCGCGATCTTCCAGTGGGGCTGGGCCGGCAGCGTCTTCGGCGTCCAGCCCGGGCCGATCGAGTCGTTCATCCCGGTGATGCTGTTCGCGATCGTCTTCGGGCTGTCGATGGACTACGAGGTGTTCCTCGTCTCCCGGATCCATGAACGCTGGACGATCACCAAGGACAGCTCTCGCGCGGTGTCCGAGGGGCTCGCGCTGACCGGCCGTGTCGTCAGCGCGGCTGCGACGATCATGGTGTTCGTCTTCCTTTCGTTCATGCTGGGCGAAGACCGCGTGATCAAGGAGTTCGGGCTCGCGCTCGCGAGCGCCGTGTTCCTGGACGCGCTCGTGATCCGATGCCTGCTGCTTCCGGCCACCCTGCACCTGCTGAAGGACTCCACGTGGTGGATTCCGCGCTGGCTGGACCGGATCCTGCCGCAGCTGAACATCGAGGGCTCAAGCGTTCACGGCCGAGCAGCCCGGCGAGAACGGGCAGGGCGGGCCCGGCGGAGGCCAGCCGCCGATCCCGGCGCGCCCCGAGGTCCTCGCCAAGGGATCAGACGTCTGAGGCCGGCGCTGCGGGCGCTGGCCTGCGCCGTCCTCGGCGCGGGCGCGCTCGGCGGGATGCCCGCGGCGGCCGCGGCGCGGCGGCCGTCTGCGGTGATCGCGTTCGCGCCCGTCACTGAGCGCCAGCTCGCGCGCCTTCCCGGGATGGCGGTCGGGATCATGTCCGCCTCGCAGGGCACCTACAGCCGCGCCGCAGCTTCTGCTGGACATCACGCCAGGGCGCGAGGGTCGACACCTCCGCCTACCCCACGGCCAGGCCGCCGATGCTGCCGCTGACGCACGGCCCCGGCCGGCCGCGGCGCCGTCATCGAAGGATGGGCGGCCGCGGCTCGCGCGGGCGCGCGCGGCGCCGGCGGACCTGCTCCCGGGGCTGCTGGCGTCCTCGGCGGGCGGCTGGGCCGGCGTACGTCGCGGCGAACGGCGGCTGGGCGGGTCTGTACGCCGCAGCCGCGGCGGGCCGCGCGGGAGCGATCGGCGCGGTGTCGACGGGAGCGCCCGGCACGCTCGGCGAGCCGGGTCGCGGCGATGGCCGGCTCCCATGCCCTGACCGTCGCGGAGATCCCGGCCGGGGCGGCGGGGATGCGTGCGCTCGCGCGAGCTCGCCGCGAGCAGGCCCCCGCGGGAGCTGCTGATCGTGATCCAGCGCACGCCGCGCGGACGGCGGCGGCGAGCTGCTGTGGACCGCGGTCGCGGGACGTGCCGGGAGCGGGCGCGCGCGCTCACCTCCCAGAGCACCCGCGAGGCGGGGCTGATCTCCTCGGTGGACATCGCCCCGACGGTGCTCACCCATCTTGGCGTGAGCACGCCGGCCCAGATGAGCGGGCCGTCCGATCACCAGGACCGCTCCGGGAGCGGCGCTGCCGGGGCTGATGGACCGGCTTCTGGTGATCAGCGGCCGGCGCCTGCCCGCGCTCGCGCTGCTGCTCGGCGCGTGGGTGCTGGCTCTGCTCGCAACGGTGATCGCGCCCCGCGCGCGGCCGGCGGTGCTGCGCGCAGGCGCCCTCGCTCTGATGTGGGCGCCGGCGGCGGCGATGGTGCCCGCGGCGTTCGAGTCATCGGCACCACACGAATACGGGCTGATCGTGCTGATGTGCGGCGCACTCGGCCTCGCGAGCGACCTGCTGATCGGGTGGCCGCGCGGGGCGATCGCGCCGGCGCTGGCGGCCGTGCTCGCCATCACCGTCGACGCCCTTGCCGGCACCCAGCTGCTGATGCGCTCGCTGATCGGGCCGGACCCGATCCTCGGCGCGCGCTTCTACGGCGTCGGCAACGAGCTGAAGGCCGTGCTCGCCGTGCTGGTGCTCGCGGCCGTCGCGGGCGTGCTGCACCCCTCCCGGCGCGGGCGGCGCGGGGCAGCCTGGATGTTCTCCTCGGGGCCGCGCTGGCCGTGATCGAGGGCTCGGCCCTGATCGGCGCAGCCGTCGGAGGGGTGATCCTGGTCTGCGCCGCCTTCGCCCTCGCCGGCGCGATGATGCTCCCTGGCGCCGTCACGCGGCGCAGGGCGCTGATCGTGATCATCGCCCCCCTCGCCGGGCTCGCGGTGCTCGCGGCGCTGGACCTCCTGTTCGCGGGCGGCAGCGGCCATTTCACCGGCAGCGTCCTTGACGCGAGCTCGCCGGCCGAGCTGCGCGACGTCATCTCCCGCCGCTACAGCGCAGCCGGCAGGGAGATGGTCAACCACGCGATGCCGCTCGCGGCCGCGCTCGCCTTCGGGCTCGCGGTGTTCGGCGTGATCAGGCGCGAGTGGCTGCTGCAGCCCGTCGCCGGCGACCCGGCATGGGCGGCGGCGCTGGCGGGCGGGCTCACCGCGGGCGTCGTCGGGTCGCTAGTGGAGGACTCGGGGCCGCTGCTGCTGGTCGGGGCGGTGCTCACGCTCCTCTGCGTGACGGGCTATCTTCACGGCCGCCCGCAGGCTCCTCCGCGCAATCCCGGCACGCCCCCCGGATCACGATCTCATGCTCTGAAACCTGAAGCGGAACCCGCTCGCTCAGGCTCGTGATCGCGCGCTCGAGGTCCGGGTCGGAGAAGGGCATCACGACCCCACACTGATCGCAGACCAGATGGTGGTGGTGCTCCTCGTGGCCCGGGGTGCGCTCGTAGCGCACCATCGCCTGCCCGATCTCGACACGGTGGACCAGGCCGAGGCCCTCGAGGTCGTCGAGGATCCGGTACACGCTGGCCCTGCTCACCGGACGCGAGCGCGAGCGCGCGAGCGCGGCCTCCATCTCCTGCGCGCTGAGCGCGCACCTCTCGGACCCGAGCAGCTCGAGCACCGCTCGGCGGGCGCCGCCGCGCTTTCGCCCGGCCTGCGCGAGGGTCGCCTCGCGCTCGCTCGATCCACCGCTGCTCGCTCATGCCAGGACGCTCGTGAGGTAGTAGATCCCGACCGCGATGGCGATCACCGCGGTGCTGGGTGGAAGCGCCGGGATCGCGTAGGCGAGCACGAGACCGCCCCACATCGCCGCGCACGCCAGGGCGGCCGCGAGCGCGATGCCGGCGAACGGGCTGCGCGCGAGCCGGTGCGCGGCGGCGGCGGGAGCAGCGAGGAGGCCGAGCAGGAGCAGCGCTCCGACGGCCTGGGTCGCCTCGGCGGCGACGACCCCGAGCAGCGCCAGGAAGCCGACGCCGAGGACGCGCGTCGGCACGCCGCGCGCCGCCGCCACGCTCGGCGCGAGCGACGCGAACAGCAGCGGCCGCGCGATCGCCGCCATCACGGCGAGCACCGCGAGCGCGATCACGGCCGCGAGCAGCGCTTCGCCGCCGCTCAGCCCGAAGATCGAGCCGAACAGCGTGCGGGAGGCCTGGATGCCGGTGCTCGCGCCGGAGCTCATCCCGAAGCGGGTCAGGAAGAACACCCCGAGCGCCGAGGATGAAGGTGAAGATGATGCCGATCGCGACATCGTCCGCCGGCAGCGCGGCGGCCGCCCGCGCACCCCTGCCCGCGAGCACCCCGGCTCCCAGCAGCCCGATCCCGACGGCGACGGCGACGGTCGCCACGAACAGGCCGACGCGCTCGTCGATGCCGGCCGCGGCGGCGGCGAGCGCTCCCGGGATCGCGACGTGGCTGAGCGCGTCGCCGGCGAAGACCTGGCCTCGCAGGACGACGAACCACCCGCACACCCCGCATGCGAGCGCGATCGCGGTTCCCGCGATCAGCGCGTTGCGCATGAATTCCTGGGAGAGCATCAGGCGATCACGCCCCGCGGCGGGTCCTGCACGGCCTGCGGGCTCGCGCGGCGTGCCCCTGCGGGCGGCCAGCAGGACCCGGACGAGCACGTAGATCGCGAACGCGAACGTCGAGATGAAGAAGCTCGCCGGGTACGGCGAGAAGTAGGAGATCCCGACCCCCAGCCACGCGACCGCGAGCCCGATCGCGACGGTCAGGGCAAGGCTCAGCGCGGGGCGGGCGGTGATCGCCTGCGCGCTCGCCGCGGGCATCACGAGCAGCGCGAACACGAGCAGCGGCCCGGTCACCTGGCTCGTCGCGGCGACGGCGGCTCCGAGCAGCAGCAGGAAGGCCCCGGAGAGCAGGCCCACCGGTACGCCGCGGGCGCCGGCGACCTGCGGGTCGACGGAGGAGAACAGCAGCGGCCGGGCGATCGCGGCGAGCGCCGCGAGCGTCAGCGCCGCGAGGATCGCGAGCGTCAGCACCTGCCCATCGGAGATGCCCAGGACATTGCCGAACAGCAGGCTCTCGAGGTCGCCGAGCACGCCGCCGTAGAGGCTCACGAACAGGAACCCGGCCGCGAGCGCCGCCGCCTGCACGGAGCCGATGCTCGCCGACTCCTGGCTCACCGAGCGCGCCTCGCCGCGGCTGAGAAGCGACCGATCGCGAGTCGCTCCGCCGCCGCAGAACGCGAAGTAACCCCACGCGGCGGGCACGCCCGCCAGCGCCGCCGCACTGGCGCCCGGGAAGGCCATCATCGCGAGCGTGTGGCCCGCGAACGTCTGCCTGCGCACGACCATCATCCAGCCGATCAGCCCGGCCATCACGGCGACCAGCCCGCTCGCGAGCAGCGCGTTGACCATGAAGTGGTATTCGAGGACCTGGCGCGACGTCCTCGATCGGGTTCCAGCTCAGCTGAGGGGCATCAGCGGGCATGCGCGTGCTCGTGGGTGTGGGCGTGGCGGTCGTGGTGGTGTGCCGGGGGCTCGGGCTGGCCGACGACGACCAGACGCCCGTCCGAGGCCCGCAGGACCTCCACCGGAACCCCGTAGAGGGCGCTCAGAGTCTCGGTCGTGATGACCTCGGAGACCGGGCCCTCGACGGCGCGGCCGGCGGCGAGGTAGACGACGCGGTCCAGGTAGGGCAGCAGCGGGTTCACGTCGTGCGCGACGAGCAGCACCGCGACGCCCGCGCCGCGGCAGATGTCCGCGACGAGCGCGGCGACGGACGGCCTGGTTTGGCAGGTCGAGGCTGTCGAGCGGCTCATCGAGCAGGAACAGCTCGGGGCGGCGCACGAGCGCCTGCGCGATCAGCAGGCGCTGCTGCTCCCCTCCCGAGCACTCGCCGATCGGCCGGTCCGCGTAGGCGCCGGCGTCGACCATTTCGATCGCCTCGGCGACGCGGCTGCGCGCCTGCGCCTCGCCGCGCGAGCGGCTCCAGGACGCGGGCAGCGGCAGCCCCCAGCGGTCGCCGTCGAGGCCGAGGCGGACGATGTCGCGGCCGCGGATGCGGGTGCCCCGCTCGAACGCGTGGCGCTGGGGCAGGTATCCGATGTCGGCAGCTCGCCTGCCCCGGCTCGCGGCCGAGCACGCGCGCGCTTCCCGCGGACAGCGGCAGCGCCCCGAGCGCGACCTTCAGCAGCGTGGACTTGCCCGAGCCGTTCGCTCCGAGCAGCGCGACGAACTCGCCGCGCTCCATCCGCATGGAGACATCGCTCCAGATCGTCCGGCCCCCGACGCGTACGCTCGCGCCGTCGAGCTCGATCGCCGGGTCACCGCCACGGCCGCTTTCGCCCGCGCTCACCGCGACCAACATATCATGAGACTGAGTCTTGTTCTTAGTGTTTGGGCGTCGAGTCCCAGCGCCTGCGCGGAGAGCGTTCGCGTCGATGCCCTCCACGCGGACGCGCTTCTCGCGAGAGCCCTCCCCGCGCACGATCGTGACGCTGCGGATCCCGACCCGCGCGCGGCGCGCGATCAGGCGGCAGAGGGCCTCGTTGGCCGCCCCGTCGACGGGCGGTGCGGTGACGCGCACGAGGACGGTGCCCTCGCGCTCGCCCGTCACCCGGTTCGAGCTGGACCGCGGCGTGAGCCGCACGGATATCTCACATGCGGCCATCGCCGGGCTTGCGCGCCGCCCGTGGACGGCGCGCCTCCCCTATTCGGCCTGCTGTTTGCGTTTGCGGTCGATCAGCAGGACGGTCGCGACGACGATCACGATCACGACGAGGATCCCGCCGGCGATGTAGCGCAGTTTGTGGTGCACCGGTTTCGCGGTGGCTTCTTTGTCCGCTTCGGATTTTTTGAGCACCGTCACGGTGATGCCCTTCGCTTCCAGGTCGGAGGCGAGCTTGGGCTGGTCGTGCGCGGGATAGATGAACAGCACGTGGTTGCCGTTCTTCAGCGTCAGGTGCAGCGAGCGGATTTTCTTGTTGAAGGTCGCGGACTGGATTTCGCCGGCAGCGAGCTGGCGTTCGTAGTCCTGCTGTGTCTCCTTCGTGTAGTGCACGGTCGCCGTCGGCGTCGCCGAGACGGCTTCTTCGGCGGATGCGACGGCCGGAGAGATGATCAGCGCTGCGCAGGCCAGCAGGGCGGCCGCGAGCGCCATAAGGCTGGTAGAGGAAGTTCCTATGGGTCGGTTCATGGCCGGTACCCTACCTTCAGCCGCAGGCCGGTGCGCCGCCGCATCATGAGGCTGCTCTCACCGTCGCGGCCGATCATTTGCGCGCGTTGCGCATCGCCTTCAGGCGCTCGACCTTGGAGAGGTTGACCTTCCTCATGCGCACCGACACCGGAGTCGCCTCGACCGCCTCGTCCTCGCGCACCCACTCCAGCGCCTCGTCGAGCGTCAGCTTGCGGTGCGCGTCAAGGCGCACGAGCACGTCGGAGGTCGAGGAGCGCATGTTGGTGAGGTGCTTCTCCTTGACGGGGTTCACGTCGAGGTCCTCCGAGCGGGTGTTCTCGCCGATCACCATCCCCTCATAGACCTCCTCGCCGGGACCGACGAACAGCGTGCCGCGCTCCTGCAGCGTCATCAGCGAGTAGCTGACCGTCGAGCCGTTGCGGTCGGCGATGAGCGCGCCGTTGGTGCGCGTCAGCAGATCGCCCGCCCACGGCTCCCAGCGGTCGAACACGTGGTGCATGATGCCGGTGCCGCGGGTCTCCGTGAGGAACTCCGTGCGGAACCCGATCAGGCCGCGCGCGGGCACCAGGTACTCCATCCGCACCCAGCCCGTGCCGTGGTTGGTCATGTGCTCCATCCGGCCCTTGCGCGCCGCCAGCAGCTGCGTGACCGTCCCGACATGCTCCTCGGGCACGTCGACCGACAGCAGCTCGACCGGCTCGTTGCGCTTGCCGTCGATCTCCCTCTCGACGACGTGGGGCTGACCGACGGTCAGCTCAAAGCCCTCGCGGCGCATCATCTCGACGAGGATCGCGAGCTGAAGCTCGCCTCGGCCCTGCACCTCGTAGGTGTCGGGTTTGGCGGTCTCCTCGACGCGCAGCGAGACGTTCCCGACGAGCTCCTGCTCGAAGGCGTCCCTCGATCTGGCGGGCGGTGAGCTTGTCTCCGTCTTTGCCGGCGAGCGGGGAGGTGTTGACGCCGAGCGTGATCGACATCGCGGGCTCATCGACCGTGATCACGGGCAGCGGCCGCGGGTCCTGCGGGTCGGCGAGGGTCTCGCCGATCGTGACCTCGGCGATGCCCGCGACGGCGATGATTTCGCCGGGCCCGGCCTCGGCCGCGTCGACCCTCTGCAGCGCATCGGTGACGTAGAGCTCGGCGACCTGCGCCCGCTGGATCGATCCGTCGGCGCGGCACCAGGCGATCTGCTGGCCCTTCTTGATCACGCCGTTCCAGACCCGGCAGATCGCCAGGCGCCCGACGTACGGGGAGGCGTCGAGGTTCGTGACGAGCGCCTGCAGCGGGAAGCTCGGGGTCGTGCGTAGGCGCGGGGATGCGTTCCAGCAGGAGGTCGAGCAGCGGCGACAGGCTGCGCTCCTGGATTTCCTTGCCCGGGTCGTACTCGAGCGAGGCGATGCCGGCCTTCGCGTTGCAGTAGACGATCGGGAACTCGATCTGGTGCTCGTCGGCGTCCAGGTCCAGGAACAGCTCGTAGACCTCGTCGACGACCTCGGCGACGCGCGCGTCGGGCCGGTCGACCTTGTTGATGACGAGGATCACCGGCAGCTTCGCCTCGAGCGCCTTGCGCAGGACGAAGCGGGTCTGCGGAAGCGGGCCCCTCGGACGCGTCGACGAGCAGCAGCACGCCGTCGACCATCGTCAGCCCGCGCTCGACCTCGCCGCCGAAGTCGGCGTGGCCGGGTGTGTCGATGATGTTCAGCTTCACGCCGTTGTAGATCGAGCGACGTGTTCTTCGCGAGGATCGTGATGCCCTTCTCGCGCTCGAGATCCATCGAGTCCATGACGCGCGTGGCGACGTCCTGGCCTTCGCGGAAGGCGCCGGACTGCCACAGCATGGCGTCGACGAGGGTCGTCTTGCCGTGGTCGACGTGGGCCACGATCGCGACGTTGCGTATGTCATCTCTTGTTACAAGCACGGCTGGACAGGCTAGCGGCGTATCGCCTCCGTCCCGGGAAGGAGGCGTGAAACGCGGGCGCCGCGGGCCGGCCGAACCGGCTCGGCACGACAGGGCCTATGCGATCATCGACAGGTGCGAAAGCTCGCCTTGCTGTGTCCGGCCGTACTGCTCGCGGCGCTCGCCATCGGAGCCCCGCAGGCGCTGGCCGCGACCGACACCTACAACGTCGCCGCAGGCGGCGCCGACGCCGCCGGCAGCTGCACGGGCAGCGCCCCGACCTTCACGTGCGCCAACCTCAGGAAGGCGGTCGAAGCGGCGAATGCAGACGCCTCTCCCCCGGCCCTGATCCAGCTCAAGTCGGGCTCCTACGCGCTCACGCTCGGCGTGATCAAGGTCACGCAGTCCGTCAACATGGCAGGAACCACGAGCGGTGCTCGCAGCGTCATCGAGCGACCGAGCGGTGAAGGGCCCCTGATGGAAGTGGCCAGCGCCGCGGCGCTCACGATGACCTCTGCTCAAGCTGGCGGACCATTTCGCGTCGCTCCGAACCGCCGCCCTGGAAAGGCGCGATCGCAGGCGGCCTGCTGGTCAATCGCGGGTCACTGAACATCATCGAATCGGACTTGTCCGGCTCCCAGCCCGTCGCCGGCGCGAGCGAAGCCGCCCAGGGCGGCGCCATCTACAACGAAGGGCAGCTCAGCATCCGGCGCCTCCTCGCTCAGCAACGACCGGGCGGCCAGGGCGGCGCGAGCGCCGCCGAAGGCAGCCCTGAAGGCGGCCAAGGGCGCGGGCGGCGCCGTCTACAGCGCCGCGGGCTCGGTCACGATCACCGCCTCGACCCTCAACGGCGACCAGGCGGTGGGAGGAGACGGGCGGCGCCGGCCGGAACACGCGCGGCAAAGGCGGGCAGGGCGAAGGCGGCGCGATCATGATCGCCGGGCGGGACGCTGACGCTCGTGAACGACACGATCACCGGCGACTCCGCGCACGGCGGCCAAGGCGGCGAAGGCGTCGGCACCGGCCTGCCCGGGCAGCCCGGCGTCGGCTACGGCGGCGGGATCATGAAGGTCGGCAGCCGGAGAAGCCGTCATCGCGAGCACCACGATCGCAACCAACACGGCGACGAGCCCGCTCGCGAGCGGCGGAGGCAACGTCTTCCTCGAAGGAGGGGCGACGCGGGTGATGAACACGATCATCGCCTCGGGCGCGGCGAACACCGACCCGGCGTGCCTGCATCAGGCGAACACGCCATCACGGACGGCGGCCACAACCTCGAGGATGACGGGCAGGCACAGTGCGAATTCTCAGCCGGCCGCCAATGACGTACTCGCAGCGGCGCTGCTGCTGGCGCCGGCCGCCAACGGAGGGCCGGTGCGCACGATCGGCCTGCTCCCTGGCAGCCCCGCGCTCGGCGCCGGCGGGCAGTGCACCGACCCGACGGCCGGGGAAACGCCGCTGCTGACCGACGCACGCGGGCATTCCGCGGCCGGTCGGTGAATGCGACATCGGCGCATTCCAGGCCCAGCCGGTCGTGCCCGGCACGCCGCCGATCGCCGCGGGCACACCCGGCCGTCGGGCAGGCGATGACCTGCGGGACCGGCACATGGGGCGGCGACGGCCCGCTCAGCTTCAGCTTCGAATGGCTCCGCAACGGCGCCGTCGATCGCCGGCGCCTCGGGCGTCACATACACGCTCGCCGCCGTCGACGCCGGACAGCAGATCGCATGCCGCGTGACCGCGCGCGGGCCACGCGGGCAGGCGGCGCAGACCGGGTTCGCCGTTTCCATCGCCGCGCCGGCGGCGTCACCGCGCGCGTGGCCGAGTCCCGTGATCTCGCGCGTCTCGCAGAGCGCCCGCAGCATGGATCACCGGAGACCGGGCTCCCGCACGCCAGCCGCCGGCTCGCGGTCGGCACCAGGTTCGACTTCGCGCTGAACGAGGCCGCGATCATGACGTTCACGTTCTCAAGGCCCCAGCCCGGCCGGCTCGTCGGCCACAGCTGCCAGGCGCCGAGCTCGCGGAACGCGCACCACCGCCACTGCACGCGCCTGCGTGCGCCTCGGATCCTTCAGCTTCCTCGGGCTGAGCGGCGTCAACCACGTCGCGTTCCGCGGCCGCATCACCTCGCATACGAGGCTCGGCCGCGGCACGTACACGCTCACGATCAGCGCCAGGGCTCACGGACACAACGCCATACCCCGCTCGCTCAGCTTCACCATCGCCGGCTGACGCGCCGCGCACCGGCCTGGGCACCTTTCCGCAGACCGACACGGGGTGAAGGGGGATGCGCAGGTCCGGCGCCTCGATTACGTTTGGTTCACATGAGCACCGAGGCTCCAGCCGTCAAGGGCATCGGAAGGTGGGTGAGCGTCCTGGAAGGGGTTCGCCCCTACCGGCGCGAATGGCTGTCGAAGGACATCGTCGCCGGCATCACGCTCGCCGCGCTCGCGATCCCCGAGACGATGGGCTACACCAAGATCGCCGGCATGCCGGTGATCACCGGCCTGTACACGATCCTGATCCCGATCATGGCGTTCGCGGTGTTCGGTTCCTCGCGGCACCTGGTGGTCGGGCGCGGACTCCGCGACCGCGGCGATCATGTACGCCGGCATCGCCGCCCTGGCGATAAGCGGGGCGACACCCGACTCGCCGACGTGGGTCGGGACTCGCGGGCCTGTCCGCCATCATCGCGGGCGCCCTGATGTTCATCGCCCGCGTCGCCCGGCTCGGGTTCCTCGCGAACTTCCTGTCGCGGACCGTGCTGATCGGCTTCCTGACCGGGGTCGGGATCCAGGTCGCGATGGGACAGGTCGGAGGCATGTTCGACGTGCCGGCCCAGAAGGTGTCGACGACCGCGTTCGCCGGGACGATCCGCAAGTTCGCGCTGACCCTCGCCCACATCGGCGAAGGCTCGTGGCAGACCGCGCTCGTGTCGCTTTCCGTGCTCGCGATCCTGATCGTGTTCGGCCGCTGGATCAAGGCGGTTCCCGGGGGCCTGGTCGCGGTCGTCGGAATGATCGGCCTCAGCTACGCGTTTGACTTCGCGAGTCACAGCATCTCGACGCTCGGGCCTGTGCCGAGCGGTCTCCCCCACCTCGGCCTGCCCCAGCACGTCACGTGGAACGACGTCGGCCTGCTGATGGCGACGTCGATCTCGATGTTCCTGGTGATCCTCGCCCAGAGCGCCGCGACCTCGCGTGCCTACGCGGTCAAGTACAACGAGGACTTCGAGGAGAACACCGACCTCGTCGGCCTGGGTCTGGCGAACCTCGCGGCGGGCCTCAGCAGCACGTTCGTCGTCAACGGCAGCCCCACCAAGACCGAGATGGCCGACGACGCGAAAAGCCACACACAGGTCGCCCAGCTCACGACCGCGGCCGTCGTCGCGATCGTGCTGCTGTTCCTTACCAAGCCGCTGCAGTACCTCCCCAACTGCGTGCTGTCCTCCGTCGTGTTCCTCATCGGCCTGAAGCTGATCGACATCCACGGCATGAAAGAGGTCTACCGGCTGAGCAGGGAGGAGTTCTGGGTCGCCGCCCTGACGGCGCTCGTGGTGGTGGCGGTCGGCGTCGAGCAGGGCATCATCCTCGCCCTTCTGCTCTCGCTCGTGCTTCACGTGCGACGCCACTACACGACCGTGGACGTCGTGATCACGCGCGACGCGAAGGGCCACGTCGCCCCGGTCCCGGTCACGCCGGGAGCCCGGACCGTGCCGGGCCTGGTGATCTACCGCTTCGGCGCCGGCATCTTCTACGCGAACGCGACGCGCCTGTCCGATGAGGTGCTCGCGATCGCCGGCTCGGATGATCCGCCGCGCTGGATCGTCCTGGACGCCGCACCGATCGACGACATCGACTACACGGGCGGAAAGACACTCTCGGAACTCGCCGACCAGCTGAAGGAGCGCAACATCGTGCTCGCGGTCTGCAACGTCGAGAAGCGGGTTCAGAGCGAGCTCGACCGCTACGAAATCACATCGAAGATCGGCTCCGAGCACGTCTACGAAACCGTCGAGGACGCGATCGACGCCTTCCGCGGCGCCGGCTCCGGCGGCTGACCTCCGCGGGCCTTGCTCAGCTGCTCGATCGACCGTAATGGGACGTGCTGCATCGGGGTGAGAGCGCGCCTCGCTGCGGGGGCGCGGATATCGAAGAACTAGATGCACGGGTACCGGGAGGTGCCTGGTCGGGATCCTCCCAGCGCCCGAGCTCAGGCAAGCTACTTCACGATCCTGAAGCTCAGCGACACCGGGGTGGAGCGCACCCCAACCGAGTTGGTGGCGCTGAGGATCAGCGTGTAGAGGCCGGGGTTGAGCCTCTTGTGGCGCGAGATCCGCCCCTGGAAAGCGAAGTGGCTGGCGCCAAGGCGGCCGGTGAACGAGACGCTGGCTGCAGCCACGGTGTGCTTGCACGCTCGTCGGTGTTGGTTCCTGCGGTCGCCAGCCACGCACTTGCCGCCGACCACACGCCCCGAGACCACACGGGTGAAGCTCATCGTCACCGCTGCTCGCTCGTTGAGCGAGAAAGAGAACGTGGTTCCGACCGGTGGCTTCGCGTTGCGACTGATCCGCGGCAACCTGTTGCCCTCGCGCCATCTCTTGGCCGACTGGCGTAGGCTCGTGATGGTCGGCGCAGGCGGACCCGGGAGCACCACGGCTGCACTCACAGCCGAGGCACTGACCAGGAAGGGCAACGGGTAGGTGACGGTCTCTGTGCACGAGAGCCGGCGGCCGATGTCGGCGGCTCTCGGTGTATAGGCCTGGCCTGTCGCGACCGGCGTGCCGTCGCGGAACCACCGGTAGCCGTCGAATCCGTACAAGCTTGCCGAGGGCTGCTCAGAGGCCCAGGAGGCCCAGGTCGCACTCCGGCAGAGCTCAGGACTTCCGACCACGTCGGCGCCGCTCACGACCGGTGCCGACACCGACGCCGCGGGCGCGCCAGAGCCGATTCGCGCGATCGCAGTCGCGGCGCCCGGAAAGCCGGGAGCGGTGAGCCACAAGTTGCCGTCGGGGCCTGGCGCGACGCCTTCTGCACGATTGAATGCGGACAGTCCGAAGTACGTAACGTCTCCGCTCGGCGTGATCCGCCCGATTTCATGCCCTCCCGCCGTGATGAACCAGAGGTTGCCGTCGGGGCCGGGCGCGATATCGCCGTCCCACGGGCGCCCTTCCGTCCCGCCGGAGGTTCCGGTGGGGAACTCCGTGATCTCGCCGCTCGGCGTGATTCTCCCGATAGCGTTGATGGTGCCTTCGTCGGTGAACCACAGGTTGCCGTCCGGACCCGGCGTAATGGCCCGAGGGCGGCTTCCGGCGCTCAGGCCCGCCGAGAACTCCCTGATTGCGCCGCTGGGTGTGACTCGGCCGATCGCCGGCGTGCGACCCTGGTCGGTGAACCACAGGTTGCCATCGGCGCCGGGAGCGATGTCAAGCGGTTCCGCTGCCGCGTTCAATCCGGCGGAGAACCTCGCGATTTCGCCGCCCTCCGTAGCTCGCCCGACAGCAGGCTCGGCGCCTTGAGCGGTGAACCACATGCTGCCGTGGGGTCCTGGCGCGATGCTGTGCACGCTGCTGAACGCGTCGAGTTCGAATTCGGTGACGCTGCCGCTCGGCGTGACCCGCCCGATCACCGGCGTCGTCGCGGCAAGGCCGTAGGCGGCATGGAAGCCATACCGGGTGAACCACAAGTCGCCGTCGGCACCGGCGGTGATGTCGAGCGGGATGCCATAGTTTCCGCTCAGGCTGAAGCCGGAGGAGACCACTGTGATCGCTCCGGTCGGCGTGATCCGTCCGATCGTGACGCCGTTGATGGCCGTGAACCAGAGGCTGCCTTCCGGGCCCGCGGCGATGGCGAGTGGCTCGACGTCGAAGAACCCGCTGGTGGATGCGGGCAGTCCACCGAAGTAGTCGGCCCTGCCGGGCGGGATCGCCAACGCCCTGCCAGCGCTGAGCAGCGAGCCGCTCGCCGCAAGCAATGCGCTGAGCGCCAACACTCTGGCCGGCGAGCGCCCAAGCGCACTCGAGTGGACCTTTCCGAACGAAGCACAGATGGCACGCACCGCGGTATCGCCTCCCGTCGAGCCTTGCGTAACCCTCCAACCCGCCGACACCGCCTCAGTTGCGGCGTGCCCTCACCCCCCTGGACATTCGCAGCCGGACGGCCAATAAAAAGCCCCGCATTTGCGGGGCTCCTTATTATCGGGGCGCCGAGATTCGAACTCGGGGACCTCACCGACCCGAACGGTGCGCGCTACCAGGCTGCGCCACGCCCCGACGCAAGCGGAAGTATCCCACACCTTGGCTGGCGCTATCTTCGCTCGGTGGCCGCACCCCTATCCGAGATCCTCGGCGAGCTCGAGCGCACGCTCGACCCGGGGCGCTTCACCGACTACGCGGTGAACGGCCTGCAGGTGCCCGGGCCCGAAACGATCGAGCGGATCGCGACGGGGGTGTCGGCAAACCTCGCCATGTTCGAGCGAGCGGCCGCGGAGCGGGCCGACCTCGTCCTCGTGCACCACGGGCTCTTCTGGGGTGACGGCGTGCGGGCGATCGACGACGCGCTCCACCGCCGGCTGCGGGTCCTGTTCCGGACGCCGATGGCGCTGGCGGCCGAGCATCTCCCGCTGGATGCCCATCCGGTCCTCGGCAACAACGCCCTGCTCGCCCGCGCCGTCGGCGGCGAGGGCCTTGAGCCGTTCGCGCTGCACCACGGCGAGAGCATCGGCTTCGTGACGGGATTCGGGGACGAGGGGGTCGAGGCGGCGGAGCTGATGGGCCGCGTCGGGCGAGCCACGGGGCGCGAGCCGCAGCTGCTCGGCGCCGGCCCGGCGAGGGTGCGCAGGCTGGCGATCGTCTCAGGCGGCGGAGCCGACTATGTGCAGGACGCGCTGGCCGCCGGAGCGGACGCGCTCCTGACCGGCGAAGTCTCAGAGCGCAGCCCGGCGATCGCTGCCGAGGCGGGCCTTCACCTGATCGCCGCGGGCCACCACGCGACCGAGACGCTGGGCATCCGCGCTTTGGGAGAGCACCTGTCCGAGCGCCTGGCTGTGGAGCATGTGTTCATAGATGTACCGAACCCCGTCTAAGCAGCCGTCCACATCGTGCGGTCAGTGACTAAGATCACGCTGCCAGCAGCAGTTTTGATCTCGAGGAGGGAGTCCTGATGGAGGCCACGGCCACGGCGTCGAAGACGATCGCCGACATGATCGTGCACTCGGCGTCTCAGTTCGGAGACCGTCCCGCTGTGCGCTACAAGCAGGACGGCGAGTGGCGTGACGTCAGCTTTGCCGAGCTCGCCGACATCGTGCAGGAGATCGCCCTCGGGCTGATCGACGTCGGCATCGCAGCCGGCGAGCGCGTCTGCATCCTCGCCAACACGCGCCCTGACTGGACCTACGCCGACATGGCCGCCACATCCGCGGGCGCCGTCGTCGTGCCGATCTACCCGACGAACTCGCCCGAGGAGTGCCAGTGGGTGATCTCGGACTCCAGCGCAATCGCGATCGTGGCCGAGGACGAGGAGCAGCTCGCGAAGATCGTCGCGATCCGCGACACAGTCCCGAACCTGCGCACCGTGATCGTGATCGAGGCGGCCGACGCCGACAGCGAGAGCGGGAAGGCGCTCGGCGCGATCACGATGGACGAGGTTCGCCGCCGCGGCCGCACGCGCAACCCCGAGGAGCTCACGGCCCGCCGTGAAGCCGTCAGCCTCGAGCAGCCGTTCACCTTCATCTACACGTCGGGCACGACGGGGCCGCCGAAGGGCTGCATCCTCACGCACGGCAACTACCGCTCGGTGATCAACATGGTCAGCGACGCCGCCGAATTCGAAGGCGAGGAGGTCATCTACCTGTATCTCCCCCTCGCCCACGCGTATGCGCTGCTGATCCAGCTGCTCGCGTTCCACCTCGGCGCGACGATCGCCTACTACGGCGGCGACACGAAGCAGATCGTCCCGGAGCTGATGGAGGTCAAACCGACCTACCTGCCCTCCGTCCCGCGCGTGTTCGAGAAGATCTACACCCTCGCCCGCGGCGCGATCGACGCGAAACCGCCGGAGGAGCGCAGGCAGGCCGAGGAAGCGATCGCTCTCGGCGTGAAGGTCCGCGACATGATGGCCCGCGGCGAGGAGGTGCCCGAGGAGATGCGGGTGCCGTTCGAGCAGGCCGACGAGGAGATGTTCAAGAACGTCCGCGCGATCTTCGGCGGGCGCTGCAAGCGCGCCACCAGCGGCGCGGCGCCGATCGCACGCGAGATCCTCGAATTCTTCTACGCGTGCGGGATCGTCGTGCTCGAGGGATACGGCATGACGGAGACCGCGACCGCCGCGACGTTCTCGACCGAAGCTGAACACAAGTTCGGCACCGTCGGGCGCCCGCTGCCAGGCGTGCAGATGCGGATCGCCGACGACGGCGAGATCCTGATCAAGGGCGCGAACATCTTCGAGGGCTACCACAACCACGCCCCGACGACGTTCGGCGACATCGAGGACGGCTGGCTGCACACCGGCGACCTCGGGTCGATCGACGAGGACGGCTACCTCTCGATCACGGGCCGCAAGAAGGACATCATCATCACCGCGGGCGGCAAGAACCTGACGCCCGCGAACATCGAGAACGACCTCAAGCAGTGCCGCTGGATCTCACAGGCGGTCATGCACGGCGACAAACGCCCCTACCCGGTGGTGCTGATCACCCTCGATGAGGAGGAGATCCCGCTCTTCGCCAAGGAGCACGGGCTGGCGCAGGACATCCCTTCGCTCTCGCGCGATGAGCAGGTGCATGCGCTGATCCAGGCCGAGATCGACAGGGCGAACTCGAAATACGCGCAGGTGGAGCAGGTCAAGCGCTTCGTGATCCTCGACCACGACCTGACACAGGCGACGGGGGAGCTCACCCCCACGCTGAAGGTCAAGCGGAACGTCGTGAACGAGAAATACGGGGAGCTGTTCGACGGTCTCTACGCAAGCTGACGCGGATCATTCTCCGTAGCTGCGAACATGGGTGGCGATGAGGAGCGACCCTTCAGATACCGGCGGGCTGTTCGTCGGGCGCAGGCCCGGCACGGCACCCACCCATTACGCTGCCCCGCCGACACGGGGCGGGAGGTGCGCCAGCGCATGGACAGCTCGCTTCGCGGGGTTCCTGCTCGCGGGGATGATCTTCCTCAGCCTCATGTGCTGGGGCCCGATCCCGATCGCGTGCCTGTGGGTCGGCTCGCAGGCCGACTACCTGACCGGCAGCGTGAGCTGGGGGATCCTGGCGTCGTTCGTGTCCCTCGGCGTGCTGCTGTTCGGGACACTGATGCTGCTCAAGCGGATGGACAGCGCCTGGATCCTCGTCAGGCGCGCCGCCGGCCACGACCAGCGCACCGGCGCGCTAGGGCGCATCTTCGCGATCACCGCAGCCGTATGCGCGCTGGTATTCGCGTTCTGGTTCCTGGTCATCCACGGGCCGGGCTCGAGCACGGTTTCGGGCAACGGAGCCGCTTGAGCGGGCCGCTCCGCGCCGGGGCGCTGCCCCGCGCCGTGAGCCACTGCTAGAACGGGCGATAACCGTGGGGCTGCTCGACTACTACCGCCAGTTCGAAGGGATGACCGAGGAGGAGGTCAACAAGGGCCTGCGCGAGGAGGCCGCCGAGCGCAAACGCAAAGCGCTCACGCGCGTGCAGACGCTGGATCTCTCCCAGACGACCTGGCCCGAGCTGCCACATCCGCGGATCGTCAACGCGATCACGTTCGTCGCGCGGCGCGGGATGCACCGCTACCCCCATCTCGCGGGCGCCGGACCTGCGCAACATGCTCGCCGAGCGCCACGGCGTGGATCCCGCGAGGCTGATCCTCGGCAACGGCGCCGCGGAGCTGCTCGGAGCCGCCACGCAGGGCGCTGATCGAGCCGGGCCAGCAGCTGCTGACGCTCTGGCCCTCCTATCCCCTGTATCCGCTGATGGCGCGCCGCGCGCACGGCCAGGCTATCCGCGTCAGCGGCGGGCGTGGACGAGCTGCTCGCCGCGGCATCCGACCCCGCGGTGCGCGCGGTGGTGATCGCGAGCCCGAACGACCCGACCGGCGAGCTCACCGGCACCGCCGACCTCGAGCGTCTTCTCATCGGACTTCCCGACGGCGTCGGGGTGCTGCTCGACGAGGCTCTCGTCGAGTTCGCCGACGCCCAGCCGACGAGCCTCCTCGATCGAGCTGCTCGAGCGCCACCCTCACCTGCTCGTCTTCCGCACGTTCTCAAAGGCATGGGGCCTTGCCGGGCTGCGCCTGGGCTACGCGATCGGCGGACCCGGCTCGGAGAGCCTGCTCGCCGAGCTCGACCCGGACCTCGGCGTGTCCGAGCTCTCACAGGCGGGGGCGCTCGAGGCGATGCGCACGTGCAGCGAGATCGTGCAGGCCCGCGTCGAGATGATCTGCCGCGAGCGCCCGCTGCTGATCTCGGCGCTGCGCGAGCGCGGCTTCGATGTCTCTGTGAGCCAGGCCAACTTCCTGTGGGCGGCCCATCCCGCCGTGGCGGGCGCCGAGCTCTCCGCGCGTCTGGCGCAGGCGGGCGTCCTGATCGCCGCCGGGGACGCCCTCGGCGAGCCCGGGCATGCGCGCATCGCCGTGCACTCGGCCGCGGCGAGCGAGCGGCTGCTCAGCGCGGTGGATAAAGCGCTCTAACCGGCCGTGTTGGCCTGGCGCAGGAGCGCGCCGGTGGTGCCCTCGAGGATCTTGCGCCACGCGCTGTGGGACTCGTGCTGCTGGTCGAAGTGTTCGACGACCTTGCGCACGCGCTTGGCGGAGATGTCGATCCCGTGCCGCTCGGCGACCGCCTGGTAGCGGTCGATCTCGCCGACGAGCTGCTTCGTGACCGACTCGAACCCGTGGCGGGCTATCTCGACGCGCGAGGTGAAGCTCATCATCGACGTCTGGAACATCAGTTCGTCGGTCGGCTCGGGCTCGATCAGGATGATGTCGACGCCGGGGTAGCGGGCCTCCCAGCCCTTCTTCAGTTCGTGAAGGCGCTGGTGGGCGACGAGCTTGAACGTCTGGTAGCCGATCTGTGCGAAGCCCATGTCCGAGACGCGGCGCGCGCGCGGGCCGCGGAGCGTTTTGACGGTCGCGGAGAAGTCGTTGATGAACGGCACGATCGGGTTGATCACCACGATCAGCTTCGCGCCGGCCTGGACCGCGATGTCCAGGTTGGTGGTGGAGACGATGCCGCCGTCGATCAGTTCGCGGTCCTTCACGCGCACCGGCGCGTAGACCATCGGCAGGGCGCCGGAGGCGCGGACCGCGGTGGAGATCGGCACGTCGTGGGAGCCGTCGACGCCGAACACGACGCGCTCGCAGGTGTCCAGGTCGGTGGCGGTGAGATAGAGCTCGCAGTCGAGCTCGCCGAAGTTGTCGGTCCTGCCGGGTTCGTTCAGGACCTCCTTCAGGTAGCTCTCGATTCCGGCTCCGGTATAGAGGCCGGACGGCAGGCCGCCGGCGAGCCCGAGCGCCACATCCATCAGCGAGATGCCGCCGGGCTGGGCGATCATCTGGCGCAGCTCGGAGGCCATGCGCATCGGGAGCATCGCGCCCTTGCGCGCGAACTCCAGGAGGTTCGGGCGCAGCAGATCGCCGAGGTGGATGTCTTTGAACGGCGGCTTGCCCTGGCGGGTGACGACCCGCATCATCTCCTCGGGCGTCACGCCGTTCGCGGTCATCGCGGCGATGAACGAGCCGGCGGACGTACCGACGTAGACGTCGAAGTTCGTGACCGTGCTGTTCACGGCGAGCAGGTCGAGGGCGCGCAGCGCGCCGATCTCATACACCCCGCCGGTGAAGCCGCCGCCGCCGAGGACCAGGGCGGTCTTGTCGCGCCGCGGCCGGCGCCTGCGGTCGACCGAGCGCCGGCCGGCCGACGCCGCGCGGAGCGGTCCTTCGCGCCGTTGGTCTTGGCCTTCGTGCCGGGTTCGAGCTTGACAACCTTGCCCATTGATCAACATTCTATGGCTGAGTGCCCTGGACCTCCTCCGCAAAGCTACTCGGGCTTCTGTGCGGGTTCGTACTGACGTGCCTCGGGGCGGCCCCGGCAGCCGGCGCGAGCAGCCCGCTGCTCGCGCTTCAGTCGGACCTCGCCGGCCAGATCGCGATCGCCGGCCCCCACGACGGCGCCTACGCGTATGACCTGACCAGCGGCCGCGTGCTGTTCTCCGCCAGGGCGTCCTCGCTCAGGCCGCCGGCCTCGGTGGAGAAGCTCTACACGGCCACGACAGCCCTTGAGCTGCTGGGCCCGGGAGCCCGCCTGTCCACGGCCGTCCTGGGCGTGGGGCACCTCGCGCCCGGCGGCGTGTGGGAAGGAAGCCTGTATCTGCGCGGCGGCGGGGACCCGACGTTCGGCAGCACCTCGTTCATCGCCGCCCACTACGGCGGCGTCGGCGCGAGCGTCTCCAGCCTCGCCCAGCAGCTCCTCAGGGCCGGGATCCACCAGGTGACCGGCTCGATCGAGGGCGACGAGTCGTTCCTGGACTCGCTGCGCGGCGAGCCCTCAAGCGGCTACGCGCCGGACCCGTTCCTTGAAGGCACGCTCAGCGGCGTGGCCTTCAACCGCGGCGAAGAAGGCCGCGAACGCGGCTCGCACGCCCCGGCCGCGTTCGCCGCCCACAACCTCTACTGGGCACTGCGCGGCCTCGGCGTGAGGGTGCACGGCCCGATCGGAGCGGCGCTCACCCCGCCGGGCGCGACGCAGCTCGCGCTCGTGCAGTCCCCGCCACTGGCTCAGATCCTCGGCCTGATGCTGCCGCCGTCTGATAACTATTTCGCCGAGACGCTGATCAAGGACCTCGGCGCGCGCTTCGGCGGAGCCGGCACCACAGCCGCCGGGGCCGCGCGTCGTCTCGCGCACGATCGCCTCGCTGTTCTCGCTGCACCCGAGGATCCTGGACGGCTCCGGGCTCTCGGAATCGGACCGGACCTCCCCGCTGCAGGTCGCGAGCCTGCTGATCGCCATCTCCCGCACGCCGCTCGGCGCGATCCTCAGAGGCCACATGGCGGTCGCGGGGCGCAGCGGCACACTCGCCTTCCGGATGCGCGGCACGAGCGCGCAGGGCCGCTGCCAGGCCAAGACGGGGACGCTCACCGGCGTCTCGAACCTGGCGGGCTTCTGCCGGGCCGCGGGCGGCCACACGATCGTGTTCGCGATCTTCACCGACGGGATCTCGATCGAAGCGGCGCACCGGGTGCAGGACCACTTCGCGATCAGCCTCGCGAATTCGAGGGTCAGCACCCTCGAAGAGCAGGGCGCCGCTACCGCGCGCGGGCGCTGACGCGCCCTGCGCTACTCGCCGAGCAGGGCCCGCAGGCCGTCTTCGTCGAGCACCGCGACGCCGAGCCGCTCGGCCTTCTCGAGCTTGGAGCCCGCGCTGTCGCCGGCGACCACGTAGTCGGTCTTGCCGGACACCGAGCCCGTTACCTTGCCGCCGGCGGCCATGATCCGTTCGGTGGCCTGCTCTCGCGACCATTCCGGCAGCGTGCCTGTCAGGACCAGCGTCTTGCCCGCCAGAGGCCCCTGGGAGGGCGCAGGGCCGTCCTCGTGGAAGCGCAGGCCCTCGGCGCGCAGGTCGTCGATCAGCGAGCGCATGCGCTCCTCGGCGAGCTGCGCGCGGATCGACGTCGGCCATCTTCTCCCCGATCCCGGAGATCTGCTCGAGCTGCTCGGGCGTCGCGGCGAGCAGCGCGTCGATGTCGCGCAGCTCCTGCGCGAGGTTTCGCCCCGTCACCTCGCCCACCTCCTCGATCCCGAGCGCGAACAGCACGCGCGCGAACGGCCGCTGCTTTGACGCCTCGATCGCCTCGATCAGTCTTGCGCGCCGAGATCTCCGCGAAGCCCTCGAGCTCGAGCAGCTGATCCTCGCGCAGGCGGTAGAGGTCGGCCGCGTTGCTTCAGCAGCCCGCGCTCCTGCAGCAGCGCCACCTGCTTCTCGCCGAGGCCGTCGATGTCCATCGCGCCGCGCGAGACGAAGTGCTTGAGCAGCTGCCAGGCGCGCGCCGGGCAGTCCGGGTTCGGGCACTGCGTGTAGACGCCCTCCTGCGGTTTGACCGTCGGCGTGTCGCAGAACGGGCAGCGCTCGGGCGGCCGCGGGCAGCGGCGGCCGGTCGGCGCGCTCGGCGACGTGGGGCGCCGGCGAGACGACCTGCGGGATCACGTCGCCCGCGCGCACGACGATCACGTCCTCGCCCGGCGCGCAGGTCCTTGCGCACGATGTCCTGCTCGTTGTGGAGCGTCGCCATGCCGATCCGCACGCCGCCGACCACGACCGGGTCAAGGACGGCGTAGGGGCGCAGGTCGCCGAACTTGCCGACGTTCCACATCACCTTCTCCAGGCGCGTCACGGCGGTCGTCGGCGGGAACTTCCAGGCGACCGCCCAGCGCGGGTCGCGCCCGACCGAGCCGAGCCGGCGCTGCAGCGCGAGGTCGTCGACCTTGATGACGACCCCGTCGATCTCGAAGTCGAGCTCCCCGCGGCGTTTCTCCCAGTCAAGGCACTGGCGGATCACCTCGTCCTCGTCGCCGATCACGCGGATGCCGCTGTTGACGCGGAAGCCGTGCTCGCGCAGCCAGTCCAGCGCCTGCGAGTGGCGCTCGAAGGTGAGGTTCTCGGCGACGCCCACCTGGTAGCACCAGATCGACAGCGGCCGCTCGGCGGCGTCGGCGGGGTCGAGCTGGCGGATCGTGCCCGGCGGCCGAGTTGCGGGGGTTCATGAACGTCGACAGGCCGGCTTCGGCGCGGCGCTCGTTGAGCGCCGTGAAGTCCGCGAGCGACATGTAGATCTCGCCGCGGACCTCGAGCAGCGGCGGCGCGTCCTGCGATGCGCAGCGGGCACCGCGCCGATCGTGCGCAGGTTGTGGGTGACGTCCTCGCCGATCTCGCCGTTGCCGCGCGTGGCGCCGCGCTCGAGTACGCCGTCGCGGTAGAGCAGGCTGATCGCCAGGCCGTCGATCTTGGGCTCCACGACGAACGTGAAGCCGGGGTCGGAGATCCCCTCGCGCGCGAGGTGGGCGCGCATGCGCTCGACCCATGCGCGCAGCTCCTGCTCGGAGCGCACGTTCCCGAGCGAGAGCATCGGCTCGAGGTGCTTGACCTTCTCAAGGCGCCCGACCGGCTCGCCGCCGACCCGCTGGGTCGGCGAGTCGGGTGTGATCAGCTCGGGGTGCGCGCGCCTCGATCGCGCGCAGCTCGTCGAGCAGCGCGTCATAGGCGTCGTCGCCGATCTCCGGGTCATCCAGGACGTAGTAGCGGTGGGAGTGATGCTCGAGCTGCCGCGCGCAGCTCGGCGCGCCCTCTTGCTGACGCTCGGCGGGCGCCCCGCCTGCCCTCGCGCTCACGGCGCGGCGTCGCGCGCGACCGGTGCGAGCAGATCCTCCAGATCAAAGCGACGCAGCGCGTCGAGACTCGGGCGGTCGGTCAGGTCGAAGTGCAGGGGCGTCACCGCGATGCGGCCGGCCGCGACCGCCGCGAGGTCCGTGCCGGGCTCATCGTGGAATCCGGGGTCGGTGCCGTAGATCCAGTAGCGCCGGCGGCCCTCCTCCTCGGTGTCGAGCTTGAGCTCGTCGCGGTAGATGCGCTTGCCGAGGCGTCGCCACCTCGACGCCGGCGGGCTCGCCGGCGGGGACGTTGATGTTCAGCAGCGTGCCCTGCGGGAGCGGCACCTCCTCGATCCGCTCCACCAGCCGCGCGACGAACGCGGCGGCGACCTCGAATCCGAAGCCGCCGCCGAAGTGGTAGTCCAGCGCGCCCGCGCCGGACTGCTGTGAGACGGCGATCGCGGGCAGGCCGAGCACGATCCCCTCGAGCGCGGCGGCGACGGTGCCGGAGTAGGTGATGTCGTCGCCGAGGTTCGCGCCGTGGTTGATGCCGGCCACGATCAGGTCGGGGGTGAAGTCCTCGACCGTGCCGAGGCTCGCGAGGCGCACGCAGTCGACGGGCGTGCCGTCGGTCGCGTAGCCGGTCGAGCCGTCGGGGAAGCGGTGCTCGGCGACCCACAGCGGCCGGCGCGTGGTGATCGAGCGCGCCATCGCGGAGCGGTTGCCGTCGGGTGCGATCACGATCAGGCGGACGCCGTCGAGCTCGGCCAGCGCGCGCTGCAGCGCCTGCAGGCCCTCGGCCTCGATCCCGTCGTCGTTTGTCAGCAGCACGTTGAGCATCGCCACTCCCAGCATAGGGGTGTCCGCGGTCCCCAGGTGACCCGGGCGTTACCCGCGACCTGCACGGCACCGCGAGTCGGCCTCCGCGGCCGGGGTGGCGCCATGCCGCGGGGCCGGCGGAGGATGCGCGACCGGCCGGCTCAGCTCGCGGTCGTATGACACCGACGCCAGCGCCAGGCCGTGGGCGGGCGCGGTGCGCCCCCCGTGTGAGCGCGGCCGGCCCTCCAGCAGCTCGGTGAACTCCGCGACGGTGCCGATCCCGGTCGCGACGTCGAGCATCGTGCCGACGAGCACGCGCACCATGTGGCGCAGGAACATGTCCGCCTCGATCCAGAACTCGAGCAGCGTCCCCGTGCTCGACCCACTCAGCGCGGCGGATGTCGCAGCGAAACCAGCTGTGCTCGGTTTCGTTCGGGCGTGAACGCGGTGAAGTCGTGCCTGCCCGCGATCGCGGCCGCGCACTCGTGCAGCGCGTCGCGGTCCACGGCGCCGGGCCACCAGAAGGCGCGGGTGCGCTCGAACACGCTGCGGCGTGCGCCGCGCGAGCACCCGGTAGCAGTAGGTCCGTGAGGTGGCGTCCCTGCGGGCGTCGAAGGAGTCAGCGACCGGCTCGCAGGCGAGCACCGCGACGTCCTCGCGCGAGCATGCCGTTCAGGCGCAGCGGGTCGAGCGCCTCGTGGCCGTAGCTCGCGACCTGCCCCCACGCGTGAACGCCGGCGTCGGTGCGGCCCGCGACCGTCAGTTTCAGCGGGCCGCCGTCGAGCGCGCTCGTCGCCGAGGATCGTGCGTGATCGCGCGCTCGAGCTCCCCTGCACGGTGCGCCGGTCGGGCTGGCGCGCCCAGCCGGCGAAGCCGCCGCCGTCGTACTCGATCGTCAGCTTGCTTCTCATGCCCCGCGCGGTGGGCGCGGCGCCCGGCTCAGACGAGCTCGATGAAGACCATCTCGGTCGAGTCGCTGCGCCTCGGGCCGAGCTTGAGGATGCGGGTGTATCCGCCGGGGCGCTCCGCGTAGCGGGGGCCGACCTCGGTGAACAGCTTGTGGACCGCGAACTTGTCCTGCGAGAGCGTCGAGAGCGCCTGGCGGCGCGCGTGCAGGTCACCGCGCTTGGCGAGCGTGATGAGTTTCTCGATCTCGGGCTTGACGGCCTTGGCCTTGGCTTCGGTCGTCTTGATCCGCTCGTGCTCGATGATCTCCTTGCTCAGGTTCATGAGCAGCGCCTTGCGGTGCGCGGAGTCGCGGCTGAGCTTGTGGCGTGTCTTCTTGTGTCTCATGCTCTCGTGGAGTGTAGTTGGCTCGCGGCCCCGGGGCACTGCACCGGGCGAGCGCCCCGCAGGGCGCGCCGCCCGGGAGGGGCCGGGTTCAGTCCGCGCGGAGGTTCAGGCCTCGGGCGTGGAGCGTTTCGATGACCTCGTCGATCGACTTTTTGCCGAAGTTCGGGATCGCGTTCAGCTCCGCCTCCGACTTGGAGATCAGGTCGCCGACGGTCTGGATGCCGGCGCGCTTGAGGCAGTTGTATGAGCGGACGCCGAGCTCGAGCTCCTCGATCAGGATGCCGTACTCCTCGCCCTGCAGAGCGGCCTGCGGCGCCGCCGACGGCGGCGAGTCCGTGGCCGTCGAGCTGGCCGCCGGGGGCTGCGCGCAGCTCCTGGATGCGGTCGGCGTCGGTGAAGATCGCCAGCTGCGAGATCAGGAGCTCGGCCGCCTCGCGCAGCGCCGCCTGCGGGTCGATCGAGCCGTCGGTCTCGATGTCCAGCGTGAGCTTGTCGAAGTCCGTCTTCTGCCCGACACGGGCCTGCTCGACCGCGTAGGCGACGCGCCGCACCGGCGAGAAGATCGAGTCGATCGGGATCACGCCGATCGGCTGGTCGGCGGACTTGTTCTCCTCCGCGGGGCGGTAGCCGCGGCCGCGGCCGATCGTCATGTAGAGCTCGAGCTTCGTTTTCTTCTCGAGCGTCGCGATGTGCAGCTCGGGGTTGAGGATCTCGACGCCGGCGGGCAGGTCGATGTCCTTCGCCGTGATCTCGCCCGGGCCGGTGACGACCAGCGGAGCCTCGACCTCGCTCGCGTCGGAGTGCATGCGGCAGACGACGCCCTTCAGGTTCAGGACGATGTCGGTCACGTCCTCCTTCACGCCGTCGATGGTGGAGAACTCGTGGGCGACGCCCTCGATGCGGACGCTCGTGACTGCGGCGCCGGAGAGTGAGGAGAGCAATACGCGGCGCAGCGAGTTGCCGAAGGTGTAGCCGAAGCCGCGATCGAGCGGCTCGATCGTGAACGTGCCACGGTTCTGCTCCACCGACTCGCTTGTGATCCGGGGGATTTGGAAGTCGAGCATGAGAGTCCTAACGTCGTTTTGATGTCGCACCGGCGTCGCCCGGACGCCGGCTCTGGAGCGCCGTCGCCCGTTCAGGCGCCGGCGCGGGCAAATGCCCTACTACTTCGAGTACAGCTCGACGATGAGCTGCTCCTGCACCGGTGCGGCCACCTCGCGCCGCTCCGGCTTGCGCAGCACCTTGGCCGAGAGCGACTCGTGGTCGGCCTGTAGCCACGCGGGAATCTGTCCGGTGAGCTCCGTCGCGTCCCTGACCACCTGCGTGGCCGGAGTCTCGGACTTGATGCTGATCACGTCACCGGGGCGCACCTGGTAGGACGGGATGTCCACCCGGCGGCCGTTGACCATCCAGTGGCCGTGACGGATCAGCTGGCGCGCCTGGCGGCGCGATGCGGCGAAGCCGAGGCGCACGAGGACGTTGTCCAGGCGGCACTCGAGCAGCGCGAGCAGGTTCTCACCGGTGATGCCCGGCTGGCGGGAGGCCTTGACGTAGTAGCCGTGGAACTGCTTCTCGAGCACGCCGTAGTAGCGGCGCGCCTTCTGCTTCTCGCGCAGCTGGACCCGGTACTCGCTCTGTTTCATGCGGCCGCGGCCGTGCTCGCCCGGCGGGTATGCGCGGCGCTCGACGCCGCACTTGTCGGTCAGGCAGCGCTCGCCCTTCAGGAAGAGCTTCTGGCCCTCGCGGCGGCACTGCTTGCACTGCGGGCTTGTGTCCCTGGCCATCTGTTAGACCCTCCGCCGCTTGCGTGGGCGGCAGCCGTTGTGTGCCTGTGGGGTGACGTCCTTGACGCCCGTCACCTCGAGGCCCGCGGCCTGGAGTGAGCGGATCGCGGTCTCGCGGCCGGAGCCGGGTCCCTTGACGTAGACCTCCACCTTCTGCAGTCCCTGCTCGAGGCCCTTGCGGGCCGCTGCGTCGGCGGTCACCTGTGCGGCGAACGGCGTCGACTTGCGCGAGCCCTTGAAGCCCGCTCCGCCGGCTGACTCCCACGCGATCACGTTTCCGTGAATGTCGGTCAGCGAGACGATCGTGTTGTTGAAAGAGGTCTTGATGTGCGCCTGGCCGACGGGGATGTTCTTTTTCGGCTTGCGGCGTCCGCGTGCGCGTTTGGGAGCGGGAGGCACTACTTCTTACCCGCTTTCTTCTTGCCGGCGACCTGCATGCGCTTGGGGCCCTTGCGGGTGCGGGCGTTCGTCTTGGTCTTCTGGCCGCGGACGGGCAGGCCGCGACGGTGGCGCAGGCCGCGGTAGCAGCCGATCTCCTGCAGGCGCTTGATGTCCTGGGAGCGCTCGCGGCGCAGGTCACCCTCGACGGTCAGGTCCTCGTCGATCGCGTCGCGCAGCTTGGTCACCTCGTCCTCGGTGAGGTCGCGGATGTAGGTGTCGCGGTTGATGCCGACCTGGTCGAGCAGCTTGCCCGACGGTCGAGCGGCCGACGCCGTAGATGTACGTGAGGCCGATTTCAGAGCGCTTGTTGAGCGGCAGGTTGACGCCGGCGATTCGTGCCACTACCGAATCACCCCTGACGCTGCTTGTGACGCTTGTTCTGGCAGATCACCAGCACCACCCCGTGGCGGCGGATGATCTTGCACTTCTCGCACATCGGCTTGACCGACGGTCTTACCTTCATGATCCCTTTCGGCGGCTGTGTTCCGGCGACTCGGCTCTGGCTGCCGTTGCGGCCGCCGCTACCGGGTCGTGGACTTGCCTTTGCGCAGGCGAAACCCCTGGCGCTCAGGCAGGACTCCAGATGGTAGCAAGTTCGCCCGTGCGGGCGCGTCCCGCGCCGCTGCTATGTCGTCGATCCGGCGAGCACCGCCGCGGTGCGCTGCTCGGGCGGCAGATGCCAGGGCGTGAGGATCCGCGGGCCCTGCGCGGTGATCGCGACCGTGAACTCGAAATGGGCGGCCCGGGAGTTGTCCTGGGAGAAGATCGCCCAGCCGTCGCTGCCCATCCGCACGGCCTGCCGGCCGGCGTGGTCATCGGCTCGACCGCGAGCACCATGCCCTCCTCGAGCAGCGGGCCCTTGCCCGGCTTGCCGTAGTTGGGGACCTGCGGGTCCTCGTGCATGCTGCGCCCGACGCCGTGGCCGATCAGCGAGCGCACGACCGCCAGGCCGGCGTCCTCGCAGACCTGCTGGATCGTGCTCGAGAGGTCGCCCATGCGGTTGCCCGGGACGCACTGCGCGATGCCGGTGTGCAGCGCCTGCTCGGTCGCGGCGAGGAGGTTCTGGGACTCGCGCGTCGATCTCCTCGACGGGGAACGTGCGGGCGGCGTCGGCGACCCAGCCGTCGAGCGTCACGCCGACGTCGATCGAGATGATGTCGCCGGCGGCGAGCTTGTAGCGGCCGGGGATGCCGTGCACGATCATCTCGTTCGGCGAGGAGCAGATCGAGCCGGGGAAGCCGCGGTAGCCCTTGAAGGTCGGCTCGGCTCCGTGGGAGCGGATGTACCGCTCGGCGAGCGCGTCGAGCTCGCCGGTCGTGACGCCCGGGCGGATGTTGCTCTGCATCAGGTCGAGCGTCGCGGCGAGGATCAGCCCCGCGGCCGCCATCTTCTCGATCTCCTCGCGGTGACTTCTTGATGATCACCCCGGGAGCTTAGCTGCCGCGCTAGAGGGTCTCCTCGAGGCGCAGCGTGGCGACCGTGGCGCGGACGTGCGCGTGGACCTCGTCGGCGCTGCGGCAGCCGTCGAAGCGGCGCAGCAGCCCGGCGCGGTCGTAGTAGGCGATCAGCGGCTCGGTCTGGGAGTGGTAGACCTGCAGCCGGCGGCGGATCGTCTCCTCCTGGTCGTCGTCGCGCTGGATCAGCCGCGAGCCGTCCTGGTCGCAGACGCCCTCGTGCTTGGGCGGGTCGAAGTCGACGTGGTAGATGTGCGTCGGGTTCTTCACGCAGACGCGCCGGCCCGCCAGGCGCCTGACGAGTTCGTCGTCGGGCACGTCGATCAGCAGCGCGGCGGTGAGGTGCCGGTCGAGGCTCGCGAGCGCGTCCTTCAGCGCGTCGGCCTGCTCGATGTTGCGCGGGAAGCCGTCGAGCAGGAAGCCGTCGCGGGCGTCGCCGCCGGCCGACGCGCTCGGTGATCATGCCGATGATGACCTCGTCCGGCACCAGCTCGCCGGCGTCCATGTAGCGCTTGGCGCGGGTGCCCAGGTCGGTGCCCTCGGCGACCTGTGCGCGCAGGATGTCGCCGGTCGAGATGTGCGGCAGGCTGAAGTCCTCGCGCAGGCGGTCGGCCTGCGTGCCCTTGCCCGCTCCGGGCGGTCCGACGAGTATCAGGTTCAGCTCAGACACGACCGGGGCAGACTATCCGCTCGTGGCCATCTTTGGCTGCGGGCTCTACGCCCTGCGGCTCCTGGGCGGAGCCGCAGTGATCACTTCAGGAAGCCCTCGTAGCTGCGCATCATCAGCTGCGCCTCGAGCTGCTTCATCGTTTCCAGCGCGACGCCGATCACGATCAGCGATCGAGGTGCCGCCGAAGCTGAACTGCTGTGTGGGTGCGCGCGAACAGGATCGCGGGCAGCGCGGCGACGGCGGCGAGGAACAGCGCGCCGGGGAAGGTCAGGCGCGCGAGGATGCGGTCCAGGAATTCGGCCGTCGGGCGGCCCGGCCGCACGCCGGGGATGAACCCGCCGTACTTCTTCAGGTTCTCCGCCTGGTCGACGGGGTTGAACGTGACCGCCGTGTAGAAGTAGGTGAAGATCACGATCAGGATCGACTCGCCGAGCACGTAGTGCCAGCCGTTGGGCGTGAAGAAGTCCGAGACCGATTTGCCCCAGTGCGTTTTCACGAGCTGCCCGACGGTCGGCGGGAACGCCATCAGGCTGGCGGCGAAGATCACCGGGATCACGCCGGCCATGTTCACGCGCAGCGGCAGGTACGTCTGGCCGCCCTCGGACATGCGGCGGCCGATCACGCGCTTGGCGTACTGCACCGGGATCCGGCGCTGGCCTTCCTGGACGAACACGATCGCGGCGACGACGGTGAGGACCAGGAACGGCGCCATCACCTTGAAGACCTGGTCGGTGCTGGTCCACCAGGTCTGGATCGCGCTCGGGATGCGCGAGACGATCGAGGCGAAGATCAGCAGCGAGATGCCGTTGCCGATGCCGCGCTGGGTGATCAGCTCGCCGATCCACATCAGCAGCACGCAGCCCGCGGTCAGGCATACGACGATCAGGAACACGTGCGGCGTGTCGAAGTGCGTGACGACCGATTCGCCGGCTTTGGCCTGCAGGGAGTGGAACAGGAACACGTAGCCGATCGACTGCGCGAACGCGAGCCCGACGGTCAGGTAGCGCGTGTACTGCGTGATCCGCGCCTGCCCGACCTCGCCTTCCTTGGAGAGCTTCTCCAGCGACGGGACGGCGACCTGCAGCAGCTGCAGGATGATCGACGCGGTGATGTAGGGCATGATGCCCAGCGCGAAGATCGCGAGTTTGGACAGGCCGCCTCCGGAGAACAGGTTCAGGTAGCTGAGGATGCCCCCGCCGCCGAAGGACTTCTGGATGTTGTTGACGGCGGTCAGGTTCACGCCCGGCACGGGAACGTGCGAGCCGAACCTGTAGATCAGCAGCATCAGCGCGGTGAAGCCGATCTTCTTGCGGATGTCCGCGATCTGGAAGGACTTGAGGATCGTCGAGAGCATGGGCGTTAGAGCGCCGCGCGCGCGGGCTGGTGCCCGGCGGCAGCGCAGCCGCCGATTCTAGTGGATGCGCTGTCGGGCGCGGCCGGTTTCACGGCCGGCGGCTTCTCTAGCCCTCGACGATGGTGCAGGTGCCGCCGGCGGCCTCGATGCGCTCGCGCGCACCGGCGCTGAAGGCGTGGGCGTGCACCGTGAGGGCCTTGGTCAGCTCGCCCTTGGCGAGGACCTTCACCGGCACGTCCCGGCGTGTCGCCAGGCCGCTCGACTTCATCAGCTCGAGCGTGACCTCGGTGCCCGCGTCGAAGCGGGACTCCAGCGAGGCGATGTTGACGGGCTGGGTGTGCGTCCGGAACATCTCGAAGGGCATCGACTTCTTCATGTGCGGGCCGCGAAGCTTTCGCATCCGCATGTGGATCGGCATCTGGCCACCTTCGAAGGCGGCGCGGCGCTTTGAGCCCGAGCGTGAGCCCGCGCCCTTCTGGCCGCGGCCCGAGGTCTTGCCGGTGCCGGAGCCTTCGCCGCGGCCGATGCGCTTGCGCGGGCGGCGCGAGCCGGGTGCCGGCGCGAGGTTGTGCAGGCCGATGCGCTCCTGCGGCTCCTCGTCGGTCTTTTTCGCGGGGCTCATGCGGGCTCCTTGACCTCGACGAGGTGGCGGACCGCGTGGAGCATGCCGCGCGACTGGTCGGTGTCGTTGACGGTGACGGTGTGGCCGATCCTGCGCAGGCCGAGCGAGCGCAGCGTGTCGATCTGTTTCTGGTTCGCGCCGTTGCTGGAGCGGCGCTGGGTGACGGTGACCTCGCCCATCAGGCCGAGGCTCCCTCCGCGGCGGGCGCGGGCTCAGCGGCGGGCTCGCCGTCGGCGCTGATCGTCGCTGTTGCGACGGGCTCCTTGCTCTGCAGGCCGAGCACCTTGCTGATCGACAGGCCGCGCAGCTGGGCGACCTCCTCGGGGGTGCGCAGGTCGCGAAGGCCCTGGACGGTCGCCTTGACGAGGTTGATCGGGTTCTGGGTGCCGAGGCTCTTGGAGAGGATGTCGTGGATCCCGGCGAGCTCGAGCACCGCGCGCACGCCACCTCCGGCGATGACGCCGGTACCGGGGGCGGCCGGCTTCAGGAGCACCCTGCCGGCACCGAAGATGCCGGTCGTCTGGTGGGTGATCGTGCTGCCGTGCTTGGGGACGCGGAAGAGGTCCTTCTTGGCGCGCTCGACGCCCTTCTGGATCGCGAGCGGCACCTCGTTGGCCTTGCCGTAGCCGATGCCGACGACTTCGCGTTCGTCGCCGACGACGACCAGCGCCGTGAACGAGAAGCGGCGGCCGCCCTTGACGACCTTCGCGACGCGGTTGATCTCGACGACGCGCTCCTGGAGGTCGAGGCCTGCGGAGCTGACTGAGCGATCTATGGAAATGGACATGGGCTGGAAGAGGGTAGCGGTAGCGGGCCTGGCGGCACGCTAGACGGTTATCCCGGCCTCTCTGATCGCCTCGGCGAACGCTTGGACGTGTCCGTGGTAGCGGTAGCCGCCACGGTCGAAGACTGCCTCGCTGATGCCCGCGGCCTTCGCGCGCTCGGCGAGCAGCGTTCCCGACTTGATCGTGCGCTCGGATTTGTCCAGGCCGCGCAGCTCGGGCTCATACCAGTTGACGGCGGCGATCGTGGTGGCCGTGACGTCGTCGATGAGCTGAGCGGACAGGCCGCGGTTGGAGCGGTGGACCGAGATCCTCGGGCGCTGTGCGGTGCCGGACACCTTCGCCCGCACCCTGCGGCGGCGCTTGAGGCGTCGCTTCTCCTTCGTGATGACGGTCATGCGCGCTTGCCGACCTTTCGCTGTACGTGCTCGCCCTCGTAGCGGATGCCCTTGCCCTTGTAGGGCTCCGGCGGCCGCTGCTTGCGGATGATCGCGGCGGTCTCGCCGACGAGCTGCTTGGAGATGCCCTTCACGACGACGCGCGTCGGCTGGGGCACTTCGAATTCGATGCCGTCCGGGGCGGGGATCGGGACGGGGTGCGAGTAGCCGACGGCGAGCTCGAGGTTCTTGCCCTTGAGCTGCGCGCGGTAGCCGACGCCCTGGATCTCAAGGCGCTTCTCGTAGCCGGCGGTGACGCCCTGGACCATGTTCGCGACGAGCGTGCGCGTCAGGCCGTGCAGCGCGCGGTGTTCGCCGCGGTCGGTGGGCCGCGTCACGAGCAGCTGCTCGCCCTCCTGCACGACCGTGATGTCACGGTGCACTCTCTCTGAGAGCTCGCCTTTGGGGCCCTTGACGTGGACCGACTCGGGTTCGATCGACACCGTCACGCCGGAGGGGACGGGGATCGGCTGTCTGCCAATTCTCGACATGCTCGCCCCTACCAGACCTGTGCGAGGACCTCGCCGCCGACGCCCGCTGCGCGCGCGTCGTGGCCGGTCATCACTCCATTGGAGGTCGAGATGATCGAGGTGCCCATGCCGCCGAGCACCTTCGGGATGTGCTTCGCGTCGACGTAGGTGCGCCGGCCGGGGCGCGAGACGCGGCGAAGCCCGGAGATCGCCGAGCGGCGGTCCTCGGTGTACTTCAGGTGGATCTGGATCAGCTGGCCGGGGCCCTCGTGGGCCGGGATGACCGTCCATGAGTCGATGTAGCCCTGCTCGTCGAGGATCCGCGCGAGCTCGGCCTTCAGTTTGGATGCCGGGACCTCGACGGTCTCGTGCGCGGCACGGATCGCGTTGCGCACGCGCGTCAGGAAGTCGGCTATGGGATCGGTCATTGACATGGTTTATTGCTCCGTACGCCTGCTACCAGGAGGACTTGGTCATCCCGGGAATCTGGCCGTTGTGGGCGAGCTCGCGAAGGCAGATGCGGCACACCCCGAACTTCTTGTAGACCGCGCGCGGCCGGCCGCAGCGGGTGCAGCGAGTATAGGCCTGCGTCTGGTACTTCGCGGGACGCATCTGTTTGACGCGCTGAGATGTCTTGGCCATCAGTCGGTCTCCTTCTTGGTCTCTGCGGCGTCGTCCTCGGGCGCGTCGCTGCTGGTCTCTGACTCGGGCGCCTGCGGCGCTCTCCTCGGCCTGCGCCTCGGCGACGGCCTCATCAACTATCTCCTGGACGGCCTCCTCGGCGATCACCTCGGCGACTATCTCCTCGGCGATCACCTCGGCGACGATCTCCTCGACGACGGCCTCGGCGATCACCTCGGCGACCAGCTCGTCGGCGATCACCTCGGCGACGGCCTCCTCGACGATCGCCTCTGCGACGGCCTCCTCGATCACGGCCTCGTCGACGGCCGCCTCCTCGGCGGCTGCGACGTCGGCGGCGGCGCTCTGCTCCTTGGCGGCTTTCGCCGCGAGCGCGTCCTGTTCGGCCTGCGCGTCGGCGGCGGGGTCATAGCCCTTGGGCCGGCCCTGCGGCGAGAACGGCATGCCGAACGCGGCGAGCAGCGCGTAGGCCTCGACGTCGCTGTGGGCGCTGGTCGTGATCGTGATGTCAAGGCCGCGGACCGTGTCGATCGCGTCGTAGTCGATCTCCGGGAAGATGATCTGCTCCTTGACGCCCATCGAGTAGTTCCCGCGGCCGTCGAAGGAGCGCGAGTTCAGCCCGCGGAAGTCGCGGATGCGCGGGATCGCGATCGAGATCAGGCGGTCCAGGAACTCGTATGCGCGCTCGGCGCGCAGCGTCACGGTCAGGCCGACCGGCATCCCCTCGCGGAGTTTGAACGCGGCGATCGACTTGCGCGCGCGGCGCACGTTCGGCTGCTGGCCGGCGATCGTCGCGAGCTGCTCGGTGGCGGCCTTCAGGACTTTGGAGTCCTGCTTGGCCAGGCCGACGCCCATGTTCAGCGTGATCTTCTCGATCTTGGGTGCCTGCATCACCGAGGAGTAGCCGAAGCGGGACGATCAGCTCAGGGCGGATCTCCTGCAGGTAGCGCTCCTTCAGGCGTGCGGGCGGCGGTGCTGTCTCGGTTGCGCTCATGTGATCAGTCCAGTCTCGTTCCGGTGCTCTTGGCGACGCGGATAGCGCTTGCCGTCCTCGCGCTCGATGCCGACGCGGGTGCGCTGGCCCTTCGCGTCGAGCAGCATCACGTTGGAGACGTGGATCGGGCCCTCGCGCTCGATCACGCCGCCGAGCTGCTGTTCGCTCTGGGCGCCGGCGACCTGTGAGGGCTTGGTGTGGCGCTTGATCATGTTCAGGTGCTCGACGTATACGCGCTGCTTGGCGGGGTCCACGCGCAGCACGCTGCCGCTCTTGCCGCGGTCCTTGCCCGAGATCACCTCGACCCTGTCGCCGGAGCGGATCTTCATCGTCGTCGGTTTCTTGCGCACGGCCTGTTTGCGGGCCATCACAGCACCTCGGGCGCGAGCGAGACGATCTTCATGAAGTTGCGGTCGCGCAGTTCGCGGGCGACGGGGCCGAACACGCGCGTGCCGCGCGGGTTGTTCTGCTCGTCGATGATCACGGCGGCGTTCTCGTCGAACGCGATGTAGGTGCCGTCGTCGCGGCCGATCGGCTTCTTGGTGCGCACGACGACCGCCGTGACGACCTCGCCCTTTTTGACCGCGCCCTGGGGGTTGGCCTGCTTGACGGTCGCGGTGATCACGTCGCCGACGTAGGCGTAGCGGCGCTTGGATCCGCCCTTGACGCGGATGCAGAGGATCTCGCGGGCGCCGGAGTTGTCGGCGACGCGCAGGCGTGTCTCGTTCTGGATCATCGCGCCCTCTCCACGACGTCGACGAGCGCCCAGCGCTTGGTGCGCGACAGCGGCCTGCTCTCGATCACGCGCACGACGTCGCCCTCGTTGGCGTCGTTGTTCTCGTCGTGTGCGTGGACGGTGCTCGAGCTGCGCACGATCTTCTCGTAGCGGCGGTGCCTGCGAGCGATGTCGATGCGGACGGTGATCGTCTTCTCGGCCTTGTCTGAGACGACGATCCCCTGCCTGACGCGGCGGGTGCCCTCGACGGCGGCGTGCACGGGCGCGAGCGGCTCGGCGGCGGGTTTGGCCGCGCGGCGCTTGGCGGCTTTCGCGCGTTCGCTGAGGCGGCGTGCCCTGCGGCGCACGGCCTTGTCGCGGCGCTCGGCGACGCGCTCGGCGTGGCGCTCCTCCGGGGTGCGCGACGGGCGCGCGTCGCCGGTGTGCTTCGGAGCGGGCCCTGCGGCGGCGCTCCTTCGGAGCGAGCTGCTCCTCGGGCTCGGCGGCGGCGTGGGGCTCGCCGGCGTCCTCGCCGGCGTCTGCCTGCGGCTCGGCCTCGGCGGGCGTCTCTGCCTGCGGCTCGTCCGCGGCCTGAGCCTCGGGCTCAGCCTCGGCTGCGGCCTCGGGCTCGGCGACCTGCGGAGCCTCGGGCTCCGGCGTGTCCTGGGGGGTCTCGTTCTCTGTCTCGTCAGCCATTTTCCATTCGCCTTCTTCTGTGATCCTCAGTTGCTGTGGGCGGCGCGTTCGCGCTCGCGGGTCACTGTCAGCGCCCTCGCGAGGTCGCGCTTGGCGCGGCCTAGGCCCGCCGTGTCGTCGAGTTCGCCGGTCGCGTTGGAGAAGCGCAGGCCGAACAGCTCTTTGCGCAGCTCCGCGACGCGCTTTGCGAGCTCGGTGTCGTCGAGGTCTCTTATCTCGCTTGTCTTCATCGCCGGTTCCTCAGTCCTCGCGCAGCACGAACTTGGACTTGACGGGAAGCTTGTGTGCGGCCAGCCGGATCGCTTCGCGGGCCAGCGGCTCGGACACGCCGGCGAGCTCGAACATCACGCGTCCGGGCTTGACGACCGCGACCCAGCCTTCGGGCGAGCCCTTTCCGGAGCCCATGCGGGTCTCGGCGGGCTTCTTGGTCACGGGCTTGTCGGGGAACACGTTGATCCAGACCTTGCCGCCACGCTTGATCTTGCGGGTCATGGCGACACGAGCAGCCTCGATCTGGCGGTTGGTCAGCCAGCCGCCCTCGAGCGCCTTCAGGCCGTACTCGCCGAACTGGACGTGCAGCTGCCCGCGCGAGTTGCCTCGGCGATGGCCGCGGTGCTGCTTGCGGTGCTTGACGCGCTTGGGGGAGAGCATCAGCGGGGACCTCCGCCGCCGGGAGCGCCGCCACCCGGGCGTCCGCGTCCGCCGCCGCCACCGCCACCGCCGGGGCCGCGCGAGCCGCCGCGCCCGCCGCCCGGTCCACCGGCTCCGCCTGGGCCACGCCCGCGTCCGCCGCCGCCACCGGGTCCGCCTGGGCCGCCGCCCCGGCCGCCCTGTCCGCCCGGGCCGCCACGTCCACGGCCGCGTCCCTCGCGCCCGTCGCGCCCGCCGCGGCTGTCGCGGTCGGAGCTCGGCGGTGCGGGTGCGGTCATGTCGGTGAGGTCGGCGCCGGTGTAGCCCTCGGGCATGATTTCGCCCTTGTTGACCCAGCACTTCACGCCGATGCGGCCGAACGTGGTGCGTGCCTCGTAGAAGCCGTAGTCGATGTCCGCGCGCATCGTGTGCAGCGGCACGCGCCCGTCGGAGTAGCTTTCGGTGCGGGCCATCTCCGCGCCTCCGAGGCGGCCGGCGACCTGGACCTTCACGCCCTTGGCGCCGGAGCGCATCGCGCTGGTGAGCGCGCGCTTCATGGCACGGCGGAAGGCGACCCTGTTCTGGAGCTGCTCGGCGATCGACTGCGCGACGAGCTTGGCGTCGAGCTCGGGGCGCTTGATCTCAAGGATGTTGACCTTGATCTGCTTGCCGGTGAGCTTGTGGAGGTCTCGGCGCAGGGCGTCGACTTCGGTGCCGGACTTGCCGATCACGATGCCGGGCCGCGCGGTGTGGATGTTCACCTCGAGCTCGTTGGCGTCCTTGCGGATCGTGATGTCCGAGAGGCCGGCGTGGGCGAGCTTGTTGATGATGTGCTCGCGGACCTTCACGTCCTCGGCGAGGTACTCCGCGAAGTGGCGCTCGTTGTACCAGTTCGACTTCCAGTCGTGGATGTAGCCCACGCGCATTGCCTCTGGATGAACCTTCTGTCCCATGCTCTCGTCTCTCAGCCGTGTTTCTTGGATGCCCCGGGCTCGGGGCGCGGGGTCAGCGTGATCGTCAGGTGACTGGTGCGCTTGCGGATCGGAGCGGCCCGGCCCATTGCGCGCGGGCGGAAGCGCTTGATCGTCGGCCCTTCGTCTGCGTATGCCTCACGGACGATCAGATCGTCCTCGAGCAGCTCATGGTTGCTCTCGGCATTCGCCACGGCCGACTCGAGCAGCTTGCTCCAGGCGCCCGCAACCTCACGAGGTGTGAAGGCGAGGATAGCGCGCGCCTCCTGTACGGACTTGCCGCGGAAGGTGGCGGCAGACCATCCGCGCCTTGCGGGCGGAGGTTCGCACGTAGCGGGCGTGGGCTCGCACGACGCGGCGGCGCGGCGGCGCGGCGGCTTTTTTCGACGCGCGTGGCTTGGCGCTCTCGGCGGCCTCGCCCTCGCCGGCGGCTTGAGCGGCGTCCTTCTTGGCGGCGGCTTTTTTCGCCGGCAGCTTTTTTCGCGGCGGCTTTTTTCGCGGCCGGTTTCTTCTCCGCAGCCGGCTTCTCCGCGGCGGCGGGCTTCTCGGCTGCGGCTTTCGCGGCTTTGGCCGCTTTCGCGGGTTTCGCGGCCGCTTTTGCCTCGGGTGCGGCGGCTGCCTCCGCGGCTCGTCCTTCTGCGGGCGTGTCTGTCGGCTCGGTGCTCATCGAACCTTCCCGGAGCCCGCGTGACCGCGGAACGTGCGGGTCGGCGCGAACTCGCCGAGCTTGTGGCCGACCATCGACTCGCTGATGAAGACGGGGACGTGCTTCTTGCCGTCGTGGACGGCGATCGTGTGGCCGACCATCTCCGGGAAGATCGTCGAGGCGCGCGACCAGGTCCGCAGCATTTTTTTGTTGTTCTCTGCGTTGAGGGCTTCGATGCGCGCCATCAGGCGCTCTTCAACCCACGGGCCCTTCTTGCTGGAGCGGCTCATCGCTGCTTGCCCTTCCCGCGGCGACGGCCGCGCACGATGTATCGGCTGGAGGTCTTGTTCTTTTTGCGGGTGCGGTAGCCGAGCGTCGGCACGCCCCACGGGGTGACCGGGTGACGGCCGGCGGTGGTCGAGCCCTCGCCGCCTCCGTGCGGGTGGTCGACGGGGTTCATGGCGACGCCTCGCGTCTGCGGGCGGACGCCCATGTGGCGCTTGCGCCCGGCCTTGCCGACCTTCACGTTCTGGTGCTCGGCGTTGCCGATCGTGCCGACGGTCGCGCGGCACTCGGCGCGGACCATGCGCATCTCGCCGGAGGGCAGGCGCAGCGTGGCCATGTCGCCGTCCTTCGCCATCAGCTGGGCGGAGGCGCCGGCGGAGCGGGCCATCTGGCCGCCGCGGCCGGGCTGCAGCTCGATGTTGTGGACGACGGTGCCGACGGGCATGCGCGAGAGCTCCATGCAGTTGCCGACCGCGATGTCCGCGCCCTCCCCGGAGGCGACCATCGTGCCGACGGTCAGGCGCTGGGGGGCGAGGATGTAGCGCTTCTCGCCGTCCACGTAGTGGAGCAGCGCGATGTACGCGGAGCGGTTGGGGTCGTACTCGATCGCGGCGACCTTCGCCGGGACGCCGTCCTTGCGGCGCTTGAAGTCGATGCGGCGGTAGGCGCGCTTGGCGCCGCCGCCGCGGTGGCGCGAGGTCTTGCGGCCGTGCGCGTTGCGCCCGCCGCTCTTGGTGAGGCCTTCGACGAGCGTCTTCTCGGGCTTTGTCTTGGTGATCTCCGCGAAGTCGGGGTAGGAGACGAACCTCATCCCCGGGCTTGTCGGCTTGGGCTTGCGAATGGCCATGCTCGGCCCCTATCCCTCGAGGGCCGCGAGGCCCTGGAATATCGGGATGCTCTCGCCGGGCTGGACCTGGACGATCGCCTTCTTCCAATTGCGCGTGCGTCCCTTGGAGACGCCGCGGCGCTTGGGCTTGGACTTCACGCTCATCGTCCGGACCTGCACCACGTGCACGCCGAACAGCTCCTCGACGGCCTGGCGGATCTGGGTCTTGTGCGCGCCGGCGTGGACGCGGAAGGTGTAGCGGTCGGCCGCCGAGAGCACGTAGGACTTCTCGGAGACGACCGGGCGGATGATGACCTGGGTGTGCGTCCATCAGTCGCTCACCTCCTCCTTTGCGCGGCGGGCCGGTGCGAGCCTGCAGCGCGGCGAGCGCGGGCTCTGAGACGACGATGCAGGCGGCGCCGAGGAGCTCGGTGACGCCGACGTTCTCGGCCGTCAGCACGGACGACGCGTGCGAGGTTGCGGAACGAGAGCGCGGCGTTCGCCTCGTCGGCGGCTGAGCACCACGAGCGTGGGGCGCGGCTGGTCCCAGCCGTCGAGCAGCTCGAGCGCCTGGCTGGTCTTCGGGCGCGGTGAACGCGGAGCTGTCGAGGATCGCGATCGAGCCGCGCTCGGCGTGCAGGGAGAGCGCCTGGCGGAACGCGGCGCGCTGCTCCTTGCGGTTGACCTTGAAGGTGTAGGAGCGGGGCTGGGGACCGAAGACGGTGCCACCGCCGGTCCAGATCGGCGAGCGGTTGGAGCCGGCGCGGGCGCGGCCGGTGCCCTTCTGGCGCCAGGGCTTGGCGCCTCCGCCGGAGACCATGCCGCGGGTCTTCGTCGCCGCGGTGCCGCGGCGGCGCGCGGCCTGCTCGGCGCGCACGCTCTGGTGGACGAGCGGGCCGCTGAAGCGGGCGCCGAACGCGGCGTCGTCGAGCTTGACCTTCTTGGATCGCGCCGAGAACGGGTGCGTCAGGCATCTGCTGCGGACCTCCACGATCGAGCCCGACGGGCCGGGTACGGAGCCGCGCACCAGCAGCAGGTTCTCCTTGGCGTCGACCGAGACGATCTCGAGGCCCTTCTGCGTGACGCGCTTGTTGCCCATCTGCCCGGGGCCGCGGATGCCCTTCATCACGCGCGCGGGCCATGCGGATGCGCCGATCGAGCCCGGTGCGCGCACGTTGTGCGAGCCGTGGGACTTGGGGCCGCTGGCGAAGTTGTGGCGCTTGATCGTGCCCTGGAAGCCCTTGCCCTTGGAGGTGCCGGAGATCTTCACGTGCGTCGCCGACCTCGAACGAGTCGACCGTGACGGAGTCGCCGAGCGAGAGGCCGTCGCCCTCGCCGCGGAACTCGACGAGCGTCTTCATCGGCGGCGCGTCGGCCTTCTTCAGGTGGCCGAGCTCGGGGCGCGTGAGGTGCTTCTCCTTGGTCAGGCCGAACGCGAGCTGCACGGCCTGGTAGCCGTCGCGCTCGGGCGTGCGGATCGCCGTCACGGGGCACGGGCCGGCCTCGAGCACGGTGACGCGCGCGACGCTTCCGTCCTGCTGGAAGACCTGCGTCATGCCGAGCTTCTTGGCGAGGATCGATGGCATTGCTGTTCTGTGTCTCTCTGAAGTCTGGGCCGGCTCAGGTGGCCAGGCGGATCTCGATGTCGACGCCCGCCGGGAGGTGATCCAGGCGCTGGAGCGAGTCGACGGTCTTCGGGGTGGGCTGGTGGATGTCGATCAGCCGCTTGTGGGTGCGGATCTCGAAGTGCTCGCGCGAGTCCTTGTCCTTGAACGGCGAGCGGATGACGCAGTAGACGTTCTTCTCGGTCGGCAGCGGCACCGGGCCCGAGACCGTCGCGCCCGTGCGGGTCGCGGTCTCGACGATCTCCTTCGCCGCCGACTCGATGGCGGACGTGTCATACGCCTTCAGGCGGATGCGGATCTTGTTCTGGTTGGCGGCTGCCATGGAAGCTCTTTCTCGGCTCGTTCTTCTGTCTGGATCTCGTGTTTGACTTGCTCTTGTTCTGCGTGCTGAGGGGACATGGCCGGCCCGCGGCGGGCGCGGCCGTGGTCACCTGTGACCCCGAACCCGGAGCGGCGAGCAATTGAGTCGGCCCCGTCTCCGGGGCTGAGCTCCCTGCTCCCCGCTCAGGTGCGGCGGGGGTGTCTAGTCGTATCGGACTGCCAATTGCGCGTCGGCCCCGTTGGTCAGCGGCTGGACGCGCGGGTGCTACTCAATGATCTCCGTGACCACTCCCGAGCCGACCGTGCGACCGCCCTCTCGGATGGCGAAGCGCAGACCCTGGTCCATGGCGATCGGCTGGATCAGCTCGATCTCCATCTGGACGTTGTCGCCCGGCATGACCATCTCGACGCCGTCGGGCAGCTTCGCCACGCCGGTCACGTCGGTGGTACGGAAGTAGAACTGCGGCCTGTAGCCGGTGAAGAACGGCGTGTGACGGCCACCCTCCTCCTTCTTCAGGACGTAGACCTCGGCCTTGTACTTGGTGTGCGGCGTGATCGAGCCGGGCTTGCAGAGAACCTGGCCGCGCTCGATCTCCTCGCGCTTGGTGCCTCGGAGCAGGCAGCCGACGTTGTCGCCGGCCTGGCCCTGGTCGAGGATCTTGCGGAACATCTCGACGCCGGTGACGACCGTCAGGTGGTCGTCGTGGACGCCGACGATCTCGACGGTGTCGCCCGTGTTGACGATGCCCTGCTCGATGCGGCCCGTGGCGACGGTGCCACGGCCGGTGATCGAGAAGACGTCCTCGACCGGCATCAGGAACGGCTTGTCGAGCTCGCGGACGGGCTCCGGGATGTAGGAGTCCAGCGCCGCGGCGAGCTCGAGGATCTTGGCCTTGTAGGCCTCATCGCCTTCGAGCGCCTTCAGCGCCGAGCCGGTGATGAAGGGGATGTCGTCGCCCGGGAAGTCGTACTCGGAGAGCAGCTCGCGGACCTCGACCTCGACCAGTTCAAGGAGCTCGTCGTCGTCGACCATGTCGGCCTTGTTCAGGAACACGACGATGTAGGGCACGCCGACCTGGCGGGCGAGCAGGATGTGCTCGCGCGTCTGGGGCATCGGGCCGTCGGCCGCGGACACGACGAGGATCGCGCCGTCCATCTGGGCGGCGCCCGTGATCATGTTCTTCACGTAGTCGGCGTGGCCGGGGCAGTCGACGTGCGCGTAGTGGCGCTTCTCGGTCTGGTACTCGACATGGGAGGTGGCGATCGTGATCCCGCGTTCCTTCTCCTCGGGCGCGTTGTCGATCTCCGCGAAGCTGCGGGCTTCGGCGCCCCCATGCTCAGCCAGCACCGTCGTGATGGCAGCGGTCAGCGTCGTCTTGCCATGGTCGATGTGACCGATGGTCCCGACGTTGACGTGCGGCTTGTCGCGCTCGAACTTCTCCTTCGCCACTTTTTGTTCGCTCCTGTATCGACTTGTATGCCCGCCCCTGTGAGGGCGAACCTCAGAAATCTATCTAACTGCGGCGTTTCCTGACTGCTGCGTGCTGCAATGCAGCCTCTGGCCGGCGGCCCGAGTGCCGCCTGAAACGCTAGGCCGGGACCGGCTCCCCCGTGCGCTGCTTCGACGATCTTCTCGCCGATGTTCGGCGGGACCTCCTCGTAGGCCTCGAACTGCATCGTGTAGGTGGCTCGCCCCTGCGTGTTCGAGCGCAGGTCGGTGGCGTAGCCGAACATCTCGCTGAGCGGCACGCGTGCGGTGACCGCCAGCGCGTTGCCGCGGCGCTCCTGGCCTTCGACGCGACCGCGGCGGCGGGAGCAGGTCGCCGATCACGTCGCCGAGGAAGTCCTCGGGCGTGACGACCTCGACCGCGAAGATCGGCTCGAGCAGGACCGGCTTGGCGCGTTTCGGCGGCCTCCTTGAAGGCGATCGAGCCGGCGACCTTGAAGGCGATCTCCGAGGAGTCCACGTCGTGGTACTTGCCGTCCACGAGCGTCACGCGCATGTCGACCATCGGGTAGCCGGCCTTGACGCCGTTCTCGAGCGCCTCTTCGATCCCCTTCTTGACGGCGGGGATGTATTCGGAGGGCATCGCGCCACCCTTGATCTTGTTGATGAACTCGAAGCCGTCGCCGGGCGCCGGTTCGAGGTCGATGTAGACGACACCGAACTGGCCCGAGCCACCGGTCTGGCGGACGAACTTGCCCTCGATCTTCTCGACCGTGCCGCGGACGGTCTCGCGGTAGGAGACCTGCGGGCGGCCGACGTTGGCCTCGACGCCGAACTCGCGCTTCATGCGGTCGACGAGCACTTCGAGGTGGAGCTCGCCCATGCCCGGAGATCTCGGTCTGGCCGGTCTCCTCGTTGGTGCGGACCTGGAAGGTCGGGTCCTCCTCCGCGAGGCGGCCGAGGGCGATCGACATCTTCTCCTGGTCGGCCTTCGTCTTCGGCTCGACCGCGACCTTGATGACGGGCTCGGGGAAGATGATGTTCTCGAGGTGGACCGGGTGGTCGGGGTCCGACGAGCGTGTCGCCGGTGATGACCTGCTTGATGCCGACGGCGGCCGCGATGTCCCCGGCGTAGACCTCGGAGACCTCCTCGCGCTCGTTGGCGTGCATCATCAGGATGCGGCCGATGCGCTCGGTGCGGCCGGTGCTGACGTTCAGCACCTTCGCGCCGGCCTCGAGCTTGCCGGAGTAGACGCGGAAGTAGGTGAGCTTGCCGACGTAGGGGTCGGCGGCGATCTTGAAGGCCAGCGCCGAGAAGGGCTCGGAGTCGTCGGCCTTGCGGACGACCTCCGCGCCTCCTCCTCGCCTTTGATCAGTTCGGTGCCGATGACCGGCGGGACGTCCAGCGGCGAGGGCAGGTAGTCGATGACCGCGTCGAGCAGCGGCTGCACGCCCTTGTTCTTGAAGGACGAGCCGCACAGGACCGGGGTCAGCTTGGTGGACAGCGTCGCCTTGCGGATCGCGGTCTTCAGGATCGTCCTCGGGGACGTCGGCCTCTTCGAGGATCAGCTCGAGCAGCGCGTCGTCGTAGTGGGAGACCTCCTCGAGGAGGTGTTCGCGCGCCTGGTCGGCGGCTTCCCGCAGGTGCTCCGGGATCGTCGACCTCTTCCTGTTCCTTGCCCATGTCGTCCTTGTAGATGATCGCTTTCATCGCGACGAGGTCGACGACGCCGAGGAAGTCGCCCTCGGCGCCGATCGGGAGCTGGATCGGCACGGGGTGCGCGCCGAGGCGGTCGATCATCGTCTGCACGCCCTGGTCGAAGTCGGCGCCGGTGCGGTCCATCTTGTTGATGTAGGCGATGCGCGGCACGTGGTACTTGTCGGCCTGGCGCCAGACCGTCTCGGACTGGGGCTCGACGCCGGCGACCGAGTCGAACAGCGCGATCGCGCCGTCGAGCACGCGCAGCGAGCGCTCGACCTCGACGGTGAAGTCGACGTGCCCGGGCGTGTCGATGATGTTGATGCGGTGGTCCTTCCACTGGGCGGTGGTCGCGGCCGAGGTGATCGTGATGCCGCGCTCCTGCTCCTGCTCCATCCAGTCCATCACCGCGGCGCCCTCGTGCACCTCACCGATCTTGTAGGTGCGGCCCGTGTAGTACAGGATGCGCTCGGTCGTCGTCGTCTTACCGGCGTCGATGTGAGCCATGATCCCGATGTTCCGGGTGTTTTCGAGTGTGAACTTACGTGGCATCTATCGGGATCCAGGTTTCGTGGCGGGCGGATGTGCGAGCAAAAAAAGTGGGCCCCTCGGGCCCACGCGCGCTACTGGTCTGATCTGTGACCGGTTCGCGTCGTTATCTGCTCGAGGTCTCCATCTTGATTTTGCGATCTCGCGGGAGGCATGCGCGGACGCTGCGCCCACCCGCGGCGCGAAGCCGACTATAGCAGAGGGCTCCTAGCCGTCTAGCACGTGCGGCGGGCCTGCAGAAGCCCCTCATCGGGCCCTCGCAGCAGGCCGGCGGAGCCTTCGATTCGACCATGTCGCCGAGGCGCTCGAGGACCCGCGCGGCGGCCTGGATGTCGGCCTCCTCGACGCCCTCGAGCGCCTCCTCCCAGCGGCTCTGCCACTCCCGCTTCTTGGCGTGGATCCTGCGCCTCCCCTGGGGCGTGAGGCGCGAGAGCGACGACGCGCCGGTCCTGCCAGCGAGCGGTCACCGCTCGACGTGCCCGCACGCGGCGAGGTGGTCGAGCATCTGCGTGACGGTGCCCGGGGTCAGCCGGCGGCGGCGGCGAGCTCGCCGGCCGGCAGCGCGCCGCGCTCGTAGAGCTCTGAGAGCAGCTCGACCTGGGCGTTGCTGAGCTCCTTGCCGCCGAGGTGCGTGTCGCGCCCGCGCATCCGGTTCAGGCTCCGGAAGACGCGCCGGAACGCAAGCCTCGAGCTCCTGCATCTCGCTCTCGCGGCGCGTCGGAGCTCGGGGATCAGCTCGGGCGTCGACCATCGCGGCCCCTAGACCCCGATCGGCCTCGGCGGCCGGCGCCGGCGCCGTCGTCGCGTTTGCCGTGCGGGTTCTCGGCCCGCATCAGCACGATGCACGGGATCAGCGCGAGCGCGGCGATCCCGAACGACCACCAGTAGGCGGTGCCGAACGCGCTCGCGAGCTCGCTCGGGCTGGCGTGCGAGCGGCGTGTTGCGCTGCAGCACGACCGCCAGCACGGCGGTCCCGATCGCGCCGCCGATCCGCTGCAGCACGTTCAGCTGCGGTGTCGCGTCGGAGAGCTGCTCGGGGCGCAGCGACGCGAACGCGGCGCTCATCGCCGGCATGAAGGAGAAGCCGATGCCGACGCCGCGCACGAGCAGCACGAGCGAGATCGCGAGGATCGAGGTGTTCGCGCCGATGAACGTCAGCGGGATCGTCGACAGGCACAGGATCGAGACGCCGAACAGCGCCAGGCGCCCGCCCCCGACGCGGCCGCTCAGACGCCCGGCGATCGGCATCACCATCAGCATCCCGAGGCCCTGCGGGCCGGTCAGCAGGCCGGTCGCGATGAGGCTCTCGCCGCGGACCTCCTGGTAGTAGAGCGGCACGAGGATCATCGCCCCGAACAGCGCCGCGCCGAGCGCGAACGTGGTCAGCGAGGCGGCTCCGAAGACGCGTTTGGTGTAGAGCCGGACGTCAAGCAGCGGGCGCTCGATCCGCAGCGCGTGGAGCACGAACGCACCGGAGAGCACGAGGCTCGCGATGATCGGCCAGATCACGAGCCGGCGAGGTCAGCGACGAGCTCGATGCCCGCCTTGGACAGTCCGTAGACCATCGAGCTCGAGGCGACCGACAGCAGCACGAGGCCGAGGATGTCCAGGCGCCCCGCCTCCCCCGCGTCGGTGTGCGGGATGATCCGCCAGCCCAGGAAGAACGCGAGGATCCCGATCGGGACGTTGACCAGGAAGATCCAGGACCAGGGCAGGTTCTGCAGGATCACGCCGCCGATCACCGGGCCGAGGATCGGCGCGAGCATCGCGGGCATCGAGACGATCCCCATCACGCGGCCCATCCTGCGCGGGCCCGCTACCTGGGCCATGATCAGCTGCCCGACGGGCATGATCATCCCGCCGCCCGCTCCCTGCAGGATCCTGAAGAAGACGAGGCTCGTGACCGAGGCGGCGACCGCGCACAGCGCCGAGCCGGCGGTGAAGAGGACGAGCGAGGTCATGTACACGCGCTTGGCGCCGAAGCGCCGTCGAGGCCCAGCCGGTGACGGGGATCACGGCGGCGAGCGCGAGCAGGTAGCCCGGTCACGACCCACTGCGTTTCGGAGATCGAGGCGTGGAGGTCCTGCCCGAGGCTGTGCAGCGCGACGTTGACGATCGTCGTGTCGAGGATCGACATGATCATCCCGAGGATCACGACGCCCGCTATGCGCCAGACGTGTGACTCGATCCTGTCGCCTGCTCCAGCGTCGGAGACCGTGTGCATTTTGGGCGAGCTACTCATTCGGTACCGAAAGTTTAGGTACCAAACCTTCTTCTCTTAACCCCCTGCGGCAAAAAAACCTGTCGCCCCGCCGCAGCCCGGAATCACGTCCCCGTGGGCGCTCCCGCCGGCGCGACGATCTGGCGCGGGCACAGCGAGAGGAAACGAGTGGCCGGACGCGAGGATCAGGCGGACGCTGCGATGCGCTGCCGGCCGCGGACCCGCGGCCGAGGTGCTCCTACCAGCGGTAGTGGGCGAAGGCCTTGTTGGCCTGCGCCATGCGGTAGATGTCGTCCTTGCGCTTGTACGCGCCGCCCTGCTGGGAGAGCGCGTCCATCAGCTCGTTGGCGAGGCGCTGGGCCATCGTCTTCTCGCGGCGGGCGCGGGCGAACTCGACGAGCCAGCGGACCGCGAGGGTGCGGGCGCGGCGCGATGCGACCTCGACCGGCACCTGGTAGGTGGCGCCACCGACGCGGCGGGATTTGACCTCGAGCGTCGGGGTGAGAGATTTGATCGAGGCCTCGAGCGTCTCGATCGGGTCTTTCTCGCTGCGCTCGGCGATGATCGCGAGGGCGTCGTAGACGATCCGCTCAGCCGTGGACTTCTTGCCGTCGAGCATCACCTTGTTGATGACCTGCTGGACGAGCTTGGAGCGGTGGATGGCGTCCGCCTCTACGGGGCGGATCTGGGCGGCTGCGCGGCGGGGCATCTACTTTTTCTTCACGCCGTACTGCGAGCGCGCCTTTTTGCGGTCACTGACGCCTGCGGCGTCGAGCGTTCCGCGCACGACCTTGTAGCGAACGCCAGGCAGGTCCTTGACGCGGCCGCCTCGCACGAGCACGACGGAGTGCTCCTGAAGGTTGTGACCCTCGCCCGGGATGTAGGCGGTCACCTCGATCGAGCCGGAGATCCGCACGCGCGCGACCTTGCGCAGGGCGGAGTTAGGCTTCTTCGGGGTCGTGGTGTACACGCGTGTGCACACGCCGCGCCTCTGAGGGGCGGCGACCTTCTTCTTACGTCCCTTGCCGGACTTCAGTCCAGGCGTGGCGACCTTCTTCTTGGGGGCGACACGCCCCTTGCGGACGAGCTGTGAGGTTGTGGGCATCGGCGGCAGATGCTAGCAGCAGCTAGGCGCTCTGCGCCACGCCGGCGGAGCGGACGGGCGCGGGCATCAGTGCCGAGGCGACGACGACGAGGGTGAATGCGAGAGCCTGGAGCACGATTCCGCTCGGGCTGCCCGCCATCGGGTCGCCGAACACGAGGATGCCTCCGGCGATGCCGGCGATGTTCGCCGCGGCGCCGGTGACGGCGATCACGGGGACGGCGTCGCCGTCCTGCAGGGCTCGGGCGGAGGCGAAGAAGGCGACGATCGAGGCGAGGATCGCGACCAGCAGCCATGGGCTGGTGGCGAGTGCGCCGATGCCGTGGGCGCCGGTGATCCCGGTGAGCGCCTTGATGGCGGTGTCGGAGACCCCGAACAGGAGGCCGGCGGCGGCGGCGAGCATCGACGCCGTGGTGCTCGACGGGGCCGCCCATGCGCGGGCCCATGATCAGCAGGCCGCCGATGCCGAACAGGCCGGCCTCGAAGGAGACCATCGCGATCGGCGAGAAGTGGGAGTGGTCGCCGTGCATCGCGGGGAGCGTGATGCCCAGCAGCACGAGGCCTGTGGCGGTGAGGATCAGCCCGACCCACTGGCGCGGGCCGACCGTGAAGCCGAACATCTTGTCGGCCATCACGGCGATGAAGACGACGCCGCCGGCTAGGGCGACCTGGACCACGGACATCGGCGCGAGCGCGAGAGCCGCGACGTGCAGGCCCCAGCTGGCGGTCGCGATGATCATGCCCAGCAGGAACCATTTGGAGGAGTACAGCGCCTTGGTGGAGCGCAGCGGGTGCATGACCTGCACCTTCTCGACCGTGTTCGCTCCCCTGTACTTGTAGAAGAAGCCAAGGTTCGCCACGAAGGCGCAGGCGAGGGCGAGGAATATTCCTAGGTCTAGAGACATTGGTTTGAGGGCGCTGCCGGGTTGATCCATCGGCTGGGGCCGCCCGCTGCTTTACTGCCCCGCAGCGGCCTCGGCGGATCAACCGTCCGCAGGAGATTACAAGGCCCGACCTCTATGCGAGCTAAAGAGCGTTCAGCCCCCGCCGCCATTGACGCCGGCGCCGCGAGGGAGGATCCGGGGGCTCCCGGAAGGCCGCTGCTGATGGTGGACATCGACGGTGTCATCTCGCTGTTCGGGGCCGTCAGCTTCGCAGGGGACGGGCTGGAGCGACGGCCGTGAGGGGTCGCTGCATTCGATCGAGGGCATTCCCCACTTCCTTTCGTCCAAGGCCGCCGGTCACCTTCTTAGCCCTGTCCGGGCTTTTCGAGCTGGTGTGGGCGAGCGGATGGGAGGAGAAGGCCGGCGAACACCTTCCGAGGCTGCTCGGATTCCCAGCCGACATCCCGCATCTGACGTTCTCCAGGGCGGTCGGGCGCTCCAACGCGCACTGGAAGCTCGAAGCGATCGACCAGTACGCCGGTGGGCGGCCCCTTGCATGGGTCGACGATGCACTGAATGACGAATGCCACGAGTGGGCGCTCGCCAGGCCAGCCCCGACGCTGCTGGTACAGACGGTCCCCGAGTATGGCCTGACGGAGGCCGAGGCCGGGGAGCTCGAGCGCTGGGCAAGGCGCCTGGCGCTCAGCTGACGGCGGCGGGGACGCGCACGCCTTCGGAGACGCTCGCGCCGATCGCGGCCGAGCCGGGGAAGAGCGCCCGCAGCGCCAGCGGCGGGCTCTTCGGTTCGCCCGCCGTGACCGTCGCGGCCCAGCGGCCGGAGGCGTCGGTCTGGGCTTCGGCGATCGTGCGCTCGCTGACGACTTCCCCGCGGCGGGCGACGGTCCGCGCCTGCACGAGCACCTGGGCGCCCGGCACGGGGGTGCCGTCGAGCAGCGTGAGCGTGCCGGTGAGGGGCCGCTGCGTGGGCGCAGGAGCCGGGGGCGTCGCCGGTGGCGGCGCTTCGGGGGCGCCCACGGTCGCCGGCGTGCTCGCGGGGAGCACGGCGCCGAGTGCGATCGTCAGCTGCGCGGTCCCGGTCCTTGATGCGCGCCGGCGGACGGCGGGGCGAATGCCCGGGAGCTGCGCGTAGAGGGCGTCGCCGGGGCAGATCGTCGAGTCGCCGTCGCGGTGGCCGGCGATCCTGGGCAGCGAGACGCGCTGGTTGGCCCGGAATTTGCTCCAGTGGGCGCCGCCGGGGGTGACCCTCACGGCGACGCGGCCTTCGGCCGGGACGCCGTGCAGGGGGAGCTTCCAGGAGAGCAGCGATTCGAGCGCGTGGCGCGCGGCCGTGGAGATCGGCGTGGAGCTGAACGTGCCGAGCACCGAGACGCCCGTGGAGTAGGCGTTGAAGCCGCCGGCGTGGGCTCCGATCACCGCCTCGGCGATGCCTCCGGCGCGGGCCTCGAAGATGCGGCCGTACAGGTCGACGACGAAGTTGTAGCCGATGTCATCCCAGCCGTTGGTGAAGCGGTGGAACGCGTAGATCGCGCGCAGCATCGCGGGCACCTCCCCCGCGCTGTAGCCGTTCGGGTTCTCGGTGTGGTGGACGAAGGCCATCTTCACGGCGCCGTATTCGGGCGCGACCGACGGCGGGGAGACTCCGAGCGCCCAGCCGCGGCGGGCGATGATCGCGGGCTGCCCCGCCCCCGACTGCAGCAGCGGCGGATTGACCGGGAGCGCCGCCGCCTCGTGCGCGGTGTTGCGGGCGCCGCGGCCGCCGCTGACGTCGACCATGTGCAGCTGCACTCCGTGAAGCGTGTGGGGAGCGGTGATCTGCACGGCGCTCGCCCCGCCGGTCCAGATCGGCTCCCCGGTCAGCTGCGCCGGCGCGGATTCCGGCCCGTGCCCGTGGGAGCCCGCCGAGGCCCATGGGCTCCATCGGCCTCCGCTGGCCCGGAAGCGCAGGCGCGCGCGGGCGCGCGGGGTCGGCGGACCACTGCAGGCCGACCAGGTCCGCGAGCTGCGGCAGCTCGAGCGTGACGCCGCCGGGCCCCACGTCACCGACGTGAAGGTCGCTGAGCCGGGCCGCGGGCGCCGAGGGGTTCGCCGCGCCGGCGGCGGGCGGGCGGACCAGGCCGGCGGCGAGAGCGCCGGCGCCGCCGGCGAGCAGGGACCTTCGCGTGAAGCGGGCGTCCATCAACCTCGTGAACACCGCTCGGGCGCGCGAGGAGCGGCGCTGGTTTCTGAGAATTCGCGCACGTCGGGCCGCGCCGTTGGCAGGGTCCCGGCCGGCGCCCCGCTCGGGGACGCCGGCCGGCCCTTCAATTACTCCTTGTGCCCGTTGTCCTCGGGGATCGCGAGGTCGGCTAGTTCCTCGGCGAATCCGGGGTCGGTGCCGCCGGCGCCTATCTTCTCGAGCGACGCGAGGTCGGCGTCGAACTCCTGGCCGTAGCCGGCGCCGAACGCCTCCCCTCCGGACAGGCCGAGCTCGGCCGCGATCTCGTCCTGGTCGAGCAGGCCGACATCGTCGATCGCGCGCGGGAGCGGTTCGGCCGGTTCGATCTCGATCCGGCGATAGCGCTTCAGGCCCGTGGCCGCCGGGATCAGCTTCCCGATGATCACGTTCTCCTTCAGGCCGTTCAGGCGGTCGATCTTGCCCTCGAGGGCCGCGTCCGTCAGGACCTTCGTGGTCTCCTGGAAGGAGGCCGCCGAGAGGAAGGAGTCCGTGTTCAGCGACGCCTTCGTGATCCCGAGGATGATGTCCTCGAACTGCGCGCCCTCGCCGCCGTCGCCGGTGATCGCGTCGTTCGCCTTGGCGAACTCGAAGCGGTCGACGAACTGGCCCGGCAGGTAGTCGGTGTCGCCCTTCTGGTCGACACGGACCTTCTTCAGCATCTGCCTGACGATGAGCTCGATGTGCTTGTCGTTGATGTCCACGCCCTGGCTCTTGTAGACCTCCTGCACCTCCTTGACGAGGTACTGCTCGGTCTCGGTGCGGCCGCGGATCGCGAGCAGCTCGTGCGGGTAGACCGACCCCTCGTTGAGCTGCTTGCCCGCCTTGATCTTCTCGCCGCTGCTCACGAACACGCGTGTGCGGCGCGGGAATGCGTGGCGGTGCTCCTCACCGGCGTCGTCGGTGATGACGACGTTCAGGGCCTTCTCGGTCTCCTCGATCGTGACGACGCCGTCCTGCTCGGCGATCTTCGCGAGACCCTTCGGGCGGCGCGCCTCGAAGAGCTCGACGACACGCGGCAGGCCGTGCGTGATGTCCGCGCCGGCGACTCCGCCGGTGTGGAACGTGCGCATCGTCAGCTGCGTCCCGGGCTCACCGATCGACTGCGCGGCGACGATCCCGACCGCGTCGCCGACCTGGGCGAGCGCTCCGGTTGCCATCGCGCGGCCGTAGCAGGCCTGGCACACGCCGCTCGGGGCCTCGCACTTCAGGACCGAGCGGACGGGAACCTTGATCTCGGTGCCCTTCTCGTGGTCGTCGGTGAACGCCGAGACCATCTCGGCGAGCTCCGCGCGGCCGATTTCGACGCCCTGTTCGGCGAGCATGCGGTTGCGCTTGGTCGTGATGTCCAGCGCGGCGAAGCGCCCGACGAGGCCGTCGTTCGGGTCGCCGTCGTCCTTGAAGACGGGCAGCTCGATGTACTCCTCGGTGCCGCAGTCCGCCTCGCGGATGATGACGTCCTGCGCCACGTCGACCAGACGCCGCGTCAGGTAGCCCGAGTCGGCGGTGCGCAGGGCCGTGTCGGCGAGCCCCTTTCGCGCGCCGTGCGTGGAGATGAAGTACTCGAGCACCGACAGGCCCTCCATGAAGTTGGCCTTGATCGGGCGCTCGATGATTTCACCCTTCGGGTTGGCCATCAGTCCTCGCATGCCCGCCAGCTGGCGGATCTGCTTGAAGGACCCACGAGCACCGGAGTTGGCCATCATGAAGATCGGGTTGAGAACGTCGAGGTTCGCAACCATCGCCTCAGCGACCTCATCGGTCGCCGCGTTCCACTGCTCGACGACCGCCTCGTGGCGCTCCTCCTGGGTGATCAGCCCGTCCTCGTACTGGCCGGTGATGTCACCGACGAGCTTGTCGTACTTGTCGAGGATCTGCTGCTTCTCCGGAGGCACGACCACGTCGTTCTTGGAGATCGTGATGCCGGCCTGCGTTGCGTACTTGAAGCCGAGGTCCTTGAACGCGTCGAGGACCAGGGAGATCGTGGTCGCCCCGTAGGTCTGCACCAGCAGGTCGATCAGGAGCGTCGTGTCGCGCTTCTTCATCGACTGGTTGACGAACGTGTACTTCGCCGGGTCGAACTCGGACCCGAGCGCCTCCGCGAGGGCGCGCTCGATGCGGTCGTTGTAGATGATCCGCCCGATCGTCGTGAGCACGTGGCCGCCCTCGCGCCCATACGGGCGGAACTCGGCCAGGTCGTGCAGCTTCACGACGCCCGCCTCGTAGGAGAGTTCAGCCTCCTGCGCGGTGCGGAACACGTGCGGCCGCGGCTCGTGCGTGGCGCGGTCGATCTTCGCCAGCTCGCCGGACTCCGGACCGTAGGTCAGGTAGTAGGCGCCGAGGATCATGTCCTGCGTCGGGGTCGCCAGCGGCGCCCCGTGCGCGGGGGACAGGATGTTGTTGGAGGACAGCATCAGGATGCGGGCCTCGGCCTGCGCCTCCGCGGAGAGCGGAAGGTGCACGGCCATCTGGTCGCCGTCGAAGTCGGCGTTGAACGCGTGACAGACGAGCGGGTGGACCTGGATCGCCTTGCCCTCGACGAGCAGCGGCTCGAACGCCTGGATACCCAGGCGGTGGAGCGTCGGTGCGCGGTTCAGCAGCACCGGGTGCTCGTGGATGACCTCCTCGAGCACATCCCAGACCTCGCCGATCATCGAGTCGACCATCTTCTTGGCCGCCTTGATGTTCTGCGCCGACTTGCGCTCGACGAGGCGAGCCATGATGAACGGCTTGAAGAGCTCCAGCGCCATGATCTTCGGCAGACCGCACTGGTGCAGCTTCAGGTACGGGCCGGCGACGATCACCGAGCGCCCGGAGTAGTCCACGCGCTTGCCGAGCAGGTTCTGGCGGAAACGCCCCTGCTTGCCCTTGAGCATGTCGGACAGGCTCTTCAGCGGCCTGTTGCCGGGACCCGTGACAGGGCGCCCGCGGCGGCCGTTGTCGAACAGCGCGTCGACGGCCTCCTGCAGCATCCGCTTCTCGTTGTTGACGATGATCTCGGGCGCGCCGAGGTCCAGGAGCCGCTTGAGGCGGTTGTTCCTGTTGATCACGCGGCGGTAGAGGTCGTTCAGGTCGGAGGTCGCGAAGCGGCCACCGTCGAGCTGGACCATCGGGCGCAGCTCCGGCGGGATCACCGGCACCGCGTCGAGGACCATCATCTCCGGTTTGTTGCCGGACTGGATGAACGCCGAGACGACCTTCAGGCGCTTGACCGCGCGGGCCTGCTTCTGGCCTTTGCCGGTCTTGACCTGGTCCTCGAGGTCGATCCTTTCCTGCTCGAGGTCGACCTGCTGCAGCAGGTCGCGGATCGCTTCCGCTCCCATGCCGCCGCGGAAGTACTCGCCGAAGCCGTACGGGGACCCGAACCGCTCCTTGAGCTCGCGGAAGGTGGTCTCGTCGTGCTCGATCTGCTTGGGCTCCATCGTCTTGAAGAGCTCCCAGACATTGCGCATCCGCTCGGCTGCATCCTCGATGTAGGCTTCGGTGTCGGCGATGTCGGCCTCGAATGCCTTCGTCAGTTCCTTGGTCTGTTTCTCGCGCTCCTCGTCGGAGATTTTGGACAGGTTGATGTCCAGCGAGTCGGCCCACAGGTGGTCTTCGTCGTTGAAGTTGGTCTGTTTGCCGTTCTGCAGGTACTTCTCGCGGCGGGCGAGGGACTCGCGCAGTTCAAGCACGCGCTCCTCACGCTCGGCGGCGTAGGCGTCGAGGACCTTGTTGACCTCCTTCTCGAGGCTGTCCATGTCCTTCTGGCGCGCCTCGTCGTCAACCCATGTGACGATCGATGCCGCGAAGTACAGGACCTTCTCGAGTTCCTTCGGAGCCATGTCCAGCAGGTAGCCGATCCGGCTCGGGACGCCCTTGAAGAACCAGATGTGGCTCACGGGGGCGGCGAGGTCGACGTGGCCCATCCGCTCGCGGCGGACCTTCGAGCGCGTGACCTCCACGCCGCAGCGCTCGCAGACGATGCCCTTGTAGCGGACGCGCTTGTACTTGCCGCAGTAGCACTCCCAGTCCTTGGTGGGACCGAAGATGCGCTCGCAGAAGAGGCCGTCCTTCTCGGGCTTGAGCGTGCGGTAGTTGATTGTCTCGGGCTTGGTGACCTCGCCCGAGCTCCAGCTGCGGATCTGCTTGGAGCTGGCGAGGCTGATCTCGATTGCGTCGAAGTTATTGATGTCGATCATCGGTGTGCGCTTTCGCTCGCGGGTGAATCGGGCAACTACTCGGCGGCGTCTTCGACGGCCAGGCTCTCGAGGTCGACGTCTGCCGGCGCATCGACGTCGATCAGCGCCTCAACGCCGACCGCGTCCTCCTCAGCGGCATCCTCGTCCTCGCTCTCGGGAGCGGCGGGGTCCTCCCCGCTCAGCTCCTCGTCACTTGCCTCGCCGGGGAGAGCCCTGACCCCGGAGAGATCGATGCCGAGCTCCTCGGCGGCGCGCAGCAGGTCATCGTCCTCGTCGCGCATCTCGGCGCGCTGACCCTCCTCGGAGACCACGTTGACGTCGAGCGCCAGCGACTGCATCTCCTTCAGCAGGACCTTGAACGACTCGGGGATCGACGGCTCGGCGATGTTCTCGCCCTTCACGATCGCCTCGTAGGCCTTCACGCGGCCGACCGTGTCGTCGGACTTGATCGTGAGCATCTCCTGCAGCGTGTAGGCGGCGCCGAACGCCTCGAGCGCCCAGACCTCCATCTCGCCGAAGCGCTGGCCGCCGAACTGCGCCTTGCCTCCCAGCGGCTGCTGGGTGACGAGCGAGTACGGGCCGGTCGAGCGTGCGTGGATCTTGTCGTCGACGAGGTGCAGGAGCTTCAGGATGTACATGTAGCCCACCGTCACCTGTTCCTCGAACGGCTCGCCTGTGCGGCCGTTGAAGAGGGTCATCTTCCCGGAGGCCTGCTCGCCCGGGCGGCGGGACTTGTCGACGTCCATGCGGATCCGGCCCTCGTGTGCGTCCTGCCACTTGACCAGCGCCGCGTCGACGTCTTCGACCGTCGCGCCGTCGAACACCGGGGTGGCCACGTAGACCTTGCCGGTGCCTCCCTTGGCGTGCGCGTTCTTGTAGGCGACCGTTTCGTCGTCGTACCAGCCCTGCGCCGCGGCCCACCCGAGGTGGGTCTCCAGGATCTGCCCGACGTTCATGCGCGAGGGCACGCCCAGCGGGTTCAGGATCACGTCGACCGGGGTGCCGTCCTCGAGGAACGGCATGTCCTGCTGGTCGACGATCTTCGAGATGACACCCTTGTTGCCGTGACGGCCCGCGAGCTTGTCGCCCTCGGAGATCTTGCGCTTCTTGGCCACGAACACGCGCACGAGGTCGTTGACCCCGGGCGGCAGGTCGTCGCCGTCGTCGCGGCGGAAGGTCTTCACGTCGATCACGACGCCGCCCTCACCGTGCGGGAACCTTCAGCGAGGTGTCGCGGACCTCGCGCGCCTTCTCCTTGAAGATCGCGCGGATCAGCTTCTCCTCGGCCGTCAGCTCGGTCTCGCCCTTCGGCGTGACCTTGCCGACCAGCAGGTCGCCCGACTGCACCTCGGCGCCGATGCGGACGATGCCGCGGTCGTCGAGGTTGCGCAGGGACTCCTCTGAGCGGTTGGGGATGTCGCGGGTGATCTCCTCCTCGCCGAGCTTGGTCGTGCGGGCGTCGATCTCGTACTCCTCGATGTGGATCGAGGTGAGCTCGTCGTCCTGGACCAGGCGCTTGGAGAGGATGATCGCGTCCTCGAAGTTGTAGCCCTCCCAGGACATGAAGGCGACCATCAGGTTCTTGCCGAGGGCCATTTCGCCCTTGTCGGTCGAGGAACCGTCGGCGAGGACGTCGCCGGCCTTCAGTTTTTCGCCCGAGTGCACCAGAGGCTTCTGGTGGATCAGGGTGCCCTGGTTCGAGCGCATGAACTTCTGGAGCTCGTACTCTTCCTTCTCGCCGCCTGTGCCCTGCACGATGATCTGGTTCGCGTCCACGAACTCGACCGTGCCGGCGTTCTTGGCGAGCAGCACGTCACCGGTGTCGAGCGCCGCGCGGCGCTCCATCCCGGTGCCGACCAGGGGCGCGTCGCTCTTCAGGAGCGGCACGGCCTGGCGCTGCATGTTCGAGCCCATCAGCGCGCGGTTCGCGTCGTCGTGCTCGAGGAACGGGATCATCGCCGTCGCGACGGACCAGATCTGCTCCGGTGAGACGTCGACGAGGTCCACGTCCTTCGGGCCGACCGTCACGTACTGGCCGGCCTGCGTGCGGCACAGGATCTCGGTGCCCTTGAGCTTCCCCGTCTTCGGGTCGACCGGCGTGTTCGCCTGGGCGATCAGCAGCTCCTCTTCCTGCGTCGCGTCGAGGTGGCGAACCTCCTCGGTGACGACACCGTCCTTGACCACGCGGTAGGGGGTCGTGACGAACCCGTACTCGGAGACCTCGGCGAACGAGGACAGCGAGCCGATCAGGCCGATGTTCGGTCCCTCGGGGGTCTCGATCGGGCACATGCGCCCGTAGTGGGTCGGGTGCACGTCGCGGACCTCGATCGGCGCGCGCTCGCGGGTCAGGCCGCCGGCGCCCAGCGCCGAGAGCCTGCGGCGGTGCGTGAGCCCCGCCAGCGAGTTCGTCTGGTCCATGAACTGGCTGAGCTGGGAGGAGCCGAAGAACTCCTTCAGCGCTGCCACGACGGGCCGGATGTTGATGATCGTCTGCGGCGTGATCGTGTCGGCGTCCTCGGTCGTGAGGCGCTCACGGACGACGCGCTCCATCCGGTAGAGGCCGATGCGGAAGGCCTCCTGGATGAGCTCGCCGACGGTGCGCAGGCGGCGGTTGCCGAAGTGCTCGTACTCGTCGAGGTGCTCGGCGACGGGCTCGCGCGGCATGCTCATCGCCTCGGCCGCGTAGTCCTTGATCTCGATCTCGCCGTCCTCGGGCAGGCCGAGGCGCTTGGGCAGCGAGACGAGCTCGCGCACCAGCGCGAGGATGTCGTCGTGCGTCAGCGTGCGCGTGTCGATGTCGACGTCGAGACCGAGACGCGAGTTGAGCTTGTAGCGGCCGACCCTCGTCAGGTCGTAGCGCTTGGGGTCGAAGAAGAGCTGGTTCAGCAGCGCCTTCGCGTTGTCGACGCTCGGCGGCTCGCCCGGCCTCTGCTTCTTGAAGAGCTCGATCAGCGCGCCCTCTTCGGTGCGGGTGATCTCCGTGTCCGATTCGATCGTGTTGCGGATGTAGAGCGAGTTGTCGAACTGGCGCAGGATCTCCTCGTCGCTCGCGTAGCCCATCGCCCTGAGCAGGACCGTGACCGGGAGCTTGCGCTTGCGGTCGATGCGGACGAAGACCTTGCCCTTCTTGTCGATCTCGAGCTCGAGCCAGGAGCCACGGGCGGGCATCAGGTTCGCGATGAAGACCTGCTTCTCGCGGTCCTTGGGCTCCATCAGGTAGGCGCCCGGTGAGCGGACGAGCTGCGTCACGACGACACGCTCGGTGCCGTTGATGACGAACGTGCCGCGCTCGGTCATCCACGGGAAGTCGCCCATGAACACGGACTGCTCGCGGATCTCTCCCGTCTCGCGGTTGATGAACGCCACGGTCACGGTGAGCGGGCGGGCGTACGTCAGGTCCTTCTCGCGGCACTGGTCCAGTGAGGCGACCGGCTCGTCGAACACGAACTCGCCGAACTGGACGGCGAGGTTGCCGGTGTAGTCCTCGATCGGCGAGATGTCGTCAATCGTCTCGCGCAGACCGCCGTGCTGGGGGTCGGTCAGCCATGTGAATGACCGGCGCTGAATATCAATGAGGTTCGGGACGTCAACTGTCTTGTTGAGGCGCGCGAAACTACGGCGCGTCCGGAGAGCATCTGCAGCAGCCAAGAAACGACTCCTTCGGAGGGCGATACACGGGCAGAGGAGGGCGCGAAAGCGCGACTAAGAAAGATAGCACAGGCTATCCGTACCCAGGGGGCCACCGGCGCTCACGGACCCCGCCCCTGGCTCCCGCGTATGTGGCGCGGGGCCTACTTCGGACGGCTTCGACTATCGGCCAGCAGGGGCACTTTACCGGAAATCGCGCCCTTTTGTTACGGCTACCTAAACGAACGGCCCCGCCGTGGGCGGGGCCGTTCGCACTGCAGGTTGGCGCGATCGGTCGCGCGAGCCGCTACTTCAGCTCGACGCCGGCGCCTGCCTCCTCGAGTTCCTGCTTGAGCTTGTCGGCCTCCTCGCGGTCGATGCCCTCCTTGACCGGCTTGGGGGCCTCGTCGACGAGTGCCTTCGCCTCTTTCAGGCCCAGGCCGGTCGCCGCGCGGACGACCTTGATGACCTGGATCTTCTTGTCGCCGGCTGACGCGAGGATGACGTCGACGGTGCTCGACCCTTCCTCCTCGGCCGCGTCGCCGCCGCCGCCACCGGCCGCGGGCGCCGCGGCGGGTGCCGCCATCGCCGCCGCAGAGACGCCGAACTCCTCCTCGAGCGCCTTGATGCGCTCGGCGAGCTCGAGCACGGAGATGCCCTTGAGCTCCTCGATCCAGTCCTGTGTGCTTGTTGCCATTTCCGTCAGTCCTCCTTGGTGGGATTCGTCTCGGCGTCCTCCGGCTGAGACTCAGCCGAGACGTCCGCCTTGTTGTCGTCTTCTGCCGGCTCGTCCTGCGCCGGCTCAGCCTTCTCCTCGTCCTGCGGCTCGGAGGCCTGGGGCTCCTCGGCGGCAGCGTCGGCCTCGGGAGCCTCGGGCTCAGCCGCCGCCTGTGGCTCCGCAGCGCTCTCGGCCTCGGCCGCGGCCGGAGCCTCGCCTGCCGGGATCTCCCCGGACTCCTTCTTCTGCTGCACCTGCCCGAGGGCGACGGCGAGTCCTCCGAGGAGGCCGCCGAGGCTTCGCACGAGGCCGCCGATCGGTGAGGCGACCACACCCACGAGCTGCCCGTAGAGCACCTCGCGAGAGGGAAGTTTGGAGAGCGAGCGGATCTGCCCGACGTCGAGCGCGGTGCCTTCCATGACGCCGCCCTTGAACGGCAGCATCTGGATCGCTCGCGCGTAGTCGGCGACAGTCTTCGCGGCGGTCGCCACGTCGCCGCGCACGAACGTCAGCGCGGTCGGGCCGGCCAGGAAGTCCTTCAGCGGCTCGGCGCCGACCTGGTCGGCGGCTCGCTCGGTGAGGGAGTTCTTGACGACCTTGAAGCTGGCGTCGGACTCGCGCAGCTTCGCGCGCAGCTCAGCGACCTGCTCGACGGTGATCCCGCGGTAGTCCACCGCGAAGATCGCCTCTGACTCCTCTATTTTGCCGGCGATCTCAGCGATCGCGACGGCCTTCTGGTCTCGGTTCATTGGGCTCCTATCCCGGACCTCTGCCGCGCTCGCGCGGCTGCCGGGGGTCTACGGTTGCCTGTGGGGTGGGCGCTAGGCAGCGGCCGCGGCCGCGGGCGCCTCCTCAAGGATTTCTCGTGTGCGGCTGGCGTCGACCTTCACGCCCGGGCCCATCGTCGCCGCGATCGTGACCGAGCGCAGGTAGCGGCCTTTCGCGGCCGAGGGCTTCGCGCGGACGATCTCTTCGATCACTGCCGCGTAATTCTCGAGCAGCTTCTGGTCGTCGAAGCTGGCCTTGCCGATGATCAGGTGCACGATCGCGGTGCGGTCGGTGCGGTATTCGATCTTCCCGGACTTGGACTCTTCGACCGCTTTCGCGATGTCCATCGTGACCGTCCCGACTTTCGGGTTCGGCATCTTGCCGGACGGCCCGAGCACACGGCCGAGCCGGCCGACGACGGACATCATGTCCGGCGTGGCGATGGTCATGTCGAAGTCGTCAAAGCCCTCCTCGATCCTTTTCGCGAGGTCCTCGCCGCCGACGAAGTCAGCACCGGCCTCTTCGGCCTCGCGGACCTTGTCGCCCTGGGCGAACACCGCGATGCGGACGTCCTTGCCGAGACCGTTCGGCAGCGCGATCGTGCCGCGCAGCTGCTCGTCGGCGTGGCGGACGTTCAGCCCGGTGCGGATGTGGAGCTCGATCGACTCGTCGAATTTCGCGCCCGTCAGCCCGCGCACGAGAGCGATCGCCTCGCGCGGCTCGTACTCGCGCTCACGGTCGATCGTTGCGAGCGCCTCGCTGTAGCGGCGGCCGTGTTTGCTCATGGCGCCACGTCCACGCCCATCGAGCGGGCGGTGCCCGCGATGATCTTGGCGGCCTGGTCGACGTCGTGCGCGTTCAGGTCATCCAGCTTGCGCTCGGCGATCTCGCGGAGCTGCTGCTGGGTGATCGTGCCGACCTTCACGCGGTTCGGCTCGCCGGAGCCCTTGCCGACGCGCAGTGCCTGCTTGATCAGGACCGCGGCGGGCGGAGTCTTCGTGATGAACGTGAACGAGCGGTCCTCATAGACGGTGATCACGACCGGGATGACCGTCCCCGTTTCGCTCTGCGTCTGGGCGTTGAACGCCTTGCAGAACTCCATGATGTTGATCCCGTGCTGACCCAGGGCAGGGCCGACCGGCGGGGCGGGGCTAGCCTGCCCGGCGTTCGCCTGCAGCTTGATTGTCGTCAGAACCTTCTTGGCCATTTCTCGTCAGTTTCTCTTCGTGGGGAATTGGACAGCTTAGCCGCGCAGCGCCTGCTTCGACGCCGGGGACGATGCGCGCGGGTGCCGGGCGTCAGTGCCGCGGCGCCGCACACCTCGGGCGGCCGCTAGAGCTTCTTGACCTGGTCGAAGCCTACCTCGACGGGGGTCTCGCGGCCGAAGATCGACACCAGCACCTTCAGGCGCGAGGCGTCCTCGTTGATCTCGGAGATCTCGCCGGAGAAGTCCGACAGCGGGCCGGAGACGACCTTGACGGACTCGCCGATCGTGAACTGGGCGCGGGTGCGCGTCGCCGTCGCGACCTCCTTGTGGAGAAGCCTGTCGACCTCCATCTGGGTCAGCGGCACAGGCTCCTGGGAGGCTCCGACGAAGCCGGTCACGCCCGGGGTGCCCTTGACGACGCCCCACGAGTCCTCGTTCAGCTCCATGTTGACCAGGACGTAGCCGGGCATCGTGCGCTTCTCGACGGTGACCTTCTGGTTGTCCTTCATCTCCGAGACCGATTCGGTCGGCACGACGACCTGGCGCACGGCGCGCTGCTGCCCGAGCGAGATCAGCCGGTGCTCAAGGTTGTGCTTGACCTTGTTCTCATGGCCGGAGTAAGTGTTCACTACATACCAACGAAACATTCAGTGCCCCTCGACAGATTCAGTGGCGGTTGCGGACGGCCGGCCGTGGTTTCTGGGCGCGGACATCAGAGGATGAATTCGACGATTTCCTTGGCGACCACGTCGGCGAGGCCGAGGTAGGCGCCTGCGATGGCGACGAAGCCGATGACGACCGCGGTGGCCTGGGAGACCTGGCGGCGGTCAGGCCACTGTACGCGATGAAGCTCGGCCCAGCTGGCGCGCAGGAACCCGATCGCGCGGTTTCCGCCGCCCTGCGGGGCACCGGATGCCTGCTCGGGCGTCGCGGCGCGGGGGCGCACGGCGCCGCCGGGGCCGGCCGGCTCCTGAAGTTCGTCGGCCTTGAGGTCGCCCTCGTTCTCGGCCTCAGCCTCGATTTCGGCCTCGGAGAGAACCTCGGGCGTGGCGGGCACGCCTTTCGCGCCGACGACGATCGCGGCGTCGAACTCGTCGTCGGCCCCTGAGGAGTGCTCGAGTGAGCCGGGCACGTCCTCGCGGTAGAGGTGGTCGACGGGCTCCTGCTCGACGGGCTCCTCCGGCTTGCCGTTCGCGGCGTCCGGCTGGCCACCTGCACCAGCGGCACCCCCGCGATTGCGGCGCTGCTTCGATCGTTTACGGTCACGAGCCACAGCAGCGCTCCCGCGCTAACGGGTCTCCCGATGGCTGGTGTGCTTGCGGCACCAGCGACAGTACTTGCGCAGAGTCACCCGGTCGGGGTTGTTGCGCTTGCTCTTGTTCGTCTGGTAGTTGCGGTGCTTGCACTCCTCGCAGGCGAGGGTGATGGCGATTCGAACGTCTCCGCGGGCCATGATCAGAAATCCCTGCGTCGTTGTGGACAGGCGGCCTTGGGCGAAGAAAAACCCCGCCCAGGCGCGAGGTAGAAGCAGTCTAGCGCGCTTGCGTTCGCGGACGCGCTGCCGTCCGGCCCTGCCTCCAAGCTGACGGGGACCGCCGCGAGCCACAAGGAGAGCGACATGGACCTGCCGGAGCCGATCCCGCCCGTAGTGCACGACGAAACGTTCGCCGGGGTGACCTACCACATACGCGGCGAACTGGTCCCCGAGCTGCAGATCGAGATCGGCACGCAGCCGGTGATGTTCGAGCACCACGTCCTGCTGTGGAAGCAGACGCAGCTGGAGATCGAGCTCAAGAAGCTCCCCGGCGCGGTCAAACGGAAGATCGCGGGCCTGGAGTTCTTCGTGACGCGCACGAAGGGCTCCGGGCGGATCGCCTTCTCCAGGGACTCCCCCGGCCAGTGCATACCGCTGCACCTTCGCCAGGGCGAGGGCCTTGACGTGCGCGAGCACCAGTTCGTCGCCGCGACGGACAACCTCGACTACTCATTCGAACGGATCAAAGGCGTGCAGAACATGGTGCTCGGCGGCTCGGGCTTCTTCATGGACAAGTTCCGCGCCACCAACGGCGACGCGCTCGTGTGGCTGCACGGCCACGGCAACGTGTTCCTGGTCAACCTGCAGCAGGGCGAGCAGCTCGACGTCGAGGCCGGCGCGTGGCTCTACAAGGACCCCTCGGTCAACATGGAGGCCGTCACGATGGGGCTGAAGACCGGGATCTTCGGCGGCGGGGGCAAGCTCACGTGGAACCGCTTCACCGGGCCCGGGCGCCTGGCGATCCAGACGATGTTCATCGCGCCGCTCGAGGGCCTGGACGGCAACGCGGGAGCGGCGGCCACCGGCGGCGTCGCGGGCGCGCTGATCGCCGGACTCGCGAAAGGCTAGGCCGGGCTACTCGAACAGCGTGACCGTCGCGAGGATCACATACAGCGCGACGAGCGCCCAGCCCTCGAATTCGGCGGCCTCCCCGTCACCGGTGACCTGGTCGAGCACGAGCGCCGTGAGCACCAGGGCACCGGTGTAGACCGGGGCGAGCGCGAACGTCAGCGTTGCTCTTCAGCGCGAACGAGACGAGCACCAGCAGCGGGAACAGGAACGCCGCGATCTGCGCGACGGAGTTCTTGACGACGGAGATCGCGAGGTCCGAGCGGCCCTGGTAGGAGAGCACGAGGCCCGCGACGTTCTCGACGGCGTTGCCGGCGATCGCGACGATCACGAGCCCCGCGAAGGCCTGCGTGATGTTCAGCGCCGTGATCGCGGGCTCCAGCGCGTTCACGAACCAGTCCGAGACGAACGCCGAGGCGCCGCCTGCGACCAGCAGCAGCGTGAGCGTGAAGGAGAGCGACATGCGGGGCCCCGGGCCGCGCGCCTCACCGCCGTCCGCGCCGGCCTCGGCGCCCGGCGCCTGGTCGGAGCGCAGGTAGGGCACCACCCACGCCCCGTAGACGATCAGCAGGCACACCGCGCCGACCGCGGAGATCGTGTTGACGTGGTGGCTCGCGGGGTCGTGCGCGGCGAGCGAGAGGCCGAGCAGGACGATGATGAACACCGTCACCTGCAGCAGCGTCGCGGTGTCTTTCGGCAGCCTCACCGAGAAGCGCATGATCCCGTCCGGCGCGCGGCGCGCCCCGACCACGAGAACCAGGCCGAGCACGAGCAGCGCGTTCGCGAAGATCGATCCGATGATCGCCGACTGCGCGACGACGACCTCGCCCTTCTGCAGGGCGAAGATCACGACGAACAGCTCGGGCAGGTTCCCGAGCGTCGACTGCATCATCCCGGTGACGCCGGGGCCGAAGCGCTCGCCGAGCTGCCCCGTCGCGAACGAGACGATCCAGGCCAGGCCGGCGAGCGAGAGCGTCGCGAGCGCGAAGCGCGGCACCGCCGGCCAGGTGCCGTATTCGGCGGCGCCCGCGAGTGCCGTCAGCGCGGCGGTCACCGCGAGCGCGAAACGCTCGGGGCGGGTCAGGGAGCGCATGCCGGGCCGGCTGCCTCCGGTCGCTAGTGGGAGTCGAGCACTCGGTCGATCAGGCCGTACTCGAGGGCCTGCTCGGCGGTGAAGAAGCGGTCGCGCTCCATGTCCTTGCGGACCTCCTCGGCCGGTTTTCCGACGGCCTCGGCGTAGATCGCGTCGATCTGTTTGCGCATGTTCAGGATCTCGCGCGCGTGGATCTCGATGTCCGTCGACTGGCCTTCAAAGCCCGCCGAGGGCTGGTGGATCAGGATCCTGGAGTTCGGGAGCGCCGCCCGCTTGCCTTTCGTGCCGGCAGCGAGCAGGAGTGAGCCCATCGACATCGCCACACCGACGCACATCGTCTGGATGTCCGGCTTGACGAACCGCATCGTGTCGTAGATCGCAAGGCCCGAGTAGATGCTCCCGCCGGGCGAGTTGATGTAGATCGAGATGTCCTTGTCGGGGTCCTGGCTCTCGAGGTGCAGCAGCTGTGCCACCACGAGGTTCGCGACCTGATCGTCGATCGGCGTCCCGAGGAAGATGATCCGCTCGTTCAGCAGCCTCGAGTAGATGTCGAACTCGCGCTCGCCGCGTGCGGTGCGCTCTATAACCATTGGGATGAGTGGCATGGCTCATCACCCTAGCGTCCGGAGGGGCAGCCCCGGGGCGCTGGCCCTGATCGTGCTCGCGCTCGCCGCCGCGCCGGCGCTCGCGATGACCAGCCACGCAGGCTGGCCACCCGATCAGCACCTCGTGATGGACCGCGGCCCGGCCGGTGTGCAGAACACTCTCCGCGCCAAGCCCGGCGTCCACAACTACCTGCTCGGCGGCTACGGCAACGACACGATCATCGGCTCGGGCTCGGGCGACGTGATCTGGGGCGACTACCACCCCTCGGGCTGGCCGGCGTTCCAGAGTGCCGTGATCCACGCGGGCAACGGCAGGAACGTGATCTACGCCAACGACACCGTCAACCACGTGTGGACCGGAACCAACCCCGCGACGGTCGTGCACGCCCACGAGGGCTCGGGCGTGATCCACTGCGAAAGCGGCGCGGATCATCGTGTTCACGAGCCACCGCGCCCTCCCCCACTACCGCCTGCACGGCTGCAGGCGGATCAGCTTCTACTCGGTCGGCTACTGAGCCGGCTCCCCGCGGCGCGCCACGGGGAGCCGATCACGCTCAGACGTTGACGGTAGTCATGCCTTCCGGGTCATAGCGCTCGCCGGAGGCCTCCGGGATCGCCTCGCCGATGCGCCGCACGTCCTCCTCGCTGAGGGTTGACGTCCGCGGCCGCGAGGTTCTCCTCGAGGTAGCTGACGCGCTTGGTGCCCGGGATCGGCACGACGTGCTCGCCGCGGTGCAGCACCCACGCGAGCGCGAGCTGCCCGGCGGTGATGCCCTTCTCGGCCGCGAGCTCCTTGACCTTCTCGGCGAGCGCGAGGTTCGCCTGCAGGTGCTCGCCGTTGAAGCGGGGCCCGTACTTGCGGAAGTCGCCGTCGTCGAGCTCGTCGGGCGATGAGAAGCGGCCGGAGAGAAAGCCGCGGCCGAGCGGCGAGTAGGCGACGAGCGCGATCCCGAGCTCGCTGAGCGTTCCCATCACCTCATCCTCGACGTAGCGGGTCCACAGCGAGTACTCGCTCTGCACCGCGGTGATCGGGTGCACAGCATGTGCGCGGCGGATCGTCTCCGGCGCCCGCCTCGGACAGGCCGAGGTGCCTGACCTTGCCCTCCTTGACGAGCTCCGCCATAGCGCCGACGGTCTCCTCGATCGGGGTGTCCTTGTCCACGCGGTGCTGGTAGTAGAGGTCGATGTGATCCACGCCGAGGCGCTGCAGCGAGCCCTCGCATGCATCGCGCACATACGCGGGGCTGCCGTCGATCGCGCGTTTCGGGGGGTCCCCCACGATCCGGATCCCGAACTTCGTGGCGAGGAACACCTCATCGCGCCGCGAGGCGATCGCGTTGCCGACGAGCCGCTCGTTGGTGTGCGGCCCATACATGTCGGAGGTGTCAAGGAAGTTGCATCCGAGGTCCAGCGCGCGGCCGATCGTGCGCAGGGCCTCCTGTTCGTCGGTCTGGCCGTAGAAGGCTGACATCCCCATGCAGCCCAGGCCGATCGCCGACACCTGCGGTCCGCCTGGACCGAGCGTTCGCTTCTTCATGGCGAGCATCCTTTCGGGTTGGGTGCGGTAGCAGTACCCGCGAGCGCCCACGGGTATACCAGCCGCCCGATCGCGGCCGCCCGTTGGATAATCTCGCTGCATGTTCCCGATGAACATCCCCAACGTGTTGACGGTGCTGCGCATCATGCTGGTGCCGGTCCTCGTCGTCGCGCTGCTCGGGAACACCGAAGACGGCGACGTGCTCGCCGCGATCGTGTTCGTGCTCGCGTCGCTCACTGATTTCGTCGACGGCTACATCGCGCGCTCGCGGGACTCGGTGACGAACTTCGGGAAGCTGATGGACCCGCTCGCGGACAAGCTCCTGATCGTCGCCGCGCTCGTCTCCCTGGTATCGCTCCAGCGCCTCGCGGCGTGGGTCGCGATGGTGATCATCACGCGCGAGCTCGCGGTGACGGTGCTGAGGATGGGCGCCACGCAGTCCGGCGTGATCATCCCGGCCAGCAACTTCGGCAAGGTCAAGACCTGCCTTCAGATCGCGATGATCCTCGCCGTGATCACCGTCCCCGGCTCGCCGATCTGGCTGAACGTCCTGATCTACGTGACCGTCATCGTGACGGTGCTCTCAGGCCTGGACTACTTCTTCGGGCTGCGCCGCCGGATGGCGCAGGCGCAGGCTCACGCAGAAGGCTGAGCGCGAGCGCCGGCGTCGAGCCACTCTTCAAGGCTCGTCTGGTGCGGAGCCGCGGTGCCCGAGCCGATCTCGCTGCGGAGCTCTGAGAGCATCCCGTGACGCTCGGCGACGACGTTGTGCTGATGGATCGTCTCCAGGTTCTCCTGCCGCGCGGAGACGAAGCTCGCGCCGTCCAGTGAACCGAACACGGCGACGACCCCGGCGACCATCTCGCGCACGCAGTCCTCGACGAAGCGCGGGCGGCGGTGCGCCTTTTCGACTACCTCGACCTCGTCCGAGCGCTTCATCAGCTCGTAGATCTCCGAGGACATGCTCGCCTCGGCTATCGCGAGCAGCGACTCCGCGTCGATCTCCATCGGGGCGTCCTCGGTGAGACCGATGTGCAGCGTCGCCAGGCCCCGCTGGTTGTGCGTCGCGATCGGGACGCTCTCGAGGATCACGTCGATCTGCTCCTCGCTGAAGTCCTGGCCCGCGAGCCGCTCGCGTGCGCGCGCGGCGATCAGTTCCTGGGCGCACGGGCAGGCGGTCATGCCGGTCGCCGAGACGCCGACGGTGCGGCGGGTGCCGTGGGCGAACGCGACGGCGCGGCCGTGCAGCGTGTAGATCTCCTGCGTCTGTATCCCCGACACCGGCGCCGGCTTGTACTCCGGGTAGCGGGCCTCGATCGTCACCTCGGCGCGCTCTGCACCCTGTCGCTCGCGGACGAGCTCGGCGATGTGCTTGGCGAGAGTCTCCGCGCGGAACGGCGCCTCGGACAGGACGACCTCGCCGATCGCGTCGTTTACGACCTCGTCGAAGCGGGACATGTGTGCGCCCTTCTGCTCGCGGCTGAGATCGACGAAGCAGTCAAAGCGGGCAAGGAACAGGTCCTCTCGGATCCGCACGACCTTCTCGACGCCTGTGACGCCCACGCGCGAGAGCGCGATCGGGCACAGCCGGCAGACGGGCCTGGACGTCGTCTCCGGCTCCGATCGTCTGCGACAGCGCGGGTGTGAGCCGGGTTGCCTGCACGTCAGGCCAGCCTAGCGCGCGCAACCGCAGTTCCCCGCAGGCCGGGAGTCTCCCCGAGGCGGCATTCTGGTATCACTTCGCACATGGAATGCAGGGACCGTCCCGGGCCAAGGGGAGCCGGGCGGAGGGGTCAGGAGAGAAGCAGGGGACTGCCGAGTCGAACGCAACGCACAGGAGGCTTAGCGTAGGTACCGGGAGGTCGAGCCGGGAACGGTCTCGACGGGAATGCAGCAATGGGCCTTGGGGGGTTCAGGTGGCGGAGAAGGCGGAACACACAAGGGGGGCCACGGACACAGCCGTGGTGGAGATCGATGAGCTGCAGGGCGTTGTCGCCGAGGCTCAGGAACGGGGATTCCTCGCGGCCGACGCACTCGCCGCGGCGATGGAGGAGGCCGAGCTCACCGGCCAGCAGACACATGACCTGCTGAGCTACCTCGAGGAGCACGGCATCGAGGTGCTCGACGCGGGCAGCGCCGCCGGCGAGCTGCAGGCGGAGATCACGACGCGCGCACCCGCGGCAGCGGCCGAGGCGCTCGAGCCGGACACGCCGGAGGAGGCGCCGGATGACGGCGCGGAGCAGATCAGGGGCCTGCACCAGCGCATGGACGAGCTCAAGCGGCCCGACCTCGACCTCACGGCCGACCCGAGCGTCGACTCGCTGCGCCTGTATCTGCGCTCGATCGGCCGCGTGCCGCTGCTCAGCGCCGAGGAGGAGGTGTGCCTGGCAAAGCGCATCGAGCGCGGCGACATGGCCGCCAAGCAGCATATGGTCGAGGCGAACCTGAGGCTGGTCGTCTCGATCGCCAAGGGCTACGTCGGGCGCGGCCTGACGCTGCTGGACCTGATCCAGGAGGGCAGCCTCGGGCTGATCCGCGCCGTGGAGAAGTTCGACTACCGCCGCGGCTACAAGTTCTCGACCTACGCGACCTGGTGGATCCGCCAGGCCGTCACGCGCGCGCTCGCGGACAAGGGCCGCACGATCCGGATCCCGGTCCACATGGTGGAGCGGCTGAACAAGCTGATCTACGCCGAACGGCGCCTGATCCAGCAGCTCGGCCGCGAGCCGAGCCCCGAGGAGCTCGCGACCGAGCTCGAGTGCTCGGTCAGGGACGTGCGCGAGGTGATGCGCGTGACCCAGCAGCCGGTGTCGCTGGAGAAGCCCGTGGGCGATGAGGACGACTCGGCACTCGCCGACTTCGTCGAGGATGTCTCCTCGGCGTCGCCGTTCGAGATCGCCTCCGAGGCGCTGCGCCGCGAGAACATCATGCGCGTGCTCGCGGCGCTGCCGACACGCGAGCGCGAGGTGATCGAAATGCGCTACGGGATCGTCGGCGGGCGCTCGCGCACGCTCGAGGAGGTCGGCCGCGCGTTCAACATCACGCGCGAGCGGGTCCGCCAGATCGAGAACCGGACGCTGAAGAAGCTCCAGACGCTCCCCGAGGCCCAGCCGCTTCGCGAGGCGTCCTGACTCTCAGGACGCCTGGCAACGCGGGCGCCGAGCCCGAGCACGTAAACTGACCTGCCCCCGGCGGGGTTCCCGAGCGGTCAAAGGGGACGCGCTGTAAACGCGTTGGCTCTGCCTTCGCAGGTTCGAATCCTGCCCCCGCCATCTACATGCGCCGGAAACCAGGGATGGCCAGGCGTGGACAATGAGGCCAGCGCCCAGTTTTTCGGGGCCTCCTGTTGCGAGATCGGGCGTTTGTGAGCTAGGCCGAGTTCTCCGGGAGTATTCCGGGCAGAAGCATTTCGGAAGCACAGCCGTCGCTTCATGATCCAGGAAGGGGCCACCGCTGCATGCGCCGAACACGTATCCGCCGATCCAGGCAAGCACCATTGCGAGGCAGATCACGAAGAAAGCGGCGAGCTAGAGGAGTAGGAAGCTCGCTGCGCGATCCGATCAAACGGTCCTCGCCGGTCGTGCTCGCCTCTGTCGACGGGGTGCCTAAACGACGTTCAGCCCGCGCGCCTGGCGAGCGGTAGGCAGTCTGCCGAGAGCCCAGGGTTCAGGGTATGGCGGGCTCAGCGTATGAGGATCGGAGCGCTGTAGTTCGACACGTGCGCCCCGTCTGCGATCTGAACGAGCGCACGGTAGAGGCCCGGCCTGGGCACGCGCACGACGCGGCTAAATGTGGAGACGGTGCTGGTGGCGGCCTGCAGGGACGTGCCTCCCTCGTTCACGGACCTATGGCCGGGCCTGAGCAGCTGGAAGCCGACGCGCGCCCCGGCCTCCGCCGGGGTCACCGTGCCGTACAGGCGAACAAAACCGCGTCGCTGCGCTCTGCGGGCGTGGAAGGAGACCCGAACGGCGACGTTCTCCTGCACGACCGGACTTGACACCTGCGGCCCGCCGGAAGTCACGACGCGTAGCTGGGCGTTCGCGAGCAGGCCGAGGACGGGGAATGAGAACGCTCCTGCGGAGCTCGCCACCTCGGGGTTGCCGACGACCTTGAAGCCACCCATGTAGGGGTAGGGATTGGCCTGCAACGTGATCTGGTGGTTGGCGGCGCCCGTCCCAGATAGGACGCCCTCGACGAGGAACGCGTTTCCGAACGTCACCGGATTGGGGACTCCCGTGATGGCGACCGACAGTGGGATCCTCGGAGTGGTGAACGTACGGTCGTTGCCCTTCGTCGTACCAGCCGCGCTGCTGGCCACGATCCGGTAGTGGTAGGTGGTCAGCGCCTGCAGTCCGATGACGGGTTGACTGACCCTGACCGTGCTCGTTCCCCTGCCGGCGGCTGAGAGAGGCGTCTGGGAGCCGTAGGCACGTGTGGGCCCGTATTGGAAGAGGTAGACCGTGTCCTGGCCACGAGCATTGACCGAGCCCAGGAGGGTCGCGGAGGAGTAGCTCACGCCAGAGGCGGCCCCGGTGCCCGCGGTCGGCGCAGAGGCTGCCTGGGCGGCCGCGGCGGGGAGCGCGAAGGCGAAGATGACTGCAGAGGCTGCGAGCAGAGAATTGCGGGGCATTGGGACCTCCTGGAGAACGCGCAGCAAAGCCTGAATGGCGTGCCGAACGACCCTCATTGGGGTGGCTCTCTCTGGCTGAGGACGAAATGTCCGTAACGTGGCCGATGGGCTGTGCCCGGCCGGTTCCCCGCGCAAAGCTGATCGCAAGAGCGATGAGTGATCTTTGTCACAAGGTTACCACTCGCCGCTGTCGAGCCCTGCGTGCGTCATCGCATTGGACTCCCCGTCAACGGCCTTTCCGGCTGTCCGCAGGTAGCTGTCACGGATGGCCTTTGCACGGTTCGGCGTAGGGTCATAGACATGGATCTCATCGTGCTTCTGCTGGGCGTTCTGGTCGTCTTGGCGCTGGTTGGAAGCATCGCCGTGAGTCCGCTGCTGTGGGTGCTCGTCATCCTGCTTGTCCTCTTCGCTTTCTTCGGTCGAGGCCGCTACTACGGGCGGTGAGATGAGGCACGCCCATCCAACCGTCTTGGAGGCCCGCCGTTTCAGGGCGCTCGCTTTGGGCATCTACCCCTTCGGCCCTGTTCATCGTCGATTTGGCGATCGGACCGGGCTACAACACACAACAACCCCGGGAGGCCCATGATGGGCGAGCAAACAGACAAGATCAGCGGCCGCGCGAAGCAGGCCGTTGGCGCCGTGACCGGCGACGAGCAAACCAAGCGCGAAGGAGAGCGCCAAGAGGACAAGGGCAAGCTCAAGGGCAAGCTCGACTCAGTCGTCGAGAAAGCGGAGCACGCGCTCGGGGACCTCAAGCACAAGGTCGACCGGAGCTGACCGCCCGTGAACACACGCCAAGATGAGTTCCGTTCGGGCGTTCCGCTCTCGTGGCCCGACGGGGAGCGACCCAGCCCCAATGGCAATGATTACCAGCCGCCCGGCGATTTGGCACCTGGCCGAGCGCCCCCTGACACTCGCCGACACGGTGCGTCAGATAGTCGGTGCCTGTGACCTTGGGACATCACTCTTCTTGATCGGCGCAATCCTGCGCTACGCGGTGACCGCACGTGTCTCGGGCATCTCGCTGGCGACAGTCGGGCTGATCTTGATGATCGTTGGCGGGGCGGGCCTCGTGATATCGCTCTACTACATAGTCACACGAAGCCCCCGGCGCACATAGCCAGCGAGCACCGCAGAGCCCTGTCGTGACAGGGGCCGATCAGTCGCTAGTCCACGACATGAGACCAGGAGGCATGAACGATGACCGAGGAACAGCAAGATGCGGCGAGCTCAGTGCCCGAGCACGAGCACGATGCCGAGCTGAATGTCGCGGAGCACCAGGAGGATGCTGAGTGGAACGTGACCGAGTGGCACGGGAAGATGCTCATCGATTGCAACGGTGAAAAGATCGGCAAGCTGCAGGACGTCTACGTCGACGTCGAGACTGACGAGCCGCAGTTCGCGACCATCAGGGAAGGCTTCATCGGTCGCCACCTGACCTTTGTGCCGCTGGGTGGAATCAAGGTCGGGCCGGATAGCCTCGAAGCAGGGGTCTCTCTGGCGCAAGTTGAGGACGCCCCCAACATTGCGCAGCACGGCGAGGAGCTCTCCCAAGCGGATGAGTCAACCCTCTACCACCACTACGAGCTCAACTACACGCCGCCCAAGACAGAGAGCGGACGCCGGCTCGCCCGCCGCTGAAGCTTCGTCGCGTCGCCTGGGCGGTGCCCCGATGCGTATGGCTGGCGGGCTAGGGCGGTCGCAGGTTCAATCCTGTCTCCCTGTGCGCCCCACGCAGCCGTTGCGTCGTCTCAAGTGATCCCTTCAGGGACTAGGAAGGGGTCGGCAGTACCACAGCCGCTTGCGCCGAGAGACGGGGCCGAAGCACGACTTCACCGGCGAGGTATACCTGCCACCGCAAGCGCTGGATGCCCTCGGGACGGTCCCCAGAACGCCCGGCGATGACCTCGTGTTCCGTACAAAGTACGGGAAGCAGTGTGGCCAGACCTCGCTGCATGAGTACTGGAACGTCGTACGCGCCGCATTCGGCAGGCCCGACATCAAGTTCCAATCGCTCCGCCACTTCTGCGGCACCTACCAGACAAATGAGCTTCTGATCAAGCCATGGATGACGGCCAAGCAGCTACGACACCAGGACGGCGGCAGGCTCGTGGTCGAACTCTACGGTCACCCAGACCGAGACGTGGCCATCTCCGAGATCCGAAAGGCCTACTGACGCCGCCTGAATACTCCCCACCCTTGGCCGGTTGAAAAAGGGACCCCCTGACGGGGGTGACAGCCTGACTCGGTTAGCCATGCCGAGGCCAGGAGGAGGAGTTGATCGCTGTGGAGCAGTGGGCGGAGATCCGCCGCATGCACTTCGTGGAGGGCCTCTCGATCAAAGCGATCGCCAGGCGCACCGGCAGGGATCGAAAGACGATCCGACGGGCGATCAGGAGCCCTGAGCCTCCCGGCTATCAGCGGGCCCCCGTGGGATCGAAGCTCGACCCCCACCGCGAGCAGATCGCCGTCCTCGTGCGTGATGTCGAGGGGATCACCAACACCCGCATCCGCGAGCTGATCACAGAAGCTGGCTATCAGGGCTCAAAGACGATCCTTGATGACTACCTGCGCGAGCTGCGCCCGATCCTCTGCCCGAAACGGACCTATCAGCGCACGGTCTATCGCCCCGGCGAGCTCGCTCAGTTCGACCTGATCGAGCCGAGGCGGGAGATCCCCGTCGGCCACGGGCAGACCCGCAAGGGCTATGTCGTGACCTGCGAGTTCGGGTGGTCAAGGGCTGCCGCGGGCGCGCTGGTGTTCTCAAAGCGCTTTGAGGACCTCGCCTGGGGCATGAGCTACTGCCTCTCCTCGCTGGGCGCCCTGCCCGAGACGATCGTCTGGGACCGCGAGGGAGCGATCCATGACGGTCACGGCAACGCGAGCGAGGACCTCGCCGCGTTCTGCGGTCGCCTGTCGCTCGGCTGGCGGATCCTTCAGGCGCGCGACCCGGAGTCAAAGGGGGCGCTGGAGCGCACTCACCGGTTCATGCGCACGAGCTTTGAGCCGGCGCGGAGCTTCGCGAACCCTCTCGACTTCCAGGACCAGCTCGACCGCTGGTTCACCGGGCGTGCCAACCCCCGCTTTCACCGCGGCATCCGCGCCGTCCCGGCGGAGCGGCTGATCGAGGAGCACAAGCGCATGCGCTCGTTGCCTTCGCCGATGCCCGCCACTGCGCTTCGCAGCGTCCTGCGCGTCCCCCAACAGCCCTATTTCCGTTTTGACACGAACGACTACTCGCTGGACCCACGCTTTGCCGGGCGCCGCGTCGAGCTCACGATCGGCCAGCGGGAGATCACCGCCATTGCCCTTGACTCCGGTGAGCTCTGCGCTCGGCACACCCGCTCGTTCGCCAAGCATCTGAGCATCACCGACCCAGCCCATCAGACAGAGCTCGATCGCCTGCGCGGGAATCGCCGCCGCGGCCCCGAGGTCGACGTCGAGCTCCGTTCCCTGTCTCGCTATGACGCGCTGATCCCGGCATGAGCTCAACCTCAGAGCTCAGCCACATCTTCAGGGCCCTGAAGGCGCCGGCGGCCGCACGAGCGCTACCGAAGCTCGCAGAGCGCGCGCGGGAGGAGTCCTGGTCTCATGAGCGCTTCTTAGAGGCCGTCCTCTCCACCGAGCTCTCCTCCAGGGAGTCCCACGGCGGTGAGAACAGGATCAAGGCAGCCCGCTTCCCGTCCCGAAAGACGCTTGAGGAGTTCGACTTCACCTTCCAGCGCTCGGTCAAGAAGCAAGTCATCGAGCACCTCGGCCAACTCGACTTCCTGCACGGCAAGGAGAACGTCGTGCTGTTGGGCCCGCCCGGCACGGGCAAGAGCCACCTCGCGATCGCCCTCTCGATCCGCGCCTGCCTGGCCGGCCAGCGCGTGGCCTTCGCCACGGCGACCGAATGGGTCGCTCGGCTCGGCGATGCAAAGCGCCAGGGCACCCTTGAGGCAGAGCTCCGGCGCCTGGCCTTCATCCCGCTGATCGTCGTCGATGAGGTCGGCTATATCCCGTTCGACCCCGAGGCGGCGAACCTGATGTTCAGCCTCGTCTCCTCGCGCTATGAGCGGGCGTCGCTGATCGTGACCTCGAACAAGCCGTTCTCAGCCTGGGGCGAGATCTTCGGCGATGACGTCGTCGCCGCCGCGATGATCGACCGCCTCGTCCACCACGCCGAGATCCTCTCGCTGAAGGGCGACAGCTATCGCCTACAAGGCAAGGACCTCGGTCGCCCCACCCCGCACGACTGAGCTTCAGCTACTGCACGCTGCGTTGATCGGGCGCCCCACACATCCAGGGGGTCCCTTTTTCAACCGGCGAAAGGGGGTGACTTTTCGACCGGCCTTGACAGAACAGAAGGATTCCGGGGAGCGAGCAGCGTAGGCTCAGAAGCAATCCAGAAGCAAAGGGGTCAGGTTCCGCACCAAAAAAGCGAAATCGATCCTGCCCCCGCCATGTCCAAGCGCCGAAGGCCAGGGATGGCCAGGAGCGGAAGATCCGGACAGAGGGCCTAGATTCGCTGCCTTTCTGCGGCGACATCGGTGCTTTCGAGCCGAGCAGGGTTTTCCGGAGGGTTCCGGCCAGAAGCATTTCGGAAGCAGACCGAGACAGAGACAGAGGCATTTCGGATACCGGGCGTAACCCTCGCGGCGGGTGAGTGCCTTTCTTGTTGGGGGGGAGCGAGGCCGAGTCGGGGTGGAGCGGGCGGGTTTAGGCGTGCCTTAGCTGCGGTTGACTCCGTATTCAGCGTGAGCCGCATTACTTGAGGCCAGTCAACCCTTCAAAGGACGGCTCATGAAATCGCTCTTGTCTAAGCGGCTTGCCATCGGTGCAACGAGCGTGGTCTTGCTTGGTGGTGGGGCGGTGGCTGTGGCCGCTACAACCAACTCGTCCGGCTCTGGCCGTCAGGGTTACATCGACGACGTGGCCAAGCATCTGAATGTCACGCCAAGTGCGCTCGTCGCTGCTGTCCAGGCTGCGCGGAGCGAAGAGATCAAGGCTGCCGTCGCCGATGGGCGCATAACCCAGGCTCAGGCCGATGCTCTACAGCAGCGTGCCCAGCGGCACAACGGCGTTTCCCTTTCCGGCTACGGACTTGGACTAGCGCTTGGCGGGCGTGGCGACGGCGCGGTCGCGGTGCAGTACCTGGGCATCAGTGCAGCTGCGCTGCGGAGTGACCGTCAATCGGGCAAATCCTTGGCTCAGATCGCATCCTCAACGCCGGGGAAGTCTGTCGATGGCCTGAAGGCGGCGCTTCTCGCGGGCAAGCAGGCACACCTCAAGCACGCTGCGTCCCGTGGCTTAATCACCACTGCGCAGGAGCAGCAACGTCTCGCCGGTCTCGCCACCCGGATCGAAGCGACCATTCAGCGCACCGCGACCTCCCATGGGACACCCAAGGGCGCGAAGGGCCTGCGTTGAGCCAATAGGGCCTCTCTAGGGGGGTCGAAGTGCGGGCTCCTGGGGTGCTGGCCACCCCATTCCTACCCAAGGCGGGCTTGTGGAGGGCCGACACGCGGCGCTCCTCAACAGCACGTTCCGCTGCCGCGCAGAGCGAACCGGCGGCCAGCCGGAACCCTCATCAGCGCGCGAGAGCCGCGCCCCCGCCGGTGCGTCCGCGAAAAAGGCTCTGGTTCTCCGAGACCCGGCGGGCACGATCGCCCCAGGAACGGTGCTGACGGCGGAAAGCTCCAACCTCGACGTCAGCACGAGCGGCGGCACGGTCGAATGCGAATACAACGACTTTCCGGCGAGAACCTCTCCGACGAGCGGGCCGCCTCGCCTCAGAAGCAAGTCAGAAGCATCCGGTCCGATTCCGCGTCGGCAGGCGACGTCGATGCTGCCCCCGCCATGCCGCAATGTGCAACGAGCGTCTGCCGGGACTGACGGGAGACGCGCCCGGGCACCCTGCCGATAACCGGGCGTGGAGCCCGCCACGGAGTCTCTGAGCCCAGAGCAGCCGCGTCCCATGAGCGTCGCGTCGAAGCACGTTACGGGCGAACTACTGACCAGGCTGCTCCCCCTCTTGCCGAGGTTCTAACCATGGCAGCGACCGATGCGATCCACGCGAACGACTCGGCGCTAGGGGCGGCGCTCAGCGAGCCGGACTACTTCCTCGAGGTGCTTGACGGCCTGAGTGACGCTGTGTATCTGGTCGATCGGCGCCGCACGATCATGTTCTGGAACCGCGAGTGCGAGCGCATCACGGGCTACAGCGCAGCGGAGGTCGTCGGCCGGCACTGCTTCGACAACATCCTCAGGCACATAGACGAGAACGGGCAGCACCTGTGCTTCGGGTCGTGTCCTCTCGCCCACACGATGAAGGACGGCACGCCGCGCCACGTGCGGGTATGGCTTCATCACAAGGAGGGCCACCGGCTCGCCGTCCGCGTCGGCGTGAACGCCGTCCACGACCGCGAAGGCAAGATCATCGGCGCGATCGAGACGTTCGCGGATGACTCCGCGCTGACCGCGACTCAGGAGAAGGTCTCGGAGCTCGAGCACATAGCGATGGTCGACGCGCTGACCGGGATCCCCAACCGGCGGTTCCTCGACCTGACGTTGTCGAGCCGGCTGGCTGAGCTTCGCCGCCACGGCTCCCCGTTCTCGGTGGTGTTCGGCGACATCGACAACTTCAAGCGCTTCAACGACGAGCACGGCCACGACGTCGGCGATCGAATCCTTCGCATGGTCGCGACGACGCTGTCTGCGGACCTGAGAGGAAACGACACTGTCGTGCGCTTCGGCGGCGAGGAGTTCGTGATGCTCCTGCACCACGCGGCCGGTCCGGCACCGACCGCGGCGTGCGAGCGGTTCCGCCAGCTGGTCGCGGCGAGCTCACTCGATACGGATGACGGGCACCTGAGAGTCACGATATCCCTCGGCGCGACCATGGCGATGCCTTCCGACTCGCCGAGCTCGGTCCTGCGTCGAGCCGACAAGTTGCTCTACCAGAGCAAGAGATCCGGCCGCAACCGTGTCAGCACCGACATCGATCCGGCCGAACCGGCAGCTGTGCTGCGAGAAGCGCATGCCTAGAACCGAGAATCAAGCCCGCGTGTCCCGGAGCCGATGGGCTGGTATCCGCTCCCGGCGACCGACCTCACCGCACAGCGAACACGGGTTTACGCTCGTGGAGCTGCTTGTCGTGATCCTGATCATCGGGATTCTCGCCGCGATCGCGATCCCGTCGTTCCTGAGCCAGAAGAGCAAGGCGACCGACTCCTCAGCAAAGGAGCTTGCCCGCACCGCACGGACAACGGTGGAGACCTACGCGACCGACCACGCCGGAAGCTACACCGGCATCAGCCCTGCGGTCCTCAAGGAATACGAGCCGACGATCGCCACGACCGCCGGGAACGGCGCCTACCTGTCGGCTGCTGAAGCGACCGAATCGGGCGAAGGATTCAAGGTGACCGCGAGTTCTGCGACGGCTGGTCACACGTTCAGCGTCATCCGCAAGAAAGGCGGAGAAGTCGAACGCACGTGCACCCCGGCAGGCAAGACCGGCTCTGAAGGCGGCGGCTGCCAAAACAGCACCTGGTAGGCGCTGCCCGTCGGCGGCCCGCCGGTGATCACGAGGCAGCGCGGGGTCCTCGACGACCCCTTGCTGCAGAGGAACGAGACCCCTCGCGACTGAGTTACGCTGGTCGCATGCGAGCTCGTGCGACCTCATCGATATGCACGGCCGTGGCTGTGGTCCTGGCCACCGCAGGCTCCTGGCCGGCGGGAGCCGCCGCGCATAGCTCGCGCTGTCTGCCGACGGGCGCAAGGACGGTGGCGGTGGACCGGAGCGCGCGCGTGTTCTCGGTGCCGGCGCCGCGGGCCGGCGGAGGCGGCCTGCAGGGCGGGCAGCGGCGCGTCTACGCCTGCCTGTTCGGGCGCGGCGCGGCGGCGGCGCTCATCACGGGCAAGAGCCAATTTACCCGCGTCGGCAGGGTCGCGCTTCACGGCGCCACGGTGGCGTTCGAGAGCGACTTCATGGGCGTCGACTTCTCCGGCTCGACTGTCTCCACGCTGGAGCTCGCGACGGGCCACAGGAGCACCTTCCCGTCGTGGACGTTCGCAGAACCCGGGCTGCCTGAGAGCTTCTACTCGGTGACCGGCCTCGCGCTGGACGCGGCGGGTTCCGCCGCCTGGATCACGAGGCGAACCGGTGTATCCGGACCCGTCGGCTATGAGGTCCTGGGGGCGCCGCGCAAAGGTCATGCTGTGCTGATGGACCACGGCGCGGGAATCGACCCGCGCTCGCTTGCGCTCGGCGGCGGGAGGTTGAGCTGGCTGGACGGCGGCGTCCGGCGCTCGGCACCGTTGCCCTAGGACGCGTCGCGTCGAGCCTGCCCGCAGCCGCTGTCATCAGCCGCCGGTCGGCCCGAGTCCGAGGTCGGCGAACAGCCTCTCTCGATCCCAGTAGAGGATGAGCTTCCTGACCGCGCCGCCGTCGATGTCAAAGACACACGCGTTCTTCGTGTCGACCTGCCCAATCTCGAGCCCGCTTGTCCTGCCGCGCCCGCTGAAGCGGACGAGCACGACCACACGTCGCTCATCGAGCTCGCGGTATTCCTCCGCGGTGACCCGGAAGTTCTCATACGCACCGATCACGTCGCGCCAGACCGCCGCCATTCCGGCGCGGCCGCTACCCGCGCGCGGCGTCGGCCCGTCGGCCACGGCGCACTCGATCTCCGGATGCGCCCAATCCGCATCCGCGAAGAAATCCCCGCGCTCCCAGTCGACGAACAGGGCGCGCAGGAGGTCGACGTTCGGCGAGGACATCGGGGGAGTATCCATCAGTCCTCCACGGGTGCGCCGCCGCGCGAGGCCCTCGATGACCGCGGCGCGAGGTCGGCGGACAGCCGCTGAGCGATCGTCGCCGGGCCGGCGTGGGCGGGTCGAGCTGCCCGAGACGCGTCAGGTCCCGCCGGGCACGCGCTCGAACGTCATCGTCCGCCAGACGCCCCTGAAGCCAAGGCGCGCGTAGAGATCCTTGGGGCGATCCTCGTCGTCGGCGCAGATCCACAGGTCCTGCGGCTCTCCCGCGAGTTCGACGGCCGCGGCGGTCAGTGACGTGCCGAGCCCGGCGCCGCGGTGCGCCGGGTGCACGTAGATCTGGCTGATCTCGGCGGATCCGCCGTGGGAGACCAGTTCGGCGAACGCGATCGGCCGCTCCGCGCCCGCGACGGCGAGCACCCGGCCACCGCGGCGCATCGCGACCTCCCTCGCCTGCGCTTTGAAGGCGCTCTGGTCCGTCCCGTCCGGGTAGTCCTCGCTGTGCCACGCGGCGCGCAGATGCTCGACGGCGTCGTACTGCACCTCGACTACATCCACCCTCCGCCCCGGCGGCAGCGAGGCGACATGCAGCATCCACAGCAGCCGCGTCGTCATCCATCCGCGCTCCGCGAACTCGGCCCGGACACGCTGGGCGGCCGCTAGCACCTCGAAGTCCAGCCGGCGGTGCGCATGAGCGGCGAGCGCCGCGTCGGCGACGGCGATGAGCTCATCGGCGCCCATCCCCGGATCGGTCTCGACGCGCACGTGGTTGTACTCGTAGTAGTCGGGGAACTCGCTCGCGCGCAGGAACGTCCCGTGCTCCCAGGGAGTGATCACATCGCAGATCGCGGGGCGGCCCTCCCGCACCCAGTCGCGCGCTCGCCTGGCCCGCCCCTGAAGATGATCCGAAGCCTCCATCACTCTGAGAATAGGCAGCGCGAGGGAGCCCTAGAAGACGCGACACCCCGTACCCGGCCCGGCGCGCGAGTCAGGCCGCGAGGGTGCGCCTGTACTCGAGCGTCGGCAGGCCGAGCCCGAGATCCAGAGGCTCGCCTACCGGGTGAAATCCCTCGCGCTCGTAGAAGCGGCGAGCCCGGCTCTGCCCCACGGGCGTGAAGAGCCGCATCGCCGTGAAGCCGCGTGACCGCGAAGCGCCCAGCCCGCGCTCAAGGAGGGCGCGCGCCGTGCCCGACCCCCACCTCGACGGCGTCACGAACAGGTATGAGAGATGGCTGAGCCTCCGGTCGCTCACCGGACGCGATCGATGCCTGCTCGCGGGCAGGAACGCTGCGTGCCCGACGAGTTCCTCTCCCTCGAACGCGAGCTCGCCCCAGAAGTCCTGGTCGCGCACCCAGAGCTCGAGCGTCTGCGTCTCCTGCTCCAGCGCCGGTGGCTCCCAGCCGGCGGGCGCGAACCCGCGGTAGCCCTCAAAGCCCTCTGAGATCAGCCGCGCCACCGCCTCCACGTCGCCGGGCAGCAGCCCGCGGTAGTCGATCTGCGCTGCCACACGCGGCACGCTAGCGGGAGTCATGCTCAACACCGGCCGGGTGCTGCGCGCGCATGCCCCCCCTAGCCCGCGAGGAATCCGAGCAGCAGCTCGCGAAACGCGCGCGGCTGCTCGAGCGGGGCGAGGTGCCCTGCCCCGGGGATGATCGTCTTCTCAGCGAGGCCGAGGGCGAGCGCCAGGCGGTCGGCCGCAGCCAGGAAGTCGGGCATGTCGTGCTCCCCGACGGCCACCAGCGCGGGCCCGTCGTATGCCGACAGCGCCTTCAGGTTACTGCTGAGCGGGTCGGGTCCCTCCTGCGCCGGCGGCGCATTCGCCTGCAGCTCGAACGCGCGGCGCTGCATCAGCGCCACCCGCTCGCGCAGATCCCCCGCGGCACCAGGGAGCAGCCACGCATCGAGGACCGCGCGCACGGCGGCGTCCATGTCGCCGGCTTCGAGCGCGTCCTCCTCCGCTTCCCAAGCGTCGAGCAGCCGCTTGGAAGGCTCGATGCCGCTCGCCGGAGAGGAGACGAGCGCAAGAGAGCTCACGCGGCCCGGAGCGATGGCCGCGATGCGCTGGGCGATCGCGCCGCCGAACGAGCACCCGACGATCGCGGCGCTCTCGATCCCCTGTGCGTCCATGGTCTGCATCACGTCCTCCCAGGGCGCATCCTGGCCCGCGGCAACGGGCGCCTCGCCGTAGCCGGGCAGGTCCATTGCGATCGCGCGCATGCCCGCCTGTGCGATCGCGGGCAGATGCTCGCTCCACATCGTCCGGTCGGTGATGCCGGTGTGGAGAAGAATCACCGCCGGCCCCGCACCGACGTCATCCATCGGCAGCGTCATCGCCCGCACCTGGCGGGGCCCGCAAGCCGACGGCGCCGCTGCACCGAACGGGTCAGCCGTCGCGATTGACAATGACCTGCGGCGTGGAGGACTCTGGCCGTGAGTGGGCGGATCTTCGCGCGTTCAGGCACCGGGCGCTTGGGGATGCCGCCGCTGCAATCTGAGAGACGAGGAGAGACCATGGGACGCATGATCGCTGACTGCCGCCGCTTTGAGAGCGACAGCAACTGCTCGCTGACGATCATCGGCGAGGAAGAGGAGGTCGTCGGCGCGGCCGCGATGCACGCCGCGGACGTCCACGGCCACCAGGACACCCCGGAGCTGCGCGCACAGGTCCGCCAGATGCTCGAGCCCGAGGAGAGCTACGTCGCCGGCTCCCGCCAGCCGGAACCATTCCCCGGCTAGCTCAGGCAGCGGCGCCGGGCGAGCGCTCGGAGCCGCACCGCGTCCATTAGGCTTATCGACAGCGAGGGCAAGGCTGCTCCCGGAAGTGTGCGGCCCCCCCGGCGGCCCGGATGGCCGCGGACGGGGCAACCGGTCCAACAGGAGGCGATGACCATGAGAGCAGCTCCGAGAACCCTCGACCTTCGCGCGCCTCGCTGGCGCACCGCGGCCGTCGTCGCATCCGCGGCGCTGCTCGCGAGCTCTGCCGTCGCGCTCGGCGCGCTACCCAAGCACGGCGCCAGCTTCAAAGGCAAGATCACCGGGGCCGTGATCAACGGGTTCGTCGCACCCGTGTCCTTCAAGGTCGCGAGCAACGGCAAGTCTCTCACCGGCTTCCAGTACTCAAGCTTCGGCTGCTTCGGGGCCGGGGGCTTCCGGCCCGGCATCGACTACTACACCCAGCCGGGCGCGATCATCAAGGTCGGCACGGTGAAGGTCACTGCGGGCGGCCACTTCTCGGTCAAGGGCGCCACGTTCTCGTACACCTCGTTCGGCAACAAGACCACGACGACCACGAACGTCACCGGGGTCTTCACGAAATCAAAGGCGGCGAAGGGCACGATCGTGCTCTCGCAGAAGGCGACCGGCAAATTCACCTCGACCTGCGGGCCGGGCACCATCACGTTCACCGCGTACGCGCACTGACCTGCGCCGAACCCCGGGAAGGCACCTGATGCGAAAGCTGCAGAGCGAGGGACTGCACCACATCACGATCGTCGGAGCCGACAGGCAGACGTCGATCGACTTCTGGGAGGGGCTGCTCGGGATGCCGTTCGTCTTCGAGCAGCCCAACCTCGACAACGCCGCCGAGAGCCACCTCTATTTCGACCCGGGCGACGGGCGCCTGATCACGATCTTCACGAACGAGGAGCGCATCCCGGATCCTGAGCGGACGCCCACCGACCCGGGCTGCGTGCATCACATCGCACTGTCGCTCTCGCGCGCGAGCTTCCTGCAGGCCGTCGAGCGCCTGGACGAGCGCGGGATCACGCACACCGGCGTCAAGGACCGCGGGTTCATGGACTCGATCTACTTCAACGACCCGCTCGGGCTCACGATCGAGCTCGCCTCCTACCGCTTCGAGCCGCCGTTCGGCCACATGCACTCCGACGTGCTGATCGAGGCCCACAAACTGAGCGTGGGGCGCGGGGACCGCAACATCGAACCGATCCACCTCGCCGACGCGATCGAGCTCCTGATCGCGCGCTCGCGCCCGTCGCTCTCAGAGGACCGCTCGCCCAAGAACCCGTACTGATCCGCGCCCGCGGCGGCGGGAGCCGGCGTCGCTTCTCTGATCCGCGTCCGCCGCTGCTATCACCTGCCCGCATGAGCGCAGAGACGCGGGATGGGAACAACGGCATCGAGGTGCGCGGGCTCGTCCGCGACTTCAAGGGGGGCGTGCGCGCCGTCGACGGCATCGACCTGAGCGTCGCGCCCGGCGAGATCTACGGTTTCCTCGGACCCAACGGCGCCGGCAAGTCCACGACCGTGCTCGTGCTGACAACTCTGCTCCCCCCCACCGCCGGCACCGCGACCGTCGCCGGGCTGGACGTCGCAAAGCAGGGCCCGGAGGTGCGCCGCGCGATCGGAGCGTCGCTGCAGGAGTCCGCCCTGGACCCGTTCCTGACCGGGCGCGAGCACATGCGCCTGCAGAGCTCGCTGCACGGCATCGACCGCGCCGAGACGGACAGGCGCGGCACGGAACTGCTCGCCCGCGTCGGCCTCACGAACGCCGCGGACCGCAAGGTCGGCGGCTACTCCGGCGGCATGAAGCGGCGCCTTGACCTCGCGCTCGCGCTCGTGCACCGGCCCAGGCTGCTGTTCCTGGACGAGCCCACCACCGGTCTTGACCCGCAGAGCCGCGCCGCTCTGTGGGAGGAGGTGCGCAGGCTCGCCGGCGAGGGCGTGACCGTGTTCCTGACCACGCAGTACCTCGAGGAGGCGGACGTGCTCGCGGACCGCGTCGGGATCATCGACAAGGGCAAGATCGTCGCCGAGGGCACCCCCGCCGAGCTGAAGGCAGCGATCGGCAGGCCGAGCGTCGAGGCGATCCCGCAGGACCCGGGCGACACCGCGCGCCTGCGTGAGGTGCTCGCCGCTTCGGCGAGGAGGCCGCCGCCTCCCCGAAGGGCGTCGCCGCACGCCTGCCGGAGGGCGTCGGGGACCTCGCCGAGATCGTGCGCGCGATCGACGCGGAGGGCATCCCGATCGCGGACCTTCGCCTGCACACGCCGACACTCGACGACGTGTTCCTCGCGAAGACCGGCCGCTCGCTCGAGGGCGGCGCGGACGAGGACGGCGACGCGGAGGAGCAGGCCGGCGACGAGGTGCCCGCGGGAGCATGAGCAGCAGCCTGTTCAACCAGATCAGGGCACTCGCGAGGCGCTCGACCCTGAAGACACTGCGCCAGCCGTTCCAGCTGTTCCCGATCGTCTTCTTCCCAGTGATCCTGCTCGCGGTCAACGCGAGCGGCCTGAAGGCCGTCACGCAACCTGCCGGGCTTCCCGACAGACTCCTACATCTCCTTCGCGATCGCCGTCGCGTTCATCCAGGGAGCGATGTTCTCCCTCATCAACACCGGCACGAACCTCGCGGAGGACATCGAGAACGGCTTCTTCAACCGCCTCGCCCTCACCCCGCTGCGGCGGGTGTCGCTGATCGCGGGGCTGCTGGTGGGCGTGGCGATCCTCGGCGTGCATGCAGTCAGCGGTCTACATGCTGATCGGGCTGATCGCGGGCGCGCACCTGGACGCCGGCCTCGGCGGCGTCTTCGTGATCCTGATCCTCGGGTCGCTGACCGCCGTCGCGTTCGGGGCGATCGGCTGCGCGGCGGCCCTGCGGACGGGATCCGGCGAGGCGGTGCAGGGCCTGTTCCCGCTGTTCTTCATGTTCATCTTCCTGTCCTCGAGCAACCTCCCGCGCAACCTGCTGAACACCGGCTGGTTTCACACCGTCGCGACCTGGAACCCGGTCAGCTACCTGATCGAGGCGTTCCGCAGCCTCTACATCTTCGGCTGGGACAGCGCCGCGCTGATCCGGGGCTTCGCGGTCGCGTTCGCGATTCTCGCGCTCGCGCTGTTCGCGGTCGACCGCACGATGCGAACCAGGATGCAGCGCACATGAGCGCCGTCTCCCCCCACCTTCCCGCGCTCCCCAAAGCACGCGTAGCATCTGGCGGGTCGCGAACGCGATCGCGTGGCGATCGATCCACACCTACGTGCGCCGGCCCGACCTGTTCGTGCCCTCGCTCCTGTTCCCGCTGATCTTCTTCGCGAGCTTCGCCGGAGGCCTGTCGGCGCTCGGCCACATCCCGGGCTTCACGTTCCCCGCCGGCTACACCGCGTTCCAGTTCGTCTTCGTGCTGTGCCAGTCCTCGATGTTCGCGGGGCTGTTCACCGGCTTCACGGTCGCGATCGACTTCGAGAGCGGCTTCGCCCGCCGGCTGATGCTCGCCGCCGAGGACCGGCGCGGCATCGCCCTCGGCTACGCGTTCGTCGGTCTCACGCGCGCGGCGATCACGATGACGCTGATCACCGTCGTCGCGCTCATATCGGGCATGCGGATGACCGGCAGCGGCGTGGACATCTTCGGCCTCTACGGACTCGCGTTCCTGCTGACGCTCGTCGGCTACGGCTGGGCTGCGGGCGTCGCGTTCCGCTTCCGCTCGATCCAGGCCGGCCCGCTGATGCAGACCCCCGTCTTCCTGATCCTGTTCCTCGCCCCCGTCTACGTGCCGATCGCTCTGCTGAAGGGCTGGATCCACAGCGTCGCGAGCTACAACCCCGCGACCGCGTTCCTGCAGGCCGGCCGCGGCCTGATCTCCGGCGTGCACGACCAGACGGCGCTCGCCTACGGGTGTGCCTTCGCGCTGATCCTCCTGTTCGGGATCTGGATGCTGCGCGGCCTGCGCAAGGCCGAAGCCCAGAGCTAGGAGCGCAGCGCCTCGGCGAGCTCCTTCGCGTCAGGAGCGCTGACGATCACACGCCGCAGCTTCCCCTCGCCGGCGACCGAGAACGAGAGCGCCGGGATGTTCCTGCGGACCGCGAACAGTTCATCAAGGCGGATCGTACGCGCGAGGTAGATCACCCCAGGCAGCCGCAGGCCGGCTTTCATCCCCGAGCGCAGCGCGAGCGCCATCCCGTCGTCGATCACCTCGACATTCGAGATCTCCGAACGGGGCACGGTGACGTTGCCAAGCAGGCCCGCGAGCCTTCTCCCACCACGAGAACCGGATCTCTACGGCGTGCGTATTGACCTGAACCTTCACCGGCGACACACTAGCCATCAGGGAGCATCGAGAAGGAGGTCCAGCCATGACCGCAGAGCAGGACTCGGCCAGGGTTCTCGTCGTCGCACACAGCACCGCGGCGACACAGCCACTGCTGGACGCCGTCAGGGCGCGGGCCCAGCGCGGGCCGTGCAGCTTCACGCTGCTGGTGCCAAACCCCGCCCATGGCCTTGAGAGGCTCGCCGACCCCGAGGACCACGACCCCGCGGACGCGCAGCAGACTCTGCGATGAGGCCGTTCCGAAGCTCACGCAGGCGGCCGGCTCGCCCGGTTGAGGGGATCATCGGCAACGCCGACCCGAGCGCCGCGGTGCAGGACGCGATCAACCTGCGCGGCTTCGACGAGGTGATCATCTCCACGCTCTCACCGAAACTCTCGCGCTGGCTGAAGCTCGACCTGCCGAGCAAGATCTCGGGCCTCGGGCTACCCGTCACCACCGTGACGGCGTCTGAATAGCCGCTGTTCGCGCGGTCAGCCCCCGGCTCGCGAGCAGCCTCTCGGTTTCCGGATCAGGGACCCCGTCGAAGTACCGCTCCAGGACTTCACGGAAGACGTCATCCGCGCCGACGCGGGCGAACAGCGTCATCGACGAGCGGAGCTTGATCGCGTCGACTGCGCCGAAGATCTCCTCTGCGCTGCGGTCCGGCGTCTCGGCGACGATGCGCGCGCAGTCGAGCAGCCGCCGGCCGAGGACCGGGTGGCTGAGGTAGGCCGCCGCCTCCCCGAGCGAGGAGATGGCGTAGGCCCGGGAGATAGAGCTCTGACCGAGGCCGGCGATCTGCGGGAACACGAACCAGATCCAGTGGCTCCGTCTTGCGGCCGGCGCGCAGCTCGGAGACGGCGGCCGTCGTAGGCTCCGCCGGCGTTCTGCGCAATCTCAAAGCGGCTCAGCTCGAACGGGTCGTCCATCACGCGGCAGGCTAGCCTCGGGCGACGCTGACGAGGAGGCGGGCCGGAAAGCACAGCTCGTCTTGGCGCGCGTGCTCCCGCGCGGTGAAACTAGGGAGCGGCGCAGACCACATAGACGTGGAACGTGTCGGTCGAGCCGGATTCATTGAGCCAGTAGCCTCGCCAGCCTGTGGGCGTGAGTCCCGGTTCAGCCGGCACCGGCTTACCGCCGGGTATCGGAGACCACACGTTCTTGAAGCTGCCCGTGCCGGTCTCCACGCCGCCTCCGGTAGCCCGCTCGCCCGGGTTGCAGCTCGCCGTGACGGCATCGCTCTTCCCTGTTTCGACGGTGACTTCAGCGGTGCGGACAACGACGCTCGTTGCGCCGTTGGCGCCCGCGACGCCTTCCTTGCCTTGCGGGCCCGTAGCGCCCGTAAGGCCCGCCGTGCCCGCCTTGCCGTTGGTGCCCCTGAGCTTCTTCAGGACTTTCGGGCTGATCTGATTCGTCGACGTGATGAGGTAGTGCCTAGCAGCAACTGCGCTGCCACCCATAGCGAGGACCAGCGCCATGGTCGCAGCGACGTTCGCGTAGCTCAAATGCCTGCGAACACCCGAGATCATCTTCTAACCCCCTTGTTTGTCGAAGGGCGCGCGAACTCGAGCGACGCCCACGAACGTCGATCATCCCACCAGAGCATCTCTCCTGCCCGGTGGGCCGAGGGGCTAGTACGCCCGCGTGGCGGACCCAGATACACGTTGCCTGCGGGACTGGTCCACCGCACACGCCAGCGGCCGGCGCAGACGGTGCAGTACAGGTGCAGTAGCCGCGGTCGTCCGTGAGCACCTGGGCGAGTGTTGTGAAGCGCCGGGAGCCCGGGCGTTCGGCTTCGACGGTCACGGTCGATGTGGAATCCGCCGCTCGTAAGCGCCCCCACGAGGCGCGTGCGTTGCACCGCCGCGAAACCGCGAGCTGCGCTCGAGCCGCCCGCGCGAACGGTGCGAACCCGGCAAGGTGCGCAACGCGCGCGATGACCTCGTTGCCCTCGCGGTCGGCCTCGGTGTGAGCGAGTCGAGGGCGCCCGAATGGCTCGCAAGCTTTTATGGCGGCCTTACCCGCCCGTGAGGCTCGACGGGCAGACTCGAGGGAGACCCCGAAGACCAGGGAACGCTGACAAGCGAAAGCGAGACAGCAATGAACACCAGCCCCGTCATGCTCACCGCCTCACCTAGTGACGCGCTGACCGAGCGGTTCGATCCGCTCTCATGCTTCAACAGCCGCGAGCGCCGCCGCGCCAGGGCCGTCGAGCCGAGCGCACCGGGCCGCTACATCCTCGTGCAGGGTCCAACGCAGGACCTGCTGATTCCGCTGAGCCCTGATGCGCTGCACATCGGCCGCGGCCTGAGCGCCGATATCCGCCTGGACCACAACTCGGTTTCACGCCGCCACGCGATCGTCATCTCGCGCGGGCCGCGCGCCCGAATCCTCGACGACCGGAGCTTGAACGGCACGTTCGTGAACGGCCGGCGAGTCGAGCACGCCGATCTGTACGACGGTGACCTAATCGGCATCGGCCGGCTCGAGCTGCGCTACGTCGAGGCGTAGACCTGGCAGCTCACCGGGCGAGCTAGAGCCCATGTTGGGCGTCCGCCATCCGAAGGCGGGCGCGATGCTGCCCGTCCCGAGGGTTTGCTCAAACAGCTTCGTCATCTCGGCTGCCTGCGGGGAGGAGACGCGATCGAGAATTCGGCATGTTGGCCCCAGCAGCGCTCGATCACGGCGCCGAGAACCCGCGGCCCATCAGGGGCGGGCTGGCCTCCGGCAGGGAGCTCTGCACCCGGCCGCTCGAACGCGATCGGCGCGCTAGAGTCCTGTTTCGCGTCCGCCCAGCTAGCTCAGTTGGTAGAGCACTTCCATGGTAAGGAAGGGGTCATCGGTTCGAGTCCGATGCTGGGCTTCGGGGAAGGGCCCGCGGATCACGGTGTTTCGGGTCTCGCGGTACGACGGTCGCTGAAGCGCCGCCGTGCCCTGCGGCAGTACTCAGCCCGTCGGAACCGTCTTTCGTTCCGGGGAGCGCAGGGGCCGCGCAGGCTTGTATTGCTCGCCTCGGAGCTTGCCGCCTCGCCACGCGCCGGCGCTCTCTCACGTGCGGCCCATAGGGCGTCTTGGCCAGCGCAACGACGGCTCCGTGGTCGCCGGGTAAAGGCAATGCCGCAACAAGTCTCTGCCCGCAACATTGTTGCGGCATTCCATGGGGGGGGTCTGTGGCTCTCCGGGAGCCAGTCGCTCCGGCGCCGACACGCCGATTTCCTCGACGATTGCTGTGAAGTGTTGCATCTGTCTGTTGTCAGATCTGTCCGCGGTCAGCGAAGGCTTGGGGAAGCACCGCGCCCGTTGGGTGTGGCGCTGCTCGCTCCTAGGTAGATGGTAGTTCAGGCCGATAGGCAGTACGTAAGGATCGCGGGCGTAAGGTCGTCTGCATGACTACAGATACTGCCGCGCTTTACCCGCGGCGCACCATTACTCCCAGCCAGATGTCGCTCGTCGACAAAGCGGTCCTCTTCGAACGGCTGCAGTCTGGGCGGCAGCAGGAATATCCAAGGAGCTGGCCGCAGCTCGCCCTGGAGGAGGGGCATTTCTCGGCGCACTCTCGAATATTTCTGGAGCTCCAGCGTCGAGCCTTGAGAGGAACGCGGACAGGCGTCCGGAAGCGGTGATCATCGAGGAGCGTTATGGCCGCCTCATCCACGCTCGGCTGGTGGCAGCCCCGCCGCGTCATCGCTGGATCCGGGGTCGAGAGGACCCGGGAGGTAGGGGACGACGGAGAGCGGAGCGCAAACCCTCGACGATCGCCCCCGCATATCTGACGATTTCGTTCCGCCTCCGCTGCGTCGCCACCTGACGCCGAGCCAACTTCCCTACCGCGAGCAGGCAGAACTACTACACCGGCTTTGAGAGAGCGCGTGAGGGCGGCCCGCCCCAACTCTTGGCGGTATCTCGCAATCACGGAGGGGTTCGCGTCACGGACCCTCGAACACTTCTTACCGGGCGGCTATGAAGCTTGAGAAGAACGCGGACGGCCGCACCGCCTGGGAGTATCTCAAGAGCCAGCTCCGCCGCCCGTCACCGTGCGCAGCGCTCCGGCGAGGTGCAGCATCCTCGCGGGCGGCTGCGGGGCGCGGCGCCGTGAACTCAGCAGAGCAACGGCAGGGCCGACGAACAAGGACAAGATTGGGGCCGAGAAAGCCAAGGTGAGAGAGAGCCTGCTCCGGGCCGATGAACAGAAAGCAGCTGATGCGCGCGAGGTCGAATCGGAACGAACAGAGGGATCGAGAATCGCTAGAGCGAACCGAAGCGCTCGGCCACGCATGTTATCTCAAGAGAAGACGCGAGCAGGAAATCGAGGAGCGCAAGTGCGGGAAGGAGATCCGCTCTGGAAAGCGCGTAAAGATCGGATCCGTACTGGTGGGGACCCATGCCGACTTGATTTCAAAGGCAAGACCACGTCGCGGCCATGTCAAGGCGAGCGAGCCGAGCGGCGCGTGCGGGCGGGCTCCTGCTCCCGGATCGGGCACGTAGGCGGCGCTCGGGATCGTCCTCAACAGCCCTCTCTGAGGCCGGCGAGGGATCGATGCTACGGTCATGCGCACAGCACGAGCACGACCTCCAGGACGCGAAGTGAGGCACGGGCGGTCGTGCTCTGTCCCTTACGGTCGCTGTGACGGGTTCGCTGCGGCTGTATGGGGGCCCTGCGGGCCGGTACGGGACGGACTGCCTGATGCAGCACGATCCTCGTTCGAGAATCGCGGACTGGTCGCTTGGTTTCGCACACGCGCGGAGCATGAGATTACTGGTCGCGAACGTCGCGCAGCAACTAGAATGTGCCTGCACATACACAAGGTGCCCCCGCGCTGCGCGAACAGCCGGGGGCGTGGCCCAAGGAGGACTAGCTCCATGAGCAAGCCAAAAGCTACTGCTCGACGCGTACGCGTCGAGCGCAACATCTACCGGCGCCCGACCGGCGTGTTCGAGGTCGGCCTGAAGGACGGCGACGGCGTGCAGCGCTGGCGAACCGTCGACGGAGGCATCACGGCCGCGCGCGCGCTGCGCGACGAGCTGCTCGCCAGCCGCGGCCGCGGCGAGCGTGTCGCCCCGAACCCGCGCCTCGGCTTCGCCGAGGCGGCCGATATCTGGCTCGCCGGGCCGGTGGCCGACCTGCGCGCATCGACGCAGGCCGGATACCGCAACGCGGTTGACCGTCATCTTCGCCCGCGCTACGCCGCCACGACGCCTGGACGACATCGACGCGGAGGACCTGGCCGTGCTCGTGCGCGAACTGCGTGCCGAAGGCAAGAGCGAGGCAACGATCGCGGTCGTGCTCGGAGTCACGGCGCGCATCTACAAGTACGCCGCCCGGCGCCTCGGCTGGGCCGGAACGACCCCCACGGCGATGATGCTCGCCTCCGAGCGGCCGAAGCTCGCACACGGCCAGCGCCACCCCATCTTCGAGGGCGCACAGCTCGAGCAGACCATCGCGGCGGCCACCGAGCCCTACAGGACGATGTTCACGCTCGCCGCGCTGACCGGTGCGCGCGTGTCCGAGCTGTGCGGGCTGACGTGGGCCGACATCCGCATCGCCGACCTCGAAGACGCGGAGGTCGAGTTCAGCTGGCAGGTGGACCGCAAAGGGCATCCGGGCACCAAGCAAGACCGCCGGCTCCGCGCGCACCGTGCCGATCCCGCGCGAGCTCGCCGTCCTGCTCGCACCGCCACCGACTCGAGCCGGCGAGCACCAGCCCGACGACTACGTGTTCGCGACCCGCAGCGGACGCCCGCTCGGCCAGCGCAACGTCGCTCGAGCGCTCAGGGCCGCCCAGACACGCGCGCGGGACGAGCTCGGTCGCCCGACGTTCCCGATCCTCCACGAGTGCGACGAGGACGGCGAGCCGACGCCGGTCCCACGCGGAGCGGTCCCGTCGATGCACTCGTTTCGCCACACGGTCGCAAGCCGAGCGCTGCTCGCCGGCGAGTCCATCGACGAGGTCGCCTTCCTGCTCGGGCATCGAGACGGCAACGTCACGCGGGCCGTGTACGTGCGGGAGATCGCCGACGGGCGCAGGCGCGCGATGCGCCGATCGCGGATCACCGCCGAGTTCGGGGGCGTCCTCGAAGCCGCCGCGCTCGACCCCCGCTCGCCATCCCCAACGTCGTGAGGGCCGACTCCGCTGGCGGGGCAGCTAGGTCGCGCGGCGCGCCATGAGTCTTGCTTTGCAAGCAGGAGGTCACCGGTTCGATCCCGGTTGGCTCCATGAAGGAAAGACCTGCAAAGTGTCGGTTTCTCGCGAGAGCGTCTCCCAGTTCGACCGCCGAGTCGGCACTGGAACTAGCCCTGCTGCCCAACTGCTGCCCAGCGAGACGCATCCCGGAACGCCGGGCAGCGAGACGCTACCCGGCTATCGAGCGTGCAACGGGAGTCGAACAGGTGCTAGGTCTCGTGGGTGCTGCTAGAGAGTTCGGCCGCGAGCTCCTCGCGGTTCCACACCGAGGACTTCGCGACGCGTCCGGCCAGTCGGCTCTGCCGACTCCGGATGACGTTCCCGTCACCGTCTTCGAGAGCCTGGCCCGCGAAGTCGCCGTCAAGCCAGAGCTGAAAGCCATCCTCAGCCCCGTGTCGTCGCGCCCACTCCTCCCAAAGCGTGATCTCGTTTGTGAGCCGCGCTGCCTCCGTCTCGTAGTGAAGGGGCGTCTCCGGAAAGCGAAGCGAGTTCATGGCGAGAAGGTGATACTCGCCTTGAGGCCGTCCTCGTTCAGACAGGCGATTCGTCGACCGCTTAGTGCCGCAGCAGGCACAGGGCACACCTCGCCGAGCTTCGCCACGTAGTCCGCGCCGTCCCGGAGGTGTGGCAGCGGGAAGTACTCATACCAACCCTCCCATGGGCGTTGCCACTCTCGCGGACAGCGTACGACAGGAGCGATCGACACAATCGTGGCTAGGTCGTGGGTCGCTTTCGACCTCGAGGCGCACGGATGGGTCACGAACAGCCCCAGAGCGTTTCGGCCCGTCCGGGGCTTGGTCACCTCCAGGTGCCCTCTTGCCTCTCATCCGGTTGAGCGGGTCCGACTAGGGGGATGCCTTCAAAGACATCGCCCTGAGAAAGGGGGCGATGTGGCCCTACGTGCGCGGCACCGGAGTAGAGGTATGGCGTCGCCGGATAGTCCATTGCTACTCATCGCCGTCGTCCTGAGGCTCCCACACGTCGTCGTCGCCGAAACGTAGCGGCTCCACTTCGACAGGTGCAGCAAGTCGGACGTCACGGGTTACCGGCTGGATGCCCGCTGTACTCGCGAGGTACGCGACCTCCTCGAAGCCTCCGGCGACCAAGAGCTCGTAGGGAGTGCGTCCGCTGGGGTCCGTTTGGTTGAGCATCCAGTCCTTGACGTTTATCTGATGGCTAGCGAGGTCCTCAAACAGCCTGAGGACCAGCCCCAAGCGGCGCCGATTCGAATCGCGAGGGTTGGCGAGTACACCGTTGCGCCATCGACAGAAGGTCTCTCTCTCCACGCGAAACACATCACTAAGTCGCTGATCCCCCAATTCGCTAAGCGCGGCGATGCGTGAGGCGATGTCAACCACTGACACGTCAGCTCGAGTTCGACCGACGTGCCGCTCGGAACGCCGATGCCCTACGAGACCACGGGCGAGTTCGGCGGATAGCTCCGACGTTTGTGTTGGCGGGCCAAATCCTCCGATTACCGTGCCTGAGGCCGCACCCGCGGCCGCATCCGTCATGCCCACAATCAGCCGGCTCCACTCACCACGTCTAGAGCCGAGCAGCGGCCACTCGCATACGTTTCTGCGGCCGACGCAGGCGCGCTCCTTGTCTTGAAGTCCACAAAGATCGCCCCGCCCGGTGCGTCGGAATTTAGGATCACGAAGTCCGCAGGCGCTGCTCGAGGTCCTGCGTGGTCCCCGCACCGAGCAGGCCCCGGGCACTCCCTTTGAACCTATAGGCGTCCGATAGGTCCGGAAGCAGGTACGACGACAGCGGGGCCTCCAGCACATCGAGAACCTCGCCACCCTTGCGCACGACCACTTGGCATTTGTCGGAGTAGCCGAACGATTTGAACGACGGCGGCGGGGGTGGAGATTCCCCCGAGAACAGCGTCAATCGGCACGACGTATCTCCGCCATCGCGTCGTCCGCTAGACACCATCGAAAGAAGCGATAAATGAGGTCGTGGTAGCGGTCGAAACGCGCGGTCACCGAGCAGGGGTCTGGCTCACCCGGGTCCTCCGTGAAGGAGTCGAAGTCGAGGAGGTAGCCCATGTTTGCTTGTGGGCCCAGCGGCACGAGGCCGTGCTTAAAGACGAGCACTCCATCGTCTTGAGGGAACTGCAGCTCACTAACAGACTGCCGGACCCCACTCCCAAATGCGCCTAACAGCGGGCCCAGCAGCTCCGGGTTGATCCACAGATACCCACTCCGCTGCAGACGTTGGGACTCAAAGTGGTCGACGTAGCGGAGACCTTGGCGCAAGACTTGTGTTGGCCCGAAGTGGTCGAGCGTCGCCTGCCAGAGAAGCTGGAAGCGCTCGATGAACTCCGCGTAGCTTGTGTAGCGCACCGCAACGTCGGGCTTCAAGGGTCAGGACTTCGGTTCCGAGCACAGCGCTCCAGGCTCCGTCGCTCGTGGAGAACCGAAAGACCGGTTGGGTTGATGCATCCGGCGCCCCGGGCCCAAGCACGAAGCTCACCTGCCGCTCTTGCGTCAGCGTCGGAAACTCGCTGCGAATCGCGTCCTGGAAAGGGATCAAGGACGGCACATCGGTGATTCGGAGGATCGGGGGAAAGCGAACTTGCCCGAGCATCGCCTTCAGCGGAGGGTTCGGGAAGACTTCGTGATCTACCGTCGGTATGTCTGGTCCAGGGCTCATAGATCACATGCTAGGTCACAAGCCTATCGGCCAGATAAGACGTTGGCATGACCCGCAGCGGGCCGTGCTTTCGATCCGCCCCTCCGGATGCGAACCTATGTTCGTATATTTGTTCGAGGAGGAAACCTTGCTTAGCGGCACGGCACCCAGCATCAGCGACGATCCGGACAGCGGGCCGGGGCGGAACATTGCTGCCGATCTCGAACCGCTCGCGGTCCCGATCGACCGGCTGCGCCCCCTGCCGCGCAACCCGCGACACGGCGATGTCGTTGCGATTGCTAGAAGCTACGCCACGTTCGGGCAACGGAAGCCGATCGTCGCCAGGCGCGAGGGCCACGGCGGGATAGTGATAGCCGGGAACCATCAGCTCGCGGCTGCGCAGGCGAGATCGCCCACACCAGCGCGGGAGCTGATCCTGCTGGGAGACCACCGGCTGCCGAGCACAGCCCCCGGACGCTGGTCTGGCTGTTGTCCCCGTACCAGCCCTCGCCGCCGAAAGGCCGAATCCCCCGAGGTCCAGCGTTGAGCCTAAGCCCGAGAACACGTCAAGGACAGAACCGCGTGCACCGTGAAGGTTTCCGCACCGTTTCAGGCGTGTCGAGCCGAAAAGTCGGCCGCATTTTTCTTGCTTCGTCGAGGAGTCTATGGTCCTGTATGGAGCCCATTGCGCCAGTATCAGTCTCAAGTCGGACGCATCTGCCCGTCTGCTCACACCGCGGCAGGTCGCTGAGCTGATAGGCGCAAGCGAGCGCACGGCGGGTTAGACGAGCGTCGAAAAGGAGTGCTGTGCCGCTAGCCCCGTGATGAACCTGCGACGGTTTAGGTTCCGCAGCCTGAGCGAGTGGTCGTGGTAGTCCGCGAGCCAGCGCCACTTTTCGCCCACGCGACTGTCCTCCGAGTACTCCCTCACCTTTCGGCGGATCATGGCGCTGTATCGCGGCAGCCAATACTCAAGCATCCGGGGGTCTTCCTCCTCGTCAAGCCAAATCCCGAGATGGTCCACGAACACTCTGCCGGTTGGGGTTCGACCATTAGCTCCCTTACAAACGGGCTGGTCTCGACGCTCCCGTAGTAGCTACGCCCCATTTCACGACTCAGCTCCGCGACTTCAGCGGTCACGGCCACGCACGGCCACCTCGGTCCACCCTTGTCCTCCTCGAGCTTGTGGGCTTCGATCAGCGCGGGCCCGAATACAAACGTGTCGTCCATGTAGTGCAGCCCGAAACTGATTGCACCGCGCGCGAGGTAACCTGCCCGGAGCACGTAGAGCTGCATGTACGCCGCGTCGACGAACGTCGCGACCAAGGGTGTTCTCAAGGTCCTGCGATTCCATGATGGGCGTCGCAAGCACGACGTTGTCGGTAAACCAAGTCGAGCAGCAACGCAGCTGTTCGCCCTCTGTGCTCGCGCGCTCGCATGCTTCCAATACGGCCATTCTCGTCGAGCGAAGATGCCCTAGCGAGGCCTCCTCGGACGCCAGCGACATCGCCGATATTCCCAATAGGTCCCAGAACATGACCGACGCGTACCGAAGCTCTGGTTCGCCCGAGCTGTTCTGAAAGTGGGCGAACGCCCCGTCGCGCAGCCGCCGCTCCGGCTGCCGCGAGGGCCTTGAGTCCACGGTACTCTCGCCACTCGCCGAAGCGCCCTGCACGCCGGCACGCGCCGCCGACGTGAGCGACCCAACACCCCCGGAGACGCACGATGCGGTCGCGAGCATCTTCAGCGGCACGCGCCCAGCGACTCATCACTCCTTCAGCCTAGAGGGATCCTCGGTACCGCTTAAAGCGCACCATTGCGCAACTCTCGATAGCCACCTGCGCCTTCGCAAGCGATCGCCCCGACGTCGGGCTGGAGGTTGAGGACTGCGGTAGGCTTTCCTGATCGCCCGCGGAGGGCGTTTTTCTGTTTCCCGGAGCCAATATTGGCCCGGCCGCAGCGCCGCTGAACGCGCACCGAACTGCCCACGAACCGAGGAGCCGCCCCGATCATGAGCACGACCGTCCCCGCCCCCCACCAAGAACGATCGGCTGCTGGCCTGGGTGCAGGAGGTGGCGGCGCTCACCGAGCCCGAGCGGGATCCACTGGTGCGACGGATCTGCCGAGGAGTACGGCCGCTCTGCCGAACGCTCGTTGACGCGGGGACGTTCGAGAAGCTCTCGGACGCCGAGCGCCCGAACTCCTACCTCGCGCTGTCCGACCCCGGCGACGTGGCGAGGGTCGAGGACCGCACGTTCATGTGCTCCGAGACCGAGGCCGAAGCGGGCCCGACGAACAACTGGACCGATCCCACGGAGATGCGGGGCCAAGCTGAGCGGCCTGTTCTCCGGCTCGATGCGGGGGCGCACGCTCTACGTGGTGCCCTTCTCGATGGGCCCGCTGGGCTCCGACGGCTACATCGGAGTCCAGCTCACGGACTCCGTCTACGTGGCCGTGAACATGCGGATCATGACCCGCATGGGCAAGGGCGCGCTCGACGTGCTCGGCGAACACGGCGACTTCGTGCCCTGCCTGCACTCGGTGGGGATGCCGCTCGCGGCGGCGCCGGCGACGTCCGTGGCCGTGCAACGCGGAGAACAAGTACATCGTGCACTTCCCGGCTACCCGCGAGATCTGGTCCTACGGCTCCGGCTACGGCGGAAACGCGCTGCTCGGAAAGAAGTCCTTCGCGCTGCGCATCGCCTCGGTGATGGCGCGCGATGAGGGATGGCTCGCGGAGCACATGCTGATCCTCAAGCTGACCTCGCCCGAGGGCCAGGTCAAGTACATCACCGGCGCGTTCCCGAGCGCGTGCGGCAAGACCAACCTCGCGATGCTGATCCCGACGCTGCAGGGCTGGACGGTCGAGACGATCGGCGATGACATCGCGTGGATGAAGTTCCACGACGACGGGCGCCTGTATGCGATCAACCCCGAGGCCGGCTTCTTCGGCGTCGCGCCGGGTACCGGCGAGGAGACCAACCCGAACGCGATCCGCACGATCGAGAGCAACACGATCTTCACCAACTGCGCGAAGACCGACGACGGCGACATCTGGTGGGAGGGCCTGACGAAGGAGACCCCTCGCACCTGATCGACTGGCACGGCAACGACTGGACGCCGGACTCCGACGCGCCATCCCGCACCCGAACGCGCGCTTCACCACGCCGGCCGCGCAGGACCCGGCGATCGCAGCCGAGTGGGAGGACCCGAACGGTGTGCCGATCGACGCGATGCTGTTCGGCGGTCGCCGCTCAACCGTGATCCCGCTGGTCACCGAGGCGCTGGACTGGGACACGGCGTGTTCCTGGGGTCGGTGATGAGCTCGGAGAAGACGGCCGCTGCTGCCGGCACCGTCGGCGAGCTGCGCTTCGACCCGTTCGCGATGCTCCCGTTCTGCGGCTACAACATGGCCGACTACTTCGCGCACTGGCTGCAGATGGGTCGCCGCGAGGGAGCCGTTCTGCCGAAGATCTTCTACGTCAACTGGTTCCGAAAGGACGAGAACGGCCGCTTCCTGTGGCCGGGCTACGGCGAGAACTCCCGCGTGCTCTCGTGGGTGTTCGCACGCTGCGCCGGCCACGGCGCGGGGCGCGAGACCCCGATCGGTGTGATCCCGCCGGTCGGCGGAGAAGGCATCGACACCACCGGGCTCGACGTGTCCGACGAGCACATGGCCGAGCTGCTCCGCGTCGACGTGCAGGAGTGGAAGGCCCGACTCCCCCAGTTCCGCGAGTACCTCTCGAAATTCGAGAACCTCCCGCCCGAGCTGATCGATCAGCTCGACGCGCTCCAGGCGCGCCTGGGTAAGAAGCCGGTCACCTTGCTCGGTGGCCTAAGGCACTCCGGCGGCGCTGTCAAAGGCGGGCGCCCCTCCTCCCGGACTGAGAAACGCCGCTGGCCAACCACCGCACCCGTCGATGATCTCGTCGATCACGTCCATCAGTCGAATAGTCTCAGAGATGGTGAAGACGATTCTTTTGTAGTGCGCGATGTCGGCATCCGCGAGCGTCCGGCCTTTGCGGTCCTTGAGCCACTTCTCACAGACCTGGTATGCGCCGACGCGAAACTGCCAAACGGCATCACTGACGCCATGGAAACCAAGCGAACCCGGAGCTGACGCCTCCCCCTCTTCGCAGCCCCAGCGTCCAGCCACGCTGTGTCCGCCGACCAGCCTGGCCGCGTTACCGTCGGCCGCCCAGGCCCCACATATCGCGCGATGGTTTCGCTTTTTTCCGCGGCTTGACTCAAGCAGATGAAGGTCAATTAGCTCAGCGCCGACTTCTGCCAGCGCGTCGAACAGCCCCGTCGTCCTGGGTCGTGGCACCCGAGGGAAGTCTCTACGCAAAAAGCCCGAGTAGCGACTGCGGAACACCGGGCTGTGTAGCACTGCATACACGTACGCGAGGATCTCATCCGGCGTGGCATACTGCGCCTCTGAGAACGGCGCTACCAGCGTCAGCGCGTCAGCAGTCAAGTTCGAGTGCCGCGTCTCCTCGCCATCCGAGGGTCGGGTTCTCGTGCGCGTCCATTCTCGCTATACAGCGGGAACCCTGATGTGTTCTCGCGGCTGCGGTTCGACACCAGGCAGCAGTCAAACATCGCGCGCGTAATAAACACATGGTGAAATCCAGGCACGATTTGCTGCCGGCACAACAGCAACGCCAGATTATCTCCCCTGCCGAGTTGGGACATCACCGGCTTGCGTGTGCTGTGCACGACGGCTGGGTGGTACACAATGCGGCGGGAGTCAAACGGTCGGTAGGTGATCGTCGTATAGCTTGCTTGCCAAGCCGCCGTCGTCAGACGCGCTCTTGCCTCGCCGACAGTCCAGTACTTCTTGTCCTCGAGCTCAAGCGCGTCCGCGACATCTACGTCGCTCCGCGCCGCGTCCACGAACACATTCATTCGCCTTGTCAGCTCGTCGTCCGTGATGGCTATCGTCAGTCCGTCGCGATTCGACTTGACGCCACTACTTGAGAGGCTGAACATCTTGTCAATCGGGACTCCGGCCTCATACTCGGCCGCAAGAGTCTCATCGCGGGCTATCATCAAATAGTCGGGCGGGCCGGGCCAAACCACGCGCCTCGCTCGCTGGTTGCGGTTTTCCTGGTCAGGAAGTCGTACTTTTCCTACACGGCTTCCAGAGAGCTCGCTGTAGTGAACCTTTGCAGCCGTAGCGTTGGGCAGCCGCGGAGATAGCGACCGCGACCCCCTGCTGGATATCAAAGACGTTTCGGTCTTGAACGCCGGCTAGCCTCTCCACGCGCGCGTTGGCACCTCCCGTGGAGGTCAAGGACAAATATCTCGCTGTAGCTTTGCGCTAGAGAGAAGCGCGGCCCCAAAGGTAGCGCTGTCGAGATAGGCGTTGTTGGTGATCAGACCGCAGACCCCGATCCCGGCTTCTCGAATAAGAACCTCTGCGGTCCTCACGAACTTAACGTAATCGTCCTGGATGTTCAGCTCGAACTGAAGCACCCGCTCGCGAATGCGTTCGCCGGCTACGTACTTGTAAGGCTCGACGATCTGCCGGTGATCTGGCTCGAGGTTAGCGGACCAATGCGAATACGGTGGGTTACCGAAGACGACCGTAAACCGTTGCCGCTCTCACTCGGTTTACCTCGCGCGCCTCATGGGCGGCGCTGGGATTAGTGAACTGAGCGCCGCTTGCGAGCTACGCTCCGCTGAATCGAGGGCGTTCGTGAGGTATATTCTGCGCGCGCTCGTTCGCTACCAAAGCGGTAGCCAGTCTCGAAGAGCTTGAGCCCGACCTTTAGGTGGGCGATGGCATATGGCGCCATCAGCAGCTCGAAGCCATGGAGTCTGGGCAGGAGATGTCTCGGGACATACTCGTTCCAGAGCTCTTCGCGCCGCCTGAGTGCTCCCCCGCCGCAGCCCACTTCTCGGTCAGCCGGCTGATGGATGAGGTCGATGACCTCGACAAGGAAGGTGCCGGTACCCGTCGCAGGGTCCAGGATCTGGACAAACGGCTCGTCGCGAGCTCACCCCGTGGGAATCATGAGGTCCGGTCGACGTTGCGCCAAGTCCGCCCAGGTCGTCGTATCCGCGAGGCCGTCGCGAGGCCGAACTCGTTTCGGAGAAGCTCGTCGACGGAGCGGACGATGTAGGAGACACCGGGCGCGGAGTGTAGAAGACGCCACGCTGAACCTTCTGCTCCCTGTCGTATTCCTCCAGGAAAGCTCGTAGAAGTGGATGACCGGGTCCTCCTGCGGGTTCCGATCGCCGAAGTCCCGGAGCACGGCCTCCATGTTGGTGTCGTCGAGGAGATCGACAACCTCGCTGACCCCGAGCTCGTCGAAGTCGATGCCCGGGCCCTCCGCCTGCTCCGGCCGCCCGCCGACGTGGAGGAACGTCTCCATCAGCTCCTTGAGAAAGGGGTTGGTGACCGGCATGTGCGCGGCGAGGTCGTCGGCGGTCTCGGACTCCGGGTTCGCGATTCGCGCCGAAAGCAGGCCGTACGCGATGGTCTGCGCGTACATGTCGGCGAAGCCGTCGGCGTCGAGGTCGTGGACCAGCGCGTCCGGAAGGCCTTCATCAGCTGCGTGAGCGGACCCGCGTCGCGTCTCGATCGCCAGCGCCGGAGATCCGGTCGCGAATCGCGCGGGCGAGCTCGGCGAGCCGGACGGCCAAGTCGCGTGATGTGGTGATGACCTCGCGGTGGCGCAAGAGTGAACGCCGACCGCCACGCTCTGCGCCAGGCGTCGACGTCGTCCTCGTCGTCGGGCCAGGCGAGGTCTGCCAGCGAGCCTCTCGGCGACGTCGTCAAGGTGCAGTGGCGTGTCGAGGTCGTCCCAGCCAAGCACCTTCAGCGTCGGAAGGTCGTCGCTGCCTCGGGTCCTGAGAGAAGTGCGCGAAGCTGATCTGGCGCTCGTCGCCCTCGCCGTAGTTCGAGATGAAGAGCAGATCGTCGGCCGCCCAGGCGGCGTGATCCGCGGCTGTTGGCGGAGGCGCGCTTCTTGAGGGCGACGCCGCTCAGGATGCGCCGCAGGGCCACGACCGGCAGCCGCTTGGGCTCGAACTTGACGAAGAAGATGCCCCAGGGCTGGCTCGTCGAAAGAGGCCGCAGGCGCTTGATCTCCTCGATCTTCGCGGCGTTCGCCGGATCGATCCCGAGCTCCTCGGGCGTGTAGTCGAAGGTGAGGTCCTCGAAGTCGTCGGTCGTCGATCGGCCAGTCGAGCTCGTCGCGCAGGAACCGGACAAGCTGACGGGAACGTCCGGATCGCTGCGCAGCTGCTCGCGGCAGTCGGTCATGCCGTCGTTCAGCTCCATCCAGCAGCGCAGCGTCGGCTCGACGCCGACGGGTGCGTCGATGCGCTTCAGGTAGGTGTTCTTGATGTGCTTCAGGACCTCGTCGCGCATCGCGAGCAGGTCGGCCTCGCCGGTCGTGCAGACGCGCGGCGTCTCCGGTGTCGAGCGGATGGACGTCGGCGATCTCGGCCGGGCTCTTCGAGGATCGCGTCGCGATCGGAGTCGTAGAGAGTACCAGCGAGTCGTGCCTGCCTCCTCGGTGAACTCGCCGAGCGTCCTTGTCGAGCGCCGGCAGCGCGATAGCAGAAGAAGACGCCGCGGAGCCCCGCCCTGAGCGCTTGCGACCGCTGAACACCGACCCCGGGAAGCCGCTACAAGCGCTCTCCGAGGCCAGGGTAGTCTCGCGATGAGGCGCTGGTACTCGAGGTGCATCGTCCTCGAGGCGGTCGTCGTCGCCCTCGTACGCCTGGTTGAACTCCTTCAGGGCCTCGTAGTCGTCCTCGGGCGTCAGGAGCTTCTTGCCCTCGATGCCGAGCGTCTTCGAGATCAGCAGAGTCTTCTGCGTCACCCTGCGTGTACAGCGACAGGATCGCGTTCAGCTCGTCGGGCGGCAGGAAGTTCCAGAAGATGACCTTGCCGCGCTCGTCGGCCAGCTCGGGGTGGTCCGCCGTGAGTCGCGCTTCCACGTCGGGGTTCATGCGCCGGTCGACGCGGCCGATGCGCTGCATGAGACGCACGGGTTCCAATGGATGTCGTAGTTGATCAGCCGCGTAGCGTCCTGCAGGTTCAGGCCCTCGGAGAGCACGTCGGTCGAGATCAGGACGCGGATCTCGTCCTGCCCCGCTTCTGCAGCTCGGCTGAGCTCGAGCCGTTGTAGTACGGGGAGAAGCGCGGATCACGTCGGCGCGGTCTTCTTGCTGCCGCTGTCGATCTGGTCGAGCCCGTCGATGCCCGCCTCCTCCAGCTGTCGCGCGAGGTAGCGGGCCGTGTCGGCGAACTCGGTGAAGATCGAGCACCTTCTGGCCGGCGAGCTCCTTGGATTTCAGCAGCGTGATCAGCTTCTTGAGCTTGTCGTCGTGCTTCGGCTGCGAACTTCGCGTCTCGTCGAGGAAGCGGACGATCTGGTCGAGGTCGAGAAAGGTCTCGTCGAGGATCTCGTCGACATCGTATTCGTCGCGGTTCAGCTACTCGACCTCGTCCAGCAACTCCTGCGGGACGATGTCCTCGTCGGTTCCTCGTCGTCCTCGCCATCGAGCTCGGAGCGTGAGCTGCGCCGCGTAGCCGAGGAGGTCTTGCGTTCTGGAGCTTCCAGCGTTCGAGCCGCCGCTTCTCGGCGTCGGTCTCGCTGTGGACTTCGACGAACGCGAGGAGCTTCTCGAGCAGGCGGTCGCAAGAGTGCTCGAAGGCCCAGACGGAGCTCTCGAAGCGCTTGAGGAAGTTCGTGCGGATCAGGCCGACGACCTGCTTCTGGCGGTTGTCCTCGAGCGGATCGATCGACTCGTCGGCGCCCTTGTAGTAGGCCAGCGGGTAGTAGATCGCCAGGGCGAAGAGCGGCTTTTCTGCGAGAACGCCGCCTCGACATCGTCGAGGAGCTTGCCGTAGTCTTCTTGATCGAGTAGGCGGCGACCTTCGGCGCCTCGCGCTCGGGGAACATGGCGGAGGCACCCTTCTCGCGCACTTGGCT
>CAWGWU010000011.1:0-152143 GCA_963826345.1 uncultured Solirubrobacteraceae bacterium
ATTACTACCTGGCCTGGGCCTCACGATGTTGTCCTGAAGGCATTGGTTATGCCATGAGCAATAGCCCGACAGGCCCATGGAAGTGTAAGGGTACCATCATGGACCCGGATGAGGTCATCGGGACGCCGGCGCCGGCGTGGAGCCGGGGCCCCAGTTCATCCACAGCATGTGCGAGGGCGCGGGGCCCATCGTCTCCGCAATGCGCCTGATGCCGGGCAGCAGCTCCGCCACCGGGGCATGCGTCCACATGTTGTCCGCGACGTAGCGGTGCTCATCGGGGTAGGCCGCGTGGACGCCGGAGTAGAGATCCCCGAGCGTGCCGCGCACGTTGCCCATCGCGGCGCTCGCGCGGTCGGCCACGGGACACGATGCGAGCAGCGCGAGCGCCTCGTCCGCCTCACGGTCATCGCCGGCCAGCACGGGCCCGGCGACGACGATCTCCAGCTGGCCCGCCTCGCCGCGGTGGATCAGGATGTTCATCTCCATGTTGCGCGGGATCAGCGGGCCGATCCCGTGCGCCCACGTGAAGACCTCCTCGAGCAGGTCGATCGGGTAGATGTAGACGCCGTTGGCGACGACCGCGGGCATCGGCTGCACCCGCAGGTGAAAGCGCGTGACGACCGCGAAGAACCCGGGCCCCGAGCCGCGCGCCGCCCACAGCAGCTCGGAGTTCTCGCTCTCGCTCGCGTGGACGCGCTCCCCGTCGGCCGTGACGAGGTCGAGCGCCTGGACGCTCATGCACGCGGGCCCGTGCACGCGTCCGTTCCAGCCGTATCCGCCTTGCAGCAGGTAGCCGCCGAGCGCGACGCCCGGGCAGTGGCCCGCGGGGAAGAACAGGCCCTGATCGCCGAGCGATGCGAGCAGCTCGTCGCCGCGGCACCCGGGGCCGATGATGGCGCGCCGCCCGCCGGCGTCGATCTCGACGTCCGTCAGGCGCGAGACGTCGAGCAGCATGCCGCCGTCGCGGACGTGGTTGCCCGCCCAGCTGTGGCCTCCGGAGCGAACCCCGATCCGCAGGCCTCGCGCACCCGCCATCAGAACCGCGTTCACCACGTCCTGCTCACAGGCGGCCTGCACGATCACGTCCGGGTAGCGCTCAGGTGTGCGGGCGTTCCACACGGCCGCGCGCCGCGCCTGCTCATAGCCGTTCTGGCCGCGCTCGAACGCGCCGCCCCGCAAGCTCACCCCCATCGGTTCCATCATACAGGATATGATTTCCACTATGCGGAACCAGGTGGTTGCTCCCGAGGCACAGTCCCGCAGGCGTGAGGGCGTGCAGGCGATCGCCCGCGCCGGCGCCGTCCTGCGCGCGCTGGCCGACACACCGGGGGGCCTCGGCCTGTCGGAGCTCTCGGCGCGGGTCGGGCTGCCGAAGTCGACCGTCCACCGGCTGGTGGGAGCGCTCGCCGAGGAGGATCTCCTGAGCACCTCGGCAGGGACGGTCGAGCTCGGCGCCGGCCTTGACCGGCTGCGCCCGGCCGCGCGCCCGCCGCAGGAGTTGCTGCGGCCCGTGCTGGAGTGGCTGAGCGCCAGCGTCCGGGAGACCGTGGATCTCGCGGTGCTGGACGGGGACGGCGTGCGGTTCGTGGACCAGATCCCCGGGCGGGGGCGCCTGACGGCGGTCTCGGCAGTCGGTGTGCGGTTCCCGCTTCACTGCACCGCCAACGGCAAGGCCCTGCTCGCCGCACTCGGCCCGGCGCGAGCGCGGGAGGTGCTGCCCGTGCGCCTGGAGCGCCTCACGCCGCGCACGATCACCTCCCGCCGCGCTCTGCTCGCAGAGCTCGAGCGGGTGCAAGCCGACGGCGTCGCGTACGACCGTGAGGAGCACACGGAGGGAATCTGCGCGATCGGTGTCGCGGTGCCCGGCGCCGGGGAGCCGGTCGCGGCCCTGTCGATACCGGTGCCGGCGTCGCGGTTCCGGGCCGCGGAGGCCCGCCACACGCGGGCGCTGCTGGGCGCCCGGGCGCGGGCGTCCGAGGCGCTCAGCCGATCTGCTCGAGCGTGATCCGCAGGACCTCGTCCCAGTAACGCTCGCCGTGCTCGGCGGTCGAGCGGGCCGGGTCGCCGATGACGCCGTTCTCGGCGACCGAGTGGACGCCGGCGCCGAAGATCGCCCCGATCGCCTGCTCGGGGTCCCCCGTGTAGCCGGGCTCGCGGCGGTCCAGGCGGATCATCTCGGGGTGGATCGCGGCGAGCATCGAGGTCTCCCACTCGCCGGCGTGGATGCCTCCCTCTCCCAGCGGCACGTCGTACTCGCGCTCACCCAGCTGCGCGATCGCGAGCAGCGCCCCGAGATCGGTCAGCGCCCGCACCTCGATCCCGGGGTCCGGGCCGATCGCGTCGATCGCCGCGGCCAGCGGGCCGAAGTTGCCGCCGTGCGTCGGGATCAGGATCACTCGCCCGAAGCCGCCGCGCGCGAGTGAGGACACGACGTCGGCGACGAGCGCGTGGAAGGTGGGCTCGGAGATCGAGATCGTGCCCGGGAACTCCAGGTGATGCTCCGAGCACCCGAACCGCACGGTCGGCGCGAGGAACGCGTCGAGCTGCTCGGCGACCAGGCGCGCGAGGTGATCCCCCAGGAGCGCGTCGGTCGCCAGCGGCATGTGCGGGCCGTGCTGCTCCGTGGCCCCGAATGCGAGGACCACCGTGTCGCGGCCGCGCTCCAGCTCCGCCCTGATCTCCTGCCAGCTCATGCGGTCCATCTCGAGCGCTCCCATGGGGTCCCCTCTCGTCGCCTTTGACGCGCTGAGTCTACGGCCGCGGCGACGGCCGGGCTTCTGCCACGGCCCGGAACCCTCCACACTGCTCATATGAGCGTGCTCACGGTGATAGGCGACGGGCTCCGCGACGCGTTCCTGATGGCATGGGCCGTCTGGTGGGCGCTCGTGCTCGGCTTCGCGATATCGGCGATCGTGCAGGCATGGGTCCCGCGGGAGCGGATCGAGCGGGCGCTCGGCGGCAGCGGCGGGCGCCCGGTGATCCTCTCGACGGGCCTCGGAGCGGCCTCTTCCTCGTGCAGCTATGCGGCCGTCGCGATCGCCAAGAGCCTGTTCCAGAAGGGCGCGAGCGCCGCTTCCGCGCTGGCGTTCCAGTTCAGCTCGACGAACCTTGTGATCGAGCTGGGGATCGTGATCTGGATCCTGATGGGCTGGCAGTTCACGCTCGCCGAGTTCGTCGGCGGCCTGATCCTGATCGCGATCATGACCGTGCTGCTGCGCCTGTTCGTCTCCCGCCGGCTGGAGGAGCGGGCGCGGGCGCACGCCCAGGAGGCAGACGCGGGCCACCAGCACCACAGCGCGGGCGCTCAGATGGGCTGGCGCGAGCGGCTCACCAGCGAACAGGCCTGGTCGGACGTCGCCCACAACTTCCGCAACGACTGGTCGATGCTGTGGAAGGAGATCACGATCGGGTTCCTGCTCGCGGGCTTCATCGGCCAGCTTCCGAACAGCTTCTTCAACACCCTCTTCATCACCGAAGCGCCCGCGCCGATCCGGGTGCTGGAGAACGCGATCGTCGGCCCGATTATCGCGATCCTGAGCTTCGTCTGCTCGGTCGGCAACATCCCGCTCGCGGCCGTCCTGTGGTCGGGCGGGATCGGCTTCGCGGGCGTGATCGCGTTCATCTTCGCCGACCTGCTGGTGCTGCCGATCATCGCGATCTACCGCAAGTACTACGGCCGTGTGTTCGCAACCCGGATCGTCTTGTTGATGTTCGTGACGATCGTGATCTCCTCGCTGATCGTCTCAGGCCTGTTCAGCGTCGCCGGGCTGATCCCCGACGTGCGCCCGAGCCGCGCCGACATCTTCAGCTCCGTGAAGGTCGACTACAAGCTGTTCACGAACATCCTCGGCGTGATCGTGTTCGGGGTGCTGATGGGGCTGACGATGCGCCGCGGCGCCACCGACCCCGTCTGCGGGATGCGCGTGGACCGCGCGACGGCGCTCACGCTGCAGACGCCCGAGGGAACGCTCTACTTCTGCGGCCCTCACTGCGCGCACACCTACCAGGCCTCGCTCGAGGACCCCGGCGGCGGTGAGATGCCTCCCCACGCCGCGGGCGCCCACGCTCACTGAGGAGCGGTCCGCGGGGTGCTCTAGCTTCCGCGGTGGTGCTCAAGGACTTCAAGGCGTTCCTGCTGCGAGGCAACGTCGTCGACCTGGCGGTCGGGATCGTCATCGGCGCAGCATTCGGAGCGGTCGTGACGGCACTTGTTGCGGACCTGATCACGCCGATCATCGCCGCGATCATCGGCAAGCCGGACTTCTCGAGCCTGACGTTCACCATCAACGGCAGCGTGTTCCGCTACGGATCCTTCCTGAATGCACTGATCGCTTTCATCTCGATCGCCGCAGCAGTCTTCTTCTTCGTCGTGAAGCCGATGAACGTGCTGATGGAGCGCCGCCACCGGGGCATGGACGATGAGGACTCCGAGACGCGGCCGTGCACCGAGTGCCTCAGCGAGATACCCCGCGAGGCGCGCAGGTGCGCCTTCTGCGCGTCGCCGCAGACGCCCTCCTGAGAGCCGGCGCACGGGCCCCCGAACCCGTCCAGATCGCTAACACTCCCGGCCCGGGGTCGGGTATGTTCACCGGAAAGGGCGAGGAGGAGTGGATATGTACGACTACGTGATCGTCGGCGCGGGCTCGGCGGGCTGTGTGCTCGCGGCAAGGCTCAGCGAGGACCCGGATGTGAGTGTGCTGCTGCTCGAGGCAGGGCCGCCGGACACCAACCAGAACATCCACATCCCGCTCGGCTATCTGCAGCTCGCGCGGACCGAGGTCGACTGGGACATCGTCTCCGCGCCCGAGCCGGAGTGCGACAACCGCAGGATCCCGCTCCCCCGCGGGCGTGTGCTCGGCGGCTCCTCGTCGATCAACGCGATGGTCTACATCCGCGGGAACGCGCTGGACTACGACGAGTGGGCGGTGCCCGGATGGTCGTGGCAGGACATGCTCCCGCGCTTCATCCGCTCGGAGGACAACGAGCGCGGAGCATCGGAGTTCCATGGTGCGGGCGGCCCGCTCGCCGTCAGCGAGCAGCGCAACGGCAGCCGCATCTCGCACGCCTTCGTCGACGCCGGCGTGGAGCTCGGGCTGGCGCGCAACGAGGACTTCAACGGCGCCTCGCAGGACGGCGTCGGCATGTTCCAGGTGACCCAGCGTGACGGCATGCGCGCGAGCGCGGCGGTCGCTTTCCTGCACCCCGCCGAGCAGCGGGGGAACCTGACGGTGATGCCCCACATGCTCGCCCGCAGGATCATCTTCGAGGGCACGCGCGCGGTCGGCGTGGAGGCCTCGCGCCTGGGCGAGGTGCAGGAGCTCCGCGCCGAGCGCGAGGTGATCCTCTGCGCCGGCGCCTACGGCTCGCCGCAGCTTCTGATGCTGTCCGGGGTGGGGCCCGCCGAACACCTGATGATGCGTGAGGTCCCGGTGCTGCTGGACCGGCCGGAGGTCGGGCAGAACCTCTCCGACCACGCCGCGACGCAGATGGTCTGGACGACGCCCGAGCCCGAGAGCCTGCTGCTCGCGCTCGAGCCGGCGGCGATGGAAGAGTACGAGGCGAGCCGCACCGGCCCGTTCGCGTCGAACCTCGCCGAAGCGGGCGGCTTCGCGCGCGTCGGAGCGGGCGCGCCCGCTCCGGACGTGCAGTTCCATGTCGCGCCACTGCACGTCGTCGAAGAAGGGATGGGCGACCCGGAGGCCCACGGCGTGTGGATCTCGCCGTGCCTGCTGACACCGAACTCGCGGGGCTCGGTGATGCTCGCCTCGAGCGACCCGACCGCGAAGCCGGTCGTGCGCAACCGCTTCTACACCGAGGGCGACGACATGCAGCGCATGATCGCCGGGCTGCGGCTCGGCCTGGAAATCGCCGGCCAGCAGGCGATGCGACCGTTCGCCGCGGGCCCCTACAACGTGCCCGCGGGCGACAGCGACGAGGCGTTGCGGGCGCATGCGGCCGCCACCACCTACGCCGTCTACCACCCGGTGGGCACGTGCCGCATGGGCACCGACGATGACGCCGTCGTCGACGAGCAGCTGAGGGTGAACGGGCTGCAGGGCCTGCGGGTCGTCGACGCGTCGATCATGCCGCGCGTGCCGCGCGGCAACACGAACGCTCCGACGATCGCCGTCGCAGAGCGGGCCGCGGACCTGATCCGCTCGCCCGACGCGGCGCCTGAGGCAGCGGCGACCGCCGGTTCCGCGGCGGCCTAGCCGCCGAGCGCGAGCCCGCTCCCCGTCAGAGCGTGACGGGGAGCGTCTTGAGCTGGTTGATGAACATCGATTCGACCGCCGTGGGGGCGGCCGCGATCTTCATCTGCGGGTAGCGGGCGAGTGTCTCCTCGAGCAGGATCGTCAGCTCCAGGCGCGCCAGCGCCGTGCCGAGGCAGAAGTGGCGGCCGCCGGCCCCGAACGCCTGGTGCTCGGGGTTGCGCTTCACATCGAAGTGGTCGGGGTCCTCGTATCGCGATTCGTCGCGGTTTGAGGAGACGTACCACATGACCACCTTCTCGCCCTTCTTGATCTTCTGCCCGTGCAGCTGCGCGTCGCACGTCGCGGTGCGGCGGAAGTGGGCGAACGCGGGGAACATGCGCAGCGCCTCCTCGACCGCGCCGGGGATGAGCGACGGATCATCCAGCAGCAGCTGCATCTGCGAGCGGTCCTCCATCAGCGCCCGCATCGCCGAGCAGTAGGTCGCCTTGGTGCTGTCGTTGCCTGCCGCCATCAGCAGGAAGAAGCCCATCACGATCTCGTGTTCCTCGAGTTTCTCGCCGTCAACCTCGGCGTGCACGAGCACACTCGTCAGGTCGTCGGTCGGGTTCTCCTGGCGGTCGGCGATCAGGCGCCTGCAGCGCTCGAAGATCTCCGGGATGTCCTTCTGGACCGCGCCCTCGACTCCGAGCGGGTTCAGGTCGGGGTCCTGCGCGCCGAGCGTCGAGTTCATCAGCCGCGCCCAGATCTCATCGTCGGACTCCGGGATGCCCATGAAGCTGCCGATCACGCGCGCCACGACCGGCTGCGCGACGTCGCCCACCAGCTCACAGCTCTCGCGGCCCTGCTGGCGGTCGAGCACGTTCCTGACGATCGCGCGGATCGCGTCCTCGTGCGCAGCGATCCGCTTCGGGGTGAAGCCGCGCTGGAACAGCGCCTTCAGGCGATCGTGCTTCGGCGGGTCCATGCCGATGAACATCGCGCGCGCCAGCTCGATCGGGAATCCACCCGCCGCGGCGACCACGCCGCCGAGTTCTGAGGAGTAGGTCTGCCAGTCGCGGCTCACCGTGTGCACGTCGTCCGCGAGCGTCACAGACCAGAAGCCCTCCTCGTCGGGGAAGTCCCCGAAGCTCTCGGTCCAGTGGATCGGGCAGCCGCGGCGCATCTCCTTGAACGTCTCCAGCGGCGGCCCGTCCTTCCACAGCTCCCGCTGGGCCAGTTCAAGGCTTGCGATGTCCCCACCAACAGCTGCCATCACATCTCCCTCGTCGGCGACTGATTCCGCGGCCGATGATAGTCGCCGCGGGCGCGTCTGACGAGTGAAAGGGACGGGACTCTCCCGGCTCGGCCCCGGCGGTAGGCTTGGCGGCGGACCGGCGGCAAACTCACGAAGTGGAGACACCATGACCGACGAGACCGTTAAGTACCTGCTCCCCGAGAGTGAGATCCCCAAGCAGTGGGTCAATATCCTCGGTGAACTCCCGGGCGAGCCGCTGCCCCCGCTGCACCCCGGGACCATGGAGCCCGCCGGCCCGCCGGACCTCGCGCCGCTGTTCCCGATGGCGCTGATCGAACAGGAGGTCTCGCCCGAGCCGTTCATACCAATCCCCGAGCCGGTGCTCGCCGCCTACCGCCTGTGGAGGCCGACGCCGCTGTACCGCGCGCGGCGCCTGGAGAAGGAGCTGAAAACCCCGGCGCACATCTACTACAAGTACGAGGGCGTCTCGCCGGCCGGCTCGCACAAGCCCAACACGGCGGTGCCGCAGGCGTATGAGAACGCGCAGGCCGGCATCAGGAAGCTGACCACCGAGACCGGCGCCGGGCAGTGGGGCTCCTCGCTGGCGTTCGCGTGCTCTCTGTTCGGCATGGAGTGCGAGGTCTTCATGGTCGGCTCCTCCTACGACCAGAAGCCCTACCGGCGCTCGATGATGCAGACATGGGGTGCGAGCGTCCACCGCTCGCCGAGCACGCTCACGCAGTCCGGCCGCGAACAGCAGAAGAACCCGACGGGCTCGCTCGGCATCGCGATCTCAGAGGCGGTCGAGATCGCCGCGGCACGCGAGGACACGAACTACGCGCTCGGCTCGGTGCTGAATCACGTGCTGCTTCACCAGACGGTGATCGGGCAGGAGGCGATCGCCCAGATGCAGATGGCCGGCGAGCAGCCGGACGTCGTGATCGGGTGCGTCGGCGGCGGATCGAACTTTGGTGGCCTGACATTCCCGTTCGTCCGCCAGGTGCTGCGCGGTGAGGCCGAGGTCCGCTTCATCGCCGCCGAGCCGACGGCGTGCCCGACGCTGACACGCGGCGTCTACCGCTATGACTTCGGCGACACCGCGGGCTTCACGCCGCTGATGCCGATGTTCACGCTCGGCCACGACTTCGTGCCGGCCCCCGTCCACGCGGGCGGCCTGCGCTACCACGGGGACGCCCCGATGGTGTGCGGCCTTGTGCAGGCGGGCATGGTCGAGGCCAGGGCCTACCGCCAGAACGAGACGTTCGCCGCCGCCGTGCAGTTCGCCCGCACCGAGGGGATCATCCCGGCGCCGGAGCCCGCGCACGCGATTCGCGCGGTCATCGAGGAGGCCGAGGCGGCCCGCGAGGCGGGCGAGCCGAGGGTGATCCTGTTCGGGCTGTGCGGCCACGGCAACTTCGACCTCGCCGCCTACGACGCCTACCTCGCCGGGGAACTCGAGGACCCGGAGTTCTCCGAGCAGGACATGGACGCGGCGCTCGCAAGGCTGCCGGAGACGCCCGCCATCGCGTGAGGCGCCGTCACTGCGATCGGGCGATCACGCGCCCGATCGCCTCGGTCCCGAACTCCACGGCGCCTGTCGGCAGGCGCTCGTCGGGTGCGTGGATCAGGCGCATGAAGGGCATGTCGGCGGGCAGCTGCATCGGCAGGAACCCGTAGGTCTGGATCCCGAGGCTGGAGAAGAAGCGCCCGTCGGTGACGGCGGGGAGCAGCATCGGGATCGGTTTCGCGGTGGGGTCGAGCTCGCGGAGCGCTCCCGCGAGCGTCTCGAACAGGCCCATGTCGGGCTCCGCCGCGACGGGGTCGTGCTGGAGAACCTCGAACTCGATGTCGCTCCCGGCGAGCTCGCGAAGCTCGCCGAACACGTCCTGCGGGGAGTACCCGGGGAGCAGGCGGCAGTCGAGCTCGACTGTGACCTCGTCGGGGATCACGTTGATCTTCTCCCCGCCGGAGAGGATCGTCGCGCTCGCCGTGTTGTGCAGCAGCGAGTCGAACATCGCCAGGCGCTCCCCGCCGGCGTCGAGCACTGCGTTGGTGAGGCTCGGTGTGAGCAGGCTGCGCAGCGGCAGCGCCATCGCGCGCGGGACCTCCGAGGCGATGCCCTGCACCATGCTCCTCACGACCGGTGTCACGTGCACGGGCAGCCGCCTGCGGTCGAGCGCGCTGAGCAGCCGCCCGAGGCGCCCGACGGCGCCGCCACGGACAGGCATCGAGGCGTGGCCCGCGGGGCCGCGGAGCGTCGCCCGCGTCCAGCACAGCTGCTTCTCGGCCACCATGATCGGGTAGAAGCGGCCTCCGCCGAGTTCCATCGTGAAACCGCCGAACTCGCCGATCGCGTAGCGGACGCCGTCGAACAGCTCCGCGTGCTCGGAGACCATGAAGCTCGCGCCGTTCTCGCTGCCGGCCTCCTCGTCGGAGAGCAGGCAGAGGATCACGTCCCCCGGGGGTGGCTCGGGCGCGGCGTTCGCGCGCAGGAACGCGGCGAGCATCATCGCGACGCCCCCCTTCATGTCCAGCGCGCCGCGGCCCCACACGAAGCCGTCGGCGATCTCGCCGGCGAACGGTTCGTGGCTCCAGTCGCCCCTCGCGGGGACCACGTCGACGTGCCCCTGCAGCAGGAGCGGCGCAGCGGCGCCGCGTCCGCGCAGCCTGGCGACCAGGTTGGGGCGCTCGGGCGTGCGGGCGAGGATCCTCACCTCGCAGCCGGCGTCCCTGAGCAGCTCGGCGATCCAGCCGATGCACTCGAGCTCGCCGCCCGGCGGGTTGCTGGTGTCGAAGCGGATCAGCCGCGCGAGCAGATCGGCTGGGCGCTCGTGAAGGTCGGGGTCCGCGGCGGTCATGTCTCCGCGAGGACCGGGGCTACTCGAACTCGGGCTCGACCCAGCCCGGCATGATCGCGGGCAGCCCGTCGCTCACCCGGTCCGGGAACCGCGCCGGTCGCTTCTCAAGGAACGCGGTGATGCCCTCGACGGCGTCGGCCGACTGCCCTCGCGAGAACATGCCGCGCGAGTCGGCGCGGTGGGCGACCATCGGGTGCTCCGCCCCGAGCATCCGCCACATCAGCTGCCGGGCGAGCGCGACCGACACCGGCGCGGTGTTCTGCGCGATCTCGGCTGCGAGCTCGCGGGCGGCGCCGAGCAGCTCGCCCGCCGGGTGGACGCTGCGCACGAGCCCTCGCTCGAGCGCCTCCTGGGCGTTGAACACGCGCCCCGTGGAGACCCATTCCATCGCCTGGCTGATGCCCACGATGCGCGGCAGGAACCAGCTGGAGCAGGCCTCGGGGATGATGCCGCGCCTGGCGAAGACGAAGCCGATGCGGGCCTCCTCGCTGGCGAGGCGGATGTCCATCGGCAGGGTCATCGTCGCTCCGACGCCGACCGCCGGGCCGTTGATCGCGGCGATCACGGGCTTTGTGGAGCGGAACACGCGAAGCGTCAGTTCGCCGCCGTTATCCCGCGGCACGGGGTCCGTCGCGCCGCGGGCGCGATAGTCGAACGTCTCGCCGCCCGCGCCGAGGTCGGCGCCGGCGCAGAACCCGCGGCCCTCCCCGGTCACGATCACGGCGCGCACGTCATCATCGGCGTCCGAGCGGTCGAACGCGTCCATCAGCTCGGCGCCCATCTGCCCGGTCCATGCGTTCAGGCGATCCGGGCGGTTCAGGGTGATGGTCATCGCGCCGCCGGCGACCTCCGTGATGATCTGCTCGTAGTCCATGATCGGCATAGCCTAGAGATCGGCCGCGCCGAGCTGCCGCTCGTAGGGGCCGCGGCCCGTCAGGCACGTGGCGCCGGCGCGCGCGGCGAGCGCGAGAGCCTGCGGCGCGGGCATGCCCGCGCCGAGCGCGTAGGTGAGCGCTGCCGCGAACGAGTCGCCGCACCCGAACATGTCGACCGCCTCCCCCGGGACGGGAGCTGCCTCCCATCTCCCCCGCTCCCCGGAGCTCGTCTGCCAGCTTCCGCCGTCCTTGCCCTCCGTCACCGCGACGAGCTCGGCCTCGCCGCCGGCGGCCTGCGCCGCGGCGAGCTCCACCCGGTCCGCGCCGCTGAGGACCAGCGCGTCGATCGGGATCCCGTGGCCGAGCGCGTGGCGGGCGCGAGGGCTCGCCACGATCACCCGAGAGGACCTGCGGGCGGCGGCCAGCGCCGCCTCGTCACCGGCGGTCACGTAGACGGCGTCCGCGCCCTGCAGCGCGGCGAGCTGATGCTTGTGGACGGCGCCGAGCGGCTCAAGGCGGGGTCCGAGCGTGGTGATCGTGCGCTCGCCGTCATCGTCGAGCAGCGTCACCGCGCGCCGCGTCGGGGAGTCCAGCACGGCCGCCCGCACGTCCACGCCCAGGTCGTCCAGGCGCGCCAGCGCGCGCCTGCCGAGCTCGTCGTCGCCCACGGCGGTGACGAGGATCGCCGCGCCGGCGAGGCGGGCGAGCTGCACAGCGGCGACGGCGCCGCCGCCGCAGGGCTCCTCGAAGGGGTCGCGTGCGTGCGCGACCTCACCCGCACCGGGCACACGGGCCACGCGCGCGAACTGCACCCACTCGATGTGGCCTACCACGGCGACCCTGGGCACACCGGTGCGCACTGCGCAAGTCTCACACACTCGCGGCTGCGCAGGCCATAGGATGCCGCCTGCAATGAGCGACCCCGTCCTTCTCGTCGACGAGCCCGCGCCGCACGTGCGGCGGCTCACGCTGAACCGCCCCGACCAGCTGAACACGATGACCGCCGAGCTCGGCGAGGCTCTGCACGACGAGCTGCGCGCGACCCGGGCCGACCGTGCCTGCCGCGCGGTGATCCTCACCGGCGCCGGCCGGGGCTTCTGCGCCGGCCTTGACCTTCACGGCTACGGCGCGTCGCCGGAGAACCTCGGCACGGACGAGTCGCGCGACAGGCTCGCCAACCAGGAGCACATGTCCAGGCTGATCCTGGGGCTGCGCGGGCTCCCCCAGCCGGTGATCGCCGCCGTCAACGGGCCCGCCGCCGGCTTCGGGCTCGCGCTCGCGCTCGGCTGCGACATCCGCTACGCCGCGCCCGAGGCCGTGTTCAGGGCCGCGTTCATCAACATCGGCGTCTCCAACTGCGACATGGGCACGAGCTGGCTGCTGCCGCGCCTGATCGGCGCCTCGCGCTCGCACGAGATGATGCTCACCGGCAGGCGGGTCGACGCCGAGGAGGCGCTGCGGATCGGGCTCGTCGCCGGCGTGAGCGGCGACGGCTCCCTGGCAGAACGGGCGCTGCAGTGCGGGATGCAGATCGCGACGCTCGCGCCGTGGGGGGTGCGCCTCACAAAGCAGGGGATCTGGACGGCGCTTGAGATCCCCTCCGAGCAGGCGGCGATCGAGTATGAGGACCGCCAGCAGATCATGAGCACGTTCGGGCAGGCCGTCCCGGAGGCGATCGGCGCGTTCCTTCAGAAGCGCCCCGCGGAGTTCGCGGACTGAGCATGAGCGACCTGTTCGGCATCACCGGCAGGACGGCGCTGATCACCGGCGGCTCGCGCGGGATCGGGCTGATGATCGCCGAGGGGATGGTCCGCGCGGGCGCGAGCGTGATCATCAGCTCGCGCAAGACCGAGGAACTGCAGGCGACGGCGAGCGAGCTGTCCAAGCTCGGCTCCTGCCAGGCGATCACCGGCGACGTGTCGAGCCCTGACGGCGTCGCCCAGCTCGCACGCGCGACCCGCGAGATCCATCCCACGCTCGACATCCTCGTCAACAACGCCGGAGTCGTGTGGGGCGCCCCTCTGGAGGACTTCCCGCAGGTCGGCTGGGAGAAGGTGCTCCACACCAACGTGGAAGGCGTCTTCAACCTCACGGTCGAGCTGCTGCCGGCGCTGCGCGGCGCCGCGAGCCCCGGCGACCCCGCGCGCGTCATCAACATCGGATCGATCGACGGCATCCGCACCCCGATGACCGAGAACTACAGCTACAGCGCGAGCAAGGCGGCCGTGCACATGGTCACGAAGCATCTCGCCAAGCGCCTCGCCGGCGAGAGCATCACGGTCAACGCGATCGCACCGGGCCCCTTCGAAAGCAAAATGATGGCGTTCATGCTCGACGACCCCGCCTCGCGGGAGATGGTCGAGCAGTCGGTCCCGCTCGGGCGCATCGGCAGGCCCGATGACGCGGCGGGCCTGGCCATCTTCCTCGCATCCCGTGCCGGCGCCTATCTGACGGGTGCGGTTATACCCCTAGATGGAGGCATCACGGGTTGTAACTGACCTGCGCTCCTGCCTTACACTCGCTGATCGTGTGCTGGGTGGGGCGCGCAGCAGCCTCACAGGGAATGGGATATGGGGATGAAGATGAGCACAGGAGGATGTCGTGAGCACGCTCGCTGAGCCGGCCGCGCTCGCTCCCGAGCCACGCACGCGCCGCATGTCCTCGCCGGGAGCGGTGCTCGCGGTCGCGACGCTCGGAACGTTCATGGCATTCGTCGACGCGACGATCGTCAACATCGCGATCCCGAACATCCACGAAGAATTCTCAGGGTCATCGCTGACGAGCGTCTCGTGGGTGCTGAACGCCTACAACATCATCTTCGCGGCGTTCCTCGTCGGCGGCGGCCAGCTCGCGGACCTGCTCGGCCGCCGGCGCATCTTCGGCCTCGCGCTGATCCTCTTCACGCTCGCCTCCGCCGCCTGCGCCGCCGCCCCGACGCTTGGGCTGCTCGTCGCGGCGCGGCTCATCCAGGCGGCCGGGGCCGCAGCGCTCGTGCCGAGCTCGCTCGCGATCGTGCTCGAGGCCCATCCGGGCGCGAGGCGCACCCATGCCGTCTCGTTGTGGGCCGCGATCGCCGCGCTCGCCGCCGGTCTCGGCCCGGCGCTGGGCGGGGTCCTGATCACGGCGTCCAGCTGGCGCCTGGTGTTCCTCGTGAACATCCCCGTCGGGATCGTCGCCTACCTGCTCGCGAGCCGCGTGCTCGTCGAGAGCCGCGCGCCCGGCCGCCGGCGCGTGCCGGACCTGGTGGGCGGCGGGGTGCTCGCGCTCGCGATCGCCTCGCTGGTTCTGGGGATCGTCAAGGGCCAGGAATGGGGCTGGGGAAGCCCGCGCACAATCGCCGCGTTCGCGGTCGCGATCCTGCTCGGCATCTACTTCGTGCTGCGCTCGAGCCGGCAGCGCGTGCCGGTGGTGGACCTCGCGCTGATGCGGATCCGGGCGTTCTCGCTCTCGAACGGCGTGACGGTCGTGATGGCGAGCGGCTTCTATGGCTACACGCTCTGCAACGTGCTGTTCCTGACGACGATCTGGAAATACTCGATCCTGAAGGCGGGCCTGTCGATGACACCGGGGCCGCTGGTCGCGATCGCAGTCGCTGCGCCCGCGAGCCGTGCCGTCGGGCGCTGGGGGCATCGAGCCGTCGCCGTGCCCGGGGCGCTGATCTGGGCGGCGGGGGTGGCCTTCTTCGCCACCCAGCTCGGCCTCTCCCCCGATTTCACCGGCGCCTGGCTTCCCGGCATGGTGATCCTGGGCGTCGGCGCGGGCCTGACATTCCCGACGCTGAGCGGAGCCGCCGTGGAGTCCGTGCCCGGGCCGCGCTTCGCCGTCGCCACGTCGCTGAACGCGGTCGCGCGCCAGATCGGTGCGGCCCTCGGCGTCGCCGTCCTGATCGCGATCGTCGGCAACGCCTCGGCGCCTCAGATCCCGAAGGGCCTGCCCGCGGGTCTGCTCGCCGCGATCGAACACTCGGCGCTGCAGGATGCCCTGTCGAGGTTCGAGAACGGCTGGTTCTACGCGTGCGGGTGCTTCGTGTTCGGTGCCCTCGCATGTCTCGCGCTGCGTGTCAGCGTCGGCTCCGCCGAGGACGCCGAGAACGCGGGCGCCGAGCTCGAGCTCAGCGTCACGCCGGCTGAGCTGCCGCACGCACCGGAGCTGCCCAGCCTCGCCGAGTCCGATGGCGTGCACGCCGTCGTCGAGCCTGAGCCCCTCGCGGAGTTCCTGCGCAACGCGCCGGTCTTCGCGGACCTGCCGCGGGCGATGCTCGAGCGTGTCGCGGCGCTCGCCGAGAGCGTGTCGCTGGGACGCGGCGAGTGGCTGTTCCGCGAGGGGGAGCCCGCCGACGCGGTGTACCTGGTGCGCGTCGGGCACCTCGAGGTGCTGCGGAGCGTCGAGTCCGACACCGCGAGCACCCATGAGGCGATCAACACGTTGACGCGCGGCGCCGTCCTGGGCGAGCTTGCCCTGCTCAGCTCATCCACTCGCAGCGCATCGGTGAGGGCGCTGCGCGACACCGAGCTGCTGCGCATCGACAAGCCCCACTTCGACGAGCTGCTGCGCTCGGAGCCCGAGCTGGCCCTGAGCCTCACCCGCGTGCTGAGCGCCCAGCTCCAGGCGAGCCGCGCGATACCGGTCGCCCGGCGTGCGCGGCCCGTCACGATCGCGCTGCGCGCCGCCGGCCCGGGCGTGCCGCTGCTCGACATCGCCGACGAGCTGAGCCGCTCGCTGTGCGCCTGGGGCAGGGTCGCCGTCCTACACCCGGCGCAGGGCAGCGAGAATGGACTCGCTCCGGGCTCACGCGCCGAGGCCGCCGCCCGCTACGGGCCGCTGATCGAGAGCTGCGAGCTCGAACACGACCAGGTGATCATGGTCTGCGGCTCATCCGAGCAGCCGACGGGCTGGGACGAGTTCTGCATCTCGCGCGCGGACCGCGTGCTCGCGGTCGTCTCGGGCCCCGCTCCCGCCGAGGAGGACGCGGGCGCGGTCGGCCACGGCGCGTGGGCGGCGGGCCTGCGCGGCGCCGACCTCGTGGGATTCGCGATCAACCAGGGCGCGGGCGACCTGGAGAGCTGGATCGCGCTGCTTCGCCCGGCGAGCATCCACGTGATCGGAGCGGGGCCCCGCATGCGGGGCGACGTGGAACGGATGTCGCGCCGCCTGGCCGGGAACGCGCTCGGCGTCGTCCTGAGCGGCGGTGGGGCGCGCGCGTTCGCCCACCTCGGCGCCCTGGAGGTGCTGATGGCCGCCGGGATGCCCGTCGACCGCGTCGGCGGCGTCAGCATGGGTGCATTCATCGGCGCGCAGCTCGCGATGGGCCGCGACGTCGCCGAGATCGACGCCTGCTGCTACGAGGAGTGGGTCAGGCGCAACCCGATCAACGACTACACGATCCCGCGGGCGGGGCTGATCCGAGGCAACAAGGCGCGAGCGATGCTGGAGAGGGTGTTCGGCGACGCGCGCACCGAGGAGCTGCCGCGCTCCTTCTACTGCGCGAGCGTGAACCTGCGCCGCAGCGGCCTGGTGATCAGCCGCGAGGGCCTGCTGTTCGAGGGCGTCGGAGCGAGCATCTCGCTGCCGCTGATCGCGCCGCCGCTCCGGCACGCCGACGCGCTCCTGATCGACGGCTCGCTGCTCGACAACCTCCCGCTGGAGCCGATGGCCGCCAGCGGCGAGGGGCCGGTGCTCGCGATGGACATCAAGGGCGGCGATGAGCGGCCGTCCTCCAGCCGCGAGGCTCCGCGCGAGCAGGCGCCGCGCCGGCTGCCGTCGCTGCCCGAGACGCTCGCGCGGATCGCGCTCCTGAGCAGCGCGAACACCGACGACGCGGCGCAGCGCTACGCCGACATGACGATCAGCGTGCGCGTGTCCGGGGTCGGGCTGCTCGAGTTCCACCAGATCGACCATGCGCGCGAGGCGGGCCGGCGCGCTGCGATGGAGGCGCTCGCGAGCGATGCGCCTCCGTGGCTCACGGCCGCCGCGCCCTCCGCCGCCGACCTCACTGGCCGGCGCACGGTGGTGCGGGTCTGAAGCTGCTCTTCCCGGCCGGCCCTAGTGGGCTTTGACCAGGATGCTGTGGCCGGCCTTGACGATGACCCGGTGGTGATTGCGCAGGTTGGTCACCGCGACCTTGTCGGTCGAGACCTTGATCAGCGTTCCTTCGCAGAGATCCTCGGTCAGCCAGCGGGTGCCGAGCACGGCCCCGGTCGCGTAGCTGCCCTTTGTCGTGTATTTCCCGTGGCCTTCGGCCCACAGCTTGCGCACGACCTTCTTGTGGCGGGCCGCCGCTATGTCGGCGTGGGTGCTTGCTTTCCTGACGATCGGGCAGTTCTTGTAGCTGCCGCCGACGAGCGTCGCGTAGACGATGCCGTTGCGTGCCTGTGTGAGCTTGAAGATGCCCGAGTAGAAGATGATCGTCTGCAGCTTGCCGTTCGGGCCGACGGTCGTGACCTGCACCTTGCCGCCCCTCGCGTCGATGACCGTCCCGAACGGGATGTGCATCTGCGGGCTCAGCAGCACGAACTTGTTGCTGCCCGGGAGCTTCACGTAGATCTTGCCGGTCAGGCGCTTGATGTTGCTGCTGACGGCGAACACCGGCGGCGGCAGCTGCCCTTCGTTGGTACCGAGCACGCCGGCCTGCGCGATCTGCGGCACCGCCGCGCTCGTGTAGTTGAACTGCGGCCCGTTGGCCGATGTGCCGTCGGCGTCGCTGACGATGACCTCGTAGGAGCCGGCGGTCGTCGCCGTGGTGGTCGCCTTGAGTTCGGTGGAGGAGACGAACTGCACGCTCGTCGCGAGGTTGCCGATCGAGACCGTGGAGTTCGCGAGGAAGCCGCCGCCGTGAATCGTCACGCGTGTTCCGCCGGTGCTCGGGCCGCTCGACGGTTCGATGCTCGAGACGGCGGGAGCGCCGCCTTCTTTGGCGCCGGAGCCGATGTAGGCGAAGGTCGCGCCGCCCGATGAAGTCCCGTTCGCGTCGCTGACGATGACCTGGTAGGTGCCCGCGGGGCTGCCGGACGTGACCGCCCTGATTTCACTGGGCGAGATGACTTCGACGCCGCTCGCCGCTCCGCCGATCGTCACCGTGGCACCCGCGATGAAGCCGCTGCCGGTGATCGTGACCGGCGTGCCGCCGTGCGCCGGGCCCGACTTGGGGTGAATGCCGGCGACAAAGGGGACACCCGTCGGTTCGCTCGCGAACGACCAGACCGCGCCGGTCGCGGTGTTGTCGTGAGAACCGCCGATGAGCGCGGACGTGCCGTCGGAGGAGAGAGCGGCGCTGCTGCCGAACCAGCCTTTGCCGATCTCACCCACGCCTTCGAGCTTTGCGCCGACCTGCGAGAAGCCCGAGCCCGTGTTCGAGTACAGCCAGGCCGCGCCGTGGCGTGCCGCGTCGCGTGCCGCGCCGACGAGCGCCGTGGTTTCGTTGCCCGAGAGCGCGACGGAGGTGCCGAATTCGCCTTCGCCGACCTCTTCTTTGCCGCCACCGAGCTGCGACCCGGCGGTCGTGTGGAAGACGCCGCCGGTCTCGCTGAAGACCCACGCGGAGCCGACGTCGGCCGCATCGCCCGGGGCCCCGACGAGGACCGTTTCGCCCGCCACGGCGACGCTGTAACCGAAGCGCGCACCGGATACCGCCGGACCGGGGGCGAGCAGCTCCTGCCCTGGCTGCGTCCACCCTGAGGATGTCCGTGTGAAGACCCATGCGGCTCCGCCGGCCGCGCCGCCGGCTTCATTGACGGGTGCGCCGACGACGGCGGTGTTGCCCGCGATCGCGACGCTGTAGCCCAGGTGGCCTTCGCCGTTCTCCGCTGCGCCGGCGGACAGCCTGGGGCCGTCCTGCGACCACGTCGAGCCGGAGCGGGTGAACACCCACGCCGAGCCGTGCCCTGCGAGATCGGTGGACGCGCCCGCGATCACCGATCTGCCGTCGGGCGAGATCGCGACGCTCTTGCCCAGGCGCCCTTCGCCCAGCTCTTCCGAGCCGCCGGTGAGCGTCGCGCTCTGAGTCCAGTTCGTGCCTTCGCGCGTGTAGACGAGGGCGGCGCCGTGGTTGCCGTTGTTGCGGGGCGCTCCGACGACCGCGGTGTTGCCGTCGAATGAGATCGCGGCGCTGCGGCCGAAGCTGCATTCTTCGACGGAGGCGCCACACGATTCGACCGCGCCTTCGGCGGGGCCGGCCAGTTCGGCCTGCTCGGTCCAGGTCGATCCGGTGAGCGTGAAGACCCAGGCGGAGCCCGCGTACGCGTTCACGCGGGGCGCACCGACGAGAGCCGTCTTGCCGTCGCCCGACAGCGCGACGCTGAAGCCGAACAGTCCTTCGGTGCTCTCGGACAGGCCTGAGCCCTGCTGGAAGAGCGGGTCGATCTTGACCGGGAAGGCGGCGCCCCTGCTGTCCACGACGATCTGCAGCGAGCCGCCCGTGAGCGCGAGGTGACTGCCCAGGCGGTGGCCGCGAGCGTCGGTGGCGAGGAGGCTGCCGTAACGGAGCGAGGAGCCCGAGGGTCCTGTGAAGTCGACGCTCGAGCCGCCCGCTGACAGCGCCGCGTGTGTGTTGCCGGACAGCGAGAGTGAGAGCGTCAGCGGGCCGGCGCCTGCCGGCGCGCTCGCCACGGTGAAGCCCTGCTCGAGGCCCGCGGGGCCGTTCGCGTACCACTCCTGCACGGCGCCGTGGCTGTAGAGAACGCGGTTGCCGGATGCGGTCGGCGAGGCCTGCGGGACGGCGGCGAGCGAGCCTTCCGCACCCGCGGCTGTCAGGCCGAGCCCGAGGTTCAGAGCTCCCGTTGAGAGCGTGACGCCGCTGTGGGTGAAGTGCGAGCTGAGCGACTGTGCGGGCGTGGCGAGGGTGACGGCGCCGGCCGTGCCCTGCGCCCGGTAGGCGGGGTCGGCGAGGCCGATCGCCTGTGAGATGGGGAGCACGCCGGCGGGGCCGATGCGCTGCAGGGCGGAGGCCTGGGCCGGGGCGACGTTCGCGGAGCCCGGGCGGCTCGGGTCAAGGACGCCGGTGAGCCACCCCGCGATGAGGATCGTCAGCGTTGCTGCAGCGGCAATCGCAAGTGAGCGCGGGCTTGCCGAGATAATTCTCGGGTTGTCTAGAGAGCGATCCATCGCCGTATATGAGATGCCCGGCGCGCCGAGCGTCTCCAAGTCCTCCGAAGCTAAATAGTGTTGGCCTCACCGACGGCGGCTCTCGGACCCTCAACCGATCGCACGACCATTAGCGACTTTCTCAATTCTCAACGATAATCAGCGGATTAGCGAAAGTCAATTGATGAACGCCCCGCCTCAGGCCCCGGAATGGCGCCCAACTGCACCTCTGCGAACACGCGCGAGCGCCAGGAAGAGCGGGCTCTAGGTGGGTAGGGCGGCATGGCGCCGTCGCAAGACGGCGCTGCTCATAGCGGTCGCGGTCGCCGCGTCCCTGATCGGCGTCATCGCCTACTCGACGAATCTGCTGCGGCGCACCGAAGAGCAGACGATTGACGCGCGCTTCTCGGTCCGCGGGCCGCAGAAGGCCCCCTCGAACATCGAGATCGTCGCAATCGACAACCCGTCGCTGCAGGACCTGAAAAGGAACTTCCCGTTCCCGCGCCGCCTCGACGTGCAGGTGATAGATCGCCTGCGCAAGGCGGGCGCGCGGGTGATCGCGATCGACCTTCAGTTCACCCAGCAGACCAACGAAACGGAAGACAACGAACTGGTCGAAGCGGTCGGCCGCGCGCACGGGCGCGTCGTCCTGACGACCACCGAGGTCGGAGCGGGCGGGGAAACGCAGATCCTCGGCGGCAACAAGCTGCTCGCGGAAATCGGCGCGCGGCCGGCGAGCGCGCGGCTGACCGTCGACAGCGACGGCTCCGTCAGGAGGTTCCCGTTCCAGGACAACGGGCTGAGGAGCTTCGGAGTGGTGACGCACGAAGTGGCGAGCGGCACGGTCGTGCACGCATCGATGTTCGAATCGGGGACGCTGCCGATCGACTTCGTGGGCCCCCCGGAATCGTTCAAGTCGATCTCGTTCTCAAAGGTCCTGCGCGGCGAGTACCCGCCGGGCCTGTTCGCGGGCAAGACGGTGATCCTCGGCGCGACCGCCCCGGTTCTGCAGGACGTGCACGCGACCGCGACGACGAACGGGGCGGAGATGTCGGGCCCGGAAATCTGGGCGAACGTCGCCTCTACGCTGCAGGCCGGAGTTCCGCTGCGCGACCTCGCGGGCTGGATCGACGTGCTCCTGATAATCCTGCTCGGAGCGCTCGCACCCGTCGGGAGCCTGCGCCTCGCCCCGCTGCGCGCCGTCCTTGACGCGGCCGCGGCCGCGGTCGTGTTCACGGTCCTGGTCCAGCTCGCCTTCAACCAGGGATGGATCGTCAGCTTCGTCTACCCGCTGCTCGCACTCGCGGTGGGAACGCTGGGAACGCTCGCGGTGCTCTACCTCAGCGAGACGATCGAGCGAGAGCGCGTGCATGACCTGTTCGCCCGCTTCGTGCCCCCGGACGTCGTCGCGCAGGTCGTCGCGCGAACCGACGACAACCTGCGCCTGGGAGCCGTGGAAGCCGACTGCACGGTGCTGTTCTCGGACCTGCGCGGGTTCACGAGCTTCTCCGAGACCCAGCCCGTCTCGCGGGTCATCGATGTCGTCAACTGCTACCTGAACGAAATGACCGAAGCGATCCAGGACGCCGGAGGGACGCTGATCTCCTACATGGGCGACGGAATCATGGCGCTGTTCGGCGCGCCGCTGGACCAGCCCGACCACGCCGATCGCGCGGTGGGAGCCGCGATCGAGATGATCGGGCCGCGCCTGGACAAATTCAACGAGTGGCTCGCCGCCCAGGGCCTCGAGCACAGCTTCCGGATGGGTGTCGGCCTGAACAGCGGCCCGGTGATGGCGGGGAGCATCGGCTCGGAAAGGCGCGTCGAATACACCGCGCTCGGAGACACGACGAACACGGCGTCCCGCCTTGAGGGCATGACGAAGGGCAGCGGGCACATGCTGTTCGTCGCCCAGTCCACGCGCGACCGCATGAAGAGGCCACCGGAGAACCTCGACCTGTTCGGTGAGCTCGAGGTGCGCGGGCGCACCGAGAAGCTCCCGGTCTGGACGATCCCGGACCCGAGCTGACGGAGTCAGTCGCCGCGGGCGATCGCCGCACGCGCGGCGGCCCAGCCGGACACGCCGTGAACGCCGCCGCCGGGGTATGCCGCGGCGCTGCCGATCAGAAGTCCCCGCAGCGGCGTGCGGTAGGGGCACAGCGAGGGCACGGGCCTGAAGAGGACCTGCGCGAGGGTGTAGCTGCCCCCACCCACATCACCACCGATCAGGTTCGCGTTGCGGCGCTCCATAGCCTGTGATGAGAGCACGTGCCGGGCGAGTATCCGCTCTCGGAAGCCGGGAGCGAAGCGCTCGATCTCGGCCTCCATCTGCTCGACGCGCCGCTCGCGCTCGGCTCCTGCGCGCAGCGGCCGCGCGGTTCGCGAGTAAGCCCATGCGGTGTGCCGGCCGGCCGGAGCTCGCGAGGGGTCCGCGATCGACTGCTGTCCGAGCAGCATGCGGGGCCGCGCGCGGCCGGCGCGCGCGTCGGCGACGTGGACGGTGCCGGCCTCGCCAGCCTCGGCTGCGCTCCAGGGGATCGCCCCGCCCAGAGCCCAGTCGACCTTCAGCGCGGCGGGGCCCATCCGGTATCCGAGCATCGCGCTCGCGTAGCGGCGCGGGAACTCCTCCCCCGCCAGGCGCACGAGCGCGGCGGGCATCACGTCGGCGATCACGAGCGGCGCCGTGATCCGCTCGCCGGACTCGAGCTGCACACCCGAGACGCGCCCGCGGTGCGCGGCGACGCGCGTGACCCTGGCGCCGGTGCGTACCTCGCCGCCGAGGCTGCGAAGGCGCGAGATCAGTGCCCGCGCGAGCATCCCGGCGCCGCCCTCTGGGCTCGGCCAGCCGACGGCGTGGCCGAGCATGTTCAGGTAGATCGCCGCGAGCGCGCTGCCCGCGCGACCGGGCGCGAGGTCGGAGTGCATCGCCGAGCCGTGCAGCCACGCGCGTGAGCCCTCACCCGAGAACAGCTCGCCGGCGAGTGCGTCTGCGGAGAGCAGCGAGGCGCGCCCGAGCGCGAGTGCGCGGCGCGGCCCGAGCGCGAGCGCAAGACGCGCTCCGCCGCGGACGGGCGGGAAGGGCGCGAGCATCGTCGCGCGCAGCGCGGCGAAGTTCTCCTGCAGCGGCTCGGCGAGTCGAGCCCACCGCCGCCCGTCGCCACGGTGAAGGGAATCCAGGCTCGCCGCGGTCCGCTCGATGCTCGGATACAGGGCTATCGCGCGGGCACCGGGCAGGGGATGGGCGAAGCACGCCGCGGGCTGTACCCAGCGCAGCCCGTGGCGCTCGAGCGACATCTGCGCGAACGCGGGCGACGCGGCCGCGGCGGGATGCACCGCGGAGAAGGTGTCGTGCAGGAAACCCGGCAGCGTCAGCTCCTCGGTGGCGAGCGCTCCGCCGGCACACGGGGCGGCCTCGAGCACCAGCACGCGGCGGCCGGCGAGGCCCAGCGTGATCGCCGCGGCGAGCCCGTTGGGGCCCGATCCGACGATGATCGCGTCAGGGCCCATCGGCCCAGGATAGGCGCGGCCGTGATCGGGGTTGATAGACAGCGGCGCCCGCTTTGCAACATAATGCGCCGGGTGCGCAGGAGCCGTCCACCGAAGCTGCGATCCGCGGCCGCCCCTGCGGCGGCCCGCGTGTCGGCGTCCACACGCCCGGTGATCGCTCAGGCAACCCGCAACAGCCGCGGGGGGCCGCGGCTCCTTGAGCGCTGCAGCCGCACGGGGCCTGGCCGGAGCTGACAGGCCTTGCGGGTCCATCTGTGCGGAGTGCGGGGCTCGACGCCCGCACCCGGAATCGAGTTCATCCGCTACGGGGGCCACACCTCGTGCGTGGCGATCGCGCATGACGGCGCGGCAGCTCCGAGCCTGGTGCTCGACGCGGGCATCGGCCTGCAGCAGGTCACGAAGCTGCTCGGCGATGAGCCGTTCCGCGGCACGATCCTCCTGAGCCACCTGCACTGGGACCATTCGACCGGGCTCCCGTTCTTCCCGCGCGGCGACGAGAAGACGGCGGCGGTGCACCTCTTCCTCCCCGAGCAGGCCGACGGCCGCGGCGCCGTCGAGGTCCTCTCGGGCATCATGCAGCCGCCGTATTTCCCGGTCGGGCCGACGGCACTGAGGGGTGACTGGCACTTCGACACGATCGCGACGGGTGAGCACGAGCTCGAGGGCTTCACGGTGCTCGCGCGCGAGGTCCCGCACAAGGGCGGGCGCACCTTCGGGTACCGGATCAGCGACGGGCACTCGACGCTCACCTACATCCCGGACCACTGCCCGACGGTGCTCGGCCCGGGCGAGGACGGCTTCGGCGAGTACCACGAGGCGGCGCTAGAGCTCGCGGCCGGCGCGGACCTGATGCTCCACGATGCGCAGCTGCTCCCGGACGAGGGGCCGACGATGGCGGTCTACGGCCACGCCGTCGCCGACTATGGAGTCGAGCTCGGGCGGCGCGCCGGCACGAGCAAGGTCGCCCTCTTCCACCATCGCTCGGACCGGACCGACGACGCCCTGGACCTGCTCGGCAGCCGCTTCACCGGATCCTCTCCGACGGTCGTCGTCGGCGCCGAGGGCAACGTCTTCGAGCTGTAGGAATCGCCGGGCGTTCGTGCAGGGATGAGCACGTGCTTCAGCGTGCCTCGATCTGCCGTATCACTACCGGTGCGGCTGAGATGTATTTACAACGGCCAGGGGCTCGGGACCGACCGCCAGGGCTCGGAGCGCCAGTCCGCGTAAGCCTCGTCCGGCTGATCCGTCGTCTCGGAGACCGAGGCGTCGTACTTCGCGGCCACCTCGTTGACCGGGTAGCGGCACTCATCCACCCGCCGGGAGCCGATCATCAGGACCGCGCACGGCCCGTCGCCCGCCCCGACGAAGACGTGATCGACGCCCGCCGGACAGTGGAAGAAGTCCCACTGCTTGAGCCGACGCTCCTCGCCTTCGATGATCGCGAGACATTCGCCGTGCAGGACGAGGAAGTCCTCTTGGACCGCCTCGGAGTGGTATCGGCAGTTCGGCTGTCCGGGCTGCATGACCTGGACGTTGACGCCGGTGTCCGGCCACGGTGCGTCCTCGGGCTCCCAGTCGATCTGGGTCGCCCTGCGGGAATGGCTGCGTGCGGGCGCTTCGGCCAGGTTGACGATCAGGGTCCGGTCCACGCCCCGAAACATATCGCTGGGGCAGCGTCACGACCGGGTGCGAACATCCGCGGTCCAGACGGTCGCTGCGCGCCGACCGTCTGACCGGCGGCAGCGCGCGTCCATTACCCCGGACTCCCGGCCCGACTGACGGCATCGGATTGCGCGCGCGCTCGGCCAGAGGCTCGCTGCCACGGGCGACGGCCAGCGTGCTGATGCGGTCATACGGACTGGGGTCGGCTGCGTGTTCATCGGCGGGCAGACGAGGATCCGCTGTGCCGCCGTGACGGCTCCGTCGGCTGCTGCGACGGCGAGGCCTGAGCAGTCGCTTGCATAAAAAGAGTGAGGTGGTAGGGTGCGCCGAGACATGCTCTTCTAAAGAGAGCGACACGACCGGCTCGATGCCGGAAGGAGGCTCACCCAGATGCCGATGCTCGACGCCTACATCCCCGCCGGGGCGCTCACGCCGCGGGCCGAGGAGAAGCTCATGGCCCACCTGACCGATGTGCTCCTGGTCAACGAGGGCGCGGACCCCGCCAACGAGCGCACCAGGTCGATCGCATGGCTCTTCGTCCACAGGCCGGAGGTCTACGTCGCCGGCTCGCGCGCGAGCGCGCCGCACTACCGCTTCATCGCGTCGGTCCCCGAGGGCCAGTACGAGCCCGAGCGCCGCAGCGCGATGGTGCGCGACATCACCGAGGCCGTGCTCGACGCCGAGCAGGGGGCCCACGAGCGCGACCCGAGCCGCGTGTGGGTGTTCACGCCGGAGATCCCGGACGGCACCTGGGGCGGGGCCGGGCGGATCGTGACGCTGGCGGACATCGCGGGCTTCGCGACGGGCGACGCGGAGGCCGGGCGGCGCTACGCCGAGCAGCGCCTTGACGAGCGCCGGGAGGCGGCGATCGCCTGACGCGGATCAGCGGTACATGGCCTCGATCTGGGCCGTGTACTTCTCGGAGATCGGGCGGCGCCGGAGCTTCATCGTCGGCGTCAGCTCGTCTCCTCCGGGCTGCCACTCCTCGTGAAGGATCGTGTGGCGCTTGATCTGCTCGACCCTGCTGAGCGCCGCGTTCGCGCTCTCCACGCCCGCCTGGACCTCGGCGATCAGCAGCTGCTCCTCGGCCAGCTCGGCCGGGGTCGAGGCGGTGATGCCGTTCGCGGCGGCGAATGCTGCGGCGGCCACCGGGTCGAGCACGATGAGCGCGGTGTTGTAGGGGCGCCGGTCGCCGATCGCGACGACGCTGCCGACGATCGGGCACGCCGCCTTGATCTTGTTCTCGATGTTGGCAGGTGACATGTTCTTGCCGGCCGCGTTGATGATCAGCTCCTTCTTGCGGTCGACGATCGTGACGTACCCGTCCCCGTCGATCTCCGCGATGTCGCCCGTGTGCAGCCACCCGTCGGCGTCGATGCTCTCGGCCGTGCGCTCGGGGTCGCCGCGGTAGCCCCGCATGATCGTCGGGCCGCGCGCGAGCAGCTCGCCGTCCTCGGCGAGCGTCAGCTCGACTCCCGGGAGCGCCGGCCCGACGGTCCCGATCCGGATCCGGTCCGGGGGATTGGCCGAGGCGATCAGGGACGTCTCGGTCATGCCCCAGATCTCGCATATCGGCAGGCCGATCGCGGCGAAGAACTCGAGCACCTCGGGTGCGATCGGCGCAGCGCCGGAGATCAGGTATTCGACCTCGTCGAGGCCGAGCATCGCCCGCAGCGGAGCGAAGATCTGCGCGTCGGCGTCCTCGCGCGCCGCCAGCCGGGCAGCGTCGACGCTGTCCCCGGCCTGTTCGGCGCGCACGATCGCGATCGACTCGGACAGCGCGGCCGCGACGGCCTCGCGGCGGACGGGGTCGCTCTCGGAGCTGAAGCCGGCCTCCAGAGCTGCCTTCATCTTCTCCCAGACCCTCGGGACCGCGCCCCAACCCGTCGGCCTGACGTCGATCAGGGCGCCGACCACCTGTGAGACGTCGCCGACGAAGGTGACGCTCGCGCCCGCGACGATCGCCTGATAGTGGGCGGCGCAGCGGTCTGCGAGGTGCGCCATCGGCAGGTAGGAGATGCTCCTGCCCGCGGGCCTCAATGGGAACACACGGTCGAGCAGGCGGACCTGCCACAGCAGGTTCTCGTGCGTGAGCTCCACGGCCTTCGGCGGCCCGGTCGTGCCGGATGTGTAGATGAGCGTCGCGATGTCCTGCCCGCCGACGGCGCGCCAGGAGGCCTCGAAGTCGAAGCCGGGGTCGCCGGCGGACTCGAGGTCAGCGAGGGGCCGCGCGCCCTCCGGCGCCTCGCCGGCGACGAACACGTGCTCGATCGTGGGCACGCGGCCGGCCACGTCAAGGACCACACCGGCGAACTGGGGCTCGGTGACGACCACCGGGCAGCGCGCGTGCCCGAGCAGGTACTCGATCTGCTCGGGGGAGGAGGTGTTGTAGATCGAGAAGGGGATCGCCCCGATGTGCATCGCCGCGCTATCCACGAGCACCGTCTCCGGGCGGTTGGTGAGCATCAGGCCGACCGTGTCGCCGGCCCTCACGCCGACCGCGGCGAGGCCCGCCGCGATCAGGCGCACCCTCTCCGCATACTCCGCCCACGTGATCTGCAGATCGCCGCCGAGGGTCCGCAGCGCGACGCCCTCGGCGTGCTCGCGGGCCGTCCTCTGGAACGCCTCGCAGAGCGTGCCCGCGTCCAGCGCCAGGCCCTGCCGTGTCCGCTGCTCGCCGCTCGCAACCTGCATCTGGATCCCCCCCTGCTCGAACACTCTGCCGTCGCCGCGCCCGGCGCGCGGGCGAGGCGATCATAGACCCGGCGCGCGGCGCCGCGCCCGGTCCAGCCGTCAAGCTGAGCCGATGAGCCGCCTCCGGGATATGCGCAGGGTGCTCGCGTTCCGCGAGTTCAGGCTGCTGTGGCTCGCGCAGTCACTGAGCGTGATCGGCGACAACATCGTGCTGGTCGCACTGGCGCTGTTCATCATCCAGAAGACGGGCAGTGCGACCGACCTCGGGATCGTGCTCGCCGGACACGCCCTGTCGCTCGTGACGTTCCTGCTGGTCGGAGGGGTGTGGGCGGACCGGCTGCCACGCCACCTGGTGATGGTGGTCACCGACCTTATGCGCTTCGCGCTGCACGCGCTGCTGTGCGTGCTGATCTTCTCCGGCGAGGTGCAGATCTGGGAGGTGCTGGTGATCGAGATCCTGTTCGGCGCCGCCGAGGCGTTCTCGCGCCCCGCGGCGTCGGGGCTGCTGCCGCAGACGGTCCCGGAGGACGACATCCAGCAGGCGACGGCGCTCACGACGATGTCCAACAACGTCGCTGAATTCGTCGGGCCCGCGCTCGCATCGGCGCTCGTTCTGGGCGCCGGAGCGGGCTACGCGTTCGGGCTCGACGCCGCGACGTTCCTGCTCAGCGCCCTGCTGCTTGCGCGGGTCCATCCCCGTGAGCGCGGAGCACCGCCGCCGGCGCCGCAGGAGCGCACGGGCCTGTGGGAGTCCGTGCGTGAGGGCTCCGCCGAGGTGCGCTCGCGCACCTGGGTCTGGGCGACGCTCGCCTCCTTCTGCGCCGCCCTGTTCTTCGGGCTCGCGCCGTGGTTCGTGCTCGGGCCGATCGTGGCCCAGTCCCAGTACGGGCACGTCTCGGTCTACGGGTTCGTCGAGGCTGCGCTCGGCGTCGGCACGATCGCCGGGTCCCTGATCGGGCTCGGCTGGCGGCCGCGCCACCCGATGCGGATGGCGATGATCGCGATCATCCTGTGGCCCATCACGTCGATCATGTACGCGGGCGGCGTGACGCTCGCGGTCGTGGTGCCCGCGACGGCGCTCGCCGGCGCCGGCATCGCGCTGTTCGACGTGTGGTGGCTCACGGCGCTCGCGGAGCGGATCCCGCCCGACAGGCTCTCGCGTGTCACCGCGTATGACTGGATGGTCTCCGGCGGGCTGCTGCCGCTCGGCTACGTGCTGGCCGGCCCCCTCGCGTCACGCATCGGCGCCGAGGAGGTGCTCGTGATCGGCTCCTCGCTGGCGATAGTCGCCTTCGCGCTCGGGCTCGTGCCGCGTGAAACACGGATGCTCGAGCGCATCGACGTCTCCACCGCGCGCCCGATCCCGGAGGACAGCATGCCGGTGATGAGCCACAAGTACTGAGCGCGGCGGCCGCCGCGGCGCGCGAGCGCATAGGCTACACGGCGTGGACTTCCTGATCGCCCGAGATGACCTGCACAACATCCGCTTCCAGGAGAGCGCGGTGCGCGAGCCCGCGCCCGGCGAGGCGCTGCTCTCCGTGTCGGCGTTCGGCCTGACCTCCAACAACATCACCTACGCGACGTTTGGCGAGCGCATGTCCTACTGGGACTTCTTCCCGGCCCAGGAGGGATGGGGCCGCGTCCCCGTTTGGGGTTTCGCCGACGTCAGCGAGAGCCGCGTGCCGGGCCTGCAGGCCGGCGCTCGCTTCTACGGCTACCTGCCCCCCTCGAGCACGCTGATGGTGAGCCCGGACCGCGTCAGCGACCGCGGCTTCAGGGACGCGAGCGCTCACCGCTCAGCTTTGCCCGCCGCCTACAACGGCTACACGCTCACGGCCACGGACCCGATCTACACGCAGGAGACAGAGGACGCACAGATGCTGCTGCGACCGCTGTTCTTCACCTCGTGGCTGATCGACGACTTCCTGGCACGAGAGCGAGTTCTTCGGCGCGTCGGCGATCGTCCTCTCGAGCGCCTCGAGCAAGACCTCTAGCGGCCTGGCCTACCTGCTCTCACGACGCGGCGGGATCGACGTGGTTGGGCTCACCTCCGAGCGCAGCGCCGGCTACACCCGCGATCTCGGCGTCTACGACCACGTCATCACCTACGAGGAGGCGGACACGCTGGGGCAGGGCCGCGCCGTGTATGTCGACATGGCCGGCGACTCGCGGGTCCGAGAGGCCGTCCACGGCCACTACGGCGACGAGCTCGCGCAGTCGATCGTGATCGGCGCGACCCACCACGACCAGATGGGCGCGGTCCCGGACGCGCTGCCCGGCCCGCGCCCGAGGTTCTTCTTCGCCCCCGACCGCGTCGCCAAACGCGGACAGGAGTGGGGCCCGGGAGGACTTGAAAGCCGTATCGCCGAGGACTGGTCCCCGTATGTCACCTGGGCGCAGGGCTGGCTCAGGGTGATCCGCGGCGAGGGGCCGGACGCCGTCCGTGGCGCCTACCTCGACCTGCTCGACGGGCGCATCGATCCGTCTAGCGCCCACGTCCTCTCGCTGTAGGGCGCCGCGTCAGTCGGCGGCGACCTTGAGCACCAGCTTGCCGGTGTTCTCGCCGTTGAACAGCATCAGCAGCGTGTCGGGGAAGCTCTCCAGGCCCTCGACGATTTCCTCCCTGCCGACGAGCTTGCCCGCGGCCAGCCAGCCCGCCATCTCGGGCCCGCCCTCGGCGTATTTGGAGCCGTAGTCGGAGACCACGAAGCCGGTCATCGTCGCGTGGTTGACGAGCAGCGAGAGGTAGTTGGAGGGCCCCGCCACCGCGGTCGTGTTGTTGTACTGGGAGATCGCGCCGCAGATGATCACGCGCGCGTTGCGTGCGAGGTTCGCGAGGGCCGCATCGAGGATCTCTCCGCCCACGTTGTCGAAGTAGACGTCGATCCCCTCCGGGCACGCCTCGGCGAGCGCGCTCGCGACGTCCTGCGTCTTGTAGTCGATCGCGGCGTCGAAGCCGAGGTCGCGCACGATGTGCTCGCACTTCTCGGCTCCACCGGCGATGCCGACGGCGCGGGCGCCCTTGATCTTGGCGATCTGGCCGACGATGCCGCCGACCGCTCCCGCTGCCCCGGAGACGACGACGGTCTCGCCCGGCTGCGGTTTGCCGATCTCGGTGAGACCGAAGTAGGCCGTCATCCCGGGCATGCCGAGCGTCCCGATGAAGACCGGGAGCGGGGCGAGCGAAGTGTCGACCTTCATCACGGAGTTGCCGGGGACGATCGCGTACTCCTGGATCCCGAGCAGCCCGGTCACGTGATCGCCCGGCTTCAGGTCGGGGTGACCGGACTCGACGACCTCGCCGGCGCCGAGCGCGCGCATCACCTCGCCGATGCCGACGGGCGGGATGTAGGAGCGCGAGTCGTTCATCCAGCCGCGCATCGCTGGGTCCATCGACGCGTACAGCACGCGGACGAGCACCTGCCCGTCCTGCGGCTCCCCGACGGGCTCCTCGGTGTAGGTCCAGTCGGTGGGCTTCGGGAGCCCGACCGGGCGTGCGGCTAGGCGAAACTGGTGATTGACAGCGGCCATTGGCGTTGCCCCTCCTGGTTGCGAGACGGTGGCGGGCACCTGCCGCGCGAACCTTATCGGCGCGGGACGTGCAGCCAAGTGCGCCCGCCCCTCGCGCCGTGAGAACATTGCCCGGCCACCGCCCGAATCGCGGCCGCAACGTTCTTCACCCGACAAAGGAGCCAGAGGATGCCCGACATCGAGTTCCCGACCAGCACAGGCACCGCACCCGGCTACCTCGCCGTGCCCGAGGGCCAGCAGGGCCCCGCGACGATCGTGCTCCAAGAGTGGTGGGGCGTGGACGATCACATCCGCTCGATCTGCGACCGCTTCGCCGCCGAGGGCTTCTTCGCCCTCGCGCCCGACCTCTACCGCGGCGAGACCGCAGCGGGACCGAGCGAGGCCGAACAGAAGATGATGGCCCTGTCGATGGCGACGGCCGAGGAGGAAATGTGCGGCGCGGCGGCCTACCTCGCCGCCCAGCCCGGCGTGCAGGGCCCCGGCGTCGGCTCGGTCGGCTTCTGCCTCGGCGGCGGCCTGTCGGTGTGGGCGGGCGCGATGTGCCCGAACATCGAGGCCGTCGTCACCTACTACTACGTGATGCCGCACGGCAAGCCAGACTTCAGCGGCATCAAAGGCCCCGTGCTCGGGCACTTCGGGACCGCCGATGACTTCGTGCCTGTCGACGCGGCGAAGGAGCTCGAAGGGGAGATCCGTGCGGCCGGGGCCGATGTCGAGTTCGACTTCTACGACGGCGCGGGCCACGCGTTCTTCAACGACACGAATCGCCTCGGCACCTACAGCGAGGCCGACGCGAAGAGGTCATGGGACCGCACGGTGAGCTTCCTTCGCTCCGCGCTGTCCTCCTGACGCGCGGTCGGCTGCCCGAGCGAGAGCGCCGGCGCCTGCGCCGGCGCAGACTCGCAGGCGCAGTGATCGCGGGCGCCGTGGTCGCGGTGCCCGTGCGCGCGGACGTCTTCAAGGGCACGCATGCGCACAGCGCCGCGGCCGCCAGCTCAGCCGGATGGACCGCGCCGGCGGCGCTCGCCTCGTGCCCGTCGGTGGGCCCCGCAAGCGTGCTCTTCCCGAGTGACAGCCCCTACCACCGGACCGGCAGCGGAGCGATCGTGTGGAGCGCCTCGGCCGCCTGCCCCGGCGGGGCGGGCGCGCGCGTTGCCGCGCTCGGAGCCGGCGAGGCCCCCGCGGCCTCCCAGGCTCCGAGGAGCGCCGCCGGCGCCCGGGTCGCGCCGCGCGGGCACCTGCTGGTGAGCGCCGCGCCGTTCGGCCGGATCGTGATCGCCGGATCAAGACCCGCCGCGCCCTCGCGCCTGCTCGCAGTGCAGGGGGCCGCCGCGGGGCCGTTCACGGCCGAGGGCACGGTCGCCGGCGCGCTCTCGCCGGCGACGATCACGCGCGCATACCTCGGCGACGTCGCGCTCGCCGCGCCGCCCGCCCCGGCCGGCGGCGGCCTTCAGGTCCAGATCGAGCGGTTCTTCAAGACGAGCTTCTCCGCGGCGCGCGAAGCGGCACCTGGCCCAGGCAGCGTCTCATCCGCGACGGTGGCACTCGACTTCCGCACCGACGCGCTCGTGGTGTGGTCAGCACGCGGCGCCCTCTATGCCCGCTACCTCCCGGCCAGGCACCCCGCGACCGCGGTGCAGCGGCTCGCGGGCGTCCCGCCCGGCGTGCACGTGTCGGCGCTTCTCAGCGACGACGGGCGCGCGATCGTCGCGTGGTCGCAGGCCCGAGGCGCGGCACAGAGCGTCCACCTAGACATCTCGCGAGCCGGCGTGCGCTTCGGCGCCCCGACCGTCCTTGAACGCTTCGCCGCCCCCGCCGGCGCGCCCGCCCCGGAAGCCTCCCCGTCCCTGATCCGGCTGCGGTCCGAGAGCGTCATGATCGCCTGGAGCGGCGCGAGCGAAGGCCACTGGGTGACCCGCGCGGCCCCGGTCGAGCTGACCGGGCTCGGCCGCGTCGGTACGATCGCGGTGCCAGAACGCGACGTCCTGATGTGGTCCTTCGCGCCCGGCCCGTACAACGAGGCGATACTGCTGTGGGGCCAGCCCGAACTGGGCCCTGCCGCCACGTCCGTGTGGGCGGCCCGAGGGTTCCAGGCGCCCGGGAGGCGGCTCGCGTTCGGCCAGGCGGAGCCCCTCGCAGGCCCCGGCGCGAACAGCGAAGGCACCGTCGCGATCGATCCGAGCGGCGACCGCGCCGTCGCCGCCTGGCGCGGCGCGGGCGGCGCGGTGCAGTACTCGATCCGCGACCCGAGGCCGGCCCGCTGAGCGCACGGGCACGGCAGGCGCACCGCGCGCAGGGGTGCCGATAGGAAAGGATGCCGGACGATGGATAGGGACTATGAGCTCCAGACGCACCGCGTCGAGGACCAGCACTGGTGGTACCGCGGGCGCCGCATCGTGCTCGAGGGCGTGATCGCCGGGCTCGGGCTGCCCGCGGACGCGAGGATCCTCGACGCCGGCTGCGGCAGCGGGCGCAACATGATCGACCTCTCGCGCCACGGCACGGTCACCGGCGTCGAGCTCTCGGAGCCGAGCGTCGAGATCGCCCGCGCCCGCAACTGCGGAGAGGTGATCGCGGGCTCCGTGCTCGAGATGCCGTTCGAGGACGGCACCTTCGACCTCGCCGTCAGCCTCGACGTGATCGAGCACCTCGAGGACGACGTCTCAGCGCTTCGCGAGCTGCGGCGCACCGTCGCGCCGGGCGGCGCGCTGCTGGTCACCGTGCCCGCCTACCAGTGGCTGTGGAGCGGCCACGACGAGATCAACCACCACCATCGCCGCTACACGCGCAGCACGCTCGAGAGCGCCGCCCAGCAGGCCGGCTGGCGCGCGGTGCGCACGACCCACTTCAACTCGCTGCTGCTTCCCGCCGCGATCCTGCTGCGGATCCTCGACAGGTTCGCCACCAACAAGACGACCGAATCGAGCCTTGACCTGTGGGTCCCCCCGGACCCGCTGAACTGGCTGCTCGAGCGCCCGCTGGTGCTCGAGAGCGCGCTCATCTCCCGCGGCGGTCGCATACCGGCCGGCCTCTCGCTGCTCGCCGTCTTCCGCTAGCGGCGGCTCAGTGCTCGCCGTCGGTGACGGGCACGTGATGGTGCATGCGGAAGGTCCACGCGCGGTTCGCGAAGAACGTCGTCAGCGTCACCACGACCGTCGCGAGCGCCTGCGCGAGGAGCTTCTCGACGTGGGCGTCGTGCACCAGCAGGTACAGCAGCACCTCGTTGATCGCCAGGCCGCAGCTCTGGACGATCGCCCATCTGACCGGCGTCAGCGAATCGCCGACATGGTCGCGGAACGTCCATTTGCGGTTCAGCAGGAACCCGTTCGTCGCTCCGCAGATGAAGCCGATCGCCGACGCGACGAGGTAGTAGACCCCGAATCCCTTCAGCAGGATCGTGTAGACGATGAACGTGAGCAGCGTGTTGGACACGCCGACGATGCCGAACTTGACGAACTGGATGAGAACCGCCACACGCTTGTGGTGGGGTGCGGGCGCTACGCTTGTGCTCACCGGCCGGGGCTCATCTTTGGCGGTCATCCACAGACAGGATGAACGATAAATTGAGCGGCGGCTTAACACGCAGCCCGAAGATGGAGACCGAGCCGGGCGGATCTCGACTCGCCCCGGACCAAAACTGACCATGTCGGACACACCACTTCGCACACCGGGACTCCTCAGCGTGGTAGCGCCGGTCTACGACGAGGAGGAGCTGATCCAGGAGTTCGTGGAGCGCACGAGCGCGGCCGTCGCGGACTTCGAGTTCGAGCTCGTGCTGGTCAACGACGGCAGCTCCGACGGCACGCCGGAGATCCTCGACAAGATCGCCGCGACCGACCCCAGGGTGCGCGTGATCCACCTCTCGCGGAACTTCGGCCACCAGGCGGCGCTCACCGCGGGGCTCGAGCACGCCGCCGGCGACGTCGTGGCGATGATCGACGCAGACCTGCAGGATCCCCCCGAGCTGATCCCCGACATGATCGCCCAGTGGAGCCAGGGATCGGACGTCGTCTATGCGGTGCGCAAGCAGCGCGAGGGCGAGACCGCGTTCAAGCTGGCGACCGCGTCGTGGTTCTACAAGCTGTTCGACAAGCTCGCCCAGGTCGACCTGGAGCCGAACTCCGGCGACTTCCGCCTGCTCGACCGCAGGGCGCTCGACGCGCTGCTCGCGATGACCGAGCGCTCGCGCTTCCTGCGCGGCATGACCGTCTGGGTCGGCTTCACGCAGACCGCCGTCTCATACCAGCGCGATGCCAGGCAGGCCGGCGAGACGAAGTACACGCTGCGCAAGATGCTGCGCTTCTCACTGGACGCGATCGCGTCCTTCTCCCACCTTCCGCTGCAGCTCGCGACGTATGCCGGGATCCTGTCCGCGGGCGTCGCGTTCATCGCGATTCCCGTCGTCATCGGACTGCGCGTCGCCGACTCCTATCTGCCGGGCTTCAGCTCGCTGACGATCGCGATCCTGCTGCTCGGCGGCATTCAGCTGATCGCGCTCGGCGTGATCGGCGAGTACGTCGGCCGCATCTACGACGAGGTCAAGCACCGGCCGTTGTACATCGTGCGCGAGGAGCGCAACCGGCCGAGCTCCGGAGGGCGCCTGCCCGAAGCGCAGTCCGCTCGCGCCGGCCTCTCAGCGCGCACCCCCGAGGGCATCCTCTAGCCCCGCCGCCGGCCGGTGGAGCGCCCGCCGGCCCCAGGCCCGATAATGAAGGCGATGAGCGACGAGGAGACACCCGAGCCCGGCGAGGAGCCAGGCATCGACCACCGCCACGAGCGGATCAGGGTCGAGACCGACCGTCACCGCATCGAGGGCATGATCACGCTCGCGCGCGACGGCTACCGCAGCCGTGTCTCGGACGTGCTCAACGCATCCGAGCGGGACTTCATCACCCTCACCGACGTGACCGTCGCGCCGCTGGAGGGCGGCCCGGTCGAGCTGCACGCATACCTCACCCTCGCGCGACGGCACATCGTGTTCGCCGTGGCCGCGGGGGACGAGGAGAGCTAGCAGGGCCCCGCAGGGCCCCGCCGCGCTCTGTTCTCTATACGCCGCTCGGTTTGCGCCATTTGCCGCCGGCTTCCTGCACGGGCGGGGAGTTCGGCGGGACGACGACGGGGCCGCTGGTGGCGCAGTGGCCGTTCGCCTCGTTGCGGGTGAGGTGCGGCTTGGTCAGGCTCGGTTTGCTTGCGTTCGGTTCGGCGAAGTTGAACGCGCTCGTCAGGTCGCCAACCGTTTCCCTGCGCCAGGCGCTGAGATTCGGCACTTCGACCCCGAACCGCGTCTCCAGGAAACGCAGGATCGACGTGTGGTCGAAGATGTCCGAGGACAGGAACCCGCCCCGGCTGAACGGCGAGGCGATGATCAGCGGCACACGGTAGCCGAGGCCGATCGGGCCTTTGATCCCGCCAGAGCTGTTCGTGATGTCCGGCACGGTGATGTACTCGCCGGGTGTGCCTTCCGGAGCGACCGGGGGAGCGACGTGGTCGTAGAAGCCGCCGTTCTCATCCCACGTGATGAAGACCGCGGTCTTTTTCCACACCTTCGGGTGCCTCATGATCGCGCCCAGGAGATTCGCAACCGCGCGCTCGCCGGCCGCGGCCGATGAGAACCCGGGGTGCTCGGCTTCGCCGACCGACGTGTTGATCCAGCTGACCTGCGGCAGTTCGCCCGCCGCGATGTCCGCGCTGAAGTCTTTCGGGTAGGCCGGTTTGAACGCACGTTCGGCGAGCCCGGGGTTTTCGTGGTAGGCGTGGAAGTAGCTCAGGATGTTGTCCAGGTTGCCTCCGCCGACACCGTCATAGACCTTCCAGCTCACGCCCGACGAGGACAGTTCCTCGGGCATCGTGCGCCAGCTGAATTTGGCCGTTTCGCGGCCGAGCAGCGGCAGCGTCTCGAGCAGCGGGCCGCCGGCTTTGCCGTCGGGGTCGATCGTCCCGCTGAGGCTGTACAGGCGGTTCGGGTCGGTCGGCCCGAGCACCGAGCAGTGGTAGCCGTCGCACAGCGTGAACGCTTCCGCGAGCCCGCGGTAGTACGGGACGTCTTCCTGCTCGTAGTAGCCCATCGTCGCGGGGCCGGCCGCCAGGCCGTCTGCGGCGACGTGCGTGCTGGCGAATCCGTCCATCGCCCCGCCGTCCCAGCATTCGTGCTGGGGAGCCCAGTCGTGCGTGATGTCCGGGAAGCACTGAGGCGCCCCGGCTGTCGCGAGGTGGAACGGCAGCAGCTGGTTTTCGTAGCCTGCGACCGGATAGCCGGGCTGCGCGATTTTCCCGCCGGCGATCGCGTCGTTGAAGCCGCGAACACCGGCCATCGTGCCGAAGTAGTGATCGAACGATCGGTTCTCCTGAATCAGGATCACCACGTGCTCGATGTCGGTGAGTTTGCCCGGTCCCGGCGTCGCCGCCATCGCCGCTCTCACCAGCGGGTCCGCGCTCAGAGCAACAGCTCCGGCGGCGGCCCCCGCCCGCAACAGATCCCTGCGCGTCATCCCTGAACCCATGCCCCACCCCTCCTGTCCGTTAACTCCCTCGGCGGTGATCATAAGCGCGAGAGCCACCCGAGGGCAACTCCCGGCTCAAATCGCGCGCATCCTGTTGTTGCGCGGGTTGTGCTCGAGCTCGGCCAGGCCGAGAGCCTCGAGCAGCGGTGGCATGTACATCGCGAAGCGCCCCCGCAGGCCCTTCTTCGTGCCGTAGAAGCCGCCGACGGGGTTCTCCGGTGAGCGCGCCCACGCCTCGACCGTCCCCTCCGCGGCGGGCTTGCCCTCGTCGGCGCTCCCGAGCGCCATCCAGTCGCCGTGCTCGTTGAGCATGTCGTGGAGGTCCTCGATCGCACGGAGCATGTAGCCGAGCTTCGTCTTGCCGACGACGCACACGAGCGTGCCCGTCTCCTCATCGCGGTACATCTCATACTCCGAGCTGCCGGGCGGCGTCCTCAGCTGCCAGGGGCTCTCTGCCGTTCCCTCGCCTGAGAATTCAGCTGACATCTCCCGCCCTCCGGTTCGGATCCTCACGCCGAGCGAGGCGCGGGCGAGCGCCCGCGCCTCGCTCGGCGTCTGCAGCGGAGAGGGCGGGATTCGAACCCGCGATGGAGTTTGACCCCCATACTCGCTTAGCAGGCGAGTGCCTTCAGCCTCTCGGCCACCTCTCCCGGAGGTCGGCCCGCAAGTTTAGAGCGTGACGAGCGTGCCGGGTCAGCGCGTAGCATCCGGCTGGCACCGCGGAAGGGTGGCAGAGCGGTTGAATGCGGCGGTCTTGAAAACCGTTAGGCGGGTACTCCCCGTCTCGGGGGTTCGAATCCCCCCCCTTCCGTTTCCACAGCCGCCGGTCTAGCGGTGCGCGTGAAGCGTGATCTTCATGCGCCTGATGAGCTTCGGCGGCGTTCCGCTGCCACCGGCCTGCGTGGCGGTGAAATACACGACCAGCTTGCCCTTGCGCTTCAGGAGCTTCTTGCCCTGCGCGTTCAGCCTCACCGTGATCTTGCGCCGCTGCCCGCCGTAGAGGGTGACGGCCGTGCGGCCGAGGACCACCCCCTTGCGCTTGGCGATCGACGCCTTCGTGCCCGGGAAGCCTGTCACATATTCGCCGGCCGACAGCAGGTAGACGACGGCACACGGGTTGCTGGGAGGGCCGATGCAGATCTGTTCTGCGGTGACGGAACCGCCGGCCGGTATCGGGGCGCCGACCTTGGCAACGCCGACGCTGACCGGGGTGAGGGTCTTGCCGCCCGCAGGTGGCGGCGCGGGCGGGTTCGCCGGCGTTTCGGGGCCGGCAGGCGCGGAGGCGCCGACGACGCCTGCGAGCCGCCCGATGGCGCCGCTGAGCGTCTGTTCGCTCGTGGCGGTGAACCACATGTTCCCCCTGGTGTCCGCCACGAGTCCGGACGGGGCGTAGCGTTCGGTGAGGTGGTAGACGGTCGCCGTCGGAGTCGACGGAGTCGGAACGATCCGCACGAGGGCGTTCGCGGCGCTGTGGCCGTAGTAGCCGGACTCGGCTACCCAGATCGTGCCGTCGGGCGCCGCCGTGATCCGCCTCGGCACGCCCGGCGCGAGCCCCGCTTCGATCGAGGCCATAGCGAAGTTTTCGACCGTGCCCGCGCTGGGGTCGAGCCGGCCGATTTCGTTTTTCAGTTCATTCGTGAACCAGATCGCTCCGTCCGGCGCCACTGCGACATCACTGGGGCCCGTGCCGGTGTTCGACCCGGAGCACGGCGCTTTGGCGGATACGCAGGTCAGCAGATACTCGCTGTAGGCGCCTTCGTTGCCGACCGCGGGGGCGGTCGCGACGCGGTAGCCGGGCAGGCCCGCACTGGACTCGGCGAACCAGGGTTTTCCGTTGCCGTCGACCGCGATGCCCTCGGGTTTTGAGTCATACCGAAGCGCGAATTCCGGTTCGACGACGCTGCCGCCCTGGCCGAACAGGCTGTTGTTCTGCAGAACCGTCAGGCCCGATGAGACCGACGCGATCCTGTCACCCACGTATGGAGGCACGTTCCTCGCCGAGTTCTCGGTGAACCACGCAAGGCCCGACGTGGGCGCAACCGCCACATCCCAGAGGTCGGGGTTTTCGAACAGCCGCGTCGCGTGCATGCCCGATTCGGTTCCCGGCGAGAGGAGGCCGGTTTCCGCGTAGCCCACGATTCCTTCGCTCTGAACGAACCAGACACGGCCGCGTGTCCCGTCGACCGCGACGCTGCGCACCCAGTTCGCGCAGCACGGATACGGTTCCGCCGCCACCTTCGGAGTCGGGAACACACTCATACCGTTCGACGTGCCCGGGGCGGCTTCCGCCGGAATCAGCCTGCCGACCCCGGGGCTGTGTTTCGCTTCTTCGTTGGCGGGAAACCAGACCGAGCCGTCGGGCGCGGCCGAGATGCTCCAGCTCGTCCCGATACCCGACGGCAGCGAGAAATACGTCGGCGTGACTTCCGCCGAGGCCAGTGGCACCGCCGCGAGCAGCACGGCGGCCGTCGCGAGCAGAATTCCGGTCGACCGTCGGCGCGTGGGCATGGGTTGAGGGTATCGAATCGGTTCTTCCAACAGATTGCGGCGCACCGGCCGCTCGGGCGGCCCGCACGGCGCACCGAGGTGCACGGTCATAGGCTCTGCGTGCTCGAAGCAACGGATCCCCCTTCCCCCAAAGGAGCGCTCGATGACAGACACGCGTCAGGCTTTCTCAGACGGTCCGCTACAGCTCGGGGTCGTGATGCCGCAGACGGAGATCGGCTCGGACGTCTCGGCCATCCGCGAGTACGCCGAGGGCGTAGACGAGCTCGGCTTTGCGCACCTGCTGGCCTATGACCATGTGGTGGGCGCGGACCCGGCCGTATACGAGAACTGGGACGGCCCGTATGACATCGATACCGAGTTCCATGAGCCGTTCGTGCTGTTCGGGTACCTCGCCGCGTGCACCTCGCTGGAACTCGTGACCGGCATCGTGATCCTCCCGCAGCGGCCGACCGTCCTGGTCGCCAAGCAGGCCGCCGAGGTCGATCTGCTGAGCGGCGGGAGGCTGCGGCTTGGCGTCGGCATCGGCTGGAACCCGGTCGAGTACGAGGCGCTGGGCCAGGACTTCACGGTTCGCGGCCGGCGGATCGAGGAGCAGGTCGAGCTGTTGCGCCGGCTCTGGACCGAGCGATCCGTCACCTCGGCGGGCACCTTCGACACGGTGACCGGGGCGGGCCTCGCCCCGCTGCCCGTTCAGCGGCCGATCCCGATCTGGTTCGGCGGCATGTCGGAGAAGGCCCTCGAGCGGATGGGACGCCTCGCCGACGGCTGGATGCCGCTGGTCCAGCCCGGGCCGAAGCTCGACGCGGCGCTCGAGGTGATCGGGCGCGCCGCCCACGGCGCCGGGCGCGACCCCGGGACGATCAAGATGGAGGGCCGCGTCGACTGGCGCGGTGACGCGGAGGAAGTGGCCCGGCGGGTCGAGGGCTGGCACGACGCGGGAGCGACACACGTCTCGCTCAACACGATGGGCGCGGGACTGATGACGCCGGCGGCACACCTTGATGCGCTCGCTAGCGCGGGAAGGCTGCTGGGGGTCGGCTGACGCGCGAGGGAAGCGCCTGGCTCAGCGCCGCCTGAACGCGAGCAGGGCGCCCGCTTCGATACGCGCGTAGGGCGCGTTCGGGTGCTCCCGGTCCCAGTCGAAGTCGTAGACCTCACGCGGGTAGTCCGCGAACCCTTCGGCGTCCGGGCCACGGGGGTCCAGCTCGAGCGCCCGCCCGTGGACGATCACGAGGAAGGTCTCGATCCCGCGCGTGATCGCGCCGCTCACCGCGGGGTTCGAGCGGATGTTCCTGAACCGCATCGAGTTCTCCGCCGACCCGAACCAGAGCCTGCCCCTGTAGAAGAGCCCGTCGACCGGCGCCACGCGGGGCTCGGCCCTCGAGTTGACGGTGGCGAGGTCGAGCACCTGCACACCCTCGAGCTCGTCGCTGAGCTCCAGCGCGTCGAGGCGGCAGTCCGGCCCCCAGATCGACCGCAGATGCTCGCCCGCCCGCTCATAGCTGCAATCCAGGAGGGCCTGCAGACGGGCGAGGTCGTCGGAGGTCTCGTGCACACCGCGATTCTGGCAGGCCCCCGAAACCGGTCCGGCACGACACAAGCGGGTTGACTAACAGTGCGATGGGGCTACCATTGCCGGGCTGCGGACGCGCTCAGTCCGTGGATGGAGGGACGCCACACCGGCGCCCTGAAGCGACATTGGGGAGGCAGGATGCCGAGGTTGACCAGGCGGGCCCGTGCGGCGCGCAACGACTTTTACGCGCGGGACGCCCGGCCCAGTCGCGGCCGGACGGTGCTGCTCTCGGCCATCGCGGCGGCACTGCTGCTGTTCAGCGCGTTCAGCGCCCTCGCGTCCGGCGCGCCGCTCACCTCCTCGAGCAGCCAGACGGCCGCGGGCGCGCTGCCTGCGGCCAACCTGCCTCCGACGATCACCAAACAGCCCGTGAACGCGGCGGTCGAAGAAGGCCAGGGCGCGACGTTCGAAGCCACGGCATCCGGCTCACCGGCGCCGACGGTGAAGTGGGAAAAATCGATCAACGGCGGAACGTCGTTCACGGCTGTCGCCGGCGGCACCTCCAACGTTCTGACCCTCTCGAATCTGAAAACGAGCGAAAGCGGCCGCCTCTACCGGGCGACGTTCACCAACATCGCGGGCAAAGCCACGACCGAAGTCGTCACGCTCACCGTGGGCAAGGCGCCGGCGATAACCGGGCAGCCAACGAGCCAGACCGGGATCGAAGGCAAACCCGTGTTCCTGACGGCCTCGGCGTCGGGCACTCCCGAACCCACGACGCAGTGGGAAGTCTCGACCGACGCGGGCGCGAGCTGGAACGCCGTAGCGGGCGCGACGTTCTCACCGTTCGTCATCTCGAGCGCGAAACTCGGCCAGAGCGGCAACGAGTACCGCGCGGTGTTCACCAACGCGCTCGGCACGGCGACCAGCAACGCAGCGACGCTGACCGTCTACGGGCTGCCCCAGATCACGCAGCTCCCTCAGAGCGTGACGGTCGAAGAAGGCCAGCCCGCGACATTCGAAAGCGCGGGGACTGCGACGCCGTCCCCCACGGTCAGATGGGAACGCTCAACGGACAAAGGCACCACCTTCACGGTCGTGAGCGGCGCCACGTCCCCCACGCTGACGATCGCCGCCGCCAAAACCACCGAAGACGGCAATGAGTTCCGCGCAGCGTGGACGAACGTGGCCGGCACCGTCACCAGCGCGCCGGCGACGCTGACCGTCCACAGGGCGCCCGCGATCGTCAAACAGCCCGGCCCGTCCGTCGCCAACGAAGGCCAGGCCGCGACGTTCGAAGCAACGGCCTCCGGCTATCCCGCGCCGACCGTCCAGTGGGAAGTCTCGACCGACAGCGGCGGCACCTGGGCGGAAGTCCCGGGCGCCACATCGCCGGTGCTGACGCTCCCCGGGATCTCCTTCCCCCAGAGCGGGAACCTCTACCGCGCGGTGTTCACGAACGTCGCAGGGAGCGCAACCAGCAACAGCGCGAGCCTGACGGTGCACTCGCCGCCCGTGATCACTCTCCAGCCCGCGAGCACGATCGTGCAGGTCGGCGAAGGCGCAACGTTCGAAAGCACCGCGACGGGCTTCCCGTCGCCCACGGTGCAGTGGGAAGTCTCCACCAACGCCGGCGTCAGCTTCAGCGCGATCCCGGGTGCGACGTCAACCCAGTTCACGATCGCGGCGACGACCCTCTCGCAGAACAAAAACGAGTACCGCGCCGTCTTCACGAACGTCGCGGCGACGCTCTCGAGCCAGCCCGCGACGCTCACCGTGGCTACCAACCACTTCGCCGCTGTCGGCTGGGGCAAGAACACCAACCTTCAGCTCGGGAACGGCGGCAACCAGGCCTACAGCGCCTCGCCGACCGCCGTCAGCGGCCTCAAATTCGTGACTCAGATCGACGCCGGCGCTCGCCACAGCCTCGCCCTGATCGCCAACGAAACGGTGCTCGCCTGGGGCAGCGACGAATTCATGCAGCTCGGCGAAGAAGGCAACCAGAGCAGCGTGCCCGTGCTCGTCAAAGGCCTCACCGGCGTGAAGGCGGTCGCCGCGGGCGCCGAACACAGCCTCGCGCTGCTGTCCAACGGCACCGTGATGGCCTGGGGCGAAAACGAATACGGGCAGCTCGGCGACGGCGGCACCAAAGAAAGCTCCGGCCCGGTTCCGGTCAAAGGCCTGACCGGCGTCACGGCGATCTCGGCCGGCGCGAACTTCAGCCTCGCGCTCCTGTCGAACGGGACCGTGATGGCCTGGGGCGACAACGAAGTTGGGCAGCTCGGGTCCGGCAAAGCGAGCAGCTCCACGGTGCCCGTCGCCGTCAAAGGCCTCAAAGAAGTGACCGCCATCTCGGCCGGCGGCGACTTCGCGCTCGCCCTCCTGAGCGACGGCACCGTCGAGTCCTGGGGCAGCAACGAATTCGGGCAGCTCGGCGCGGAAGGCAACGAAGAAGAATCCGGCAGCAACGTGCCCGTCCCGGTCGCCTCGCTCACGGGCGTGGCACAGATCGCCGCGGGCACGCACCACGCCCTCGCGCTGCTTACCGGCGGCACGGTCATGGCGTGGGGCGAAAACACCTACGGGGAGCTCGGGAACGGCGCGATGAAAGCAAGGCAGCAGACCCCGGTTGCGGTGTCCGGCCTGTCGGGCGTGTCCGCGGTGTCCGCGGGCGGCCAGGACAGCGTGGCGCGCCTCACGAGCGGCGGCGTGATGACCTGGGGTATCAACGTCTGGGGCACACTCGGCGACGGCGTCATCGGCGCCCCGAGCGACGTTCCGGTGACGGTCGGCGGCCTCAGCCAGGCCGCCGATGTCTCCGCGGGCGGCTCGCACATGCTCGCCTACGGCGAAGCGATCCCGACCGTGACGATGGTCAGCCCCAGCAGCGGGCCGACGACCGGCGGAGCGACCGTGACGATCACGGGCCTGAACCTGCTCGGCGCGAGCGCCGTCAAATTCGGCAGCGCACCCGCCGCCTCCTTCACGGTTGAATCGGCGAGCTCGATCAAAGCGACAGCGCCGGCCGGCACGGGAACCGTGGACGTCACCGTGACAACGGAATCGGGCACAAGCCCCGGCGGCCCTGCCGACCGCTTCACCTACAAGCTCGCGCCGGCGGTGACGAAGCTCTCGCCCGTGTCGGGCCCGGCATCCGGCGGCACGAGCGTGACGATCACGGGCACCGAACTCGCCGGCGCGACGACGGTCAGCTTCGGCGGTACACCCGCGGCCAGCTTCAAAGTGCTCTCGTCGACGAGCATCACCGCGGTGGCTCCGGCGGGAGCATCCGGCTACGCGGACGTTCGCGTGGGCGGCGTCGGCGGCACCAGCGCCATCACGCTGCGCGACCGCTTCAAGTACCTGCCGACCGTCACGTCGCTCACGCCCAACGCCGGCCCGACCACCGGCGCCACCAGCGTCACGGTCGAAGGCAGCGGGTTCACGCCCGGAACGGAAACGATCTTCAAGTTCGGCAAAGTCAAGGCCACGTCCGTCAACTGCACGAGCAGCACGACCTGCACGATGCTCTCGCCGGCGTCCCTACCGGGAGCCGTCGACGTCAAGGCGACGGTCGGCAAATTCACCAGCCTCGCCTCGCCGGCCGACCTCTTCACCTACAGCTGAGCGCCCGCTACACGCGCTCCATCGCGGCGCCGATGCTGTAGACGGCAGGATCGACCCGCGCCGTGCGGCGGCGGTACTCGATCGTGTAGCCGGGCCAGTTGGTTGGGTCGCGGCCCTCCTCGTCGAGATACCAGCTGGAGCATCCGCCGGTGGCCCACACCGTCCGGCGCTGGCGCTCACGCAGCTCGGACATGAACCGCTCATGCGCCTCCGGGCGCACCTCGATGACGCGGCCTCCGCCGCCTGAAAGGGCCCGCGCCGCTGCCGCGACATGCCGCGCCTGGCTCTCCAGCATGTAGACCGCGGACCCGGAGCCGCCGAACGTGTTCGGCCCGTACATCAGGAACATGTTCGGGAAGCCCGGGACGCTGAGGCCATGCCAAGCGTTGGGCATGCCTTCCCAGGTCTGCTCGAGCGTCACGCCGCCGCGCCCGGTCACCTCCATCGGCGCCACGAACTCGCGCGCCTGGAAGCCGGTCCCGAAGATGATCACGTCCAGCTCGCGTGTGCTGCCGTCGGCGAGCTCGAGGCCCTGCTCGAAGGCTCGAGCGATCGGCTGGCTGACCACCTCGACGTTCGGCCGCGAAAGGGCTGGATACCAGTCGCTGCTGAGCAGGATCCGTTTGCACCCGATCGAGTAGTCGGGTGTCAGGCGCGCCCGCAGGAGCGGGTCCCGCACCTGCAGCCGCAGGTGGGCGCGCGCGGCCGCGGCGAGCGGCGCGAGCAGCTGCTCGCGGCCGACGAAGCCCGCGATCGCGGCCTCCAGGAAAGTCCACCATCCGAGCCGGCCCGCGCGCTGCAGTGCCGGCATCCGCTGGAACGCCGAGTGCGCGAGCGGGCCGTAGGCGCGGTCGAGCTTGGGGAGCACCCAGGGCGGCGTGCGCTGGAAGACGGTCAGTGACCCGACCCTGCCCGCTATCGCCGGGATGAGCTGGATCGCGCTCGCCCCGGTGCCGACGACGCCGACCCTCAGGCCGCCGAGGTCGAGCTCGTGCCGCCAGCACGAGGAGTGAAACGCCGGGCCCACGAACTCGTCCATCTGCTCGATGTGCGCGGCAGCGGGCCGGGTGAGCTGCCCGCAGGCGGCGATCAGCATGTCGGCGCGCATCGCGCCCTCGCTGCTCTGGAGCTCCCATTCAGCACTGGCGGAGTCCCACGTCGCCTGGTGCGCCTCGACGCCGAGGCGCACGTCATCGAGCACGCCGAAGCGACGGGCCGTGTCCTGCACGTAATGCTGGATCTCCGGCTGCTCAGCGAAGCGCCGGCCCCACCCCGGGTTCGGCGCGAACGAGTAGGAGTAGAGATGGCTCGGGACGTCGCATGCCGCGCCCGGGTAGGTGTTGTGGTGCCAGACGCCTCCGACGGCGTCCCCGCGCTCGAGGATCGTGATGTCCCGCACGCCCTCGCGCCGCAGCGCGATCGCCGCGGCGACGCCCCCAAAGCCCGCCCCGACCACGAGCGCCGACCGGGTCATCGCTCCCTCACGACGCCATTATCGCCGCCGCGGTGGACGGCTGCAGCAAACCCCGTACGGGACTGCCGACAATGGGTCCGCGCGCCCTTAGGATGTCCTGCCGTGGAGCCCGAGCAACCATCTCACAGCGGAGCAATCGACAGGCGCACCCTCCTGAAGGGGGGGCTCGCCGCGGGCGGGCTGCTCGTGGGCGGCGCGACCATCAGGGCGCTCGCGGACCCCGGCGAGAAGCCCGCTCCCGCGCCGGCACCCGTGGCGCGCGCCGCCCACGACCGGCGCCCCAACATCCTCGTGATCATCGTCGACCAGATGCGCTTCCCGCAGTGGCTCGGCGCGTCGGCGCTGGGGCCGGAGCTGCCACCCAACCTTCAGCGCCTGCGCTCCGGAGCGGTCTCGTTCGCGCGCCACTACACGGTTTCCAATGACTGCACGCCGGCCCGCGCGGCGCTCGTGACCGGGCTCTACACGCACCAGACGGGCTGCATGATCACGGGTGGCAGCACGCTCGACCCGGGCTTCCCGACCTGGGGGACGATGCTCCGCGAGCACGGCTACAACACCCGCTGGCTGGGAAAGTGGCACCTGACCCACCACGACAACCACTGGACAGCGGCGACCGGGGAACGCGCGCTCGAGCGCTATGGCTTCGCCGGCGGCGTGTTCCCGTCCCCGGACGGCGCGCCCGGGCAGGGCGCGAAGATCGACCCGAAGATCACCGCCGACTTCGAGAGCTGGTTCAGGGCCGAGGGCGGCGGGCCGCCGTGGTGCACGACGGTCTCGTTCGTGAACCCCCACGACATCGCGTGGTGGTACGTCTGGAGCAACCGCGTGAGGTCGGAGAAGATCTCGCCGCGGACGGCGCGCCGCCTGCCCCCGAACTTCGAGACACCGCAGGACCTGATGGAACGCTCAAAGCCGCGGCTGCAGCGCTCGCTGCAGGACACGGCCGCCGCGTCCTTCGGCCCCGTCCCGTTCACCGGGCCCGGCGCCCAGGCGCGGTGGCTCGGCCTGCTCGACCTTTACACCAAGCTCCAGCGCGAGGTGGACGGCCACATCGGGCGCGTGCTTGCGACGCTCGAAAGCAAGCCGGAGATCGCAGCGAACACCGTCGTCGTCTTCACCTCGGACCACGGCGAGTACGGCGCCTCCCACGGCCTGCGCGGGAAGGGAGCCGCGGCATACGAGGAGGGCATCCGCGTTCCGCTGATCGTCAAGGACCCGCGCGGGCTGCTCACGCGCGCCCCCGAGCAGGTCCGCACCCAGCTGACATCCAGCGTCGATGTCGCGCCGCTGCTACTGACGATCGCGACGGGCGGTGAGCACTGGAGGACCGAACGGCACTACTCGCAGATCGCCGGGCGCGCGGACCTAGCGCGGATCCTCGCCGAGCCCGAAGCACCCGGCCGCGACCACGTGCTGCACGCGACCGACGAGATCGTCACGGAGTTCGCGATCCAGCCGTACGCGGCCGACGCGCCGCTGCACGTCGTGGCGCTGCGCACAGCCGCGGCGAAGTACGCGACCTACTCGCACTGGCCCGAAGAAGGTATCGCCCCGCTCACGCAGGGCGAGGAAGCCGAGCTCTACGACTACCGAACGCACGGCGGCCGGCTCGAGGTGGAGAACATCGCGGGCGCGAGCGCGCTCGAGACCCGGATGCGGGCGAAGCTCGAGCACGCGTTCACGAGCGAGCTGCGCGAGCCGCTCCCGAGCCGCCTCTCCGAAGCGCACGCGCGCGGGTTCGCCGACTACTTCTCGACCGCGCGCGGCGCGGCGCAGGCGGCGACGCTGTCACGGCGCAGGCGCTCAGAACGCGAGGTCGGGCAGATCGACCGGCTCGAGCCGCGGCCGGTGAAGGGCGCCGCGGACTCTAGGCCTTGATCGCCGCGGAGGAGCCGATCACGGCGCCGTTCGCGTCGAGCGCCTGCACCACGACGTAGGGGCCCTTGGCGGGCACCGCGATCGTCGTCTGAAAGCCGGACCGCGGCGCCTGGGCGGCCTGCGTGAGCGCCGAGGGTGAGGAGCCCGCGAGCACCCGCCAGGACGCGACGTTCGTCGCGCCGTTCCAGCTGACCGACACCGACAGGCCACCGGATGCGGGCGAGGCCAGCACGGACGGCGAGCCGGGCGCGTGTCCTTCCCAGGGCGCGAGGAAGGTCCTGAAGTTCTGCACGTTGCGGCCGAGCGTGCCGTCGAGCAGCACGTGCCCGGAGCCGTCGAACTCGGTGAAGTTCGGGAGCCCGCCGTAGCCGAGCAGCCAGCGCCCGCCGGGCAGGCTCAGCGTGTTCCCCTGGCTTGACGCGAGCAGCGTTTTCCCGGGGTTCACGAGCGCTTTGACGAGCGTGACGCTGTGCGCCGCCGGGTCGGGCGCGAGCAGCAGGCCGCGCGACTGCTTCTCGAGCGGCGGGTCGGATGCGTTGTCGAACAGCGAAATCAGCCCGCCGGGCTGCCAGGCCGCGTCGTGCTGCCAGTAGAACTGCACGCCGGGCCCGAATTTGAAGCTCGAGTGGATGCCGCCGAGCCGCCAGCGCACCGCGCCCGTGTGGATGTCGACGTCGTAGAGCGCCCATGTGTTGCGCGCGGACAGCAGGACGTCGCCTTCGCCGCCGGGGCTGATGGAGTTCACGTGCACGTAGTCCCACGGGTAGTGGCCCTTTGGCTCCGGGTTGTGCGATTCGGTGACGGGAACGTGCCCGAGCGCATGCCACTCCCACATCACGAGGCCGGTGCGGATGTCGATCTCCTGCACGATGCCGTCCGTGAGGACGTCGTTGAGCCGCCGCCGTAGGAGGTGAGGTTCATGTGGATCGGGTCGAAGGCGTCGACCCATGCAGTCCCCTCGGGCGTGATGTGCAGGGCGTGCAGATCAGCGTGGTAGCCGTTCCCCGCCCTGATCCGCCCGATCTGGTGGTAGGAGGCGTTGTAGATGACCTCTTCGCCCTGGCCGAACCCGATCTCGAGGACTCTGCCCTGCCACCAGGTGAGCACGGGCTGGCCCTGGTAGGTCTGCGGCGAGAAGTTGGTCGCGACCTGACCGGAGGGCACCGCGTGGAACCAGACGAGGCGGCCGGCCTGGTCGACGATCATCGCGCCGGGCGTTCCGCGGCCCTGGTAGGGCGCCATGAACAGGTATCCGGGCGCCGCGCCGGGCGCGGCGGGCGTGGTCAGCCTGACACTCGAGGGCGCGACCCCGGGCAGCGTGCCGTAGTGCTGCATCGCGTTCGCGTCGCCCGGGTTGTTCGGGAACGGGCGGGTGCTGACGACCGCCTGGTGGGCGATCACGAACGTCGTCTTGGCCGCCGCGGAGACGCCGCCGGTGCTGACGCGGGCACTCACGGAGACCCGCTCGCCTTCCCGGAACGGGCGCGACGGGATGAAGCTCTGGCCGGTGCCCGTCGAGTAGGAGCGGAGCACTCCGGTGTGCGCGCCGGTGCTCGAGCCGAGCGACCCTGATCGAGAGCACGCGCGTGCCGGGCGGGCCGAGGAAGCTGATCTGGCTGGAGGGCGACGCGTCGGCGGTGCCCTGCTGCGGCGACACCGCGACGGGGCCCGAGACGGCGGCGACGCTCGCGGTGGACGTGCTCTGCAGGATCGCCGGGCTCGCGTGGTAGCCGACTCCGCAGGCTCCGAGAACGACCGCGGCGCCCACGCACGCGAGGGAGGCTGTCAGCGGGGCGATGTTCGGGTGACTTCTCATCAGATCTGAGCGCCCTGCGCGGCCGGCGGCGGGGCGCGACGTCCTTGAATTGAACGATGCCCGCGCCTGGTGCCCATCGGGACGGCGGCGCGGGCCACTCGGTCCAAGGATACCCGCGGGCCCTCGGGAGTAAGCCGGCAGCTGCGGGATGCCGTGGCATGTTCGCCTTCGACGCGGCGCTGCCGATCGCGTACGCTCTGGATCGATGAGGGTTCGGAGTGGGATCTCGGTAGCTGCCGTGGCCGCGGTGCTGGCGCTCGTGCCGTCGGCCGCGCTGGCCTCGGATGCGTCCTCGACTCAGGCGTACCTGCAGGCCGACTACAGGCTGGTGCACACGGCCGCCGCGGGCGTGGCCCGCGCGGAACGGGCGCCGCTCCTGCTGCTCGCGCGCGTGCAGAGGGAATGCCCGGCCGGGGCCGCCCGCTCGCCGCAGGACCCACAGTCCACTCAGCTGAGCAACGAGGTGATCGGCGCGATGGTCACGAGCGCCTACAAGCCCGATCTGCCCGCGATCCGCTCGTTCGTGAAGTCCGTGTCGGGGCTGCGCTGGAGCAGCGGCGCGCTCAACCGGGAAGCACGCGAATACACGAAGGCGCTGAAGACCCTGACGGTGCTGGGCGAACCCCCGCTGTGCGCGGACGTGCGCTCATGGGCGTCGAGCGGCTTCACGGCGCTGAGCGCGGCCACCGTCTCCTTCGACGCGCGCTTCATGCCGGCCTGGGTCGCGATAGGGAATGTCTTCAACGGCCGCCTGAACCGCAGCGAGAACTCCGTCTCGCGTTCGCTGGCCGCGCGCGCCGCGCCACTTGAAGAACGGCTCACCGAAGCTGAAGTGAAAGCCGTCGAAAGCTGGGGCAAAATCATGAACGCCCTGGAACTCTGGCCGTAGCCGCGCTCAGGCGACGGCGCGCAGGTGACGGTAGGGCTCGCCCCGCAGCTCGCGCACGAGGGCATCGACGACGCTCTCCTCGTCCTCCGGCGCCCCGTCGGTGACGGCGCCGATCACCGAGCGCTTGCGCTCGAGCAGCACCGAGATCGCCTCATCGACCGTTGACGCGGCGAGCAGGTAGTAAGCGTTGACGGCGTCCAGCTGTCCGATCCTGTGGCAGCGGTCCTCGGCCTGGTCGTGCTTGGCCGGGGTCCAGTCGAGCTCGAGGAACAGGACGCTGGAGGAGCGCGTCAGCGTCAGTCCCTGGCCGGCGACCTCGATGGAGCAGACGATCAGCTGGTTCTCGGGGCCGTCGGGCTGCTGGAAGGCTGCGAGCGCCTGATCGCGCGCGGCGTGGCTGTCGGAGCCGACGATGTGCAGGGCCATCGGGAAGCGGTCCATCACCGCCCTCTGGATCTCCCTGTGATGGGCGAACACGACGAGGCGCTCACCGGAGGAGAGGAAGTCGTGGATCCATGCGAGCGCCGCATGCAGCTTGCCGCGCGCGGCGAGCAGCTTCAGCGCGTTCAGCCGCACCAGGCGTTCGGCGCGCAGGGCGGCGGCCACCTTCGCGTCGACCTCGCCGAGCTCGAGCGGCTGGCTTCGCAGCCACGCGATCAGGTCGGTCTCCGCGAGGCGGTATTCGGCCGCGTTGTCGAGTTCGACGGGCACGACCGAGCGGGTCTTGGCGGGCAGCTGCGGCAGGACGTCCGCCTTCAGGCGCCTGACGAAGCAGCGGGCGCGCAGGTGCCAGTGCAGCCGAAGGTGCGCGTCCGGGCCGCGGAAGCGCTCGCCGAACTTGACCCCGGAACCGAAGTCCTGCAGGCGCCCGATGATCCGCAGCTGGGAGATCAGCTCCGCCGGGCGGTTCACGACAGGGGTGCCCGTGAGCGCCAGCAGGAGCCCCTCCGCGGGAACCTCGGCCGCGAGCCGCTGCACCGCCTGCGTCCGCTTGGCGGCCGCGTTCTTGCAGTAGTGGGACTCGTCCAGGACGAGCGCCTGCGGCGCCATCGCCGCCAGCTCCGGCAGGCGGGCCGCGACAATGTCGTAGTTGACGACCGTGATGTCTGCCTCGCCGTCCCCCGCGCCGTTGCCCGACAGCGCACGCGCCGTGCGGCCCGGCAGCCAGCGCTCGATCTCCCGCATCCAGTTCAGCTTCAGGCTCGCAGGGCACACCACGACCGCCGGGTAGGCGCCGTCCGCCTCGAGCGCGGCGAGCGCCTCGATCGTCTTGCCGAGCCCCTGCTCGTCGGCCAGGAACGCCCGCCGGCGCTCGAGCAGGTAGCTGACGCCGGCACGCTGGAAGGGCTTCAGCTCGCCGCCGAGCCCCGGCACGGTCAGGTGCGCGTCGGTCGCCTTGGAGAGCTCCACCAGACCCTCTGCGCGGGCGTGTTCCTCGCGGATCTCCTGCAGCAGCGCGAGCGCGGACGGCTCGAGCCATACACCGGCCCCGGCGAGGAACGCGTCGAGCTCCGGTACGCAGAACGGGTCGGCGCGGATGCTCGGCAGCGAGGCGTGCTCGTGGACCGCGCCGCGCGCGGGCTGCGCACGCTGGGCGCCGGCGAGCACTGCGAAGCGCTCGAGCAGGGCCTCGTTGTGGCCGGGTGCGAGCACGAAACATGCAGGGTCGTGGATGCTCGAGCGCTCCAGCACGGCGGGCGGGGCAGCCCGGCCTTCCTTCAGAGCCTGGACGCAGCGCCGTGCCGCCCGGCTCATCCATCCCTCGAGGTGCTCCTCGATCAGCGTCCAGTTCTCCAGCGTCAGCGCGACCGTGGCGCCGCCCGGCGCGCTCGCGGCGTGCCCGCGGATCACCGGCGGGAGCCGCGAGAGGTCACCGAGCAGGAGGAACACCGCCTCGCCGTCCGTGCTGTGAACCTCTATGTTGCCGCGCCATGTGCGGGCGCGATCGAGCCATGCGGAGACCCTCGGGTCGACGTCGGCGTCCTCGATCTCCGCGATCAGCTCTGCGATCTGCTCCGCGTCCTGCTCGATTGCCGCGATGCCGACCGATCCACTCGACGCCTGGAGCGCCCGCAGGCCGGTGCGAGCCGCGAGCACGGCCGCGTGTCGTGCGCGCGGCGGCGCGAACACGATCCAGTGCTCGCCTCTGCGGTCGCGGCGGAACTCGACGTCGTGGGTCTGCACGCCCATGCCGGGCTGCGGCTGCTCGTGAGGATGCCCGAGCGGCACGGCTCGCTCCTCGACGTGTCCTGAGCGCGCGCGCAGGGCCCGCCTGACGGGGTCGCTGAGCCGCAGCGAGTCGCCCTGCTCCGCGAGCTCGCCGAGCATCCGCGCGGACTCGTCGTCGAGCGGGACCAGCGCCCGCCCGATTGCCGGCAGTTCCCTCGCCTCAGGGTGGGCCATCAGGGCAGACACGGGCTCGGGTGCGACGTCCGTGGCGAAGCTGAGCCACCAGTCCGAGTCGGGCCTGGCCAGGTCGACCAGGCACTCGCCCGCACGCCGGCGCGCACGGCGGCGGCCGATCACGTGCTCGAGCTGTTCGCTCACTTCGGGTTTGCCCGGGAGTGCCGCGAGCAGCCGCGCGAGCGCCTCGGCCTGGTCGGGCTCGAGCGGTATGCACCAGGCGCGGTCGGCGGGATCCCACCGGCGGCCGGGGATCGCGCGCAGCAGGACGCGGAGCTCCTCGTCGTAGGGGAACCGCAGGACCGCCTCGTCGCGCTCGAGAGATGCCGTGAATGTCGCCGGTGCCATGAGGAGACCACGATAGGCATCGCTGGGGATGACCCTCGGCTCCTGCGCGCGTGGATATCGTGGGCGCCGACCGGCCTGTCCAAGCGAGGGGGAGAGATGGCGAGCATGCGAGCGGTGCAGGTGAGCGAGCCGAACGGGCCGCTGGAGCTCGTCGAGCGCGAGGTTCCCTCGCCGGGTCGCGGGCAGGCCCTGATCCGCGTGCAGGCGTGCGGTGTCTGCCACAGCGACTCCTATGCGGTCGGCGGCGGCTTCCCCGGAGTCAGCTACCCGGTGATCCCGGGGCACGAGATCGCCGGCGTGATCGATGCCCTCGGCGAGGACGTGCAGGGCTGGGAGGTCTCACAGCGCGTCGGGGTCGGCTGGTTCGGCGGCAACTGCGGGTACTGCGAGCAGTGCCGCGGGGGCGAGCTGATCGCCTGCCGGAACATGTCCATCCCGGGCGTGACGAGCGACGGCGGCTATGCCGAGTACGTGCTCGTGAACGCCGCCGCGATGGCACTGATCCCGCCCGAGCTCTCGGCCCAGGACGCCGCGCCGCTGCTGTGCGCGGGCATCACGACCTACAACGCGCTGCGCCGCAGCGGCGCGCGGGGAGGCGACCTCGTGGCGATCCTCGGCGTCGGCGGCCTCGGTCATCTCGGCGTCCAGTTCGCGGCCAAGCTCGGCTTCGACACGGTCGCGATCGCACGAGGCACCGGCAAGCAGGAGCTCGCCCTCCGCCTTGGTGCGCGCCACTACATCGACAGCACCGCCCAGGACCCGGCCGCGGAGCTGCTCGCGCTCGGCGGGGCACGCGTGATCCTTGCGACGGTCACCAGCGCGCCCGCGATGAGCGCCGTGATCGGCGGGCTCGGGGTGCGCGGCGAGCTGATCGTGGTCGGCGCGTCGATGGAGCCGATCGAGGTGCCGCCCTCGGCCCTGATCGGCGGCATGCGCTCCATCTCCGGGCATGCCTCGGGCACCTCCAAGGAGTCCGAGGACACGCTCGCGTTCAGCGTGCTCGCGGACGTCCGGCCGATGATCGAGACGGTGCCGCTCGAGCGCGCCGCGGACGCCTACGAGCGGATGATGTCCGGCGACGCGCGATTCAGGATGGTGCTCACGACGGGCGCTTGAGCGCCGCCCGCCTCACGCGCCCGCGTCGACCTTCGCCAGGCCCTTGGTGATTTCTCGCGTGAGGGACGCCCGCACGAGCAGCGCGAGGCCCGGGATCGGCGAGGCGAGGCGGATGTCGTAGAGCATCCTCGTTCCGCCCGCGTCCGGCGTGAACGTCATCACTCCGACGTGGCCGCGCAGCGGGGTGCCCTTGGTGATCTTGTAGACGATCCGCTCCGGCACGACGAACTCGGTGACGGTCTCCTCGAACGCGGGGAGCGGCCCGATCTGAAGGCGCCGGACGGAGCCCACGCCGTTGCGCTCGCCGTCCTCGCCGTCGCGTAGCCGGGTGATCTTCGCGCCGAACAGGTCTTCGAGGTTCTCGTGCTCTGCGAGGAATGCGAATACCCGCTCGGGCGGCTGCTCGAAGTGGCGGTCGATGTTCACGTGGTGGGCTCTCATGGGCGAAACCCTAGCCGTCCGCGGCCGTGGACGCTCAGCCGCGGGCGGGTGTGACGTCCAGCAGGCTCTCGAGCCGCTCGAGCACGTCGGGCGAGCCCATCGCCAGGATCACGTCCCCGGCCTCGAGCTGCGTTTCTGCCGCGGGCTGCGGCTGGAAGTCCGTGCCGCGCCTGAGGCCGACGATCATCGACGCGCCGCGTATGTCCCCTATGCGCTGCCCGACGCCGCTGCATCCCGCGTCCACCACGATCTCCTCGAGGCGATACTCGGCGTCGACGTCGACCACCCCGCTGAGCTGCCTGTGCAGAGCCAGGCGCGCCATCTCGGTGCCGCTTGACTTGTAGGGCGAGATGACGCGGTCGGCACCTGCCCTGCGCAGCTTCTTCTCGGTGTCCTCGGCGGCGGCGCGCGCGACGATCGAGATGTCGGCGCGCAGCTCACGCGCCGTGAGCGTGATGAACACGTTCACGGCGTCCGAGTCCGAGCAGGCCACGATCGAGCGGGCGCGCGCGATGCCTGCCTGCGCCAGGACCGCCTCATCGGAGGCGTCGCCCTCGATGAAGTGGATCCCCAGGCCCTCGGCGGCGTGGCGGTTCTCGTAGTCCGTGTCGATCACCACGGCCGGGGCGTGCGCGGCCTGAAGGTCCCTGGCGACCTGCCTGCCGACGCGCCCGAAGCCGCAGACAATGTGGTGGTCGGTGAGCGAGTCGATCATGTTCTGCGTGCGCCGGCCGGCGAGGAGGTCCGCGAGGTGCCCCGCGGCGAAGAACTCGGCGATCGTCGCGAGCGCGTAGAAGAGCGTACCGACGCCGACGATGACCAGCGCGATCTGCACGATCTGGCCGCTGAGGGTTTGCGGCTGCTGGAAGGATCCCTCGGTCGCGGCCGTGTCCAGCGCCCAGCGGAAGGAGAACCAGAGACTCGCGTTCTCGCTGACCGCGAAGCCGACGGCGCCGACGAGGATGAGCGCCGCCGAGATCAGCGCGACCAGGCCGATGCGGCGCGCGAACAGCATCAGCTGGTCGTGCCGTGCATCCGGCGGGCGCCTCTTGCTCGGGCTCATCCACGGATGATCCCGGACGGGCCTCCGCGGCACCCTCCCGGCCGGTGCGGGCGCGGCCGCACCGCGGCTCTATAGTGGCCGCGGAGCCAGCATGAGCAACACGGACGAGCACCAGCACGCGGGCCGGGATCTGGAGATCCTCGATGTCCGCTACGACGGGCGGGACGGCATGATGGGCGCCTGGCTGTCGGGGGACGTGCTGATCGACTGCGGCCCGACCGCCTGCCTGGACCGCCTGCTCGAGGGGCTCGCCGGCCGACGGCCGCGGCAGCTGCTGCTGACCCACATCCATTTCGACCACGCCGGCGCCGCGGGCGCACTTGTCCAGCGCTGGCCGGAGCTCGAGGTCTTCGTGCATCCGCGCGGTGCGCCGCACCTGATCGACCCCTCGCGTCTGGTGTCCAGTGCGCGCCGTGTCTTCGGGGACCGTTTCGAGCGCCTCGTCGGCGATGTGATCGCGGTGCCCGAGTCGAACCTGACGATCATCGAGGACGGCGCGAGCATCGGCCGCTTCAGCTCGGCCTGGACGCCGGGCCACGCTTCCCACCACGTCGCGTTCCTGGACGAGGACGCCGGGGTGGCGTTCCCCGGCGACGTCGCCGGTGTGCGGCTCGCCCCCGGGGTCGTGATCCCGCCCACCCCCCCGCCCGATATAGACCTGCGCAGCTGGCGGGCCTCGCTCGACGTGCTGGAGGCCTGGGCGCCGCAGCGGCTGGCGCTGCCGCACTTCGGTGCCGTCGAGGACCCGGCTGCCCACATCTCCGAGCTGCGTGAGGCGATCGACAGGCACGAGCAGTGGGCTCGCGAAGGCGAGGACGTGTTCGTCGAGCGGCTCAGCGAGCACCTGCGGGCGCGGATGCCCGAGCGGGCCGCCGAGGGCTACTCGTTCATCATGCTGGCGCGTCCGAGCGCAGCCGGCCTACGGCGGTGGCTGGAGAAGGATGCGCTCCAGGCCGGCGCAACTGCCGACCGCGCCTCGCCGAGCGACTAGACATGATCTTCCGTCAGATCACCCACGACGACCTCGGGTGCGCCTCCTACCTGGTCGGCGACGAGGGCGCCGGTGTCGCCGCGGTCATCGACCCTCGCTTCGAGATCGACGAGTACCTCGAGCTCGCGCGCTACCGCGGGGTGACGATCGACCATGTGCTCGAGACGCACAACCACGCCGACCACGTCTCCGGGCATGGCAGGCTCGTGGCGGCGACCGGCGCCCGCATCCACGTGCACCGCCTCGCGAACCCCGACTACGAGCACGAGCCGTTCGAGGACGGCTGGGAGCTTGTGCTCGGCTCGCTGCTGGTCCGCGCGCTCCACACGCCCGGCCACCGGCCCGAGCACACCGCGTTCGCGCTGATCGACACGACGCGCGGCCCCGAGCCGTGGGCGCTGCTGAGCGGCGACAGCCTGTTCGTGGGCGACGTCGCGCGGACGGACCTCGCGATCGACAGGACCGAGGGGGCGCGGCAGATCTTCCGCTCGCTGCACGAGAAGCTCCTGAGCCTCCCCGACGAGTGCGAGGTGTGGCCGGCCCACCTCGGCGGCTCGATGTGCGGAGGAGCTGCGATGAACATGAAGATCTGCTCGACGATCGGCTTCGAGAAGCGCCACAACCCTGCGCTGTCGATCGCCGACGAGGACGAGTTCGTGAGGCAGTCGATCGCCGGGCTCGGCCCGCAGCCGCCGAACTTCCACAAGATCGTGGAGCTCAACCGGGGTGCGCTGCTGACCGGGGGTGTCGGCGTGGACGCGCTCTACCCGCACCAGGTAGAACTGCGCCGCGACGAGGGCGCGATGCTCGTCGACGTGCGCACCGACCTTCAGTTCGATGACGTTCACATCCGCGGCTCGATCTGCATCCCGTCCTTCAGCCCGGGCTTCGGCTCAAAGCTGGCATGGCTCGCGAGCCATGACGAGGACATCATCTTCATCGGGCGCGACGACGAGGACGGGCGGCGCGCCGCACGGCTCGCGACGTCGGTCGGGCTGCGCAACGTCGCGGGCCTGCTGTCGGGCGGAATGACGAACTGGCGCCAGGAGCGCCACCCGATCGCGAGCACCGAGCGCGTCCCGGTCGATGATCTGCCCGCACGGATGCAGGCGGACCCGTCGCTTCAGGTGCTCGACGTGCGCGAGCGCAGCGAGTGGGAGCAGGGGCACATCCCCGGCTCGCTGTTCACGCCGTGGCACGACATCGTCGGGGTCCCGGAGGTGATCGATCCGCGGCTGCCGGTCGCGGCGATCTGCGCCGGCGGCGTGCGGGCAGGCACGGCGGCCAGCCTGCTGCGCCGGCACGGCGTCGAGCGGGTGCTCCACGTGGTCGACGGCGGGGTCTCGCGCTGGCAGAGCCTGGGCGGGGAGCTCGAGCGCTCCTGAGAGCCCCGCGCGCGGCAGGTTCGCGCGCTCGCTCAGCAGGACAGCTGCGCGAGCGTCTGGGAGACGCGTGCCTTCAGGGCCTGGGTGATGTCGGTGGCCTGCGACGGGGCGGGGGCGACGACCACAGGCTGCTGGCCGTAGTCGTAGAGGTCCATCGAGATCGCGTCCGTCAGCGTCCCCTGCGGCGTGCACAGGCGCAGCCGGGTCTCAAAGCGCCTGATCCGCTGGGCGTCGTCCACCCACACGTCCACGGGCAGCGAGCTGCTGCCGGTGATGCGCTTCAGCTCGGACGCGTAGGCCTGCGCGCCCGCGCGCTGGCCCGCCGCGACCGTTGAGGCGTAGCGTTCGAAGTCGACCATCGCGTGGTAGCGGGTCGTGGCGACCCCTCGCACGTCCTCGCGCCCGATCCTGCTCACGGTCCCGCCCGCGCGCAGGATCTCAAGGAGCTGGGTCGGGCTGCTCGTGTCGCCGGCGATCGGGTTGCTGCCCGACAGCGCCTGCGTGAACGTGTAGATGTCCGCTCGAACCCACGGCCGCGAGCCGGAGGCGAGCGACCCGCCGCTCGCAGGGACGCGGACATAGATGTAGGGGCCGCTCTCGATCTCGCTGACCGTGAGCGACCCGAGCTGCATGGTCAGCGTGCCCTGCCGCAGGCGTTCGTCGATCGAGCCCCGCGCGGTGAAGGATGCTGTCCGCCCCGCGACGCTCGCCTGTGAGCTGAGCGTGAAGCGGTAGCCGGGCCCGCTTGAGGTCACGTACGCGGCCCGCTCCACGGGCGTCCGGGTCTCGGTGGCGGAGCTCCCGCAGCCGGCGAGCGCGCCTGCAGCCGCCACGGCGAGCGCCGCGGCGGCGAGGAGCCGCCCGCTGCGGCCCGCGATCCTCACGCAATGACGCATACCCCGGCATCGACGCGCCCCCGGCGGCGCTTTACGCGATGCGGGCGACCTCGCACATTCGGCCGCGCATGCTCGCTCGCAGAGGTTGCGCGGGCCCCCGCGACGCGGGAAGATGGCCCCCGGCGTTTGCCGAATGCACCTTCACGGAAGCACTGCATCGCGTCATCTCCCGGGGACGAGGGACCGGCCCCGGAGATGGGGCGGGCGGCATCGCCGCCTCCGCGGCGTGATCGCGGGTAGTACGGGCGCCTATCCCCTTTCCCGGACCAGCCCCCCATGGTAGGATCCCGCCACCGCGGGCATTGGCGAAGGAGAAGCGAAGGAGCCGCTGCCCGCGCCGGAGGATCGGGACACGAACTGCGACCGGCTGCGCCGGCGCGAAAGCGAGGGGCTACAGGGATGATGCGCGTCAGGCTCACAACCGTGCTGGTGATCGCTGTGTGTGCGCTCTGCGCCAGCGCGACGGCGGCGATGGCAACAGAATTCAAGGCGAACGCGGTCGGCAAGACCTTCTCCGAAGGCACGCCCGGCAAACTCCGCGGCGCCGGCTCGGGACCGCAGGAATTCAAGCTCGGGATCTTCGCGTTCACGTGCGAAGGCGCCACGACCAAGGGCGCCGTCACGGGCGCTTCGACGACGAAGCTCTTCGTCCACGTGCGCTTCAAAGGCTGCTGGACGAACCTGCTTCCGGAAAGAAGCCACGAAAAACTGCCGTTCAAAGTCTCCTTCAGGGGCGGCTTCGACATCGAATACAGCTCGAACGGCTCCGTTGAAACGGGAGCGGAAAGCGAATCCGAAGTCGCGATCGTGAACCCCAGCCCCGTGACCGCCGTGGTCGCCGGCACCGGCTGCGTCATCAGCTGGCCCCCGCAGCGGATCACCAACGCCGGCGCGAAAGCCGTCGGCCCCTTCACGGCCGCGACGTTCACGAACACCGAAGTCGCGAACGGCAAAATCAAACAGTTCCCCAGCGGCTTCCAGCACAAGCTCGCGATCCACAACGAATTCCTCAAACTCTTCGCCGAAACCGAAGGCGGCAAGTGCGAAGAAATCGAAAAGACGGAATCCAAAGTGGGCTACTACAAGGGCGACCTGCTCGAGGAAGTCATCGCCGGCAACCTCGAAGCGCTCTAGCAGGACATTTGCGGTCCGAGTCGCCCGGGCGAGTCGTCCGGGCGACTCGCTCCCGCGCCTGACCCACGGTCACGGCGGCCCACCGCATCAACCTCACGCCGCGTCACGGTGAGTGTTCAATGGCCGGCTCCCGGCGGGGGGACGCGGGCAGAGCGACACGCGCCCGCCGGCCGGCGCCAGCGTCTCGAGCTGGGCCCTACTCCTCGCGCGCGATGACGCGGTCGAACTCGACGAACTCGCCGGACTGGGTGTCGGGGTAGACCACGATCACCTGCGGCGGGCCACCGAACCATGCGCTCGTCTCGCCGACACCGACGTACTCCGCGGCCCGCTGCGAGCCGTCGGACTGCACCACCCAAACGGGCTGACCCTTTTGGAACATGCTGTCGCCGATGTCGGTCATCCAGCGGGAGTCTAGTCGCAGCGGCCCACGCCCGCGAGCGGGCCCTACGGCTCGAGGCCCACGGCGGCGAGGGCATGGTCCTCGGCGCCGTAGCCGACGACCCGCGTGGCACGGCCGTCGGTGAACCAGGTCACCGCGGTCCACCCGAACTGCAGCGGATACCTCGACCGTGCGCCGACGCCGGTGAGCGTGAACCGGGCCACCACGAAGTCCTCCCCCGCGGCGATCAGCTCGTCGACCACGAACGCGGCTCCCGGTGCGAACACTCCGAGGAGATCCTCGAGCCAGTCGCGCAGCCCGCGCGCGCCGTAGTAGACGGCGTCCGCGGCCGCGGTCGCGTGGTTCTCCATGCGGAACTCGGGCGCGAGCATCTCGGCGGGCGTCTCTCCCGCACCGACCGCGGCGAACAGCACCTCGTGCGCACGCGCATTTCGCTCCGATCGCATCGTGGCGCCCGCTGAGCGCAGCGCGGGCCGCGCCGAGGCCGCCATCAGCGCCGCCCCTCACCGAGCCGGGAAGTGATCCGGCGTCGGCGCCGGGATCGACGCGGGCGAAGACCCCGGAGAGGGCAGGGCCCTCGTCCCGCGCTCGTCAGCGGCTCACGCGGCGAGCGTGCCCTTCGTGCGTGACATGGGCGCTGTCGCGTGACCGTCGGCATCCGCTTCCCTTTCCTGCAGCTCCAGGGGTCTTAACGCGGATGCGCCGTTCAGGTTGGGAGAGAGGCGGCGCCCGGCCGTGGTCGGCCGCCTCTTAAACGCGAGGGGCCGACCCGAAGGCCGGCCCCTGAAGCCGTGCCGGTCGGCCACGAATGGCCGACCGGCAGCTAGCTGACTTCGTTCGCGGTTACCTACTGTTCGACCGACACCGTTCCGTTGGAGTCGGTGCTGGTCCAGCTGCCGCTGAGTTTACCTTCAGGCGGGCAGATCGCTGCCGTGCCAGGTGCTTTTTTGTTGAGTTTGAACAGCTGGTTGGTGGTCGTGAATTCGAGCGGGATCGGCGAGCCTTTGGCGCCGGCCGCGAACGTGCTCACGATTTTCGAGGCTTCGAACGTGCATTTGTTCGGCGGTGCGAGGCCGAGGAACGTCGAGGTGAACGCGACCTTTTTGGTCCCCTTCACCGTGACCGTGCCGGCGGCACCTTTGGCCTTGTATTCCTCGGGCCAAGGGAAGTTGCTCGTGTTGATGATCGCCGGGCCGGCGGAGGACGTTTTGCATGCGCCTTCGATGCCCAGGTAGCTACCAAACGATTTCTCTTCCGTTGAGCTCGATTTGATTTTCGTCGAGCTGTTGTTCCCGAGCGTCGCAGGCAGGACGTTGTGTTCGCATTCCAGGTTGCCTGCCGCCGTGACCGTCACGAGGTTCGTGCTTTCAGCGGTGAGAACGGTTCCTGCGGGAATGATCCCTGCCGAGTCGCGAACGACCAGGGTTGTTGCTGCCGATGCGCTGCTGACCATCAGAGCGCTCGCCGCCACAACAGCGACAAGGGCCAGGCCCATTATCTTGAGGTGTCTCATTGCCCCTACTCCCTTTCCTTGTGGTTGGGAGCGCCAGGGCCGCGACCAAGCGCAGCCCTACCCGTCTCCCTCTCTCCTATTTACAAGGAGCTGGGCAATGACGACAGAGCCACCCTCTTTCCCCTGGGCGAGCATGCCGAACCCATCACCCATCCCTCGCCGTGAGGCTAATAATTTCCACCTGACAAGTCAAGAGGGCCGAGGTCCTTCCTCACACTTTCAAGGGCCGTGAGTAACGCCGACATATTTCCCATACTCTTGCCTTGGAACGACCCTTCGACGAGTGCCCGCGGGGGCACGAGCATCGGCCGGTCGCCCTCGGGTCGGCACCGCGAGGACCGCCGGAGCATCGTCTGTTCGAGGCGCACGCAGTCGCACACCGACACATCTATCAGCGCGGGCGCCGACCAGTCAGTCCAATAGCGTTGCGGAAATGCACGGCGTCGGCCGACCTGCACACGCGCTGCTCGCCGCCCTCACGACCTGCAGTCTCCTGCTCCCGCTCGCGCTCGGCTGAGCACCGGTGCGTGGCCGTGGCTGAAATCATCATCGGCGCGATCCTGATCGCCGGGACGCTCGCGTGGAGCTCCTGGTCGGGTCACCTCAGGACCCGGATCGAGAGGCGGGGCGGCGACCTCGCCCGCTTCGATGCGCGCACCGGCTCGACCGCAGGCAAGCTGATCCCGGGCCTGCTGCTGGTGCTTGGCGTCACGCTCGTCGTCGGCGGCGTGAGCGGCAACTGAAGGGCAGGACCGGCCCCTCAGCCCTGCCGTGGAGCCGCAGATCCTCGAGGCTGCGGCGGCCCCGCGGTGGGGTCCTCGAGCCCCACCAGCTCAAGGCTCTCGCGCCACAGCGCGTCCTGGACGTCCGCGTCGTAGGAGGCGGTCGACGAGCGCCGCTCGTGGTCGACTGACCAGTATCGCCCGGTGACACCCTCGAAGCTCTCCCCGCATGCCATGTCTGCGAGCGTGCGGCCCGAGCGGCCAGGCGAGGAGACGCCCGGCCTGATGACCATGGCGCGCATCACCGTGCGCCAGGCCAGCCGTTCCCACGCCGCCGCGTCGCGCGCGAGCCTCGTGCCCGGCATCAGGCCGGGGTCGAACGCGTTCACGGCAATCTGCGCGGGCGCGAGGCGGCGGGCGAGCGCGTAGGCGGTCATGACGTTGGCCAGCTTGGAGGTCGTGTAGCGCCGGCGGCTCTCCGAGACGCTCTCATCGGCGGGCGCCGGCGAGCTGAGGCGCAGCGCGTCGATCTCGAGCGGAGCCGGCATGCCGGTTCGCAGGTCGGGGTCGTGCGTTCCGGATGAGACCAGGACGATACGGCCGCCGGGCGCGAGCGCGTCTGCGGCCAGCGCACGGGCGATCAGGGCGACGTGCCCGAGATGGTTGACCCCGAAGGTCGCCTCGAACCCATCCGCAGTCTCGGCCGGCCCGGTCACCTGCGTGCCGGCGTTGGCGACGAGTGCCCCGAGTTGCCCGACGCCCATCTCCCGCAGACGCGGGAGCGCCGTTGCGATCGTCGGCGAGCGAACCGAGGTCAAGAGCCAGCGGGCGCGCCCCGACCTTCCGCGCCGCCTCGGCCGTGCTGTCGGCGTGGCGCCCGGTGAGGATCACCGAGGTCCCCGGCTCAGCGGCCAGCCGTCGAGCTGTTGCGAGCCCGAGGCCCGACGTCCCTCCGGTGATGAGGATTGACCCTTGGATAATTTGGCACTCTATGCCATTTTGCATGGACTGTCAAACGGCATGGTCTGTCAACATGTGCGGCGTGGCCGCGAGAACCTCCCTGCGGGAGCGCAAGCGTGCGGACAACCGCACCCGGATCGAGCGCGAGGCGCTGCGCCTGTTCCTCCGCCGTGGCTATGACGCCGTCACCGTCGCCGACATCGCCGCCGCCGCGAACGTCGCCCCGCGCACCTTCTTCAGGTACTACCCGGCGAAGGACGACGTGCTGTTCGCGCGCGACGGCGAGATCGCCGAGCTGATCAGCGGGCTGTTCGGTCAGCGACCGCTCGACGAGGATCCGCTCGTCACCGTCCGCAGGTGCTGTGAGGCGATGGCCGACTGGACGGTCGCCCAGGAGCAGCTCGTGCGCGACCGCTATGCCGTCGTGTCGGCGTCCCCGACGCTCTGGAGCCGCGATGCGGCCAAGCGCGCAATGATCGACGCCGGGGTTGAGGCGATTCTGCGCGAGCGCCTGGGTGCCGGCGCCGATGACCCTCGGCCGCTGCTCTATTCCCGCATCGGATCCGCGTGCTACGACGCGGCACTCCGGACGTGGCTCTCCGGCCGTGAACCCCTGCACGAGGCCCTAGCTCGAGCGTTCGCGGCGGTTCCAGCGGGCCCCTGGGCGACATGAACGCGGTTCCCGGGCCGGCGCCGCACTCCCGGCTCGAACCCCAAGCTCGGTCCGCCGGCCGCACGGCCCGCGACTCAGGATCCGGACTCGAGCCTTCGGACGGCGGCCCGCATGAAGCCGGCCGCGAACGCGTCGCCTACACCCCCGACTGGGACGAGCGCCGGAACCGGCATGTTCGCGTCGAGCTCGAGGTCCAGGCGGGTGCCGTCGCCGTCCTGCAGCCGCCAGGTGGCGTCGAACGACGCGCCGCTGGACGGGCCGCGGGAAACATGTGTCAGGTGAACGAGCTCCGGCCTGCTCACCGTGACCGCGAGCAGCAGGTCAAGGTCCCTGGAGACCGGCCCGTAGGAGAGATGCAGCTTCGTTTCCGCCCGCAGCGGAAGGCCGTCATCGCCGCTCTCGACGACCTCCACCCTCGTGACGACCTCTTCGTACCAGGCCGGGTAGCCCTCGAGCGCCGCAAACAGCGCGAAGCAGTCCTCGATCGGGGCGGCCACGGCGGCGCGTGCGGTTCCGTTCAGATGCTTCACGCCGCTCACCTTAGAGCGCACCCGCGTCGGGCCCTCGGCCACCGAGTCGTGCCCGCCGACTCTCGGCCCACGAGCGCCGTGTCGCCTACGCGGTCAGCCCGGCGGCGTCGAGAGCCTCATTCAGCGACGCGAACGCCCGGATACTCATGACCTTCGTGTCGCGGATCGTCCACACGCCGACGATCCGCTGCTCGACCGCGATCCCCGTTGACCTGCCCCTGGCCGTCAGGTGCATCACGACCATCACGGACTCGCCCGCGACCTCGAGCCGCTCCGGACGAATCCGGATCTCATCCATCGCATCCTGAAATGACTCCCAGTAGCGGCGCATGCCGGCGTGGCCGCGGTAGGTGTCAGGCTCGGCCGACAGGTCCGGAGGTACCTCCAGCTCGAAATCGGCGTGCGTGAGGGCCAGGATCAGATCCATGTCTCCGCTGTTGAAGGCCTCGATCGCCGACCTCGCGATCTCAATGTTCTCGCCCGGCTCCGCCGTCCCGCGCTCCCGGGCGGAGCCTTCGCCGCCGGCACCGGCGTCCTCCATGCCTGCGCGGCGGAACACATAGCGCATGTCGCCGCCCATCTGATCGCGGTGCCAGGCTTCCGCCTCGTCCTGCGTGGCAAAGCCGTCCATCGGCTGGTTCCCGGCGCGGCCACCCGTGCGGTACTCCACGATGGACCAACGGTGCGGGGTCGTGGGCTCCTCAGCCATGGCATCCCTCCCTTTCAGGCGGCGCGCGGAACAGCGCAGCTCAGCTGGCCCGGTGCGCCGGGCTCGAGCGTAGCTGCTGTCTGTCGCGAGCGTCCGCTAGAAACGGCGGCGAACAGGCCTGCACGTTCTCACGAGGTGCTGCTGCGGTGGTACGCTCGCAGGAGGTCCAAGGGGGGACCATGGACTCAGTGTTGCTCGTAGCGCTCGAAGTGAACGGGACGACGGCACGGTGGCCCGGCAGGGCCTCCGCAGTGATCGGCGGGCCGATTGAGCGCCGTGTCCACGTGTGTCCCCACGGGTCGCTCTGATGGAGCGCCGGTACGAGCGTGACGGTGCTCCCGCGGTGCCCGGCACGTCACATCGCCAGCTGCTGACCGTCCTCTTCGTCGACGTTGTCCGTTCGACCGAGCACCTCGTGGCCGTCGGCGACCGCAGGTGGCGCGAACTGATCCGCCGGCACAACGAGATGACCGCCGACCTGGTCCGGGACCATGGCGGCTGGGTCGTGAACGTGACGGGCGACGGCATGCTCAGCGCTTTCGGGGACCCGCTCACCGCCCTTCAGTGCGCTCCCAGGCTGCTGACGGCCGCCGAAGAGCTCGAACTCGACCTGCGCGCCGGCCTTCACGCGGGCGAGTGCGAGGTGGCCGACGGCGAAATCCAGGGAATCGCCGTGCACACCGGGGCGAGAATCGCAGCCCTCGCCGAGCCGGGCGAGATTCTCGTGTCGAGCACCGTGAGGACGCTCGTCGAGGGCACGGACCTGCAGTTCGTGGATCGCGGCCGGTTCTGGTTGAAAGGGGTGCCCGGTGAGTGGCACGTGCTCGCGCTCGCGCATTCCTCCGAGCACCCGAGCGCCGCCAAGCCGGCCGCGAGCGCTCCGTCGCCCGCGCCCGTTCCTCGTGAGGTGAGCCTCCCGCCACGGCTTGACGTGTTCGCCGGGCAACACCTCGTCGGCCGGGAGCGCGAGCGGGGGGCCATGCGCAGCGCGATCGACGACATCCGGGGCGGTGCGCAGCGCGCGATCTTCCTCTCGGGCGAGCCGGGGATCGGGAAGACCAGGCTCACGGCCGCAGTGTGCGAGGAAGCCATCGCATCCGGATGCGATGTGCTCTACGGCCGCTGTGACGAGGACCTCGGCGTGCCGATGCAGCCCCTCGTCGAAGCCCTCGAGCACCTCATCGAGCACGCGCCGTCCCCACTGCTGCGCCGCCACGTCGCAGAGCGCGGCGGCGAGCTTGCCCTCCTCGTGCCTTCGCTCGCGCGCCGCGTTCCGGCGCTTCCCGTCCCGCGAGCCGGACAGGAAGGAGAGAACCGCCATCTGCTCGTCAACGCGCTGTCGGGACTGCTCGTGTCCGCCGCGTCGGGCCGGGGGCTGGTCCTGATCCTCGACGACCTGCACTGGGCCGACCACACGACGATTCTCCTGCTGCGCCACATGCTCGTGAGCCATTCGCTGCCGGGCGTCGCTGTCATAGCGACCTACCGCGATACCGAGCTGCGCGCCGACGACCCACTCTCGGCTCTGCTGGCCGACATCACAAGCGAGCCGGGCGTCTCGCGCCTTGCGCTCGCCGGCCTCGAGCAGGAGGACGTCGCCGTGCTGCTCGAGCGACTCGGCGGGGAAACCCTCGGCGACAGGGGCCCGCAGCTAGCGCGGGTGCTTCGCGATGAGACGGACGGCAATCCGCTGTTCGTAGTCGAGCTCGTCAGGGCGCTGCTGGAGGGCGGCGAGCTCCTGCGGTCCGCCGACGGATGGACGGCGACGAACTCGGTTCTGACAACGACGCTCCCGGGGAGCGTGCGCGAGGCCGTCCTGCGCCGCGTTCACCGTCTCGACCCCGGGGTGCTCGCGACGCTGAGCACCGCCTCGGTGATCGGACGCGACTTCGACTTCGACCTGCTGCTCTCGATCTGTGACATCGAGGAAGAGCGGCTGCTCGACATCCTCGAGGCTGCGATCGCCGCGAACCTGATTCAGGAGGTGCCCTCCAGCGAGACTCGCTTCACGTTCACGCACGCCCTCATCGAGCATGCGCTGTATGAGGAGCTCTCCTCGGCGCGCCGCCACCGCGCGCATCAGATGGTCGCAGAGGGAATCGAGGACCGTCCGCGCGCGGAGGTCGAGCGCCGCGCCGGCGAGCTCGCCTACCACTGGGCAGAGGCGTCCGCGCGAGCGACGTCGAAGGCACTTCACTTCGCCGAAGCAGCGGGAGAGCAGGCGCTCGCGCAGCTTGCGTTCGCCGAGGCAATCGACTGGTTCCGGCGCGCCCTTGACCTGCTGCAGAGCCGGCAGTCGATGGTGCCCGAGACGCGCGAGCACGACCTCCACCGCGCGGACCTTCTGCTTCGCCTCGGGAGCGCGCTGCGACGCGCCGGCGACCCCGCGTGCCGCGAGACGCTGTTCGCCGCCGCCGACCTGGCGCGCAGCCTGGGAGAGACGGACATGCTGGTCGCCGCCGCGCTGGCCAACACCCGCGGCGTGGCCTCCCATATGGGACGCATCGACGAGGAGCAGATACGGGTTCTGGAGTCCGCACTCGACGCGGTCGGCGAGAGCGACAGCCGCGAGCGCGCGGAGCTGCTGTCGATGCTGGCGATGGAGCTGCTGTTCGACGGCGACCACGTTCAGCGGTGGCGGCGCAGCGACGAGGCGCTCGCGATCGCCCGCCGCGTCGGTGACCGCGCCGGTCTGATGCGCGTCCTGACGGACCGGGCTTGGGCGATCGACGCTCCCGACACGCTCTCAGAGCGTCTCGCGAACCTGGACGAGGCGGTCGACGTTCACGGCGAGGAGAGCACCCTGCTCCTGGTGCTCGCGGTGCGGGCGCGCGCCGCGGCGCGCTTGGAGGCCGGTGACATCGCCGGGATGGAACAGGCCGCCGACCAATGCGAGCGGGAGGCAGCTGCAGTGCTCGAGCCGCTCGCCTCGTGGTGGGCGATGTTCCCGAGGATGCAGCTCGCGATGCTCCACGGCCAGCTGCCGGAGTGCGAGCGCCAGACGCAGGTGTTCCTGGAACTCGGCATGAAGGCAGGGCAACCCGACGCGCTCACGTTCTTCGCCGCGGCGCTGGTCGGCCTGCGACACCAGCAGGGACGGATGGGCGAGATGCGAGCGATCTACGAGCAGGCCGTGGCGGAGAACCCGGCGATGCCGGCGTGGTGCGGCGGGCTGGCACTCTGCTGCGCACTGGAGGGCGACCGGGAGCGGGCGCTCGAGCTGCTGAACACGGCAGCCGCCGACGGATTTGAGCACATGCCCCGCGACTGGGTTTGGCTGGTCGGGCTCTGTCAGTGGGCCGAGGTCGCCGCACTGCTCTCAGAGCGCGGCGCGTGCGCCCATCTGTATGAGCTGCTGCTGCCGTGGCGCGAGCTCGTGATCTCCACCGGGAGCGCGGCATGGGGAACCGTGGTCCACCACCTGTGCCTGCTCGCGATCGCGCTCGGGCGCGACGCGGAGGCCGACGAGCACCTCGCGGAGGCGGCCCGGATGCATGCGCGGCTGGACGCTCCGATATGGCTCGCCCAGACGCACGTGACGCGCGCCGAGATGCTGCTCGCCAGGGGCGACGCCGCAGGCGCACGTACGCGCGAGCACGACCTGCACGCCGCTCTGCGAGCCGCCCGGACGGCGGGGGCAACGGGCCTTGAACGGCAGGCCGTCGCCGTGATGTCGCAGATCGGCCTGAACACGGCAGAGCTATCGCCCTCCGCGGCCCTTCATGGCTGAGGCGCGCACCAAGGTCGCGGTGCTCGGCGGAGGCCCCGCCGGCCTCACCGCCGCCTTTGAGCTGACCGCGACCGCTGAGCTGCGCCGGCAGTACGAGGTGACGGTCTACCAGCCCGGCTGGCGACTGGGAGGCAAGGGCGCCAGCGGCCGCAACAAGGCGATCTGCGACCGCATCGAGGAGCACGGCCTGCACGTTTGGTTCGGCTGCTACGACAACGCCTTCTCGATGATCCGGCGCTGCTACGCCGAGCGCGGCGGACCAGCCGACGCGCCACTGGCGACCTGGAAGGACGCGTACAAGCCGACCAGCGAGCAGATCATCTACGAACGCTTCCACGACCGCTGGGTCTGCCACGCGGTCAAGCTGCCGCCGACGCCGTTCGACCCCGGCGACGTTGCCGAGCACACGCCGCTCGAGGTGCTGAAAGCCGCCGTTGGCGCGGTGGAGGGCCACTGGCCGAGTCTCATCCCGGAGGCCGGCGTGCTGCTCGCGCGCGAGGCGGGCCGCCGCATGCTCGCGGCATGCCGCGCCGCCGAGAGCGAGCGCGCCGGTGACCCGGCCGCGGAAGCCCGCGCGGCGCGGCGGCGGGCACGGACGGCGCGGGCGATCGGCATCACCCTGAACCGCCTCTACCGCCATGTCGTCAGGCCGCGGGTGGAGAACGACCGCCTGCGGTACGCGTTCACGATCCTCGACCTGCTCGCGAGCGTGATCAGGGGGATCCTCGTGGACGACCTCGTCAACCGCGGGTGGAGCGTGATCAACGACGAGGAGCTCACGGCCTGGCTTCGCCGCCACGGGGCGACGGAACTGACGCTCACCACCTCGCCGTTCCTTCGGGCCATCTACGACGGCTCCTTCGCATATGAGGAGGGGGACAAGAGCAAACCCAGCATGGCCGCCGGAAAGGCGATCCAGGACTACATCCGCGGGCTCGTCTTCTACAACGGCGCCTTCATGTGGAAGATGCAGGCGGGCATGGGCGACACGGTGTTCGGGCCGATGTATGAGGTCCTGACGCGGCGCGGTGTGCGCTTCGAGTTCTTCAGCGCGGCCACCGCGCTGCACCTCGCGAAGGACAGGCGGAGCGTCGAGACCGTCGACGTCGTCAAACAGGTCAAGCTCAAGAACGGCCGCTATGACCCGATGTGCACCGTCAAGGAACTGCGGTGCTGGCCGAGCGAGCCGGACTGGGCGCAGATCGTCGACGGAGCATCCATCTCCGCGAAGAGCGTGAACCTGGAGCGCGACGCGAACCCGTTCGATCGCAAGCCCGCGCGCCTGCGCAGGGGCAAGGAGTTCGATCTCCTGGTGCTCGCGATCCCCCCGGACGTCCAGCGCACGATCTGCAAGGAGCTGCTGGAGGACGAGGGCAATCCCGGCTACAAGGCGATGATCGACAACACCCACTCGGTGATGACACAGGCGTTCCAGCTGTGGATCGACAAGGGCACGAGCGAGCTCGGCTGGCGCTACGAAGCCAACTCGCTGATGAGCTGTTACGTGGAGCCGCTCGACACCTACTGCAACATGGATCACCTGGTGCCACGCGAGTCCTGGCCCGAACAGGACCGCATGCTCGACATCGCGTACTTCTGCGGCGTGCTCGCGCACGAGGGCAACGACACGCAGGAAAAGTCAGACGCCTCCACGTGGCAGGAAATCCTGCAGTACCTGGAACGCGACGTGAGCGACTTCTGGCCCGGAAGCAGGCTCGGCGAGCGTTTCAACTGGGATGTGCTCGTGGACCTCGCAAACGGCAAGGGCAGCCGGCGCCTGCTCGCGCAGTACTTCCGCGCGAACTTCGCGGCGACCGAACGCTACGTCCTCAGCCTCCCGGACACGATCCGCTACCGGCTCTGGCCAGACCAGTCCGGCTACGAGAACCTGCTCCTCGCAGGTGACTGGACGCGCAACGGGATCGACGCCGGCAGCATCGAGTCGGCCGTGACCTCCGGCATGCTCGCGGCCCAGGCCATCTGCGGCCGGCCGGAGAACATCGCCGGGCTCACAGGCTGGCTCGGCGCCGACCTCGAGGACCCGGCCGGATGGCGCGCGGGAGGCGCCGGCCCGGGCGAAGAACCACCCGCCGCCGCGGGGAAAACCGGACGCTTCAGCAGAGACGCCCCGCCGGCTCCCGTACCGGAGCCCCGCACACTCCCGCGCCAGCCTTAGCGGCGGATCAAGCGGCGACGCGGGCGCGCCGGCACTCCGCCGATTCCGCTTTCGCCATCTCCCCGAACGCAGCAGTGAGAGCGCTTTCGCCCGCCGCGCGCCATGCCAGCGCGCACGTGACAGGAGCGGCGTCGCTGAGCGCCGTCGCGACGAGCGGTCCGGCCTGCCCGGCGATCGACCGAGCGACGACCATCGGGACGACGCAGATCGACCGGGTCGAGGCGACCGCGGCCACCATCTCCATGTAGCTCGTCACCCCGTCACCCGTGACATGCGGCGCGGGCCCCCCGCGCTCGTCATCCAGGCTCCAGAACCCTGCCCAGCCCGGATCGACGGACGGGTGCAGGCCGCAGAACTTCTCCTCGAGCACATCCTCGACGCGAAGCTCTCGCCGCCCGGCCAGCGGATGGGCCGCGTGCATCAGGACGCACCGAGGCTCCTCACGGATCACGTGCATCCGTACTTCGGGATGCGCCGCGGGCGAGAAGCAGAGGGCGACGTCCACGCGGGAGATCCAGTCCTCCATCTCGGCGGTGGGGAAGCGCAGCTCCCGGAAGGTGACACCGGCCCCCGGGCGCAGCTGCGCGAAGCGCTCGAGCACGCCGGGGGCGATCAGCTGGGGAAGCGCCCCGAGGAACCCGACCTCGATCGTGCTCCTGTCCGAGCGCGCCAGCGCCTGCGCCGTGGCAAGCGCGTCTTCTTCGGCATGCACCGCCGCCTTCGCCTTCTCGTAGAGCCGGGCGCCCGCCGGTGTCAGCGATACCCCCCGCGGATGGCGGAGGAACAGCTCCACGCCGATGGTCCGCTCCAGCTTCAGGATCGCCGAGGAGAGCGCCGGCTGCGCCATGTGCAGCGACGCCGCGGCCCGCGATATCTGGCCGGCCTCGGCTGTGCGCACGAAGTAGATGAGGCGGCTCCTGCCCAGGTGCGTGTTCACCTCGCGGCGCTCCGCAGCTCTTCGGCCGGGCCGCATGCGGAGCGGCGGCCGCGCCCATCCGCGCGCCCGACCTCCCCTGGGCGGAGCGGAACGAGGACGTGCACGTCGACCCCACCCCGCTCGATGAGCAGCAGCGACTGTCCCTCCGGGGACTCGGCTGCGCAGATCCGCCGCGGGTGCTCGATGTAGAACCTGAGCTCGGGCGCGTGCTCGGCGGCGCCGCCGAGCGCCATCGTCACCCGGTCCTCGCCCTCGTCGAAGCGGATCTCTCGCAGGGGCAGCCGCACGGATCTGCGCGGCGGCCCTGCGCGGGGCGGCTCTCCGCATGTGATCGCCGCCTCCAGCCCCGCACATTGCCGCGACATCAGCTCGAGGCGCTCGCACCACTGCGACCGCTCGAGCTCGATGTCGTCCACCCCCCGGCGAGCCGCGGAACGGCTCGCCCAGTGCACGCGCCTCCGTCTGAATGACCCCACACGTGAACCATGAGGCCGGAGCCCGCCCGCCGCCACCCAATCCTGGGTGCTCAGATGTCCAGAGTTGGACCCTGTTCAGGCGCAGCGGCCGCGCAGCGACTCGAGGTCTCGCACGATCAGCAGGCGCCGCTCCGTCTCCAGCCAGCCCAGCTCGCGCAGCGTCTGCAGAGCCTTGGCCACACCCGCACGCGATGCGCCGGTCCACGTCGCGAGCTCGTCCTGTGAGATCGGCATCTCGACCACGATCCCCTCCTCGCTGGGCTGGCCATAACGATCGGCGAGGTCGACGATCCGCGCGGAGAGGCGCCCGAGCGTGTCAAGCGCAGCGAACTGCATCCTCTGGACGGAGTCTTCGCGAAACCGTGCGGTGACGGATTCCAGCAGCGCCACGGCGACGTCGGGGCTCGACCTCAGATGCCGGCGCAGCACCCCCGCGGTCATCACCAGCGCCTCGACCTCCTCCAGCGCTGTCACCGTTGCGACCCTCGGGAGCCCGTCGATGAATGCGAGCTCGCCGAGCAGGTCGCCCGGATCGCGTATCGCGAGGAGCAGTTCGTGGTTGTCCTGGTTGGCGCGGATGACCTTCACGCGCCCGCCCAAGATCAGAATCACGCGGTCGTCCTGCTCGTCCTGGAAGAGCAGGACCGAGCCTGCCGCGAATTTCCGCCGGACACCGATCCTCAGCAGCGCCTCGCGGTCTGGATCGGCGAGGCGCGACAGGAATGACCGGGCGACCACGACGGCAGTCTCCCAAAATTCCCGCGCTGCAGAGGGCGCCGCCTCAAACGGGCGCTGAGGCTCGGGGCCTAGGACCCGATGCCGTCCTCCGACACTTCCCCAGCGAGCGGAAGCCGGGCCGCCGGAGCCAGGCTAGTAGGACTTGGGCAGGCCGAGCGAGTGCTCGGCGACGTAGTTGAGGACCATCTCGCGAGAGACGGGCGCGGTGCGCGCGACGCGCGCGGCCCACCAGAGGTCACTGAGCCCGTACTCCAGCGCGAAGCCGTTGCCTCCGTGCGCCTGGATCGCGCTGTCGACACAGTGGATAGCCGCCTCGGCCGCCGCGTACTTGGCCATGTTCGCGGCCTCGCCCCCGCCGGGCACGCCGGCGTCGTACAGGGCCGCCGCCTTCTGGGTCATCAGCCGCGCGAGCTCGAGCTCGACCTTGGCAGCCGCGAGCGGGTGCGAGACCCCCTGGTGGGCGCCGATCGGCTGGCCCCAGACTTCGCGCTCGCGCGCGTAGGCGGCGCCCTTCTCGATCGCCAGGCGCGCAACCCCGGTGGCGATCGACGCACCCATGATCCGCTCCGGGTTCAGGCCGTCGAAGACGACGCCGAGCCCGCCGTTCTCGCCTCCGATCAGGCGTTCCTCCTCGAGCTCGACGTCGTCGAAGAACAGCGTCCACTGCCGGTCGGCGCCGCGCACCGCCATTGGGATCGGCTGGCGCGTGAAGCCGGGCGCGTCGACGTCGACGATCGCCAGCGAGGGCAGGCCGAGCTTGCCGTCGGCGAGCCGCGTGCGGGCGACGACCAGCACGGCATCGGCATCCTCCACGCCCGAGATGTAGGTCTTCTGCCCGTTGAGGATGAACCGGTCGCCGTCGCGCCGCAGCGATGTCGACAGGTTGTGGGAGTTGCTCCCGGCGTCGGGCTCGGTGATCGCGAAGGCGATCTTGGTCGTGCCGCGGCCGATCCCGCGCAGCCAGCGATCCTTCTGATCTGGTGTCCCGTGCTTGGCGAGGATGTTGCCGACGATCGCCGGGGAGACGACGATCAGAAGCAGCGAGCAGCCGGCCGCCGCGATCTCCTCGCCAACCCACGATAGGGCGGTCATGCCGAGGCCGCCGCCCTCGTACTCCTCGGGGATGTTGACGCCCATGTAGCCGCGCGAGGCGAGCGCGTCCCACAGCTCGCGCGGCGGCTCGGACGCGTCGCGCTTGGCCTGCATGTAGGCGTGGCCGAACTCGCCGCAGATCCCGGCGACGGCCTCGCGCAGCAGCGTCTCCTCCTGGGAGGGGACGGCCGCGAGGACGACATCGGCGCGGGTCATTGACATCGCGCTCAATCCTACGCATGTGCGTGCGGGCGCATCGCTCAGCGCTTCAGGCGAGCGCATCAGGGGGCAGCCGCGAGCTCGGCCCGAACTGCCTCGTAGACGTTTCCGTGGATGTGGTCTTGACCGAGCTGGTCGATCACCTTGTCGGCGTCGAGCAGAGCACGTACCTGTGGCTTGACGCGCGCGAGCCGCAGCGTGGAGTCGGATGCGTCGGTGAGCGTGCGGATCTCACCGAGCTTCTCTGATCCTTGGGAGTCGATGAAGTCCACCCCCGCGAAATCCAGGATCACGGCGCGGGGCCGCTCTTCGGCGTCGATCAAGTCGCGGACGCGTTCCTCGAGAGCTTCCGCGGTGGCGAAGGAAAGCCCGAAGTCCAGGCGCAGGATGATGATCCCCTCGAACGTCTCGTCCTCGGGGTGCTCGTCGGCGTCGCGGAACACCTCCGTGCCGGGCTCGCGGCTGAGCAGCGGGATCTTCGGCGATGTGGCCACATAGATGAGCCACACCAGCGAGAGGGCCACACCGATGACGACGCCCGCGAGGACACCTGCGGAGAGCACACCGACGATGGCAGCGGTGGCGATCCAGAAATCGAACCTGGCCACGCGGTGCAAGCGACGCAACTCCTTTATGTCGATCATCCCGAAAACGACCGCGTCAATGATCAAGGCGGCCAGCACGGGCTTGGGTAGTTCGGAGAAGAGGGGTGCCAGAACAAGCAGCGTCATCAGGACGAGCCCACCCGTGATGAGGGATGCCATCGGTGTGCGTGCGCCGGAGGACTCGTTCAGTGAGCTGGCCGAGAGGCTGGTCGAGACAGGCATCCCCTGGAATGCGCCGGCACCGACGTTGGCCATGCCCTGCGCGATGGACTCCTGGTTTACGTCGATGCGATAGCGGTGGCGGGCCGCGAACGCGCGGGCGTCGCCAGCCGTCTGCGAGAACCCGATCAGCAGGAGCGCCGTCGCTGCGATCCCGATCGTCGCCGCATTGGCGGTGAAAACGGACCCGCCGGGCAGAGCAGCAGACGGCAGGCCGCTCGGCACGTCACCGACGAGCGCAACGCCGTGATCGCCGAGACTGAACAGTGACGAGGCGAGCAGCCCCCCCACGACCAGGACGAGCGCACCGGGGACCTTCGGCGCGACCGCCCGCAACCCGAGGATCAACGCCAACGAGGCGAGCCCGACGAGCAGCGTCGTGCCGTGGATTTCGCCGAGCGTACCTATCCAAGAGCTCAGCTCCCGCCACGCGTTGTCACCTTCAGTGGAGGTGCCCGTCAGCTTCGGGAGCTCGCCGATCACCACGTCGACCGCCGCCCCCGCCAGAAAGCCGGTGATGACAGCCTTGGAGAGAAACCGAGCGATCCAGCCGAGGCGCAGCAGCGACATCAGGAGGAACAGCGCTCCGGTCACGAGCGTGATCGCAGCGACCAGCTCGGCCGCTTGCTCGCCGCCGATGCCGCTTACCAGGACTGCTCCGCCGGCGACGGCCGCCAGCGAGGAGCTCGGCCCAGTCGAGATCTGCCGCGAGGTGCAGAACAACGGGTAGATCAGGGCTCCAGCCGCAGCAGCGTAGAGACCGTTCTGCAGTGGGATGCCGGCGATGCCCGCGTAGCCAAGGTTCTTCGGGACGATCAGCGCAGTAACGGCCACACCCGCGGTGAGATCCCCACGAAGCGAGCCGCGCGAGTAGCCCGGCAGCCAGCCCGCGATCGGGAGCCATCTGGCGAGCGGGCGCTCGCTCCCGCGCGGCTGCTCAGTGGTGAACATCGCTCAAGTGCCCGGGGGGCGGCGCGGGCGCGGGTGTGGGCGCCCAGGCCGGCGCGGCTCGCTGTCCCGGTGGGGAGTTGCTCACCGCGACACTCTCATATCGCGGCCGGCCGCCTCGTCGCGCACGTTAGCTCGAGAGTCTACGGGCGATGTTGGTCGTCGTTGTTGAGAGTCCCGCTCGACAACGGTGGCTGCGGCCCGCAAGCGATGGAACAATCGGCACGCGCGTTAACCTTGACAGGGGTCAGCTCCTGTGCGATGACTCTCCCATGCTCATAGCCATCGCCATCTTGGTTGCCGCAATCATCGGCGCGCTCACGCTAGGGCGGTGGCTACAGCGGAAGGGCACGGATATCGAAAAGGGCACGAAAGGCGGCCCCCGCTAGCCGCCACGATCCGGTCGGTCCGCATCGTTGACGCAGGCCACCCGACACTGACCCCTGGCGCACCTCCTCGCCGATGGGCGGCCGCAACGCGTCGCTCTGGGCGCCTACCTCATTGTTCCGCCACGGCTTCTATCGCGCCCGGGCGGTGTGTGTTGACGATGCCTGTGATCCCGCTTTCGGACTGCTGCAGTTCTATGCGGCCAACACGGCCCACGAGCAGGCCGCCGATCGACTTCAGGTCGCCGCCGGTCTCCGTCAATTCCGCCTCGCTGACGCCCCACGCGTAGAGGTTGAGGATCGCGTCACGGTTCTCGCCGCCCTCACTGAAGTCATAGGCCTCCGGGCACACCTTGCTGTCGTCACCGCCGACGACTATGCAGAGCGGGCGGATCGAGAGCCCGTCCTCGGCGACCTCGACGGTCTCGATCCGGAGCGTGTACTCACCCGGCTCGAGCAGGACCACCGGCGCGTGTTCAAAGCGTTCGAGCTGCTCCGCGTCCATCGTTGGGACTCCTAACTCAGTGCGGCGACCACGAATGACCTTCATCTCTTATCCGTCCGAGCCGCCGGCATCAGCCTGGTGCTGGATGCCCCCGCAGTTCTCACGGCGCGCACGGAGCCTCGGCCGATCCTAAACGGAAGCCTCGAGGAATGCCCAGGCGAGGCCGTACGATCGGGTCGCCCGGGTGGCGTGACGCTGCGCCCCCAATCAAGAACGATCGCAAGGGAGGGCATCACCATGGACACACCCCACGGCGGGGAGCCTGCAGCGCGAGAGCCACATCCGAGGTTCTGGAAGCTCCTTGACAAGAAGCCCCTTACGGTGGGCCGCGCAGCCGAGATCATCGCACTCACGACCGCCGTCGTGACCCTCGCCGGCGGCGTCCTGATCCGGGTCTTCGACACGAGGGACTTCAGCAGCATCGGCGACGGGTTGTGGTGGTCGATCCAGACGGTCACCACCGTCGGCTACGGCGACATCGTGCCCTCGAACACGGTCGGCCGCCTCATCGCGGCACTCGTGATGCTGACCGGGATCGGGTTCCTGTCGGTGATCACCGCCACGATCACCTCCACGTTCGTCGAGGCCGCCCGCCAACGCGCCGAAGGAGCCGCAAACGAAAGCCTCTCGGCAAAGCTCGACGAGATCAGCACGCGCCTGCAGGCAATCGAAACGGGCCTCCAGCCCGGGGCGGCGGGAAGCGACGGCTGACGATCGCCGCGCCCGCTATACGCCCCTCTGGGAGGATTTCCGCTGCTGCGGAAAACCACGCGTACCCGGGGGGCGTTTCGGCGGATGCCGACAACGGTCGGACACGCGAACGTCGCAGTGCGAACCAAACGCGTCCATCCACCCGACTGGAGAAACATGAGCGATCGCCCGATCTTCATCTACGCCGCAACCTACGCCGACCTGGCAGGCGCGGAACTCGACTACGACGCACTTCTCGAGCTGCACGCCGAGAAACTCGTCGGCACCTACGACGTCGCGCTGGTGCACAAGGACGCCGACGGCAAGGTCCACGTCGAGAAGCACGAGAAGCCAACCCAGCACGGCGCGTGGGGAGGCATCGCCGTCGGTGCCGCGGTCGGGATCCTGGCCGCGCCCGCGGTCGTCCCCGCAGCGCTGGTCGGCGGCGTCATCGGCGGCCTCGGAGGACACTTCAAAAAGGGAATGTCCCGCGACACCGCCAAGGAACTGGGCGATCTCATCGAAGCCGGCCAAGCAACCCTGCTCGTGGTCGGCGAGTCGCGCGTCGAAGAGCAGCTCGACAAGCTGCTCACACGCGCAGAAAAGACAATCGAGAAGGAAATCGACGTCGACGCCAAGGAGTTCAAGAAGGAACTCGACGAGGCGGAGAAGCAGCTCGCCTAGCTGAAGCGAGAGGCTGCGGCCGTGAGTCGGTCGCAGCCCTAGCCTGGCATCGATGCCTGGCGCTCCACAAGCAGACGGCTCGCGGTCTCCACCGTCGAGACGAATCAGCACCTAGAGAGAGGGCACCAAAATGAGAGGCGCAGGCAGCGCACTGTTCGTGGCCATCCTGCTGATGATCGCGGGAATCCTGAACATCGTCTACGGCATCGCTGCCGTGGGAGACTCCAACTTCTACGTCAACGAAACGGCGTTCATCTTCTCCAGCCTGCACACATGGGGCTGGATAACGATCATTCTCGGGGTGATCGAGCTGACGGCCGCGTTCTCGCTGCTCGGGGGCGGCGCATATGGCGTTGTCATCGGGCTGATCGCAGCCAGCCTCGGGGCCATCGGTGCACTGCTGAACATCGGCGGCGCGCACCCCTGGTGGTCGATCGGCGTGTTCGCGATCTGCGTGATCTGCATTCACGGACTCGTGGTCTTCGACGCGTCGGCACAGGAGTGACCGCGTGAGCATCCGCGGGGCGAGTGGGCACTTGGCCAGCTCGCCCCGCACCGCCCTCGGCGGCGGTCAGTAGTTTTCCGGTGCGTCCCAGGGCGGGATACCGGTTGTTATCGCCGAGGCCGATCGGTGAGGATGGCGGACACCGACAGCTGCGCCTGCAATCCGTGACACGTCGACGTTCCAAGGGGGAGCGGTAGATGGAGGCAGCAAACCCCGCCGTTGAGCCGTCAAGCCAGGTGCCCGCCTCGGCGGGCCCGCAGTTCGCGCCCCGCGCGCACCACTTGATGATGCTCGAGTTCGGGGATCGCAAGGACTTCGATGACCCCAGCCGCGAGTGGCGCAGGCTGTTCTCGGAGCTGCTCGGCACGTTCGCTCTCGTTCTCGTCGCTGCGGGTGGCGGGATCCTCCACGGCGAGGGTCAGATCAGTCTCGCCGCCGCGGTCGTCGCGCCGGGCCTGATGGTGATGGCGATCATCCTCTTCATGGGTGCGGTTTCCGGCGCCCATCTGAACCCCGGTGTCTCGCTCGCCTTCGCGCTCCGTGGTGACTTCCCCTGGAAGCGCGTGCCGGGCTACATCATCATCCAGCTGGCAGGCGCGACCCTCGCCTGCCTGTTCCTATACGCCGTGTTCGGGAACATCCAGCACCTCGGAGCGACCCTCCCGGGGCCTGGCTACGCGGACTGGCAGGCGCTGCTGATGGAGATCGTGCTCACCGCACTACTGGTCAGCGTGATCCTCGGGACGGCTTCGGCTGCCCAGAACGTGGGCTCGGTCGCTGCGCTTGGTGTCGGCGGCTACATCGCCCTGGCGGGATTGTGGTCAGCACCCGTCAGTGGCACATCGATGAACCCGGCGCGCTCGTTCGGCCCGGCTCTGGTCAGCGGCGATTTCACGAGCTATTGGGTCTATGTCGTCGGCCCGCTCACGGGGGCACTCATAGCCGTCGGCTGCGCTTACGTGCTGCGCGGCAGCGGCGGCGACGCGATCTCCCAAGCAGCGGGCTCAGGTGTCCTTGACGAAGGCCGACTCGCCGCCAAGCAGCGCCTGGCCGGCGAGATCGACCGTGGTGAAGTCGTGCCGCCAGGGATCGCCAATACAGACACCGACACCCCGCGGGCCGACGGTTGAACTGCGGGTCTGCTCACTGCGCCGTGCCGGTCGAGAACCCGATCGGACATCGCGCGCTGCCCAGCGTGATGCCCGACCGGCGCCCAGCTGCCGGGTCTCGCAGCTCGTTGGCTCACCCCGCGGAGATTCAAGAGAGGGCGAACGATGACGTCGACAGCGGCGAGACGCTTCGCGGAGCGCGTACACGCGGACTCGCTCGGACCGCTACGGGTTGCCGCTCCTGGACCATGTGCGTCGCGTCGCCGCGGCCGTACCCAGGGAGGCGCGAACGGTGGCATGGCTGCACGAGGTCCTCGAGTGCTCGAACGTCTCCAAGCTCGAAATGCGTGCCGCGGGCGCGACCGAGGACGAGCTGGCGGCGGTCGAGCTGCTGACGCGCGCTCCCGGCAACGATGCCGACGGGTACCGGGCTCACATCGCGCGAATAGCCCGCGCCCGCGGTCGTGCCGGCGAGCTGGCTCGAGCGGTCAAGCACGCCGACCTGCGAGACCGGCTACGGCATCAGGCCGACGCGCCTGCGGCGGCGGTTCGACCTCCCTACCTGCAGGCGCTGAACCTCCTGGTCGGGCGACGCGAACGACTACATACGCAAAGCGCACGCCGGTGACCGGTTGCCCGAAGCGCCAGGGGACACCGTCTGGCACAGCTCGACGTCACCGACCCGGAGCTCGATTCCACATGCCGTGAGTCCGCGCTATGACCACCAAGCAGGAGGTGCTGCGATGTCGACGACAGTGACCCATCTGACCGTGCAGGAGCGCGTGGCGCGCGGAAAGGCCGCACGCGCAGAGGTGCCGCGCTCGAGCCACGGCGCCTTTGAGCCGCCGCCGCGCCGGACCGATCCGGTGAAGCTGCTGCAGCGACAGGCCGAGACGCGTGTCCCGGAGCTCGTGCCGATTCGCTACGGGCGAATGCTCGTCTCGCCTTTCACGTTCTACCGGGGCGCTGCGCTGATCATGGCCAGCGACCTGGCCGCGACGCCGCGGTCGGGACTGACCGTGCAGTGCTGCGGAGATGCTCACCTTTCGAACTTCGGGGTGTTCGCCTCGCCCGAGCGGCGGCTGATGTTCGACATAAACGACTTCGACGAGACGCTGCCCGGGCCGTGGGAGTGGGACGTCAAGCGCCTGGCCGTGAGCATGCTGATCGCCGCACAAGACAACGGCTACCCCGCCAAGCACCAGGACCAGATCGTGCTCGACACCGTCAGGGAGTACCGCACCGCGATGGCAGCCTTCGCGGGCATGAACAACCTCGACGTCTGGTACTCCCACGTGGATATCGAAGCAGTGCTGGAGGAGTTCCGCTCGCAGTTCAAGCCCAAGCAGCTCAAGCGCGCCGATAAGCAGGTCGCCAAGGCGCGCACCAAGGACAGCATGACGGCGTTCTCCAAACTCACGCGGGAGGTGGACGGCGAGCCTCGGATCATCTCCGAACCACCGCTGATCGTGCCGATCACCGACCTGGCCGAGCAGCAGGGCGCCGACCGCGATCAGCTGTTCGACGGGTTGCATGAGCTGCTGCGCTCCTATCGCAGCACGCTCGAGTTCGACCGGCGTGTTCTGCTCGAGGAGTTCCGGCTGGCCGACTTCGCCCGCAAAGTGGTCGGCGTCGGCAGCGTCGGCACGCGTGCCTGGATCGCCCTGATGCTCGGACGTGACGGCCAGGACCCGCTGTTCCTGCAGATGAAGGAGGCCGAGGCCTCCGTGCTCGAGGAGTTCCTTGGCCCGAGCGAGTTTGAGAATCACGGCGAGCGCGTCGTCGTGGGCCAACGGCTGATGCAGGCCACCAGCGACATCTTCCTCGGCTGGGTGCAAGTCCCGGAAGGGGAAGGCGGAGTACCCGCGACTTCTACGGCCGTCAGCTGAAGGACTGGAAGGGCTCAGCCGAAATCGAGCAGATGGTCCCCCGGGCAATGGTGCAGTACGGCAAGCTCTGCGGCTGGACGCTCGCCCGCGCCCATGCCCGCAGCGGCGACCGCGTCGCGATCGCCGCCTACCTCGGCAACAGCACGAGCTTCGACCGCGCGATCCTCGAGTTCTCCCACGCCTACGCCGAACAGAACGAGCGCGACTACAAGAAGCTGGCCGCCGCGGTCAAGTCAGGCCGGATTGACGCCGAGACGGGCCTGTAGGCGCGTGGCGTCCGGGGAGTGTTGATTGCCGCATGACTCGGCAGGTCCCCGAGCGCAGCGGCGAATAACCACGACCGGTGATCCGACGCTCATCGAGCCAGCACCGCATGCTGTGGATCCAACCGGCAGGCTGCGCGTGTCGTATGACCGGTCCGGCCGGCCGCCACGGCGACTGCCGTGGCTACTTCGCGATGTACTCGGTGCGGTGATCCTGGAGCACCAGAGCAACGATCAGCGAAAGGGCCCAGCTCACGAGCAGGCCCGCGACGAGGAATCCGGCGAAGGAATGGCCCTTCGCCTCGGCGTACCTCGCGACTAGCCACGCCGGGATCAGCCAGAGAACACAGCCACACGCGAGGAGGAACAACACACCGAGGACGGCTTCCACAGCAACCACGATAACCGGGACCTCCGCCGGTTGACCACCGGCGAGGGTCTGGTAGCGCGACGCGATGTGACGAGGAGAGAGTGGCCTTCTACCGGTCGGCCTCGCCCGATACCTCCCCAGTCGGCCCGCCGGTGAAGGGCTAAGCCGCGCCGGACGGCGCGGTGTCGCCCCCGGAGCTCTTCCAGAGCCTGATGATCCCCACATAGTTGGGGTTTTCGTCCACCGGCCGCAGTTCCAGACCGGAGCGCTCGGTTCCCACGAGCCCGCTCGCGTCGGGCGGCACCACTACGGAGATCCAGCCGGTGAGACTAGACCCGGGCTGGATAGGGGGCTGCCCGAAGAGTGAGGGGCCGGGAGCTCCCCTGGCGTTCAAGAGCGCCGCGAAGCTTGTCTGCTCGCCGGGCCCCGCGGCAATCGGAAGCGACAATTCGGCGGGCGCATGGGCGCGGTAGCTCGGCACTGGGCCACGGGCGATCAGGGGCCCGTACTGCAACGGCGCGTTGCCGGGGTTCGAGATTTCGAGCTTGAGAGAGACCAGCGCGCCGCGGCCTTCGGGGTAGCGTGCGGATTCGTTTCGCCAGTTCGAGACGTAGGTTCTGGTGACCTTCCAGGTGATCACGCGGGCGTCGTATTCAGGCATGTGCAGGGTGCTGTTGCGGTCGACGATGTTCCTGACAACGATCCTGGAACCTTCGTAAAGGGCGCAGAGGCCTTGCTGCGATTCTGGCGGTTCAAAGGCGCGGGCCCCGCACGAGGTGTACGGCAGCGGATGAAAGACGCTCGTGCCTCTCTCGGAGATGACCAGGGCCAGCCTGGCCGCCACCAGGAGCAAGGCCAGCGCGAGCACCACAGGGCGCCTTCCGCGGCGCATCATGGAGGGGCGGTCCGGCGCAGGCGCCTGAGATGACCCAAAGCTATGCACCCGTTTGAATCGGCGCCCGGCTTGGAACGCTTGACGCTCAGATGGTCTGACTGCGCGCAAGTCGGCGCGGCGAGGCCATGCGGGTCCGAGTTTGCGCTGTAGTTGTCTGGCCGCTGGTTGGCCGGTGTTCGGCTACGAGACCTGGCCGCCGAGCTGATCGACGCCTATCTGGGACACGGTTACTCTTCTTGGTGCCGCCCCAGGGAGAAAAGCCCCGATAACTTGGAGCTCTCTGAGAGCCGACGCGGGGACTCGAACCCCGGACCCCTTCATTACGAGTGAAGTGCTCTACCAGCTGAGCTACGTCGGCGCAGGGACTGATGGTACCGGTGCGTCGCGCGATCGTCGACGCGGAGCCGCGTCCTACAGCGTGGCGAGAGTCTCGAGCAGGGAGCTGCCGTGCTTCTCGATGAAGGCGGGGCCGATCCCGCGGATCTCGATCAGCTCGGTGGTGCTGGCCGGCCGCCGGCGGAGCACCTCCTCGAGCGTGGCGTCCGGCGCCACGGTGTAGGCGGGCTTGCCCTGGGCCCGGTCCATCCGCCAGGCCCGCAGCGTCTCGAACTGGGTGTCGCTGACGGGGTCGAGCGCGGGGTCCGGCGATGCGGCTCGCGCCTTCGCGTGCTTGGAGCCTTTCCTCCGGCGTGCCGCTATCGGCGCTTCGAGCACACGCCCGATCGCGGGATCAGGATCGCAGACGTCGCAGCAGCGGCCGGTGGGCCGCCCCTGCTCGGCATCGCCGAAATGGTCGAGGATCTGGCGCCTGCGGCAGATCTGGTCGCCGGCGCTGTAGCGCTCGATCGAGTGGTAGGCCTCCCATCCGCGGTCCCGGGCCTCCTTGATCGCGAGCTGCGCGAGCCTGGGGCTTCCGGCCCCCGTCGGCCGCACGAGCAGCCCGTCGCGACCGCCGGGGCGCAGCTCCACCGCTCCCGAGCGCTCCGCGATCGAGAGGAGCACCCGGTCACGCTCCCCCAGCTCGCCGTGCCCGATCGCGACCTCCGCCTCGCCGCCGGCGCGACGCAGGCGGCCAACGTAGTGGCGGACATCCTCGACGTTCATCTCGCGCTCGTTGATGAACCGGATCAGCCGGCCGAGGTCCATTCGGGAGGCGAGCAGAATCGCGCGTGCCTGCTCGCCGTCGCGCCCCCCTCGCCCAGCCTCCTGGTAGTAGGCCTCAAGGCTCGTCGGGAGCGCCCAGTGCGCGACCGTGCGGACGTCGGCCTTGTCGACGCCCATGCCGAACGCGTTCGTCGCAACGACCACCTCCGCGCGTCCCTCCATGAACGCCTCCTGGCTGTCGCGCCGGTCCTGCGGGCTCATCCCCGCGTGATACGCGACGGCGCTGATCCCCTCAGCGCCGATGCGGCCGGCGAGGTCGTCCGTGTCCTTTCGCGTGCCGCAGTAGACGATCGCGGGCCGCGCGGCCTCCTCGCTGATGACGTGCATCAGGACGGCCCTCTTGCGGTCCAGCGACCCCTTGCCCTCGACGCTGACGACGTCGAACGTGAGGTTCGGCCTGTCGAACCCGGAGCGAATCGATACGGGCTCGCGGAGCTCAAGGCGCTCGGCGATCTCCTGCGCGACCTTGGGCGTCGCGGTCGCGGTCGCGGCCATCACGGCGGGCCTGCCGAGCGAGGCGATCGCCTCGTGCAGGCGCAGGTAGTCGGGTCTGAAGTCGTGGCCCCACTCCGCCACGCAGTGGGCCTCGTCGACGACGAACAGGCTCACGCTCCTGCTGGCGAGGGCCTCACGGAACGCATTGGACGCGAACCGCTCGGGCGCGGCGAGCACGAGGCTGCTCTCGCCCGACTCGATCTCGGCGAGGGCGCGCGCGTTGTGCCCGTCCTGCATGCCGGAGGCGAGCATGCTCGCCCGCACACCGGCTGCCGTGAGCCGCGCGAGCTGGTCGGACATCAGCGCGATCAGCGGGCTCACGACGACGACGAGGCCGATGTCCGCGAGCGCGGGCAGCTGGTAGCAGAGGGACTTGCCTCCGCCCGTCGGCATCACGACGAGGCTGTCACGGCCGTCCAGCGCGGCCTGGACGGCCTCACGCTGCCCGGCCCGGAAATGCTCCAGCCCGAAACGCTGCAGCAGCGCCTCAGGGCTCTGGCCCGGCTGGGAGCCGGGCGCGGTCAGGGTCGGTGCGTGCACGACATGCAAGCTACCCCGAGCTGCGGCCAGGATCCGCTGACACGCGTTCGGGCCCCGTTCACGCCGGGCGCCCGGGGCTCCGCCGCTCCCACACCACGCGAGCGCCGGCGGCGGGCACCAGCGTGATCGCCCTGCGCTTGGTCCGCTCCCCGCGTCTGCCCCTGATGCCGCGCGGCGTGTGGGGCCTCAGCTCGGCGAGGATCGTGCTGAGGATGACCCGCATCTCCATCTGCGCGAACGAGGCCCCGATGCATCGGCGTATGCCTCCCCCGAACGGGATCCAGGAGAACGTCTCGGGTGGCTCGGTCAGGAAACGCTCGGGCCGAAAGTCCAGCGGCTGCTCGTAGGCCGCGGGGCTGCGGTTCGTGAGGTAGATGGAGGGCACCACTCGCGTCCCGGCGGGCAGCTTGTAGCCGCCGACCTGCATCTCGTCCGTCAACACGCGCACCACGAGCGGCACCACGGGCCTGACGCGGAGCGTCTCGTTGATTACCGCGTTCATGTAGCTGTCGTCCTCCCCCGCGTCCACCTCCTCGATGAGCCGCTCGAGCTTCGCGGGGTGCCTGACGAGCCGCTCGATCGCCCACGCGACGGAGGTGGCCGTAGTCTCGTGGCCCGCGAGCAGGAGCGTGACGAGCTCATCGCGGAGCTCTTCATCGCCCATCGGCCGATCGTTCTCGTCCCTCGCCAGCATCAGCAGCGAGAGGATGTCCGAGCGCTCGTGCAGGTCCGGGGCACCGCGGTGCCGCGCGATCTCCTGGTAGATGACCGCGTCGAGCCGGTCGAGGGCCTCGCCGAAGCGGCCGCCGGGACGCTCGAGCGTAGGCGGCCGCAGTGCGGCGCGCAGGATCGCGAGTGTCTGGGCGGGCGCGAGCAGATCGCCGATCGCGTCGCGCATCGCCGCCATGCGGTCGGCCTGCACGCCGAACACGGCCCGCAGGATCACCTCCAGCGTGATGCGCCTCGTGCACGGATGCACGGGCGTTGCCGCGCCGATCGGCCACGTTGCCATGTCGGCCCGGGTCTCCTGCGCGATCACCTCTTCGTAGTCACGCATCCGCTCCCCGTGGAACGGCGGGAGCAGCAGCTTGCGCTGTCGCATGTGCTCGGGCCCGATCAGGGTTACGACGGAGTTCGGCCCCATCACGGGCGCTACCGGCGAGGAGCCCGCCCCGGACGGCGCGAGCTCGGGTGAGGCCGTGAAGATCGCCTTGACGGCGTCGGGGTCGCTGAACATCACGAGTTTCGTACCGCTCGGGGCGAACGTGACGGTGAACGCGTCGCCGATGCGGCTCGCGCACTGCGACATCAGCCATGTGGGCGCGAACGTCCAGATCAGCGTCTGTGCCGCCGGCGACATGCGAGGGCCCAGCGGGAGCGACCCGGGGAACGGCGCCGGGTCCCCACGCGGGTGCTGCTCGTGTGTGGCGGTGGGCGTGGCGCTCGCCATCTGAACAGGCTAGTGCGCGCCGGGCGCCTCAGGGGGATTTCTGCGTGGTGGGCGCGCCAGTGGTGGTGACCGTCACGCCGCCCTTGACGGCCGGGGCCGGCGCGGTCCTCGTGATCGCAGGAGCCGTCTTCTTCTTGCTCTCGGTCGTGTCGTGGTCGAGGGCGCGGCTGATCGTCCCCTTGACGCTGTGGGCGGCGTGCCCGACAGCGTGCCTCACGCCCGGTGAGGCCGCGTAGGCGAGTAGCGTCGCGACGATGCCGATAAGCGCGATCGCCAGCACGAGGCGGGCACGGCGCGACTCGCTCTCGGGCGATACGGGGTGCGCGTGGAAGGGCGAGATGGACATTTCAACACTCAAACTACCGCCCCGAGCTCGCTCTCACGCCACGAGGGCGCTCAGATGATCAGGTAGCGGCGCTCGCCGGCGGCGCGCTCGCGGGCCTGACGCTCGAGCAGCGCCCGTGCGACGCGCTCATGTGCCCTTCCGATCTCCTCGCGCGTCAGGACCGTCGGCCGGCGCTCCAGGTGGCCCACCAGCATGCGCGCGGGTACCACGCGGACGCCCTTGCGGCGCGCCATCGGGCGGTCCACCCAGGCCCTGCTGTAGACGAGCAGTGGCTCGACGCCGGTGCCGGTGACCTGGGCGATCGCGCGACTCTGTGCCCTGGCCTGCTCGATAGTCGCGCCGTGGACGCGCCCCACCCTGACCGGGCCGGGGTGGCTCTTGGTCTCGACCGTGAAGACACCGGGAGGGCCGATCACGATGTGATCGATGTTGCCGCGGCCCATGCTCGCGTCGTGGATGACGCGCCACGTCGGCCCCGCCAGCTCGTCCAGGAGCGCGCCGACGTGCTCCTCGCCTCTGGCGCCGCGGTCGCGGCGCTCGACGATCGGCAGCACGTAGCGCGAGATCAGGAACATGCTGACCAGCAGCGCGAGCTCGGCGCCCAGGAAGCGGACGTCGTTCAGCCCAAAGGCGCGGCCGAGGATCGCGGTCGCCACCGCCAGGATCCCCAGGCCGACGAGCGTCCGCATGCGCAGCCTGCGCACGGTCTCGCGCGCATACTGCCCAGCGCTACGCCGGGTTGGATCGGGGTCGGCTGTGCGCATCTCACTTTCTGCAGTCGTGTTCGTACCTGGACTCTCATCGGCCGATTGACCCCATCTGCTTGAGCTATGCCAGCGGCCCCGGGGCGGCCGATGGCGAAGCGTGTAGTCGATGGGGGCCCTCCTAAAGCAGCGACAGGGGCCCGCCGAAGCCAAGAGCACATGAACGAGCGTCAAGCCGCCTCGCCCCCCATGCACTCCCTCGCCGAAACCCACCCTCCCGACATCTGCCTTCTGCTCCGGGCGCACAGCGAGCAGAGGTGGCTCAGCTCGAGGCTCGTGCCGGTCCTCTCAGACCTCGAGCGCCCGGGCTGCATACCCGAGGATCAGCTCGGTGCCGCGCTCGCGTACCTGGAGATCCTGTGGCTGGACGCGCGGTCCCGCGCGAGTGAGACCGACGCGGCGCGAGCCCACCTCGGGCCCGCGCCCGATGCCTTTGATGAGCTCTATGAGAGCGCCCGCGCCTACCACGCAGCCGTTGTGCGGCTGCGAGGCGAGCTGCACCGCCGTGTGAGCGGATTGATCCGCACCAGGGTCTTCGCGGACAGCCGCGAGCACGCCAGCAGCTGAGGCGATCACATACGCTGACGCCTATGGCACTCCGGTTCGACCTGCAATCGCACTCGACCCACTCCGACGGCGCGCTCAGCGCCGCCGAGGTGGTGCAGCGCGCGGCCGATGCGGGCGTGGAGATGCTCGCGCTCTCAGACCACGACACGATCTCAGGGGTCTCCGAGGCGATCGAGGCGGGCCGGCAGGCAGGCGTCCGCATCGTCCCCGCCGTCGAGATATCCGCCGTCGACGAGGGCTCGCCGGTCCCGCGGGAACTTCACATCCTCGGCTACGACATCGACCACACCGGCCCCGTGCTCACTGAACGGCTCGCCGACTTCCTCGCGGACCGCGAGCAGCGCACGCTGCGGATGGGCGCTGCGCTCGTCGAGCTCGGCTTCGAGCTCGACGAAGAGGAGCTGAAGGCGCGCGTCGCTGCCGGCAAACCGATCGGCCGTCCGCACCTCGCGGAAGCCGTGCTCAGCGCGCCCGCGAACGCAGCGCGTCTGCAGGCGGAGGAGATCGACGACATCGGCTCCCTCATCCGCGGGTATCTGATCGAGGGCAAGCCGGCGTTCCGCCTGCGCGAGACGCCGACGGTCGCTCAGGCGATCGAGGCGATCCACGAGGCCGGCGGCGTGGCGATCTGGGCCCACCCGTTCTGGGACATCTCCGACGCGGACGAAGTCCTCTCGAGCATCGATCGCTTCCTGGCACTCGGGATCGACGGCGTCGAGGTCTTCTACGTCAGCCACACGCGGGAGCAGACGGAGCTGCTCGCGTCGCGATGCGAGGAGCTCGGGATGCTCACCACCGGCTCCGCCGACTACCACGGCCCCGATAACCGGCTGTTCTCCCGTTTCCTCGCGTTCGAGACCTACGGCATCGAGCCTAACCTCGGGACGATCGGCTCACGGCGCTAGCAGCGCCTGCAGGCGGTAGGCAAGCGCCTCCAGGGCGAGCTCGTCGGAGACGTTCACCGCCATGCTCAGCCGGGTGTCGCCCACCAGGGCGATACCCTCGCGCAGCGGCGCCGCATCCCGGCCGGACGCGTCCGCCTCGATGTCGGCCGCCATGTCCACGGCGTGGATCAGCTCGGGGGCGCCCTCGACGGCGCACAGCACGTCACGGAGCCAGCGCTCCTGCAGGCCGAGCCCGAGGTCGAGCGTTCGCGAGCGGGCGCGCCGCTCGGAGCGTTTGGCAGCCTCCTCGCCTTCGCGCTTGTGCCGCGAGCGCTCGCGGCTGGGGATCATCTCCAGCTCGTCCGCGACGCGCTCCTGGACGTTCGCCGCGGCGACGGCACCCGCGGCCCGCGCCATCTCGAGCAGCGCTTTCCACGGTCTTGAGGCGGTCGTGCCCGCAAGCGCGCTGCGGACGGTGGCCACCGATGCGGCCCTGAGCGCCCGGCCCTCCTCGCCGGCGAGGCGCACGGCGACGCCCCCGTCCCCGAGCGACAGCCGGGCGCAGGCGAGCGCGAGCTCACCTTCGACGCCCTGCAGCGACAGCGCGATCCGCTCCGGGCTCGGCGGATCGAAGCGCACGGGCTGACAGCGCGAGGCGATGGTCTCCATCACGTCCTCGCGCCTGTCGGTCAGAAGCAGCAGGTGGGCGAACGCCGGCGGCTCCTCGAGCGTCTTGAGCATTCGATTCGCAGCCTGGTCGTTCATCGTGTCGGCGCCCTCGATCACGAAGACCCTGCGAGCTGATTCGAACGGGGTGCGCGCCGCGGCCGCAACGACCGGCTCCTCGATGTCCGCGACGAGCATCTCGCTCGCGCCCGACGCAGTGACCCACGTCAGGTCCGGGTGCGCCCCGCGCTCCACGCGTCCCCTGACCGCGGCCTGATCCGCCGCCCCGTCCGCGAGCAGCGCAGCCGCGAACGCGCGCGCCACGGCAGCCTTGCCGGTCCCGGCCGGCCCGTGGAACAGGTAGGCGTGCGACGGATGACCGTCCGGCGGCAGCGCCGGGACCAGGACCGCCCGCGCGTGCGGATGGTCCTCGACGCCTGGCAGAGGGTTCTCGCCGCTGGCGGCCGAGGAGGACATCGCGCCCATCCTAGAGGCGCCCCGGCGTCGAGGGCCCCGCGCGCGGTACCGTCCTCGCGTGGCCACGGGAAGGCTCATAACGATCGAGGGGATCGACGGCGCCGGCAAGACGACGCTCGCCGCGGCGCTCGTGGCCGAGCTCGCGCGGCTCGGCGCTCCCGCGGAGCTCCTGCGCGAGCCCGGAGGGGTCGAGCTCTCCGAGCGCATCCGCGCGCTCGTGAAGGACCCGGAGCTCAGGATCGGGGCGCGGGCGGAGGCGCTGCTCTATGCGGCGGCCAGGGCGCAGCTCGTCGAGCAGCTCCTGCTCCCCAGGCTGCAGGCCGGCGCTCTGGTGCTGCTCGACCGGTTCGTGGACTCGTCGCTCGCGTATCAGGGAGCCGGCCGCGCGCTCGGCGTCGAGCGGGTTCGGGAGATCAACCTGTTCGCCACCGGCGGCCTCGCCGCCGACCGCACGCTGCTGCTGCGCATCTCACCGGACTCAGGGCGCGCGCGCCAGGACGTCCGCGGCGCCGGCGCGGACCGCCTCGAGCAAGAGGGCGAGGACTTCTTCGCTGCGATCGCCGCGTGCTACGAGGATCTCGTCCGCTCGGAACCGGCGCGCTTTCGCGTGATCGACGCCACCGAGCCGCGACAGCGGGTGCTCGAGGCCGCGGTGGACGCCGTACGCGATCTGCTCCCCAGCTCGGCGGCGCTGACCTAGCATGAGGCCCATGACGTTCCGCCCGAGGACACCGTCCCGCCTGATCCTGTGCGCAGCCGCGATCTGCGCGATCGGCACGCCATCGGGGGCGTCCGCGGCCGGGACGAGCAGCCCGTCCACGGTCCCGCCGGTGACGACGGCCGTTCCCCCTGTCACGACGGCGGTGCCCCCCGTGACGGCACCCCAGACGACCGCCGTCCCGACGGTCACCTCCGCCGCGCCGGCTCCCACCACGTCGCAGACGATCACGATTCCTCCGCAGGGTGCGGGAACTTCCTCGGGGACCCCGGCTCACGCGAGCTCGAAGGCCGGCAAGGGGCCCTCGACGGCGGCCATCGTGGTCGCCGTCATCGCAGGCCTCATCGCACTTTGCGCACTTATCTGGGGAATCGCGCGGATGCAGGCCTACGAGCCGCGCTGGGTGCTCTCCATGCGCCACTCGATGGGCGAGGCTGGCATGCGGGCGTCGGCGACCTTCGACGAACTGAAGGACTGGGCCCGGATCGGGCGCTAGACCCGAAAACGGCCTTGGCGCAAGGCCCGGAGCGGGCGCCCGAGCGCCCTACAATTGAAGTTGAAATTGAAGTTGCAGCTCGCCTCTCTTCCGTCCGGTCCTAGAGGGAGCATGGTCGACCCGACAACAGCTTCCCGTGACCGTCCCAAGCGCCGGCGCAGCAGAGGAGGAAGGCCGATGAACCCAGCCGTTAACCCCACGATTTCAGAGCAGTCAGCGCCGGGTGAGGCGCTGTCCATAAACCGCTTCTTCACGACGGCCGGCGTGCATCCCTTCGATACGGTCGAGTGGGAGGTCAGGGACGCCCGGATCGGCCACGGCGACCGCGTCGCGTTCGAGCAGAAGGACGTCGAGTTCCCCAAGAGCTGGTCGCAGAACGCGACCAACATCGTCGCCCAGAAGTACTTCCGCGGTCAGCTCGGTTCGCCGGAGCGTGAGCGCTCGGTCAAGGAGATGATCAGCCGCGTCGCCGGCACGATCACCGGCTGGGGCCGCTCGGGCGGCTACTTCGCGACCGAAGAGGACGCTCGCGCCTTCAACCACGAGCTCACGCACATCCTTCTGAACCAGATGGCGGCGTTCAACTCTCCGGTGTGGTTCAACGTCGGGTTCGAGGACAGCCCGCAGTGCAGCGCGTGCTTCATCCTCAGCGTCGACGACACGATGGAGTCGATCCTCGACTGGAACACCAAGGAGGGGATGATCTTCCGCGGCGGATCCGGGTCGGGCATCAACCTCTCGAACATCCGCGGCTCGATGGAGCCGCTCGCGAAGGGCGGGACGGCGTCGGGGCCGGTCTCGTTCATGCGCGGCGCCGACTCGTGGGCGGGCACGATCAAGTCGGGCGGCAAGACCCGGCGCGCCGCCAAGATGGTCGTGCTGGACATCGACCACCCGGACATCCGCGAGTTCATCTGGTGCAAGGCCAAGGAGGAGGACAAGGCCGCGGCGCTCCGTGACGCCGGCTTCGACATGTCGATCGACGGAGACGGCTTCAAGTCGATCCAGTACCAGAACGCGAACAACTCGGTGCGCGTCACCGACGACTTCATGCGCGCCGTCGAGGAGGACAGCGACTGGAGGCTGACCTCCAGGGCGACCGGCGAGCCGATCGGTGAGCCGATCCGTGCGCGTGAGCTGATGCGCGAGATCGCGGAGGCAGCCTGGCGCTGCGCGGACCCGGGCGTCCAGTACGACACCACCATCAACCAGTGGCACACCTCGCCGGTGAGCGGGCGGATCAACGCGTCGAACCCGTGCAGCGAGTACATGCACGTCGACAACTCGGCCTGCAACCTCGCGTCGCTGAACCTCATGAAGTTCCGCCGTGCCGACGGCACGCTCGACGTCGCGTCCTTCGAGCACACGGTCGACATCGTTCTGCTCGCCCAGGAGATCATCGTCGGCCCGTCCAGCTACCCGACCGAGGAGATCGGCGTCAACGCGCGCGCGTTCCGCCAGCTCGGCCTCGGCTACGCCAACCTCGGCGCGTACCTGATGAGCAACGGCATGCCCTATGACTCGGACGAGGGACGGGGCACGGCCGCCGCGATCACGGCCCTGATGACCGGACGCGCGTACAGGCGCTCGGCGCAGGTGGCCGGCGTCCTCGGCCTCGGCGCATACGACCACTACCCCGAGAACCGCGACGCTCATAACCAGGTCATGCGGATGCACCGGGACGCGTCGGGCGCGATCCCGGACTCCACGTGCGAGGACGGCCAGCTGCTCGCCGCGGCACGGCGCTCGTGGGATGAGGCCGTCGAACTCGGCGAGAGGCTCGGCTACCGCAACGCTCAGGCGACGGTGCTCGCGCCGACCGGGACGATCTCGTTCCTGATGGACTGCGACACGACCGGTGTCGAGCCCGACTTCTCGCTCGTCAAGTACAAGGAGCTCGTCGGCGGCGGCCAGATGACGATCGTGAACCGCACGGTTCCGCTGGCGCTGCAGACGCTCGGCTACTCGGCGTCCGACATCTCGCAGATCGAGGCTCACCTCGCCGAGCACGGCACGATCGTCGGTGCGCCCGGGCTGCACGAGGAGCACCTGCCGGTGTTCGACGTGGCGGTCGGCGAGCGCGCGATCTCCCACATGGGCCACATCAAGATGATGGGCGCGGTCCAGCCCTTCATCTCCGGTGCCATCTCCAAGACGGTCAACCTCCCACAGGAGGCGACGGTCGAGGACATAGCGGACGCCTACACGCAGGCGTGGCACCTGGGCGTGAAGGCGCTCGCGATCTACCGCGACGGCTCCAAGACCGCTCAGGCTCTGCGCACCGACGCCCAGACCGACGCTCCCGCGCCGGTCGACGTCGACGCGGTCGTCGAGGAGGCCGTGGGCAAGGCGCTCGCCGAAGCGGGCCCCAGGCGCAAGCGCATGCCGCGCGAGCGGCAGTCGATCACGCACAAGTTCTCGATCGCAGGCCATGAGGGCTACATCACCGCCGGCATGTACGAGGACGGCACGGTCGGGGAGATCTTCCTCACCGACATCGGCAAGGAGGGATCGACCCTCCGAGGGATGATGAACTCATTCGCGACCGCCATCTCGATCTCGCTGCAGTACGGCGTGCCGCTCGAAACGCTGGTGCAGAAGTTCAGCTACATGCGCTTCGAGCCGGAGGGAATCACCGGCAACCCGGAGATCCCGTTCGCGAAGTCGATGCCCGACTACATCATGCGCTGGCTCGCGTCACGCTTCCTCGACGTGGACGCGCAGGAGGAACTCGGCATCCTCACCCCGGAGGTCAGGGCGCGCAAAGCGGCACAGGACGCGGCAACGGCGCTCGCCTCATCCGACACCGCGGGGCCCACCGCCGAGGAGACGGCGTCCTCTGAGATCCAGGCGTCCGCGGCGCAGGACGGCGCACCGGCGGCGTCCGCGTTCACGGACTCCCCGCCGGTGGTCCCCGCCAGGCTCCAGGGCCTTGACCTTGGGCCGGCGTGCAGCCAGTGCGGCGGGATGATGCAGCGCACGGGCTCCTGCTACACGTGCTCGAGCTGCGGCAACAACACCGGCTGCGGCTGATCGGAGAGGGTCATGCCCGTGTCCTGAGATGGGCCACGGCGATCCGCCAAATTGAGGAGAAGTAGGCAGACCGAGCGCGACCTTGCGCTCGGTCTTCTTGTTGGCTCATCTGCAGCGCCGCAGCGGTCATCCAGTCCTACCGGGGCTCAGATGAAGCTCCCAGCCAGGGGAGCCGGAGGGCGCCCCGCCTGGGGCGCTGGCGCGAGGGTTCTTTGTGACCGCATGACGCAGCTCATGCGGACTCAGCTCGATCCTTGGCCGCCGCGACCTGGCGAGGCGACCGATCAACGCGCGAGCCTCGCCGGCGGCTGTCCCGGCCTGCACACGAGCGGTCGAGCGCACGCAAGGCTCCGGAGGATCGAGGTGATATGAACAGCGTGCAACTAAGAGCGACGACTTGCCGGTCTCACGGGGCCTGCAAGGGGGGTGGGACCGATATGGCTTGGGTTGGCCGCGCTTCGCTGGCGATAGTCGCAGCCGCAGCCGTAGCCGTCGGCATGCAGATAGTGACCCCGTCCACGCGAGCTGACGCCGGCGGCCAGGCCCCAGCCTCGCGGCCGGCGCGTCATGCCCGTGCGTGGACGGCCCCGCGTGTCCTGGCCCGCTGCGCGGTCGCCGGCGGGCCACGTGTCGTGTTTCCGAGCGAAGCGGCAACAAGACCCACGGGGGACGGAGCCATCGCCTGGTTCTCCGATCCTGCCCCGTGCGGGTCGCGGTCGGGGCGCAAGGGGGTGTCGGTGGCCGTGATCGGGCCCACCGAGCAGGCGACGCTCGCGGGCGTGCAGTCGTTCGGGGCGCAGTCCGGGCCCGCGCTCGCGGCCTTGGGCGCGAGCCGCGGGCGCATAGCCCTCGCCGCCGGCGGCGGGCCGGGCGGGACCGCGGTCCGGCTGCTTCAGGGCTATGCGGGTGACCGGTCCGCGTGGCCGGCGGTGCTCGTCGGGCCTGCTTCCCTGTTCGCGCTGGCGCGGGCCTACCTGGGCGACGTCGTGATCGCCTCGGCAGCACCCGGCCGCTCGATCGCTGTGCAGGTCGAGCGATTCTTCCAGTCGCGCTTTGGGCGGCCGCGATCCGTCCCGACGGGAGCGGGCGCCGTAACGGCGCTGACCGCCGCGATGGACTACCGATCCGATCTGCTGGTGGCCTGGCAACAAAACCGCTCCATCTTCGCGTGTGTGCTGTGGGCGTCGGGGCGCAGCGCATCCTGCGGCCGGGTCGGGCCGAGCGCCGCCGGCCCGCAGATCGACGCCGTGATCAGCGACAACGGACACGCCATGATCGCCTGGTCGAGCACCGCCCTCTCTGGCACGGCGACCCCAACGACGCGCACATACCTGAGCCTGTCCGCAGCGCGCGCGCGGTTCCTGGCGCCGCGCCTGCTCGCATCATTCTCCGATCCTGAACGCCTCGGGCGTCATGCCGGCTCGATCGCGCTCGAGCGTTTGGCGACCGAGAACGTGATCTTCGCCTGGACGGTCCTGGAGGGCGGGCACTATCTGATTCGCGCAGTCCCCGCCGTGTTCGCCGGTTCCAGGCCGTCCAGGATCCTGTCGAACCCCCACTCCCAGGCGGTTCTCGACGGTCTCGCGGCGGGGCCCGCGGGCGAGGCGATCGCTGTGTGGAGGGCGGCGCCGCGCCGCACAGACGGCGCGCTCGACATGCGCGAGGCACAGGTGTGGGCGACACGCACATCGATCGGTCCCCACGCCGGCATCGGGCTCAAAGACACCCAGATGATCGCCGCGGCGGGCCAGAACGTCGCCCCGGCGGTCGCGGTGGACCCTGCCAACGACCGGGCGGTCGCGGCCTGGCTGACGATCGGCCCGGAAGCACGGATCGAGTATGCGGTGGGTGCAGGCTCTGCCGCCTACCGTCCGCGCCCGAGGGTCGCCGCCGCGGGACTTCCCCCCGCAGGCAAACACTCACTGAGGATCGCGCTCGCCGCCGCCGCGGCCGCCATCTTCACAGCCTGCCTCGTGGGAGTCGCGCTACGCACTCGCCCTCTGCCCGAGCGCTAGGCCCGCCAGGCGCCGCGCTTACCGCGCGGCTCGGCGTGCGCGGCGCCGCCGCAGGAGAAGCCCGCCGGCAAGGAGCGCGAGCAGGCAGACAAGTCCCAGGGCGATCAGGCGCAGGGGATGCCCGGCCGCGGCCTTGGTCGAGCTCTTGTGGTGCGTCGGCACGAACAGCACCCGAACGTGCCGGGCATGGAACATGCGCTGCAGCTGCTGCTGCGCGCCGGCCGGATAGAAGGCGTGCCACTCAAGGCCGTCCTGGAACTTGATCTCCACGTCGCTGCGCGCGGGGTTGATGATCGCCCGGGTCAGCGGACGGGTCCTGATCGCGTTCAGCAGCACGCCGTAGCCGACCCACGTCGTGGGGTAGCTCGCGGTCCCGCCGAAGCTCGCGCCGGCGGGCGCTCTCAGATGGCCCGCGGGGCAGCCTGCCGGCGCGACCCATGCGCTCACCGGATAGCTGCCCGCGTAGAGGACGCTTGCGAGCCGCGCCGCCGATCTCGACGGCGCTCTCGTCCCGTCCGTGATGAAGATGGTGCAGTCATACGGAACGTGGTCGAGCTCATACCAGCCCCCCACGCGCGTGTCGGTGCCCGGCGAGACCGGCCGCACCCCGTGCCCGACGAGTGAGTAGCGGGCGGCCATTTTGAAGCGGAACGTCGCGATCCCCAGAGAGGACGTCAGCTGGACGGTCCTTCCAGCGGGAACCGCGCGGTTGATGCTCGCGAGCATCACGCCGAGAGGCCGGTACTCGTTCACGTGTTCATCGGGCCGCTCAGCGACGGCGATGCCGGCGCCGGCGAGCGCGACCGCGGCGAGCGCCGCCGCCGAGGCGGCCGGCGACAGCCAACGCGGCGCTACTCGCACCCGCCCGGCGAGAATCGTGATCGGGGCCCACGCGAGCACTACCCACACGAACATCCCCGCAGGTGATCCGAACCAGAGCGTGTAGCCGAGCGTCGCGGCGAGCACCCGCAGGGTGGGTGTCGAGGACGCCACGGCTGCGAGTCCGGCGCAGAGGCTCAGCGCGATCAGTGCCCCAACCCAGAGATCCGGCCGGCGACGCAGGAAGCCCACCGCGGCGACGAGGAGCAGCGCGCAGAGCGCAAGCCCCGTCGTGACCGTGGCGCGCGCACTCGGGCGCACCTTGACTTCGTTCTTTCGTTCATACGGGGAGGCGGGGTTCCGCAGCCACCAGGGCCGCACGCCGACGGCGAGCACGACGGCGTGCCACCCGACCGCCGGGCCGAGCGTGGAGTTGTTCGCCTCGGCGGTTCTGACGATGGCGGTCAGGTTGCCCGGGCTCCCCCTGACCTGATCGATCGCGGGCGGAGCCCAGCACAGCACCGCAACGAGCAGCGCGGCGAGCGCCCAGCGCCCGGCGCCGCCCGGCGGGGCCGCGCTGTTCCTGCCGGACCTGAGCGACACCGCGAGCCCAGCCATGCCGACGAGCAGCACTCCGAGAGAGGGCGGCAGGAACGCGAGCTGGCACTGGGCGACGAAGCTCGCCACGAGCACCGTGAGCGGCAGCAGCCGAAATTCACCGCACCCGAGCGACCAGCTCAGGAAGATCAGCAGCGTGAAGGGGAACAGCCCGGCCGACGGGTTCCACACGTCGTGCAGCAGCTCGGGCGCAAGCGAGCGTGACATCAGCGCGACCGCCAGAGCCGTGATGAACATCAGCGTGCGCCCGCCACGGCGCCTCGCTAGCACGACAACCCCGACGATCGAGGCCGTGTTCACGAGCCCCATAGTGAGCGTCAGAGAGCCGGGGCTCCCGACGCGAGCGGGGAGCGCGAGGAGCCAGAACAGCATCGGGCCGAGGCTGTAGACGGCGTGGTGGGTCAGCGCAGAGACGTCCGAGTGCAGGCCCACCAGGGGGGTGCGCGACGTCAGGACGTCGTGGGCGCGCGTCGCGATGTTGGCCTGGTCGCCTGCGGGGATCCAGCCGTCGCGCAGCGCCCGCAGCGTCGAGGCGATCACGGGAACCGCCGCCAAGAGGCCGGCCGCGGGCGCAAGCGCGCGGTCGGTCCAACGCTCCTTCACGGGGCAGGTCGGGCGCTCATGCCCGCCGATCGAGCCGCTGCATGCCCGAAAGCTATCCGCCGCGGATGCGTCCACGAGCTCAGCCTCCCGGGGCGCCGCGTCTGGGCGTGTTCGTGCAGGGGTTGGCTGTCGGTGTCCACGTTCCGTTGAATCACACGGGATGCCCAGCACAGCAAAGGCCTCGCGGTCGCAGATCTGGCTTGAGAGCCTCGGGGACTGGGCCTGGCCCGGCCGGGCGACACCCGCCGAGGCGCTGCTCGGGCCCCCGTCCTGGGTTGCGAGCTTCCCCCCTCGGCTCGAGGTCTCCCCTGCCCACGGCGGGGCGGCCGCGTCGCGTGGGCGCCGAACACCGCGAGCGCTGCTGCTGGTGGGGCTGCTCGGCGCCCTGGCGGCGGTCTCCGTGGCGCTCGCGCTGAAGGTGTCCATCCCGCTGCAGCGGAGCACGGCCGTCAACCAGCCCGTGGCCGTCGCATCCGCGCTCGCAGTGGCCCCTCCCGCACGGCTCCCGGCGCTCGTCCCCGTCAGCCATGCCGCCAGCGGCAGCGCGATCGACCGCGTGAGCTTCAGGTCGAAGGCGCTCGCGGAACCCGGCTCGTTCCTCGTCTACCTCCCGCCTGGCTACACCCGCGCAGATCGCTATCCAGTCATCTATCTCCTGCACGGGCAGGCGGGGCACGCCACCGCGTTCCTTGAAGTGGGCGTCCAGCGGGCACTGGACCGCCTCACCGAACGGGGCGCAATTCCGCCGATGATCGCCGTGATGGTGCAGGACAGGAACACCCTTCAGAACTGGCAGTGGCACAGCGCCGACTACGTGGTCGAAGTTCAGGAACTGGTCGACCGCATGCTGCCCACCCGGGCCACGCGGGCCGGCCGCGCGATCGCCGGCAACTCGAAGGGCGGATACGGCGCGATGCACATCGCGCTGGCCAACCCCTACCGGTTCTCGGTCGTGGAGAGCTGGCTCGGCTACTTCAATCACCTGAGCGGAGAACTCGCGAGGGACCGGCCCGTGATCTCACGCCTCGGCCTGCACGCTTTCATGTATGGCGCGATCGGGGACCAGGCCGCCGATCCCACGGAGGATCCCGCGTTCGCAGCGGCGCTCCGCGAAGCCGGCGCCCACGCCGAAAGCGCGATCTACCCCGGCAACCACAGCCTGATGACCGTCGCAGAACACCTGGAAGAAATGCTCGTGTTCGCGGGCAGCTCGCTCCGCAGCGAGCAGGCGCAGGGTGCCGTCACGGTGTTCTCACCGCGCGCGGCCCAGCTGTTCAACCGCTAGGACGGCCCGGAGGGCACTCGCGTCCCGGCCTGCACCATCAGCCTGAGCACCTCCTCGTCGGAGACTGGGGAGAAGTCCTGGTACCAGACGCCCACGCCCCTGAGGTCGCCAGGAACAGCCACGCAGATGACATCGTCGGCCTCCTCGGCGAGCAGCGCGATCGCGTCGCGTGAGGCCACCGGTGCCGCGACGATCACGCGCGCCGCGCCGCGCCTGCGAATCGCCCGGACCGCCGCCAGGTCCGAGAGCCCGGTGGCGAGCCCGTCGTCGACGATGATCACGGTCCTGCCCTGGACGTCCATCGGCTCCCAGCCGTCGCGGTAGCGCTCCACCCTGCGGTCGAGCTCACGCACCTCGTGGCGCACGACGGCCTCGACCTGCGCCGGGGTGAGGCCCAGGCGCCGAACGGTGTCCGCGTCCAGGACGGCGCGGCCGTCTTCGGAGACGGCGCCGATGGCGAACTCGGGGTTGTGCGGCGCGCCGAGCTTGCGCACGGTGATCACGTCCATCTGCGCGCGCAGCTCCCGTGCGACCTCCGCCGCGACCGGGACACCGCCACGCGGGATGGCGAGGACGACCGGCAGCTCACCTGCCAGCGGCCTCACCTCCGCGGCGAGCGCCCTGCCTGCCTGAGAGCGGTCGCTGAACATCCTGCCCCCACGATGGCGCCGCCGCGCCCGTTCGTCATCCGATGGGTACCACGAGCCGCGCGCGGCAAGGCCACAGTGTCGACGAGATTCACTCGAGCCCCTCGAGGATCTCGTTCGCCTGCGACCACTGCCCGGGCGGCACCACGAGGTAGATGTCACCGCGGCCGAACCGGTCGGGCTCGTGGTCGGCGACGCAGGCCGAGTCAACATGGAGCGCGCGCAGCTGATCACGCCACGCCACCGCTGTCTTCTCATCCTCGAAGGTGGCGACCGTCTCCCACCCCTCGAAGCGAGGATCGTCGATCGCAACCTCGGGTTCTCTCGCGACGCCGCCGCGGCGGCGGAACAGTCCCATGCTGTGAGCGTAGCCAGCGCGCACGGCCGGCGCCAGCGGCAGCGCTAGGCGGGCGGCGGGACCTTCGGCGCGGCGCTCAGCGACGCCTCGAGCTCTGAGGCCTGCTGCTCGGAGAGGCTCTGGCGGATCACGCTCTCGGCGCTCTCGCCGACGGCCGACAGCATGTCTGTTACGTCCTCGTCCTGCGCGATCAGAACCAGCGCCGAGGATGACGGGGGCACGGCTGCGCGCAGCTGCTCCGCGAGCGCCTGCGGCTCGTCCTCGCCCGCGCTTCCGCTTCGGACGTGCGAGCCGAGTGCCCCTCCGACCACCAGGCCCACGGCTATCCCTGCCGGCCCGAGCAGCGCGCCGACGAGACCGCCCGCCACGGCGCCGGCACCGACTCCCTTCTCCGAGACGCGGTCGCTCTCGTCGACGTCGAGGTAATGGCCGGCGAAGGTGCCCCTCAGGAGCAGCCGTCCGCTGTGATGGTGTTCGACGAAGCCGACCTCGGCGAGCCAGCGCGCGGTCGGGGCGGCTCCCTTCGCCGCGGCGTAGACCTCCACGGCGGTGCCCTCACCCTTGTAGTGCGCGATAGCGAGATCCAGGCCCATGGGCCGGAGTCTAACGCCGGCCCGTGACAGGTTCCCCGCTCCCTTTCGCTCCGAGCCACTACCATCGGGGCGTGCCAGAAGGGGGAACGAACAGGCGCGAGCAGACCATCGGCCATCGCCTCGCAGGCGGTCGCCCGGGATGGCGCTGATGCGGGCGAGCTGGCTGCTCGGGCGCGAACTGGAGAGGCTCCTCCCGTCGCGACCGTTCCACGTCCGTTTCTGGGACGGAGGTGTTGTCCCCGCGACGGCCCCGAGCTCGCCGACGTTCGAGGTCCGCTCGCCCTCCGCGCTCGCGCATTTCCTGCGCGCCCCGGGCTCGCTCGGCCTCGGCCGAGCCTACGTCGACGGCTCCCTCGCCGTCGATGACCTCGATGGGGCGTTCCTCGTGGTTGACGAGTGGGAACCGAGGGAGCTCAGCAAGCCCGAGCAGGCCCGGCTCGCGCTCTCGCTCGCGGTCGCTGCCGCGCCGGCCGGGATCCCGGAGCGCCCGAGCCTCGAGCTTCTGCTCCGCGGCGACCTGCACAGCATCGAGCGCGACGCCGCAGCGGTCCGCTACCACTACGACGTCGGCAACGACTTCTTCGCGCTGTTCCTCGACGAGTCGATGACCTACAGCTGCGCGGTCTTCTCGCGCGGCGCCGAGACGCTCGCGGAGGCGCAGGCGACCAAGCTTGAGCTGGTCGCGAGCAAGCTCGAGCTGGAGCCCGGGATGAAGGTCCTGGACGTCGGGTGCGGCTGGGGAAGCTTCGCGATCCACGCGGCGCTGCACCACGGCGTGAGCGTCACCGGCGTGACGCTCTCCCCCTCCCAGGCGGAGCTCGCCCGCAAGCGCGTGCAGGAGGCGGGTGTCGCCGATCGCGTCGAGATCCTGCTCTCGGACTACCGGCGCCTGCCCGCGGCGTCGTTCGATGCGATCTCGAGCATCGGCATGGCCGAGCACGTCGGCGAGAGCCAGATCGACCTGTATGCGGCGTCCCTGTTCACGCTCCTGAAGCCGGGCGGCTTCCTCCTGAATCATGCGATCGCCGCGCTCGACCCTGAGCACAACCCGCACGAGGACGTCTTCTCCACCAGATACGTGTTCCCCGACGGCGAGCCGTTGCCGCTCTCGCGGATGCAGCTCGCGCTGGAACGTGCGGGATTCGAGACGCTTCATATCGAGGGGTTCCGCGAGGACTACGCGACGACCCTGCAGCACTGGGTCGACCGGCTCGACGAGCACCTCGACCGCGCCCGGGAGCTCGCGGGCGAGGACCGGACGCGGATATGGCGGCTCTACCTGAGGGCCGCGCGCCACGGCTTTGAAACGGGACACACGAGCGTCTACCAGGTGCGCGTGCGGCGCAGCGCCTGACGCGCTCGCTCCCGGGTTCCGGTGCATATAGTTGCCCGCGTGCTTGAATGCCGCAGTCGCAATAGGAGGCAGGGCGAGCGCCGGCTCCGTCAGGCGGCGGCGGGTGCCCGTCACGCCGTGAGAGGGAGCGCGGCTTGACGTTCCGCCGCCAGCGCCCGTGGAAGGCGATCCTGGCCGGGGTGTTCGTCGACGCGATCGCTGTCGCGATTACCGTCGCGGTGCTGCCGGGCGTGAGCGTCGACGCGAAACACCCGGTCACGGGCTATCTGGCGCTCGGTGCGCTGTTCGGGATCCTGAACGCGATCGTCAAGCCGATCCTGCAGTTCATGGCGCTGCCGTTCCTGCTTCAGTCCCTCGGCGCGGTTGTGGTCATCGTCGACATCGGCGTTTTCGCGCTGCTCGACGCGCTCACGCCGCACCTGCTCAGCACCGAAGGGGCGCTCTGGATCGCGCTCGCCGGCCTGCTGCTCGGCCTCCTCTCGTTCCTGCTCGAGAACCTGTTCGGCCTGACGCCTCCGATCGTCACCGACAGGCCACGCGAGGTGAGCGAACCGTGAGCAGCCGGGCCTCCTACAAAGACAGGATCCACGAGCGCCAGCGGCTGCTGCAGGTCTACGACGTGTTCCTGCGCTACGGCGCGGACGGCGCGTTTGACCGTGGTGCGCTGGGTGAGTTCCGCCGCTGGATCCAGAGCCGGTTGTATGGGGTGCAGCTGGAGCCGCTGTCCTCTCCGGAGAAGGCGCGGCTGATGCTGCAGGAGCTCGGCCCGACGTATGTGAAGCTCGGGCAGATCGTCTCCAGCCGCGCGGACGCGCTCCCGACCGAGTGGGAGCAGGAGCTCTCCAAGCTGCAGAGCGACGTGCGGCCGTTCCCGGTCGAGGAGGCGCGCGAGGTGATCGCCGCCGAGCTCGGGGCCCCGCCCGAGGAGCTGTATGAGAGCTTTGACCCGAAACCGCTCGCGGCGGCGTCGCTCGGCCAGGTCCATCGCGCGGTGCTGAAGGGCGGCAGGCCGGTCGTGGTGAAGGTGCAGCGGCCGAACATCGAACAGCGCGTGAAGTCCGACCTTCGCATCCTCACGAGCGCCGCGGGCGTGATGGAGCGCCGCACCGCGTGGGCGCACGACGTCGGGCTTCAGCGCGTCGTCGAGGAGTTCGGCTCCTCGCTGCTGCTGGAGCTCGACTATCGGCTGGAGGCCTACAACGCCCGCCGCCTCGCGGAGAACCTGCAGAGCATTCCGGGTGTCGGCGTGCCGGAGGTGATCCGGGAGCTGTCCCGCACCCGCGTGTTGACCCTCGAGTTCATCGAAGGCGTGCCCGCGAACCGTCGCGAGGAGATCCTCGCCGCCGGCCTTGACCCGACCGAGATCGCGGACAACGCAGTCAGGGCCGCCGTGAAAATGATCCTGATCGACGGGTTCTTCCACGCAGACCCGCATCCGGGCAACGTGATGGTGAACCTGAAGAGCGGCGTCCTGACGTTCATCGACACCGGCATGGTCGGCGAGATCGACATGAAGCGCCGCATGAACCTCGTCGGGCTGATGTACACCGCGACAAAGGGCGAGCCGCTGGCGCTCGCGCAGTCGCTGCGCTCGCTCTCAGAGCCCTTCCGCGAGACCAACCCGGGCGCCTTTGACCAGGAATTCGCCAGGCGCCTGGGCCCGCTGATGGATGTCGGCGAGGGCGAAAAGATGGCGCTCGCGGAGATCATCTCCCAGTCGCTGGACATGCTGCGCGACGCGGGCTATCGACCGGATCCGCAGCTGTCGCTCGCGATGAAGGCGATGACGCAGGCGGAGGAGTTCATGCGGGTGCTCTACCCGCCCGGCAGCTCCACCACGTTCGCCGACAGCGCGGTCGACATCACGCGCACGCTCGCGAGCGAATCCCTCACGCAGGAGCGGATCGCGGAGTTCGCCCGCAAGCAGGCGATGCACGCCGGCCGCGAGGCGCTGCAGAACGTGCCCTCGCTGCAGGAGGCCACCGGCATGTGGCTCAAGCAGTACAAAAAGGGCCGCTTCGAGGTGACCGTGGACACCTCCAAACTCGAGCCTCACATCGAATCGCTGCGCGGCATCACCCAGACCCTGGTGGTCGGCCTGCTGACGGTCGGCATCCTGATCTCCTCCGCGATCGCCGGGAGCGTGCCGGAAGACAACGGCGTCAAGGGGATGCACACCGTCGCCGACATCGGCTACGCGGCCTCGCTCGTGCTCGCGGTGGTGCTCGTCGTGACCCTGCTGGCCCGCGCGCGCCCCGGCCGAAAGCGCTAGCCCCGTGACGGGACCGGGTCCGCCGCGCCAGGCCGGCGAGGCTCCCCCACCGAAGGTGAGCGACGAGCTCGAACGCTGGCTGGGACAGGACGGCAAGCACACGCTCGGCAGCCTGATCGAGCTGTTCCAGGAGAAGAGCTTCGCGCTGCTGTTCGTGTTCCTGCTCGGGGTGCCCGCGCTGCCGCTGCCTACGGGCGGCGCGACACACGTGTTCGAGATCATCGGGATGCTGCTCGCGCTCCAGCTGATCGCGCTGCGCGATGAGGTCTGGCTCCCGCAGCGCTGGCGGGCGATCGAGCTGGCCGGCGAGCGCCAGCAGAAGTTCATCGCGGGGCTGATGCGGATGATCAGAAGGCTCGAGCGGATCTCGCGGCCGCGTCTGAGCTTCCTGTTCGGGCACCGTCTCAGCAACATCGCGTTCGGCGTGCTCGCGCTGGCCGGCTCTCTCGGCGCCTTCTTCGCGCCGCCGTTCACCGGCCTTGACACGCTGCCGGCGCTTTCGGTGGTGCTGCTCGCGATGGGCGTCCTGCTCGAGGACTTCCTCGTGGTGGTCGTGTCGATGCTCACGCTCGTCGCCGGCGTGGCCCTGGAGATAGCTCTCGGCGCCGCAGCCATCGAAGGCGTCGGCAGCATCATCTGAGAGACGCGGCGGCTAGCCGGAGGGGCCGAGGGCGGCCTGCACGATCAGGCGTGCGGCCTCCTGCGGCGCCAGCTTGTCGGTGTTGATCACGAGGTCGTACTGGGTCGGAACCTCGGCGCTGACTCCGTAGAAGCGCTGGATGTAGTCCGCGCGGGCAGCGTCGCCCTTCTTGATGATCTTGGCCGCCTCGCGCTCGTCTATGCCCGATGCGGCGGCGAGACGGCTCTCGCGGGTGCCCTCGGAGGCGGTGATCAGGACCCGCAGCACGTCGGGCCGGTCGGCGAGGGCGTGGGAGGCGGCGTGGGCGACGATCACGGCCCGGCCGCTGCTCGCGGTCTCCTCGATGACCGATCGGATCAGGCTGCGCAGGTCCTCGTTGCCCGGCTGGCCGTAGCCGGCGGCGGCATCGGCGGGGACGTATCCGGCGGCGAACCCGGCGCTGCCGAGTCCCTCGATCACGCGCAGCAGCATCGACTTTCGCCGCTCGACGTCGGCGACGACGTCGCGGTCCACCCCGGCCTCGAGAGCCGCGCGCATCACGATGTCCTCGTCGATCAGGCGGAATCCCAGCTGTTCGGCGACAAGTGGCGAGGCGTCCTGCGCGCCGGCGCCGTCCTCGCTGGAGATGCACACGACCGTGTGGGCCACGAGCGGAAGACTACCTACCCCGATCAGGCCGCGCCGGGACGCGGGAACTGTGTCGCCACAAAGCGGTCCCACAGCCCGTCTGTCATCAGCCGGCGCTGGCCGATCAGCACGTGAGCCGAGGGTGTGACGCGGTAACGGATCTTCGGGGAGCGGGCGGCGATCGCCTTCTCGATAGTCGCGGCGACGGCCTCCGGCGGGCCGCCGAGTTTTGCAAGCGGGCCCTTCTCGTAGACCTCCTCGGTTGTCTTCGCGACGAGCGCGTTGAACTCCGAGTAGGGGCCGTCCTGCTTGTCCACCTCGCCCGCCGCGGTGGCGCCGAACTCCGTCTTGATCAATCCCGGCTGCACAATGATCACCTTCACGCCGAAGCCCGCTACCTCGAAGCGCATGGCGTCGCTGATCGCCTCGACGGCGTACTTGGTGGCGTGGTAGATGCCGCCTCCCGGGAACGTGAAGTTGGCGCCCATCGAGCTGATGTTCACGATCCGCCCGGAGCCCTGCGCACGCATGCCGGGCATGACGAGCTGGCTCATCCGCAGCAGGCCGAACACGTTCGTCTCGAACTGGCGGCGCACGTCCTCGGGAGAGACCGTCTCGATCGCTCCCGACTGCGAGTAGCCGGCGTTGTTGACGAGCACGCCGACCGCGCCCTGCTCGGCGCTCACGCGCGCCACGGCCGCCTGCATCGAACCCTCATCGGTGACGTCGAGCGCGAGCGTGTGGCAGCCGACGCCGCGGAGCTCCTCGATCGCCTCCTCGCGGCGCGCGGTCGCGTAGACGGTGTGGCCCGCCTTCGCCAGGCGTTCCGCGGTCGCCCGGCCGATCCCCGTCGAGGAGCCCGTGATGAGAACAGCATTTGACCGTTCAGGCATGCGGGCAGACTAGACATAACTTGCATAACTTGTCAACCTCGTCCATACTCGGTCGATGCCGTCCGCGCTCCGCACACGCTCTGAGAGCACGCACGCAGTCCTGCTCGGAGCAGCACGCGAGGAGTTCTCGGCGTTCGGGTTCCGGCGCACCTCGATGGAGAGCGTCGCGCGGCGGGCCGGGGTCTCGCGCGCGACCCTGTATCTGCACTTCAAGGGGAAGCAGGAGCTGTTCCGCGCGCTCGTCGAGCAGCTGCACGAGGAGCACCTCGCGGCGATGGAGGCCGCCCTGGGCGAGCCGGGCCTCTCGCTCGCGCGGGCGGACGCTCGCGATGCTCGAGGCGCGCTACTTGCGCTTCGTGGAGATGACGTCGGCCTCCCCCTACGCCGCCGAGCTGTATGACCTTCACGGGCGGCTTTGCGGAGACGTCGCGCGCGCGTCGCAGGAGCGCTCGGAGCGACTGCTCGCCCGGATGCTGCGGGACGCGGGGCCGCGCGGGGAAGCCGACCTCGCCCGCTGCGGGCTGAGCGCCGCGAGGGTCGCGGGCGTGCTGCTCGACTGCGCGCACGGCGCCAAGGGCGAGGACCCCGCAGTCGCCACCCCCGAGGAGTTTCGCGCGAGGCTCGCCCGCTCCGTGCGCGTCCTGATGGCGGGGATCGCCGCCTAGCGGCGCGCCCGAGCTCAGTCCTCTTCGGTGAGATCCTCGTCGCTCTCGTCGCCGGGGCCATAGCTGCCGAGCACGCTCGTTTCCGCGACGCGCAGCAGCCCGATGATCGCGTGCGGACGGGCGTCGCTGTTGCGCACCCGGACATGCGAGCCGTGCGGGCCGACGATCTCGACGATCGTGCACACGTCGCCGATCTCGCAGTCGTCGCCATAGTCGGCTTCGAGCGCCTCCATCTGCTGGGCAACCACCTGTCCGACCTTGCTCTGATCAAGCGCCATCCGCGGCACCCTCCTTGGAGTCTTGTTGGGCGGCGAACTCTCGCCGCCTGCCCTGGGGCATCCGGTGATGCTGACAGCACGCCCGCGCCGACGGGTCCGCGCGCGGGCCTGCGCTCAGGTTGCCTTTTTTGGAGGCTTCGGCTTCGCGCTCTTTCTGTTCGCGCGCAGCTCCGCTTCCCGTTCTTTCACTTCGCGGGCCGCCTCGGCTTCGCGTTCTTTCAGTTCGCGGGCCTTCTCGGATTCGGTTTCTTTCTGCTCGCGTTCTTTCTCGGTGGTGCCTTCGGCGGGCGGTTTGCCTTCGGTGCCCGAGCCGGATTTCTCGCCCGGCGATTCGACTCCCGATCGGGCCCTTGGCCGGTCTCGGGTGGAGTCCCGGCGTCGGCGGCGTGCGAGGGCCCGCGCCCGGGGAGACGGCCGCGGTGAGCGGCGGGGCGACTGTCGTGGAGCTTCCTGCGACTTGTGCCCGGAGCCTGCCTGTGTGCGTGCCCCGGCCGGGGTGCCGCGAGGGCGGTGCTCGTGCTCTGCCCCTGCACGCGGGCTCCGCCTGCGAGACGCTCGGTGCGTCGTGCCGGCGGCCAATGCGGGCGCGCGCGCCCTGAGCCGCCAGCAGCGACGGGCTGCGGCGCGACCCGCGCCGCCACGGTGGTGGCGGTGATGGTCGCGCCCGCTGCGTGGTGGCGGGCGTGAGCGGAGTGGAACGGGACCTGCGTGGCCCCGGCGACCAGCACCGCGGCGGTGACGGCGACAGCTGCGCCCTTGAACAGCGTGCCGCCGAGTTCGGCGGTTCCGCCCTGGGGCGTCATCGAGACGACGCGGTCGGCGGCAGGGGCGAGGCGGGTGCTGACCCAGCCGATCAGCGGCGCCGGCGTGAATGCGGCGGCCGCAGCGCGCAGCGTTGCCCGGCGCGGTAGAGCAGACCGCGCACGGCCCCGTCGGTGACGCCGAGCGCGCTGGCGACCTCCTCGTGCGAGCGGCCGTCGACGGCGCTCATCAGGATCGCGTCGCGCTGCATGGCGGGCAGCGCCGCGACGCTGGAGAGGGCCGAGCGGACGGCCAGGCGCCTCTCGAAGTCCGAGACGCCGGCGCCGCCGCGTCGATTCCCTCGGCCTCGTCGAGCGGGCTCAGGATGTCCGGGGAGCTGCGCATCACGTTGACGGCGGTGTTGTGGACGATCCGGTAGAGCCAGGGGCGTAGCTCGCGGACCTCGGTGCCCGCCTCGAGCGCCATCCAGGCCCGCAGGAACGCGTGCTGCAGCACATCCTCTGCGCGGGAGTCCGACAGGCCCATGCGGCGGCAGTAGCGCGTCAGCTCCTGGCTGTAGCGCTGGACGAGGACCTCGAACGCGCGGGGGTGTCTCGCCGTCGCGGACCATCTCCACGAGCCGACCGTCGGGCATCGCCTCAATGCGCCGGCTCGAGGTTCTGAAGCTCATGGCCGTCGCCACGCCAACAGGCCGCGGATGGCTGCGCTCGCCCTGCCCATTGATTTAGATCCTCGTGCCATCAGCCTCCCCTATGCAATGTCTACCAAATATGCATGCCGTACTGGTGAAAAATCCGCATCCTGGCAACGTTCTCAGGAATGCCCAAGGAGGGCCGGCATCCGAACCGGCCCTCCAGGGCCTCCGCTTCCTCTGTGTGCAGTCGTCTACTGAATGATCTGTATCCGATCCCAAACGGCACCGGCGCCGGTGACGTTTAGCTCTGCAACGCGCGACGACGGCTCCCGGTGTCAGCGCCGCAGTCGTGCACGGCGTGCCCTCGGGACCGTCCTGGCTCGTTCTGAGCCTTCTTGCTGGTTGCCCTGGCCATCCTGGCCCTGTTCATCGCCCGACGGGCCGCCGAGCGGTGCACCGCGTCGAATTGCGAGCTCGACCCGGAGGGGGCCTGCTCGGCCTGGCCGTCATCGCCTTCGGTGGCGGGCGGAGGCGTGGCCGAGACGCACTCGATGCTGGTCTCTTCCGTGACCAGGCCGCTCTGGGTCCCGCCGCCCGTGAGGCTGATCGTGAGAACGCCTGCGGTGAACGAGGTCACCGTGCCGGCCGGGGCGGGCAGCGTCGGCGTCGTGCCCGGCGAGGTGGAGGTGCCCTCGGCGTGGTGCACGACGGCGGGCTGCCCGCCGGCGACCGGCGCGGGGACCGTGGTCACGGCTGCCGCCTTGTGATGGGAGTGGTGATGCGTGCGGGCGTGGTGCGCCCGGCGGTGCGTGCGGCTGTGGTGCGCGGCGGCGGCCATGCTTGGAGCCGCGAGCGCCAACGCGACGGCTGAGAGCGCCGTGAGGAAAGTCCGTTTCAACACTGTCTACCTCCTGAGCGGCCGGCGGCTTCCCGGCCGGTCGGTGTCCATTGACCGTAGGACACCCCGAGAGGGCATTACTCACGCGTCATACGAACGTCTGGCGATGCCGGATGCGAGCACCGGCCGGATCCGGCCTGGCAGCGGCCCGATGGCGGAGCGTCATCGGGCCGCTGATCCTCGAGCCCTTTCCCGCGACGCCCGCGGCGACGCGGGCGCGCGTCCTGCGGGCACGGCGCCCCAGTTTCGTCGAGCGCTCGCGCAGCCAGCTCAGCGAGCGCGGCTCGCCGCACCTCTCGCGCCAGCCGTCGAGGGCGCTCTCAAGGCCCTCTCGGTCATCGACGGTCGCGAGCACCTCGACGTGACCGCCGCCGTCGGCGGGGGGCCCCAGGCGCACCAGATAGAGCTCTCCGGTGTCGTTTACCCAGGCGGCGCGGTGCAGCGGGCCCTGCTCGTCCTCGCGCCACCACAGCCCGACGTCCAGCTCGCGGGAGCTGATCCGCCGCGCGTCGGCGTTGTAGAAGCCCGCGAGCGTCGGATAGCTGTTGTCCGGCTCGGCGTCCTTCTGTGCACTGTCGGTGCTCATGACGACATCACCCGGCTTTCGGTGAGTTGGGGTTCGCCGTCAAGACTGCCCCTGTTCGCTAAACGCCCGGTTACCAACCGGTAAGGATTTGAGCGCGGGCGCCTGTGAACCCGCGCAGCCGACGACGACCGTACGTCACCGGCCCGCTGGGGCCGGTGACGCGGCGCCGTCGTTCAGCGGCTCGGGTCAGCCGTTGAGCTGCTTCTTCAGCTGGCTTGCGGCTGAGAACTTCGCGGCCTTGGAGGCTTTGATCTGGATCGTCTCACCCGTCGACGGGTTGCGCCCCTGCCTTGCTGCACGGTTGCTGACGGAGAACTTGCCAAAGCCGGCAAGTGCGACCTCTCCTCCGGCGGCAAGCTCGTTGGAGACGATCTCGATCGCCGCCTCGACCACCTGCCGTGCCTGGCTGGTCGCCAGTCCGGTCTTCCCCGCGATTTGCTCGGCTAGCTCGTTCTTGGTCATCCCAATCCCTTCTCGAGTGTCTTACCTGCTGGCAGGCTAACCACTGGTCAGGACGACGAGAGGCCAAAACAGCCTTCAGGCGCCGTGAACAGCCCCGAATTTGCGGGGAAACGCGGTCACGCGACCGCGCCGACGGTGCCCTCGACGGCCTGACCGGCCCGTGAGCGCGCGCGGGCCGGATAGAGCGCACCGGCCGCGCATGCCACGAACAGCGTCATGATCCAGGCCCCGCAGGCAAGGGACACGTGCACCCAGACGAGCTGCGTCGGGAGATGCGTGAAGTACTGATCCATGCCCACGGCCCCCTGCAGCGCGAGCAGGATGCAGAGCCCCGTGAGGGGCCGCTGCAGATCGTCCTGGGGCGCCGCGCGCCTGCGGGCCACGAACCATGTCGCGACTGCGAGGAGGCTGAACGCGAGCGCGATCTCACCGTGGCGGTGGATCACGAAGTCCATCGTGCCCGTCCCGTCGAAGCTGAGCCGGTTGATCTTCTGTCCCGGTGACCCTCCCGCATGCGGCCCGGCGGCCGTCGCAGCGGTCCCCGCGAACACGGTCACGGCCGCGAGCCCGGTGAGCACACGGACCATCAGCAGCAGGCGGCGATCGGTCTCGGGGCGCGCGGCCACCTCATCCGCCTCGTGGCCGGCCCGCCACACGAGCACGACCGCGGCGAGCAGGATCAGCATCGACAGCGCGAAGTGGCCCATGACCCAGCCGTAGTCCAGGGCGCCTTTGACGGTGAACCCGCCGAGCACCGCCTGCCCGACGACCCCCAGCGGCAGCATCCCGCCGAGCCACGCGAGGTCGCGGCGGTAGGGCCTGCGCCGCAGCGCGAGCACCCACGCGGCGCCGGCCGCGATCGAGACGGGCGCGGTCAGCATGCGGTTCGAGAACTCGATCACCGCGTGCGTGTTCAGCGGCGGGTAGACGTTCCCGTAGCACTTGGGCCAGGTCGGGCAGCCCAGCCCGGAGCCGGTGAGGCGGACGGCCGCGCCGGTCATGACGATCAGCGTCAGGGCGATCAGTGCCGCCCACGCGACCTTCAGATACACCGCGGGGCTCACCGTGTAGCCGTTCGTGCGCTCGCTCAGGCGCTGCAGTTGGCCGGGCATTGCGCCTAAGGATGCCACCGAAACGGCAGTTCGGCGGCGATATCCGCGAGCCGCGGCGCTGCGGCGTCGCGCTCTGAGACGGTCAGCTGATCGAGCGGCAGCGGCCAGCTGATCGCGAGATCCGGGTCATCCCACGCGATCCCGCGTTCCACGGCCGCGTCGTAGTAGGCGCTCTGCTTGTAGACGACGTCTGCGACCTCGCTCGTCACGCAGAAGCCGTGCGCGAAGCCGATCGGCACATACAGCGAGCGCATGTTCTGATCGTCGAGCTCGGCCGCATCCCAGCGCCCGTAGGTCGGCGAGCCGGCGCGCAGGTCGACCGCGACGTCGACGATGCTGCCGCGGGCGCAGCGGACGAGCTTTGCGACGCCGTCGCCGATCTGGAAGTGCATGCCGCGCACGACGCCGCGCGAGGAGCGCGAGTGGTTGTCCTGCACGAACTCCTGGCCCTCGGGGATCCCCACGGCCCGTGCCACGTCGGCGATAGGTCTCGCAGAAGAACCCGCGCTCGTCGGTGTAGGTGTCGGGCTCGATGACCACGAGACCCTGGAGGGATGCTGTCTGCACGACGCGCATGACCCGGCAGGGTATCCGCCGCGCGTGGCCGCACGCGCCGCGAGCTTGGTGAGCCCTGACGGCGTAGATTGGCCTCGGTGACTGTATCCGCGAGACCCGATCGCGAGCGCCGGGAACCCGTGTCCGGGCTCGTGTGGGCCGCCGGCCCAGCGCGGCCGGCTCTCGGCGAGGAGACGGTCCATGTCTGGCGGGCCGACCTCGAGCGGGTGGACGATCGCCTCCTGAGGTCCCTGAGCGAGCAGGAGCGCGCCAGGGCGGCCGCCTTCCCCCGGCCGGGCGCCGGCAAACTATGGGCCCACTCCAGAGCGCTCTTGAGGGACCTGCTGGGACGCTACCTGGGCGCCGCGCCGCCGGCGCTGGGGCTCGAGCCTGATAAGACAGGCAGGCTGACGCTGGCCGGCCCGCAGCCGATCTCCTTCAACCTGTCGCACTCCGGCCCGCTCGCCCTGTATGCGTTCGCTAGTCGGGCGCCGGTCGGCGTCGACGTCGAGGTCGGGGCGCGGCCGGTCAACGAGCGCGCGCTCGCCCGGCGGCTGATGGGCTCGGCGGGAGAGACGCGCTTGAGCGGGCTCACCCCCGAGGAACGGCGGCGAGAGCTGCTTCGGGAGTGGGTCCGGCGGGAGGCGCTGCTCAAGTGCGCCGGCCCCGGCGAGCGGACGGTGATCGAAGCTCGACGTGGGGCCTGCCGCCGCCGGCGCGGTCGCGGTCGCGTCGAGCACGGCGCCCTCTGTGAGCTGCTGGCATATGCCCTAGACGGTGGTGCGCTGCGCGACGAGCACGAGCGATCCACCCACGGGCAGATCCACGCCCGCCTTGATGAGTGCGCACTCGAGGTCGAGGATTCTCTCGAAGACTCGATTAACCCGGCCGGGAAGCACCAGGTCGGCCACCGGGTCGTAGACGCTCTGCGTAAGGCGTTGACGCCAGCGGGAGAGTGCCATTAACGGCAACAGGGAGGTCACGAAAGAGGTTACGCGCACAGGCTGGAGTCCAGCTTGGAGAACACGATCAACGAGTTCGGTGCGTCGATAGCGACGCACATGGTGAGCATATGTGTCGGCTTCGCTCCAGAGTGACGGATGCTGAGGAACGGTGAGCAGGACGAAACCACCACGCCGCACCGCACGACGAAGACCACGCAACACGCCGAGGTCATCCTCGACATGCTCGAGCACATCGAACGCGCCGGCCAGGTCAAAGGCCCCCTCATAGGGCATCGATCGGGCGTCTAGCTCGACAAGGTCTGCACTTGGTACCCGGCGCCGGGCGTACTCAAGACCGTCGGCAAACAGCTCGCTTCCGGTCGCGCGCAGCCCACATTCATTGACCAGAGCCCGCAGAACATATCCCGTGCCGCAGCCAACCTCCAAGAATCGATCTCCCCTGCCAGCTCGCTCAGACACGAGCTGGACAATCAGGCGATTGCGAGCCCGAAACCAGAAACTCTCGTCCTCGACCTCAAACAACCGCCCGAAGAGAGCGACGTCATACCCAGCGGGAGACGACATTCTCGCCAGGATCGCACATACGGGTCTACACCCACAGCCAAGGTCATGTCATGGGCGGTGTTCGCACCGTGCGGCCCCGCTGTTTGCCTCGATCTGTGCGGGTCTTGCGCAGAGCTTGATGAGGGACCTGGCAGCGCGCACGAGTGGTCCGCTGCGGAACCGCTCGGAATCCGCCTCTCTCGGGACGCCGCAGAGCGGCGATTGTCCAAGCGCCACAGCGTCTGCCGACCACCGCCTCCGAGCGACGCCCCACACCGGACGGCGCCTCATGTGGCCAGACGCGATCCGATCGAGCGTTCTGCCTACTGATGCTTCGCTGCCGGGCGCTTCTTGGCCCGGCGGGCGTGGAACACCAGCACGTTGACCCGGGAGACGTTGTTCTGCTTGTCAAACGCCAGGAAGCTCAGGACGTGCTTGCCGTAGCTGAGGCTCCGCGCCCCTATCCAGTTGATCGCGCCGGAGAGGAACGGCGGGTAGTTGCGCGCCGCATACCCGGTGTTGTCGTAGTTGCGGATCAGTTTGCCGTCCATCTCTAGGCGGATCCTGAACACGCCCTGCAACGCTGCTCGCGGAGACGTGTATCGGTAGGTAGTTGCCCGAGTACCTGAAGCGGTTGCGCGGCGAGGAGACCGTGATCTTGGGACCGGCGAAGTTGCCGCACGGTTCGGTGAGGGTGTCGCCTCCGCGGACATAGTCGCCCATGGCGGCGAACGAGGGCTTGCGCGAGCCGTTGGCCCGCACCAGGCCCGAGACCGCGGCGCCTTCATCCTGCAGCCCGAACCAGAGGGCCACCTGCACGTAGGGGTCCTGTTTGAGGCAGTGGTAGGCCTGGCGCAGATAGGTGGCCTGCTGTCGCGTCGCTCACGCCCGCCGACTTCTGGCCCGCCCACGCGCCTTCGCCGCAGGTGGCCGAGGTCGTGCGCCAGCTCATCTCGGTCATCCAGATCGGCTTGTCGTCGCCGTTGGCGAGCATCACGGCGTGGACTTCGCGGTACGCCAGGAACGAGTCAGGGATCATCCTGTTTCCGGCGCCGCGCAGGAATTCGTAGGGCGAGAGCACGTTGCAGGCCGTGTCGGTGTGGACGCCGACCACGTCGAAGTAGCCCTTGCCACCCGCCTGGTAGACGCGTTCCAAGAACGGGTAGTCGTTGCCGGTGAGCCCGCCCATGACGACAGTTGCGCGCGGTTCCGCGGCCTTGATGACGGGGTATGCCGCCTGGAGAAGCTGCACGTAGGCGGCAGGGTTCGGGCCACCGCCCCACCAGTAGGAGGCGTCCTCCTCGTTCCAGATCTCGTACGCGGTGACAGTGGACCCGTAGTGCTGGGCGAGCATCCCGAGCAGGGCGGCGTAGTCGGAGGGCCTCGCGGGCGGGGCGTGTTCGTTGCCAGAGCCCGACTCCCATTTCGGTGTGTCCACCACGTCGATGATCACCTTCGTGCCCGCGGGCAGGGCCCGGATTGCCGTGGAGTAGTACGCGATCCAGTTGGCGGCGTAGACGCCGCGCTGGGGCTCGAGGTCCGGCCACGTGGCGAACATGCGCACCCAGTGACCGCCCAGCGTGTTCGCGTCGGTGATCTGAAGTGATCTCTGCACGTTGAGCACGACGCCGGGTTCGGCGGCGGAGGCAGAGGACACGCCAACGGTGGATGCAAGGAGGAGCACTGACCCTGCCAGGCATGCAAGACGATCCAATCGGCGGAAGGCCGATCGGATCCTTCCACAGCCGTCGTTCGTCCCGGCAGGGTGCATGTCGTGAGTATCGGCGAGCGAGATCGCTCCATTAGCGCCTTGCCCTCGCGTCGACAACGTAACCAGGCGCGCATCGCCATCGGATCGCGGCACGCCACCATAGAGTCGGCGACGCAACCCCCGCCTCGATCACGTCGGGAGCGCGAGCAGGCCAGTTGGCCTGGCCAGGGCCCGTACTCGCCGCGATGGTCAGTCGACGGAGCCCGCATCAGCGGGAGGCCGCCGCTCCCTTCGCCGTCGTGGGTTCAGCGGCGATTGAAAGCGTACGACGGACTCGGTGTGCGAGCACATTCGCACACCGCATCGATGACCGTACGAACGCGGGCATCTCCGAGGCCGGCCCAGAGAGGTAGCCGCATCAGGCGCATGCTTGCGTCGACGGTAACCGGCACGGGGCCTCCGAGCCGGCCGAAGCGCTGCCCCCCCGGAGATGCGTGAAGCGGGAGGTAGTGAAACACGGCGTGCACCCCACGCGCTCGAAGGTCAGCCAGCATCCGATCGCGCAGCTCGGTGGTTGGCAACAGGACGTAGAACAGATGCCCGCTATGCACGCAGCCCGGCGGGACGACCGGCCGGCGCAGCAGACCCTCCTGCTCCACGCCGCCGAGGGCGTCGTAGTAGCGGGCCCATGTCGCGCGCCGCTCCTCCGTGATTCTCTCCGCATGCTCGAGCTGGGCCCAAAGAAATGCGGCCGCGACCTCACTGAGCAGATAGGAGGAGCCCGTGTCCTGCCATGTGTACTTGTCAACCTCACCGCGAAAGAACCGGTTTCGGTCGGTGCCCTTCTCCTGAATAACTTCGGCGCGAGCGACCAGCCGGGAATCGTTCACGAGGAGAGCCCCTCCCTCGCCACAGTGCTGGTTCTTGGTCTCGTGAAAGCTGACCGTCCCGAGGTGTCCGATGGACCCCAGTGGCCGTCCGTCCAGGCTCGCTTCGACCGAGTGGGCCGCATCCTCGATCAGGATCAGTCCGTGGCGATCGGCGATCGCCTTTATGCGGTCCATGTCGCATGCCACGCCGCCATAGTGGATCACCACGATGGCCCTGGTTCGGTCGGTGATCGCCTCCTGTATAGCCTCCGGATCGATGTTCAGCGTGTCCGGGTCGACATCAACGAAGACCGGGACGGCGCCGCCCAGGACAAACGCATTGGCAGTCGATACGAACGCAAAGTCGGGAACGATGACCTCGTCGCCGGGCTCCAGCTCAGCGAGAATTCCGGACATCTCCAGAGCCGCGGTGCAGGAGGGCGTAATCAGTGCCCTCTCGATACCGAAGCTCCGCTCCAGCCACCGGCTGCATCGACTTGCAAACTCACCGTTACCAGAGAGCTTGCCAGTCGCGAGCGCCTCATCGATGTACTTGTGCTCATTGCCAGCGAGCTGCGGACGGTTAAGGGGATCATCCGCACCGGGCGTATGTTAGCCTCGTCGCGTGAGTGCCGCTGGAGTCCGGACCTAGCCAGATGACCGGAGGCGCGCTCGCTGACGACGATGGGTCCGCACAGCCTCCGCCCGGCCTAAGCATCGTGATCCCCCTGTACCGGGATCAGGACGCCCTGGAGGCGATCTTCGAGCGCTGCAGGCCAATTCTCGACGCCCAGCCCAATGGAGGCGAGCTGGTTCTCGTCGATGACGGCGGGCTCGACGCCACGACCCCGCGAGCGCTCGAGTTGGCGGCCGTTTACGGACACCCGACGACGGTGGTGAGCCTTGCACGCAACTTCGGCCAGCATCCGGCGGTGTTCGCCGGGCTACAGCATGCCAGCGGCGACCACGTCGTCACGATGGACAGCGATCTCCAGTATCCGCCTGAGGAGATACCCAAGCTGCTGGCTGAGCTCGGACCCGAGTACCCCGTCGTATCGGGCTACCGAGCCGACCGCCGTGACCCCCTGACGAGGCGACTCATAACGAGCGCGCTCACCCGTTGGCTGAACAAGCAGACAGGGACTGACCTGCACGACTTCGGATCGATGTTCAGAGCCTATGATCGGAACACGGTTGCCCTCATGCTCACATTCACCGAGCGACACCGCTACGTCCCCGCGGTGGTCGCGTGGCTCGGAGTCAAAATCAAGGAGGTGCCGATTTCCCACGCAGCTCGTGGTGCCGCTGGTTCACGGTATCGCCTGGCGAGCCTGGTGGAGATGGTCTTTGATCTCGTAACGGGCTACTCGGTGTTTCCGCTTCGGCTCCTGACTATGGTTGGCCTCCTCGCGTCGGCGGCCGGGTTCGTCGGAACGGCGTGCTTCATCGTGTATCGCATCGTTATCGGCGCCGGCGTGTCGGGAACCGTGTCCGCGTTCGCGCTTGTCTTTGCCCTGCTCGGGGTCCTGCTTCTGCTACTGGCGATGATCGGCGAGTACGTGGGACGGATCTACAGCGAGTCGAAGGCAAGGCCCTACTTCGTCGTCAGCGCCACACACAGGATCGCCGGCGGCCCGCCCGCCAGCCGGAGCCAGCCGGAGCCCGACGGACCCGCGAGCTGATGTGAGCCTGGTAGAGGTCCTCGCCTGGGACAGCGAGTTCTTCGGGGTACCCATCGGCCGGGTTGCTCCCGGCATCACTGCCGCCAGGATCGGCTCCGCGATCGATGAGGCCGAGCACAACGACCTACGGTGCATCTACCTTCTAGTCCCGTCCGGTGACCAAGCGCTCATCGACGCGGCGCAGGATCGCGGGTTCATCGCTCGCGGCCTGCGGGTCGAGCTGGAGCGGCCGGTCAAGGGCCATCCGGTCGGGTTTACCGGAGTGCGCGCCGGCGAGCCGGGCGATCTGCCGCAGCTCGAAGAGCTTGCTCGGGCGCGCTTTCGCGGTACACGCTTCTTCGCCGACGAGCGTTTCCCAGCCGACCGCAGCGCAGAGATGTATGTCGAATGGCTCCGCCGAGGCTTCGCGCCCACACCGGAGCGAGTGGTGCTCGTCACTGACGACCGCAGTGGCTTTAGTGTGTGTCACATCAACACGCAAACCCATGTCGGCAGCGTGGAGCTCATCGCTGTCACTGCCGAGGCCACCGGACGCCGCCTGGGTGACAGGCTGATGGCGGGAGCCGGAACGATCTTCGCCGAGGCGTCCCTGGACACCGCCAGAGTTGTCACACAGGGCCACAACATTGGGGCCCAGAATCTCTATCGGCGCCACGGTTACAGAACGTCTGAAACCTCGCTCTGGCTGCATCGCTGGCTCGGACCGGATGATTCTCCGGCACCGGACGTCACGTCGTGAACCTGACTCCGGTGACGGTGTAACCCCATTGGGGCGGCCTGCCCCACTCCCGGATCACCAGTTCACACTCGCTCTGATTCTTCACGCGGATGGCCAGGTGACGCACGGGGCTTACGAAGTACAGAGGGGCCATGACATCGTCATACGGCAGGACGGTAGTGGTACCTTCACTTACTCCGGCAGTGCCACAATCAAAAGCGGGTAACAGCGGGGATGCCACAGTGGGGTCGACGTTGGTCTCATAGTCCAGAGCGCCACGGAGATCCCAGGTCGCCGCGAAGGCAGGGATGTAACCGCGCTCGAACAGGGGTGTGTCGAATCCGACGATGTCGGCGGTGTGGGGTATACCGCGCAGAGCGACTCGGTAGCCGGACAGCGCCTGTTTCTGGTCGTGCCAGGACGCTTCCCAGGAGCCGATGTGGTCGCGCGAGATTCCCACCTGGTGATCGACCGATCCCGCCACCACCAGTGCGACCAGTCCAGCCGCGAAGGGTGGCGGAACCTTCAGCTGGATGAGAACCGCGTAGACCAGCCCAACGATGGCGACGGCCATCGCGACATAGCCGAGGCTTCCAGGCAGATTGACCCTGTTGAAGGTGCCGCTCACCTGCGGCGCGTACAGGTCGTTCGCTGTCAGGTAGGCGAGTGCGCCAGCCGCCGCCACGCCCATGCCGAGGGCGAGGACTGCCAGCCACGGTCCTGCTCGCTTTCGAAAGCTCCTGCCTCCCACGACGCAGAGCGCCGCGACCACGACCGCGACGGCCACGAGCGCCGCGGTACCGATCCACCCGGGCAGGTAGACGTACTTCCAGGTGGACCAGGCGTCCTGCAGGAGCACCCGCCCGCGGATGAGCGTTTGTGAGGCATCCCTATGAACCAGGAAGGTGGATTCGTTGGAGACGGGCACCAGCGTGAGGCGATAGACGGCGAACAGGAGCACCAGGCCGATGTCGCCGGCCCACCACCTGATCGCGCGACGGTTGCGATCGCGCAGGTAGTAGGTCGCGCCGCCGACAGCGATCAGCGGCACCGCGATCTCGTAGGTGGCCATCGCCGCCAGCGCCAGCACCGCCCCGAGCACTGCGAGCGCCAACGCCGGCCTTCCGCGTCGCCGCATGGCAGCGAGTTTCAGGGCGAACGCCCCGAGCACCAGCGCGATCACATACAGGCCAATCGCTGCCACCGGCCACAGCCGGGAGGAGTCGCTCGCCGGGAACAGAATCAAACCTGCGCCGAGCAGAAACGCCCACGGCCTCGACAGCCCGCACTGACGAGCGATCACATAGAGCAGGCCAGCCCCGAGCGCCAGAAACCAGAGCGCCGCGAACTGATAGCCGCTGCGGTGCGATCCGAAGAGGCTGTACACCCCGGCGTGGTAGACGCACGAAAGGCCACGGCCGCCGGGTATCGAGCGGGCACAGGCATCGACGTCTGCGGCGAACCCACCGTGCCGGTCGCGAAGAGTCGAGTAGATGGCCCAATCGTCGTAGAACCAGCCTCCCATCGCCGCGAAGCGCCCATAGACCGCGATCGCGATGCCGAGAAGGCCGAGGACCGCCACGGCGTCGACAAGCGACCAGCGCCCGCGCGAGACGTCTAGCCGGCCTGTGCTGCTGGGCGCCGCGCCGTCATCTGCCATCCAGAGGCCCCGGGACAGACGATCGATGTCCGCAGATTCCGAGTCGCCAAGTCACTCGGCGAGTCCCCGACCTGGCAGTGACCGCACACCCGATCACCTGGGGGAAGCTGAGCGCTCGGGCGACCCGCAGCTCACGCATGGTGTGCGACGCAGCCCGCCATGCCTCCCCCGCAGGCGCGCCGGCGTATCCCGTGCGCCCAGCGCCGACCCGGCGAGCCGGCCAGCGAGACCGCTGAGGACGGGTGGCACAGGGCCGCGGGAGAGCCACGCCGAATTCCGCGCTGCGGCACGGCGGAGCAGCGCGCACCGTCGCCATCAGGATCCCCGCAGGTCCCGGATCGGACAAGGGACTCACGATCCGTTCCTCCACCAGGTTTGCCGGGGGACCCACAGCGCGCGATTATGGCACCGTTCAGCGGCGCATGCCGGATCCTCAAGACAAGGCCAACGTCCACGAGTTCATCCGGTTTGCACTCGTCGGCCTCGCCCAGAACGGCCTGAACCTAGCGGTGTTCGCGCTCACCGTCTCGAGCGGCGTCAATTACATAGTCGCCTACCTAATCGCTGCGGTGGCGGCGCTCACGGCGAGCTTTGCACTCAACCTTCTATGGACCTTCAAACGCAGCGCGAAAGCGACCATGGGACGGGTCGTCCGCTTTGTGGGTATCTGGGTGACGATGGTTCTCGTGGGTCTTCCCATGCTGGCCATCCTCGTCGGTGTCGCGGGCCTGCCACGCGTCGCAGCCCAGGCGCTCGTGATCGTGACCGTCGCTCCTCTGAGCTACCTCGCCCAGCGCCGTTGGACCTTTGCGCGCGATGCCCCACAGGTCTAACGTCCGGCCGCCAGCGGCGCTCGGCGGGGCATCCGTCGCCCTCTCGCCGATGCACCCCTGACCACGAACGCTCTGCACCCCCGCTCCGGCCAGCGGATCAGGTCGGGGGCCGCGAACCGCCGGTCATCTGGTGCGGATCACATCCCCTCGAAGGGCTCACCTCGGCGTGCCCGGAAGTAGCCGTTGACCGTCGGAAACTCCCCAGGGGGGCCATTGCTCAGCCCGAACACCTCGACGACATCGAGCCCAACGGATTCGAGCATCCAGCGCATCGCGAGCCGTCCCGGCACCCACCACCACGTGGGATCTCCGTAGTACGCGCCCGGGACGAACCGCGCGTACTCGGCGAGCTCGGCCTCAGCCAACATCATCGAGCCGAAGAGCAGCGTTCCATCGTCGCTGAGCATCGTCCGAAGGCGCTGGAGCAGACCGATCGGGTTGACCTCGTGGTACAGGACGCCGTGACAGTGGACGAGGTCGAACGTGCCGTGGACGTCTGGATCGAGCTGCTGCCACGACAGGCGACACGGGGTGATGCCCGTCCTGTAGATCTCCTCGAGGAACTCCATCTGGCGAATGAACTCGAACGGCTCGCACGCAATCACCTCTGCGGCGCCGCGGAGCTTGAACATGAAGGGGTCATATCCGGCGTTGGAGCCGACGTCCAGGACGCGCTTGCCCGCAACGTCGGGGACGTGCTCGGCGAGACCGAGCCAGCGCGAGTCGTTGTGCCAGGCCCCGCTGATCACAAGGCCTCCGGGCAGGGCGAACGGCCCTTGAAGCCATGGCTCCAGTTCCTTGACCCGGCTGACGAGCTGCTCCCGCTGCTGCTCGTCCAGCATCTCGGGCAGATCCGCCGAGAAGCGGGTGATATCGGTACCTGTGACGTCCAGGTTCGACAGGTCCGATCCGCCGAGCTGGCGCTCGACCGCATCGCGCAACCGGCGCATCGCGTCATCCGGCTGGACCCCGTCCGCGCTCAAGCTCTCCTCACCTCCAGACCAAAGCGCGAGGCCCACGGAATCGAGACGCGAGCCATCTCCAGGTCTCCGGTCTCAACGGCTCGCTCGAGCGCAAAGCCCAGGCTTACCGCCGGTGAGTAGCCCATGTCCGCCGCCACCAGCGCGTGGTGGGTCAGCAGCTGGTCGCCCGTGATCGGGTGCACCGCCGCGAGGAGCTCGATGCGGCCCGGCGCCGGCTCGGCGTAGAGATACCCGGCGAGGGTCCGTCGCCCGGATCCGCCGGGCGGCGACCCGGCCCGGCGGTGGGACCCAGCCCGCAGCCGTGCGGTTGTTTCCATTCCGCGGCGCCCCGCCGATCGCACACGGCCCCGAACGTGCCCGAAGCCTCGCCAGGCGAGCGGAGCAACGGCCCACCTCATCACTTCGCCCGTGTCCGGCGTGCAGCTCTCCTGTGTGTGTGCAGCGGTGCTCACTCGACCGAGATCATCTATGAAGAGCGCGATCGATTCGGGCTCGACCGTCAGATGCAGCGCGCCGAGCTCGCCGACGAGGGCGTCGTCTCCGGGCGAACCGACCCGGTAGACGTGCCGCCGGGCGCGCCAGTCGATGCAGCGGAGCAGACCGACGACCCCGTGACGAGAGCGCCCGGCATCGGGCGGGTTGGTCGGGAGATTTGGGAAGGCCTCTATGTACCCGAGCAGCTCGAGGCGCGTGGCAGCGGGCCGCAGCCGGTCCCGCTCGCCCGCGACGAGCGTCTCCGTGCCATCCGGCAGCTGCGCCCGCTCGACGGGCTGAAGCAGCGGGAGATGCGCGAGCTCTAGGTGCCCGAACTCCATGTCCCCGTCGGCTCGCGGCGACCCGCGCTCCTCAGTTGCGACGCTTCCCTCGTGCTCCACAAGCCGCACGGTACCGGGGGGCGCGAATCGCTGGATCGCCCCCAGGTCGTACTCGAGCACATATCCGGGTGGCGAGCGGCGCCCCAGCTTGATGATGCGCCCCTCACCGCCCTGTTCGCGGTGGCGGGTCAGAACATCAGTCTCCGGTGGTATCCAGGTGACCCCCAGGAGCCAGCGCCGCACGACGTCATACTCCGCGGCCGGAAGCACCGGCGGGAGGGATTCGACCCTCTCGCGCTCGGCTCGTCTGTGGAGATCGCCATCGCACTCGCGCTCTGCGAGCGTGATCCAGCCGGCTCCATCCGGATCTCCAGTGGCGTGACCGGGAAGGGCCGGTGCGTGCCGCCACTGAAGCTCGACGCCCTTGACCGACATCGCCCGTGCAAGTGCCTCAGGGGCCGGCGCACCTGCCAGGAGAAGACTCGGGGGCAGCTTGCTCTCCGCCTCGACACGCCAGGCCAAGGCGTGGGCGACCCCGCCGACATCGGAGTCCTGCAGCAGCCGATATGGGAATCGCCCGTTCATGCCGGCATCGGTGAACGCGATCGCCTCGAGCTTCGGCAGTGCCCTGAACGTTCTCATGAGCTTCTCCAGGAAGCCCTGCTCGCCGAGCAGCCCGAAGAGCTCAGCTCCCACCATCAGCACATGCGCGGCGCGGACCAGCCGCAGGCCCTCACGGAGCCTGTCGTGGTCGCCGGCGCATAGGCCCGGAGGTATCCGCCGCACCGAGTCCCCGGGTTGACCTCCGGGCTTTCCCGCGCACTCGACTATCAGCTCTAAATCGCGGCATGACTGCGACTCGAGTCGCTCGGCCACCCGCCGTCCGTGCTCGGATGAGAAGTCGATGCCGACCGTCGAAACGATCGACAGCCCAGGCGACCAGACGGCCTTGATGTGAGCTGCGGGACCTCGCCATCGCCCAAATCGCCCGGAGCTGGCGTCGTCCCCATAGAGGTCCGGGTGTCGCGTTGCGATCTCCTCGTGGAAGGACGCACCGGCGTACTCGACGGCGTCGGATCGCGTGAATCCATGCTTGCGGTAGAGCAGGGTCGGCTGCTTGGCGGGCTCGCCGCGAATGCCGTGCCTTGCGAGGTCCAGGACGAAGTCCCAATCCTCGTGGCCCAGCTTCATCTCGTCCGGGTAGGTGAATCCGGCGTCGAACACCTCGCGATCGATTAGCGAACACGTGTCGCAGTAGTTGCCACGGATCAGCAGGTCCAGGTTGAAAGAAGGCGGTTGAAAGTAGTCATCGCGCGTGCCGAAGTACTGGCAGTTCGGATAGATGTAGCCGACGAGTTCCCCCGCCCCCTGCAGCTGTTCGACAAGTGAGCGCAAAGCACCCGGGAAGAGGATGTTGTCGGCGTCCACGGGCAGGACGTAGCGGCCGCTCGCCTGCGCGATTGCGCGATTGCGGGCCGCACTCGGCCCGCTGTTCGTGTGCTGTCGAATGACGGTCACCCCATCGCGAGCCGCCGCGTCCTGCAGCACGCGAATCGTCGCCGCGTCCGTGGACGCGTCGTCGACCACCGTTACCTCGAGCGCCTCATAGTCTTGGCTGCAGATCGAGTCCAGGCACGCCGCCAGAAAGCGCCCGTGGTTGAAGCACGGAACCACAACGCTCACCAGCGGCTGCCCGCGGCTCGGCCTCGAGGAAAAGCGAACCGGATCCGCCCGGCCATCGTCGGGGCGGGCAGAAGGCGGCTCTTCGCTCCCGGAGTCAGGGTCTTCGCGCCGCTGTCCACTCGCCCGTAGCGTTCGGACTCCGCGCCGCTCGAGGAGCTCACTGTACAGTTCCGTGTGCCGGGCTCCCATCGCCTGGACCGTCAACCCATCGCGAACTCTCGCCCGCGCTAAGGCGGCGAGCGCACGAGAGCGGGCGCGGTCTTCGATCATGCTCGCGACCGCCTCCGCGTACCGCCCGGCGTCGCTACCAGTGGGGACAAGTACCCCGGCCGTGTCGGACATCAGCTCGACGTTCCCCGGAAGGGCCGGCGCGACGATCGGCAGCTCCATCGCCATGGCCTCGTACACCACGTAGGGAACGCCCTCGAAGGCGCTCGTCATCAGCAACAGATCGCAGGCTGCATACCAGGGCGCGAGCTGACGCGTGGGCTGGTGAAAGCGGAAATGGCCCTGAAGTTGATGTGCGCGCACATACGCGCGCACATCATCTTCGAGGTCGCCGTCACCCACGAGGTTGACAATCACGTCGTGGCCGCATTCGACGAGCTTCCGGATCACCTCGACCATCAGGAGCGGCGCCTTCTGAGCAGTCAGCCGCCCCGGGAAGATGATGTTGAAATGCCCGGGCTCGACGAGCTCCGTCGGGATCACACGCGCAGGGTTGAACTCCTCCTCAGCGTCGACGCCCGTTGGGATCACGTGAATCTTGTCGGGGTTTACGTCATAGCCTTCCACCGCCCGCGCGAGATGCTCGCTTGAAACCGAGAATGCGTCGACGAGGTTGCCGTAGCGGGTCGTTACATACCTCACGTAGCCGGATTTGTCCGGCTCCTCGACGTGGAGCTGAACGACGACCGCGGGGGCATCCGACAGTGACGCGAGATCCGGCAGCAGGTCATAACCGATGCGCGAGTTCATGATGTGCAGCACCTCGACTCCGCGCGTGTGCACGAGATCCAGGATCAAGGACGGGAAGTGCTGCCCCGCCAGGAACTCGGGGAGCGGCCACACCTCCTCGGCATAGGGGTAGATCTCGCTGAGCCGGCGATTGTCGGAAGGCTGCGTGGTCACGAGGACAGGCGCGAAGCGATCGCGGTCTATCCAACGAAACCAATCAATCGTCCCCTTGTCCGAGCCGCCGTAATCGACCCAGGGCGCCAGGTAACAGACCGGGGAGCGCTCGCCTCGCACCAGGGTGTCCCGTGTCATGGACGCCGCGCCAGAGTTGCGTACCCGAGCGGCAGGACCCTGTCCACGTCCAGCGAGGCCAGGCTGGCGATGTAGCCCGCGAGCTCAAACAGCGTCGACCGGGCTTCAGCCCGGCGATCATCGAGCCGGTCGCCGCCCTGCCCCATGCTCGATCCGACGTTGAGCATGAGCTGCGCGAGCGTCGTGAACGAGTCGTTGCGCGCGCGCGTGTCGATGTCCACGAAGCCCGCCTGCCCGAGCAGATGGCCGATGCCCGGCGGCGTGTACCTGTAGTAGTCGAAGGGCATCTCGTGAAGCTGCCAGACGAGCGGTACTGTCAGCGCGAGGGTCCCGCCCGGCCTCAGGACCCGCAGGCACTCGGACAGAACGTCGGCCGGATCGGGCACGTGCTCCAGGACCTGCGTGCAGAGCACCAGGTCGACCGTGCTCGAATCCACGGGAAGAGCCCAAGCTGGGGCTATCACGTCCGCGGCGACCGCTCCAATATGGACACTCTCGCCCCAGTCGTTGCTCAAGTACCTCGTGTGGCCGAAGAGCTCGCGGTAGGGGGCGTCCCCGGCTCCCACGTCGAGCACCGTCGCCCCGGGCGCGGCGTCCGACGCCACCGACATCACGAAGTCCAGGATCGGGCGGCGCTCGTGCGGCATCTCGGCCGTGAACCGGCGCAGGGACTCCGAGATCCCCAGCTGGCCGAGGGGTAGCGACGGACTATCGATCGACACGCGAGACGGCACTCTAGCCGCTACCGGAACCGGGCGAGGTGGCGTTCCGGGCTTCGTCGGACATCAACGCCGCCGCGCGGATATGGCTCGACAGCGCCGAAGAGGCAGTCCAGCAGGTCAACGGCCGTACCGGCGTTGGTAGGTTCATGTCAGTGAACCCGCTTGCGAAGAAACCGCGCGTGCGCAGGCTGGTCGAACGGGCGGCTCGCTGGGCCCTCGAAGCAGTTGGCGCGCCGGAGCCGGAGCCCGCGTACGCAGCTGACCCCGTCCCGGCGCCCCCGCGGCCCGCCGAGAGCACCCCCGCGCCCGCGGCCGTCAGCCGCGTTGCGCCAGCCGGCAGACCCGGGCTCGAACAGGACGCGGTGACCACCCTGCTCCACACGCGCCTGGAGGACAGCGACATAGCCGAGATAGAGCAGCGACTGCTCAGCGAGGACGAGCCGCGCGAGATCTACGAGCAGGCCACAGCTCCGGCTGCGCGCAGGTTCCTGCATCTCGCCTACGGAGTCTGGTTCGGCATCCCGGCGGTGCTGGAGAAGACGGGCCTGTCGCCCGACCAGCCTCCCGATGAGATCCACGCGATGGCGCGCGGGCCACTCGCAGCCGCGGGGGGCCTATACGAGGCCGACATGGTCGTCGACGTGCTCGCGAGCGCGGGGTGCCGATGTCCGGGCGTGCGCGCCGCGCTGGACTTCGGTTGCTCCTCCGGGCGAGTCGCTGCGGGTGATGCATGCCGCGTACCCGCGACCTCCTGGCACGGATGCGACCCGAACGAGCCCGCGATCGAGTGGGCTCTGTGCAACCTGCCGGGCATCGAGCTTCTTCGTAAGCGACCAGGAGCCTCCACTGGCATTGGAGGACGGGGCTCTGGACCTCGCGTACGCGATCTCGATCTGGTCGCACTTCGAGCCCGAGCTGGGGCTGCGCTGGTTCGAGGAGATGCGCCGGCTGATCCGACCGGGCGGGCATCTCGTCTGCACGACGCACGGGCTCTGGACCGTGGCCCACGACGCCGCCCGCGAGGCTGCGCCGCGCCCGAGCAGTCGCAGGAGATCGCGCAGGCGCTGTACGCGCGAGGGCACCTGGTACGCACTCCGAGTTCGGGGAGGGGGGCGACTGGGGCGTCGTCAACCCCAGCTGGGGCACGGCGTTCCTCTCGCCGGAGTGGATGCTGGCGCAACTCTGCCCGCGCTGGCGCGTTGTTGAGTTTGCGCCCGGCCGCAACCAGGCAACCAGGACGTGTACGTGCTGGAGCGGGTCTGACCGGCCCGCGGCCCCGGAGCGACCGGCACCGCACAGACCGTGAAGGCAGCACTCCAGTCGCACCCGTCGCTCCGGCGGTTGCTAGCGTTCATTGACCCTTGACGACCACTATCCCCCGAACGGCGGATGCGCCGGCCGCGAGCCGCAGGGACGGCCCCTGCGGCCGTATCGATTGAGGGCGTCAGCAAGACGTTCCGGCTGCCCCACCAGCAGTACTCGACTCTCAAGGAGCGGGTCCTGCACCCGTTCCGCAAGCACCGAATACGACGAGCTGCGCGCAGTCGAGGACATCTCGCTCGAGATCGCCGACGGCGAGTTCTTCGGCATCGTCGGGCGCAACGGCAGCGGCAAGAGCACGCTGCTGAAGTGCATCGCCGGCATCTACGGCGTGGACACCGGGCGCATCTCGGTGCGCGGGCCGGCTCTCGCCGTTCATCGAGCTCGGGGTCGGCTTCAACATGGACCTGACCGCGCGCGACAACGTGATCATCAACGCGATCATGCTCGGCCTCAGCCGCACGCGAAGCGCGCGCTCGCTTCGACGAGGTCATCGCGTTCGCCGAACTCGCAGGAGTTCGTCGACCTGAAGCTCAAGAACTACTCCTCCGGGATGCTCGTGCGGCTCGCGTTCGCCACCTCGATCCAGGTGCAGGCCGAGATCCTGCTGATCGACGAGGTGCTCGCGGTCGGCGACGCGGCGTTCCAGCAGAAGTGCTTCGAGGAGTTCTACCGCCTGAAGCGCGAAGGCCGGACGATCGTGTTCGTCTCCCACGACATGTACTCGGTGGAGCGCTTCTGCGACCGCGCGATGCTGATGGAGCGCGGCTCGATGGTCCAGCTCGGCGACCCGCGACGATCGGCCGCGCCTACCACAAGCTGAACTTCGGCACATCTCCCCCACGAGGCGCCCGCCGCGGAGCAGGCCGAGCGGCGGGCACGACGATCGCGGAGGCCTGGTTCGAGAACGCCGCGGGCGAGCGCATCACCAGCGCCGACCAGGAGGAGCGCCTCAGCATGTGCTTCGAGGTGCGCATCGCCGAGGACCTCGACGATCCCGTGTTCGCGGCGACGCTGCGCACCGAGCTCGGGCACACGATCGTCGTCGCCCGCAGCGACCAGCACGCTGACGAAACCGGCTCGCTTCAGCGCCGGCGAGCGACGTCACCGCGCGGTTCGACCTGCCGAACTGGCTGACGCCGAGCCGCTACACGCTGACCCCGTCGGTGGCTAGGGAGGGCACCGGGGATGCGGCGCTCGCGCTCGTCGAGGACATGACGTCGATCGTGATCTCGGGCACTACGAGCGGCGGCATCCTCGAGCTGCCGATCGACGTGAGGATCGACCGCTCATGAGCACCGGAGGGCATCGGGCTGCCGGTCCGAGGCCCGCTCCCGCCGAGCCACCGCGTTCACGGCCCGTCGGCGCTCAGCGGCGACTTCCGCCGCTTCTGGTCGCTGACGTTCACGCTCGCCCGCACCGAATTCAAGCTTCGCTTCTTCGGCTCGGTGCTGGGCTACCTGTGGACGCTGGTCAGGCCGCTGCTGCTGTTCGGCGTGCTGTGGGTGTTCTTCACCCAGATCGCGCACGTGAACAACGGCACGCACCCGGGGAAGAAAACTACGGGGTGCAGCTGCTCGGCTCGATCGTCCTGTTCACCTTCTTCGCGGAAGCGACCCAGGGTGCGGTTCGCAGCGTCGTGGACCGCGAGAACCTCTCCGCAAGATCCACTTCCCGCGGCTGGTCATCCCGATATCCGTCGTGCTGCTCGCCCTCTTCAACCTTTGTCTGAATCTGCTGGTCGTGTTCATCTTCGCGTTCTCGGCCGGCGTCGATCCGACGGTCAGCTGGCTGGAGCTGCCTCTGATCATCGGCGATGCTCGTGATCTTCTGCGCGGGCGTCGCGATGCTGATGTCGGCGCTGTTCGTCCACTTCCGCGACATCCAGCCGATCTGGGACGTCCTGTGCCAGATCCTCTTCTACGCCTCGCCCGTGATCATCTCGATCCAGACGATCGAGGCGAAGCTCAGCACCCAGCAGGTGCACATCTACATGCTCAATCCGCTCGCTGTCGTGATGCAGCAGTTCCGGCATGCGATCGTTACGCCACTGACGCCGAGCGCGGGTGAAGCGCTCGGCAGCTGGGCCGGCCTGATCGGCCCGCTCGCGATCGTGGCGGCCATATTCGTCGTAGGTTTCGCGGTCTTCAACCGCGCTGCCGCCAAGATCGCGGAGAATCTCTGAAATGGACCAGCAGCAAGCCACCACCGAGCAGACCCCCGAGACGCGGGAGCTTGCGCAGCTGCGCGCACGGGTCCAGGAGCTCGAGTCGGAGCTGTTCGAGGCGCAGAGCCGGGCTAACCAGGCTGTCGCGCAATGGCAGGAGCGCGCGTACTGGCTCGACCGGTGGCACCTGGATCTCAATGCCGTGATGGAAAAGCCCGGCGCATCCGAGTTCCGCGCGCTCGTGCGGTCGGTGCGCTCTGTCCTGTGGGCCTTCCGGCGGGCGCGGCGCCGCCTTCGCCGGCCGTGACGACGGTCAGTGTGGTCATCCCCGTCAAGGACGGGGAGCGCTACCTCGCGGAGCTGCTCCGGCGCCTTGCGCGAGGAGGCGCCCGACGAGATCCTCGTGATCGACTCCGGTTCGACGCGATCGTTCGGTGGCGATCGCGCGCGGCGCTGGAGCCCAGGTGATCGAGATCCCGCCCGGCGAGTTCAGCCATGGCCGCACACGCAACATGGCCGCCGAGCGCACGAGCGGGGATCTGATCTGCTTCCTGACGCAGGATGCAACGCCGGTACCCGGGTGGCTCGCCTCCTACAGACAGGCCTTCGAGATCGACGACCGCGTCGGTGCCGCCTACGGGCCGCACCTACCGCGGCCCGACACGAGCCCGATGATCGCGCGCGAGCTGACCGAGTTCTTCGGCTCGATGTCACCGTCCGGCGAGCCCGCCATCCAGGGTGCGGGCGGCGTCGCGTTCCTCTCGAACGTGAACGCGTGCTATCTGCGCCGCTGCTGGCAGGAGATCCGCTTCCGCGACGTTGCGTACTCCGAGGACCAGGCGTTCGGCAGCGACATGCTCGCCGCCGGATGGCTGAAGGTCTACCACCCGGGAGCGGCCGTGCTGCACGCGCACGACTACGGGACCGCCGAGTTCATGCGGCGCTACTTCGACGAGTACCGCGGGCTGCGCGAGAGCACCGGGCACGTGGAGCCGTTCGGCGTCATCAGCGCCGCCCGCGCGGTGCGAGCAGAGGTCGCGGCCGACAGGCGCTGGGTCGCGGCCGGCGGCGCGGGGACGCTTGAGCAGGCGCGCTGGTGCACTCGCTCGCTGGCCCACCACGGCGGCCGGCGGGTGTTCTCGGCGCTGGGATCCAGGGCGGAGCGGCTCCCAAGCCGGGTCCAGCGGGCGCTCTCACTCGAGCAGCGCGCGGGCGCAGCAAGCGGCGCGCCGCTCAACGGCGGCGCGCAGGCTGGCGGCGCTCCGGCCCCGCTCCCGAGCCCGGAGCGCATCGACCGCATGCTCCACGAGGACGACTACGGGCAGATCGCGCGGGTCTGGCGGGACGGTCCCGCGCCGCTTCAGGAGCCCGTGCCGGGGATGGCCGACCGGGAGCAGGCTGAGACTCGCGATGGTGATCCCCCCGTTCAGCCGCGGCAGCGGCGGCCACAACACCCTGCTGCAGATCCTCACGCGGCTGGAGAGACGCGGACACACGTGCAGCGTGTGGCTTGCCGACCCCCACGGGCACATGCGCGAGCAGTGGCCGGCGGTGCTGCGCCACGACATCCGCGAGTTCTTCGCGCCGCTCCAGGGCCCCGTGTACAGCGGCTTCGACGAGTGGCAGGGCGCCGACGTGGCGATCGCGACGGGATGGCAGACGGTGCACCCGATGCTCGCCCTCGAGCACTGCCGTGCGAGGGCGTATGTCGTCAACGACCATGAGCCAGAGTTCTACGCGGCCTCGACCGAGCATCAGCTCGCTGCCGACACCTACCGTCACGGCCTGCACTGCATAGCGGCCAGCCCATGGCTGCGTGACCTCCTGATCGACACGTACGGGGCGAGCGCGGACGCGTTCCAGCTCGGCGTTGACCATTCGATCTACCGGCCGCTCCCGGTCGAGCGGCGAGCGGACACCGTCATCTACTACGCGCGGCACTCGACGCCGCGGCGCGCAGTGCCAATCGGCCTGATGGCCCTGGCCGAGCTGCACCGCAGGCGTCCGGACGTGCGGATCATCCTGTTCGGAACCGACACGCCGCTGCATGCCGCGTTCCCGTACGAGCACCTCGGCGTCCTCAGCCCCCCGCAGCTGGCTCACCTGTACGCCCAGGCGACGGCGGGGCTGTGCCTGTCGCTGACGAACTTCTCGCTCATGCCGAAGGAGATGCTCGCGTGCGGCCTGCCCTGCGTCGAGCTGGCGGGGGTGAGCGCGGAGTCGATCTTCGGAGCCGACGGCGTGCTTGATCTGGCCCCGCTGGAACCCAGTGCGATCGCGGATGCCCTGGAGCTGCTGCTGAGCGACCGTGAGCGCTCGGAGCGGCGCTCACGCGGCGGCATCGACTTCGTCGCCTCCCACACCTGGGATCAGGCGACGGACGAAGTCGAAGCGGGGCTGCGTCACGCACTCCGCGACAGGGAAGCCCTGCCGCTCGCCTCCCGCGCCTAGGGCCTGGTGATCTCGAGCCAGTCCAGCTGACTGGCCGCAGAGCGTGCGCCACGCGGACGGCGCGATGCTGCGCACGCTGACCTGAGCCGGGCTCGGACCGCGACGGTTCGAGGACCACACCGTCGACCGAAGCGCTGTTCGAGTCGTCAGGCCGCAGGTCGCCGCCGCCGCGAATCATCCGCAGCCGATGGACGCCCGGGCCGAGCGCGAGCCCGCCGACGTCGATCACGGTCCCGTCGTTGCCGGTCTGGCCCGAGGGGGCGCCGATCAGCCTACCGTCCACGTACACGTAGAGCGGGCGGTCGAGGTCTCCCGCGAGCCACAGCCGGTAGCGGCCCGCCGCCGGCACGCGGAACGTTCTTTCGACACGGGCGGGCGCAGTGAAGTTGAGCTGTACGCGGCCCTGGAGGTCGGCTCGAGAGGAACACCGACGGCGAATGGTAGGAGTGGGTGAGGTCCACCGACACGTTCGGCGCCCGCGGCACGAATGCGATGTGGCTTCCGGCCCTCTGCGCCCGCGCCGCGACCTGCCGACGAGCGTGCACGAGGGCACCGCCGCGGGCTGCTAGCCGCCGCCGAGCGGGATATGCGCCAGCGGGCGGGCCAGGACCGCGGCGTCCAGACGCTGTAGTAGGCGCCGCTGCCGATTTGAGCGCGAAGTTCGAGGGCGGACTGCTCTACCCGGCGACCGGCGATCGACGATCGTCGGGAAACGCTCGACGCTTGGACAGCGCGATCGAGTCGAGGTCGTAGCTGTGGCCGTAGCGCGAGTTGTGCCGACCCGGGGACGAAGGAGAACTGCCCCGCGTAGGCGGCGCCGGGCAGGTCGACCTCCATGTCGCGCAGCAGGTACACGGTCGTATTCCTCGAAGTCCGGCGCGAGGGTCGGGCCCTGGCCGGCGTAGCGGGTCGCCGATCGAGCGCGAGCTCGCTGTAGCGCGCGGTGGGTGCGAGGTTGGTGGCGTGGTAGAGGAATGCGTCGGAGGCGAGGACGCCGACCGTGACCGCGCCGACCAGCAGCACTCCCTCCAGGCGCCTCCCGCCGCATAAGCCCGAACGCCCCCACGAGAGCGAGGAACACCAGCGACGGGCGAGAGGATCACCAGCAGCTTCGCGTCCGTCCATGTCGTCCCGTGGCGATGCAGGAAGGCCCAGGCGATCAGCGAGCAGGCGACGAAGCCGAGCACCGCCCACGCGCGGCGGCGCAGCAGATAGGCGAGGCCGAGGGCGATGCAGACCCCGATGATGCCGATCAGCAGGTAGGTCTGGTTCAGGTGCGCGGGTCGACCGGTGGGTTTCCCCGAGCCACACCCCGAATGCCTGGATGAACTTCAGGGGGCGCAGGAGGTTGCCGGGATCGCTGACCGCGGTGGCGTTCGAGCTGGAAACACCTTCGGCGAGCTGCAGGGCTTTCCCAGCGGCCCGATCGTTGGCAGGCCGAGCAGGGCGATCGCGACGAGCAGGCCGGCCCCGGCGAGGAGGAACGGACGCCAAGTCCCGTCTGGTCACGATCGGCACGGCGGCGATCAGGGCGGCGAGCGCGAACAGCCCCACCCAGGGCGTGGCGGCGATCCCGATCGCGTCGAGCGCCGCCGCAGCGGCGATCGCGAAGGGATCGAGGGCGCGCAGGCCGAGACGCTCACGCAGGTCACGCGCGCCCACCGCGAGGGCGCCCATCAGCATCAACTCGGGCAGCGCCGTGAGCTCCTTGATCGAGCCCATCAGCGCGTAGGCGTAGAGCAGCGCGGGCACCGATGCCACGGTGGCGGTGACACCCGCGGCCAGCGGCCGCAGCCCGGCACGGCGGGCGAGGTACACGAGGACAAGGGCCATCAAGCTCAGCTCGAGTGCCTGGAAGATGCTGTACAGCCAGATCAGGCTCTGCCCGCTGAGCCAGCCCACGGCAGCGAGCACGCTGTGAGCGCCGGACGGGTAGCCGTTGCCGAAGTAGGCCTGGAGGGTGGTCCCGTAGACGGGTATCCCGTTGGAGAAGTCATGGGCGTGGTGGAGCAGGCGCTCGGCGCCCGAGATCTGGATCGCGCCGGTCGTGTCGAGCAGGTAGCCCGAGAAGGTCACCCGGCCGGCGGCGATTTCGGGGGCGGCCACGAACAGGTACACCGCGAGCCGCCCCCGGGGCGATCCACCAGCCACGTTCGCGAGCGGACCAACGCTCGCTAACGCGCGAACGGCGGCCGAGGGCGAAGCCCGCCAGCGCGAGGAGCAGCAGCACGAGGGGCGTGAGCGGAGCGGTGAAGCCGATCCAGGTCGTGAACTGCGAGACGACGATCAGGGTCCCGAAGCCGATGGGCAGCAGGAGCGCCGGGAGCGCGCCCCGCAGAGCCGCTCGACGAGCAGGCCGCAGCCCGCCGACAGACCCCAAAACAGCAGCGGAAAGAGAACGACGGCTGCCAGGAAGCTCATGAGGCGGCGCGGAGCCGGGCCACCCGGAGCGGCCGGTTACGGCGCAGCCCGAGGATGCTCAGCAGGAAGGACGAGAAGAAGATCTGGATCCCGACGATCGATCAGCGACGCCGCCACCACCGCAAGTCGTTCATCGGAGAGCGAGCCGAAGCCGTGGGAGATCCAGGTGCCGACGATCACGCCGCCGAGGACGATCCCGAGCGAGCATGAACAGCGCCTCCGAGCAGCAGGCCGTGCTCGAGCCTGAAGCGCGCCCGCATGCGGTCGAACCAGGGGTCCCGCTCGCCCATGAAGTAGGTGCCGTAGGCGTGCGCGCACAGGCCGAGCGCCAGCACCTGCGTGCCGACGATCATCAGCAGCGCGCCGCCGATCAGCGCGTGCACCCCCCATGCGCGGCCGAACAGGCCGAGCCCCGACTCGACGAGCAGGACGATGAACGTCCCGAGGCCGGCGAGCACCGCGCCGGGGAAGATGAACAGGTGGTTCGGGCTGTGCACGAGCAGGAAGCGCAGGTGCCGCCAGCCGTCGCGGAAGCTCGAGAGCTTGCTCTCGCCGCCGCGCGGGTGGTATTCGATCGGGAACTCGGCGATCTTCAGGTTCTCCTTGGAGGCCCGGATCACCATCTCCGAGGCGAACTCCATGCCGGTCGTGCGCAGGTCAAGGCGCGGCAGCACGTCGCGGCGCAGCGCCCGCATGCCGCAGTGCGCGTCGCTGATGCCCGTGCGGAAGAGCAGGTTCAGAAAGCCCGTGAGGAGCGGGTTGCCGACGTACTGGTGCAGCCACGGCATCGCGCCGGGCTGGATGTTGTCCATGCGGTCGCCGATCACCATCTCGGCGCCGTCCTCGAGCGCGGCGACGAAGCGCGGGATCTCGTTGAAGTCGTAGGTCAGGTCGGCGTCGGCCATCACGATGTAGCGGCCCCGCGATGCGGCGAAGCCGGCCAGGTAGGCGCTGCCGTAGCCGCGGCGGCGTTCGACCACGACGCGCGCCCCGGCCTCTTCGGCCAGGCGCGCCGAGTCGTCCTCGGAGTCGTTGTCGGCGACGACGACCTCGCCGGACGACGCCCATGCTCCGCGATCGCCTCGAGCGCCGCGGCCACGCAGGCCTCGATGTTCTCCGCCTCGTTCAGGCAGGGGATCACGACCGAGACGAGCGGCCCGTCGGCCGGCTCGGGCTCGGGCGCTGGCGGCGGGGCGCTTGTCGGTGCGAGTGTGCTCATCGGCTGGATCGGTCGACCCGTGCTCGACGGGCGGATCGCCCACGTCATCGCGTTATAACCCCCAGAGGGCGGAAAGTGGCGCGCGGCATCGGCGCGCGAGCCAGATGAGATGCTACCGGGATGCGCGTCTGCCTCGTCTACGACTGCCTGTTCCCGTACACCGTCGGCGGCGGCGAGCGCTGGTACCGCAACGTCGCCGAGCGTCTGGCCGCGGAGGGCCACGAGGTGACGTATCTGACGCTGCGCCAGTGGGACCGGGGCGAGAGCGCCGACATCGGCGAGCGGATCAGCGTCGTGACGGCGGGCCCGCGGATGGCCCTCTACACGCGGAGCGGCCGCCGCACGGATCCTGCCGCCGCTCGTGTTCGGCGCGGGCGTGCTGGTGCATCTGCTGCGCAACCGGCGCGCTACGACGTCGTGCACACCTGCGCGTTCCCCTACTTCTCGCTGCTCGCAGCGGCGTTGGTGCGGCCCGCTCGCGGGCTACTGAGCTGGTGGTCGACTGGTTCGAGGTGTGGAGCCGCTCCTACTGGCGCGAATACCTCGGCGGCTCGGCGGGCGCGTCGGCGAGCTCGTGCAGAGGCTGTGCGTGCGGGTGCCCCAGCGCGCCTTCTGCTTCTCCGAGCTGCACGCGGCGCGCCTGCGCGAGGAGGGCCTGCGCGGGCGAGGTGACGGTGCTGCGCGGGCATGTACGGCGGAGGCCCGGGCCCGCCGCAGGCGCGCGAGGCCGAGCCCGCTGGTGCTGTTCGCCGGCCGGCTGATCCCCGAGAAGCAGGCGCCGCTGGGGGTCGCCGCGATCGCGCTCGCGGCAGCAGCGGATCGAGGGGCTGACGGGGCGAGTTCCTCGGCGACGGCCCCGAGCGCGCGGCGCTCGCGGCGGCGATCGCCGAGCACGGGCCGCCGAGAGCGTGAGCGCGCCGGGGTTCGCCGACGCCGCAGACGCTGGACGCCGAGATGCGCCGGGCGATGTGCATGCTGCTGCCCTCTCGCCGCGAGGGCTACGGGATGGTCGTCGTCGAGGCCGCCGCTCGCGGCACGCCGAGCGTGGTCGTGGCGGGCGAGGACAACGCCGCGACCGAGCTGATCGTGGAGGGCGTCAACGGCTTCATCGCGCCGAGCCCGACCCGCAGGCGATCGCGGACGCGATCGTCCGCGTCGCCGAGGGCGGCATCGCGCTGCGGCGGCGGCACCGCCGGCTGGTATGCCGAGAACGCGCAGCGGCCTGTCCGCTGGAGGCCTCGCTGCAGACGGTGCTCGACAGCTACGGGCGCCCGAGCGCGCGCGCGTAGCTCTCGAGCGTCAGGCGCGCCGTGCGCGCCCAGGTGAACATGCCGCGCCCGCTCGCGCCCGGCGACGCGCAGCCGCTCCGCCGCGGCGCGGTCGCTCGAGCAGCGCCGGATCGCGCCCGCGATCGCGCGCTCGTCGGCGCGGGTCGAACAGCAGGGCGGCGTCGCCGGCCACCTCCGGCAGCGAGGACGCGTTCGAGCAGGCGACCGGGCACGCCCGCGCGCCATCGCCTCGAGCACGGGCAGCCCGAAGCCCTCGTAGAGCGAGGGAAAGACGAACGCCTCGGCGAGCGCCCACAGGCCCTCGAGTCCTCGGCCTCGAGACCAGCCGAGGAAGCGCACGTCGCCGGCGACGCCGGCGGCGAGGCGCGCTCGCGCAGCTCCGCCTCGTGCCAGGTCGCATAGCCGGGCAGCACGAGCACCGGGCGCTCGGCGCGGCGGGATCAGCGCGAGCGCGCCGATCAGCGCGCGCGAGGTTCTTGTGCGGGCGCTTGGCCGACAGGCTCAGCACGACGCGGCGCGAGCCGAGCTCGAAGCGCGCTCGCGCGCCTGCGCCTCGGAGCGGCTGCACGCGGCGCACCGCGCCGAGGCCGAGCGGCACGACGTCGATCCGGTCGGGGTCGACGCCCGAGCAGCCGGATCAGGTCCTCGCGCCCGTACTCCGAGTCGGCGATCACCCGGTCCGAGCGGCGCGCCGCCAGCGGCACGAGCACGCGCATGCCCGCGGCCCCTGAGCCCCGCGTGGGCGTCCGGGAAGCGGGCGTAGATGAGGTCGTGGACCGTCACGACGCGGCGGAAGCGGCCCCATGCGGGGGCGGTGCTGGCGAGGCTGTGCACCAGATCGACGCCCGCGCGCGCGGCCAGCGCGCGGCAGCAGCGGTCTGCTCGCCGAGCACCCACTGCACGCGGTTGCGCGCGTTGACGGGGACCGTCACCGCCGGCAGCAGCTCGCCCCACGGCCCGTCGTCTCGGCGGCGGCCTCCCGGTTGATGAAGGCCGTGAAGCGGGTGCCCGCGGGCGCCTGCGGCGAGGAGCGCCGGGATCAGCTCGCGCGCGGCGACCTCCATCCCGCCCGTCTCGCCCGGGACCAGGAAGATCAGGTTCAGCCCGATGTGCGCTGCCTGCGTCACTCGCCGCTGCCCGAGAGCACCCGCTCATAGACCTCGTGGGTGCCGTGCGCCGCCGCCTCCCACGTGAACGTCGCCGCGCGGGCCGGCCCGAGCTCCGCGGTGCGCGTGTCCGCGAGCGCCTCCCCGATCGCTCGAGCAGCATCCAGCGGGTCGCGGGCGTCGAAGAAATGCGGGAGATCTCCGCCGACCTCCCGCAGCACCGGCAGGTCCGACGCGGCGACAGGGACGCCGTGCGCGAGCGCCTCGAGCACCGGCATCCCGAAGCCCTCGCCGAGCGTCGGGAATGCCGCACACGCGGCGACGCTCCACAGGCCCTCGAGCTCTGCTCCGGAGATGTAGCCGGCGAACCGCACGCGGTCCTCGAGCCCGAGCTCGCGTGTCAGCGCCTTCAGCTCAGCTCGTAGGGCTCAGCGTGGCCGGCCAGCACAACGACGGTGTCCTGACCGAGCGTCGCGGCGGCCCGGATCAGCGTCTGCCTGGTTCTTGTGCGGGCGCATCGCTGCGACGCAGAGGATCAGCCGCCTCAGCCGAGCCGGTGGCGCTCGCGGACCTCGCCATCGGGCGAGGGCTGTGAGACCCCGGGTGCTCGTGGCCGTGGTGCACGACGGAGAAGCGGCTCGGCGCACGTCGAGCACCGAGCAGATCTCGTCGCGCGCGGCGGCGCTGACCGCGATCAGGGCGTCTGCCCTGGCGCGCCGCTGCCTTCACGAGCAGGCCCATCCCGAGCGTCGTGAGCCGCCCGAAGGTGGGGTGGAGAAGGAAGGTGACGTCATGGAGGGTGACGACCGCGCGCGGTCCCGGGATGCATCGGCGCGAGGCTCGCCAGGCTGTGCACGATCTCGGCCCGCCCTGCCCGGCGGCGCGTGGCAGCAGCACCTGTTCGGACCATTGCCGCCGAGCCTCTCGCCGTCCTCGCAGGGCAGCGCGAGCACGGCTGCGAAGTCTCCCATCCGTCAGCGCGAAGCGCGGCGGCGCCGGAGGCGGTCGTGGCGACCGTGAGCCGTAGATCGGGGTAGGCGCGGGCGAGCGCGGGAGCGAGTCCGCGCAGGTATGTCTCCGGGCCGCCGGAGACCCCGGGGTCCAGGTAGAGCGCGTTGAGCATCACGTGTCCGGGGCGAGCGCATGCGCGCTCGATGCTACGGTGCGCTCGCCCGTGAGCTACTTCGACTGGCACGAGCGCCCGGCTACTGGGCGGACGTAACCAGCCACTTCGATCCGGGCTGCGAGATGCTCGACATCGGCTGCGGCACGGGCTGGCTGGCCGAGCACTTCGACTCCTACACCGGCATCGACGGCTCACCGGACGCCGTCGCGATCGCAACCGAGCAGGGCCGCAACGTGATCCTCGGCGACGCTGACATGCCGCTGCCGTTCGAGGACGAGTGCTTCGACGCGGTCGTGATGAAGGACCTGCTCGAGCACGTCGCCGACCCGGTCGCCCTCGTCCGTGAGGCCAAACGCGTTACTGCGCCCCGGCGGGCGTGGTGTTCGCCTCATCCCCAGACGCCCAGCGCTGGGTCTGGGACGACTACACGCACCGGCGCCCGTTCACCCGTAAGAGCTTCCGCCTGCTGTTCGCCGACCAGGGCTTCACGGTCGAGAAGGTCGGCTACGAGTCGGTGGCGCCCGGCGTCGGCGTGATCTCTGCACGCACCCGCACGCACCGCAGGCCGTGGATCTTCCGGGCGCTGGCGCAGCTGCCGTTCCACCGCCGCAACGTCTGGCTGCTCGCCCGGCGCTGAGCGTCAGGCCGCGATGCGCTCGAGCACGCCGAGCACGCGGCGGGCGCTTCGTCCCAGCTGAAGGCGGCCGCCCGCTCCACTCCGGCGTGCCCGCAGCGGGCCCGCAGCTCCGGCTCGGCGAGCAGCTCGCCGAGCGCGTGGCGAATGTCCTTCACGTCGCGCGGGTCGGCGTATCTGCGCCGCGTCTCCGCCCACCTCAGGCATGCTCGACACCGATGAGGTCAGCACCGCGGTGCCGGACTGCATCGCCTCGAGCACGGGGATCCCGAAGCCCTCATACAGCGACGGGTAGGCGAACACGTCGGCCTGTCTGTAGAGGGCGGCGAGATCCTGGTCGGACACGTGGCCGAGCGTCCTGACGATGTCGGCGTGCGCGGCCACCGACGCGAAGGTCTCGTCGGTCTCCCATCCGGAGGCGCCGACGAGCGCGAGCGTCCAGCCACGGCGATCGGACTCTCCGAGGCCCGCAAAGGCCTCGATCAGCCGAGGGATGTTCTTGCGCGGCTCGAGCGTGCCGGCCACGAGCACGAACGGGCGACGCAGCCCGTGGCTCCCGAGCACGTGCTCGTCATGCGGCCCCGGCTCGGGGGAGAACAGCGGGTCGGCGGCCGGATGCGCCACGCTCGTCCGCCCGCGCGAGGCCGGAAATCGCTGCTCGAGCTCGGCGCGCGTCGCCTGCGAGATGGCGATGAGGGCCCTGCAGCGGCGGATCGCCAGCGGCAGCGTGAGGCGCTCGAGCACACTGGCGCGCGGTGTCCTCAGCGACGGGTCGAACGGGGCGAAGTCCCAGACGATCGCAGCGCCCGGAATCCTCCAGGCGGTCACCATGGCGTAGCTGGTGCACGCCAGCGCGACGTCCGAGGAGTCGCTCATCCGCACCCCGGCCGCGAGCGGCCAGGCGAGGCTCGGCGCCGAGAACGTGCGCCAGCTGAAGCGCGAGTCGAGCTGGGCCTCCTCCCAGCGCGCGCGCCCATACAGGACGAATTCGTGGTCGGCGTGCGTGCGCGCCAGGCCGAGAAGCAGCTCGCGCACGTAGCGGCCTCGGCCCGCGGGCACCTCGGCGGCCGCACGCGCGTCGATAGCGATTCTCATCGACGCGTCAGCTCGGCGCAGATGCTCGCGGCAGCAGCGATCGCTCCCTGTCCGTAGGTGCGTCCCGCCACCGCGTCCTCGTCCGCAGGCGCCCATCCGCGCGCCGCGTCGTGGGCGAGCAGTTCGAGCTCGACGACCGACAGGCCCGCTGCATCGACGGCGCGCCGGAATGCATCCGGCGAATACTGGCGCTGCCAGCCCATGTCCGTCTCGACTCCCGCGGGCACCGTGACGAGAACCCGACGTGCGACCCTGCCCAGCTCGCTCAGCGCCTGCACGTCCCCCTCACCGCCGCTCTGCACGTCGTACTGCGCGTTGTCCATGCCGATGTGCTCCAGCGTGGACAGGCAGATCGCCACGTCGAAGGTGTTATCGGGAAACGGCAGGTCGCGCACGTCCGCGACGTGGCTCGTGAGGCCCGGCACGAATGCCGCCGCGAGGTCCGCGACGTCGATCGAGTGTGGCTGCCTGATCAGAAGGCGCTTGTAGACGACCGGCGAGAAGGCCGTCCCGATATCGAGGATCCGGGCGCCGGGTGATGTGGGCAGCCGCCGGATCACCCATGGGATCTCGACGACCCGCTCACTCATGCCGGCACCCACTCCGTCCAGGGGCTCGCGATTGTTGGCGAGACGCTCGATCACCGGCTCCTCGGCGAACTCCCGCCGGGTCTCCTCGTGCCCGCTGACGATCCGCGGCAGATATGCGAGCTGCCCGAGGCGCAGCGACCAGGGCTGGGGCAGGCGCAGGCGCATCCGACGGAACGCTTGTGTTGGAGAACGCGGTCGCAGGCGACGCAGGCTAAAGCAGAGGTCGGGCAGCCGCACCGCCCCGGGGCCAATCCGCGGGATATGTTGAAGGCGTGTCGTCCGCCTCAAGCGCTCCCGGCCGAGAGTCCCGGCCGAGGGTCGTAATCCTGCGTGGTCACCAGTCCAATCCGTGGGAGCTGCGCCCGTGGGAGCAGCCCGCGGTCGCCGAGCGCTTTGACATCCGCTTCCTTCGCACCGGACGCGGCTGGTTTGACACGCAGTCGCTCGGCCTCAGCTCCGAGCCGGTGCGCAGCATGCGCGATCTGCTGCCGCCCGGACGGGTCGGCGACCTTGCGGTTCGCGTCCCGGGAGACCGCTACCTGGGTCTGCGTGAGCACCTGACCGGCGCGAGGATCGTCCACACCCAGGAGCTCGGGTACTGGTACAGCGCCCAGGCGTCCAGGCTGCAGGCCGAGCTCGGCTTCCGCCTGGTTACGACGGTGTGGGAGACGATCCCGTTCCTGGGGGCCTATCGGAACTCGCGCACCCGCCCCTACCGGAGGCTCACGCTCGCCAGCACGGACTTGTTCCTGGCGGCGACCGAGCGCGCCCGCCTCGCGCTGCTGCTGGAGGGAGCCCCCGACGAGAAGGTCCGCGTGTGCCCACCCGGGATCGAAACGACGCGCTTCGGCGTGCATCCGCCGGCGCAGCGCGCCTCGCCGCCGATGATCCTCTCGCCGGGCCGCCTGGTGTGGGAGAAGGGCCACCAGGACGTCCTGCGCGCCCTCGCGCTGCTGCGCCGCGGGCTGCCGGACTCGCCGACCCGTCGACGCCCGGCTGACGATTGTCGGAACCGGCGGCGAGGAGAAGCGCCTGCGCACCTACGCGCAGGAGCTCGGCATCGGCAACGCCGTCGAGTTCCGCGGATTCATCTCATACGAGGAGATGCCGGCCGTCTACGCGAGCGCGTCGTGCGTCGTGCTGGCGAGCCTGCCCATCTGGTCCTGGGAGGAGCAGTTCGGGATGGTGCTCGCGGAGGCGATGGCGGCTGGCACCACGATCCTCGCGAGCACCTCCGGCGCGATCCCGGAGGTGGCCGGCGACAGAGCGCGCTACTTCAGCCCCGGGGACTGGGTCGGGCTGGCGGATCTCCTGCGCGAGGCCCTCTCGAGGGGGCCCGAGGACCGCCCGCAGGAGGACGCCTGGGACTACTCGGCGGGTGCTGCCGCCGACCGGCTGGCCGCGGCCTACAGCGACGTCCTCGCGGCCGGCTGACCGCTGCCGTCGCCGCCGGGGGATATCGCTGGCGGCGGCGAGGCTGGGTAAGTGCCCGGCGATGGCTACGCGCCAATTCAGCTCGGCACGGGAGCTCAGCCGCGCAGCCCGGGTCTCTCTGCAGTGAAGGCGATGCCCCGCCGGCGCGTCCACAACGCGGTGCGCGGCTTCAAGGTCCCGGAGACCTATGAGAGCGCGGCATACGACGACTAGCAGGAGCGTGAGCGGCTCGTGACAGGGGCGCGCGCCGCGTGCGCCGCCGGGCGCGCGGCCAGCAGGCCCTCGTAGATCTCCAGGTGGTGCTCAGCGACGGGCCCGGGCGCGAGCTGCGAGAGCCAGTAGTCGTAGCCTGCCCGCCCCATCGCGCGGGCACGATCCGGCTTCTCGAGCATGTCGACGATCGCCCCGGCGTAGGACGTCGGGTCGGGGCTGGCGATGAGACCGCCACCGGAGGCCTCCACCAGCTCCCGCAGGACGGGGATGTCGCTGACCACGACCGGCAGCTCGGCGCTCCAGGCCTCCGCGACGACCATCCCGAACGACTCGCTCGAGGACGGAAGGCACAGGAGGTCCGCGCGCTGCAGCCACTGCCCGCGCTCGGCGTCGGAGACGCGTCCGATGTCCAGGATGCGGGGGTCGGGCGCCCCCAAGGGGGCGCCCGGGCCGATGAACGCGAAGCGGGCGCCGGGGTGGCTGCGCCAGACGTGCTCGGTCGCGGCGAGCAGAAGCGGGACGCGCTTGGTGGGCCTGCGCTGGCCGACGTAGACGATCAGCGGGCCATCACCGGACGGGATCGCCGCGTCCGGCACCTCTCCCGGCACGAGGGCGCTCGGCACCGGCAGTCCGACGACGTGGAGCCTGTTGGCGGGGACGCCGAGGCCGCTGTATACGGCGGCGTCCGCGGCGGTAGTCGCCAGGACTGCGTCCGATCGTAGGTAGGCCCTCACGGAGACCGAGTCATCGCCCCACTCGCCGAGGTGGGCGAAGGGCGAGATCGCGGTGGGCGCGCCGATCGCGTGGGCGCTTTGCACCGCCGCGACCGCCATGAAGTTCGAGCCCATGACGTGCACGATGTCGGCGCCGGCTATCAGCGGCTGCAGGACGGGTTTCACGACCGAGGCGTAGTAGCCGGCGGAGTGCCTGCCGACCCATTTTCGCGAGACGCGCCCGCCGAAGGGGATCATCTCCAGGGCGAGCGGCAGCAGCAGTGTGCGGCGCCGGCGGGAGGGTCGGAACTGGACGACGGCTATCCCCTTGTGCTCGAACGGCGCGAACGTCAGCCGCTCGCGGATCACGTGGGTCAGCCGGCCGAAGTGGAGTTCGTCCACGCACTGGGCGACGACGGTCACCTCGTGGCCGCGCTCGAGGAAGGCCTCGCCGAGGTTCTCGACGACGCTCTCGACTCCCCCCACCGCGGGCCAGTACTGCCGTGTGACGAAGACGACGTGCAAGGCGGCCAACCCTACCCCAGCCCTACGCCGCATATCATCGGCGCCGATGAGCGCGCTCAGCCCGTCCCCTCTCTCGCCTGAGGACCTCGCCTCCCTCGCAGGGCTCCTGGACAGGCCGGTCGTCGGGATCGATGTCGGCTGCCGCGACGGGGTGCGGCCCGCGTGGCGCGAGCTGCGCCCGCACGCCCTGCTCGTCGGCTTCGACGCGGACCCCGCCGAGTGCGCCCGACTCAACGCGCTCGCCGGCGACCCCGCCCAGGAGCGCTACGAACCTGTCGCTCTCGCCGCGAGCGAGGGCGAGGCGACGCTCCACGTCACCGCCGACCCGCAGAGCTCCTCCCTCTACCCACCCGACCCTCGTGCGCTGAGCCGCTACCCGGAGCTCTGGCGCCACCAGCCGCGCCGGACCGAGACGATCCACACGACGACCCTCGACGCCTGGGCCGACGGCGCCGGCGTGGCGACGATCGACGCGCTCAAGGTAGACGTGCAGGGCGCCGAGCTCGACGTCCTGAAGGGGACGGAGATGAAGCTCGCGTCGGTTCGCGTGGTTGAGAGCGAGGTCGAGTTCCAGCCGCTCTATGAGGGCCAGCCCCTGTTCACCGACGTCGATCGTTTCCTTCGTGAGCGCGGCTTCAGCCTCTGGCGCCTGAGGGAGATACATCACTGCGGGCTGTCTCCCGCCGGCCGTGCCGAGCCGGTGTTCGGCGTCGGCGACTACGTCGAGCGCACACGCCTCGGAGGGCAGATCGCCTGGGCGAACGCGGTCTTCGTGCGCGAGGAGATGACGGATCCGGCGGCGAAGGTCAGCTGGGAGACCCGCGCCCGTGACGCGGCTCTGGGCGCGATATTCGGGTTTCCCGAGCTCGTCGAGTTCGGTCTCTCCCAGGCCATCGCCGGCGCCCCGGAGCCCGCGAGGACAACGCTTTCGGGTCTGTTCGAGCGTGCCCGGCGCCGCGCGAACATCCGTCGCGTGGATGACCTGTTCCGCCGCGCACCGGCTCACGCGCGGGGATTCGTCCAGGCGCGCCGCCCAGGACGGTAGACGCGCCCGCAGGCGCGCCTGCTTCCTGGCTGCGTCAGCCGTCCCGGTGAAAGCGCTCGGTGACGGCGTGCTTCAGCTCGGACGGGATGGCGCCAACCGCCACCAGAACCCCGATGTAGATCGCGCTGGCGATGATCGAGGTGGGGAGGCTCCCAAGGCCCGGTGCGATGGCGAGCAGGGCCGCTACCGCCGCGGCGAAGACGACGGACAGCGGCACTCGCAGCGGAAGGTGCAGACCGGGCTGGGCTGAGCGCAGGGCGAGGAACGCCCCGCCGACCACGACGATCTCGCCGCCGACGAACGCGAGCGCCGCGCCCTTGGCCTGCAGCGACGGGACGAGCGCCAACGTCAGGCCGATGCTGACGGCGAGCCCCGAGGCGCTGATCACCAGCTGGTCTTTGTGCCGGTGCAGCGCCAGCAGCCCGTACTGGAAGGACGAGCTGACGAAGACCGTCATGAGAGCCAAGGACTCGATCTGCAGGACCGGGACCGCCGGGCTCCCTTTCGGTCCGGCGAGCACTCGGACAACGAAGCCTGCGCCGAGTGCGAGCGCCAGCCCGAGGCCGACGCCGACGATCATCGTGACCTGCATGAGCCGCGTGAGCACGTATTCAAGGCGCTCGCTGTCGTCGCGTGCGGCTCGCGCCAGCACCGGAAGCGTCGAGCCCACCGTGAGTGCAGGGATCGCGGTCAGCACTGAGATCACGCTGAAGCCGATCGCGTAGTAGCCGGTCTGCGTCGAGGTCGCCAGAAGCGACATCAGCACGACCGTGACTCGCAGGTAGAGCGTGCCGATGACGACCGCCGCCGCGAACGGCAGCACCGCGCGCAGCAGGACCAGCCACTCCGCAGTCTGAAAGGACGGGCGCAGGGGCATCGCGCCGCGCATCACCGCCATCGTCGCGATCAGCACCGCGATCGCAACCGGCACCGTTATCGCGAGAAAGGCGAGCAGCTCGGCGCCCGCGATCACCAGGACCACGATCGCGGCGACGCTGAGCACCTGGCGCAGGAGGTCCAGAGCGGTCACCCAGCCGAGCTGAAGGCGCGCGGACAGCGGCAGCGCGAACGTGCCCTGCACAACCGTGATCACCATCCCGAGGCCGGCCAGCAGCGTTCCGAGAACGACCGCGCTGCCATACCCGGCGACCGCCGCGAACGCCGTCCCCAGCGCCACTCCGAGGAGGGTCATCGTGGCCCGCACGCCGAGGAGGTTGCGCATCAGGCCGGCGCGCTCGGAACCGGCGCGCGTGGAGTACTCGCGCACCCCGATCTGCCCGAGCCCCACGTCGGTGATCCCCTGGACGATCGTCACGAGCGAGATCACGGTGACGTAACGGCCGTATTCGCTTTCGCCGAGGTGCCGAATCAGGAGTGGCACCGAGACGATGCTGAGCAGCACCCCGATGACGTAGCCGACGGTCCGCAGCGCGCTGCCGCGAATCGCAGCAGGGCCCGCCGCGGGCGTGTCCAGCAGGTCGCCTTCCAGGTCTCCCAGGGCAGGCGTGGAGTGGTCGGTAGCCATGTTGTGGATCGGGCGCCCGTCACGGCGGGCGGGGCTCCAGCAGGCTAGAGGATGCCGTCCCTGGGTCAACCGTCTCAGCGTGGCTTTCTGGAGGGTCAGCGCGTGCTGCTCCCCGGTGGACGCGGTCTTCTGGGCGCCAAAGCATGGCTCGGCTGGCCGAGCACCACGGTCGACCGGTACCCGCGGCGCAGGCTTCCGGCGGCAAGCAGCAGTACCAACCTGAGGGGAGCGCCACGCGAGCGCTCAGGGTGCTGGCGTGATCAGCCGCCGGTCCGCCCTATCGCGATCACGTTGGCGAAGGGGTAGGGACTCCCGAAGCGGGCGCCCCTGACCTGCTCGCCGTCCGCCTGCTCCCAGCGGCCGTCGGCGCTCACGCGACGCATGAACGTGAGGTCATCGAACAGCACAGGCCCCTCGAACAGCCGGCGGTCGAGCTCCGGGTGGTATCCGAGCGGAACCGTCACGAGCATCAGACCTCCCGGTGCCAGCCAGGTCTGCATCTGCTCGATTGCGCGCGCCGCCTTGTCCGGTTCGACCACGTCCTCGTCCCAGCCGACGTGCTCGAGGGTTGAGAGGGCGACGATCACGTCGTAGGGCTCCTGCGGATCGTGGTCGAGCACGTCGATGTTCTGGACTCCGGCTCCGCGCTCATACATGTCGATAACGACGCGGCCCGCCGCGGGATGGTTCTCGGGGAGGTAGTTGTGCAGAACGTTTCCGACCTCAAGGACCCTCGCCGGCCCTCGCTCGTCGAGCGCCCTGACGGCGATCGGAACCTCGACGGTGCGCTCGTTGCGCCAGGTGGTGTTGTGGTGGTGGATCAGGTAGCTGTAGGTCCCGCCGTCGAACTCGAACGGCTCAACGCGAACCACGCGGATAACGGCGGCTGTCACCCGAGCGCGAATCGTTGCGGGTGCGGCCCGCAACGCTACGCGGATTGGAAGCCTGCTCATCGGTTT
>CAWGWU010000012.1:0-42405 GCA_963826345.1 uncultured Solirubrobacteraceae bacterium
GGTCCTCCACAACCTGCTCGGGGCCTAGCCGTCCTCCACCGCCTGGCGGGCGATCCACTCGGTGCCGGGCGTGTCGGTCAGGCCATGCACGAGGATCGAAGTGAAGACGGCGAGCGCGGCGAGGTTGAAGATCTCACCGGCCGCTTCGATCTGACGGGAGAGGATCAGCAGCGAGAAGGTCATCGTAGCGACGCCCTTGGGCCCGAACCACGCCATGAACGCCTTCGCCGGCGCGTGAAGGGTGTGCCAGCGAGCGCGATCCAGATCGCGACGGGCCGCGCGAGCAGGAACGTCCCCGCCACGACGCCGACAGCCGCCCAGCCGTCTTCGAAGAGCCCGCTGATGGTCAGCAGCGACCCGAACACTGTGAAGATCGTCGAGCTTGACGATCTCGACGATCTCCTTCGTGCCTCCTCGAACTGCATCCGCAGGTCGGGTCTGCGGATGCCTACCACGATCGCCGCGACGAACACGGCGATGAAACCGTTCGCGGGCGGGACCAGCGTCGTCACCCATAGGTCAGGAACGCCAGCCCGAGGCCGTAGAGGGCGCGCTGATAGCCAGGGATGCCGCGGCCGGCGCCGTCCGCCGAGCTCGCCGGCATCAGGAGCGAGCCGAGCCAGTCCGAACGCGAGCCCCATCGCCAGGCCAAGGCCGACATCTTCCACCAGGAAGCGGCCCACATCGAAGCTCCCCGTGCGCGGTTCGAGCGCCGCGGCGAACGCGAGCACGGCGGGCAGGGCGAGCCCGTCGTTCAGCCCGGACTCGAGGTTCAGCGAGTGCCGGATCACCTCCGGCACCCGCGGGTCGGTGACGACACCCGAGGAGAGGACGGGGTCGGTGGGGGACAGCAGCGCGCCGAGCAGGAACGACTCGGTCCAGCTGAGGCCGGTCAGCGCCTTCGCGAGCACCGCGATGATGATCCCGGTGATCGGCATCGCGACCGCGAGCTTGCGCAGCGGAAGCTGCCAGTGGCGCTGAAGCATCTCTCCGTCGACCTCGAGCCCGTCGCGGAACAGGATCACGATCAGGGCGATCGTCGCGAGATCGGCGACCAGGCCCGAGCTCGGCTTGAAATGGAGCACGCCGAGGGCGCCTTCCCCGAGCACGAAGCCCACGAGCACGAAGACGGCGGTCAGCGAGAGCATGCTGCGCCGTGCCAGCCCGGACAGCAGCGCGCCCACGAGCAGCAGCCCGCCGAGGACCGCCGCTGCCGTCTCGAATGAGGTCACTGCGGTAGCGTCCCACAACCCCGCCATGGCAGATGAGAAAGGACACCTGAAGGTCTTCATCGGAATGGCCCCGGGCGTGGGCAAGACGTTCCGCATGCTCAACGAGGGCAGGGCGGAAGCGGTCAGCGGGCGAGACGTCGTGATCGGCTATCTCGAGCCCCACGGACGCGCCGAGACGGTCGAGCAGGCCAGCGAGCTCGAGTTGGTCCCTCGCAGGCACCTGACCTACCGCGACCGCCCGATGGAGGAGATGGACCTGCCCGCGATCCTCGCGCGCGCACCCGAGCTGTGCCTGATCGACGAGCTCGCCCACACGAACGTCCCGGGCGTCGAGCACGAGAAGCGCTACGAGGACGTTGTCCAGGTGCTCGAGGCGGGCATCGACGTGTTCTCCACCGTCAACGTGCAGCACCTCGAGAGCCTGAACGACCAGATCACCCAGCTGACCGGGGCCACCGTCCGCGAGACGGTCCCCGACCAGGTCCTCTCGGATGCCAACGAGGTCGTGCTGGTGGACCTCACGCCCGAGGCGCTCATCTCACGCCTGCGCGCCGGGAAGGTCTATCGCCCCGACCGGGTCCAGGCGGCGCTGAACAACTTCTTCAAGATCGAGAACCTCGCGGCGCTGCGGGAGACAGCGCTGCGTCAGGTCGCAGACGAGGTCGAGGTCAAGCGACTGATCAGGGAGGAGCGCCCGCTGCCGCGCCGCGACGAGGAGGGCCGCACGGTCTTCACCGAGGCCGGGCCGCAGGCGATCGCCGAGCGCCTGCTCGCGATCAGCACGCTCGGCCCTGACTCCGAACGGGTCCTGCGCCGGGCATGGCGCTCCGCCCAGCGCCTGGACGCGGAGCTCGACGTGCTCGTGATCCGAGACCCGCGCCGGCCCGCCGCCAGCGAGGACCGGGCGCGCCTGGAGGAGCTGCGACGTCTCACCTCGATGCTCGGCGTACGGCTGCGCGTAGAGGAGGGCGAGGAACCCGCAGAGGTCGCGATCCGGGTGGCGGAGGAGATGGCCAGCACCTATGTGCTGATCGGCACGCCACCGGTCCCCAAGGGGCTGGCCCGGCTCGGCAGCGGAGGCGATCGCTCGCTGCTGACGCGGCTGCTGCGCGGCCTTCCCGGGATCGACGTGCGCGTTGTCGCGGACCCGACGCTGAGACGCTCCTCGCCGGCGCACCAGGCCGGGCCCGCCGCCGCCGATGACGGTCCGGACGATGCGGCGGCGCGCCCTGCGGGCGGCGGTTAGAGGCCCCGGACGGAGGGCGAGCGACCGGCGCGTGCGTCGTGCAAGGCCACTAACATCGCGCTCCGAATGAGCCTTACGTCTGTTAGAACGAGCGACGTGCAAAGCACCCGCCCCGCATCCAAGCTCCTCGCGCTCGCCGGCGCCCTGGTGCTCCTCGCGAGCCTGCTCGCGGTCCCGAGCGCGATCGGCCGGCAGCCCAGCCCGCACGCCAGGGCGGCGACGGCGTTTCAGGTCGGCGTCGGGGACGAGCACGCGAAGATGTTCGCCAACCCCCTCTGGCAGCAGCTGCACACAAAGATCGTCCGCTACATAGCTCCGTATGACGCGGCGGTCCGCGGCGACGGGCTCGCCAAAGCCCGCGAGTGGATCCACGCCGCCGAAGCCCAGCACCAGCAGGTGCTGGTCGCCTTCTACCACTCCGAGCACACGCCCACCGTGCTGCCGAGCGTCGCGACCTACCAGCGGGACGTCAAGAAGTTCGTGAAGCTCTTCCCGCGGGTCCACCAGTACCAGTCATACGACGAGGCGAACCGCGGCAACGTGGCGGGTGCCTTCTCGAGCCCGTCCGCGACGCTGGCGGCGCGGTACTACCAGGCGCTGCTCCGCTCCTGCACCTACCGCTGCACGGTGATCGGCCTCGACGTGCTCGACGCCAACAACATCTCGCCGACGCTCCAGTACATCGCCGAATTCAAGCGCGAGATCGGCCGCCTGCGGACGATCATGCCGAAGATCTGGGGGCTGCACGACTACGCCGACGTGAACCGCTTCGAAAGCTGGCGCACGAAGGAAATCGACCGCGCCCTCGGCGGTCAGGTCTGGCTGACGGAGACCGGTGGCATCGTCCAGTTCGGCGGCGGGTTCCCGAACCGCGGCGGCTCGGGTCTGACGCGCGCCGCGAACGTCGTGAAGTACGTCTTCGCCGTCGGCCGCTCGCAGTCGCAGATCACGCGCCTTTACCTCTACAACTGGACCGGCGGCACCGCCAGCACCCGCTTCGACGCGGGCCTGATGAACGCACGCGAACAGCCGCGCGCCGGCTACGTGGCGGTATGCCGTGAGCTTCACGCCGCCAAGTGCGCCGTGAAACTGAGCCGCAACTAGCTTCCGACAGCCGCGGGCGCGCGGGAGTCGCCCGACGCGCCCGGCCCGGGACGGCGGCTTCGCGGCGCAGGCGGCTCGCTGCGCAGCAGCGCCATCGCGCACAGCGCGAGCAGCCCGGCGGCCGCTGCGATCGGCGCGAGCGTCTTCAGCGGGTAGGAGCCGAAGCCCTTGTGAAGCGCAGTGTGGTCGCCCGCGCCGACGATGCTGAGCAGGCCCTGATGGTCGATCCCGAGGACGGTCGGCGCGATCGCCGCGAACAGGCACCAGCCGAGCAGGCACAGCACCCCCACCCCGATCGATCGACCCGACAGCGCCAGGCGCGGCGTGGCGAGCACGGCGAGCACGATCCCGCCGCCGGCGACCAGGAAGAACGGCCAGATCCCGCCCCAGCCGCGGCCGAGACCGTAGGAGGTCGCGATCGTCGGCTGGAAGAAGCCCTGCCCGAGGTAGCGCGCCCACTTGACCACCTCGGTCTCGTAGCCCGTGAGGGGGTGGGTGATCGTCGCCACCACGGTCGTCGTGATCGAGACGCCGGCCAGCGCGATCGTCGGCCCCGGGAAACGCTTCAGCGACAGCGCGATCGGGAACGCGAGGAACGGCAGCATCGTCGTAAGGAACCGCGGCCCCATGAAGCCGCCGCCGAACGGCAGGTAGTAGCCCGAGTTGTAGATCATGTAGCACAGGCAGATGCCGCCCGCCGTGAGCGCCTCCGCTCGCCGGCCCTTCTTCTTGAACAGCAGCCACAGGCCGATCGCGCCCATGATCAGGACCGGCGAGAGCGTGAGCAGCCCGCGCGAGTCCAGCAGCAGGGTCGAGAGCACCTTCAGGCTCGGCGCCCCGATCCCGAAGAAGCCTTTTTTCTGCCTCGGGACGTCGGAGTACGCCAGGTGCGTCCACGAGCGGAACGCGTAGTGGTTGTAGAGCAGCAGCGGGATGATGCCGACGATCCCGCCGGCGATGTAGGCGCCGGCCCTGCTCAGCACGCCGCGGACGTTCAGGGCGTCCCTGCGCGAGAGCAGGAAGAGGCCGAGCACGAGCGAGACGAAGAAGACCGGGTACTCCGATGCCACCGCGTAGCCCATCGCAAGGCCCGCGAGCGCGAGCAGCATCGGGCTCGCCGGGCCATCGCGCTCGCGCAGCATGAGCCAGAACGCCGCGAAGCCCAGGAACGCCGCGAAGACGTGCGAGAAGAGCATCGTCGAGAGCGGGAGCACCAGCGTGCCGAGCCCGAGGATCACCGCCGCCGCGGCGCCATAGCCCGGCTCGAAACGGTCGCCGACCCGCCAAACGAGCAGCAGCAGCAGCAGGCCCGGCAGCACGTTGCCCCACAGGCCGACCAGGTAGATCATCTCGTCGTCGCCTCGCTGCGCCTTCGATTCCTTCGCCCACGCGTCGGCGTTGACGAGGTTCAGTGTGTCGTAGAAGGGCAGCACGAACAGTGCGAGGCCGGGGGCACGCGCCGAGTAGTAGTGGCCCTTGTAGATGACCTTGTCGCCGGTGTTCGTCTGGAACTGGTCGATCGTCGTGCCGTCTTTGTCCAGCGAGCGGATCAGGTCGTAGTGGGAGGCCTGGTTCCAGGAGAAGCTCTGGATGATCGTCGCGTAGGAGGCGCCGACGAGCAGGATCGCGATCAGCGCCAGCCGCGCCTTCCCCTTCGGGATCGGGCTCCGCCGCTGGCGCTCGCGCCGAACCTCACGGGGCGTGGGCTCCGGTCCCCGAGCCGGGGGCATCGCTGGCTGCTCGCCCATCAATCCCTACCGTGCAGGGCGCTCGGCCCCGGTCCGATTTCGTAGATGACCAGCGAGCCGACGCGCCGGCGCGTGACGCCGAGCCCCGTGACCGGCTTTTCGGCGGCCTTGGCGGAGTTCGCGGGCTCGGGCACGACGAGGCTGTGCGTCGGCGGAAGGCCCTTGAACGGCACCGTGTGAAGCACCACGGTCTTGATGCCGTAGTAGCGCAGCTTCTCGAAGCTCGCCTTGTCGGGGAAGCCGCTCATGCCGCCGCGCAGGTCATCGAGCGATTCGATGTCGAACGTGCTGTTCCCGAGCGGGATCTTGTAGAAGCCGTTGGTCGAGAAGTACTGCCAGATGCGGTCGTTTGCGCCATCGGTCGGCAGGTCGAGCACGGGGCCGCGCAGCCCGATCTCGGCGCGCGCCGGCTGCGGCACCTTCGGGTTCGCGAGGTGCCCGGCGCCTTCGCCGACGATCAGCAGCACCAGCACGGTCCCGAGGATCGCCGGCAGCGCGCGGAAGTGGTTGCGCTCGCCCCACGCGCCCACCTTGCGGGCGAGCAGCTGCACGCCGGCGCCGGCCAGCAGCGCGTAGAAGAGCGTCGCGAGCGTGAAGATACGGCCCGGCACGCGGACCCCGTTCCATCCGGGTGCGAAGTCGTAGAGCAGTTTGTAGGGCCAGCCCCCGCCCGTCAGGCCCATGCCGAGCGCGAGCACGGAGACCGTGACGATCCCGACCGCCAGCCCGATGCGCAATCGCCTTGTGTAGAACGGCGCCATCAGCCCGATGACGGCGAGCACGAAGATGACCCCGCCGGGGAAGAAGACGTCCTCGTTCTTGGAGTGCACGTGGTTGCGTGCCGGCGCCGTGATCGGGCCCCAGATCCGGTTCTCGGAGGATGCCGCGAACCATGCCGCGGGGCCCGAGGAGTAGTTCTTGACTTCCTTGATCGAGCGCTTCGCGTTCGGATAGTCCTGCGAGATCTTCAGGTACGGGCGGGACTGGTAGATGCCGACGATGGCGCACAGCCCGACGCCGATCAGCGTCACGACGAGGATCCGCCGTGCCATCAGCGGGCCGCGCGAGCGGCCGCCGCCGGCCTTGGCCTCAGCGGGCTCGGCGCCCGGGGTGCCCTTGCCGCGCCACCAGTAGATGATCGCGATCGCCCCGAGGATCGCCAGCAGGTAGGTGAACTGCAGGCTGAGCGTGAAACCGAGGCTGATCTGCCACGCCGTGACCGCCCAGCCCGCGAGCACCAGGCCCGCGGACGAGCGCCGGTAGCCGCGCAGCAGCAGGAACAGCGCGAACGGCAGACCTCCCGATGAGATTACGTGCAGGTGGCCCGCCTCGGTGACCCTGTAGGGCGCATATGCGAAGGCCGCGCCGGCGGCGAAGCCGCCGATCTTGCCGAGGCCGACCTCGCGTGCGAGCAGGTAGGCGCCGAAGAAGGCGAACGCCCAGGCCCAGAGGAACAGCAGGTTGTAGCGGACCAGCGCCGCGACGGTCCCGGAGCCGAACCATGCGGCGGGCCCATAACCGATCAGGGAATCCGAGAACGCGAGGCTGAGCGGGTGCGGGTAGAACGCGTTCGAGTCGAACAGATGCTGCGGGTCGTTGAGCATCGCGTGCCCGACCCACGCGATCTGCCACGCCGTCCGCACCGGATCGCCGAGGTCCGGCGAGATGTGGCTGCCCATGTGCAGGATCAGGGGCCAGCTGGTGATGATCGCGAGCGCCACGCCCGCCAGCGCGGCGAGCGCGATCTCCTTGGCGGCGAGCGCAGGCGAACGCGCCCAGCGTTCAGCGACCGCTGTTCGCCGGGATGAGCGCTCGCTGCGCGCCCGCGCGCCCTCGGCAGAGGATGCGGAGGACACGGGCGGCAGGGGCGGCGGGGTGGGGAGACCGGTGCTCACGGCCTGAAGGTGTTCTGGGCCAAACTGATCGGGGCAGCATACGTGAGGCGCCCGGTGCCACGCCGCGCCTGCACGGTCGGGCTGGCACCACGCTCGGGCCGTATCCGTCAGACTCCTGCTCATGAGGGTCCTGGTTGTCGGCGCCGGAGGCGTCGGAGCGGCATTTGCGGCGATCGCGCAGCGGCGCGAGGTGTTCGACCATGTCGTTCTCGCCGACGTCGCGATCGAGAGCGCGCAGGTGGCCGCCGACCGCCTCGGGGAGCCCGACCGATTCAGCGCCGAGCGCGTGGACGCGTCAAGCCGCGAGGACCTCGTCGCGCTGATCGAGCGCGTGAGGCCGGACGCCGTGCTGAACGCGTGCGACCCCCGTTTCAACGAGCCGATTTTCGCCGCGGCCTTCGACGCGAAGGTCACCTACCTGGACATGGCGATGACGCTGTCGCACCCTCACCCGGAGCGCCCGTACGAGCTGCCCGGCGAGAAACTCGGGGACAAACAGCTCGAGATGCACGAGCAGTGGGAGAGCGCCGGCGTTCTCGCGCTTGTGGGCATCGGCGTCGAGCCGGGCCTGTCGGACGTCTTCGCCCGGCACGCGGCCGACGAGCTCTTCTCCAGCATCGCGGAAGTCGGCGTGCGCGACGGCGCCGACCTCGTCGTCGAGGGCTATGACTTCGCGCCGACGTTCTCGATCTGGACCACCATCGAGGAGTGCCTGAACCCGCCGCTGATCTGGGAGCGCGAACGCGGCTTCTACACGACCGCGCCTTTCTCGGAGCCCGAGACATTCAACTTCCCCGAGGGCATAGGGCCCGTCGAATGCGTGAACGTCGAGCACGAGGAGGTCGTCCTGATCCCGCGCTGGGTCGACTGTGAGCGCGTGACGTTCAAGTACGGCCTAGGCCAGGAGTTCATCGACGTCCTCTCGACGCTTCACAAACTCGGCCTTGACTCGACTGACCCGGTCTCCGTCCGCGGCACGATGGTCTCCCCGCGAGACGTGGTCGCCGCGGCGCTGCCCAACCCCGCGACGCTCGGCGACCGCATGAGCGGGCGCACCTGCGCGGGCACCTGGGTCACGGGCACCGGAGTCGACGGCCTGCCGAGATCGACCTACCTCTACCACGTGGTGGACAACGAGACCACGATGCGCGAGTACGGCAGCCAGGCGGTCGTCTGGCAGACGGCCATCAACCCCGTGGTCGCGCTCGAGCTGCTCGCGAAGGGCACCTGGAAGGGGACCGGCGTGCTCGGCCCCGAGGCGTTCCCGCCCAAGCCGTTCCTTGACCTGCTGGCCGAGATGGGCTCGCCCACCGGCAAGATGGAGCTCATCGCCTAAGAGGGCTGTCCCGCGCCGCTGCGGATCAGCGTTGTGGCGCCTGTTGCAGGGAGAGCATGTTGCCGTCAGGGTCGGCGAACCATGCGATCAGGGAGCCGCTCGGAGCCGTCCAGATCCCGTCCTGGTCCTGCTCCATGCTCTCAAAGCGCAGGAACTGCACGCCGGCTTTGGCGAGATGAGCGATCGCCGCGCGGATGTCCGGCACGCGCCATCCCAGCACCGTGTACGGAGCCGGCGTGAGGTTCTCCACCAGGGTGACGCGCAGCTGCGTGCCGTTCGCGTCATAGGCGTTCGCGAACGCGCTCGATTCGACGAGCTCGAACCCGAGTACGTCGCCGTAGAAACGGGCTGAAGCGTCGAGGTCTTCGCTCGCAACGAACGCCACCAGGTCCGCGCGTGAAAGCATCGTTCCCATCCTGGCGACCGCTCCCTCCCCGGGCCGAACAGCCGGCCAGGGGAGGGTCAGCCGACGATCAGAACTCGACCGGCGCCGGCAGGATCGCCGAGGCGGGCTCGTCGAGAATTCCGGCGGGGGCTACTTCGCGCTTGCGCGAGAAGAACTCCTTGAACAGCGGCCTGGAGAAGATCATGATGACTCCGCCCAGGATCATGCCGCCGATGCCCATCCACAGCGGCAGCGTCGCTACTCCAAGGAACTTTTCGCCGCCGTTTTCGACCTTGCCGTAGTAGAACGCGGCCTTCACTCCGACCGCCCACATCGCGAGGCCCCCGACCAGTGGAGCGATGCCGAGCAGGATCAGGTTCCTCGCTGATTTTTTCAACTCATGCCGGTAGTAGATCGCGCACGCCACACCCGTCCAGCCGTAGTAGAAGCAGATCGGGAACCCGACGGCCGAGATAGAGGCCTTGAGCACGCTTTCGGATGCCAGCAGCACGATGATCGTGAGGATGATCGAGAGCAGGCCGAACCCGATCGTCGAAACGGTCGGCGTCAGGAACTTTTTGTGCACGCGCGACAGCAGCGAGGTGACGGCTTTCCAGTGGGCCATCGACAGCGTCGTTCGGGCTGTTGGCAGGATCGTCGTCTGGGTGGAGGCGGACGCGGACGTCAGCACCGTGATGATCAGGAGCTTGTTCAGGGTGCTGCCAAGGACGTTGCCGCCGAGCGCGTTCAGGACGTCGCTTTCGTTGTCCACCAGGAATTCGGGTCCATGCACCGCCACCGCCGCTGCGGAGACGATGACGTAGATCAGCACGAGCAGGATGGTCGAGACGACCGCCGCCTTGCCGGGGCCGTTCGCGGGGTCCTCGGACTCCTCGTTCACGGCGACGCCGGAGTCCCAGCCCCAGTAGATGAAGAACCCGATCAGCAGCGCGACGATCAGGTCGTTCAAGTTCAGGGCGAACGGATTCAGCCATCTCAGCGACGGCTTCACCGACGCGTAGTGGTGCAGTTCCATTTTCCCTGTCGCTTCGTTTTCCACGAGCGCATGGGCGGGCGGGATGTTGCCTCCGAACACCTTGATGAACGCGACGACAGAGAACAGCGCGAGGATCGCGACCTCGGTCCCGAGCAGGATCGCCTGGATTTTCGCCGACAGCTCGATGCCGCGGTAACAGATCCATGTCATCAGGACGATCCACAGCACCGCCACGATGATGATCGCCCATTTCGATTCGCCGAGTTCGGTGAAGCCGAAGAGCTTGAAGGTGTAGATCGCGGCGATGTCCGAGAGGGAGACCATCACGACCAGGTCGGCCAGGAAGATCGCCCAGCCGTTCATCCAGCCCGTCAGCGGGCCAACCGCCCGCGTCGTCCACGCGAACGTGGTGCCCGGCGTCGGGGTCGGCGCGGTTGAAGTATTTGTACGCCGACGGCGACGAGCAGCATCGGGATGAACGCGACGAGCAGCACCGCGGGTGCGTGAACGCCGACCGCCCCGACGGCCACGACCGGCCCAGTGTTGCCGCGAGCGAGTACGCGGGCGCGGTCGAGGCGACCCCGATCACGACGTTGGAGACGTAGCTGATGGCCCCCTTCTTCAGCCCCTTGTCCATCACTCCAGGGTGGGATGACGTGCCTCCCGGCGGGACTTGACCTTCGGTCGCCATCTGCTGCTCCTCTCGTAGGCGGGGCGAAATCGGCTGCGCTCGTGGCGAAAGTTACGCCATGGGCGAGATGATTGGCTGAACCTATGTCCGGGACGGGTACCTTCGCAAGTGGCGCAAGTCCCAAACCAGGGTCCGGGGACTGTACATTCGGTACAATCGCCGCAGGGCATCTTGAACTCGCGGTGGCTTGAGCCGCGCACACCGGGTGGAGTACCGTTGTCCCCAATGTCCAGCGATCTCCAAGAGCAGGCGAAGCGGCATCTCTGGATGCACTTCACGCGCATGGGCACCTACGCCGATGCCGACGTGCCGGTGATCGTCCGCGGCGAGGGCTGCTACGTCTACGACGAACACGGCAAGCGCTACCTGGACGGGCTCTCGGCCCTGTTCTGCGTGAACATCGGCTACGGGCGCAAGGAGCTCGGCGAGGCCGCCGCCGAACAGTCCGACGAACTCGCGTTCTACACCAACTGGAGCTACGCGCATCCCCGCGCGATCGAGCTCGCGACACGGATCGCCGGCCTCGCTCCCGGGAACCTGAACCGCGTCTTCTTCACCTCCGGCGGCTCTGAGTCCGTCGAGTCGGCGTGGAAGCTCACGAAGGCCTACCACAAGGCCAAGGGCGAGCCGCTGCGCCACAAGATCATCTCGCGCAAGCTCGCCTACCACGGCGTCACGATGGGCGCGCTCACCGCGACAGGCCTGCAGCCGCTGCGCCAGCCGTTCGAGCCGCTCACGCCCGGCGGGATCCACGTCCCGAACACCAACTCCTACCGGCTGCCCGAAGATCACGAGCCGCTGTGGGCGGCCGACGCGATCGAGGAGGCGATCGAATTCGCCGGGCCCGAGACCGTCGCCGCGGTGATCCTCGAGCCGGTGCAGAACGGCGGCGGATGCTTCGTCCCGCCCGAGGGCTACTTCCAGCGAGTGCGCGAGATCTGCGACCGCTACGGGGTGCTGCTGATCTCCGACGAGGTGATCTGCTCCTGGGGGCGCCTCGGCCACTACTTCGGCTGCGAGCGCTTCGGCTACCAGCCGGACATCATCACGACGGCGAAGGGCATCAGCTCCGCCTACGCGCCGCTCGGCGCGGTCATCGCCGGCGACCACATCGCAGAGCCCTTCATGCACGGCAAGGAGCTCTTCAACCACGGCTTCACCTTCGGCGGTCACCCCGTCGCGTGCGCGGTCGCAAGCGCCAACATGGACATCATCGAGCGCGAGGACCTGTGCGGCCACGTGCTCGCCAACGAGGGCCGCTTCCGCGAGATGCTCGACAGCCTGCGCGACCTGCCGATCGTCGGCGACGTCCGCGGGGCCGGCTACTTCCACGCGATCGAGCTCGTCAAGGACAGGGACACGAAGGAGACCTTCAACTCCCACGAGGCGGAGGAGCTCCTGCGGGGCTTCCTCTCGGGCGAGCTGTTCAGGCGCGGCCTGATCTGCCGGACCGACGATCGTGGCGACCCGATCATCCAGCTCTCGCCGCCGCTCATCGCAGGGGAGGAGCAGTTCGAGGAGATCGAGGCCATCCTCCGCCCCGTGCTCACCGAGGCCTCGGAGCGGATTGAGAGTTGGAGCTCACTGTCGCCAGCCTGATCGGCGAGCTTGGGCTGACACTCGTCTCAGGCCAGGAGTCCGCCGATCGCCACGTCAGCTGGGTGCACAGCACCGAGCTCGAGGACCCGACGCCGTGGCTGAAAGGCGGCGAGCTGCTGCTCAGCACCGGCATGCAGCTCGAGGGCGCCAAGGCGCAGCGTGAATACATCGAGCGCCTCGCCGACCATCAGATAGCCGGACTCGGGTTCGGGACCGGCTTCGCCCACAAGCGGATCCCGGCGGCGCTCGTCAGCGCCGCGCGCGCCCGCGAGTTCCCGCTGTTCGAGGTGCCGTACGAGCTTCCGTTCATCGCGATCACCGAGCGAGCGTTCGCGCAGCGGCTCGAGGAACGCTACGAAATGCTCCAGCGCAACATGGCCGGGGACGTCCTCGTCGGAGGTGCTCTCCGGGCACCTCTACCCGGAGGACGTGCAGGCCCGCCTGAGGCCGTTCGGGATCGGCGAGCGGATCGCGGTGCTCGCGTTCCGCCCGCAGGACCCGAGCGCCGTCGCGGCGCCCGTCGAACGGATCCTGCAGAGCTCGAAAATCCCGAGCCTCGTTGCGATTCGCGGACCGCTGCTGTGCGTCGTGATCGGCTCGGACGGCATCGGCGAGCTCGACCTCGCGCGAAGGATCCGCAGCGAGCTCGCGTCCCGCTTCGGCTCGGTCCCCGCCGCGGTCAGCCGGCCCGCCGCCACGCATGCGCTGCGGATGGCCTTCCACGAGGCCCGCTGCGCGCTCGAGGCCGCGCGGATGCGCAACGGCGACGGCCCGGATGTCGCGACCTACCAGGACCTCGGGTCCTTCCACCTGCTGCTCTCGCTGCAGGACGACGAGGCGCTCAGCTCCTACTGCCGCAACGTGCTCGGCCCGATCGAACAGGGCGAGGGCGACTACGGCGACGAGCTCGTTCGCTCGCTCGACGTGTTCATCGAGCACAACGGGCACTGGGAGAAGGCGGCCGCCGCTCTCTACTGCCACCGGCACACGCTGCGCTACCGGATGCGCCGCGTTGAAGAGCTGACCGGGCGAGACCTCGCGAGCGCCAGGGACCGCATCGAGTTCTGGCTCGCGCTCCGCGGGCGCGAGATAGCTCGATGAACATATTCTCTAATCAACGCGCCCAACCCGGGCGCAGACATGGCCGGGTGCCGGCGGAAGGAGCGGGGAGCGGATGAGGATCGGGATTCCGACGGAGATCAAGACCGACGAGTACCGCGTAGCGATCACCCCGGCCGGCGTCCGCGAGCTCGCCGGGCGCGGGCACGAGGTCCTTGTGCAGTCCGGGGCCGGCGACGGCAGCGCGATGAGCGACGCGCAGTTCCAGGCGCAGGGCGCGCGCATCGTCCCCGACGCGGCCGCCGTGTTCGCCGAGGCAGAGCTCGTGCTGAAGGTCAAGGAGCCCCAGGCCGTCGAGGTCGAGATGCTGCGCGAGGGACAGACCCTCTTCACGTACCTGCACCTCGCCGCCGAGCCGGACCTCGCGAAGGGCCTGATGGCCTCCGGCGCGCGCTGCATCGCCTACGAGACGGTCGTCGACGACGAGGGGCGGCTGCCGCTGCTCGCGCCGATGAGCGAGGTCGCCGGCAAGATCGCGACGCAGGCCGGCGCCTTCATGCTCGAGAAGCCGCTCGGCGGCCGCGGGATCCTGCTCGGCGGCGTGCCCGGCGTGGCGGCGGCGACCGTGCTCGTGATCGGCGGCGGCGTCGTCGGCATGAACGCGGCCTTCATCGCGATCGGGATGCAGGCCGACGTGTTCGTCTTCGACCGCTCGATCGACCGCCTGCGCGAGCTCGAAGTCGCGTTCGCAGGCCGGGCGTCCACCGTGTACTCCTCGACGCTGGCGATCGAGGAGATGCTGCCGCACGCGGACCTGGTGATCGGCGCCGTCCTGATCCACGGCGGCAGGGCTCCCCACGTCGTCACGCGCGAGCAGCTGAAACTGATGAAGCCCGAAGCCGTGCTCGTCGACGTGTCGATCGACCAGGGCGGGTGCTTTGAGACCTCGCGGCCGACGACGCACTCGGACCCCACGTTCGAGGTCGACGGCATCACCCACTATTGCGTGGCGAACATGCCGGGCGCGGTGCCGATCACCTCCACCTACGCGCTCACCAACGCGACGCTGCCGTACGTGATCGAGCTCGCGGACCGCGGCATCGATGAGGCGCTCGAGGCGAGCCCCAGCCTGAAGGCGGGGATGAACGTCGACAGGGGCGAGATCACCCACCCGGCCGTCGCGGAGGCGCTCGGGATCGCGGCCGCGATCTGACGCGCAACAGGACTGCAGTAGCCCGCAGGGCGAGCAAACGACCACAAACCGACGAGGAGATTCGTGATGGCCACCACCACCGACACGCTTAGGAACTTCATCGACGGCGAGAGCGTCGCCCCCCAGGGTGAGACCGAAGCCGTGCTGAACCCCGCCACCGGCGAGGAGATGGCGCGCGCCCCGATCTCCACCCCCGAGGAAGTCGACCAGGCCGTGATGGCCGCGCGCCGGGCGTTCGACGGCTGGTCGAACACCACGCCCGCCCAGCGCTCCACGGTGCTGCTCGCGCTCGCCGACCTGATCGAGGAGCACGGGAACGAGATCGCGCGCCTTGAGGCTCTGAACGCCGGCAAGCCGATCGAAGCCGCCACCAACGACGAAATCCCCGTCATGGCCGACAACCTGCGGTTCTTCGCGGGCGCCGCGCGCACACTCGAGGGCAGGGCCGCAGGCGAGTACATGGAGGGCTACACCTCGATGATCCGCCGTGAAGCCGTCGGCGTGATCGGCCAGGTGACGCCGTGGAACTACCCGCTGATGATGGCGGTCTGGAAAATCGGCCCCGCGCTCGCCGCCGGCAACACGATCGTCCTGAAGCCGGCCGAGACGACCCCGGTCACCACGATCAGGCTCGCCGAACTCGCGGCGGACATCCTGCCGAAGGGCGTGCTGAACATCGTGATGGGCCCCGGGCAGCCGACCGGCCAGGCGCTGATCTCACACCCCGAGGTCGACATGATCGGCCTGACGGGCTCGGTGGACACCGGCAAGCACTTCGCCCGGACCGCCGCCGACACGCTCAAGAGGGTCCACCTCGAGCTCGGCGGCAAGGCACCGGTGATCGTGTTCGACGACGTCAGCCTCGAGAGCGCGCTGGAAACGATCGCGGGCACCGGCTACTACAACGCCGGGCAGGACTGCACCGCCGCGACGCGCGTGCTCGCCGCCGGCAACGTCTACGACGATGTCGTAGCGGGCCTCGCCGACCAGGCGAAGGGGCTCGTGATCGGCGACACGCTCTCGCCCGAGACGACGCTCGGCCCGGTCAACTCGGCGAAACAGCGCGAGCGCGTGACCGGCTTCCTCGAGCGCAAGCCGGGGCACTCGGAGATCGTGACCGGAGGCGCCGCCGCCGACCGCCCCGGGTTCTTCGTCGAGCCGACCGTCGTCGCCGGCCTGCAGCAGGACGACGAGATGATCCAGAAGGAGATCTTCGGGCCAGTCATCACCGTCCAGCGCTTCAGCGACGAGGAGCAGGCGATCGCATGGGCGAACGCGACCCGCTACGGCCTGGCCTCCTCGGTCTGGACCCGCGACGTGGGCCGCGCGCTGCGCGTCTCCAAGGCGCTGCGGTTCGGATGCGTGTGGATCAACGACCACATCCCGCTCGTCTCGGAGATGCCGCACGGCGGGTTCAAGGAGTCCGGCTACGGCAAGGACCTCAGCGTCTACTCGATCGAGGACTACACGGTCATCAAGCACGTGATGGCCTCCCTGGCCTAGCGGGGAGGGCCCCACGCAGCTGCCCGCCCAGCGCCGGGCGGGCAGCGAACGTGCTGCTACGGTCTGTTTACGGGCGGCGAAGTCGTCCGTGAGGTTCTTTGTCTTTGTTGGCGCTCCGAGCGCGGATGGGGTCAGTCGAATCTCCATCCGCAGCGGCGACCATCGGGTCGCCAGAAGGAGTACCACATGAAGGACGCATCATTCGCCGGCCTCGGCGTGTCCGAGGCCGTCGTGACCGAGCTCGCGAGCATGGGCATAGAGAAGCCCTTCGCCGTGCAGAGCATGGTCATCCCGGACATCCTCGCTGGGCACGACGTGCTCGCCCAGTCACCGACGGGGTCCGGTAAGACACTCGCATTCGGCGTGCCGCTGGTCTCTCGCATGAGGGACACAGACGCACGCCCGTCAGCGCTGATCCTCGCCCCGACACGGGAGCTCGCGCTCCAGATCGTCGAGGAGCTTCGCCCGATAGCCCACGCCAGGGCACTGTCCATCGCCGCCGTCTACGGCGGGGCCGGGATCGTCAAGCAGGCGCGGCTCGCAGGCCGCGCGCACATCCTCGTGGCGACGCCCGGGCGACTGCTCGACCTGATCGACCGCCGTGACGTCTCGCTGCAGCCGCGTGCGCATCCTCGTCCTGGACGAGGCGGACCGGATGCTCGACATGGGCTTCAAGCCCGTCGTGGACCGGATCGTGAAGATGACCGCGCAGAACCGCCAGACGCTGCTCTTCTCGGCGACGCTCGAGGGAGAGGTCGGGCGTGTCGCCAAGGCCTACACCACGAGCCCGCGCCGTCACGAGCACGCCCACTCGGCCGAGCGCAAAGGCGACGTCGAGCATCGCTTCGTCAGCGTCTCGCACGAGGGCAAGGTCGAGCGCCTGGTCGCCGAGCTGACCAAGGCCGAGCGCGGGCTGACGCTCGTGTTCGTGCGCACCAAGCGCGGGGCCGACCGCCTCGTCAAGCGCCTTGCGAGCAGCAGCGTTCACGCTGTCGCGATGCACGGCGACAAGTCGCAGGGCCAGCGTGAGCGGGCCCTCGCGAACTTCGAGGCGGGCGTCGTCGACACCCTCGTGGCGACGGACGTCGCCGCGCGCGGCATCGACGTTGCCGGCATCACGCACGTCATCCAATACGACATACCGGCGACGCGCGACGACTACGTTCACCGAATCGGGCGCACCGCCCGAGCCGGAGCGAGCGGAGTCGGCGTGACGCTGGTCGCACGCGACCAGAGCGCCGAACTCGCGGGCATGATCCGCGGGCTCGGACTGGACCGCGAGCTCGAGCTCGCGGGCATGAGCTCGCAGGCAGGCGGCTCGAGCCGCAACGGCGGATCGCGCCCCAGGCCCTCAAACGGCTCAGGGCGCCCCCGTCAGGGCGCTCGCCCTGCAGGACGCTCCGGCGCTCCCCGCAGCGAGCGCAACGGCTCGGGTTCGGGCAAGCGCTCGCGCTCGTCCTCCCGCTCACGCTAGGAACGCCAGGCTGCAACGGGCGCGGCGCTTGCTAACGTCGCGCCCGTGAGCACGCAGCCAGGCCCTCACGAGGACGAGTCCGAGCGCCTGGCGCGTCAGGACATCGTGCGGCTCAGGGCCGAGAACCCCGGGCCACTCACGCTCTCGGGGACCAACACGTGGGTGATCGGGCGCGGTCCTGCATGGGTAATCGACCCGGGCCCGCTGCTCGATGAGCACCTCGTGCGCATCCTTCAGGCGATAGACGACCGCGGGGGCCTGGGAGGCGTCGCCCTGACCCACCGCCACCACGACCACGACGAAGCGGTCGAGCAGCTGCTCAGCCTGCATCCAGCACCGCTCGCCGCCGGTTCAGGCGACGTCGACGTGACGCTCGCCGACGGCGCCATGTTCGGTCCGCTGCAGGCCGTCGCCACGCCCGGCCACGCCGTCGACCACTTCTCGCTCGTGGGCTCCGGCGCGTGCTTCAGCGGGGACGCGGTGCTCGGAGAGGGCAGCGTCTTCGTCGCCCCCTACCCGGGCGCGCTGTCCAGCTACATGGACGCTCTCGGCCGGCTGCTCGAGCGCGAGGACTTCTCGGTCATCTGCCCGGGCCACGGCCCGGCCGTGTGGGATCCCGCCGCGAAGCTGAAGCGAATACATCGCCCACCGCGGAGCCCGCGAGCAGGCGCTGCGCGAGGCCCTCGCGCAGGGCAAGCGGAGCACCGACGAGCTGCTCGACGCCGCATGGTCGGACGTACCGCCGCAGCTGCGCCCCGCCGCATCGGTGACGCTCGCCGCGCACCTGGACAAGCTTGACCAGGAGGGCGCGCTGCCGGACGGAGTGGAGCGCCTCCAATTCGATCTCGGGGCCTGGTAGAGGTGGGCGGATTCGATCGCCTCACGGCCGCGACGGCGGGATGGGCGGTCCCGTCGAACAACGGCTCGGCCGCGTCCAGCCGCGACTCGCCGTTCCCCCCGATCGCCGACTACGGCTTCCTGTCGGACTGCCACACCGGGGCGCTCGTCGCCTCCGACGGCTCGATCGAGTGGATGTGCCTGCCGTACTTCGACTCTCCCTCGGTGTTCGGCGCGCTGCTCGACCGCGGAGCCGGCACGTGGAGGGTCGGGCCCTACGGCGTCTACGTGCCCGCGGGCAGGCGCTACATACCGGGCACGAACGTCATCGAGACGACATGGATGACGCCGCAGGGCTGGCTGCGCGTCGTGGACGCCCTCACGATCGGGCCGTGGCACGACAACAAGCACGGCTCGAGCCACACCCGGCCGCCGACGGACTACGACGCAGATCACCTCCTGGTTCGCCTCGTCGAATGCATCCAGGGCCAGGTGCAGGTCGAGACGGTCTGCGAGCCGATGCTCGACTACGGCAGGGCTCCCGCGCGCTGGAGCGTGGTGGAGACCGGGGAGGACGGCGTCTGCATGATGGACGCCACCGACGACGTCACGACGTTCCGGCTCTTCAGCGACATCCGCATGGGCATCGAGGGCAACCGCGTGCACGGCCGGCACACGATGGTCGAGGGGGAGAAGTGCTTCTGCGCGCTGTCCTGGACGGAGGGGCTCGGCGGCCCGCACACCGTGCAGCAGGCCAAAGGCCACATGGCGCGCACGAACCACTTCTGGCGCTCGTGGCTCGCCGACGGCACCTACCCGGACCACCCGTGGCGCTTTCACCTGCAGCGCTCCGCACTCGTCCTGAAGGGCCTGACGTTCATGCCGACCGGCGCGCTCGTCGCCGCGCCGACGACCTCGCTGCCGGAGACACCGCGCGGCGAACGCAACTGGGACTACCGCTTCTGCTGGATGCGGGACGCGTCGTTCACGCTGTGGGCGCTGCACGCGCTCGGCCTGAACTGGGAGGCCGACGACTTCATCCAGTACGTGGCCGACATGGAGCGCAACGACGACGGCTCGCTGCAGATCATGTACGGCATCCGCGGCGAGAAAGAGCTGCAGGAGTCGACGCTCGACCACCTCAAGGGCTATGAGGGCGCGCGGCCCGTGAGGATCGGCAACGGGGCCTACGACCAGCGCCAGAACGACGTCTTCGGGGCCGTGCTGGACTCCGTCTACCTGCACTCCAAGAAGCGCGACCACATTCCCGAGCGGCTGTGGCCCGTGCTCACCGACCAGGTCGAATGCGCCGCGAAGGCATGGCGCGAGCCGGACCAGGGCATCTGGGAGGCCCGCGGCGAGCCGCGCCACTACGTCTCCTCCAAGCTGATGTGCTGGGTCGCGATGGACCGCGGGGCGCGCCTCGCCGAAAGGCGCGGCCACACCGAGCACGTCGACAGGTGGCAGGCCATCGCCGATGAAATCCGCGAGGACATCCTCACGCGCGGCGTCGACAACCGCGGCGTGTTCCGCCAGCACTACGACACGGACGCGCTCGATGCCTCGAACCTGCTCGTGCCGCTGATGCGCTTCCTGCCGCCCCACGACGAGCGCGTGCGCGCAACGGTCACGGCGATCCGCGACGAGCTGACCGAGGGTGGGCTCGTCATGCGCTATCGCACGGATGAGACCGACGACGGGCTCGACGGGGAGGAGGGCACGTTCCTGATCTGCTCCTTCTGGCTCGTCTCAGCCCTGTCGGAGATCGGCGAGCACCGCGACGCCGAGCACCTGTGCGAGCGCCTGCTCTCCTACTCATCTCCGCTTGAGCTGTATGCCGAGGAGCTCGAGGCATCCTCCGGGCGCCACCTCGGCAACTACCCGCAGGCGTTCACACACCTCGCGCTGATCAACGCGGTCACGCACGTGATCGCGGCCCAGCAGCAGCAGCAGCCCTAGGCGTCCTCGTAGCCCGGCTCGCCGGGCAGCAGGATCCGGGCGACCTCGCCTTCGACGATGACGTGCGGCTCGATCGGGAGGACCTCCCGCCCGGAGGCGTACTCCAGCAGCTGCGACACCGAGGCGAACTCGCGCAGCTGCTCCAGGTGCTTGATCGTCGGGAACACGAGCGCGAGCTTCTGCTCGGCGTGCGCCTCAAGCGCCCGGCCGGGCGTGAACCAGCCGAGGTCAACGCACTCCTCACCGTCGATCTCGGCAACCTCGCCGTCGGGCAGCTCGGCAAGGAAGAAGTGGGTGTCAAAGCGGATCTGCACCTCCTTGGGCGTGATCCAGCGCGAGAACTTGACCAGGCCTGCGGGATCGCCGACGGTGATCGCGGCCTCCTCGCGCAGCTCGCGGATCGCCGCCGCGCGGTGCGCGCTGTCGCCGGCGCCCTCCTCGGCATCCACGGCGCCGCCCGGGAACACCCAGACGCCGCCCATGAAGCGCGCTTTGGGGGTGCGCTGCACGAGCAGCACCTCAAGGCTCTCCTCGCCCCCGCGCAGAACGATCACCGACGCCGCCTGGCGCGGCTTGACCGGCGGGCCCGGGTTGTAGTTCTGGCCGGGCTCCCGGAGCTCGTTCGTCATCGTCGGCGGGCATCGGCTGACCCTACCGGTCGGTAGTCTGTCGCGCGTGAGCAAGAGCAAGGAGAGTCACAGCGCATGAGTGCCACCGAGACGCTCGCACAATGGATCTGCGAGTCATGCGGCTACATCTACGATCCCGAGGAAGGAGACCCCGACGGCGGCATCCCCGCGGGGACTCCGTTCGCCGAGATCCCCGACACCTGGTTCTGCCCGGTGTGCGGCGCGCGCAAGCGCGACTTCGTCCTCTACGAGGGCTAGGCACCGCTGACCGACTGGGGTCATCTGCTCGCGCTCGACCACGAGCGCGTGTGGCACCCCTATGGCGCGCTGCCGCCGGCTCTCGCGCCGCTGCCGGTCGCGAGCGCGGACGGCGTGCGCCTCACGCTCGCGGACGGCCGCGAGCTGATCGACGGGATGTCCTCGTGGTGGTGCGCGATACACGGCTACCGTCACCCGGCGCTCGACGCGGCGGCCCGCGGCCAGCTCGAGAAGATGGCCCACGTCATGTTCGGCGGCCTCACGCATGAACCCGCCGTGCTGCTCGCCGAGCGGCTCACGCAGATCGCACCGGACGGCCTGCAGCGCGTCTTCCTCGCCGACTCGGGAAGCGTCTCGGTGGAGGTCGCGATCAAGATCGCGCTGCAATATCAGCGAGCCGTCGGGCGTCCCGAGCGAACGCGCCTGCTGACGGTCCGCGGCGGATACCACGGGGACACGGCCGGCGCGATGGCGGTGTGTGACCCGGTAGGCGGGATGCACTCGATGTTCGCAGGGGTGCTCGCGTCGCACGTGTTCGCCGCCCGGCCGCCCGGCGGCTTCGCGGAGGGCCTGCCGCAGGACTGGGCGAGCGGCGTGCGTGAGCTCGCGGACGGCAAGTCGGCGGAGCTCGCCGCGGTCATCATGGAGCCGGTCGTGCAGGGCGCGGGCGGGATGCGCTTTCACTCGCCCGAGTGCGTGGCGCTGATGCGCGAGGTGTGCGACGAGCACGGCCTGCTGCTGATCCTCGACGAGATCGCCACGGGCTTCGGGCGGACGGGCGCACTGTTCGCCTGTGAGCATGCCGGCGTCGCCCCGGATGTGATGTGCGTGGGGAAGGCGCTGACCGGCGGCTACATGACGCTCGCCGCGACGCTCTGCACACCGCGGGTCGCGCAGGCGGTCTCGGCGGGCGAGGGCGGCGGGCTGATGCACGGCCCGACCTTCATGGGCAACCCGCTGGCATGCGCCGTCGCGCTCGCGTCGCTGGATCTGCTGGCGGACGGGAGCTGGCGAGAGAGCGTCCGCGCCATCGAGGCAGGGATGCGGGCAGGGCTCGAGGCGGCGCGGGGGATGCCGGGGGTCGCAGATGTGCGCGTGCTCGGCGCGATCGGCGTGATCGAACTCGACGAGGACGTCGACATCGCCGCGGCGAGCGCCGCCGCGGTCGACCGAGGCGTCTGGCTGCGCCCCTTCAGGAACCTGATCTACGCGATGCCGCCGTATGTGACAGGGCCCGAGGACCTCGCGCGCGTGACGGACGCGATGGTCGCCGCTGCCGCCGCCCGGTAGCTGCGGCAGCAGCCGTCGATCAGTGTTTGCGCCTCGGCGCCGGTTTGACGGTGATCGTCTTGCTCAGCATCGCCGCCGACGGCGTGCCCTTCAGGGTCACCCGCAGGGTCGCGGGGAGCCTGTGGAAGCGGGCGAGCAGGGAGCGGCCCGTCGCGTTCAGGCGGATCGTGACCCGCACGCTCTTTCCGGCGGGGATGTTCGTGCCCGCCGACCCGACGGTGACCGTTCGCGAGGTCGTCTTGAGCTTCCTCGCGGCGACGCCGATGATCCTCTTCGCGCGCCTGCGCTCGACCGTGGTCAGCGTGGAGGCGACGGCGCACGTGGACCCGGGCACGCCCTGGCACGCGAGCGTGAATGCGACAACTCCCCTGCCGGAGCTCACGGCGCCCACCGCGACCCGCCGGTAGGTGACGGCGACCGACGCGGACCTGGTCAGCCCCGCCTGGTCGGTCGCGACGGCCGTGATCGTGTTGGCGCCCGGGGTGAGGGTCACGTTCGCCGACCATGCCCCGCCCGACCCGAGCACGGCCGCGTGGCCGTTGACCGAGACCGATCCGAGCGCCCCGGTGTCGGACGCGGTGCCGGTGACGGTCACCACCGGGCTCGCGTTGCTGAACTGCGCCCCGGCCAGCGGCGAGGTGATCGCCACGCTCGGCGGGTAGCTGGCCTGAGCCGCGGCGGCGTAAGCGCTGACTTCCGCGAGCGTGTAGGCCTGCACGAACGCCATCCGCATCGTGTACGTGCCTCCGGCGGGGATCGTGCGCGAATACGGCATCACGAACGAGTTGCCCGAGGTCCCGGTGCTGGGCGAGCTGACGATCAGCGGTTCGCTGGGTGCGCTGTCGTAGACGGCGGCGCCCTGCGGGTACAGGCTGTCGCCGGTGTCGGGCGTTTTCGCGTCGACCTTGAACAGGATCGTGCCGGCGCCCTGAGGAAGCGAGATCGTCTGTCCTTTACTGGTGGTCTTGGCGAAGGCGCCCGTGCCGGGGAACTCGAAGGCGCCGCCGTCCGCCCCGTCGATGAATTCCTGGTAGTAGTCGGCCTTGATCGTGTGGGCCACGCCGTTGGTCGAGCGCCACGTGTCGGTCATCCATGCGACGTGGTCTTCGTTGGTCGTCTGCCACGTCCGTTCCAGCTGTACGCCCGCCGATGTGACGCTCGTGCAGCTGGACGGGGTCGGCGGTGCGGTGGCTTCGGGAGCGCACCGGAAGATGGGCGAGATCTCGTGCACCGTCACGAGCCCGGTTGCCGGGTCGAACGCGCGTGTGGCGGTCACCGGAGCGCTGGGGAGGGCGTGGTTCAGGTGTTCGGGGCGTTCGAGGCTGTGGATACCCGGGGGGCTGTAGGAGTCCGCTCCGTCGACCTGAAGGTCCGAGCGCTTCCCGATCGTGGTGTCCGATTCGAACAGCGCCGCATTGCAGAAGAACGGGCCGTAATTCTGTTCGAGCGTGACGGGGTTCCAGAGGCCGGAGTTCTCCAGGCCGCAGTTGCCGAGTGACACGATTTCCATGTACCCGGTGGGCGTCGAGCTGAGCGCATCGTAGGTGTAACCGCTCGAGGCTCCCGCGACGGGCGAGTAGCTGAATGACGAGTTCAGGACACGCGGGCCCTGGAACGGGGCACCCTGCGCGGGCGGATGGCTGCCGGTGTCACCGATCGGTACGGCGCGCAGGACACAGCTCGCGTATTCGAGCGCGGAGCGCGGGACCGTGATCGCGAACGCGTTCGCCGTGACCGGGGCTTCCGCGACGGCGATGTAATCGGTGGGCGCCGTGCCGGCGTAGCAGCGAAGCGCCACGTTTCCGGTGCCGACAGTGGTCCCCTGAATGGTGAGCTGCCCTCCAGCTTCGACCCCCGCGTCGCTGATGATGATCGCGTTGTTCGCCGGTGAGGTGACCTGGGACGCGGTGACGGTCGCGCTCGCGGCCGCCGGGAACGCGATCAGCGCGAGTAGCGATGCGCCGAGGATTGCTGCGGCGCGAGGTGATCTTGCAAGCACTGATGCCCCCTGGTTAGAAGTCCTTGTCCACCCGCGAGCCCCCGGGTGGTGCTGAATATAGACGCGGCGGTGGCGGCCCTGCCCGCGCGCTCGGCGGCTGTCGGTCTCGGCTCGGTGTCTACAGCCAGTCCTGCCAGGGAAGCTGCGCCCCGGCGCGGGCCAGGTCCGCCCGCTGCGCTGACGCGACGCGCGCAAGGACATGGACGGGGACGCCGCCGACACGCTCGACGGTGTCGCGGTTTGAGCGCTCCATCTCCCCGGGATCCTGCGGCCATGGCGTCATCACGATCGCCCTGACGTCCAGGCCGGCCTGCCGCGCCGCCTCGAGCGTCAGCAGCGAGTGGTTGATCGTGCCGAGCCCGGGACGCGCTGCGATCAGCAGCGGAAGGCCTATCAGGGCCGCGAGGTCGCGCACGCTCGCCTGCGCGCTGAGCGGCACCAGCAGCCCGCCGACTCCCTCGACCAGGAGTGTCCCGGCGGCGCCCATCTCGCGCGCCCGGGCCGCGAGCTGCTCGACGTCGATGTCCTCACCCGCCATCTCGGCTGCGAGGTGCGGGGAGACCGCCGGCCCGAACCGCAGCGGAGCGACCTCGAGCTGGCTCATCCCCGAAGCAAGCGCCAGCAGCTCGTGGTCCGCGGGCCACGCGCCGGGCTCGCCGGGCTCGTCGAGGCCCGTCAGCACGGGCTTGTAGGCGAGCACGCTCTCGCCGGACTCCGCCATCGCCGCGAGCAGCGACGCGGTCAGGACGCTCTTTCCGGCGCCGGTGTCGGTGCCGGTGATGAAGAGGCCGCGCATGCCGAGCGGTTGCCCGGGCGCTAGGCCGCGCGTGTGACCCGGGTCTCGCGCTCGACGTCGAACGGAGCCGACGGCGCGGCCTCGAAGTCGAACGGGGCGCTCTCGGTGGCCGGGCTCGGCCCCTCTTCGCCGAGGCCGCGGGGCATCGCGGGCATCTCGATCCGGACCGCCCCGTCCTCGAGGACCTCCGGCTCGAGCTCGCAGAGGGCGGGGGTCATGGCGCCGGGGTCAAGACCGATCCTGCGCGCGACCGATCCGAGGACGCCCGCTGCCTTTCCAAGCTCGGCCGGCGTGTGAGAGGCCATCACTGCCAGGCGCAGCCGCGCCGTGCCGGCTGGAACGGTCGGCGGCCTGATCGCCTGCGCGAACACGCCGCGGTCGATCGCCTCCTGGCACATCCTCAGAGCATCGCGCTCGTCGCCGACGATCAGCGGCACGATGTGCATGTCGCTCTCTGAGACCGGGAAGCCCTCGGCCTCCAGCGCGCCGCGGAGCGCCCTGGCGTTGCTGCGCAGGCGCCGCACGCGGTGGGGGCGCGCTTCGAGCAGGTCCAGCGCGGCCAGCGCGCCGGCGACGGCGGGCGGCGGTGGGGCGGTCGAGAAGATCAGCGACCTCGAGGTGTTGATCATCAGGCGCACGATCTCGTCGCTCGCGCACGCGTAGGCGCCGTATGAGCCGAGCGCCTTGCCGAGCGTCCCCACGAGGACGTCGACCTCGCCCTCCAGGCCTGCCCGTGCGATCGCGCCGCGGCCGCCCGGGCCGAGGTTGCCGACGGCGTGGGCCTCGTCGACGACCGTGCGGGCGCCGAACTGCTCGGCGAGGTCGACGATCTCCGGGAGCGGGGCGATGTCGCCGTCCATCGAGAAGACCGAGTCGGTCGCGATCACCCGCTCGCCGCGGCCGCCGTGGCGTGAGAGGCACCACTGCAGGTGCTCGACGTCGCGGTGGCGGTAGACGATGACCTCCGCGCGGGAGAGCCTGCAGCCATCGATGATCGAAGCGTGATTGAGCTCGTCCGAGAAGATCGTGTCGCCGGGCCCGGCCAGCGCGCCGAGCACACCGAGGTTCGCCAGGTAACCGGAGCCGAACAGCAGACACGACTCGGTTCCCTTGAAGGTCGCCAGGCGCTCCTCGAGCCGCCGGTGGATCGTCATCGAGCCCGAGACGAGCCTCGATGCTCCCGCTCCGACGCCCCAGCGGCGGGCGGCCTCAGCAGCCGCCTCCCGGATCTGAGGGTGGTCGGCGAGTCCCAGGTAGTTGTTCGAGCACAGCAGCAGCACCGGCTTGCCCTCGAGCAGCACGGTCGGGCCCTGTGGGCCGCTGATGAGACGAAGGCGGCGACTGAGGCCGAGTCGCTCGAGTTCCTCCAGGCGCTCTTCGATCTCGATCATCGCGCCCGCAGCCCCCGGCTAACAGACCGGGGCCGTGTTCGGCGCGCCGTCCGGGCGGGCCGGCACGACCCGCTTCGCCCGGAAGCGGAGCTGCGTCGACGGGTCCCAGAGGCGGATCTTCAGCTCGCCGTCGGCGAGGCCCTCGGGTTGAGAGAGGTGCTCCTCGAGGACGTCCGGTGTCTCGCCGCTCATCCACCCGGAGCGGTTGTCCGGGCGGGGGTTGGCCGCGTTGTCGCTCTGGCGAGCGACGTTCAGTCCGAGTTCCTGGAACATCCTGCGGTCCTCCTCGGGTTCGTTGCCGAGGGTCGTCAGGAAGTTGCCCATCATCACGCCGTTGATGCCGGCCTGGACCGCGAGCTGCTGGAGTTCGCCGAGGTTCTCGACACGCCCGCCGCAGAGCCGGAACAGCGCCTCGGGAAGGATCAGGCGGAAGATCGCGATCCACTTCACGGCCTCCCACGGGTCCATGAACTCACGGTCGCCGAACTTCGTGCCGGGGCGCGGGTTGAGCATGTTGATCGGGACGCTCGTGGGGTTGATGTCCGCGAGCTCGAAGGCCATCTCGACCCGCTGCTCGGGCGACTCGCCGAGGTTGAGGATTCCGCCCACGCAGGTCTCAAGGCCCGCCTCGCGCACCGCGTCGATCGTGCGCAGCCGGCCCTCGTAGCGGACCGTGCTCGTCACCTCGCCGTAGTAGCTGTAGGCCGTCTCGACGTTGTGGTGGACGCGCTGGACCCCCGCCTCGCGCAGCGCCTTGGCCCGGTCCACCGAGATGTGCCCGACGGAGGCGCAGCGCTTGAGGTTGGTCTGCTCGGAGACGAGGCGCACCCCCTGCAGGTACTTCTCGAAGTCGCGCTTGGACAGGCCCTGCCCCTGGGTGACCATGCAGAACCGGTGCGCACCGGCCGCTTCCGCCGCGCGGGCGTGTTCGAGGATCTGCTCCGGCTCCATCATCGCGTGCATCGGCGTCTCTGCGTCCGCGAAGCGGGACTGGGCGCAGAAGCCGCAGTCCTCGGCGCATCCTCCGGACTTCGCATTCACAAGCGAGCACATGTCGGTGGAGTCGGCGAAACGCTCCACCCGTGCTTCCCAGGCGCGCCCGATGAGCGCTTCAATCTCGTCGTGGTCCTCGATGCTGCCGAGCTCGAGGGCCTCCGCGCGTGTGATCAGCGACGTCACGCGCAGAAAGGTAGATCTTGCGGCGGACGGCTATTCGCCTATCCAGCGCGCGGGGCGTTTCTCGGCGAACGCGCGCATGCCCTCCCGCATGTCCCGTGAGCCGAATGATGCCCTGCGGAGCTCGATCAGTTCCTCTTCCACATCGGCGGGGAGCACGCTCTCGGCCTTCAGGAGCTCGGCGATCACGCGCTTGTTGCCGGTCTGTGAGAGGGGCGCGTTCCCGGCGAGCTCGGCGGCGAGCTCGAGGCCGAGGTCCTCGAGCTGATCGGCGGGCGCGATCCGGTTGACCAGTCCCCACGCCAGCGCCGTCGGCGCGTCGATGTAGCGGCCGAGCAGGAACAGCTCCCGCGCCCGGGAGGCGCCGATCGCGTCGATGAAGCGCCGCAGCCCGGTGTGGGAGTAGACGAGGCCGAGCTTCGCGGGCGGCATGCCGAGGCGGATCCCGTCGAGCGCGACGCGCAGGTCACAGGACAGCGCGAGCTCCAGGCCGCCGCCGATCGTGTGCCCGGGCAGCACCGCGAGGGTGGGGTAGGGGAAGGCCTCCAGCTCGTCGATCGCCTTCGTGAACGGGTGCGCGATCAGGCCCTCCGCGCGCTCCTCGAACTCCTCGTCCGGGATCTCACCGATGTCATAGCCGGCGGAGAACATGCCGTGAGCGCCGGTGACGATCACGCAGCGGGCGGATGAGTCGGGCGCCGCGAGCTCCGCGAGCGTGTCGGTGATCGCGTCGAGGATCGGGTGGTCGAGCGCGTTGCGCTTGGCCGGGTTGGAGATCGTCAGCCGGACGACGCTCTCGATCGGCTCGTCGACGAGTAGCTTGCCGTCGGCGAGCTCGCGGATGTCTGCGCTGGGGGACACGGAGCGGAAAGGCTAGCCGAGCGCCGGTGCTCCCGCGCGCGGGAGCCCGTGCGGGCCGGTCAGTCGAGCACGACGAGGGTGTCGCCCTCGTTGACGGCCTGACCCTCCTCGCACCGGATCTCCTTCACCGTGCCGGCGTCTTCGGCTTCGACCGGCATCTCCATCTTCATCGACTCCAGGATCGCGACGGTGTCGCCCTCCTCGATCGTGTCGCCCACCGCGCACTCGATTTTCCATACCGTGCCGGTGATATGAGCCTCAACGTCAGTCATCTGATCCTCCGCGGGTCGCCAAACTCTGGGCTGGGACAATAGAGAGCGGGGGCGACCGATCGACGCGCGCGGGCATCGTGGTGCTCGTGGCGGCACGGAACGAGGCCGAGAGGATCGCCGGCACCGTCTCGGCCCTTCGGCGCGCGCTTCCGGGGGCGCACGTGTGGGTCGCCGATGACGGCTCGCGCGATGACACCGCCGCTGCGGCGGTGCGCGCGGGAGCGGTGGTCATTGCAGTCGGGCGACGGGCCGGCAAGGGAGAGGCGATGAGCATCGCCGCCCGTCGGGCACTGGATGCGTTCGATTCCCCCGGGGAGCCGCAGCCCACCTTCCTGCTGTGTGACGGGGACCTGGGGGAGTCCGCTGTGCAGCTCACGACGCTCGTGGACATCGTGCTCGGGCGGCGCGCCGACCTGGCGGTGGCGCGTTTCGCCAGGCGGCAGGGGGGCGGGATCGGCGTGGCGGTCGGGTTCGCGCGCTGGGCGCTGCACAGCCTCACCGGCATGCGCGCGGGGGCCCCGATCTCAGGGCAGCGCGCGATGAACGCGCAAGTGCTCCGGGGCTTGCTCCCGTTCGCGCGCGGCTATGGGATGGAGCTCGCGATGAGCATCGATGCGGCTCGCGCCGGCATGCGCATCGAGGAGGTGGAGCTCGACCTCTCGCACAGGGCCAGCGGGCGCTCACCGGCCGGTTTCGCGCACCGCGCCGGCCAGCTCGCGGACTTCGTGCGCGTGTACATGCAGCGGCGATAATGTGGGAGCAAGATGGGCGGGACCCCGAACATCCACGCGGTATCCGGGAGGGCGGCGTAACCATGGGCGCCGCAGGAGGTAGAGCGTTCACATGAGTGATCTCGCCCCGATGCGCGAGCAGGTCTACACGGACTCTCGGCCCAAGGAGTACTTCGACCGCTTCCACGAGCGCGCGAGGACGCGCGAACCGGACTTCGTGTACGAGATCGTGCGGGTGCTCACGTCGCTCTATGCGTACACGCTGCTGCGCACACGCTCGATCTCAACCGAGAAGGTCCCGGGGGCGGGCGCGGTGATCCTCGCGCCGAACCACTTCTCGTTCATGGACCACTTCCTGATGGGCTGCTACATCCGGCGCAAGGTCCGCTTCATGGCCAAGTCCCAGCTCTTCAAAGGACCCATGCAGTGGGTCTACACGCACGGCGGCGTGTTCCCCGTCAGGCGCGGCGCCCGCGATGAAGAGATGGTGATCACCGCGAACGCGATCCTCGCGCGCCAGGGCGCGATCACCATGTACTGCGAGGGCGGGCGCTCGCGGACGGGCCGGGTCGCGGAACAGGCGAAGCGGGGCATCGGCCGCCTCGCGCTCGAAACCGGGGCTCCGGTCGTCCCGATCGCGATCTACGGCTCATCGCACATCCGCAACTGGAAGCGCCTGCAGTTCCCGAAGGTCACAGTCCAATACGGGGACGCGATGCGCTGGGAGGCGGTGGAGAACCCCACCCGCGAGCAGCAGCAGGCCGTAGCCGACCAGGTGCTGCTGGAGATCCGCGCGCTCTACGGCGGGCTGGAGGAGCACGGGCGCAAGGGCATCGTGCGCCGGCTTCGTGAGCAGCGCCGCGCCGAGCGCGGAGCGCCCAAGGGCGCAGCGGTCGCGTAGAGACCACGGCTGGTACACATTGCCGGTGCGCGCGACTCGCGGCCACCGCCTGACCGCCACCCTGCTCGGCGCGTTCGCCGCCGCGGCGATGCTCGGCGCGCCTGCGGCGAGCGCGACGGCACCGGAGGCGGAAATGCTGACGTACATGCCGACCGAACTGATCCACTCGGCGCAGAGCCCGCAGCAGGTGCGCGAAGCACTTCACGTCCTGGACTCCTACGACATCGGGCAGGCGCTGCTGCAGATGCCGCGCTTCGCCAAGACCGGCAAGCTCAAGATCCCGGCGGTGGAGCGTCAGATGATCCCGCTGTGGGCGAGCACAGCCGCCTCCTACGACCTCGAAACCGGCGCCGCGAGCACCGCGGTCGCGGTGTTCAACGGGAAGCTGGGAAAGCGCGGGCCCGACCTGTCACAGCCCGGCGTGAGGGCGAACATGATCACCGGGGTCGCATCGGTGCTCGCGATGGGGGTGCAGGGGGTCCAGCTCGACATCGAGCCGTTCCCGGAAACGGCGGGGCTCACCGCGCTGCTTGAAGAACTCGATGCGGCGCTCGCGCACGCCGGCTTCGTGGGTCGTGTCTCGATCGTCGCGCCGGCGGAAGTCAGCACATGGAAGCCGGCCTACGTACGGCGCGTCAGCGAACTCGTCGGCCAGATCGACCCGACCTACTACGAAAGCGAACTGCCGGCCGCCGCGGCGTATGAGGAATGGGTGCAGGGAAGCCTTGCCTACTACACCGCGAACTCCGCTCCCGCGACGCGGATCATCCCGGTGATCCCCTCCTATCGCGGTAACGCGTGGCATTCGCCCGCGATCGAGAACATCGCCACCGGCACGGTCGCGATCGGGTCCGCCCTCACCGCCGGGAGCCGCGTCAACGGCGCCGGGATCTGGTGGTGGTACGGCTTCTACGACGGCGAATACGGCAGGTACAGCGAACACTACGCCGCCGCCGACAGGACGGCGTGGCTGACGGCCACGCTCGGGCTCGGCTTCACCCCCTGATCGCCCGTCGGCGCCTTCGCCTAGGCTAGGCGCCCATCGACAGCCGCGACCCGGAGGATGCGCTTGCAAGATCGGCTTGAGGTTGGCGCGGTCATCCGCCGCGTCTTTGAGATCTACGTGGATCAGGCGCCCGTGCTGATGCCGGTCGCTGCCGCCGTGTTCGTCATATCGGGGATCCTCGCCGAGGTTCTCGAAGCATCGGGGCCGGGGCTCGCCCTGCTCGCGCTGCTGATCAAACTGATCGCCACGACGCTGTTCACGGGGATGGTCGTGCAGCTCGTCGCGGACGTGCAGGGCGGCAGGCGCGACTCGACGCCGCGCGAGCTTCTGAACGCCGCGACCCCGGTGCTCGGCAAGCTGATCCTCGTGGGCCTGGTGGCCGGTATCGGCGTGGTCGTGGGGCTGATCCTGTTCCTGGTCCCCGGGCTGATCCTGTTCACGTTCTGGTTCGTGGCCGCGCCGGTGGTGGTGCTCGAGCGCCCGGACGGCCTGCTCGCGCTCGGGCGCAGCCGCGAGCTCGTGAAGGGCAACGGCTGGCCCGTGTTCGGGGTGATCGCTGTGCTGTTCGTCGCGGTCGCGGTGGTGGCCGAGCTGCTGATCTTCGCGGCCGCAGCCGTCGGCAGCGCGGCCGCTCTCATCGTGAGCGTCGTGCTCGGCGTTCTCACCGCGCCGCTCGCCGCGCTCCCGGCGGCCGTGATCTACTTCGAGCTGCGCAGACTGTCGGCGAACCGCGCGATGACGAGCCCCGGCCCCGGCCCGCTGGATACCGACCCGAACCTGCCCGAGAACACCGACGCCGAGCGCGCGTTCGGGTCCGCGCCGGACGCGCCCCCCACTAGGGTCTCAGCGACATGGCGGTGACCGACGCATCCAGGGTTCTCAGGCCAGGCCTCCTGCAGGGGACGCGAATTGCGCTCGCGGGGGACGGCGAGCTGGGCAGATCGTCCGTGAGGCGTGCGCAGGCCTGGGGGCGAGCATCGCGGATCTGGGCGTCCCCGGCCCGGGCGACCCGGAGGTTCAGGAGGCCGAGGTCGATTCAGAGGCGCAGGCGATCGCCCGGGACGGAGCCGTGGACATGCTGGTGATCGACGCCGATGCGCTGCACGGGTCAGCGGGCGGGCGCGAAGCGCTCGTGTTCGCCGCGGGCGCGAGCTGGGCGTTGACGCGCTCGGTCGCGAACCTCTCGTTCATCCCCGGTGAGCGTGGCGGGCGAATCGTCTATCTCGCGCCGCGTCCAGGCTCCGAGCACGCGGACGCCGCGTGTGCCGCCCTGGAGAACCTCGCCCGGACACTGTCGATCGAGTGGTCGCGCTACCGCGTGACGACCGTCGCCGTGGCCCCCGGCGCCGGCACGCCGGCGGGCGAGGTGGCGGCGCTCACCGCATACCTGGCCTCCCCCGCCGGGGCCTACTTCTCGGGCTGCCTGCTGGACCTGCGCGGCCCGCGCGCCTAGCGGCCTCAGCCCGTCATGCCGCCGAAGACTCCGCCCGTCACGTGCAGCGTCTGGCCGTGCACGTAGTTCGACCACGGCGAGCACAGGAAGAAGACGCCTCCAGCTGCCTCCTCCGGCGTCGCGGGGCGGCCGAGCGGGATCATCATCGAGGCCATCTGGCGCATCTGCTCGGGGATGCCGAGCTGGATCGTCTCGCCGTCCTTTTCCATCGTGTTCTCATCGACCTTCGCCTGCGTGAGCCGCGTGTCGATGAACCCGAACGCGACGGCGTTGACGTTGACCTTGAACTGGCCCCACTCCTTGGCGACCGTTTTCGTCAGGCCGACTACGGCTGCCTTGCCGGCGGAGTAGTTGGCCTGGCCGGCGTTCCCGAATGTGCCTGAGGTCGATGAGATGTTGACGATCTTGCGGAACACCTCGACGCCTTCCTCGCGCTCCTTCTTGGCCGGCTCGCGAAGGTAGGGGGCGGCGGCGCGGATCACGCGGAACGGCACCACCGTGTGGATGTCGAGCATCGCCTGGAAGTGCTCGTCGCTCATCTTGTGGACCGGCGCGTCGAGTGTGTAGCCGGCGTTGTTGACGATGATGTCGATCTTCCCGAACGAGTCGATCGCAGCCTTGACGAGGTTGTCCGCGGCTCCGGGCTTGGTGAGGTCGCCGGCGAACACCGCCGTCTCGCCCGCGATCTCGCCGGCGGCCTGCTCGGCAACCTCGCCGTCGAGGTCGTTGATCAGTACCTGAGCGCCCTGCGAGGCGAGCAGCTCAGCCGTGGCGCGGCCGATGCCCCGCGCCGACCCGGTGACGATCGCGGATTTGCCGTCGAGTACTCCCATAGCTGTTGCGTCTCCTTGTAGTGGTGATGTGCGCGCAGGTTATCCCAGCGCAGCCGCCGGGCCTTCGCGCCGCGGGCACCGTCGGGGCCGCGTCAGCGGCCGGAGACGACGCCGAAGTCCTGCGTGTAGATCGCGCCCTGCTGACCGTGCCCGAGGGCGCGGGGAACGTGGGCGGAGACGCCGACCGCGGTGTCGCGGAAACGCGCGTTCAGGATGTTCGCGCGGTGATCGGGCGAGTCCATCCACGCCGTGACGATCGCCCGCGGGGTCGCGAGGTACATGGTGCCCCAGGCGATGTTCTCGCCGACCGCGAACGCGGCGTGCGCGCCGCGTATGTATCCCGTCTGGCGCATGCGGCTCAGCGGAGTCTGCCCGCCGGGGCCGCGGTGTTCGAAGTAGCCGCCGAAGGCCATGCTGAAGGTGTGGCGCTGCGCGGCCCTCTGCAGGCGCACATTCACCCGCAGCGCGTGCTCGCCGCGGTCCACCCGTTCGCGGTTGATGAGGCACAGCACGGCGGCGCGGACCCGCACGATGTTGTGTTTGGTCGGCATCAGCCCCGCGTCGGTGCAGGTCCCGCTCGCGGCGTGCGTGCGCGCGTGAGAGTGCCCGGCTGCGAGCGCGGGCGTACCGCCGGCAACAATGCCGATCACAAGCGCCGCGAGCGCAGCGCGGAAGGGGGCTTTCCGCGGTACCACACGGCGCGTATCGGCGGGCGGCACCCGCTCCTTGAGGCGAGATGCGCAAGGTTGCGCAGGTGGGCCGGCCCGCGGCGGCCGTGTGGGGCAGCCTTGCTACAGCGCGAGGACGCGGCCGAGGATCTCGCGCATGATCTCGTCGCTGCCGCCGCCGATCGGCCCGAGGCGGGCGTCCCTGGCCGCTGACTCGATCCAGTACTCGCGCATGTAGCCCGCGCCTCCGTGGATCTGCAGGCAGTCGTCCATGAACTCGAACGCGGCGCGCTGGGTCAGGAGCTTGGCCATCGTGACCTCCTTCAGCGGGTCCTCGCCGTCGACGAAGCGCCGCAGCGCGTCGTAGGTGACGCAGCGGCAGGTGTGGAGCGAGGTCGCGAGGTCCGCGAGTTTGTGGCGGATCGCCTGGTGGCCCGACAGCCGGCGCCCGAAGCTCTGGCGCTCCTGGGCGTAGACGACCGTCTTCTCCCACGCGACCTGCATCGCGCCGACCGCGCCGAGCGCCATCGCGAGCCGCTCCCACTGGAAGTTGGCCATGATCAGCTTGAACCCCTCGTTCAGGCCGCCGAGCAGGTTCTCCTCCGGGACGAACACGTCCTGGTAGGCGATCGTCGCGGTGTCCGACGCGTGCCAGCCGAGCTTCCTCAGTTTCGAGGACTCGACGCCCTGGCCGCGGTCGATGATCAGGAAGGAGATGCCGTGGTGGCCGCCCTCCTGTGTGGTCTTGACCGCCGTCACGATGAAGTCGGCGCGAACACCGTTCGTGATGTATGTCTTCTCGCCGCTTACGACCCAGCCTCCGTCCACCTTCTCCGCGCGGGTGCTGATCGAGGCCACATCCGATCCGGCTCCCGGCTCGGTGATGCCGAGTGCGCCGAGCACCTCGCCGCGGATCGCGGGGACCAGGTAGCGCTGCTTCTGCTCCTCGCTGCCGAACTTCCAGACGGGAGGGGTCGCGATCCCGATGTGGGCTCCGATCCCGGCCGCGACGCCGCCGCTGCCGCATCGCGCGAGCTCCTCGAGCAGCACGGCTTCATGCAGGAAGTCGCCGCCCTGCCCGCCGTACCTCTCGGGGTACTTCAGCCCGAGCAGCCCCTGCGCGGCGAACTGCGGGAACACGTCGTTGGGGAACCATTCCTCGCGCTCCCACTGCTCGGCGTGAGGGGTCAGCACGCGTTCGATGAAGCCGCGGGCCGATGCCCGCAGCTCCTCGTGCTCCTCTGTGAACGGCGCCTCGGCGGCGATCGGGCTCAGCTCCCGACGCGGTCGCCGCAGGCGTGCGACGGCCTACAGGCCATATGACCGGCCGATGACGTCGAGCATGATCTCGTCGGTGCCGGCGCCGATCCGGTTCAGGCGCATGTCGCGCCAGACACGCTCGACGCCGTACTCCTTCATGTAGCCGGCGCCGCCGTGGACCTGGATGCATTCGTCGGCCACCTCGCACGCGATGCGCGCGGCGTGGAGCTTGGCCATCGAGATCTCACGCACGGGGTACTCGCCGTTGTTGAAGCGCCAGGCGGTGACGTAGACCATCTGCCGCGCCGACTCGATCTTCGTCGCCATCTCGGCGAATTTGTGTCGGATCACCTGGAACTTGCCGATTTCGCGGCCGAACGCCTTGCGCTCGTGCGCGTACTGGAGGGTTTTCTCAAAGCACTTCTGTGCCCCGGCGACGCAGCCGGCGGCACCGATCAGGCGCTCGCCCTGGAGCTCCCACATGATGTGGTAGAAGCCCTTGCCGACCTGGCCGAGGACGGCTGTCGAGGGCACGCGGACGTCCTGGAAGGCGAGCAGCGCCGTGTCGGACGCGTGCATGCCGAGCTTCTCCAGGCGCTTCTCCCTGATCACGCCGGGTGCGTCCATCGGCACCAGGAACAGCGTGAAGCCGTCATATCCGGCGTCGGGGTCGGTCTTTGTCACCAGGACGATCACGTCCGCGCGGTGGCCGTTGGTGATGTAGGTCTTGGAGCCGTTGATGATGTAGTCATCCCCGTCCTTGACCGCGCGGGTCTTGATGCCCGAGACGTCCGAGCCGGCGTCCGGCTCGGTGATGCCGAGGCACAGGATCTTCTCGCCCTTGATGGCCGGGACGACCCATTCCTGCTTCTGCTCCTCGGTGCCGAACGCGAGGATCGGCGGCATCGCCATGTCGGTGTGCACCGCGATCCCCATCGCGAGGCCTCCGGAGTTGGCGTTCGTGATCTCCTCGGCGAGCACGAGGCTCGTGTAGTAGTCGCCGCCCTGGCCGCCGTACTGCTCGGACTTATCCAGGCCGAGGAAGCCGAGCTCGCCCATGCGCGGGAACACGGAGTCCGGGAACGTGGTCTCCTCCCACTCGTCGGCGTGAGGGGCGAGCTCTTTGACCGCGAAGTTGCGGATCGACTCGCGGAGCTGTTCGTGCTCGTCGGTGAAGATGAAGTGCTTGCGGTTCGCGCTGAAGTCGGGCTTCAGGACGCTCTCGGCGGTCGCGGCCATCGTGGGGGCGGTCTCCTTGTTCTCGGTGAGGCGGCGGCGGGTTCTCCCGGCCGGCGCGGTGGCGGATGAGGCTAACGCAGCCTACGCCAAAAGTAAACAGTAGGACTCGCTACTTTCAGCGGATCGGCTGAGCCTGCGGCGCGGTTCGTCCAGCTGCTGCGCCGTGCCGGGGGGTTCTGGCGCTAGCCTGGGCAGATGCGGTCGACGACCGCTTGAAACGGGGGAGGGCCATGCGGTCGACGATCGTGCTGCTGGCGGTGACATCGATCGCCGCGCTGGCGCCTGCCTGTGCATTGGCCTCGCCGGCGCCGCAGCGGGCCCGGCAGTCGGCGGCTCCCACGCCCGCGGCCGTGCTGCCGCCGGATCTCGTGGCGCTCGAGCAGCGGATGGGCGAACTGCAGCTCACGGGCGAGCGGTTCGTGCTGTCGGAGTGGATCGCCGGCGGCGGCCTGCCCAAGGAACTCGCCGCGCTGCTTCCAAAAGGCGAATTCGCGCACGGGCTCTTCACGCTGTCGCCGCCCGCCGGTGAAGTCACGCTGATCCTGTTCGGGGAAAAGCTGACGATGAAGCTGGTCGGCGGCATCATCTACCTCGACGTGCCTGCAATCGCCAAGCGCGACGGAGGGCGGCCGTGGGTCAAGCTGGCGCGCCACGACTTCCACAAATACTTCGGAGGCGCGCTGGGCGTGGAAGGTGCGAGCCAGCCCGGGCCGCTGGCGGTCGATCCGTTCGCGCCCCTGCGGGCGAGGCTGAACGGCGCGCTCACGGTCTCCGAGCTCGGCCCGAGCACCGTCGACGGGCAGCCCGTCACCGGGTTCCTGGCGAAGATGCCACCGCAGACGAGGAGGCTCACCATCCCGCGCACCGGCAAGCACGTCACGATTCAGAACACCCAGAAGCTCGAAGTCTTCCTCGCGGCGAACGGCGTCCCCGTCCGCACGAAGACGATCTCGACGACGGAAGGCGTGCGCGACACGACGCAGGTCGACATCCCCGCGACGAACGAAGCGGCCGTGGTCGAAGCCCCCGCGGCAGCGCAGACGATCACGCTCTCCGAACTCGCGGCGCTCGCACGCAAGGCGAAGGCGGAAGCAAGGGCGCGCGCCCGCAAGCGTGCCGCCAAGCACTCCAAGCCCCGCGACGACACGCCCTGAGCAGGTCCGCGCGAGCGGCCGGAAAGTGAACAGTAGGACTTGTTACTTCCAGCGGAGGGCGGATCAGGCTAGGATGCGCGCGTGCCCACCGACTTTGTCCTGTTCGACGTCGCCGAGAACGGCGTCGCGACGATCAGCCTGAACGACCCGGAGCGGCGCAACGCACTCTCCGCTGAGATGCTCGCCGGCCTCACGCAGGCGTTCGAAAGGGCCCGCGACGATGACACCGTCCGCTGCGTGGTGCTCGCCTCCTCACATGAGCGGACCTTCTCCTCGGGCGCGAACCTCGGCGGCTTCGCCGCGGAGGAGGCGCTCGTCCACAAGCATTTCGGCTCCGACCGGTTCCTCGGACTCTTCAAGCTCATCGGGCAGACCGGAAAGCCGACGATCTGCGCCGCGCGCGGCCACGTGCTCGCCGGAGCGCTCGGGATCGCGCTCGCCTGCGACCTGATCGTCGCCTCCGAGAGCGCCAGCTTCGGGACACCCGAGATCAACATCGGGACGTTCCCGTTCATGATCATGGCGCTCATCTACCGCAACGTCCCGCGCAAGAAGGCGAACGAGCTGCTGCTGCTCGGGGACAGATGGACCGCCCAGGAGGCGCTCGCGGCGGGGATCGTCAACCGCGTCGTCCCGGAGGATGAGTTCGACGCCGCGGTCGCGGACTGGTCGGGCCGACTCGCCGGCAAGTCGCCGGTAATCATGCGTCTAGGAAAGGAAGCAATGCGCCGCCAGCTCGACATGCCGCTCGATGACGCGCTCGACTACCTGCGCGCCCAGCTGTCGCTCGCCATGTCCACCGAGGACATCGTCGAGGGCGTCACGGCGTTCTTCGAGAAGCGCGACCCGGTCTGGAAGGGCCGCTGATGAGCGCGCAGGAGGCGACATCGCTGCTGCGCCCGCTCGTCGAGGATCTCCACGCGAGGCGCGCGCAGATCAAGCTCGGAGGCGGCGAGGAGAAGATCGCCCAGCAGCACGAGCGCGAAAAGCTCACCGCGCGCGAGCGGATCGCGCTGCTGATCGACGAGGGCACATTCGTCGAGCTCGGCATCCACGCCAAACCCCACTTCTCACAGCGCGCGATGGACAACGTCAACGCGCCCGCGGACGGCGTGATCACCGGCTACGGCAAGGTCGGCGGTCGCATGATCGCGGTCTGCGCCTACGACTTCACCGTGATGGCGGGCTCGATGGGCATGACCGGCGAGCTGAAGGCCACCCGCCTGCGCGAGCTCGCGCTGACCAAGCGCATGCCGTTCGTGTGGCTGCTCGACTCCGCCGGCGCGCGCGTGCAGGAGGCGGCCGGCTCGCTGTTCGCGGGCTCCGGTCACCTGTTCCGCGAAGAGGTGATCATGAGCGGGGTCGTCCCGCTCGTCGCCGCGCTGATGGGGCCATGCGCCGCGGGCACCGCCTACATCCCGGGCCTCGCGGACTTCGTGCCGATGGTCAAGGGCCGCGGTTCGATGGCGCTCGCCGGCCCGCACCTCGTGCGGGCCGCCGTGGGCGAGGACGTCACCCAGGAGGAACTCGGCGGCTCGCGCGTGCACTGCCGCAAGTCGGGCGTGGGGGACATGGAAGTCGCCGATGACGAGGAGTGCATCCAGCGGATCAAGGAATACCTCTCCTTCATGCCGGAGAACTGCGAACAGCGCGCCCCGATCAGGCCCGTCTCGGACCCGATCGACCGCGGCGAGGAGGAGCTGCTCGACGTCCTGCCGGACTCCAACCGCCAGCCGTATGACATGTACGAGGTGATCCGGCGCATCGTCGACGACGGCGAGTTCTTCGACATGAAGGGCCAATGGGCGAAGACGATCATCACCGGCTTCGCGCGCTTCGGCGGGCGGCCCGCCGGGGTCGTCGCCAACCAGCCCAAGCAGCTCGGCGGGATCCTCGACAACAACTCGGCCGACAAGGCCGCTCGCTTCGTGAACCTGTGCAACGCGTTCGGCATCCCGCTCGTCTTCATCCAGGACGTGCCCGGCTTCATGGTCGGCACCAAGGTCGAGGCCGAAGGCATCATCCGCCACGGGGCCAAGATGCTGCACGCGGTGGCGAACGCGACGGTGCCGAAGATCACGGTGATCACGCGAAAGGCGTACGGCGCCGGCTACTACGTGATGAACGGCCGCGCATACGAGCCGGACCTGATCGTCGCCTGGCCGTCCGCGGAGATCAGCGTGATGGGAGCCGAGGGCGTCGTCGAGATCGCCTTCCGCAAGCAGGTCGACCAGGCGGAGGACCCCGCGGCCAAGCGCGCCGAGCTGATCGAGGGCTTCCGCAAGATCTTCGACGTCTACATCGCGGCGGGCAACGACATGATCGACGAAATCATCGACCCCCGCGAGACGCGCGAGACGATCTGCAGGGCCCTGGAGATGTCCGAGGGCAAGAAGGTTGAGCGTCCATGGAAGCGACAGGGAGTGGTGCCCGTATGAGCCTCGAGAGCCCCGTTGTGATCACCTGCTCGATCTCGGGCGCGATCGCGAATCGCGAGCAGTGCCCGGCGATCCCCTACACGCCGCAGGAGTACGCGGCGGAGGCGAGGCGCATCGTCGACGAGGGCGGGGTGCACATCCACATCCACGCGCGCAAACCGGACGGCACGCCCAGCTACGAGATCGAGGACTTCAAGGCGATCACCGAGGCGATCCGGGCCGAGGTCGGCGACGCGGCGATCATCAACTACTCGACGGGGACGATCGGCGTCCCGGTCGAGAAGCGGATCGCCTACCTGCGCGAGTGCCGGCCCGAAGTCGCGGCGCTGAACATGGGCTCGATGAACTATGCGAAGTACTCGCGCTCGCGCAAGCAGTTCGTCTTCAACATGGTCTTCGAGAATCCGTTCAGCGAGATCATCGAGCTGCTCGAGGCGATGAACGAGCTCGGCATCAAACCCGAGCATGAGTGCTTCGACATCGGGCATGTCGGCAGCCTCGAGCCGCTGATCGACATGGGCGTCCTGAAGACGCCGATCCACGTCGACTGCGTGATGGGCGTCGTCGGAGGCATCCCCCCGACCGCACGCAACCTCGCCGCGATGGTCGACAACATTCCCGAGGGCGCGCACTGGGGGGTGATCGGGATCTCACGGCAGCAGTGGATGCTCGTATCGGCGGCGCTCACGCTCGGCGGCTCGATCCGGGTCGGACTCGAGGACAACCTGTATCTGCCGAGCGGAGAGATGGCGCGTTCGAACGGCGAGCTGATCGCCAAGGCGCGCCAGATGACCGAGGACATGGGCCGTCGCCCCGCGACGGTCGATGAGGCGCGCGCGATGCTCGCGATCAGCCGGTGAGCCTTCCTCTGGAGGGCGTCCGCGTCCTGGACCTGAGCCGCCTGCTGCCCGGCGGCTTCTGCTCGCTGATGCTGGCGGACTTCGGGGCGGACGTTCTGAAGGTAGAGGACACCGGCATGGGCGACTACGTCCGCTGGTCCCCGCCGAGCTACGAGGGAGCCGCACCCGAGTGCCCGCTCCGCGCTGTTCCTGTCACTGAACCGGAACAAGCGCTCGATCCGCCTTGACCTGAAGAACGATCGCGGCCGCGAGGCGCTGCTGCGACTGGTCCGGGAGCACGACGTCGTCCTTGAGTCCTTCCGCCCCGGCGTGCTCGACCGCCTCGGCGTCGGCTACGAGCGGATGCGCGAGGAGAACCCCGGCATCGTCTACTGCGCGATCTCCGGCTACGGCCAGGACGGCCCCAAGCGCGACGCCTCCGGGCATGACATGAACTACCTCGGGCTGATCGGCCTGCTCGGCGTGACCGGCGAGTCCGGCGGCCCGCCGATCCAGGCGGCCGGGCAGATCGCGGACCTCGGCGGCGGAGCGCTGATGGCGGCCTTCGGGATCATGGCGGCGCTGCGCGAGCGCGACGGCGGACCGGGCCGGCCGGGATCGGGCGAGGGCCAGATGGTCGACGTCTCGATGTCCGACGGCGCGCTCTCGTGGCTTGCGATGGTCGCGGGCGCCTACTTCGCCGACGGCAACGTCCCGCGCCGCGGTGAGCTGCTGCTCGCGGGCTCGGTGCTCTGCTACCGGCCCTATGAATGCTCGGACGGCTTCGTCTCGCTGGGAGCGCTCGAGCCGAAGTTCTGGCAGGCATGGTGCCGGGGCGTGGCCGCGAGGACCTGATCGCGTCGCAGTTCGACCGCCCCGGATCGCCGGCGACGAGCGGTGTCGGAGATCTTCAAGGGCCGCAGCCGCGAGCAA
>CAWGWU010000013.1:0-75036 GCA_963826345.1 uncultured Solirubrobacteraceae bacterium
CGATCGTCCCGGTCGCGGGGCGCGCCGGCAGCCTGGGGCTGGGCAGCGATGCGCTCGTTCTCCTGGGGGTGCTGGCGATCCCGCGCTTCGCGATGGCCGCCGCGTCCTGGGACAACGGCAGCGGCTTCGCGCTGATGGCGTCGGCGAGGGATCTGATGATCTCGGTTTTCGCTGAGGCGCTGCTCGTCCTCGCGATCCTCCTCATCGCGCTCCCCGCGCAGAGCACGGCGCTGCCCGCGATGAGCGCCGCCGCCGCGGGGGCACACGTCTGGAGTGGGCCCGCGCACTGGTGCGGCGCGCTCGCGTTCCTGCTCGTCATCCTCGTGGAGACCGGCCGCCAGCCGATCGACAACCCGGACACGCACCTCGAGCTGACGATGGTCCACGAGGGCCCGCTGCTGGAATACGCGGGACGCGACCTCGCCCTGCTCGTCTGGGCCGCCGCGGCCAGGCACTGGGTGTTCATCATTCTCGGAGCGGAGCTCTATCTGCCGCACGCTCTCGGCTTCCCGGGCGCGATCGCGTGGCTCATCGCGGGCGCGGCTGCTCTGTGCGTGGCGCTCGCGCTGATCGAGACGGCGCAGGCCAAGATGCGGATCCTGCAGGTGCCGGCGCTGCTGGGCGCCGGCTGCGCCGTCGCGCTCGCCGGAGCCGGTCTTTGGATCGCGGGGCTCGGCGCGTGAACGGAGTTCTGGTAACGGCGATGCTCGTGCTCTCGCTCGCCGTGATCGTGGTCCGGCGGCGCACCGTCGCGATCGTGCTGCTCGCCGCCCAGTCGACGGCGCTCGGCCTCGTGGCGCTCGGTCTCGCGGACGGGAAGAGCGGGGACCTGCTCGTCGCAGCGTTCCTGCTGGCGACGAAGGCTGTCCTGCTTCCACTGCTGCTGTACCTGCTGATCCGACGGACGCCGGAGGCGCGTCCAGTAAGCGTCGCCGTGAGTCCCGTCGCTCGGCTCGTGCTCGCCGGCGCGGTGTCCGTGTGCGCCGTGATCTTCGTGCCGCCGCTGGGGATCGGTAACCCCCACACAGAACACACGTCGGTCGCCCTGGTCCTCGTCGGGATCACGATCGTCGTCACGAGGCGCCCGATCCTCTTCAGCTGATCGGGCTGCTGGTCGCCGAGAACGGACTTTCGCTGCTCGCCGTCTCGGTTCCCGGAGGCCTCTCATATGTGGTCGAGCTCGGCGCCGTGTTCGACCTGGCGCTCGTGGTGACCGTCGCGGCCGCCTTCGCCCAGGCGATCCACAGCGACACGGGCACCGGCGACACTGAGCTGCTGAGGGGCCTGCGTGAATAGCCTCGTGCCCACGCTGGCGCTCTGCGTCCCGGTGCTCCCGCTGCTCGGCATGGTGCTCGCGCTGCTAGCGCGCTCGTCCCGCCAGGCTGATCGTCTTGCACTCGGCACGGCATTCGCAACCGCGGCAGCGGGACTGACGCTCGCTGGGATCGCGCTCGCGCGTGGCGGAGGACCCGCACTTCACGGGCGGTGGTACCTCGTCGACGGTGCGAGCGGCGTGCTCCTCGCGGTCATCTCGGTGATCGGCCTGTGCAGCGCCCTGCTTTCCCCGGCGTTCCTGCGCACGAGCGGACGCAGGCTGACCACGGCGGCGCGGTCCAGGAGCCTTTACTACGCGGCTCTGTTCCTGTTCTGGGCCGCGCTCCTCGCGGTGCCGATCGCAGGGAACCTCGCGGTCGCCTGGGTGATTGTCGAGGCGACGACGGCGGCCTCTGCGCTGCTCGTCGCCTTCAGCGGCCGCCGGGATGCCCTGGAGGCGGGCTGGAAGTACCTGCTCCTGACCACACTGGGCCTGTCGGTCGCCCTGCTCGGGATCATCATCCTCGCGATCGGCCAGGCCGCGGCCGGCGCCCACGACCTGCACGCCCTCGATTGGCACGCGCTACAGAGCGCCGCCGGCACGCTGCCGAAGACCCCGACGCTGCTCGCGTTCGTGCTGCTGCTGGCGGGCCTTGCTACGAAGATCGGCTGGGCGCCCGTCCACAACTGGCTGCCCGATGCCCACAGCGAGGCTCCCGCGCCGATCAGCGCACTCCTGTCCGCGGCGCTGCTGCCGACCGTCCTTCTGATCGCGTGGCGCGTCAAGGACATCCTGGCGCCCTCCGTTGGGGCGGCCACGACGCGCGGCGTGTTCATCGCGTTCGGACTTGCCTCGATGCTCATCGCGGTCCCTTTCCTGTGGCGCTCGTTGCCCTGGAAGCGGCTGCTCGCATACTCAAGCCTCGAGCACATGGGGATCATCGGGCTCGGGATAGGCTTCGGCACCCCGCTTGCGATTGCAGGCGTCGTGCTTCACGTCGTCGGGCACGCGCTCGCGAAGGCCCTGGGCTTCTATGCCGCGATGCCGCTGCTGCGGATCGACCCGAAGGCCGCCCGCGCCGCGCCGAGCGGCGTGGCGGCCGAGAGCCCCTCCACGGCTGCGGCGATGGGCATCAGCCTCGGGGCCCTCTCAGGCCTGCCTCCCTCGCCCCTGTTCCTGTCCGAGCTGCTGATCCTGCTCGGGGGCGTCGCGGGCGGCTATCTGGTGGTCACGGCGGTTGCGGCGCTCGCGCTCGCTCTCGGGTTCCTCGGCCTGCTGCACGCGCTGATAGACGGGGTCATCGGTGACCAGACTCGGCCGGGAAGGCGGCGCAGCCGCGAGGAGCGGCCGATCCTCGCGCTGACGGCGATCCTCTCCGCCGCGATGCTCAGCTGCACCGCTATCGGCCTGCTGCTGCCCGGATCGGCGTTCGTCCAGACCCTCGCCGGTGGAGCGCTATGACCGGCGTCGTGCGGGTCGATGCCGCGAGGCTCAGGGCCACCGTCGAGCGGGGTCTCACCGGCGAGGGCGAGCGGTTCGCGGGCGCGTGGGCGAGCACCCAGGACGGGGTCGCCGCGTGGCGTGTGCTGATGAGCTCCCCGCGCGGGCTGCGCGTCGTGACCTGCAGCGCTGAGGGGGAGATCGAGAGCATCGCCGATCTCGCGCAGGCCGCCGACTGGGATGAGCGTGAGGCGCACGACCTCCACGGCGTTCGCTTCCTGCGCGAGATGCCCATGCGCAGTCTCGCCACGCACACGGCGCGAGCCGAGGAGTGGATGACGCCGGTCAGCGGCGACGGCGTCCATCAGGTCGCCGTGGGACCCGTTCACGCGGGCGTGATCGAGTCCGGGCATTTCCGGCTGCACGTGGTGGGAGAGCGGATCCTCGCGATGGACCCGAGGCTGTTCTACAAGCACCGCGGCCTTGAGAGGGCAGCGTGCGGTCACGAGGCGGAGGCCGCGATCGCCTACGCGCAGCGCGCGTGCGCGGCATGCGCGGTGACGAACTCCGTCGCCTACGCGCAGGCCGTCGAGGAGGCGATCGGCATCAGCCCCGACCGGCAGCTGCGCGTATCGCGGACCGTGCTGCTGGAGCTCGAGCGCCTCTACAACCACCTCAACGACTGCGGGGCGCTGAGCGCGGGGGTGGGCTTCGCGCCGGGCACGATGGCGTTCGCCGCGCTGAAGGAGCGGGCGCAGCAGATCAACATGCTCACCTTCGGCCACCGCTTCCTGTTCGGGACTGTGCGGGTGGGCGGCGGGGCTGTTGGCCTGAGCGCCGCCGACGCCGACACCGCTCGGGCTCAGCTGCGCGAGCTGCAGGCCGACCTGTCGGCCGCGTTGCGCGCGCTCAGCTTCTCGGGCTCCGTGCAGGCGCGCCTTGAGGGCATCGGCATCCTCGGCGCCGAGGATGCACGGCGCATGGGGGCGGTCGGGCCGGCGGCTCGTGCCGCGGGGATCCGCGAGGACGCCCGCAGCTCGAGCGTGCACCTCGCCTATGACGGGTTCGTCCCCGCATCGATCCATGGCGCGCGGGGCGACGTGGCGTCGCGCCTGCGGGTCAGGGCAGCCGAGCTCGAGCACACCTGCGAGCTGCTGCTGGAACTGCTGGACGGCGGGGTGCCGGCCGGATCGGCGAGCGCGGCCGGCCAGCGCAGCCCGATCGGGGTGGGACAGGTCGAGAGCCCGCGCGGCGTCAGCACGTGCGCGGTCGAGCTCGACGGCAACCGCGTGGCGCGGGTTCACCTGCGCAGCGGCTCCTACGCCAACTGGCCCGCGCTCGCGCATGCGTGCGCGGGCAACCTGCTGCCCGACTTTCCCGTCATCAACAAGAGCTTCGAGCTCTGCTACGCGTGCGTGGACCGCTGATGTTCGTGCTTCTCTCCCAGCTCGCACGGATTCGCCGAGAGCGCGGCCTCACGCGCTCCGCGCCGCGTTCACTTGCGCTCAGGCACGTCGACGCCGGCTCCTGCAACGGCTGTGAGCACGAGCTCGGCGCGGCGGGCAATCCCTTCCACGACATCGCGAGACACGGCCTTGAAATAGTCGCCTCCCCGCGCCACGCCGACATCCTGCTTGTCACGGGCCCGGTCACCAGCCGCATGCTCGAGCCCCTGCGGACTGCGTATGCGGCGATGCCGGAGCCGCGGATGGTTGCGGCACTCGGCGACTGCGCGCTCGGCTGCAACGTGCTCGGTGACCGCGACGAGCTAATCGGCGCAGTCGATGACGTGCTGCGCGTGGACATCCGCATTCCCGGCTGCCCACCGACGCCGGAGGTCATCGCGCAGTGCATTCTCGCGGCGCTCGGTAACGCGCGGAGGTCCTGACCGGGCCAGATCAGCCCTCGGGGGGTGACTGGAACTGCACCTCGCGGCGCCTCGCGCCCCTGGAGGCGAGCTCTCGGAGTTTCGCGGCCTCGGCGTCCCAGTCGTATATCACCGCGGTGTCCGCGATCCGGTCATAGATAGCCCGGTGCGTCTTGCCGAAGATGATGCCGAGGAAGCCGATGCCGAAGGTCAGGAAGCCGAGCGGAAACGCGATCAGCCTGATGATCGCGTGACGGGGGTCAAGGGTTGCCCCGTCGCCGCGGACGATCCTCAGCCCGAGCAGGGACATCCCCGGTGAGCGCCCGTAGACGACCCATGAGGCACCCAGGTAGAACGCGAACCAGGCCAGCCCTCCGATCACGACCAGGATGTAGCTTTCCTTCAGTTCGACGTTCCATGGCGTCGCGGTGTTGATCGCGAACTCAAGGATCGCGAGAAAGATCGCGTAGACGGTGTTCACGATCAGCAGGTCCGCGCCGTAGGCCAGCAGGCGGCTGAGCGCGCCGGCATAGTGCCCCTGCTGGGCGAGCGCCTGCCGCGCACCGGTGCTCATAGCTCGGCGTCCTCGTCGCCGCCCTGAGCGGGCTCCTCCTCAGGTTCCGCCGGCTCCGCCCCGGTGAGCAGCGGCGGACCGACGGGGATCTCGTCTTCGTCGCGGCGCAGAACACGATTGACGACGCGGCTGACGAGGGTGTCGACGCCGGCAGTCTGGCTGCGCGCGGCGTCGAGCGCCTCGCTCGCGAAGCCGCTCGTGGAGCGGGCGACAATCGTCCCGAGCTCGGTTTCCTCGACGACCGCGTCGACGTCCACGCGCTGCACGACCTGGTTCACGTCGATGCGCCCGACCACTGCGTCGATGTCGATGCGCCCGACCAACCCGTCGATGTCGATGCGGCTGACGAGCTCGTCGATCGCTATCCGCTGGACAAGCTCGTCGATGTCGATGCGTTTCACGAGCTCGTCGATCTCGATCCTTCCGACCAGACCGTCGATGTCGATGCGCTTGACGAGCTCGTCGATCGCTATCCGTGACACCAGCCCGTCGATGTCGATCCGTTTCACGAGCTTGTCTATCTCGATCCTCGACACCAGCTGATCAATGTCGATGCGCTGCACGAGATCATCGATCTCGATACGCCGCACAAGAGCATCAATGTCGATCCGGCCCACGAGCTGATCGATGTCGATCCGCTTGACGAGCGCGTCTATCTCGATGCGTTTCACGAGCTCGTCGATCGCTATCCGTGACACCAGCCCGTCGATGTCGATCCGTTTCACGAGCTCGTCTATCTCGATCCTGACACCAGCTGATCAATGTCGATGCGCTGCACGAGATCATCGATCTCGATACGCCGCACAAGAGCATCAATGTCGATCCGGCCCACGAGCTGATCGATGTCGATCCGCTTGACGAGCGCGTCTATCTCGATGCGTTTCACGAGCTCGTCGATCGCTATCCGCGACACCAGCCCGTCGATGTCGATCCGTTTCACGAGCTCGTCTATCTCGATCCTGGACACCAGCTGATCAATGTCGATGCGCTGCACGAGATCATCGATCTCGATACGCCGCACAAGAGCATCAATGTCGATCCGGCCCACAAGCTGATCAATATCGATCCGTTTCACCAGGTCGTCGATCTCGATACGCCGCACAAGAGCATCAATGTCGATCCGGCCCACGAGCTGATCAATATCGATCCGCTGCACGAGCTCGTCGATCTCGATACGCCGGACAAGGCCATCGATGTCGATCCGTTGGACGAGCTGGTCGATCTCGATCCTGGCGACCAGGCCGTCAATGTCAATGCGGCCCACGAGCTGGTCGATGTCGATCCTCCCAACGAGACCGTCGACGTCGATCCGGCCCACGAGCTGATCGATGTCAATCCGGCGCACGAGAGCATCGACGTCGAGGGATTCCACCACGCCGGGGACGAACGCATCGAGCAGGCGCTGGGTGCCGACCTGCGCGGCCTCCATCATTCGCACGCGCACGTCGCGGCCCTCCTGCACGAACGGGCGCGCCGCTCCCTCCGCCAGCCGGCCCGCGCTGTGGGCGCCCGGAAGGTGCGCCGCAACCCGGCCGACCGTGACGCCCGCTCCCCAGCCGAGCTCGCCGGCCCTCCAGGCGACGCGAGCCGCCTGCGAGGTGATGCCGACCGCCAGGTCGGCTGCCGCCAGCAGCGGTCCCACCTCGAACGGGCTCATCCCGTCGGCTCTCCGGGGGACCAGGTCGGTCCCCGGTAGGCGGTCTTTGGGCATGACGGCCTGAATCTACTCCGCGGGCCAGCTGTCCGCGCGCGCCCGGCGGGCGCATATGGTGTCGCGATGACCACGGTCGACACCGAGCTCCTGCTTGTCGCGCTCGGCGCGATGCTGGCTCCCGTGACGCTGTTCCTGTCCGTGCTCGCGCTCGTGGTCGGCGAGAAGCCGATGCGCACCGGGCTGTGGTTCTACTTCGGCGCGTTCGGCATCACCGTGATCGTTGGCGTCGTCGCGGCGTTCGTGCTCGGGAATTCGGCAGCGTCGCCGAGACCGAGCACTCCCAAGACGTGGGTTGCAATTGTCGACGTGGTCGCCGGGATCGCGGTGCTCGGTGTCGTCGCGCGATTTCTCCGGCGGCCCCGCGACCCTGCGCGCGTCGCAGGCATGATCGACCGGATGAGCACCGTCGCCTCCTCACCTGTGATCGCGATCGTCGCCGCCGGCGCGACGCTCGCCAACCCGGGAGCCCTGATACCAATCGCGCTGAAGGACATCTCGGAGACCGACCCGAGCACCGGCCGCTACATCGCGGAGTGGGTCGGCTTCGCGGTCGTCTCTCTGCTGCCGCTGTCCGTGGCGCTGATCATGCTCGCGCTGGCACCCCAGCCCACGATGAGGGTGCTCCACAGAGCGCGTGAGCTGCTTGAGGCGCACGCACGCACGATCGCGGCCGTGATCCTGATCCTGCTCGCGGCCGTGCTGCTCCGCAACGGAGTAGCCGGGCTCACCGGCTAGCTGCAGATACTGAGCGGGTTCTCCGAGTGCTACGCGTCTGCGGGAACCGCGGCGCCCGTTTCGACGTCGGCAGCTCCGGTGGGGGGCGCCGTGTCCTCGCCGAGGACGCTGTCGGGGTTCTCCGCCGCGAACTTGCGAGCGTTCTTGCGGGCGAGTTTGTCCTGCCGCTTCTCCCGCAGCTTGCTTTCGCGGTTGAGCTTCGCCATCGTCGTCTTTCTCTTGCCGCCTGAGGCCATGTCGTTCAGTCCCTTGTTGAGAAGTTCCGATCCCGTCGCGCCGGCGCCTGCCGTGCGTCGGCGGCGGTCTCGTCTGGACCACCGGGGTCCCTGTCGCCGTTTTGCTCCCCCGCGAAACGTGCACCGCGGGCATGGAGGTAGTGATGAGGCCTGGCGACCTTGGCCGGACTGAGGTCCGGCCGGCTACTACAACCCTAGCGTCCCGGCCAGCGCCGGCCCGGAGGTGTCAAGCTCAGCGGGCGCCGCAACACCCAATCGCCCAGCGAAAGACCGTCAGGAGACCCATGTCCCGCACAGCTGCACTGAGCGCCCCATCGGCGGGCGCCCCGCTCAACGCGACCACCATCGAGCGCAGGGAGCTGCGCGAGCGGGACGTGCTGATCGACATCAAGTTCTGCGGCATCTGCCACAGCGACATCCACCAGGTGAAGAACGAGTGGGGCAACTCGACGTTCCCGATGGTTCCGGGCCACGAGATCGCCGGTGTGGTGGCGGCAGTCGGCTCTGGGGTCAGCAGGTTCTCCGCCGGCGACCGCGTGGGAGTCGGGTGCCTGGTCGACTCGTGCGGGGAGTGCGAGTACTGCATGGCGGGCGAGGAGCAGTTCTGCACGAGGTCCGCGGTCCCGACCTACAACGGCCACGACTACGACGGCGAGCCCACGTTCGGGGGCTACAGCCGGCAGATCGTCGTCACCGACCGGTTCGTCGTGAAGATCCCGGACAGCCTCGAGCTTCAGGACGCGGCCCCGCTGCTCTGCGCCGGCATCACGACATACACGCCGCTGAAGCACTGGAACGTCGGTGAGGGCACGAAGGTGGCGATCGTCGGCATGGGCGGCCTCGGCCACGTTGCCGTGAAGATCGCCGCGGCGATGGGCGCCGAGGTCACGGTCCTCAGCCAGACGCTTGGTAAGCGGGAGGACGGTCTCCGGTTCGGCGCCAGGCACTACCACGCGACCTCCGAGAAGAGCACATTCTCAGAACTCGCCAGCTCCTTCGACCTGATCCTCAACACGGTCTCGGCGAACCTCAACATGAACGCGTATCTCGGCCTGCTGCGGGTCGATGGCACGCTCGTAACCGTCGGCGTCCCCACGCAGCCGGATCCCGTGCACGCCTTCTCGCTGATCGGATCGCGACGCAGCCTCGCGGGGTCGGCGATCGGCGGGCTCCCCGGCACCCAGGAGATGCTCGACTTCTGCGCCGAGCACGGCATCGTGCCGGAGATCGAGCTGATCAGCGCCGGCGAGGTGGACGGTGCATACGGCCGCGTCGAGCGCAGCGACGTGCGCTACCGCTTCGTGATCGACGCCGCGACGATCGGCTGACCGGCGCCCCATGGCTGCCGCCCGTTCCGGGCATAGCATTGACGCGGTGAGCGGCGAAGCGCAGCCGGGCCCCGGGGCTGCCGGCGATCAGGCCGCCGCTACTGCGGCGACGGGAACGGGCCATGCCTCCAGCTTTGCCAGCGTGTCGCACTACTTCGACGTCGCCGCCGACCGGCTGCGCCTCGCCGATGGCGTGCGCCGCGTCGTCAGCGTGCCCGAGCGGGAAGTGCAGGTGCAGATCCCGATCAGGCTGCGCGACCGGCAGATCCACGTGTTCTCCGGCTATCGGGTGCAGCACAACGCCGCGAGAGGCCCGTACAAGGGCGGCATCCGCTACCACGAGCGCGTCGACCTCGACGAGATCCGGGCGCTCGCCGCGCTGATGACGTGGAAGACGGCGATCGTCGACGTCCCGTTCGGTGGCGCGAAGGGCGGCATCAACTGCCCCGCGCAGCAGCTCGGGGAGACCGAGCTCGAGCAGATCACCCGCGTCTTCGTGGACAGGATCGGGGATGTGCTCGGCCCCAACCGTGACATCCCCGCTCCGGACGTGAACACCAACGCGCAGGTGATGGCCTGGATCATGGACGAGTACGGCAAGCTCCACGGCGACACTCCCGCCGTGGTCACCGGCAAGCCCGTCTCGCTCGGCGGCTCTCTCGGCCGGGAGTCCGCGACGGGCCGCGGCGTGGTCCACGCTTACAGTGAGGCGGCCCGCGAGCTGGGGATGGACCCCGCCGAGACGCGCGTCGCGGTGCAGGGCTTCGGCAACGTCGGCTATTGGGCCGCGAAGACGATGGCCGGGCTCGGCTGCAGGCTGATCGCCGTGTCGAACACGAGCGGCGCGGTCCACTCCGAGCGCGGGATCGACCCGGACGCGCTGCGCGGCCATCTCGACGACGGCGGGCTGCTCGCGGATTACCCGGAAGCCTCGCGGATCACCGCCGCGGAGCTGATCGCACTGGACTGCGAGGTCCTTATCCCTGCCGCTCTCGGAGGAGCCGTCGACGCCGGCAACGCCCAGTCCGTCGGCGCGCGCATGCTGATCGAGGGCGCCAACAACCCGACCACGCCGGAGGCGGACGTGATCCTCAACGACAGGGGCGTGATGGTCATTCCCGACGTGCTCGCGAACGCCGGCGGCGCGATCGTCTCCTACTTCGAGTGGGCGCAGAACCTGCAGCATTTCGGCTGGGACGAGCAGGAGGTCAACGACCGCCTGGAGGCGCGCATGCGCAGGGCATACGGCGAAGTCAGCGAGCGGGCACGCGCCGGCCACACCTCATTGCGCGTCGCCGCATACGAGCTCGGGATCAGCCGCGTCGTGGAAGCCGGGCGCCTGCGCCGGCACCGCGGATACGTCTAGAGCAGAGCCCGCCCCTTCCACGAGATGCCGGTCGTATCTCGCGCACGTGGCGGCGAACGTCGGGCTCGCGCTGGGCTGATCCAGCGCGCTCTGCATCACGGGGCCCGGGACTGTCAACGGTCTCGAGCAACGCTCGACGCGTGTCCGGCCGCCCGGCGCTTCTCGCGGGGGGCCGAGCACGCGCGAGGTGCCGGCCCGCCGTCGCAAGCGGCCATCGCGCGGATGCGCCGCAGCTTGTGCGCATCGCGCCGCACGGTCGGTGGTAGGGTCAGCAGCGGTCCGGCCCTGTGGTCGGCAGAGCATCGGAGGTGGGGGTTTTGTCAGTTGTGCGCGTCTCGCCCGTGGACGCAGCGTGGTTGCTGCTCGAGTCCCGCGACACGCCGATGCATGTCGGCGGGCTGATGGAATTCACACGCCCGCCCGATGCCGGGCCGGACTACCTGAAAGTCCAGGTCGATCGGATGCGTGCCGCGCGCGCGCTGCCACAGCCCTGGAACCTGAAGCTCGTGGGCGCACCGCTGATCGGTGAGCGCCTGCCGCTGATGCAGACCGTCCGCGAGGTCGACCTGGACCTGCACGTTCGTCACTCCGCCCTGCCGCACCCCGGCGGCCAGCGCGAGCTCGGTGTGCTCGTCTCGCGTCTGCATGGGCACCCGCTGGACCTGCATCGACCGCTCTGGGAGGTCCACGTCATCGAGGGCCTGGAAGACGACCGCTTCGCGATCTACCTGAAGATCCACCACAGCCTCATCGATGGCGTGAGCGGGATGCGGATGATGCTGCGAGCGCTGTCGAGCGACCCGGAGGATCGTGAGACCAAGCCCTTCTGGACGGTCGGGCCCGGCGACGATGACGGCGGAGGGCGCGGCGATGACGAGAGCCCGCTGGGGCGTCTGCTCGACGCGGCGCGCGAGGGCGCGGTTGCGCTCGGAGGCCTCGGGCGGAGCGCGGTCGACCTCGCCGGCGCAGCCCTCGGGGACGGCCCCCTGCGGGCGCCGTTCACCGCGCCGTCATCTGCCCTCGGCGGCGGCATCGAGGGGCAGCGCCGGTTCGCCACCCAGCAGTACGAGCTGAGCGAGATCAAAGCTCTGGCGAAGGCGGCGCAATGCTCACTGAACGATGTCGTGCTCTACCTGTGCAGCACCGCGCTGCGCAGGTACCTGTCCGAGCACGACCACCTGCCCGGCAGGTCTCTGACGGCGATGATCCCCGTCAGCCTGCGCGGGGAGCACGACAACCGCACGGGCACCGCGATCGGTTTCATGGTCGCCGACCTGGCGACCAACGTCGGGGACCCGCTCGAGCGGCTGAGGACCATCATGCACTCGACCGTCGCCGCGAAGGAGCAGCTCGCCTCCGTCCCACGCGAGACCCTTCCGCTTCAGGCCGTTGCGTTCAACGGCCCGTACATCGCCGGGCTCCTGGTCGGCCTGCAGGGCCACGCCCCGACGCCGGCCAACGTCGCGATCTCCAATGTGCCGGGACCTAGTGAGCCGCTCTACTTCAACGGCTCACGGATGGACGCGATCTACCCGGTCTCGCTCCTGGCCCACGGCAACGCTCTGAACATCACGTGCGTCAGCTACGCCGGCACCCTGAACTTCGGGCTCATCGGGGCCCGCGACACCCTCCCCCACCTTCAGCGTCTGGCCATCTACCTCGGCGAGGCGGTCGATGAGCTGTCGGGCCTGCTCGAAGACCAGGCGCCGAGCGGCGGCGGGGTAGCGCGCCCGCGAGAACCGCCCGGCACGATGAGCGCGTTGGTTCGGCGCCCTCAGTGACGCGATACGAGGGGCAGGCCAAGCGTCACCCAGTCGTGGATGCCGCCGCGGTAGTAGAGGATCGACTCGGGCGGATAGCCGCTCGTGAGCAGGGTGGCGATGGCATCCGGCGTGGCTGCGCACTGCGGCCCGTTGCAGAAGAAGACGGCGGGCACATCCCGGTCGAGCGTGCCGATCACCTCTCCGATCCGCCCATGGGGGATGTTGCGCGCCTGCGGGATCGTGCCGTCCCGGTAGAAGTGCTCGAGCCGTGTGTCCACGAGCGCCAGCCCCGCGGCGATGTGGTCGATCACCTCGAGCTCTCCAAGCGTGTGTACGCCCGGGGCGAGCCGCATCGGCGTGATGGTGCCCCAGGTCGCGTCGACTGTCACGATCCCGGGGCGGCCGGCGACGGGCTGAGGCACCTGACAGGTGTCCTCGCGCCGCGGTAGACGCTGAATCCGGCCAGCCTCGGCTGCGGTGGGCGCGTGCATGTGCAGGCTATTTCGGGCTGTCTCCGTGGTGGCTGCGGCGGATGATCTCGACCATCTTCAGGTTGATCGCGACGAACCGCCAGATCTGCCACGGCAGGAACGTGCGCATGAACACGGTGAACCTGGTGGGCTTTGTCGCGTAGCTTGAGTGCTCGGTTTCCATGAGCTACTCCGGTATCCGGCGCCAGCCGGGGCGTAGGCGCGCCTTGTAGATGAACAGGTGGTGGAGCAGGATCTTGATCCAGTGGCCTGCGAGGCCGATCTCGCCGAACGTGCGGTCCTTGTCTCGGCCGTACTCCGGGTATCGCTCGAAGTCCGGGACGATCGGAAAGACGGTCATGGAGGCGGCGGTGCCCGTGAACGGGTTCGCCCCGGCAGAGGCGACACACGCGGCGCCCATCTCGGCCATCGAGGCGGTGTGGGTCGGGGCCTTCGCTCCGCCGATCATGTCGACGACGCTGCTCGCGACCGCCTTGCCGATCATCGCCGACGGCATCCCTGTCCGGGGCGGCGCCGGTGCGATCACGGTGCCGTTCGGGCTCTTGCGGGGAACGGAGATCGGGTGGGGAGGCGCGAACGCGATCCCGGCGGCGAAGATGTTCTCGTAGTCGGGGGACTGGTAGGTGCGGGGCCAGTCCGCTGCCTTCCACTCCTCATATGGCCTCGGCGTGTAGTCCGCGTCGACGCGCATGAATTCGTTCGGCATGAACAGGCGCTCGGTGATCTCGGCGCCCTCGCGGTCGAAGGCCTTCAGTCCCACGCCGGAGAACGGGGGCAGCAGCATCGCGAAGTCGAACCCCTGCTCGCCTTCGTTTCCGTCGAGCGTCTCGTAGAGGACGCGGCCCGGCTCCACTCTGTTCACGTGAGCGCGCGTGATCCAGTCGATCCCGCGCTCGGCGAAGAGCGATGCGTTGAAGATGCTGCTCGGGGTGATGTAGCCGCCGCGCTTGAGGTGCATGCCGCCCATGCCGAAATCGCCGAGCTCGTACTCGTTCGTGATCCAGGTGATCTCGGCTTTGTCGCGCACGCCGCGGTTTCGCAGCTCGAACTCGAGGTTGACGATGTACTCGAACGCCGCGCCCTCACACGTGCAGGTGCCGTGGCCGACACCGACGAGGAAGTGTCGGCGCTCGCCTTTGCGCATCCGCTCGACCTCCTCGGCCAGCGCCGCCGCGGCCTGCACTGCGTGCCCCGGGAGACAGACCGAGAGGCTGTGCCCGCCATCCGGGCCGAGTCCCTCGGTCTTGTCGAAGCGCAGCGCCGGACCGGTCGCGTTGATAAGGAAGTCATACGGAACCCGGGTGATCGAGCCGTCCGCTGACTCAGCCGTGACGTACGCGCTTGCGCTCTCGCTGTCTCCCTCCGGATGAATCTCGCGCGCCGACGCGAGAACGAACTCGATCCCGGCGCGTTCATAGATCGGGGCCAGGGGGAAGGTCACCTGCGCGGGCTTCATCAGGCCAACCCCGACCCAGATGTTCGAGGGCACCCAGTTGTAGTCCGGCCGCGGCGAGACCACGGTCACCGTGTCGCCGCGCCCTAGCCAGCTGCGCGCGAACGCCGCCGCCGTGTGGCCGGAGATTCCGGCGCCGAGTATTACGACGCGGCTCACGCCGACGCGGGGGGTGGTGCGGCATAGCGCGAGACCGACGCCGGCCGCCCGAACACAGAACCACCCGTTTGTAGTTGTTTAGCGGTGGCCATACGTCCAAGCTAGGGCCGCGAGCCGGCTAAGTCATGCGGGGAAACTACGCGGCACCGCCGAGGGTTTCTACCGCGCTGCCCAGCCGAGACCGAACGCTCCCGCCGAAGCGCCGCCGGCGATCATGGCGCCTCCTCAGCCTCGCGGACGACTTCGGCGATCCGAGGTCGAAGTGGAGTGGGGATCGGCGCGGTGTCTCTCTCGCGGCGCAGCGCCGCGAGCACGCCAGCCGCCGCCTGCAGCGAGGCGCGGCAGCTCGGACAACTGTCAAGGTGATGCTGAACGCGATTACGATCGCCCTGCTGAACGGTCACGGCAGCCGACCGGACGGGATGGTCAGCATCAGCCACACGAGGCGCACCTCGCTGAGCTGCCCGATCGCGCGGGCCGGTGCGTAGGTCAGCTCGCTGTCGATTGCCGCGAGTGACCGGATGAAGTAGGCGATGCCGACCGCGATCAGGAGCGCGGCGAGCACGCGGCCCGGGTAGCGCGCGCGAAGCTCGGCGGCGAGCGCGAACGGGACGAATACCGACAAGGCGACCCGAATGCTGGCGCACCTCGGCGGGGCAGACGGCTGTGGCATGCAGGCCTCGCTGGCTGAGCACCGATGCCTCGATGGCTCGCTGCACCTTTGCCACGTCGAGCACCACCAGCGGCGAGCGGCCCGTGGGCCTCCTTGCGCCCGCACTGTCCTCGTTGGACGACACGGTGCTCCTTGGTGAGACCCGCGTGCATCCGTCATTAGTACGCGACGCGCTCCGGCATTCGGCTCGGATGGCTGTCGGTCGACGTACCTGCAACGATCCTCACGTGGCCTCCGGCGGAGAGACGCGGCGTGCCCGCCGAGTGCTCGGCACCTCGCGGATGGAAGCGCTCAGCGACGGCGTGTTCGGCTTTGCTGCGACGCTGCTCGTGCTCGACATCGCGATTCATCCTCCGGGGACGGCGCTGGAACAGGTCCTTCGTGCCTGGCCGTCCTATCTCGCGTACGTCATCAGCTTCCTGACGATCGGCGCGGCATGGCTCGGCCACACCCAACTGACCGACCGGCTCGAACGGGCAGACCCGCTGTTGCTGCGAATCAACCTGCTGCTGCTGCTCGTGGTCGCGTTCCTTCCGTTCCCGACCCAGCTCGTCGCGGAGGCGCTGCACAGCAACGCCGACGAGCGTGTCTTCGTGACGATGTACGGACTGGCCCTCCTGGCCATCCGCATCCTCGCCTTCGCCCTGGACGCCTACGCCCGCCACGAGCATCTCTACGAACCACCGGAAGCCGGCGAAGAGCAGCAGGACGAACCGCGAGAACTGCTGCCAGTGCTCGGAGGTTACGTCCTTGCGATCCTCGTCGGACTCGCCGTGCCGGGCGTGGCGGTTGCGATCTATTTCGCAGTCGCGCTGTACATGATCCTGTTCCGCGAGTTCTCACGGCACGGATCTCGCGCCCCCTAGCAATCAGCGAAGAACGCGGTCTGCTCGCGGCGGTGTCCCCGCTAGAAACCCAGCTCTCCGCCCAGAGTCAACGCACGTTGAACTGCTCCCATCGGATGTGACTGGCGGGGATGCCGAGCTGCCGAAATCCCTTGGCGAGACCGATCATCATCGCCGGGGGGCCGCACATATAGACCCACACGTCAGCGTTGCTTGGGATGCCGTCCGCTGCCTTCTCGGCTGTCAGATATCCGTCGCGGCTCGAGTCGATGATGTGAGGATGAAGGCCGGGGTGGGCCGCTGCCGCCGCGTCGATCTCGTCTAGGTAAAGGACATCCGATTCATGGGCGACCGAGTAGAAGAAGCCGACGTCTCGATCGAAGTGCTCGTCCATCGCGCGCATCCAGCTCATGAACGGGGTGATGCCCACCCCGCCCGCAATCCAGATCTGGCGGGCCCCGCCTGGCCGGTAGTCAAATCCGCCGAATGGTCCCGCTGCCTTTGCCGGTGTTCCCGGCTGCAGTTTGTCGTGTAGGTCGTGGGTGTAGTCCCCGGCGGCCCTGATGGACAGTTCGAGAAGGTCTTCGGTTGGTGCACTGGCGACAGAGAAGGGGTGGCGTTGCCATCCATCCACCCCTCCGAATGACATGAACACGAACTGGCCGGGCTCAAAGCTCAGGGCGCCCCCCACCGGCTTGAGGCTGACGTCGACGGTGCTCTCATTGGGCCGCTTGACGTCCACGACGGTGTAGTCGTAGATGGGTATCACGAACCGTGCGAACAGCTCGCGGTAGATGTAGGCGACGATGCCGATGCCTCCGATGAGCAGGTAGGTCACCCTGAGCGGCGTTGAGACTTTCAGCACCGGGTCGACGATCGCGCCGTGCGCGACCGCCGCCGCTACGAACAGCCCAGTCAGGCGGTGTCCGGTCAGCCAGCGCTCGTGGCTGAGGCTCGCCAGGTGCCGGACCAGGCGCGACCACTTCGCGGCGCGCAGGCTCGGAGCCAGCGACCAGAGTGCGAGGAACAACAGGCCTGCCAGCGCGAGGTGCGCGAGCCCGAGCCCCAGCGAGGAAGGTTTGGGGACGACGCTCGAGCCCACAGCCGCGGTGTGGAGGACCATCAGGATGACCGCGGCCACAGCGGTGTGGCGGTGCCAAAGCGCCACGCGGTCAAGGCCGCCGAAAGCTCGTTCGATCACGGGAAGCACGGTAGCCAGGACGAGCGCGCACGAGAACAGCAGCACCGCCTCGACGCCGAAGAACTCGCCCAGGTAGCGGCCGGTCGGCTGCCCGTTCGGACGAGCCAGGACCCACAGCAGCGCGCTGCCGATCACCACAGCTCCAAGCACCGCAACTCCCCGAGCGGGCATGGCGAGCTCCCGCGGAGATCTCGCGCCAGCGTGGTGATCAGCTTGGTTGGCGCTCATCGTGAAGGGTGGGGTTCAGAGGCGGTCACTGGTCAGAGGTTTTGCTGACGAGGACGATGAACAACAAGACCACGATCTCACTGATGATCCACGAGTTGTCGAGCGGGTCGATCTCGGCCAGCCCCACCCGACAGACGACCGGGGTCGAGACAACTTGTCATGGCTGGTCAAGGTTCCCGACCCTTATCTCCAATCTCCGCTACACGGCGAGGGCGACGTACTTCGTCTCGAGGTACTCGTCGATCCCCTCGAAGCCGCCCTCGCGGCCGAAGCCCGACTGCTTGACGCCGCCGAACGGCGCGGCGGCGTTGGAGACGATGCCCTGGTTGAGGCCGATCATCCCGGTCTCGAGGCTCTCGCAGACGCGGAACGCCCGCTCGAGGTCGCGCGTGTAGACGTAGGCGACGAGGCCGTACTCGGTGCGGTTGGCGGCGGCGATCGCCTCCTCCTCGGTCGAGAAGGTCATCACCGGCGCGACGGGGCCGAAGATCTCCTCGCTGAGCAGGCGCGCGCCGGCGGGCACGTCCGCGAGCACGGTCGGCTCGTAGAAGTAGCCGGGCCCATCGGCGTTCGCGCCGCCGATCAGCACGCTCGCGCCCGCGAGCGACGGCGTCCCCGACCAGCTCGGCGACCTTGTCGCGCTGGCCTCGTCGATCAGCGGGCCGACGTCGACGCCGTCCTCGGTGCCGCGGCCGACCTTCAGCGCGGCCATCCGCTCGGCCAGCCGCTCGGCGAACTCCTCGGCGACCGACTCGTGCACGTGGAAGCGGTTGGCCGCGGTGCACGCCTCGCCGACGTTGCGCATCTTGGCGAGCATCGCGCCCTCGACGGCGGCGTCGAGGTCGGCGTCCTCGAAGACGAGGAACGGGGCGTTGCCGCCGAGCTCCATCGAGACGCGCAGGACCTGGCTCGGCGGACTGCTCGATCAGCGTGCGGCCGACCTCGGTCGAGCCGGTGAAGGACAGCTTGCGCGTGCGCGGGTCCTTCGAGCAGCGGCTCGATCACCGCGCCCGAGCGCCGCGCGGTGATCACGTTGAGCACGCCGTCCGGGCAGGCCGGCGTCCTGCAGGATCTTCGCGAGCGCGAGCATCGACAGCGGCGTCTGCTGGGCGGGCTTGACGACCATCGTGCAGCCGGCCGCGATCGCCGGGGCCGATCTTGCGGGTGCCCATCGCCGTGGGGAAGTTCCACGGCGTGACGAACACGCACGGCCCGACGGGCTGGCGCATCGTCAGGATCCGGCCCTTGCCGGTCGTGTTGACCATGTAGCGGCCGTGGATGCGCACCGCCTCCTCGGAGAACCAGCGGAAGAACTCGGCCGCGTAGGCGATCTCGGCGCGCGACTCGGCGAGCGCCTTGCCCATCTCGAGCGTCATCAGCAGCGCGAGGTCGTCGGCCTGCTCGACGATCGCCTCGTAGGCCCGGCGCAGGATCTCGCCGCGCTCGCGCGGCGGGTGTGTGGCCCACTCGGCCTGCGCCGCGGCGGCGGCGTCAAGCGCCGCCATCGCGTCCTGCGGCTGCGCGTCGGCGACCTCGACGAGCGTCTCGCCGGTCGCGGGGTCCTCGACCGCGAGGCGTCCCGCCGCCGGTGGCCGCGCGCCACTCGCCGCCGATGAACAGCTGCGTCGGCACCTTGTCCAGTACGGCGCGCTCGCGCTCGCCGCCAGTCATCGTGCAGCGCTCACGATGAGACCGCTGCAAAGCCCGACCGAGAGGACATGGGACCCTCCCACCTCGGACGCTGCGATCGCGCGTTCTCGTGTGCCGCTCACAGCGGCGTCACTGGCCATGCGCGCAACCTACCACCGGCCCGGGCTGCACGCAAACCGCGGCCGCTCTGCGCGCGGATCGCGCTCGGCGTGCGCTCGCGGCGCTCGCGATCTCGGCGGCCGCCCGGCGGGCGCCTCCACGCTGATCATCGAAGGGGCCGGCGACGGGCACGGCGTCGGCATGAGCCAGGACGGCGCGCTCGGGCTACGCCAAGCACGGCGTGGAGCTACCAGGCGATCCTCGCCCACTACTACACGGGCACGACACTCGGCAGCGCGTCGGCCAGGAAGACCGTCAAGGTGCTCGTCGGCTCGAAGGTCGTAAAGCTCCCGCTCGAGCGCTACGTGCGCGGCGTCGTCTCTGCCGAGATGCCCTCGAGCTGGCCGACGGCCGCGCTCGAGGCGCAGGCGATCGCGAGCCGCACCTATGCCCTCACCGCGCCACGCCGGCGGCTCGCGCTTCGACGTCTACTCCGACACCCGCTCGCAGATGTACCTGGGCGTCGCGGCGGAAACGGCCGCGACGAACGCCGCCGTCGCCGCGACCGCGGGGCAGATCGTCACCTACGCCGGCAAGCCCGTCGATCACGTACTTCTTCGCGAGCTCCGGCGGGCATGACCGAGAACATCGAGAACGGCTTCCTCGGCTCCGCACCCGCAGCCGTGGCTGAGGGCGTCGCTGGACCCCTACGAAGAACGCGTCCGTCTACGCGCTGGAAGGTCGAGCATCAGCTTCTCGGCGGCGGCCGGCAGGCTGCAGCGGCCTCTTCAAGGGCAGCTTCCGCGGGATCGAGGTGCTCACGCGCGGCGTCTCGCCGCGCATCGTCACCGCCGACGTGCTCGGCTCGCGCGGCCTCGAGCACCATCAGCGGCCGCGAACTGGCGGGCCTGCTCGGGCTGCAGAGCACGTGGGCTTACTTCAGCGTGCGGAACGGCGCCGTCGTCAGGCGCGAGCCCGACCGCAGCGGGCACAAAGCCGCATCTCCTGCGCCGCCCGCCGCGCCCAGAGCCCGCCCCGCCCACCGGCGGGCCCGGTTGTCTCCGCGCCGTCCGCCGGTGCCACCGCGGTCGGCAAAACGGGCGGCTCCAGCGCGGGCTGAGCGGCCGGCGCGGTAGGACGTTCGTCCGGATCCCGGGCGAAGTCGTCCCTCGCCCCTCGTGTGCGTCCTGTGGGGCGCCGATACTCCGTCCATGAGAAAACCCGATCGCCTGCTCGCTCTCGCGGCGTGCGCGCTCATCTGCGCGTGTGCCCTGGCGCCCGCGTCCAGCGCCGCCGCCTCCTCCCAGGGCACAGCTGAACAGATCGCCTGGGTGCGCCGCGCCGCCACGCGCTTCGTCAACGCAGAGCTGGCCCGCAACGGCGAAGGCGCCTGCGCGATCCTCAACGCGCCGCTTCGCGCCACGATCCACGGCCGCACATGCGCACAGCGCTGGGACTCCAGGCTGACCGCGATGCTTCGCAGTCCCGCGCAGGCGCCGCGAGCTCCGGGCCCAGGCGCACGCGATCCCGTCCGCCGCCGTCATCGTCCACGGCAACGTGGCTCACCTCGAGCTCTCAAGGCCCCTGATCGCCGGGCCCAACCGGTTCCTGTGGACCGAAATGTGCTGGATGCTCGAGGGCTGAGCACTCCGGGACCGGGCCGCGGCTCGTAGGCTTGGGGATGAGCGGGCCGCTGCTGATCGCCGACGTTCCCTGGCTGCTCTACCGCTCCTACTTCGCGCTGCCCAAATCGATCACGGGCTCCGACGGCCGGCCCGTCAACGCGCTGCTCGGCACCGTCAACGCGATCCTCGCGGTGATCGAGTCGCAGCCAGGACCCTGTCCGCGCGCGTCGCCGCCTGCATGGGCGCCGAGGAGGCCGTCTACCGGGTCGCGGCTCTACCCGCCCTACCACGCGCACCGCGAGCCGATGCCGCCGGAGCTGCGCGCGCAGTGGGAGCTGGCCCCGGGGCTGCTCAGGCCATGGGCTGGGCCTTCGCCACGCAGCGAGGAGCTCGAGGCCGACGACGTGATGTTCTCCTTCGCCCGCGCGGAGGCCGAGCGGGGCGGCGCGGCGCTGCTGCTGAGCGGAGACCGCGACATGTACGGCGCCGTCTCGCCCGAGGTGTCCGTCGTGTCGAGTGCGCAGCGGCGAGCGCGCTGTCGCTGATCGGGCCCGAGCAGGTGCAGGAGATCTACGGCATCGAGCCCGAGCAGGTGCCGGACCTGATCGCCCTCCGCGGCGACCCCTCCGACGGCCTGCCCGGCGCTCCCGGGGTCGGCGCGAAGACCGCCGCCGCGCTGCTCGCGCGAGCACGGCTCGCTGGAGGGCGTGCTCGCGGCGGCGCCGCGCGCGGCGGCCACGGGCGCGGCACCGATGCGGCCGCAAGGTCGCCGCTGCGCTGCGCGAGAACGCGGCGCTGCTCGCGGACTTCAAGCACATCGCGACGCTGCAGCGCGTGGAGGTGGAGCGCCCCGACGGACCGCGTCACCGACTTCGCGGGCGGGGCGGCGGCGGCTGCCCGGCTGGGGATGGGCCGCCTGTCCGAGCGCCTGGGAAAGCTCGCTACGGCGTGAACTTGACGGTGATCACGTCGCCGTCGGCCATCACGTAGTCGCGGCCCTCCAGGCGCAGCGTGCCGCGGTCGCGCGCGCCGGCGTAGCCGCCCGCGTCGACGAGCTCGCGCCAGCCGATCACCTCGGCCCGCACGAAGCCCTTCTGGATGTCGGTGTGGATCTGCCCGGCGGCATGCCACGCGGTCAGCCCGCGCCGCAGATGCCAGGACTGCGCGGGCTTCGCCTCGCCGGCGGTGAAGAACGCGATCAGTTCGAGCAGCGCGAAAGCCTCGCGCACGACGCGCTCAAGGCCCGACTCGCTGACGCCGAGCTCTTCGCGCATGGCCTGCCGCGTCCTCGTCCTCGAGCTCGGCGAGCTCGGACTCGATCCGCGATGAGACGGCCACCGCGCGTGCGCCGTGCGAGGCGGCGTGGTCGGCGATCGCCTGCGGGACCTCGTCGGATCCCTCGTCGACGTTGGCCACGAACAGGACGGGCTTGCTCGTCAGCGAGCCGAGGTCCCGCGCGGCATTCGGCGCCGCGTCGGGCACCGGCACGCCGCGCGCGGGGCGCCCGGCCTGCAGCTCGCCGATCACCTCGCGCAGCCACGCCTCCTCCGCGATCGCGACGCGGTCGCCGCCTCTGGCCTGTTTGGCGACGCGGTCGACGCGGCGTTCGGCCTGCTCGAGGTCGGCGAGGACGAGCTCGGTCTCGATCGTCTCGATGTCGGCGAGCGGGTCGACCCGGCCCTCCGGGTGGATCACGTTCTCGTCGCCGTGCGACCTGACGACGTGCACGATCGCGTCGGTCTCGCGGATGTTCGCGAGGAAGCGGTTGCCGAGCCCCTCCCCCTGATGCGCTCCCGCGACGAGCCCCGCGATGTCGTGGAAGTCGATCGTGTCCCAGACGATCTCCGACGCCCCGACCGTCTCGGCGACCTGCTCCAGGCGCGCGTCGCGCACGGGCACGACCGCGACGTTCGGCTCGATCGTCGTGAAGGGATAGTTGGCGGCCTCCGCGCCCGCTTTGGTGAGCGCGTTGAACAGCGAGGACTTGCCCGCGTTGGGCATGCCGACGATCCCGATCCTCGTGCTCACGCGGTCCTCCCGGCGACGGCGGCTCCCGCGACGGCGGTGCCGAGCAGAGCCCCGGCAATCAGGTCCGACGGGTAGTGCACGCCGAGGTAGAGGCGCGACAGGCGACAGCGACACGGCGAGCGCGTACAGCGGCGACCGCCGGGACCCCCATCCGCGAGTAGGCGAGCGCGCCCGCGAAGCCCGTCGCCGTGTGCGCGCTCGGGAAGCTCAGCCGGTCGGCGTGCCGGTGAGCGCCGGAAGCCCGGGGATCTCCGGGCGGCGCCGGCGCACGAGCAGCTTGAGCGCGGTGTTCGCGACATATGCGCAGCCCACGGCCGCGCTCGCGCGCCGCCAGCCCGCGCGGCGCCCGGACGTCGATCGCCTGCCCCGCGGCGCCGATCGCGAGCCAGATCGCGGCGTGCTCGCCGAGCCGCGAGTAGCGGGCGGCCGCACGCTCGGCGCGCGGGCGTGTGCCCGCACGTGCGGGCGATGCGAAGCAGGCGGAGGTCCAGGTTCAAGTCGGTTCTCCCTCGGGAGCGGGGCGGGGCGTGTCGCCCGGGCGGCCGCGCCTAGCCGAAGCCGACGCGGGGCTCGTCGCTGTCCGCGCTGACGTAGACGACCTGCCCGAGGTTGATGCGGACCGGGCCGTCCTCGCTCTTGATCTCGAGCCAGTCCTCGGTGCCGAGCGCCGAGTTCAGCGCCGTCAGTTCCTCGTCGCTCATGCGTGTCGCGAGGACCTGGCCGCCCTGGAAGCCGATGCTGACGCGACGTGCGGTTGCTGCCATCAGTGAGCGGCCCCCGCCGCGGGCTGGACGATCTCGGTGAGCACGCCGCCGGTGGCCTTCGGGTGCAGGAACGCGACACGCGAGCCGCGGATCCCGGTGCGGGGCTGCTGGTCGATCAGCTGGACGCCGTCCGCCTTGAGCTCGGCGAGCACCGCGTCGATGTCGCTGACCTGGTAGGCAACGTGGTGCAGGCCCGGGCCCTGGCGGGCGAGGAACTTGCCGACGGGCGTGTCCGCGCCGAGCGGCGCGAGCAGCTCGACATGATTCTCGCCGACGTCGAGCAGGACCGCCTCGACGCCCTGCTCCTGGACGACCTCGCGGTGCGCGAGCTCGAGCTCGAAGTCACCGCGCGTAGAGCTCCAGGGCCGGGTCGATCTCCTCGACGGCTACGCCTATGTGGTCGATGCGGCTGAACATGAGCCGCAGTCTATAGCCGACGGTCCTCGTTCTCCGCCGCGGGTGGCGGAAGCTGGATCGGCGAGGGGGTGCTGGCGGGTATCTCGGCCTGCACTGCGGCGACCACGCGCAGCCCGATCCCGGGTGCGCGCTCGAGCCGCGGGACACCCTCCATGATCCGTTCGATCGCGTCGCGCTCGAGCACCTCGCGCTCGAGCAGCTCGTTCGCGAACGCGTCGAGCTGGGCGCGGTGGGACGCGATCATCTTCTGCGCGGCTCGTCGTGCTTCTTCGACAACGTCCTGGCGCTCCTCGTCGCGCAGGCGCAGCGTCGTCTCGGACAGCCGCACATCTCCGTCGGGGGATCGCCCGACGCCGCCGGTACTCATCGCGAAGTCGTGGACCATCGAGTGCGCGATGTCGGCGACGCGCTTCAGGTCATCGGAGGCCCCCGTCGTGATCGCACCGAACACGATCTGCTCCGCGACGCGGCCTCCGAGCAGCACCGTCATGTAGTCGAGCAGCTCCTCGCGCGTCTTCAGATAGCGGTCCTCGGCGGGCAGGTTCAGCGTGTAGCCGAGCGCGCGGCCGCGCGGGACGATCGAGATGCGGTGCACGCGATCGACGGAGGGCAGCAGCTCGCCGCACAGCGCATGGCCGGCCTCGTGGTAGGCGACGACCCGCTTCTCGTGCTCGTTCAGGACGCGCTTTGACTGAACGCCGGCGATGACCCGCTCGATCGCGGAGTCGAAGTCCTGGATCGCGATCGCCTTCGCGCCTCGGCGCGTCGCGAAGATCGCCGCCTCGTTGCAGATGTTGGCGAGGTCCGCGCCGGTCAGGCCGCTGGTCTGCTGGGCGACCAGCGACAGGTCGACGTTTTCGAGCGGCTTGTCGCGGGTGTGCACCTCGAGCACGCCGATGCGGCCCTTCACGTCGGGCGGCACCACGAAGACCTGGCGGTCGAAGCGGCCGGGGCGCAGCAGCGCGGGGTCGAGCTTCTCGAGCAGGTTGGAGGCGGCGATGACGACGACGCGGCCGCTGGAGCCGAACCCGTCCATCTCGACGAGCAGCTGGTTCAGCGTCTGGTCCTTCTCGCCGGAGATGTCGCTGCCGCGTCGGCCGCCGACGGCGTCGAGCTCGTCGATGAAGATGATCGCCGGTTCGTGCTTGCGCGCAATGTCGAAGAGGCGGCGGATCCTCGCGGCGCCGAGACCGGCGAACATCTCGACGAACGACGCCGCGGACTGCGCGAAGAACTGCGCGCCGGACTCGTTCGCGACCGCCTTCGCGAGCAGCGTCTTGCCGGTGCCCGGCGGGCCGTGAAGAAGGATCCCCTTCGGGACCTTCGCGCCGAGCGCCTGGAAGGACTTCGGTTCGCGCAGGAACTCGACGATCTCCGCGAGCTCGGCCTTTGCCTCGTCTACGCCGGCGATGTCGGCGAACGTGACGGACTGGTTGGACGCCGGCTTGATGCGCTGCGGCTTGACCTTCGGCATCACCTTCAGCGTGCGCCACATGAGGAAGATCAGCGCCGTGAAGAAGAGGATCGCGATGACCGGCTCCCAGTTCAGAGCCCAGGTCTGTATCTGCTGGGCGAAGGAGGGCTGCGGCTGCGCCGCCGCGGCGGCAGCCGCCACGGCGTTCGCGTGAAGGATCGCGGCGTGCTTGGCGGCGGCGAGCGCCGCCGCGTGAGTCAGGACGGGATGGGCCGCCGCCGCATGCGTCGCGGCAGAGTGCACCGTGCCTTCAGCTCCGATTACGGCGCTCATTCGCCAGCTCTCCCCGATCGCACCATCCGTGGCATCTACCGAGCATTATGCGACCTCGGTCAAGCAATGTCGAGGAGGAGGCGGCTTTTCAGCCGAGAATCCGCACGGCGAGATCCCTGAACAGGTCCGTCGCGTAGGCGAGATCGCGCACATCGATGCGCTCGTCCGCGCCGTGGATAAGGGGCGAGGCCTCGAGCATCGACTGGTGACGGTGCGGGAAGAAGCCGTAGGCGACGCAGTCCGGGAACGCGAGGCGGAAATGGCGCGAGTCCGTGAAACCAGGGAGGATGACCGGGACGACCAGCGCACCCGGGTCGCGCTCCGCGACCCACGCCGAGATCTGCCGCATCAGCTCCGAGGCCACCGGCGAGCGGTTGCCCACGACCTGCTCGGTGAAGTCGATCCTCCAGCCGCCGTCGGCCTCCTCGCCGAGAACCTCGCGTATCCCGGCTCGAACCTCCGCCTCGCCGAGCCCGGGCGGCACGCGGCAGTCCACGCGAAGCTCCGCGCGGCTGGGGATCACGTTGATCTTCTCCGAGGCCCTGATGCGGGTCGGCGTGAACGTGACGCCGAGCATCGGCTCGAACATCGTCGCGAGCCTCGGGTCGGCGGCGCGCATCCGCGCGATCGAACCCTGCGGATCGTCGGGGTCCTCGCCGATGCCCGCGAGGAACGCACGCGGCTCATCGGTCAGCTCATAGGCGGGCTGGCGGGCTGCCAGGCGCTCCAGGACCGGCGCCATCTTCAGCAGCGCGTTGTCCCCCATCCCCGGCATCGAGGCGTGGCCGGCGACCCCGTCGGTGGTGACGGTGAAGCGGAAAACGCCCTTCTCGGCGCAGCAGACGCCGTAGCAGCGCCGGCCGCCGTACTGGAAGAACGCGCCGCCGCCCTCGTTCACCAGCAGGTCGCAGCGCACCTTCTCCGGGTGGGTCTCCGTTATCCACTGCGCCCCGAGCTCGCCGCCCGTCTCCTCGTCGACGACCGACACGATCAGCAGCTCCCCGGCGGCGGGGCGCCAGCCCGACCGCGCGAGCTCGGCCGCCGCGGCGACCTCCGCGGCGACCTGGGACTTCATGTCGAGCGCGCCGCGCCCCCACATGAAGCCGCCGGCGACATCTCCCGACCACGGATCGTGCGTCCACTCCGACGCGTCGGCGAGAACAGTGTCGACGTGACCGAGGTAGCAGAGCGTCGGGCCGGGCGCGCGACCCCGCAGGCGGGCAACGAGGTTCGGCCTGCCGGGCTCCGCGCCGAGCAGCTCGCACTCAAAGCCCGCCGCGGACAGGTGCTCGGCGAGGAACTCCTGTGCGGGGAGCTCGTTGCCCGGCGGATTGACGGTGTCGAATGAGATCAGCCGCGCGAGCAGCCGCTCGACCTCGCTCTGCTCGCTCATCCCCATATCCCGACGCCGATTTCCTCGACCTCCTCGCGCGTGAGGCGATGGTGGCAGGCCACCATCGTCCCCGAGCCGCTGTCCTCGAGCGGCGGCTCGATCTCCGAGCAGTCCGGCTGGGCCTTCGGGCAGCGCGTGTGGAAGCGGCACGCGGACGGCGGGTTCGCCGGGCTCGGGACGTCCCCGCTGAGCAGGCGCCTCTTGGTGCCGTGGCGCGAGGGGTCCACGACCGGGACCGCGGAGAGCAGCGCGCCGGTGTAGGGGTGGCGTGGGAATTCATAGAGCGGGCCGCCGGGGCCGATCTCGACGATCTTGCCGAGGTACATGACGGCCACCCTGTCGCACATGTGCCGTACCACCGACAGGTCGTGTGCGATGAAGACGACCGTGAGGCCGAGCGTGCGCTGGAGCTCGCGCAGCAGGTTCAGCACCTGCGCCTGGATCGAGACGTCCAAAGCGGACACGGGCTCGTCCGCGATCAGCACCTTTGGTTTCAGGGCGAGCGCACGGGCGACGCCGATGCGCTGGCGCTGGCCGCCGGAGAACTCGTGCGGGTAGCGGTTGTAGTGCTCGGGGTTGAGCCCGACGAGCTCCATCAGGTCCTGCACCGCGGTTTTGCGTTCGCCCTTGCCCGGGAGCATCTTGTGGATCGCGAACGGCTCGCCGACGATCGAGCCGATCGTCTTGCGCGGATTGACCGACGAGTAGGGGTCCTGGAAGATCATCTGCATCTCGCGCCTGACGGCCTTCAGCGCGCTGCCCTTGAGGGTCGTGATGTCCTGGCCTTCGAAGCGGATTTCTCCGGAGGTGCTCTCGAGCAGCCTCATCATCAGGCGTGCGGTGGTGCTCTTGCCGCACCCGCTCTCGCCGACGATCCCGAGCGTCTCGCCGCTGTTGACGTCGAAGGAGACGCCGTCCACGGCCTTCACGGCGCCGACATTGTGCTGGATCAGGATCCCGCGCGTGATCGGGAAGTGCTTGGTGAGGTCGCGGACCTCGATCAGGGCGCTCACAGCGGCGCCTCCGGTGTCTGCGCCTGCGGCGTGCCGGGCGCGTCGGCCTCGCTGGGCATGTCGGCCTGGTTGGGCAGGTCAGCGGCCGCCATCGCCTCCGCGGGTGTCTCCCCCGCGCGCAGCTGGGCCCACAGCGCGCGCCGCTGTTCTGAGGCGAGCAGGCACGCGACCTGGTGGTTGGCCTCGTCGGGCAGCGGTTCGAGCATCGGGTCGACGCGGGTGTGTTCCGGCTGCGAGTAGGGGCAGCGCGGGTGGAAGTGGCAGCCCGAGGGCGGGTTGATCAGGCTCGGCGGGGTGCCGGGGATCGGCACCAGGTCCTGTCGCGCCGGCGGGCCCTCGCTGGCCATCGCTTTCATGAGCCCCCACGTGTATCCCTCCATCGTCGGGATCGACCGCAACAGCCCCCACGTGTAGGGGTGCTCAGGGTTCGAGAACAGGCGCTCGGCGCTCGTCATCTCGACGATCCGGCCGGCGTACATGACCGCGATGTCGTCGGCCATCTCCGCGACCACGCCGAGGTCGTGGGTGATGATCAGGATCGCCATCCCGAGCTCGGCCTGCAGGCGTTCCATGAGCGCGAGGATCTGCGCCTGCACGGTCACATCGAGGGCGGTCGTGGGCTCGTCCGCGATCAGCAGCTTCGGGTCGTTGACGAGCGCCATCGCGATCATCGCGCGCTGGCGCATGCCGCCGGAGAACTCGTGCGGATACTGGTCGACGCGCTTCTTGGGGTCCGGGATCCCGACGAGGCCGAGCATGTCGATCGCGCGCTCGCGCGCCGCCGACTTGGAGACCTGCCGATGTGCGCGGACCGCCTGCACCAGCTGATCGCCGACCTTGTAGAGCGGGTGAAGCGCCGACAGCGGGTCCTGGAAGATCATCGCGATGTCGTTGCCCCGGATCGCGCGCAGCTCCTCTTCCTCAAGGCTCACGAGGTCCCGGCCGTCGAACATGATGCGTCCCGTTATCTGCGCACCCTGCAGGCGGGTGAGGCCGAGCGTCGTCAGCGAGGAGACCGTCTTGCCCGAGCCGGACTCGCCGACGATCCCGAGCGTGCGCCCCGCGCGCACCTCGTAGCTGACCCCGTCGACGGCGTGCACGACGCCGTCTTCGCCGGGGAACTCGACTTTCAGGTTTTCGACCCGCAGCAGCGGCTCACCGGTGCTCACGAGTAGCGCACCCTGGGATCGAGATAGGCGTACGCGATGTCCACGACGATGTTCGCGACGATGATGAACATCGCCGCGAGCAGGACCGTGCCCTCTATCACCGCGAAGTCGGAGTTGACGATCGACGTGTAGCTCAGGCGGCCCACGCCCGGGATGTTGAAGACGGTCTCGATCAGGACGGCGCCTCCCAGGAGCACCCCGATTTCGACGCCGAGCAGGGTGACGATCGGGTTGATCGACGCCCGCACCCCCTGGCGCAGGACCTTTTTCTCGGGCAGCCCCTTGGCGCGCGCGGTGCGGATGTAGTCCTCGTTCATGGTCTCGATCAGGCTGCCGCGCATCAGCCGCGCGTACACCGCCGCGCCGCTCGCCGCGAGCACGAACCAAGGCAGGATCATCGAGGAGAACCATTCCCAGGGTTCTTTGGTGATCGGGGTGTAGCTGCCGGCCCCGGGGAAGATCTTGAACTTGCCGATGTCATCGGCGAACAGGAACAGCACGATCAGGCCGAGCCAGAATTCCGGCGCGGAGACGAGCAGCAGGGCGGCGCCCATCGACGACCGGTCCATCACCGTTTTCGTGCGCAGCGCGGAGATGATGCCGATCGATATCCCGGCCCCGACCCAGATCACCGCGGCCCCGATCGCGAGTGAGATCGTGGCGGGGAGCCGTTCGGCGATGAGCGTTCGCACGGACTCGTTGCTGTAGTAGCTGTAGCCGAGGTCGAAGTGAAAGAACACGCCCTTCATGTAGTCCCAGAACTGGACGATCAGCGGCTTGTTCAGGCCGAGAACGCGGCGGATTTCTTCAATGTGCTTGGGCTGCGGGTCTCGCCCGGCCCTCAACACGGCGGGGTCCCCTGTCGGGATCACCCTGAAGAAGACGAACGTCAGCGCGCAGACGATGATCAGCAGCGCTATGCCCCACAGGATCCTGCGGATGATGTACCCGGCCATCGGCGTCCGTTCCTAGTGCGTTCTGTTGGTCGTCGGGGTCATTTCGGGTCCGTCCGCCCCGGCCGGCGCCGGCGGGGCGAGCCGATGCGGTGGTGGGGCCCCATTGTGGGGCCCCACCGTGCCGCGTCCGTCACCTATTTCAGCGACGACCAGCTGTAGTCCCAGGAACCGACGTTCCAGAGCTGGCCCACCCCGGCCACCGTGCTTCCCTCGATGCTCGGCTGCTTGTCCCAGTCGAACGGGACCGCGGCGGCGTTTTCGACGAGTTCTTCGTCGATCTTCGCCCACGCGCTGGCGCGCGCGCCTTTGCCGGACACCGATTCGGCGGCCGTCATCGCTTCGTTGATTTTCGGCACGTTCGTCTGGCCCCAGTTGACGTTGCCCGTGGCGTTGATGAACTTGCCGTTGAACGTGATGTTCAGGACCGTCTGCGGGTCCGCGAAGTCGGCGATCCAGCCCACGCTCGGGCAGACGTCGATCGCTTCTTTCGGAACGTTGCAGTACTTCGCGTACATCGTCGACGTTTCAACGAGCGTCAGCTTCGTCGTGAAGCCGAGGTTCTTGAGCGTCTGGTTGACGATTTCGGCGTCCTGTTCGGCGGGGTTGCCCTTCGCCCCGACGATCTGAATCGTCTTGCCACCCGTGTATTTGCCGCTCGGGTAGCCAGCCTTCTGGATGTATTTTTCGGCGATCGCCATGCTGCCTTCGGGGTGTTCGTTGAAGTCGAACTGCGACCCCTGCGGCCCCTTCAGCCCACCGGCCTGTTCGAAGCCGGGGATCGTCGGGTAGATGAAGTGCGTCGCGACGTCAGTCACGAGCTCCCCACCACGGGCCTTGTCCATCGACTGACGGTCCAGCGCGGCCCAGAAGGCCTTGCGCAGGTTGATGTTCGCGAACGGCCCGGACTTGTTGAGCACGCCGATGTAGTGGCTTCCGGCGCCCGGCGAGATCTGCATCTGCTTCTTGTATTTTTCGTACGCGAGCTTGACGATCGACTGAGCCGGCGCTTCGCCACCCTGCACGATGTTGGTGCCTTCGAGCACCTGGCGCCCGATCACGGCACTCGTGCCGCCGATCTTGATGTTGATTTCGTTCAGGTACGCGGGCCGGATGTCCGTGCTCGCCTTCCAGTTCGGGTTGCGGACCAGGGTCGCGGACTTGCCCGGGACGTAGCCGACGCCGAGCACTTTGCCAGACGCTTCGTTCTTGAGCATGTACGGGCCGGTCGCAACCTGGTAGTTGGCGTAGTCAGACGGCTTGTTCTTGTCGTATTTTTCTGCGTATTCCTTAGGCACCGCCGCTGTGTTCGGCAGCACGAGCGCATCCGCGACGAGCTGGCCCTTCGGTTCGGTGAGTTTGAACACGATCGTGTGCTTGTTGGGCGTCGTGATGCCCGACACGGGTCCGCCCGTCGCCTTCGGAATCCCTTCCACAGCCTGGAAGTAGGACTGCAGATAGGGGTTCGCGACGTTCGCGTTGGCGCCACGCTCGATCGCGTAGGCGACGTCTTCGGCTGTCACTTCGCGGCTCACCGGCGGGCTGTAGTGCACGCCTTCGCGAAGGTGGACCGTGACGGTCTTGTTGTCCGAGGAGATTTCCGGCGGGCCCGAGGCCATGTCCGGGCTCGCTTCGGTCGCCGTGTTCGGCTTGTTCGAGTAGAGCGGCCGCTGCGTCGCGAACACGACGGTGTAGTCGAGCGAGTAGTAGGCGATGCCTGGATCCAGGTGTTCGAAGTCCGATTCCTGGAGCACCTGCAGAGTCCCCCCCTGTTTGCCCGTCAGCGGCTCGGTGGTCGGGCTCTGAAACCCAGCCGTGTTGATCACGACGGCAGTGGTACCGCCGGAGCTGCTGGAACTCGAGCTGGAGCCGCATGCCGCGACCACCAATCCGAGCACGGCCAGCAGCGCTGCCGCTACCACCGCTCTTATGGACCTCATTGAGACGCCTCCTGTGTTGTGGGTAGTGCGCCCGTCACCGGGCATTCCTCGGGTTCAGGGCATCTCTAAGCCCGTCGCCAAGCAGATTGAAAGCGAGAACCGTCAGCACCAGTGCCGCGCCCGGGAAGACCATGTACCACCAGGCGGTGCTGAAGGTCGGCGTCGCCGCCGCGATCATCTGGCCCCAGCTCGCCGTGGGTGGCCGGATGCCGACGCCCAGGAACGAGAGTGCCGCCTCGTAGAGGATGTTGAACGGCACCTGCAGGCTCGCGTAGACGATTATCGGAGCAGCGAGGTTCGGGAGGATCTCCCGGACCATGATCCGCGCGTCGGACGCGCCGAGCGCGCGGGATGCCTCCACGAACTCGCGCTCGCGCAGGGACAGCACGAGGCCGCGGACGATGCGCGCCATGAACGGCCACGTCGCGAGGGCGATCAGGAAGATCACGACCCCCAGGCCCGGCTGGACGATGTTGTAGACGCATCCCCTCACGGCGCACGCGGCGCCGATGCCGAGGCCGAGCAGCAGGATCGGTATCGACAGGAAGACGTCCGTGGTGCGTGAGAGCAGCGTGTCGACCCACCCCCGGTAGAAGCCCGCGAGCATCCCGACCGTTACGCCGATCGTGGTCGCGATGCTGGTCCCGATGATCGCAACCTCCAGCGAGACCCGCGTGCCGTAGATCGTGCGCGACATCACGTCCTGGCCGAGGTCGTCGACTCCGAACGGATGCGACCAGCTCGGCCCGAGCGGCGAGCCGAAGGCGTCAGTCAGGTTCAGGTTCTGCGTGTATGGCCCGGGCAGGCCGAGGATGTCGACAATCACGGGGGCGAAGATCGCCACGAAGATCAGGAACACGATGAAGCCGGCCGATACGAGGGCGACTTTGTCGCGGCGGAACCTGCGCCAGAACAGCTGCGTCGGCGAGCGGGCAGCTACATCGCCGCCGACGTCCAGGAATTCAAGGGCGTCGGGGCCTGTGGGCAGGATCTCGGTCGCGCTCATCTAGGCGCCCCGGTCCCCTCGGATGTTGGTGATACCGCTCGTGGTCAACAGAATTTATACGTTCGACGACGGGTCGCGGCGACCTTCCGCTGCACGCGTCCGGTTGCACGCCTTCCCGGACAGGCGATACTGGGCCGATGGACACCCTCTTCGATGAGGATCCCGCCGCCGCGGACGGGCCCGCCGCGGGACTCGACCGGCCGCTCGCGGCCCGCGCCCGCCCGCGCGAGCTGAGCGAATTCGTGGGGCAGTCCCACCTGCTCGGGCCCGGCTCGGCGCTGCGCGCCGCGATCGAGCAGGGCAGGGCGCACTCGATGCTTCTGCACGGCCCGCCGGGCTCCGGGAAGACGACGCTCGCACGGATCATCGCCGCCGGCTTCGGCGGCGCCTACGAGGAGCTGAGCGCGGTCGACGCGGGCCGGCCCGAGGTGCGCGCGGTGATCGAGCGCGCCTCGCACCGGCGCCAGAGCGGCGCCGGAGGGACGGTCCTGTTCCTGGATGAGATCCACCGGTTCAACAAGGCGCAGCAGGACGCGCTGCTGCCCGCCGTCGAGGAGGGCACGCTGACACTGGTCGGCGCTACGACCGAGAACCCGGCGTTCGAGGTGAACGGCGCGTTGCTGTCCCGAATGCGTGTGTACAAGCTCAACGCGCTCACCGACGATGAGGTCGTGACGATCCTCCGCCACGCGGCCGGCCGGGAGATCGACGTCGAGCAGAACGCGGTCGACTTCCTCGCGGCCCGCAGCGAAGGGGACGCCCGGACCGCGCTGAACGCCCTCGAGCTCGCCGCCGAGACGGCGGAGGGCACGCCGGTGACGCTCGAGCTCGCGCAGGACGCCCTGCAGCGCCGCGCGGTCCTCTACGACAAGGGCGGTGACAGGCACTACGACTACATCTCGGCGTGGATCAAGGCGACGCGGGCATCCGATCCCGACGCCTCGCTCTACTACCTCGCGGTGATGCTCGAGGGGGGCGAGGATCCCCGCTTCATCGTGCGCCGGATGGTGATCCTCGCCTCCGAGGACATCGGCAACGCGGACCCTGCCGCGCTGTCGCTCGCGACGGCGGCCGCGGCGGCCGTCGAGCACGTCGGGCTGCCGGAGGCCCGCTACGCGCTCGCGCAGACCGCGATCTACCTGTCGCTGGCGCCGAAGTCCGATGCCGCCGGCCGCGCCCTCTCCGCGGCGCAGGCGCACGTGAGCGACCACGGCGCTGCCGCCGTGCCGCCCGTGCTGCGCTCGGGCCCAAGGCCCGGGCAGGACCACCGCATCTACGAGAGCCCTCACCGCAGCCCCGGCCACGTCAGCCCCGCGCCCGTGCTGCCCGAGACGCTGGCGCGCGAGCGCTTCTATCAGCCCGATGAGGCCGAGCGCGAGCTCGCCGAGCGGCTGAAGGCGATCCGTCGCGCCCGCGGGCTCGGCGATACTCCCTCCTCATGAGCGGCCCCGATGAAGCGGCGGAGCTGATCGCGCGAAGCCCCGCGACCGGGCAGGTGCTCGGACGCGTGAGGGCCACGGAGCCATCCGGCGTCGACGAGCTGGTGGCGGCCGCTGGACGCGTCCAGCCGCTGTGGGCGCTGCTGCGCGTGAAGGACCGCGCGCGCTACATGCGCCGGATGGCCCAGTCGGTGATCGACGACTTCGACGAGCTGCTGGACGAGCTCTCGCGTGAGCAGGGCCGCACGCGCGGCGAGGTCGCGGCGCTCGAGCTGCTCGCCGCGATCGACGCGCTGATGTGGGTGGCGCAGGACGGCGAGGACGTGCTCGGCGGCCGGCGGCTGTCCGTGAGCCAGGCGATGTTTCCCGGCAAGCGCGCGCGCATCGCCTACGAGCCATATGGAGTGATCGGGGTGATCGGCGCCGGCAGCGCCCCCTTCGCGCAGCCGCTGGGCCAGATTGCCGGCGCGCTGCTCGCGGGCAACGCCGTCGTGTTCAAGCCCGCCGCGCGCGCCTGCCTGGCCGGCGAGAGGATCGCACGCATCCTCGCCCGCGCCGGGCTGCCCGAGGGCCTGGTCCGAATCGCGCACGGCGGCCCCGAGGTCGGAATCGCGCTCGCCGAGTCCCGCGCGAAGAAGATCCTGTTCACCGGCTCGCCGCCGGTCGCGCGCGTCGTCGCGCGGGCGTGCGCGTCCCGCGAGAAGGAGGTGACCGTCGAGCTCGGCGGCAAGGACGCGATGATCGTGCTCGCCGACGCTCACCTGGCGCGATCGATCGCCGGCGCTCTCTGGGCGGGCTGCGCCGGAGCGGGACAGGCGCGTGGCTCGGTCGAGCGCGTCTACGTCGCACGCGAGCTGTATGAGAGGTTCGTCTCCGGCCTCGTCGGGGGAGCGCGGGCGGTGACCGTCGGCGACCCGGCGGACCCGCGAACGCAGCTCGGCCCGCTGCGGTCGCCGCGAAGGGTTGAGCACGTCCAGGCGCTCGTCGTCGAGGCCGTGCGGGACGGCGCGCAGCTCCGCTGCGGAGGGCCCGTGGACCCGCCCGGATGCCGGCACGGCTCCTTCTACGCGCCCGCCGTGCTGACGGGGGTCGCGTCCGAGATGCGCATCATGCGCGAGCCGATCGACGGCCCGGTGCTCACCGTGACCCCGGTGGACAGCGTCGATCAGGCGATCGCGCTCGCGAACGAGGGCGGATACGGCCTCGGAGCATCGGTGTGGACCACGGACCGCTACCAGGCCAAACGAATCGCACGCGAGCTGCACGCCGGCATGGTGTGGCTGAACGACCATCTCCCGGCACCTGCCCTCTCGCACGGGCCGTGGGGCGCGACCGCCGGCGGCGGGCTCGGGCGCACGCTCGGTGAGGCCGGGCTGCGCGCATGCGCGCAGGAGAAGCTGATCACGTGGGACCGGGCCGGGGCTCGTGGCCTGTGGTGGGGCCCATACGACGGCAGCACCATCTCGGCGGCGCGAACGCTCGCCAAGCTCCGCTCCGCGCGCGAGGCCGACCGCGAGCGGGCATGGCGGGGCGGGGCGCTCGCCCTCGCGAGGATGGGCGCGAGGGCCCTCGGGCGCGGCGTGCCCCCCTCCTAGCGGGCGCTGCCCGCTGCCCTCTGCAGCTACGCTTGGTGAATGCCCGCCCAGGCCTATGCAGGTAAGGAGTGCGTGTGCCAGCTGCGCAAGGGGATCTGCGATCAGAGCTGCGTGCAGGGGATGCTCGACACGCCGTTCTACATCGCGTGCCTGAAGCTGACCGGCAGGCGCTGCCTGGTGGTCGGCGGCGGCGAGATCGGGCTTGAGAAGGTCGAGGGCCTGCTTGCATGCGACGGCGCCGTCACGCTGATCGCGCCGCAGGCCGAGCCGGCGCTCGCGGCGTACGCGGCGGAGGGCTCGATCCGGTGGGAGCGGCGGGAGTACGCAGGCGCCGAGGACCTCGACGGTGTGTTCATGGCGATCGCCGCCACCGACGACACGGACGTGAACATCGCCGTGTACGAGGACGCGGAGCGCCGCGCGATGCTCGTCAACGTCGTCGACGTCCCGCCGCTGTGCAACTTCATCCTCCCGGCGATCGTGAGGACCGGACCGCTCGCGATCGCGATCTCCACCGCGGGCGCCTCGCCCGCGCTCGCGAAGCGCATGAAGCGCGAGATCGAGGCCCAGTTCGGCGAGCCGTACGCGCGGCTGGCCGTGCTGCTGAACGAGGTGCGCGGCTGGGCGAAGGGAACGCTCCCGACCTACCAGGACCGCAAGGAGTTCTTCGAGGGCATCGTCAACGGCGAGCCTGACCCGATCGGGCTGCTTCGCGCCGACGGCGGGCAGGCCGGCGAGGGCGAGCGGGCAGTTCGTGACCTGATCGCGCGGGCGCAGAGCTCGCACGCGCTGCAGGTGTCGAGAGCCTGAGCGGTGCCCGCGCTCCAGCTGGAGGGGCTGGCTCGGCACTACGGTGAACGGGAGGCGCTGAGCGACGTCTCGCTCACGCTGCAGGAGGGCCAGACGCTCGTCGTGTTCGGCCCGAACGGCGCGGGCAAGAGCACTCTCCTGCGGGTGCTCTCGACGCTGCTGCGCCCGCACGCGGGACGGGTCGAGGTGCTCGGGTGCAGCCTGCCGGACGACGCATGGTCGGTGAGAGGGCGGCTCGGCCTGCTCGCGCACGAGCCGCTCCTGTACCGCGAGCTGACCGCGAGGGAGAACCTTCGATACCACGCCTCGCTGCACCGTGTGCCCGAGGAGCGGGTCGATCGGGCGATCGAGGCGGTGGCGATCCGCGGCCGCGAGAACGAGCCGATACGGACCCTCTCGCGGGGCATGGTCCAGCGCGTCGCGATCGCCCGCGCCGTGCTGCACGAGCCCGAGCTTCTGCTCCTGGACGAGCCGTACTCGAATCTAGACCCCGCCGGGATCGAGCTCGTCTCGCCCCTGATCGGCCCCGCGTCCGGGCGCACCCGCGTGATCTGCAGCCACGACCCCGACGCCGGGCTCGCGCAGGCCGACCTCGTGCTGGGCCTGCGCGCGGGGCACACAGCGCTGCTGCGCCCCGCGCGCGAGGTCGCCGCGCAGGACATCAGGGAGCTCTACCGGTGAGACGGACCGTGGCCGCGCTGCTGCGCAAGGAGCTGCTCGTGGAGCTGCGGACCCTCGAGTCGGTGCCGGGGATGTCGCTGTTCGCCGTGACGACCTTCGTCGTGTTCCATTTCGCCCTGAACCGCTCGAGCGTCGAAGGGGACCTCGCTGCGGGGATCCTGTGGGTGACGCTCCTGTTCGCGGGGATCCTGGGCGCCAACCGGCTGTTTGTCGCCGATGCCGACCAGGGCGGCTTCGACGGGTTCCTGCTCGCCCCGGTGGACCGCAGCGCGATGATGGTCGCGAAGGTCCTGACGATGCTCGCGTACCTCGTCGTGCTCGAGCTCGTCGCGGTGCCGGCGTTCGCGATCCTGCTGCTCGGGCCCCCGCTCGGGCCGGCCCTGCCGGAACTGATCGCGGTGCTCGCGCTGGGGGATATCGGCATCGCGGTGGTCGGGACACTCGTCGGCGCGCTGGCCGTGCAGACGCGGGCACGGGACCTGCTGGGGCCGCTGCTGGCGCTCCCGCTGCTGGTCCCGATCGTGATCGGTGGAGCCCGCGCGACGGCTCCGCTGCTGGCGTTCGGCCATCACTCGGGCGCCGCGGCGCGCTGGCTGCTCACTCTGGGCCTCTATGATCTGATCTTCGGGCTGATCGCCTACGCCCTCTTCGATTTCCTCCTGGAGGACTAGAGAGACCGATGTATGGAAAGGGTCTGCGCTCGCTGAGCATCGTGACCGTCGCCGCAATGGCGCTCGCGCTTTCGCTCGTCTTCTTCTACGCGCCGCTAGAAGCCGAACAGGGCTTCCTGCAGAAGATCTTCTACCTGCACGTGCCGCTCGCGATCGTCGCGCTCTGCGGATTCGTCGTCGGCTGCGCTGTTCGCGATCGCGCATCTGCGCACCCGCGACTCGAAATGGGACATGCGCTCATATGTCGTGATCCATATGAGCCTGATCTTCGCCGTGGGCGCCCTCATCACCGGCTCGATCTGGGCCAAGGGCTCATGGGGCCACTGGTGGGTGTGGAACGAGCCGACGCTCGTCTCGTTCCTGATCGTCTTCCTGCTCTACGCCACATATCAACCCCTGCGGTTCGCGATCGAGGACCCGGAGCGCCAATCCCGTTACGCGTCGGTGTTCGCGATCACCGCCGGCGCGTTCGTGCCGATGAACTTCATCGCCGTCAGGCTGTCCACGGCCTACCTGCACCCGCGGGTGCTGGGCGGCACCTCGAACCTGCCGGGCTCGATGCGCCTGACGTTCATGGTCAGCCTGGCCGCGATCTCGCTGCTGTTCGTGACGTTGTGCAAATACGAGCTCACCGCGAAGCACACCCGCGCGCAGGTGCGGGCGCTGCGCCGGCGCCTGATCGGCGAGGACGGCTCGCCCGTGCGGCGCGGACGCACCGCGGTCCCTGCGATCGGCCCGCAGCCGGCTGGGCGGACGGGACTGTGAGCGCCATGCTCGTGCTCGCGGAAGTCCCCGCGCTGCCCCTGAACGAGGCAGGGAAGTACGTCGCGGCGGCCTACATCGTGCTCGTCGTGATCCTCCTCATATATCTCTCGATCACGGCGATCCGCCTGAGCCGCCTCGAGCGAGACCTCGCGGAGCTGCTCGAGCTCTCCGGCGCCCCGAAGGCCGAGGAGCCCGATCCGCCGGCGCTCGCGGCCCACCAGGAGTCGACGCCCGCATGAGCGAGCTGCTGGCACTCGGGATCTCCCACAAGACGGCTCCCGTGGCAATCCGCGAGCGCCTCGCGTTCACCGAGACCGAGGCGCAGGAGTTCGCCTCCCAGGCCGTTGATACCGACGACGTCCGCGAGGCGGTAGTGATCTCGACGTGCAACCGCACCGAGGTCTACCTGGTCGTCAGCGACCCCGTCAGGGCCGAGTCCGACGTGCTCGGGCTGCTCGCCAGGCGCGCGAAGATCCGGCCCACCGAGCTCGCGGACGCGATCTACTCGCCGCGCAACTGCGACGCGGCGCGCCACCTGTACCGCGTGACGTCGGGCCTTGAGTCGATGATCGTCGGCGAGGCCGAGATCCAGGGCCAGGTGAGGCGCTCACACGAGGCCGCTATGCGCTCGGGCACCACGGGGCCGATGTCCAACCGCCTGTTCGCCGCGGCCCTCACGACCGGCAAGCGGGTGCGCTCGGAGACCGAGCTCGGCTCGAGCCGCACCAGCGTTCCGTCGGTCGCCGTCGACCTCGCCCAGAGCGTGCTCGGAGACCTGCAGAGCAGGCACGTCATCATCCTCGGCGCAGGCGAGACCAGCGAGCTCACCGCGCGGGCGCTCGCGAGCCAGGGCGCGGGAACGATCTTCGTCGCGAACCGCCACGCCGACCGTGCGCTCAGCCTCGCGCAGCGCTTCGGAGGCTCCGTCGTCGGGCTGGACAAACTCCCGGAGCAGCTGGTCCACGCGGACATCGTCCTCTCCTCGACCTCCTCGCCGCACGCGATCGTCGGCCGCGAGGAGCTCGAGCTCGTGATGACCGAGCGCGCGGGACGCCCGCTGCTGCTGATCGACATCGCGGTGCCACGCGACATCGACCCCTCGTGCGCCGACCTCGACGGCGTGACGCTCTACGACATCGACGACCTGCAGGCCGTCGTCGCCCGAAACATCAACTCTCGGGCGCAGGAGGCTCCCCGCGCACTCGAAATCGTCGAGGAGGAGATCCGGCGCTTCGCCGCGTGGCTGGGCCAGCTCGACGCGCTGCCAACGGTCACCGCGCTCCGCGAACACGGCAACGCGATCGTCGACAGCGTCCTTGAAGAGAACTCCGGCCGCTGGGAGTCCGCGTCCGCGCGCGATGTGGCGCGCATCGAGGCGATCGCCCGCGCCGTGATGACGCGCCTGCTGCACGAGCCCACGATCCGGCTGCGCAGCGTCAACGGAGAGCACGGGCACTCGAGCCTGGAGTTCGTGCGCGAGCTGTTCGGCCTGCAGGATGAGCCCGCCGCGCTCCAGGACGCGCCGGCGGAGCTGGCGGAGGTCCACGACCTCCGCCGCCGCCGCTCCGGCCCCGCGGGCCGGGGCCCGGCCCGATGAGGATCGGCACCCGCGCCAGCCAGCTCGCGCTCGCCCAGGCGAACTTGGTCGCGGCGATGATCGGCGACTGCGAGGTCGTCGAGATCACGACGAGCGGCGACCGGGGCGCAGCCGTCGGCGACAAGTCGCGCTGGGTGGCCGAGATCGAGGACGCACTGATCGCCGGCGAGGTCGACCTCGCCGTTCACTCCGCCAAGGACCTCCCCGGCGAGATGGCGCCGGGGCTCGAGCTGCTCGGCGCGCCCGCCCGTGCATCCAGCGAGGATGTCCTGTGCGGAACGGCAGGCCTCGATCAGCTCGCGCCCGGGGCCCGCGTGGGCACGAGCAGCATCCGCCGCCTCGCCCAGCTTCGTTCAGCGCGCGAGGACCTGCAGGTGGTGCCCGTCCGCGGCAACGTCGACACGCGCCTGCGCAAGCTCGCCGACCCCGGCCAGGGACTCGACGCGATCGTGCTCGCGCACGCCGGGCTCGAGCGCCTCGGGCTCGGCTCGCAGGCCGACGGCGTGCTCGACGCGGCGCGTTTCGTCCCCGCCCCCGGGCAGGGAACGATCGCGCTTCAGGGCCGCGGCGAGGATGAGCGCGCCCGCTCGGCGGCCGCCCTGATCACCGACCAGCTGGCGCTGGCATGCCTGATCGCCGAGCGGGCGTGCGCCGCCGAGCTCGGAGCGAGCTGCCACACGCCCCTCGGCGCCCACGCCCGGGACGCGGGCGAGGGACGCCTGCGCCTGAGCGCGTGGGTCGGCCTTCCCGACGGGTCGGCGTGGGCCGCAGATGAGGTCCTCGGGGACCGGGCGGACCCGCACGGCCTCGGACGCGAGTCGGCGGCGAGGCTCCGTGCGGCGGGAGCGCAGGGACTGCTCGAGCGGGCGCAGGAGATGGCCGGCGTTGAGCGCTGAGGCCCCGCACGGACGCGTGTACCTGGTCGGCGCCGGACCCGGCGACCCCGGGCTGCTGACCGCGCGTGCCCTGGAGGTGATCTCGATCGCCGACACGATCCTCTACGACAGGCTGATCCCGGAACAGGCACTCGACGGCGCCCGCGCCGATGCGGAGCTGATGTTCGTCGGCAAGGAGGGCGGCGGCCCCTCCGTGCCGCAGGAGCAGACCGAAGAGCTGATGGTCTCGCGCGCCCGCGAAGGGCGGACCGTCGTGCGCCTGAAGGGAGGCGACCCGTTCGTGTTCGGCCGCGGCGGGGAGGAGGCGCTCACGCTGCGCGCCGCCGGCATCCCGTTCGAGATCGTGCCGGGCGTGACCTCCGGGATCGCCGCGAGCGCCTACGCGGGCATCCCCGTCACGCAGCGCCACGTGGCGAGCGCCGTCGCGCTGATAACGGGTCACGAGGACCCAGGCAAGCCGGGTGAGGCGATCGACTGGGACGCGCTCGCGGCGTTCCCCGGGACGCTCGTGCTCTACATGGGCGTGCGGCGCCTGCCCGAGATCGCCGGCTCGCTGATGGCCGCCGGGCGAGCAGCGTCAGAGCCCGCCGCCGTGATCGAACGCGGCACCATGCCCGGGCAGCGGACGGTCAGCGGCACACTGCAGAGCATCGCCGCCGACGTCGAGCGGGAGGGCATCAGGGCGCCGTCGATAACGGTGATCGGGCCGGTCGCGTCCCTCGCCGACGAGATCTCCTGGCTGCCGGAGCGGCCGCTGCTCGGGGTCACCGTAGCGGTGACGCGAGCCCAGGCGCGAGCCTCAGAGCTCGCGCGCAGGCTCGCCGATCTGGGCGCCCGCGTGGTGCAGGCGCCCGTGATCCGGACACAGCCGATCCCCGGCCCGCCGCTGGACCCCGAGCCCTACGACCTGATCTGCGTGACGAGCCCGAACGGCGTGGAGGGCCTCATCGAGCGGCTCGCCGCCGGGGGCCGCGACGTGCGCTCGCTCGCCGGCGCGCGCGTGGCGGCGATCGGCCCCGGAACGGCGCGGGTGCTCGCCGAGCACGGCATCCTCGCCGACGTAATCCCCGAGCGCTTCGTGGCGGAGGGCCTGATCGAGGCGCTCGCCGAGACGCCCGTCGAGCGCGCGCTCGTCGCCAGGCCAGCGCGGGCTCGTGAGGTGCTGCCGGACGCGCTGCGTGCGCGCGGCGCGCAGGTCGAGACGCTGGAGCTCTATGAGACGGTCGCCGAGCCGCTGGCGCCGCACACGCTGGCGGCGGCGAGGGCCGCCGACTACATCACCTTCACGTCCTCCTCCACGGTCGGCTTCTTCCTCGAGGCCGCCGGCGGAGAGGCGGGGCTCAGCCAGCGGACGCGGATCGTCTCGATCGGCCCCGTGACGAGCACGACGCTGCGCGAGCGGGGCCTCACCCCGCACGTCGAGGCCGACAGCCACGACATCGACGGCGTCATCGCCGCGCTGCTCGCCGACGCCACGGCCGCCCGGCAGGCCTGACGGGCGGCTCGCGATGGGCGCCGACGCAGCACCGACCGCGCTGCCGATCAGCTTCCTCTCCGACTACGGCCTCGCCGACGAGTTCGTCGGCATCTGCCACGCGGTGATCGCCCGCCGCTGCCCGGCCGCGCGCATCATCGACATCGCCCACGGTATCCCGCGCCACAACGTCCTCGCCGGAGCGATCACGCTCCGGGGGGCCGTTGAGTACCTCCCGGCGGGCGTCCACCTGGCGGTCGTCGACCCCGCGGTGGGAGCGCGGGGGGCAGGCTCCCGACGTGCCGTGGCGCTTGGCACCGAGCACGGCGGGCGGCTGCTGGTCGGCCCCGACAACGGCCTGCTGATGCTCGCGGCAGACCGTCTCGGCGGGCCCGCGGAGGCGGTCGACATCGGCGGCTCGCCCGAGCGCCTGGAGCCGGTCTCGAGCACGTTTCACGGGCGCGACGTGTTCGCACCGGTGGCGGCCGCGCTCGCGGACGGCGCGAGCCTGCGCGACGTCGGCGAGCCCGTCGCCGCGTCCAGCCTCGTGCGCCTCGCCGAGCCGGCGGCACGACCGCACGCCGGCGGGCTGCTCGCCCGAGCGCTGCTCGCTGACCGCTTCGGCAACCTCTCGACGGACGCCACCGCCGCGCAGCTCAAGGCGCTCGCCGGCGCGGCGGGAGCGCTGAGGATCATCGGGCCCGGCGGATCCGCCGCGGCGCGCCTGGCGGGAACGTTCTCGGACGTCGCCCCGGGCGAGCTCGTGATCTACGAGGATTCGCAGCGGATGATGGCGCTCGCGGTCAATGAGGGCTCGGCCGCGGAGCTGCTCGGCGCGGGTGCCGGCGATGAGCTGACGGTGCTCCCCAGATGACGGGGCTGGGCGCGCCGCGCCTGCATCTGCGCAGCACCGACTCCACGAACGAGCGGGCGCGCGAGCTCGCCCTCGCGGGTGCACCCGCCGGCACGCTCGTGACGGCGTCCGAGCAGAGCGCGGGACGCGGCCGCCAGGGCCGGCGCTGGTCCGCGCCGGCCGGCAGCTCGATCCTGATGTCGCTGATCCTGCACTCGCCACCGCCGCTGCTCCCCCTGATGGCCGCCGTCGCGGTGTGCGACGTCGCCGGGCCGGATGCCCGGATCAAGTGGCCCAACGACGTCGTCGTGTTCGCCGCGGGAGCTCCGGGCGGCGTGCCGGCGAAGCTCGCCGGCATCCTCGTGGAGGGACGGCCCCAGCAGGGATGGGCCGTGCTGGGCATCGGGCTGAACGTCGCCGTGGACCTCGCCGAGCTGCCCGAGGAGCTGCGCCCGGCCGCCCCGGGACAGGCGCCCACGGAGGGTGCGCGGCCGGCCGCGACGATGGGACGGAGTCCAGCCGACGTCGAGCCCGTAATGGCCGAGCTGCTCGCCGCCCTGGAACGCCGGCTCTCAGAGGCCCCCCAGGTCACGCTCGACGCGTGGCGCGCACTGGACGCGCTGCGGGGCAGGCAGATCGCCTGGAACGACGGCAGCGGCGTCGCCGAGGGCATTGACGGCAACGGGCGGCTGATCGTCGCGCTCACGCAGGGAGGCCACACCGCGCTGACCGCGGGCGAGGTGCACCTGCAGAGAGCCGGGCTGCCGCCGGGCGGCGGCTAGACGTTCTCGACCGCGTCGCCGCGCGGAGCGGCGGCTGGTGCGCCGGACTTCCTGGCGGCGTCGGCGACCGCGCCGTTCGACTGGCCTCCACGCGAGCCCTTGCGCCGCCGGCGGGTTCCGCGCGCGCGCCGTTTGGGGAAGTTCCGCAGCAGCTCCCTCGCCAGAGCGGGCGGCTTGCGTGCCATCCTCGTGCGGGCGCCGCGCAGCACCTCCTCCGCCTCCGGCGTGTGGGCGAGCGCAGCGGCGAGCAGCGCCGCGGCGAGCCTGCGGTCCTGCTTGCGGGCGGCGTGGACCAGCCTGCGTGCGTTTCGCGCGTGAGCTCCGCCCGCCGAGTTGACCAGCAGGCCCAGCAGCCGCTTGGTCTCCGGCCAGCGCTGGACCGCGTACTCCTCGTGGACGTCCCTCGTGTACTCCGCGAGACGCCATATCCAGGCGTTGGCCTGGTCGCGCCGGCCGATGCGCCTCTCCACGAGCGCCCTCAGCATGATCTTCGTGGCCTCCTTGCGCTCCTCGCGAGGCCACCCGCCGATGATGTCGATCGCCTCATCGAACGAATCGGGGTCCCGCAGCGCCGCGATGTCGGTCAGCGCCCGCAGCCGCAGCTGCGCGTTCTTGTTGCGCTTGACGGCCGTGATCAGGAAGCGGCTCTTCAGCTCGCCGGTGCGGTCGAAGTGAAGCATCGCGCGGGCGCGGCGCCACCCGTTCGGTGCCACGCGGGCACCCGCGAGCGCGGCCCACAGATGCTGCTCGCCGTAGTCGAGGTTCTCGACCGCGATGCGCCACAGCTCGCGCTCGAAGACCGCGAACCGCCGCTCCTCCTCCGCGCACACCGGGAGCACGCGGCGCTCCACCCGCATGCGCCGGCCGCGGCCGCGGCGGACGGGGCCGACGACGATCGCGCCGCCGCGGTAGACGTCGCGGTCAAGGAGCGAGTGGAGCGTGACAACGGGGTCGTCGTGCTTCGTGGCGGGGTGGACGAAGTCGACGACCAGGCCCGCCTCCTTGCCAGGGTGCCGGCGCGTCACGCGGCCGACGCGCTGCTGGTAGATGCGCTTGGAGGCCGTCGGAGCGAGATGCACGCACACCGTGGCGCGAGGGCTGTTCCATCCCTCGGCGAGGAGCTGCGCGTTGATCAGCACGTCGATATCGCCGCGCTCGTAGCGAGCGAGGATGTCCACGAGCTCGCGCTTGGGTGTCTCGCCGGATACGCCCATCGCCTTGATGCCCTCGGCGCGGAAGGCTTCCGCGAGGTTGTACGCGTGCTGGACGCCGGCCGCGTAGACAACGCCGGGCACGCCGTTGAAGCGGGTCTTGTAGAGGTTCGCTGCGGCCATGTTGAACGGCTGCTGGTCGAGCAGTTTCGCCAGCTCGTCCTGGTCGAACTCGGTGTCCACCTCGCCGCGCCTGAGCGGCACCTTCGCGATCGTCCTCACCCCGACGCCGGGAGATATCCGCACGCAGCGCAGCGGCGCGATGACACCACGCCGCGCGGCCTGCGCGAGATCGAAGCGGGAGGTCTGCGTCGGGAACAGGTCCGTGACGTGCCGGGCGATCAGCGCGCCGGTGGCCGTCATGCCGATGAAGATCGGGCCCGTCCAGTTGCGGATCGCCGCGCTCGTCTTCTCTCCCAGGGCGGTGTGGGCCTCATCGCAGATGACGATCGTGTACGCGCTGGAGATCTTGCCCGCGTTGCGCACGAACCACTGGTAGGTCTCGACTGTCACGGGGCCCTTGACGGAGTCCTCGCCCTGCAGCAGCGGACGACTGATGCGGCCCGCGTAGCCGCGGTCCCGGAGCTCCCCGTTGAACTGGTCGACGAGGTTGCGGCGGTGCGTGAGGATCAGCACGCCCCCGGTGTGCGAGGCCTCGACGAAGCCGAGCGCGGCGACCGTCTTACCGGCGCCGGTCGCGTGCTCGAACCAGAAGCGCTTGGCGGCGTTCGGGTCCTCGGGCTGCTCGGCGAGCGACCCCTCCTCATCCTCCTCTTCGGCCCAGTCCTGCGGCTCCTCGTCGCTGTCCGCCTCCGCCTCGGCCTCCGCCTCCGCGTCGGCCTCCGCGTCTTCCTCTAGCTCGAGGTCCTCGAGCGGCTCGTCGTCGAGCTCGAGCTCGTCCTCGTCGTCCTCCTCGGGTGCGGCACGCTGGACGGGGCCGAGATCCTCATCGTCATCGTCATCGTCCTCGTCCTCCTCGTCCTCCTCCGGATACTCCTCATCGTCCTCGCCCGCGCGGGCATCCTCGGCGTCGGCTTTCGCGGCCTCGCCGTTCGCGGGCTCCGGCTCGTCGGGCCCGAGGATGTCGGCGGACGCGAGCAGCTCCGGCGAGGCGGACGCGGCCGCCTTCCCATTCGCGCCCTGGGCGCTGCGCTGCTGAGCCTCGGCCAGGAGCGCGGTCAGCGTGCCCGAGAGCGCGTCCACCTGATGGGCTGAGAGCACGGTGCCGTCGACGAGCTTGGGCTCATCGTCGGAGAGCAGGCGCTCGAGCCCGAGCAGCAGCGAGAACTCGCGCCGCCAGGCGGTCGAGGGGTGCTTTGCCTTGGGGTCGGCCGCGAGCTCCTCGAGCGCCATCTCGAGTGCACGCCTGCGCGGGGTGCCCTGAGCGAGCGCATCAGCGGGGTCCTCGCCGGCGTGCAGGAACCTCTCGCGGACGAGCTTTTCCGCGCGGGAAATCTCCGCGGAACTTGGAAGGGTCGCGGCCGCGAGGGCCACTGAGGTGGACTCGGCCATGGAGGCTCTGGACTTCGAGACAGAGCCGGCGTCGAAAGTGGATTCGGCGCGGCTCGAAGGAAATGGCGCCGGATGGCGCCGGCCGGATGCTAGTGGTCGCACCGGCTTGTACTCCCGTCAGGATATAGCAAGCAACGTGCCGCTTGAAGCGCCGGGTGATCATGCGCCGTGTGACACCCTTACCGGCGATGACACCGAGGCGGCTCTCGATCACCCTCGCGGCGCTCGCCGTGACCGTTCTCGTGGTGGTCGGGCTGCTGCAGGCAAGGACCGCCTCGACCACGGGCTCAGCGGCCCCGCTCACGGCCGCGCAGGTTCGCGCGGACCTGGCGGGCTCGCCGGCGCTGCTCGCCTCGCTCCACGCGCAGGGCGGGCAGATACTCCCGGGCGGCCTGCCCGCGGTGAGGGCGCGCCTTCACCAGCTCGCGGGAACGCCCGTCGTCGTCAACAAGTGGGCCTCCTGGTGCGCGCCGTGCCGGGCGGAGTTCGGCGTCTTTGCGCACGTCGCCGCCACCGAGGGCCGGCGCGTCGCCTTCATCGGGATCGACTCGAACGACACCAGCCGCAGCGAAGCGCTCTCGTTCCTGCGCGGGCACCCGGTCAGCTACCCGACCTACTACGACCCGAACGGCGAAGCGGGCCTGGCGATCACCGACTCGTCCTTCACGCCCGTCACCGTCTTCTACAACGCCGGCGGCGGCCAGTACATCCATCAGGGCCAGTATCCGAGCGTCGCCAAGCTCGAACAGGACGTCAGGCGCTACGCGCTGGGAGGCTGAGCGTGCCCGAGGTGAGAATCGACCCGCTGAGCGGCCACCGCACGATCGTGGCGGGCGAGCGCTCGCGCAGGCCCGGCGGCGAGCCGACATGCGAGCCGCCGGAGCCGATCGACGCCGAGCGCGACCCGTTCGCCGAGGGCCACGAGGACCGCACGCCGCCCGAGCTGTATGCGGTGCGCCCCGGCGGCGGCCCCGCGGACTCGCCGGGCTGGACGGTGCGGGTCGTCCCGAACCTGTATCCCGCGCTGACCGGTGCCGAGGGCGGCCTGCCCGCCGAGGCGCACGACTCCGGCCGCGGCGAGCCGCTGCTGCTCCAGGCGTTCCCGGCCACCGGCGCGCACGAGGTCATCGTCAACGGCCCTCAGCCGGTCCTCTCGCTCGCCGAGCTCCCGGTCGAGCAGGTGGTCGCGGCCGTCGAGGCGTGGCGCGAGCGGATGCGGTTCCACGCCGCGAGCGCCTACCTGCAGCTGATCGTCAACGAGCGAAGGGAGGCCGGCGCCTCCCTTCCGCACACGCACGCGCAGCTCTACGCGCTGGACTTCGTGCCGGCGGCCGTCGCGCGCGAGCGCGAGCGGGCCAGCGCCTACAACACGCGCACGATGGGGCAGAGCCTGCTCGGCGATCTCGTCGCGGAGGAGGTGCGGCGCCGCGAGCGGATCGTCGCCATCGATGAGGACGCCGTGCTGCTCGCGCCGTTCGCTTCGCGCCTGCCGTTCCAGCTGATGCTCGCGCCGCGAACGCCACGCGCGCGGTTCGAGGACGAAGGGCCTTCAGGCGCAGCGCTGCTGCACGACGGGCTGACGCGCCTGGCGCGGCATCTCGGCTCGAGCCCGCCGCTGAACCTGTTCGTGCGCACGGCGCCGCGCGGGGCCGACTCGTTCAGCTGGCGGATCGACATCCTGCCCAGGCTCACGCATCTCGCGGGCCTCGAGCTCTCGACCGACGTGAACCTGAACATCGTCGCGCCGGAGCACGCCGCCGAGGCGCTGCGGAACGCGTGAGCCGCCGCCCCGCCGCCGCCGCGGGAAGCTAGTCTCCCGGACCGATGCCGCCCGAGGAAAGATTCGTGCCGCGCTTCGCGGCAGAGCCACCGCAGGAGGACCTTCCGTACGGCCGCTGGGAGGCGAAGCTGAGTGAGGAGTTCCTGGACGCCGCCCGCGTGGTCGACAGCGACGGCGAGGACCTCGGCGAGCCCGGTGAGGTGATCTGGTACCCGGACAGGAGCTGGCACGGGCGCACCTACGTGCCGGGGACAGCGCGCACGTCCAACGGCTACGAGCTGTTCGGCTATGTGCGATTCCTGCCGGCGGACGACGGCGGGCAGGCGCGGGAGTTCTCGGCGCACGTGGACTACACGTCCGAGACAGCGGACCGGAACCCCGACTGGAAGCTCGACCTCTGCGAGGAGGTGATCGGGGCGTGGCGCGGTCAGTTCGGCGCCGTCGGTGCGATGACGCTCGTGTGGGGAAGGCCGCTCGTGTCCAGCGGGCGCATCGTCACCGCCGAGCTCGCCGACCTCGCGGTCGACCAGTGCGAGCTCGTCGACGAGCGCTTCACGCTGATCGCCCCCGACGACTACCGGGGAGACCTGCTCGAGATCAAGCTCTTTGACGTGAAGGGGCGGGAGCTCGCCCGCGAGTCGCTCTACGCCGGCGACGAGGACGAGGACGATCAGGCCTCAGAGGGCCAGGCGGCCGAGGCCGACTAGCCCTGCGCCCGGGAAGGAGCCCGGGTGAAGCCTGAGTCCCCGGAGTCCTGCGCTATTTGGCCTTGCAGGCGGCGAGCGCCTGTTCCTTGGCCGCTCCCGCCGGGATCTGGGCGGAGTTGACGACTTCTTCGCAGACTTCCTGAGCCGCTTTCTTCACGGCGGCCTGGTCGCCCGACGCGGCCTTGTCGCACACCGCTTCAAGCTTGGCCTTCGAGGAGGCGGGGAGCGTCGCCTGCGCCTGGATCTCCTTCTTGCACAGTTCGACCGCCTGCGCGGCGCTCGCGCCGGTCAGCGCGGGCGTGCTCGAGGTCCCGGTGCTCGTGCTCGTGGGCGACGCGGCCGTCGAAGCGGTGCTGGTGGTCGTGTTCGAGCTGCTTCCGCAGCCGCCGAGGATCGCCGCGAGGACAAGCGCGACGACGAGCAACGGTGTTCGCCTGATCATGTGTTGAGCTCCTTGGCTCTCGTGGGTGCGCGGGCGGCCCCGTGGCCGCCTCAGCGCATTGCGGTGGAGGCTATAGGTGTCGCGGGATGAGTTCCCCGCCGCCGTGACATGGGAGGGCTCCCATGGTATGTTCGCGCCGGAAGGGGCCAAGGTGCACGGCGGCCCGGAGCGCGGTGTGATCGCTGCGCTCATATGGCGCTCGTGCCGTTCAAGGAGGGGAAATGGGGATGCGTTCGATGACGCGGAGGATGACTGGGCTGATGCTCGTCGCGGTCGCGCTGATGCTGGCGTCGCTCGCCGGTGCTGCCGGCGCAAGCGCGAAAATGCCGCCTGTCAAAACGGTCTGGATGCCCGGCTATGCGGCTCCGGCGACACCCGAAAAGTTCGACAAGGTCGGGATCGTCAAGATCGGCAACCCGGCTGCGAAAAACGTGCTCGTGATCGAGCCCGGAACCTCCGGCGGCGGCGCCTACTTCATCCCCTTCGCGGAATGGGTCACATCGAAAGCGCCCGGCTGGCAGGTTTGGGCGGTCGAACGCCGCGAGAACCTCCTCGAGACGCAGTCCGAGGCGAACAAGTTCAAGCAGGGCAAAGTGACGGCGGCGCAGTTCTTCCGCTACTACCTCGGCTTCCTCGCCGAACCCGATGAAGAAAAGCACCTGAAGGTGCTCGGTGAAAAGGCTGCCGTCAGGGACGGCGCACGCGGCTGGGGCATGAGCGTCGCAGTGCAGGACCTTCACATCGTGATCGAAGCGGCGAAAGCCCTCGGCGGCAAGGTCGCACTCGGCGGCCACTCGCTCGGCGGCACCGTGGTCACCGCCTACGCCACCTGGGACTTCGGCGGCAAACCGGGAGCCGATGGCCTCTCGGGTCTCGTGTTCGACGACGGCGGAAGCAGCCCGTCCGCGATCAGTGCGAGCACCGCAGAAGCCGAGCTGGCGAAACTGAACGAAAAGACGCCGTGGCTCGCGTTCGGCGGCATCCCGGCCCCTTACCTCGGCCTGTTCTCGGTCGTCGGCTCGGATCTCGCCCATCTCGCTGGAACCGAAAAATCGAAGGTCGCGAGCTTCCCGCTGCTGCCCCCGACGCTGGTGCCGCACAACGGCAAAGGCGAAGTCGTCCCCACCAACAACGAAGCGGCGTTCGGCTACGGCGTGAACGTCGGGACCTCGCCCGAAGCGCTGATCGCGGCGCAGGTCCACGCGGGCGCGGGGCTGACCGCACCGGCCATCGAAGGCGAACCATGGACGTGGGACGGCACGGGCGCGATCACGCCGCTGCAGCGGTATGCGGAAATGCTCTCCGCACCGAAGGCGCACAGCGCCGACGGCGTGGAGTGGTACTTCCCCGAAAGGCTCACGCTCGACAGCGGCGCCGTCGGCAACGGGCTCCCGAACCCGGCCCAATCCGTGATGGGGCTCGACTCGATCCACGGCACCGAACTGCCGACCTCGCTGCACATACTCGCGGTGAACTCGGAACTCGACAAACACTTCGGCGGTGCATTCACCACGCTGACGTTCGCCGAAGAGCTGGCGGAACAGTCGAAAATCCCGAGCGAAAACGTGACGCTGGTCAACCTCGAAAGCACCTACTCGCACAACGACACCAACGGCGCGTACCCGACGAACGAATTCGTCAGCAAGCTCGTGCCGTTCCTCGAAGGTCTGTAGAGGCCGGGAGTCCCGCGGCGCCTCCCGGCAGGGGGAGGCGCCGCGGTGCCCGCCGCGCTCACGGCGCGGCGGGCACCAACACCACGGGCGCGTCCAGCGACGGTTGCTCCTCGGTCTCGAAGAAGGACTCGGGCAGCTGCCGGACCTCCTCGAACAGCGCGAGGAACGCGTCCGCTGGCTCGAGGAAGCCGATCCGCTCCGAGCGGTAGTGCATCGGGACCGCCCACCGCGGGGCGAGGCGGCCGACTATTTCCGCGGCCTGCTCGGCGCCGATCGTCGGCCCGCCGCCGACGGGGACGAAAAGCAGGTCGACGTCCCCGATCGCTGCGGCCTGCTCATCGCGCAGCGAGCTCTGCCCGAGGTCGCCGAGATGGCAGACCCGCAGGCCGCCGAGTTTGAACGCGAAGATCGTGTTCGGTCCCCGCTCGGTCCCCGCCCGCGGGTCGTGCTCTGAGGCGATCGCCGTGACCTTCCCGATGGGAGACTCGAGTGTGCCGGCGGTGGAGCGCAGCACCGCGGGGTCGCCGCCGATCGCCTCGACGCCGTTGTGGTCGGCGTGCTCATGTGTCACCAGGACCAGGTCCGCGCCGACGGCGGTGATCGGCGGGTAGTCCCACTGGATGCCGCGACCGGCGAATGCCGACAGGTCCCCGAACGGATCGATGCAGACCCTCGCCTCCGCGGCGCTCAGTGAGAACGCAGACTGCCCGTGCCACTCGACGCGCATCGTGGGGCCCCCTTTCTTTCGTTCATACGAGTGTCCCGGCCTCGGCCATCTGATCCTGCTCGGCGCGCGCGGCGCGCACACCGCTCGCCGGTTCATCGCCGTGCCGGTAGCGGCCACCGCGCAGCGATGATGCCGCGGCGGCCGCCAGGCACGCGACGATCGCGAATCCGAACGCCTTGTGCAGCCCCGCGCTGAACGGTCCGGCGATCAGGTGGGGGAAGAACGCGCGTCCGGTGAGAGCGACGCGGTTCTCGGGCGAGAGCAGGGCGAGCGAGTGCGGGCCGACGAGGTGTTCGATCGGGTTGTAGCCGAGGAACGCGGCGAACAGCACGGAGACGGGCGGCGAGCCCCCCACGCGGTGTGCGGCCGCGGCCGCGACGCCGTGCGAATGCAGGCCGGCCGTGAGCGTCTCCGGCAGCGCGGAGGCGAGCCCGAGGATCATCAGCGTGAAGAAGATCCCGACGGACATGACCTGGGCTGAGTTCTGGAATGTCTGGTTCATGCCGCCCCCGGCGCCGCGGTCCGGCGGCGGCAGGCTGTTCATCACGGCGGCGCGATTGGGTGAGGCGAACATCCCCATCGAGACACCGCTGAGGAACAGCACGAACGCGAATTCAGGGTATGCGAAGTCGATCGGCATCAGGATCAGCAGCAGGAAGCTGAGTGCTGCGCCGAGCATGCCGCCGGTGGCGAAGGGCCGCGCCCCGTAGCGGTCGGAGAGGAACCCCGAAGTCGGTCCCGCGAGGAGCATCCCGAGCGTCAGCGGCAGCATCAGGATGCCCGCCCTCAGCGGCGTGGCCACATAGTCGTAGCCGTGCAGCGGCAGCCAGATGCCCTGCAGCCAGATGATCAGCATGAACATCAGCCCGCCCCGCGCGACGGCCGAGAGGAAGGTGGAGATCGTCCCGAACGTGAACGCCCTGATCCGGAACAGCGGCAGTCGAAACATCGGGTCGGAGACGCGCCCCTCGATCACGCCAAACGCGGCGAGGCTCGCGAGGCCGGCGGCGAGCAGCCCGATCACGCGCGGGCTGCCCCATCCCGTCGGGCTCGCGCCGTATGGGCGTATGCCGTAGGTGACCGCGACCATGATCAGGATCAGGCCGAGCGCGAACGTCAGGTTGCCCGCCCAGTCGACCGGCGCTCGCCTGGGCTCGCTGCGCTCCTCGAGCTTCAGGTAGGCCCAGATCGTGCCCGCAAGGCCGACCGGGACCGAGATCAGGAAGACGAGCCTCCAGTCGATCGGGGCCAGCAGGCCGCCGAGCACAAGCCCGATGAACATGCCGCTCACGCCAACGATGTTGTTGATGCCGAGCGCCATCCCGCGCTGGTTCGCCGGGAACGCGTCGGTGATGATCGCGGCCGCGTTCGCGAGCAGGCACGCGGCGCCGACCCCCTGCACGATGCGGAAGCCGATCAGGTACGTCGCTCCCGCCCGCCCCTGCATCCATGTGATCGTCAGCATCAGCGACGCCGCCGTGTAGATGACGAAGCCGAGGTTGTAAATGCGCACACGGCCGTACATGTCCCCGAGCCGCCCGAGGCTCACGATGAGCACGCTTGAGACGACCAGGAAGCCCAGGATCATCCACAGCAGGTAGAAGCTGTTCGCGGGTGTGAGCGGGTCGAGGTGGATCCCGCGGAAGATCGCGGGCATCGCGATCAGCGTGATCGAAGCGTCGAGTGTGGCCAGCAGAACGCCGAGCGTCGTGTTCGACAGGGCGATCCACTTGTAGCCGTCCGACGCGCTCGCGCGCTCGCCTGCACTCACACCTGGGATCCGCGTGCCTAGGGCCACCCGATCCATTAATACCCACCACCGCCCGGCACACGCGCTGCGGGTTTCCACGCACCATCGCGCGGTACTCGGCGGATATGGAAGAGCCAGCAGGGGCGAGATCATCCGACCATGAACGAAACCCGGCCCGTGCGCCTGAGCATCGACTACCCCGAGCGAGAGCTCAACCGGCTCACGTCCGCTCTGCGGCTGTTCACCGTGATCCCGATCGCGATAGTGATCGGGACGATCGGCGGCTACAGCGCGCAAGCGAGCGGCGGCTCGAGCGGCGGCAGCGTCGCCGTCGGCGGCACCGGGCTCCTGTTCCTGCCGCCGCTGCTGATGATCCTGTTCCGGCAACGCTACCCGCGCTGGTGGTTTGACTGGAACCAGGAGCTGATGCGCTTCGGCACCCGCGTAGGCAGCTACTTCGCGCTGATGAGCGACACATACCCCTCGACCGAGGAGCACCAGTGGGTGCACCTGGAGATCGACTACCCGGACGCCAAGAACGGGTTGAACCGGTGGATGCCGCTCGTCAAGTGGCTGCTCGCGATACCGCACTACATCGTGCTGTTCTTCCTCGGCATCGGCGCTTTCTTCGTCGTGATAGCGGCGTGGTTCGCGATCCTCTTCACGGGTCGCTACCCCCGCGGCATGTTCGACTACGTCGAGGGCGTCATCCGCTGGCAGACCCGCGTCGTGGCTTACGCGCTGATCCTGGTCACGGACGAGTACCCGCCGTTCAGCCTGAAGCCCTGATCGCTGCTCAGGCCGGCTGCTGTCTGCCCCTCGGCCGCGCTGTCGTGCTCCTGGCGGGGGAGCCTTGATGCCCGCCGCCTCGGCCGCCTCGCGGAAGAGCTGACGGTCGACCGTGGCCCAGCCGGCGACCCACTCGCCGGGGAGATCCATGCCGACCTCCACGCGCAGGCACGTCGCGCAAACGCCGGCCGTGACGACACGGTCAGGCATCGATCGCTAAAGATATCTAAGCTCTAGACGATAATACGACTAATCGGCTATACTTGCTCCATGATCTACCGAACTCCTCAACCCGATGCCGCGCTGGAAGCGGAACTCGCCGCGTTCGATGTGCTGCGCGAAAAGCTTGGCGACCAGGCCGGCGTTGCTGGGCGATGGCTTGGCGCTCTGCGCCGTCGGTGGCGTGCTGCCTCAGCCGAGAGCTCGATCGAGATCGAGGGGTTCCACGTGCCCGAGGACGAGACGCTGGCCGTGGCGAGCGGTGACGAGCCGACCGACCCAACCGACGAGGACCGGATGGCGCTCTCCTGCTACGCGCGAGCGATGCACCACGTCGGCGTCATGTCCGACGATCCCGTGTTCCGGTGGGTGGATCGTGTCGTGCTCGATCTTCACTTCGACGCCTGCTACTTCCAGAAGGACAAGGAGCCCGGTCAGTACCGTCGGCGCGGCATCGAGGTCACTGCTCCGGAAGGCGGACCGCCCGCATACGTCGGTCCGCCAGCTGAGCAGGTGCCGCCGCTAATGGGGGAGATCATGGACTGGCTTGCCCACGGTGATCCCGACGCCCACCTGATCGTGCGTGCGGCGATGGCCCACCTGCATGTTGTCTCCGTCCACCCATTCCGGGACGGCAACGGGCGAATTTCACGAATCGTCCAGTCTCTCGTCCTCGCACGAGGCGGGTTGCTGGCTCCCGAGTTCGTTTCGATCGAGGAATACCTAGGCAACAACACATCGGCCTACTACGCCGCACTGCAGGCGGTGCAGGGAGGGTCATTCCAGCCCGAGCGCGATGCGATGCCGTTCGTGAGGCTCTGCGCCCAAGCCCACGTAGCGCAAGCCCATCGCCGCCTAAGGCAACTCGCTGACGCTGGTGCGCGATGGGCGTACCTCGAGGAGCTCGTGGAACAGCGCGACTGGCCAGACCGTCTCGTTATCGCCTTGGAGCAGAGCCTCTTCCAGGGCACTGACCGAGCCGCCTACGCCGCCGAGGCCGACGTCTCGCCACCCACGGCGAGCAGCGACCTCCGACGCCTCCACGACGCCAGGCTCATCACTCAGCAAGGAAGAGGACCCGCCACACGCTACGTGGCAGGCGAGCAGCTGGCCCGTGACGTGCGCGACCACCTCGATTCGAGCAACCTCTGACCTCGTGTGATCCTCTGAGCCCCGTCCTCGGGATGGCCCGTCGTCGGCGGTGAACCGGTCGATCGGTCCATGCTCGGCCAACGTCCGTCCGGCCGCTTGATCTTGCCTATTGGCGCGCGGATGAGATCAGAGCTCGCGCGGGATCGCAAGCTCTCGGACGCCGCCACGGCTTGAGGCGCGAAAACGTCCGGAGCCTCGGGGAGGAGCCGCAAACTGTACGGAGCATCTCGTCAACCCGTACATGAAGTGGATTACGCATCTGCCATCCTCGGCTCAGTTGAAGGGACGCAGTAGCCAGCGCGGTTCGCCGAACTCCGTGCAGCGGCGTCGTCTCGACGAGGTTGCCGCCCGAGACCGGTATGAGAAGCTCTCGGGCTTGCACCATCTCGTCCAAGCGCTCGGACGCCCGCGCGTCCTCTGCAGAAGACCTCTCGGAGGCCTGAACGTGCCGCCGCGATTGTTGACCAATGGTTCTGGTCAAGGTAGATGGTCGGACGGCCCGCACGAAGTTCGTCGATAAAGAGCGCGTTTCCGCGCAGCTCGACGTGCGCGTCTTGACCTCCGGGCAGACTAACCACGACGTCACCTAAGTCATCGGACACAGATAGCCGCTCTATGTTCGTGTCGAACTCGAAGCTGCCGGCGGGCAGCGGCACGGTCGTCACCGCGCCGCCTTGAAGGAAGACGCGAACACCTCGCCCGGGCGCCGTAGCGTGCTTCAAGACTCGACCTGGATGTACCGCCTTCCTCGCGGTAGCACCGTCGGTCTACGACTCGAAGACGTCGGCGTTTGCAGGACATTTGACGATTAGGAGGGGACCTGGACGTACCGCTTCACCGCCCTTCAGACGCCCCGAGAAATGGGGGCTTACGAGAACCAAATGACGCGTTTGGGCACTAAGAGGCGCTAAGCATTTCGGCGTTCCGACGATGAGCGGCTAAAACATGCGGATTTGCAGGACTTTTGTAGTGCCCCCGCCAGGAGTCGAACCTGGATCTACCGCTTAGGAGGACACGTTCGTCGGCGGCCTGTGCCGCCCCGATTCAGGGCGCTTGCTGGCGATGCGCGCCGTCTTGGGTCGACGAAGATTCGGACGCGGCGGGTACGTTCAGGCAGGGTTTGGGCACCAGAACTGTGGCAGTGTCCAAACGCCACGGAGCTGACGAGACTCAGCGCGTAGCGACACGCCGTCAATCACGGCCGCTCCACCGGCGCGCGACATCGCGGCCGGTAGCTCGCGTCCGCCGCGCGAGGGACGTGGACCGCGATTGCAGCAAGCGCGGGCTACGGTCACGAGCCCGCGAGCAGACAACTCCGCGGCGCAGGAATGGCCGCACCGTTTCGATGTCCTTGTGCTGGCCCGGCTGGCGAGCGCCACGACGGAGCACCGGGCGGGCGTACAACCCGACTGTGCCCGAGGCGTCTAACAGTCAGTTTGGGACCAAATCGTGGTGCATCGGGTGAGCGCGGGTGGTGTGGACACGGTGAGCTTTGCCTTCCGTCCGCCAGACGTTGGTGCGTTGTGTGACGCGTTTCGGCTGACTCGCCATCGGCTCGGCCCGGGTGGGTCGCGCGTGGTGGGGGAGCTTGGTCCGGATGGAGGGAGGGCGATCGCTTGGCTTGGGCATGGTGTGGTTGTCTACGAGACTCGACTGTCTGCTTTGTTGTCGGGCACTGCGGAGGATCATTGCCTTGCGCCGGCGTCCGAGCTGCCGGTCGGCGCGCTCGCGGCCCGATGCTCGATCGAGGAGCTGACGCGTGTTGACCCTGGCGACGGTGTTGAGGTTCGCCGGTTCGACCTTGCGACTGACATCCGGCTTCCCGCACCGTGGGAAGGCCTTGGCTTCCTTGCGAGCCTGCGTGGCGTTTGTCCGCCCAGGGCAAGATCGACCCACGAGGTCGCGGCGGATGGCTCCGTGATGACGGTCTCTGTGCGTACCGCGAAGCGCGGGGTAGTTCGCTTCCGGGTCTACGACAAGGGCCGGGAGTGCGGTAGCGACTTGCCTGGACTGCGTATCAGGCTTGAGAGCCAGAACAGGCCCAACAAGCGGGCGCGCCTGAGCCCTGAGCTGCTCGCCAGCAGTAACCTCGCTGCTACATTCGCGGCCACGATGAAGCCCTATTTGGCTGCTGATGAGATCGTGGCCGCTGGCCCGAGTGGTGCCGTCGTTGAGCTGCTCGCCAAAGTGCACCGCGGCGAGATGACGATGGCTAGAGCCGAGCGCTTGGCGGGTGCCGTAGTGTTCCTCAGGCACGCCGGGCGAGGTGGCTACCACGTACCGGCCCTCTCCGCCAAGGAGAACAATCGGAACAGCGCCCGACGCCTGAAGGAGTTCCGCGACGCCGGCATCGCCCTTGAGCACGAGCTTGCCGCCGGGGCTACGATCCCGACATCGGAGCTTCTGCGCACAGCGATCGAAGAGTTCACGGCCTGATCCCGACCTTGCCGGGTGTAGCGGGAGCCGACTCGACTCAGGCCCGAGCTGCGGACGAGTATCTGACCTGTGGGTCGAGCATCACGCGCGAGGCGCCTCGTGCCTCCGCCCCGTAGCGCCGACACAGCTCCTGGGCCACGTTGGGGCACGCTCAGACTGAGCGCAGCAACGGCCCTTCACCATCCTCTGGGCCGTCGCTCCTGGGCAGCTAGGGGCTCTCTTGAGCTTCGCCCTTACGTCGTGACAGCAAAACGTGCGCTCACGCGTTGCTCTCAAGGCCTCTAACCGCTGCCTACTAGTAGCACCGGACGACATAGAGCGTACGGCTCGCGTCGGACGCCGGTCGCGACTGACCCAAAACGACCCAAAACCCCCGCAAATCGGGGCCACGACAGGCCCGCCGAGCGGCACTACAGTACCTGTACGGGGGAAACGGCATTCCGGCGGCTCTCGTGCAGCCTCGTGCGGGGCCGCGCCGGAGATCCGGCGACAGCTACGGAAGCGACCCAAGCGCGGGCCGCCGCGTATTTCCCGGCCAGAGCTGCCCGCGACGGCATCCGTGGTCTTCTGGGCCGCCGCCTTGGGGACAGAGACCAGGCACGAGCGGTCTCAGAGTCGCGAACAGAGCTGCCCGACCAGTCACACGTGGTAGCCACCTCCGACACCGCGATGTTCGTGGCGCTGATCGAGCCCGCGGCAGCACGAGCGAGTCCGAGGCGATCAAGGGCATCCGTCGCGCAGCCAAGCAGCGCGAGCGGGCCGATGCGATGCGACACTAGGCGACTGAAGATCTATGCGACTCCTGCCGAGCAGCGAGCAAGGCGGGCGTGTCTATCGCTCAGATTGCTCGGGAGGCTGGTCTGTCTCGTCAGGGCGTTTACGACCTGCTGGCGGACCGGCAACCCGCGTGACGTTCCGGTCGAAGTCCTCACGCGCGGGGATCGGGATGCGGTGCCCCGCCGGCGTGGTTGTTTCGACTCCTCGCGGTCGGATTGCTCGCTCATGCGATTAGCCTAGCGAGAGCCGCCGTCCAGTCCGTCCGGTGCGCAACCGAGCATTGTGGTTGCGCCCGTGGCGGAACTGGTAGACGCGTCGGTCTTTCAAGCCGGTGGCATCAATGCCAGTTAGGGTCCCGCGACTCCCAATCAAGAGGCCCCCTCTGGCTGCCGTGTGGGTTCGAGTCCCACCGGGCGCACATCTACCCGTAGCCTATGTCGTCCTGTCGCGCTCCGTGCTGTAGTTTCGGAGTTGCTTAACTCGGAAACTACTGTAGGGATGGCCCCGGATGGAGTCGGTGTTGCAAGCGCTCGCCCACGGGACGCGCAGCGAAATCGTGCGTGAGCTTCGTCGGAGCCCAGGCGCAAAGCACACCGAGCTGCTGACACGACTCGGGCTTGCAAAGGGCAAGGCTGGCAGCTATCGAACCGGATCGGGGAGCTAGAAGTCGCTGGCCTCGTCGCGCGCACGGACGGCCGATATTACGTGGTTGATAGCGATGCGGTGGGTCGTCTGCTCGCCGCTGCGGCGGACGTAAACGTGGCGGCCAAGCGCGTGCTCGCTGAGCGCGCTCGGATCGGCGTGGCAGAGGCCGAACGCCTTGCCGAGCAACTACGGTTCGAGAGCGATTAGTAGTCGAAGACGTCGGGGAACTCGCCGACCTCAAGCTCGACCTGCGTCGGCAACTGTGCGTAGCAGCGATCCCGTAGCCCGTCGCGGCCGATCTCATGGAGCTTCGCGTCAAGGCAGCGATAGAGGGGGACCAAGTACCGAACGTCCTCGGCCGCGTACATGATCTGCGCCTCGGAAAGCGTGCTGGTCCAATCGCTCGTCTGCTGCGTCTTGTCGATACGGACGCCGAGGTAGTGCTTCAGTAGCGGGGCAAGGGAGTGCTCGCGGTGGGGCTTGCCTGGCTCGGCCAGCTTGGAGGCGATCTTTGTGCAGGCGATGTTCGCGGGAGCCATATCCCACTGACGCGCCAGGAACTTCAGGTCGAACATCGCGTGATGCAGCACCTTGCAAACGCGCGCGTCCTCAACGACCGCCTTCAGATGGATCGGGATGTGCCCGTTGGCCCGAATGATGTAGGTCGTGTCATCGACCTGTAGCTGGACGGTCCCGATCCGATCAGAGCGCCAATCCAGACCAGTCGTCTCGATGTCCAAGGCGACGACATCGGCGGAGAGCGCCTGGGCGAACGCCTGCTCGTCGAGATCCCCCTCCAACATCCGAGGCAGCCGAGCGTCCTTCTTAGCCTCGCAATCAATCACGCTCATACGAGTCAAGGCTACTCCAGGGTCCGGGCGGAAGAGCCGTCCCAGAGTGCCTTGAACTGTTCGCTAAAGAACCGGTGCAGAGTCCCGCCCTCCTGGCATTCAAATGAGGGCACCTCGCCGCGTGCTCCTGCCTGCGAGTAGAAGACGCCCACGCAGCGACCGTCGAAGCGATAGTACGTGAGGACCGGGAACGCGGCGGTCACGCGCAATTCGACTCCCGTCGTGGCGTGGGCTTCGCGCGCCATTCCGGCGAACGCATCCTCCGCCTCTTTGATTTTCTGCTTGATCTGCTCGACGGAGGTGTTGAACCGACTCGCCAGATGTGCCACCTGAGCATCGTCCTCCCGGTCGGGGAGGACGACCCGGAGATGCGTGCCTTCCCGCTTGACAAGCCTCCGCAAGGCCGCATCGTGGTAGGCGCGCCAAGTCGCCGCGTAGGCGAAGAAGAAGTCGACGCGGCTTGCTCGGTTGATCAGGTCGTTCCAGTCGATGTCCCCGTAATGGCTCGTGATCCGCGTGATGCCCGTCTGGACGATGTCTTCCGACAGATCCGCCGCAGCGAGTACCTCGTTCGTCAACTGCCGCCGACCCCGCAGATCCCAGGCGACACTCAACGTTGCGGTTACGAACAGGAGAGCACCACCCTCTCTGAGCACCGCATCCCACGAGCTGGGGCCATGCGGACCTTCGAGCTCCGCCGAGAAATACAACGCAAGACCGCCGATAATCACGAGTACGAGGGCGATCTGAGATGCAGCCAGATCCACTAGGGCTGTGCGGAAGCGGCGGCCGCCCCCCTTTCCAATCGCCATCGGGCGAGCCTAACGCCCGGACTGCGCGAGTGTCGGCCGTTCGCACGGACTGCTCAGTCAGCGCGAAACTTTCGGGCGGTTTCTTCAGTGGCTACCCACGTGTGCGACCAGTGAGCTCGCTCCTCGCGGCACCTCGAGCTTCGCATCCAGACCGGTGGCCGGCGGCGACGACTGTCTATCCTGCGGAACGCTGGCGGGTGATCCAGGATGGCTCAGCTCCCGGAGCAGCGACTAGGCCGCCGGTAGCGGCCCTACGAACAGGTTGGCCCACGCCGTTGCGTTCTTGGCGACAGAGAATGGCGCGAATAGCACCGTCCCGCCGGCGCGCGCAGTGATGATGAAAGTGGTTTCGTAGCCATCGGGGCTGGGTTCTGGCCCGGTAGGGATTTCAACAACGGTGTTTCCACTCGGGGGGATTGGCACGCTTGCCTCGCTAAAGAAGTGAGCGTGCGGTCCGGTCCCGGTCGTGCGGTAGGCGACAAGCTCGACCGTTCTGCTGCCCTTGAACCCTGTCAAGAACAGTCTTCGCGTGGGAGTTCGGCGCCACGGTGTTGTGCCCCGGATCGGTACTCGGGCCGAGCACCCGGATCCCGGGGCCACGAGGCGGCACGAGGGTGAGCGTGTGGCTTCGTGTAACCGTGCCGGCCCGCGCGGTAATGACGTAGCGACCTAGAGGCCAGGAGGGTTCGATCGCCGCGACCCAGTCGAAGTCGGTCCATTCGCTGTTGTAGTGGTAGGTCGCAGTCGCCGGCAATGGGGGTAGGACGCCCGAGGTCGTAAAGTCGCGGGGTCCGTGCACTGTCACTGAGATCGGGCCTCGGCCCATGCTGTTGAAGCACACATCGATGGGTTGACCGTAGGTCGCTATCCCTGTGTCGTTGAAGCCTTCGGTAGACGATTGTCCTGGGAAGGCCTCGACGAGCACCCGCACCCGAGGTGGGCCTCCGATTTCGAAACAGGCGCCCGGCCCGGCGCCCCCGATGAATTCGAATTGCGCGCTCACGTCCGGCGGGCGCGGCGTCCCACGTATGAGAAGGCCCTGCGCAGGCGTAGTAGAGGACCGAGACGGCGAGCCTGCGCCTGACGATACCTTGACGACGCCTGCGCTGGCGGGTCGCGACAAGCTCCGTGCTGTCACGTCGCGCGCGCTCTTTCCGCAGCCAAACGCGAAGAGGGTCATTACGCAGCATAGGGCGGCACTCAGCACGACCTTCACTGGCCTGCCCTCGTTCTTACGCAAGCTGGTCGGCCCTGCTTGCGAGCGATCGTCCCAGGCTGGACGCTCCGGCTAGTCGTGCGCCTTGTGCGTACATATCGACGGCTGCACTGTAATCGCTGAGCTGCGCATCTGCGAATCCGACGGCCCCGTCGAAATACGCGCGACGGCCGACGAGGGTTGTCAAGTTGGCTGCTTCCCCGTACTCGCTCCGTGCGTTTTCGTATGAGGCGGGCGCTTGCTCAAGGGCGAGGTCGCAAAGCCCGATCCCTGCGTGCGCCTCAGCGGCGTCATCGCGCAGTTCGGGCAGGGTAGAGCCGTAGGCGTCGATAGTCGCAGCGAACTCTTCACGCGGCGCGCTATCGCCGCCCGTCTCGTGCGGCACTCAGGCAAAGGTCTACCTGGCCCTCGCCAAATGCCGCCTTGGCGGCGAGTGGTGATCCTGCCCGCGCGGCCGCAATTCCACCGAGGTCATGAAGCACAGTCGCAAAGTCTTGCCGCGCTGAAACGAGGCGAGAAGATGAGATCTGTCCGGCTCGGCAGTGCTCGTGCGCGACCTCGTAGCCTACGTCTGCCATGCCAAGCTCGGCGCGCGTACGCATAGCGTCGTCGTTGCTGGCCAGCGAGTAGTCTCGGACTGCAGCGCCGACATGGCCCTGCTGATCTGCGATGTTGCCGAGCAGCAGCCGTATTAGCGCAGCTACGGCCGGGCTGGGCGCGTGGCGTAGCGCGTAGCGCAAATCTAGCTCCGCGCGGTGAAGGGAGTGGAGCAGGTAGTACCCCACTCCGATGAAGGCTTGCGCGTAGGCTTCCATGCGTCGGATGAGCGCGGCCCGGACTTGTGCTCGAGCTGGGGGGCTGACAGCAAGGGCGTATGGCAGCGTGATCGCTCCCCCGTAGCCGTACCCTCCGGCGAGAGCGCCCGCCGAAGGCAGCTCTGCAGGGTTCAGATAGAAAGCCGGCCGCAGCCGTGTGCTCTGAGGGCCTGCCGCGAGTTCTCCATACACAACGATGTCGGCGCCGATCGCCTGCGCAAGCCGCTCGGCCGACCGTGACTGAGACGTGCTGGTCTCTCCAGTGACGGCTCCGACACTCCCGGGGCCACGCACTTCTACTTGCAGCGAGCGGTCGAGGTGCGGGAGCTCGGAGCTCAGCGCCTGTGCGACATCGCGGGCGAGAGCAGCACCTTCCTCTGTCGTGCGCCCGTTGGTCGTAAACGCGGCAACCGCCACGTTGAGCTTCTCCCCCCATACGACCCGGGGGGGAGGCCCCACCAGCCGTCAGAGCTACAAACACGCCACCGAGCGTGGCCACCGACGCGGCGAGACCGACCGCGGCACCTAGCGGAGTTAGCAGCCTGGCGTGGAGCCTGGTCCAGGCTCTCTTCACCCGTAGACCCGCTCCGGGCGGCGGTTCCTCGCCGGCCAGGACTTCCAATCGGACCTTCTCCGACCCCGACCGGCCCACAAGCGGTGGATACACGTCGATCCGTGCAGCCGCCAGAGCGGCTGCGATCTGGTGCCTTCTGGCCGTCGACAGCCGCTTCCCACCGAACCAGGTGCGCAACGCGGCCAACTCGACCCATTCGGTGCCGCCCGCCCGCCCGAGTCGGTCGCGCAGCTGGCTCGCGTTATGACGGTCATCAGCGCGCATCCGTGGTTGTCGATCCTACCCAGCGGAACTTGCACGCCCCTGCCACCGCCCGACGGCACCGGCCACCCGGCCCTCGGGAACGCGTCCGATCGCTGGATAAGCGGTGCGTCGACGATATGCGAAGGGCCACTGCGCCACCACCAGCCCGGTCCTAACTCTCGTGGCCTAAATCGAGAGCGCGCGCCGCAAGAGTGCGAGCGCACTCTCTGAGGCGTTGTTCAGCTTGGGGAGCTGGCTGGGCGTCCCGCTCGGCACTCCGATGTGCGTAGCGACCGCGTGCCTGATCCATCGCTGAGACTTCTTTAGGCGCGACCTCCACTGGCTCTGCACGGCCGGCGCTGAGCAGATCGGTGAGACGTTCGGAGAGCACCTCCGGGCGCGACCGCTTCCGCACCCGCACAAGCGCAGACTTGACGGTCTGCGCGACTCGATCGCGCTGTTCAGGGAGTAGCCGCTCAGGCAGGGCATTCAGCGTTGCCTTTACGGCCGCGTCGATCTCCTCAGCGGTCAGGAGCTGCGGCTCGGCGGCCATCATGGCGTTCGCCTCGCGCTCGTAGATCCGGAAGTAATGGATAAGGCGGGTGGGTCCGTCGTCCTCGGTCATCGCGAGCCGCCACGTGTCCAGGTCAGCGCGAAGATCGGCGTCGTCCCGTAGTCGAGTGGCCGCCTCGAGGTTGTATCGGTCGTTCTCGATCCCGTGGATCGATATGGCTGTCACCGAGGCCGAGAGGCCAATCCCTATTCCTCCGGCGGGCTGTTTGGCGCCCTCTAGGTCCTCGATCCGAGGCGGTGGGATTGGCTCAAAGACGACCAAATTTCCGTTCGCGACAGTCAGGACATGGCAGAGGTCGATCGCTTTGCGCAAACACTCGGGCTCGGCATCAACGCGATACGGCTGCGCCGTCGTGACGCTCAGTTGAGCCACGACCGGCGACGCGTCGTCCGGGAGGCAAACGATCTCGAACCAATCGCTGCTACGTATGCCGCTGAGCCTGGTGCTTTCGTCCGGGCCGCGCGCGCCGCGCGCTTGCACGCTGTAGGTCTCTTCCAGGCGGGGCGCATGTCCATAGGCGAAGTATCGCGCCTTCGCTGCGCGCCGCGTTGGTAGACGTCAGCAGTTCCGCATCGGGCCGCCAGGGCGCCCCGATGCGCTGAGCGCCGCCACGACGGGTGGCGACAACCGTCGCGCGCCCATCGCGGGTCGCAGACTGTCACGAATGGGGTGACGAGCAGCAACCAGGTGCCCGTATGGCACCCGGGCCAGAGCTGGTCGGGCTCATCGAAGACTTCACGTCCGGCGGGGCGGGGTGTATACAGATGGCCTCGTACGCGACCGGCGTGATCAGGCGCACGGGTGCTGCTCTTGGTCGTGCTGGCCCCCGAGCGCGCGGCGACCTGTACCCGATGCAGGCCGCCTTCGTCCGCCTCCTACGCGCACTCCTCGCGACGCTGCGACGAGCTGGCGGTCTAGTGCGGAGGAACTGATGCCGGAGCCCGCGAAGCCGGTATCCCGCTAGACACTCTTGCCGTGCTCTTGACACCCCTCGTAAGAGACCGCGCCGCTGGAAAGGCGACCGAGCCGTCCGCTGGCCTTAGATAGCTGCGTCGCGTGGCATGCAGCTGACTTGCCAGCGTTATCGCCCGGTCCGCTGCGCCGTACCACTGCCTGCCTTGGTGACTCGTGGTGAATGTGTTAACGCTAGGATTCACCTGACTAACAAAGTGGCCCAGCGGTGTTGATAGCACCCTGGGCCAGGACACGAGAGGTAAGTCTCATGTCATCACACACAGTAGCGCGCGGCCAGTTTACAGACCAGCAGCGTGCGGAGAACCGGCAGGCAAAGCGAGTCGAACAGCGCGAGCAGGTGGAGCGTGCCGCGCGGGAGCTTCTGACGAGTGAGGGGTGGCCGGCGGTGGGCGCAGGCCCGCGCAAGGTTCCACCGATACAGCGCGAATAACTGCATGCTGATCGCCATGCAGGCACCGGACGCAACACGGGTAGCGGGCTTCCGTGCATGGCAGCAGCTCGGCCGGCAGGTTCGCAAGGGCGAGCGGTCTATCAAGATCTTCGCCCCGATGAGTGTCAAGGAGCGCGACAGTGACGGGCAGGAGACCGGCGAGCGAGTCGTGTTCTTTCGCTCGGTGCCGGTATTCGACATCGCGCAGACCGACGGTGAGGCGATCCCGCAGCCGCCATGTGAGCCGATCACGGGCGACTCGCACGCGCCACTGCTCGATCCGCTCACGGCGCACGCCCGCTCACTAGGGTTTCGTGTCGAGCACGAGGCCGTCGAGCATGCCGGCGGCTACTGCGACACGACAGCGCGACGGATCGTCATCTCCAGCGACCTTGGTTCTGCCAACGCAGAAGTCAGGGTTCTCCTCCACGAGCTCGCGCACGCACACGGCGTCAGCTACCAGGACTACGGGCGCGATGACGCGGAGGTCATCGTCGAGACCGCGACCGTGATCGTCTGCGGAGCACTCGGCCTGGACACGACCGGGGCGTCAATCCCGTATATCGCGGAATGGGGCGAGCGAGGAGACCTGCAGGCAATCCGTAGGCACGCGGAGACCGTCGACCAGATCGCACGGGAGCTAGAGCGGGCTTGCGGCTTGAACAGTGGCGAGCCGTCGACAGGAGGAGAAGGTTCCTCCAACGACGTCAGATCCCGGTAGACATGCCAGAGGGTTGCGTAGACTTGCCCCATGCTCAACGGCGCCCCCGCCGAGTGCCCGCGGTGCGGGACGCCGGCTGACGGCCGGCCCACCTGCTCCGCTTGCGGCCACGACAGGAGCCAGGAGGCGAATCTACGCACCAGCAGTGCGCGAGTACCACCTGCTGAGCTGCTCGTCGATCTCGTCGTGCGGGTGTTTCAAGACCCCGAGCACGTCTATCACGAGGTCGTACGTGCCAACGAGCACGACGCTCTCGCGGAAGACCGCCAAACGCTGGGGCTACAACCCAGGATCCCACGCCGGTCCTCGGCCTCCAATCCATCGCCATGAAGATGGACCACCGGCGTGGGCAAGAGCGCGCCCCACGCGAAAGAGCAGCTCATGGCTGCGCAACCCGGGTCACGGCCGGCTAATCGGACGCCGGGTGCCTGGCAGCGTCGGGCCGACTCCCGTTAGGCCAGCCGCCGGCCATCGCGATCCACTGCGTACCCGCAACGCTGACCTGCACCGCTCGCAGCTCCCAGTGACCCACGACTGCTCGACCGACGACCGCGGAGCTAATCGCCGCCGGGAGCTGGTCAGGGTAGCGGTCATACCCTCCTCGCAGCACGTCATCCCAGGCGAGCGTCGCCTTCTGGTCCGATAGGCGGCGCTCACACAGCTCGACCGGGTCATGAGTGCCGTCGTCGAAGAGATCAGCGAACTTCGACCTCTCCCACAGGGCTGCTTCTGCGCCGGCGATCAGGAACGCGGTCGGGCGCTCTGTGCGGGTTGTGGCCAAAGCCATCTTGAACATGTCCCAGATCGCCTCGTGAAGGACGTCACGGCCCTGCCCACACCACTTCAGCTCCGCGAGCCACGCAAGTTGCGCTCCCCGCTCGGCGGCTCGGATGACGAGATCTACGTTGCCGACGCTCCCCCAAGACGGCACGGCGACCTTCTTCTCGCTGCCTACACGGGATCCGAGTCTCGGCTCGAGCACAGCGAGGGCGCTCGGCGCGAGGTCTCTACGCTCGCCAAGAGCCGGAACGCCTCCGGTCCTGTCGCCGGCTAGCCGCAAAAGCTCCGCTGCTATCGCTGTCACTACCGGCTGGGTCAGCGCCATAGCCAACATGATCTCATCGTGGCGCCTGCGGGCTCAGCCGAGCGTGCCACCCTTGCGCTGGTTACACGGAGCGCACAGCAGTTGAAGGTTCTCGACCGTCGCTGCGCCGCCCATCGAGAACGGGATCACGTGGTCATACTGGAGGTCGAAACTCGAGCCGCACTCAACGCAAAGTCCGCCGTCGCGTTCGAACACGGCGAGTCTCACCTCACGCGGGACCGGCTCACGGCGACGAGCAGGCTCCTCGTCGAGCACCATTGCGGCACGAGCGCGCTCCAGCTTGCGCTGCTGGCGACGCTCGCGATCACGGACGAGAGCGAGCACGTCGCCGGCCTCAAGGCTCTCGTCCTCCCAATAGAACGCGTCTTCGAACCACCAATAGGAGCGACCGTCGCCGGACATCAGCGGCACGGGCTGCGCATGCCGCGAAGCGTCCGACTCCAGCCACCGCGGCTTGCTCCATCCCACGCGATGCGTCCTCTTGCCGAGCACGAGGTCATAGCGCCAGCCGAACAATGTCAGCCGGCGATCCCAGCGGGTGTTCTTGGCCTCGCGAAGCATGCTCGCCCTCCGTATCGGAACAGGCGGCCCGACGCTTTACCCGCGCGGCCATCTTCAAGGCTGCCGCTGAAAGGGGTCGCCGATTCGAGCCTGGCGCGAGCCGCTTGGAGCACGCAGATCGCTTCGTCGCCGTGCTGAGCGTGGCCGACGCAATCGCACGCCGGCCACCGCATCCAAGTGAGTGGCCCGGCGATTCCGAGGGCATCGCGGGCACTGACCAGGGTCCGCGTCGGTCCCTCGATGTGCCTCACACGCCTCTAAGCAGCTCACACGCAGGAACTTCTAGGCCGCGCGCCAGCTTGGCGACTGTAGAGATGCGCAGGTCACGCACACCGCGCTCTGCCCGGCCGACCTCAACGGGATGCATGCCACATCGGTAGGCAAGTGCTTCCTGGGTGAGCTTCAGTCGACGGCGGTTGGCCCGGATGTTCTGGCCGACCTTTAGCTTGGGCTCCACGAGGTCGATCCTCCACTCCGCAGCCAATAGCGTCCAGAACCGATAACGTCCTATTTGTGTATCGAGTGGCCCGACACGCGACCCCACACGGGGAGCAGGCAGGATGGCGGCGGACGAGTCCGCTCGCCGAGATCGCCTTACGCGTGACCGTCCTTCGGGGTCGTGCTCTCGCCGCGCCGGCAGCCACCGCGTCGGTCCCGCTCGGTCGCGGGGCCGCAGTCAAGGAGCTGACCTCGCCGTGAGGCGCATTGCGATGGGGGCCGTGCTCGTCGCGATGTTGGCGACGGCCCATCCAGCTCAGGCCAGGTGCCACGTGGTCACGTACAAAGTGAAGGCCAAGCACTGGGTGTACGTGAGAAAGACGGAGCGGGTGCACGGCCACCTCGTTGTGGTCAGACGCCACGGCAAGAGCGTCTACGTGCGGAAGCTCGAGAGCTACTGGCGGACCGCGCACCGCGAACAATGCACCGCACCGGATTACCGCACGGTGACCACGCTGAAGGTTGTGCGCGAAGAATGCAGTGAACCCCAGACGCCGGTGGTATCTCCAACCAGTTCCCTCCGAAGTCACTATTGCTTCTACACGATCACCCCGACGGTCACCGGGCTGGCAAATGGGGCGCTCGCCGGTGCTCAGGTGGAACTCTCGGTGCTCACAGCAGACGTAAATGGAGAAACCTCAACCGACACCAACGGTTTGCCAAGCCAGCACTGGAGGGCGGTCGCCAACGGGGCGCCATTGAGGATTGAGGTTGCGGAAGAAGTTAGGTCCTATCCCGGGCAAGGAATTGTGGTACGAACTTGCTCCGGGCAGACGCCGGAGCAACCGTTCGCCATCGAATGGCCGCTGGCCTGTCCCGAACGTGAACCGTCCGCTTGGCTGATCTACGCGCGGTCGGAACCCGCGATTCCGTTCCCCTGGGAATCGTCCTACAGCGCGTCGGCGACGCTGAAAGCTACTCCGTGATACCCGCCGGCCGGCTGTGAAGGACGAGCCAGGGCGAGGCGGTGTCTAGTCGTCTATGGCCGGTGGCATCTATTTGAGGCAAGGGGAGCGGCTGATCGCGATGGCTGAGCAGCCATATGCGACCGAGGGCATTCTGCAGACGCTGCTGGAGGACTATCCCGAGCTGCTGGCTGGCGACGAAGGGGCCGCGGAACCAAGGCGGTGGCTTCTGATCGCTCGTGAGGTTGCTCTCCCTTCGGATGATTCCGGTGCGGGCCGGTGGTCTGTTGATCATCTGTTCGTTGATCAGGACGGCGTGCCTACGCTGGTCGAGGTCAAGCGAAGCTCTGACACTAGGATTAGACGCGAGGTCGTTGGGCAGATGCTCGACTACGCGGCGAACGCAGTGGTCTACTGGCGCCTAGAGCGGCTGCGAGCGGCGTTTGAGGCGGCCTGCGAACGACGGGGCGCCGACGCAACGGCCTTGCTCTCTGAGGTCGTGCGCTCAGATGACGCGGAGGCGTTTTGGGAGCGGATCAGGACGAATCTTGCAGCCGGAAGGCTGCGTCTCGTTTTCGTCGCTGACGAGATACCGGGCGAGCTGCGCCGCATCGTCGAGTTTCTTAACGAGCAGATGGCGACCATCGAGGTGCTCGCGATCGAGATCAAGCAGTATGTGGACTCAGATGGGGCGCATCAGACGCTCGTGCCGCGGCTGCTTGGGCAGACCGAGGCGGCGCGGCAGGCGAAGGGCCGGCCGGAGGGTCGTCGCTGGGATCGCGGCTCGGTGCTGCGTGAGCTGGAAGCCAACAAGGGGAGCGCCGCCGGAGATGTGGCACGACGGATCTTCGAGTGGTCAGAGCTACGCGGCCTTGGCTTCTGGTTCGGCTCGGGCCTGAAGGACGGCTCGTTCCAAGCTCGTCTCAATGACGCGTCCGGACATCTGGCTCCGTTCTCGCTCTGGACGTATGGGAGGGTGACGATCCAGTTTGAATTACTCCGCGGACACCCGCCGTTTGACGACCATGAACGTCGCGTCGAGCTACAACACAAGCTCAACTCGATCCCCGGCGTCGACATCCCCGACGACGCGCTGGAGAAGCAGCCGAGCATCCCGATCGATGCGCTCACGGACAGAGTGCACTGGCGGCTTTCATCTCGGCAATGGACTGGTCGTTTGATCAAGCTCCCGTCGCACAACGGCCGCCGCTCTAGTGGGTCCGGCGGATCTCGACCGTCGGTGCTCGGCGCGCTAAGACTGTTGTCGTCGCTGTCAGACACGCGGGCCTAATTCCTGGCTAACTAGCTCTTCCCGGCGTCTGATGCAGCGGCCCAGACGCCCTGCCAGTTAGTGTAATTCGGGGGAGTGTGTGACAGGATTACTCTCACACGCAAACGAGAGGCGGCGGCATGGTAGAGCTATTCACTGCGCGATACGCTGACTACAACCCTGAGTGGGGTGTGGCAGTGAGAATTTCTGTTGGTAGCCCGCGGGGGTGGCGGCACGGCCCTCTCGAGCACGTCCGGCGGATTTCACCATATGGGCTCAGGCACATAACTGATCTTGATGAGTTCGTGCGGCAGTATGTCAACCGCCTTGACCAGGCCGGCGCGGACGCGATCAGCACGCGCCTGCAGGAGATCAGCGACCGCCATGATGGCCGGCCGCTGGTCCTATGCTGCTTTGAGGACCTGACCAAGCCAGGACAGACGTGCCATCGCACGATGCTGGCAGGCTGGCTGACGGAGCGGCTCGGCGCCGAGGTTCGCGAGCTCGGGCGGCTCAGTCTCTTCGACGGCGACCCGATCGACGGGCCGAGCGGTGGACGGTCGTGAGGGTCCAGCCGTCGGGATACCCCATAACAGACATTCCGGTGTACCCAAACGAGTCGGCGGCAGGCGTCCAATCCTCCGGGCTCGCGCTCGCCACGCGCAACGACCGCGAGGTGTCTCCGGTGCGCGACGCCGACGGGCTAGCGGCAGCATTCCTGGCCGGCTACAGCGCTGCCACCCGCCAGGCGTACGCACGGGATCTTCGCGTTTCGCGGGCGAGCTCGCCGATCACGACGTCGACGTGCTCGCTGCCCACCGCGTCCACGTCGACACAAGGTCAGGCGATGCAAGGGCGGGACCTATCCACTCTCGCACCTTTATGGGCACTTCGGGCTCGTACGCCTAACCGCGCTTGGGCACGACGTGCCGTGGGTGAAGGCGTGAAGTCTTGTCCGAGAGCCGGATGCGGGAAATCTGCATGTCCGGTTCGATGAGCGGGATGTGGAAACGGAGCAAGGGCTGAACCAGCTAAGGCACCGCCAGACGAAAGAGGCGGAGAACAGATATGTTCAATCTACAACCACTGCGCCACATCTCGACTTTACCGAAAGCGACCGTCCGCGACCGGCGCAACATGTCGTGATGGGCCACAGCAGATAAAGTGCGCTCCTGTAAGCCGATCGTCGGCGTAAATCAGATCGTCATTACCTACAATCAAGTCGTTCATTTGAATTGCGCCACCCTTGTTGCCTGGAACGTTAGGCGCAAAATAGGCAATCTCCTTAGGCTCTCGAGGATCTTGGATGGAAGAGATTTGCAATCCTCCGGCAAACTGTGCGGTGACGACCGTGTTCTTCAACACGCGCGACACGTCGGGCCTGTGATTTAAGTCCATATTGTGGGCGCCAATATCCCGCCGTCCCGGCACAAGTCAGAGAAATTCGCCGGCGGTGGCAGGAACGTGACCGGGGTATGGTCGCGCCTCATTTTGGATATCGACAATGTAATCCGCATTGGCCAATCCATGCAGGCTTCTTTAGTCGATTCTGAGAAGCAACCAAAAGGCCGCGATCTAGAATGGGCACCACCGTGTGCATTAAGCCCTCGTTCAAGGATTGCCACGAAATACGTGAGACCTCTTTTGGTTTTGTCTTATCGGCAATATCAAGCACAATGATTTCACCATCGATCCATCCGAGATAAGCGCGATCGGGCCGCTCAGGCGGCACGATCGGGGTATGTAGTCGAAAGCCGCTGTCGAACGGCTTGACCCGCGCCGGCGCCGGGGCGATCCCCCACCTTGGTGCCCGGCAGCCACCATCGCCCCATAGCCTTGGGACTTTTGGGGTTCTGCAGGTCAACAATCATTAGCATGTGATCATCCAGCGGGTTTTTCGGAACAAAATCCTTCGCCCCGGTCGAGAGATAAGCGAACCTCCCGTCCGTAAAGGTCAAATAATGCGTCCCGCGAGAATTCGGCCCAGTCAAATCCAAGTAGGAAAGCAGTTGGGGGTTGTTCGCCTCGGTGACATCGTAGATTTTTATGCCGCCATACGGCTGTCCGGCTTCTCGCTTTGCCTTGCCACTACCAAAATATTTCCACTCAGGCCTAGGGAATTGCATCGAACGAATTCGGCTTCCACCGGCAACTGCCTCAAAACAACCGGATCGGCCGAAGACGTAACGTCGATAACACTAAACAAAGCGGCCCCGATTTATGGGCCAGAAAAAGTATCTTCCTGGATCCGTATTGCTTAAGGGCAAGTCCCTCGCCGCCCTTGCCAGCGCCATTGAGCGTCGAGTGCCCAACCAGTTCTAAATTCATTCGGTCAGAAATGGTCGCGGCTTCGGCCGCGAACTGCAAGCTAGAACCGCAATGCAACATCCGGTAATACGGGCAAGAGGTTTCATAACGTCTCTTAGTCGATCAGGGGTTCGTTCAAATCCACTAAGCCTGGAAAACGCCTTTACGTTGCCCGGCGCACGAAGGTTGGATTGAGCTCCTTGACCGAGCGCACGCCGCATTGCTGCATGGCTACGCGCGTCTCAGTGTGTACGATATCGAGCACGCGTTCGACGCCTTCCGGCCGAACGCTCCCAGCCCCCACAGATAGGGCCGGCCGACGCCAACCGCCTGGGCGCCCATGGCGAGCGCCTTGACCGCGTCCGTGCCGCGGCGAACTGCCATCAACGATCACCGGAATTCGGCCCTTCACCGCTGCGATGATCTCCGGCAGCGCGTCAATGGTGGAGCGGCCATTGATTTTGCTTCGCCCGCCATGATTGGAGACGTAGCATTCCGTCGATCCCGTTCTGCACTGACAATTCCGCGTCCTCAGGAGTGACGATGCCCTTAAGCATGATTTTCATGCGAGTGATGTCGCGCATTTGTTTGACGGTATCCCAGG
>CAWGWU010000014.1:0-75321 GCA_963826345.1 uncultured Solirubrobacteraceae bacterium
AACGTCGCAGCCCGGGCTGCCCGACACCGGCGTCGGCGCGCTGCTGCGCCGCTTCGAGGAGGCACCGTGCGGTGTGCTGATCGGCACCCAGATGGTCGCCAAGGGCCACGATTTCCCGGATGTGCGGCTGGGCCTGGTGCTGGACGCCGACGGCACCCTGCGCTTCCCGGACTTCCGCGCGGAGGAGCGCACCTTCGCGCTCGTCGCGCAGCTCGCGGGCCGCGTCGGCAGGGGCGGGCACGGGCGCGTTCTCGTACAGACCATCGCGCCGGACGCGCGGCCGATCACGCACGCGGCACGGCACGACAGCGACGGGTTCATCTCCGGTGAGCTCGAGCGCCGCGCGGCGCTCGGCTATCCGCCGTTCTCGCACGTGATCAGGATCATCTTCTCCGCAGAGCAGGCGAGCGCCGCACGCGCCGCCGCCGGCGAGGTGCGCGACGCACTCGCCGAGCGCTGGCCCGGCCGGGCGCTGCGGATCGACGAAGGCCCCGTCGTGCTCGGTCCCGCGTCGCTCTTCAGGCTGCGCGGCCGCGAGCGACAGGTGCTGGTCGTGAAGGCGCTCGAGAGGCGCCCCGCCGTGCAGGCGGTCGGCGCCGCCGTGCAGGGCGTCGCGTCCTCGCGCCGGCACGCCGGGGTCAGCTTCAGCGTCGATGTGGACCCGCAATAGGGCGGTCGCGCGGCCCGGGAGTGCCCGGGCTCCTAAACTTGCACATCGATGTCAGAGATGCAGCGAGTCAAGGAGAGCACGCCGGAGGCCGAGCAGGCACCCGAGCTCGAGCCCGAGGAGGTCGAGGGCGAGCACGAGGAGCTCGACCCCGAGGTCAGGGCGCGACGGGACGCGGCGCTCCGCCACGTGCGCAAGTTCGGCGACCCCGTGCTGCGTGCCACAGCCGTGCCCGTCGATCGCTTCGACGATGACCTGCGCGTGGAGATCGCGCAGATGGGCTCGCTGATGGACGACGCGCTCGGAGTCGGGCTCGCCGCGACGCAGGTGGGGATCCTGCACCGCGTGCTGGTGTTCAGGGCCTACCCCGAGGATGATCTGACGGCGCTCGTGAACCCCGAGATCGAGTGGCTGAGCGAGGAGCGGGAGATCGGGCCCGAGGGATGCCTCAGCCTGCCCGGCGTGCATGTTGAGGTGGAGCGGGCCCACGCCGTCCGCGTGCACGCCCACGACGGCGACGGCGAGCAGATCACCGTCGAGGCCGAGGGCCTGCCGGCGCGCGTGATCCAGCACGAGATCGACCACCTCGACGGCGTGCTGATCCTCGACCGGGTCTCGCCTGAGGAGCGCAAGCTGGCGATGCGGGCGATGCGCGAGGCGCAGAGCGCCGCCAGCGCCGCCTAGCGGCCCCGGGGGCCGCGCCTGTGGTCACGGTCTTCCTCGGGACCTCCGAGTTCGCGGCGGCCGTCCTGGAGCGACTGGCGAGGGACGAGAGGATCAGGCCTGCGCTGGTGCTGACGCGCCCTGACCGGCCCGCGGGTCGCGGCAGGACGCTTCGCTCGCCCCCGGTGGCCGAGCGGGCCCGCGAGCTCGGCATCGCGCTCGAGCAGCCCGAGGACGTCAATGGCGACGCCGCGCGCGAGCTGATATCCGCCGCCGGCGCCGAGCCGGTGACGCTGCTCGTGTGCGCCTTCGGGGCGCTGATTCGCGAGCCGCTGCTCTCAGAGCACGAGATCCTCAACGTGCACCCCTCGCTGCTGCCCCGCTGGAGGGGCGCCGCACCCGTCGAGCGGGCGATCATGGCGGGCGACCACGAGACCGGCGTCTCGATCATGAGGCTCACCGCGGGCCTGGACAGCGGCCCGGTGTGCCTGCGGGCCCGCGAGCCGATCGGCCCCGAGGACACCTACGGGTCGCTGGCCGGCCGCCTGCAGGCGGTCGGAGGGGACCTGCTGGCGCGCGCGCTCGTCGAGTCGCCCCCGTTCAGCGAGCAGGACGAGGCGGGCGTCACGTACGCGGAGAAGATCGGCCCGCAGGACCGCCTGCTGGACCCCGCGCGCGGGGCGGCTGAGCTGGAGCGCGCCGTGAGGGCGCTGACGCCCCACGTCGGGAGCCGCGTGCAGCTCGCCGACGGCACGCTGATGGGGGTGCGGGCCGCCCGCGTCGCGCAGGAGGTGAGCCCGCGCGGCGGGGGCGCGCCGGGGCTGCACGCGAGTGAGGGACGGCTGCTGATGGACTGCTCGCCGGGGGTGCTCGAGCTGCTCGAGGTGCAGCCGCCCGGCGGCAAGCCGATGGACGCGGGCGCCTATCTGCGCGGAAGAGGGCTGCCCGGCCTGGCGTAGGCGGTGGCGTGCGCGGGGGGCGCGATGCCCTCCGCCAGCCGCGGGTCGGCCTCGGGGGCCCCGGGCGCAGTCTCGAGCGGGATCACTCCGGCCCAGTGCGCGAGCGAATAGTCCTCCTCGTCGTCCGCGGGGCCTCCGGTGCGGACCTTCGCCGAGAACTCATCGATCGGCAGCGCGAGCACCGAGGTCGCCTTCAGCTCGTTCTCGGTCGGGCTTCGCGCGTGGTCCCAGCGCCCGGGGACGATGTGTTCGACGATCGCGTGCAGCGCCTGGAGCTTCTCGCTCTCCTGCGTGATCTCCCTGGCGGTGCCGAGGACCATCGCCGAGCGGTAGTTCGCCGAGTGGTGCATGGCCGCACGGGCGAGCACCAGGCCGTCGAGCAGCGTCACCGTCAGGCAGGCGGGCGCGCCCCCGGCGATCGCCTTCAGGGTCCGGCTCGCGGCCGAGCCGTGGCAGTACACGACGTCGCCCGAGCGGGCGTGCAGGGTGGGGATCACGATCGGCTGGGAGCCCTCCACGCAGATCCCGAGGTGGGCGACGAGCCCCTCGTCGAGGATCGCGTCGAGCACTGCCCGGTCGTAGGCGGCGCGCTCGCGCTTGCGCCTGACCCGCACGCGCTCGGTGGCGGGCCCGGGCCCGGCGCTGTCGGCTGCCTGCTCCATCGCTGCATGATTACCGAGCCGGGCGCCGCGTGCATGCCGCGGCCCGCCCGCAGACCGCGCATGCCCCATGATGGACCAGTGCCGAGCGCCCAGCAGACCCTCATCGCCCCAGCCCGACAGTGCGCCTACAGGGTGCTGCGCCGCGTGTTCGAGGGCGGCGCCTACGCCGACCAGGCGATGCACGCCGAGTCAAAGGGCCTGGATCCGCGCGACCGGGGCCTGGCGATGCACCTGGCCTACGGCGCCGTTCAGCGGCGCGGCACGCTCGACCACCTGATCGCGGGGCTGTGCGACCGGCCCGTCGCCGCGCTGGACGCGAGCGTGATCGCGGCGCTGCGGCTCGGGATGTATGAGCTCCTCTACCTGCGGGGCGCGCCGGACTACGCGATCGTCGCCGACGCGGTCGAGCTCGCCAAGGGCGGCGGGCGCGGTCACGGTCTCGTCAACGCGGTGCTGAGGCGCGCGGGGCGTGAGGGCGCCCCCGCGCTGCTCGCAACGCTCGGAGAGGAGACACCCGAGCGGGCCGCGGTGATGCACTCCCACCCGGAGTGGGTGGCCCGGCTGTGGTGGGATCTGCTCGGGCCGGATCGGGCGCGCGAGCTGATGGCCGCCGACAACGAGCCGGGGGAGGTGGCGCTGAGGGCCAACACGCTCGTCGGCGGTGCCGCTGAGCTCTCAAGGCTCCTGCCCGTCGCCTGCATCACAGACGAGCGGCTGCCCGAGGCGCTGATCGTGCAGGAGGCGTTCGACGCCCATGCCTCCGAGCTCTACCGCTCGGGAGCGCTGATCTCACAGTCCCGCGCCGCGATGCACGTCGCGCGTGCGCTCGACCCGCAGCCCGGGGAGCGGGTGCTCGACCTGTGCGCGGCGCCGGGGGAAAGAGCACCCACCTGGCGGCACTTATGGGCGGGGAGGGAGAGGTGCTCGCGGTCGAGCGCAACCCGCGGCGCGCCGCCGCCCTCGCACGCACGGCGGAGCGACTGCACGCTCAGAACGTACGCGTCGTGGTGGCGGACGCCGCGGAGCCGCGAACGGAGCCGGCGTTCGATCGAGTGCTCGTGGACCCGCCCTGCTCGGGGCTCGGCACGCTGCAGGCGCGCGCCGACCTGCGCTGGCGGATGAGCGAGCAGTCGATCGCGGAGATGAGGGCCACTCAGGCACGAATCCTCGCCGCGGGAGCCGGCGCCCTACGTCCGGGTGGCGTGCTTGTCTACTCTACGTGCACGATCTCACCGACTGAGAATGAGCGCCTGATCACCGCATTTCTTGACTCCCACGCAGACTTCTCCCTGGAGGATCTCGCCGCCGGGCTACCCGAGTTCGCCGCGGAGCGCACGCTCGGCGCGGGCGCCCTGCCGGGAACGCTGCTCACCTTCCCGCCGCGCGACCGCACGGCTGGTTTCTTCATCGCGCGGCTGCGCCGGGGTTGACATGGACCCTGAGAACGAGAGCGCGGCGAAGCCGGGCGTCGACCTCGGGCCGCTGTGCCCGAACTGCGGCGAGCCGTGGCTGCGGCCCACGAGCCTGCCCGGCCGCTATCGCTGCGTCTACTGCCTGCACCGGTTCGAGCTGACGTCGGTGTGCCCGAACTGCGGCGAGCACTCGACGATCGTGCGGATGTCATCGACCGCGATCATGAAGTGCAACAACTGCGGCGACTCGATGCTGCAGGCGGTATGAGCCAGGCCGCGAGGGAGATCCTCGGCGAGGTCCACGTCGCACCCTCGATCCTCTCGGCGGACTTCGGGCGCCTGCGCGAGCAGGTCGCGGAGGTGCTTGCGGCGGGCGCCCGCGTGATCCACGTCGACGTGATGGACGGCCACTTCGTGCCGCCGATCACGCTCGGCCCTCTGGTCGTCGCCGCGCTCGCGGAGAGCGTCGCCGCGGCGGGCGCCGTGATCGACGTGCACCTCATGATCGAGCGCCCGGAGCGCCAGGTCGGGGAGTTCCTTCGCGCGGGCGCGGACTCGATCACCTTCCACGCCGAGGCCACGCCACACGCGGCGCGCACCGCCAGCCTGATCCGCGAGGGCGGCGCCTGCGTCGGGCTCGCGGTGAACCCCGGCACGGACCCGTCCGCCTACAACGAGATGGCGGGCGAGATCGACCTCGCGCTCTGCATGACCGTCAGCCCGGGCTGGGGCGGGCAGCTGTTCATCGAGGGCTCGATCGAGAAGATCGCGCGGGTCCGCGAGCATGCCGGAGCCGCCGCGGCGCTGCAGGTCGACGGCGGCATCGACGAGCAGACGGCGCCGCGATGCCTTGCCGCGGGCGCGAACCTCTTCGTCGCCGGCTCGGCGATATTCGGGGCCTCCGACCCCGCCGCGGCATACACCGCGATCACGCGGTCGCTGTCCTCGGGCGCCTGAGGGTCAGCCGGTCGCCGCGCGCGAGCGCAGCGCCGGAGGGGGTGCCTGGCCGCCCGCCTCGATGCGCCGGCTCCCGCGGCGGTAGAGGACCGCGAGCGCCGCGGCGAGCAGCGCCGTCGCTCCCGCGTAGCCGATCTCGGTGCGCAGCAGTTCTTCGCCGACGACGGGGCTGAACATCCAGATCACGAAGGCGACGGCGGCCGCCAGCCAGCAGGCGGAGGCCGCGCGGGCCCGGTCGCGCGCGAGCGCGGCCTGGTTGAGCGCCCCGGACGCGAGGTGCAGCCCCATGCCGATCCCGATCAGTGCGAGGCCATATCCGGTGTAGCTGTAGGACTGCCCGAAGAAGATGTGCTCCATCGCATACGGCCCGAGGATCAGAAGCCCGAGCGCGACCGCCGCCGCGAAGGCGGCGATGGCGAGCAGCGTCACGCGGATCGCGCGGGCGAACGAGTCGTGGCCCTCGGTCGCCTCAAGGCCCGTCAGGTGTGGCAGCAGCGAGGTCTGGATCGCCTGGAAGAGCTGCAGCGGTGCGCGGGCGATCAGCAGCACGTTGAACACGATCCCCGCGAGCGCCTTGTCCGCCGAGGTCGCGCTGACCGTCAGCACCGCCGCGTTCAGCAGCGTCTGCTCGGCGAGCATGATCGCCGCGACGGAGATAGCGAAGCCGCTGCCGCGCCGCAGCGAAAGGTCCTCGTGGGCGGCCTCCTGCACGCCCTCGGTGCCGGGGCCCGCGAGCGCGGCCTCGGCCTCATCGACGGTGATCGGGCCGTCCAGGAGCGCGGCGTCGAGCTCGGGCGGCTCGGGCACGGACCCGCGCCGTTCGGCGCGGGCGCGGGCGAACGCGATCGGGAGCACGATCAGGGAGACGAACGGCGCCGCGGCGATCCCCAGCGCGACGGCCGTCTGGTTGCTGGCGATCCCGAGCGCGACCGCGAGCGCGAAGCAGACCCGCGATATCGACTCCATCAGCACCAGCCCGCCGAACAGCCCGAAGCGCTGATGGCCGGCGAGCCAGCCCCTGGCGAAATAGCTCGCGGCGTAGGCCAGGGTACCCGCCAGAAGGATGTAGTAGAGCGCGCTGTCGCCTTCGAACACTTCGTTGATCAGCACTTCCTTCAACGAGACGGCGACGATCAGGAACAGCAGAGCGAAGCCGCTCTGGATCAGGATCGGGACCCGCAGGTCGTGCTCGGAATGGCCCCGCGCCCGCCGCCCTGCGATCGTGCGCGAGAGCAGCTGTTCGATCGGGCGGTAGATCACCGAGATGATCACGAACATCACCGACCACAGAAGGTCTATCTGGGCCGCTGACGATTCGCCGAGGACGTGGCTGGCGATCGAGAAGTAGGCGAAGGTGAGCAGCCCCGTCGATGCGATCCCGATCGACAGGATCCGCGCTCCGCTGCCATATGAGCGCGCCTGCGCCGGGCCGGTGTCCTTAGAGGCGGACAAGCAACATCGTCCACGGGAACGGCGAGCGGACCTCCACGACCTCGCCGTGGCGTGAGAGCAGCTCCGCGAACGAGCGGCGCGACCAGTGGTTGAGATGCCCGGGTGTGTTCCCGAGCTCGCGCCAGTAGGCGCCGCGCGCCATGTTGACGATTCGCCACAGAGGCTCACGCGGGACCGAGACGAGTAGGTGCCCGCTCGCGCAGCGCGCCATCTCGCTGACCGTGTGCGCGGGGTCCGGGACGTGCTCGAGCACCTCGATCGCGCTCGCGAGCTCGAACTCGCCGTCCGCGAACGGGAGATTCTCGGCCTCCATCACCCTGTATTGCAGGTTCGGGGCCTGATGCTCAGCCCATCCGGCCTGGATCGACTCCTCCTCGAGGTCGATCCCGACGACGCGGCCAGTCCCCAGCTGCTGCGCCCACTGCTGCACGAGCACGCCCTCGCCGCAGCCGACGTCGAGCACGCTCGCCGGCGCGGCGAGCTCGAAGAGCTGCTGCAGGTCCCTCTCGAAGCCGGCCATCAGGCGCCTGACGACGGGGTTGCTGGAGCCGTACTTGTCGTAGGTGTTGCCGGTGACGACGCCGTCCTTTGAGACCGTGACTCCGCTCACATCCTCACCGCCTGCTCGCGGCGCTCGCCGTCGCCGGCGCCGCCCGGCTCGTAGTGGGAGGGCTCGACGCCGAGCTGAAGCTCGATCCGGCGAACACGCTCGAAGGTGCGCTGGGTGATCACGCGCTGCGCGGCGAGCAGGTCACCGATCACGCCGAGCGCCCACAGCACGACCGCGGCGATGAACAGGACCGCCCCGAGCAGGAGCGACTGCACGTGGCCCTTGCCGTTTCCTTCGATGTAGGCGACCGCGAAGCGCACCCAGACACCGAGCGAGATCAGCCCGATCAGGATCGCCAGGCTCCAGAACACCCGCAGCGGCTCGTACTGGGCGTAGACGCGGAATATCGAGACGGCGTTGCGCCGCACATAGGAGCCCATCGAGGGGAACAGGCGCGACTCTCGCGTCTTGGGGTTCGTGCGCACCGGCACGTGATCGACGGCGACGAGCATCTTGCCCGCCTGGATGATCGTCTCGAGGGTGTAGGTGAATTTCGACACGACACACATCTGGATCGCTGCCTCACGGTTGTAGGCCCTGAAGCCGGAGGTCGTGTCGGGGATCGTCGTCGAGGACGCCTGGCGCACGACCCACGACCCGAGCCGCTGCAGGATCTTCTTCAGCGGCGAGAAGTGCTCGATGCCGCCGACCTCGCGGTCGCCGACGACCATGTCCGCGCGTCCTTCCAGGATCGGCCGCACCAGCCGGACGACATCCGGGCCGTAGTACTGGTTGTCGGCGTCGGTGTTGACGATCACGTCGGCGCCGAGCTTCAGGGACGTGTCGATCCCCGCCTGGAAGCCGGCGGCCAGCCCCTTGTTGTTGGTCAGGCGCACGAGGTGATCCACGCCCTCGCGGCGCGCGACCTCGACCGTCTCATCCGTGGACCCGTCGTCGATCACGAGCCACTCGACCTCCGAGAAGCCCTCCACCTCGCGTGGGAGGTCGGCCAGCGTCTGCGGCAGCTGGGCCGCCTCGTTGAAGCAGGGGATCTGGATGATGAGCTTCATAGCCGTTCGATTGCCTAGACTTGCCTTCCGGCAGTATCCCAGAGCGCAGGGCACGTTCTTGGCGCGGGGCGGATGGGCGGCGCCGGTGCCGGTCCACCAAAGCCAAGGCTAGATGGAAAGCGCGACTGTAACCCGGCTGCCGCCGGACTCCAAACCCCCGGAGCGGACCGGGCGCGTCAACGCGCGCACGCTCGCGATCATCGGTTTCGCGGTCCTCTGCGCGGGCGCGCTGATCGGCTACTTCGCCTTTCCGACCTACCCGACGTACGACTCGTTCTACGCGCTGCTGTGGGGCCGGGACCTGCTGCAGCTGCACCTCCCCGACTTCCACGTCTACCGCGGGCCGACCGAGCATCCGCTCGCGATCGCGTTCGGGGCGCTGACCTCGATCTTCGGGCAGACCGGCGCGCGCCTGATGGTGCTCGGCTCGATCGCATCGTTCGTTGCCGCCGTCGCGGGGATGTACCGGCTCTCGCGGCTGTGCTTCGGGCCGATCGTCGGAGTGCTCGCGGCGCTGCTCCTGCTGAGCCGCTTCTTCATCGAGAACCTCGCCGCGCAGGGCTACCTGGACATCACATACCTGGCGCTGATCATCTGGGCGGTAGCCCTGGAGGTCGAGCGTCCGCGGCGCGGCACTCCCGTGTTCCTGCTGCTCGCGGCGGCGGGGATGCTGCGGCCCGACGCGTGGGTGATGGTCGGCGCGTACTGGCTGTGGTGCTCGTGGAAGGCGGACAACCGCACGCGCCTGCGCTATCTCGCGCTCGCAGCGATCGGCCCGCTCACGTGGGCGCTGTTCGACCTCATCGTCACCGGCAACCCGCTGTATTCGCTGACCGCGACCTCGAGCCTCGCTGCGGAACTCGAACGGACACAGGGCTTCACGAGCGTCGTCGCGTCACTGTGGGAATACGGCGTGCGCATCGACAAGCTCCCGGTGCTGCTCGGCGCGTTCATCGGCGTGCCGCTCGCGCTCTGGATGGCCCCCCGCCGCGCAGCGGTCCCGCTCGCCGCTCTGATCGTGCTGCTGCTGGTGTATCTCGCCCAGGGAGCGGTCGGGGCATCGGTCGTGGACCGGTACCTGATCGGGGCGGCGACGATGCTGCTCCCGTTCACCGCGGTCGCGCTCGGCGGCTGGTCGATGCTCGTCCCGGGCGCGACCGTGCGCCGCCTCTGGATCGCCGCGGCCGCCGCGCTGCGTCGATCTACGGGACGATCGACGCCGCGCGGAACCTCAGCCTCACGAACCTGCGCACGACACTCGCCTACCACGAGGAATTCCACGAGGGGCTCGCCGCCGCCCTCGCCGCGCCCCAGGTCGCAGAGCAGCTGCGGCGCTGCCCGTTGCTGTCGCTGCCGGACAACAAGCTCATCCCCGACGCGCGCTGGATCCTCGACACCGTCGGGCAGCACAACATCGTCGCCCGCAGCCAGGCTCGCTCGGACCTCGCAAAGGGCTCGAGCACCCTGCAGGACCGGATCAAGGCCGGGTCGGTCGCCGTCTACCCGCTCGGCGGCGCGGTCTTCCTCGAGGCGATCGTCGACGTGGGCGACGACCCGCGCGACCAGCTTCCGCTTGCGGGATTCAGGCGGATCTACACGAGCCGCTACTACGCGGTGTATGCGAACTGCTGAGCACGCTCCGGGCGCGGCCCCCGACGGCGAGCGCCGCTGGGTCGTGGGCCGGCCTCGCCGCCGTCCTGACGGGTGGGCTGCTGCTGCGGCTGTGGGGTGTCCGCCAGGGGCTGCCGTACGTCTACAACGTCGACGAGGGGACGCACTTCGTCACCCACGCCGTGCAGATGTTCGCCGGCGGACTGAACCCGCACTATTTCGCGAACCCGCCCGGCTTCACCTATCTGCTGCACGGGCTCTTCGCGCTCTGGTACGGAGGTGGCTCCGCCGCCCAGCAAGCGCTGGAAGCCGACCCGACGGGCGTGTTCACGCTCGCCCGCGTCGCCTCCGCCGCTGCTCGGGACGATCGCGCTGTGGCTGCTGTACCTGACCGGGGCGCGGCTGTTCTCCCGGCCCGCGGGGCTGCTCGCCTCAGCGATCCTCGCGGTCGCGTTCCTGCCCGTGTTCTACGCGCACCTGGCGGTCAACGACGTGCCGACGCTCGCGCCGCTGACGCTCTCGCTGCTGGGCTCAGCGGGGGTGCTGTAGGCGGGGCCGCCGGCGCGACTACCTGATCGCCGGCATCGGGCTCGGGCTGGCCTGCGCCGGCAAGTACACGGCCGGGATAGTGCTCCTGCCGCTCATCGCGGCCGCCGTGGCCCGCCGCCGAGAGCATCCTTCCGATGGGGCGGCGGTCCTCGCGGCGTCCGCGATCGCCGCGGCCTGCGCGCTCGCGGCGTTCCTGATCGCGAACCCCTATGCGCTGCTCGACTACAGCGCCTTCCATGTTGAACTGGCGCACCAGTCGTCGCTGTCCGCCGAAGCGCAGGGCAAGCTCGGCGCTCCACGCGAGGGAGGCCTGGAGTACTACCTGTGGACGCTGACGTGGGGACTGGGCTGGGTGCCGGCGCTCGCGGCGCTCGCCGGGGCGGTGCTGATCTGGCGCTGGGACTCAGGGGCCGGCTGGATGCTGGTGCCGGCGCCCTGGTGTTCCTCCTGTTCATGGGACTGCAGGGCCGCTACTTCGGGCGCTGGCTGATGCCGATCTTCCCGATGCTGGCGCTGCTCGCCGCGTTCGCGGCGCTCGCGCTCGCGCGCGCGGGCGGGCGCCGCCTGCGCGGGGAGCCCGCGCTGGGTGCGGGGCGCCGCGGCCGGGGCGCTGGTCGCGGCGATCCTCGCTCAGGGGCTCGATCTACAGCGTCCACAGCGGGCTCGTCCTCTCCAGAGCCGACACGCGCGACGCTCACGCGTGCGTGGATGGTCGCCCACGTCCCGCAGGGCGCCCAGATCGTCGCCGAGCCGGTCGTCGCCCGACCCCTGGGCGCGCCAGCAGCCGGGCGCGCCCGGCCGCCCGCATCACCTTCCTGGTGCAAGTACCCGTCGCTACGTCTCTCGCATCAACTCGAGCGGCGCCCTGGCGAACGCCACCACGCAGGTCGGGATCGAGGACTACGAGCGGACGCTCAGCCCCGCGCTGCTCGGCTACTACACGCGACATGGCTACTGCTGGGTGCTCACCGGCTCGACCGAGTCGGGCCGCGCGAGCGCCGACCCGCGGCCGTGCCGGGCGCCGTGGCCTACTACCGGGCGCTCGCGCAGCAGGGCGAAGGTCGTCCACCGCGCTCGCCCTACACGTCCGGGCAGGGGCCCGTCGCCTTCGGCTTCGACTGGAGCTTCGACTACTACCCGCTGGCCTACGCGCGCCCCGGCCCGCGAGATCACCGTCTACCGCCTGCACGGCGGCGCCGCGGTGGCGGCAGCCTGACGTCGCGCAGGGTTATCCTGGGAGTGCAATGCAGAGCCTGCAACCGACACCGACGCGGTCCACCTCTCGAGGGCGATCGAGCTCGCCGCGCAACGGGAACGGCTCCGTCAAGCCGAACCCGGTCGTCGGAGCGGTTGTCGCGCGCGGCGAGCGAGGTCCTCGGCGAGGGCTGGCACCAGGAGTACGGCGGCGCGCACGCCGAGGTCAACGCGATCGAGGCGTGCGGCCTGGAGGATCTGCGCCGACGCGACGCTCTACGTGTCGCTCGAGCCCTGCTGCCACGAGGGCAAGACGCCGCCCTGCACCGACGCGATCCTCCAGGCCGGCATCCGCCGCGTCGTACGTGGCCTCCGACGATCCGACCGAGAAGGCGTCAGGGCGGGGCCTGGGCATCCTGCGCGACGAGGGCGTCGAGGTGATCGTCGCCGACGGCGAGCTCGCGGCGCAGCGCGCGGCTGCTCAACCAGGCCTTCCGCAAGCACGCCCGCGTCGGGCGGCCCGTGGGTGCTGTTCAAGTCGGCGATGACGCTCGACGGCAAGGTCGCGACCCGCACCGGCGACTCGAAGTGGATCAGCGGCGAGGACAGCCGCGAGCTCGCGCACCGCTGGCGCGCGTCGGTCGACGCCGTCGTGGTCGGGATCGGCACCGCGCTCGCGGACGACCCGCAGCTGACGGCGCGGCCGACGGCCTGCCGGCCGAGCCCAGCGTGCAGCCGCGCCGCGTCGTGTTCGACTCGCTCGCGCGGCTGCCGCCCAGCTCGCAGCTGGTCGCCGCCGCAGCGGAGATCCCGCTGACGATCGTCGTCTCGCGCGCCGCCGCGCGCGCCGACACCGACGCGCTCGAAGCCGCCGGCGTCCAGGTGTTCGTCGCGACCGGCGAAAACGAGCCGGCGCGCGTGCGCTCGGCGCTCGACCAGCTCGGCGCGATGGGCGTCGCCTCCGTGCTGCTCGAGGGCGGCCCGCACCTCGCCGGCGCGTTCCTCGATGCCGGCGAGATCGACGAACTGCGCCTGTTCCTCGCGCCGCTGCTGCTCGGCGGGAGCGCGCGCCCGCGACCCGCTCGAGGGCGAAGGGCGTCGAGCAGATCTCCGAGGCGCTGCGGCGCTCACGCTTCGACTGCGAGACGCGTCGGCGAGGACCTGCTGATCTCCGCGCGGCTGCGCGAGTGGTGAGGGCAGGACGCCGTGTTCACAGGGCTGATCGCCGACCTCGGCGCCGTGCGGAGATCGAGCGCGACGGCGGCGGCGCGACGCTCGCGATCGCGACGCCGGCTCGCCGGCGAGCTCGCGCGAGGGCGACTCGGTCGCGGTCAACGGCGTGTGCCTGACCGCGACGCGCGTCGACGACGGCGCTTTCGCGCGCAGGCGATGAACGAGACGCTCGAGCGCTCCTCGCTGGGAGGCCTGAGCGCCGGCGACGCGCGTCAACCTCGAGCTCGCGCTGCGCGCCGGCGGACCGCCTCGGCGGGCACGTCGTGCAGGGCCATGTGGACGGCACCGGCGAGCGTCCGGCGATGCGCGAGGAGGGCTTCTCGCGCGTGCTCGAGCTCGAGCCTCGCGGCCGGCCTCGCCCGCTACCTCGTCGAGAAGGGGTCGGTGGCGGTCGACGGCGTCAGCCTGACGGTCAGCGCGCTCGGCGAGGACGGTTCGAGGTCTCGCTGATCCCCGAGACGCTCGAGCGCACGAACCTCGGCAGGCTCACGGCGGGGCGCCGCGTGAACATCGAGGTCGACATCCTCGCGAAGCACGTCGAGCGGCTGCTGGAGCAGCGTATGAGCGCCAGAGCCCGCCGACGAGCCGACCCGCCGTTCGCCGACGATCGAGCAGGCGATCGAGGAGATCCGCCAGGGCAAGATGGTCGTCGTCTGCGACGACGAGGACCGCGAGAACGAGGGCGACCTGACGCTGGCCGCGCAGTTCGCGACGCCCGAGGCGATCAACTTCATGGCGAAGGAGGGACGCGGGCTGATCTGCCTGTCGCTGACCCCGAGCGCTGCGACGAGCTGGGCCTGGACCTGATGGCGGCGAAGAACGAGTCGTCGTTCGAAACGCCCTTCACGGTCTCGATCGAGGCGCGCGAGGGGGTGACGACCGGGCATCTCCGCGCACGACCGCGCGCACACGATCCAGGTCGCGATCGACCCCGCAGAGCCGGCCCGCGGACCTCGTGCAGCCCGGCCACGTGTTCCCGCTGAAGAGCCGCGCCGGAGGGGTGCTCGAGCGCGCCGGGCAGACCGAGGCGGCGCGTCGATCTCGCCCGGCTCGCGGGCCTGAACCCGGCCGGCGTGATCTGCGAGATCATGAACGACGACGGGACGATGGCCCGTGTGCCGGAACTCGTCGAGTACTGCGCCCGGCACGGGCTGGCGATGATCACGGTCGCCGACCTGATCGCCTACCGGCGCCGCCACGACAAGCTCGTCGAACGCGTCGTCTCGACGCGCCTGCCGACCGCGTTCGGCGACTTCGAGGCGGTCGGCTACCGCTCGCTGGTCGACGAGAAGCACCACGTCGCGCTCGTCAAGGGCGACGTCGCGGGCAGCCTCGGACGTGCTCGTCAGGGTGCACTCGGAGTGCCTCACCGGCGACGTCTTCCACTCGCTGCGCTGCGACTGCGGCGAGCAGCTCGAATCGGCGCTCTCGATGATCGAGCGCGAGGGGCAGGGAGTCCTGCTCTACCTCTCCCAGGAGGGACGCGGCATCGGCCTGCTCAACAAGCTGCGCGCCTACCGCCTGCAGGAGGACGGCCTCGACACCGTCGAAGCGAACGAGCGGCTCGGGCTGCCCGCCGACCTGCGCGACTACGGGATCGGCGCGCAGATCCTCGTCGACCTGGGCCTCGGCTCGATCCGCATCCTCACCAACAACCCGAAGAAGATCCGCGGCCTCGAGGGCTACGGGCTGTCGGTCAGCGCCCAGATCCCGATCGAGCACGCGCCGAACGAGCACAACGCGGCGTACCTGCGCACGAAGGCCGAGCGCATGGGGCACACGCTCCACCACCAGGGCCTGAACCTCGACGAGAAGATGCTGCGAGACGAGCGCCGCAAGGCGAGGACCGGCGCCGTTCCGGACCTCCAGCGACGAGGGCGAGCGGTGAGCGGCTCCTACGCGGTCGTGATCGGCCGCTTCTACGAGGATCTGGCCGAGCGCCTGCTGTCAGCGGGCGCGCGGCGACGTTCGAGCGGGCCGGCACGCCGACGTCGCAGGTGTTCGACGTGCCCGGCGCGTTCGAGCTGCCGCTGGCGGCCCTCTACGCGGCCCAGAGCGGCCGCTTCACGGGCGTCGCCTGCCTCGGCGCGGTGATCCGCGGCGAGACCGACCACTACGACTTCGTGTGCGCCGAGACAGCCGCCGGCGTGATGGACGTGCAGCTCGCAGACGGGCGTCCCGTGCGCGTTCGGCGTGCTCACGTGCGAGACGCATGGATCAGGCGCTCGCGCGCTCCGGCGGCGGCAAGCGCGACCAGGGCCGCCACGCCGCGGAAGTCGTCATCCGTATGGCGGCGCTGCGCACGCGAGCTCGCGAGCGGCTAGACTGCCCGACGATGGCAAAGGTATGTCACAGCTGCGGGAAGGGCCCGGCGTTCGGCCAGAGCCGCAGCCACTCGATGGTCGCGACGAAGCGGCGCTTCGATCCGAACCTGCAGAAGGTGCGGATCCTCGTGGGCAAGGCGCCCAGGCGCGTCTACGTGTGCACGCGCTGCCTGAAAGCCGGCAAGGTAACGAAGGCTCTCTGAGCCGGTCGCAGCACGCCCGGCGTGCTCCCACCCGGTAGGCCTCGGCCCGCATCCGGTCAGTCCCGCCATCGGCCGACGGGCAGAGGCAGCCGCCAGACCCGCTGATCACGATGGCCCACGCGGTGACCGACACGAACCTGATCCGCTTCCGGGCCGCCGTCGCAGGAGCCCTGGCGCACCTGGAATCCCGGCGCGAGGAGGTCAACGACCTCAACGTGTTCCCGGTCGCCGACGGCGACACCGGCGACAACATGGCGCTGACGCTGCGGGCCGTGCTCGACGAGCTCGACCGGCTGCAGGGCGGCGGACGAGAACCGCACGATCGACGAGATCGGCCGCGAGGAGATCGTCGAACTCGGTCGCGCGCGCGGCGCTGCTCGGCGCGCGCGGGAACTCCGGCGTGATCCTCTCGCAGCTGATCCGCGGCGCGGCCGAGGAGCTCGTATCAGCGGCCCGGCCAGCTGATCGACCCGACGCTGATCGGCGCAGCGCTCGCGAACGCCGCCGACCGCGCCTACTCCTCCGTGCGCGAACCGGCCGAGGGCACGATCCTCACGGTCGCCCGCGAGATGGCCCACCAGATCGTCACCGACGTCGCGCACAGCCCCGACAACCCGCGCCTTGAGCCGAACACCGAGCCGAGCGAGCAGGACAGGGCGATCGCGGCCGCGCTCGAGCGCGCGGTCCACGCCGGCCAGGACTCGGTCAAGCGGGGCCCGGAACTGCTCGCGGCGCTGCGCGACGCCGGCGTCGTCGACGCCGGCGGCTACGGGCTCACGATCATGTTCGCCGGGGTCGTGGCCGCCCTGCGCGGCGAAGAGGCGCCGCGCGCTCGAGCACCACGCGCCGGCCCGCATCACCCACCCTGCAGCACGACTCGAGCACGTACCGCTTCTGCACCAACTTCGCGGTCACCGGCACCGGCCTCAGCGCCGGGCGCTACATCGAGCCGCTCGAGGAGCTCGGCGACTCGGTGCTCGTGGTCGGCGACACGAGCGCCCTGAAGGTCCACATCCACACCGACCGCCCGAGCTCGCGACGGCCGTGTTCGCCGACGCTGGAGAGGTCTCCCGCCTGGACGTCGCGGACATGCGCGCCCAGGTCGCCGAGCGCGAGGAGCGCCTGGAGGCCGGGGCGGTCGCCGTCGCCCAGGCCCCGCAGGGCAACCCGGCGCCGGTGCCGGCCGTGCAGTCGCCGCTCGCCGGCGAGACGCGCTGCGGGGCGGTCGCGGTCGTCAGTGGCGAGGGCCTGCGGGACATGTTCCACGAGCTCGGCGTGCACACCATCGACGGCGGACCGACGCTGAACCCCTCGACCTACGACCTGCTGGCCGGCATCCACGAGGTCCCCGCCGAGGAGGTCGTCGTGCTGACGAACAGCGCGAACGTGATCATGGCGGCCGAGCACGCCGCCAGGTGTCTGACAAGCAGGTGCTCGTCGCGCCCACCACCAGCCAGCAGGCCGGACTCGCGGCCGCCGTCTCGCTCGCCCCGGAGCGCTCGGTGGAGGAGAACGCGCGCGCCCTCACCGAAGCCCTCGAGAGCATCCGCACCGGATCGGTCGCGCCCGCGGCGCGCGAGGACGCCCAGGGCCGCTTCAAGATGGGTGACGCCGTCGGGTTCGTGGAGGACGAGCTGATCGCCTGGGGCGACCCGCGGGACACACTGCACGCCGTCGTGAGCGCGCTGTCCGGCCCGGGGCCGGAGGGGGCCGCGCCGGAACTGCTGAGCATCCTCTCCGGGGAGGGGGCTCCGGTTCCGCTGTCGGAGCTCGACGGGATGCTCGGGGGCGACATCGAGCTCGAGCTGCGCCACGGCGGACAGCCCGCCTACTGGTGGCTTCTCGCCTCCGAGTGAACGCCGCGCGGGGAGGGCGCGGCTTTACGACCGCGGCCACGATCATGATGCGCGGCAGATGGCGGCGACAAGCACCAACGCGCCGCGGGCACCGCTAGCGTCCGGGGACGGGCGGATCACACCTCTCGCCCGCGCGTTCGCGTCCACCAGTGCCCTGAGCCGGGAAGAGCTGATGAGCGCGCCGGTGCACTGGCCGCGGCCCTCACGCCTGCGGGCGCCGCTCGAGGTGCCTGTCCGCCGGATGGCCGCGGGGCTCAGCTCGCTGGGCCTGGCAACCGTCGGCGACCTGCTCGAGCACCTGCCGAGCGACAGCCGCGAGGCGCGCACCGTCTCAACGCTGCGTGCCGGCGAGCCCGCCACCGTCGCGGTCACGGTGCGCCGCATCAACTCGCGCGCGGTCCGGCGCCGCGGCATGCGGCCACTCGTGGAGGCGGCCGTGTTCGACTCGACCGGGACGATGCGCGCGACCTTCTTCAACCAGCCGTGGCTCGTCGAGCGCTACCCGGCCGGAACGCGGCTGCTGCTGCATGGCCGCCCCGACAACCGCGGCGGCTTCGCGGTCTCCCATCATTCACCCGCCTCGGCGGGCGGCGATGAGCAGGGCGCTCCCCCCGGGGCCGAGGGCGAGTCGGTCGCCCACTACCCGGCATCGGAGGGGGTCAGCTCGACGGAGATCCTCAACCTCGTCCGCGAGGCGGCGCCGGCCCTGCGCGACGTCCCCGAGGCGCTGTCCGCGGCCACGCGTGTGGGGGAGGGCCTGCCGGACCGCCCGAGCGCGCTCGCGGCGATGCACTTCCCGCGTTCGCCGGCCGACCTGCAGGAGGGCAGGCGCCGGCTCGCGTTCGATGAGATGCTGCTGACCCAGCTGCTGTTCCTGCGCAGGCGCGCGCAGCGCGCGCGGCGCACGGGCGCTCACGTACTCGCGGACGAGCCGTCGCTGACGGGGCGCTGGCTGAGCGAGATCCTCCCGTTCTCGCCGACCGGCGACCAGGTCGAGGCGATGCGGGCGATCCGCACCGACATGGAGCGCGCGAGCCCGATGCATCGCCTGCTGATGGGGGAGGTCGGCAGCGGCAAGACCGTGGTCGCCCTCTACGCGATGCTGCGCGCCGTCGAGCACGGCGCCCAGGCCGCGCTGATGGCGCCGACCGAGACGCTCGCGGAGCAGCACTTCGCGAACCTCCAGATGCTGCTCGGCGCCGAGCCCGCGACCGTCGCGCTCCTGACCGGTTCGACGCCCGCCGCGCGCAGGCGCGAGATCCTCGCCAGGCTCGCCGGCGGAGAGCTCTCGATGATCGTGGGCACCCACGCGCTGATCGAGCCCGATGTCGTGTTCAGGTCGCTCGCGGTCGCGGTGATCGACGAGCAGCACCGCTTCGGCGTGCGCCAGCGCGCCCGGCTGGATGAGAAGGGCACTCCGCACGTGCTTCACATGACCGCGACGCCGATCCCCAGGACGCTGGCGCTGGCGCGCTACGCCGACCTTGACACGAGCACGCTCCGCGAGATCCCCGCGGGCCGGCGCCCGATCCAGACACGGCTGCTGTCGGGCGAGACCGAGCGCTCGGAGGCATATCAGCAGGTGCGCGAGCACCTGGCCGCCGGCCGCCAGGCCTACGTCGTGTGCCCGCTGATCGACGACGCCGGCGGCGAGGATGGCGCAGAGGGTGGGCAGGATGGGTTGCGCGCCGCCACCGCCGAGCTCGAGCGCCTGCGCGAGGGAGAGCTGCGAGGTTTCACTCTCGCCCTGCTGCACGGCGGCATGCGCCCCCGCGAGAAGCAGGAGGCGATGGCCGCGTTCGCGTCCGGCGCCGCGGACGCCCTCGTCGCCACCACGGTGATCGAGGTCGGGATCGACGTTCCGAACGCGACCGTGATGATGATCGAGAACGCCGAGCGCTTCGGGATCTCCCAGCTCCACCAGCTGCGCGGCAGGATCGGCCGCGGCGAGCACAGCTCGATCTGCTTCCTGGTCGGCCCGGCCGGCTCCTCCTCGATGCGCCTGCGCGCGCTCGTGCAGCACACCGACGGGTTCCGTCTCGCGGAGATCGACCTGTCGCTGCGAAGCGAGGGCGAGCTCGCCGGCACGCGCCAGTCCGGAGTCGCGCAGTTCAAGGTCGCGTGCCTCCCCGACGACGCGGCGCTGCTCGAGCTCGCCCGCGCCCGTGCGCAGCTGATCCTCGCCGAGGACCCCGAGCTCCGCGGAGCGGAGAACGCCCTGCTCGCGGACGAGCTCCAACGGGCCTTCGGCGAGGAGGCGATGCTGCCGATCCCCGGCTGACGGCCGCCGGCGGCTACCGTTGCGCGATGCGCGTGATCGCCGGGAGCCTGGGGGGCCGTCGCCTGAAGGCCCCGTCGGGGACAGTCACGCGGCCAACCTCCGACCGGGTCCGCGAGTCGCTCTTCGGGATGCTCGGAGACATTCAGGGAGCCCGCGTGCTGGACCTCTTCGCGGGCACCGGCGCGCTCGGGATCGAGGCCCTCTCAAGGGGCGCGGGCCACGCCGTGTTCGTCGAGCGGGACGCCCGCGCGACACGGGTGCTGCGGGAGAACCTGGCCTCGCTCGGGATCGGCGAGCAGAGCGCGGAGGTGCGCCGATCCGGAGTGCTCGAGGCTCTGCGGAGCGCACAGGCGCGCAAAGAGACATACGATCTCCTGTTCATAGACCCTCCGTACAGGCGTGTGCACGAGTTGGGAGCCGATCTCTCGGCGATCCTGCCGTCGCTGCTGGCGCCCGGGGCGCGGGTGGTTGCCGAGAGCGACCGCCGCGCGCCGCTGCAGCTCGCATTCGAGATCGAGCGCGAGCGGCGCTACGGGGACACTTCCATCACAATCCACCGTCACCCATGACACCGAGCAAGAAAACGACAGTCGTCTGCCCCGGCACGTACGACCCGATCACGAACGGGCATCTCGACGTGATCCGCCGCGCCGCCGTCCTCTACGAGGAGGTCGTCGTGGCCGTCGTGAACCGCTCGGTGCGCAAGAGCGGCGCGCTGTTCGAGATCGACGAGCGGGTCGGATTCATCGAGCGCGCGCTGGCCGACGTTGAGAACGTGCGCGTTGAGCCGTTCTCGACGCTAGTCGTGGATTTCGCGCGCAAGATCGGCGCGAGGGCGATCGTCAAGGGACTGCGCGCGATCTCGGACTTCGAGTACGAGCTCGAGATGAACCAGCTCAACCGCCGGCAGGACCCCGGGATAGAGTCCGTTTACCTGATGGCCAGCCCGCAGTACAGTTTCCTATCGTCCAGCGGAGTCAAGGAGCTCGCCACTTTCGGCGGACGCATCGACGACCTCGTCCCGGGCGAGGTGGCCGTGCGGTTGCAGGAAGAGTTGCAGCGCTGACGAAATGAGGGCGGAGAAGATGTCAATCCCATCGGCTAGCCGCCGGCCCCAGCGGCAGGCGGAGGTGGTTTCCTAATGGATGTCCTTGTACTGATAGACAAGCTGGACGACCTGGTTCACAACGCCAAGTCCGTGCCGATGACGGACACGGTGCGCGTTGACAAGGAGGAGATCTACGACATCCTCGACCAGATGCGCGCAACCATCCCTGAGGAGATCAAGCAGGCGCGGTGGATCGTCAAGGAGCGCCAGGAGATGCTCGCGGAGGCCAAGAAGGAGGCCGAGCGGATCATCAAGGACGCGCGTGAGCGCCAGGAGCAGCTGGTGGGCCAGGAGGAGGTCACCAAGCAGGCCGAGCGCGCCGCCGAGGACATCGTCGAGGACGCGCGGGCACGCGAGCGGGAGATCCGGCTCGGGGCTGAGGACTACGCGGATGAGATCCTGAACACGCTCGAGGTCAACCTGTCGAAGTTCATAGCCGCGGTCCAGCGCGGCAGAGAGCGCCTGCAGGGCAAGGACGAGCCGGCAGAGGTCGGCTGAGCGCGCCGCTGGGCGGGCCTTCGCCCGCCGCGCATTGCCATGTAGGGTCACGGGGTGGCCGCGCCGACGCCCAGACAGAGGCTTCACGTAGCGAGGACGCTGCTCGAGACGGGCATGTTCGCCCCGTCGCGGCCCGACCGCGTGATGCGGTCCTTCGCCGTGCTCCGCGCTTGGGGCCCGACCGCGGCTGCGGGCTACAAGTCCGCGGCGATACTTCACCCGGACCGCTGCGCGCTCTGCGACGAGCGCGGGACGCTCACCTTCAGCGAAGTCCACGCGCGCACGAACGCGCTCGCGAACGAGATGCGGAGCTCGGGGGTGCGGCAGGGCAGCGGCGTCGCGATCATGGCCCGCAACCACCGCGGTTTCGTCGAGGCGACGATCGCCTGCTCCAAGCTCGGCGCCAACGCGCTCTACCTGAACACGGCGTTCGCCGGACCCCAGATCACCGATGTGCTCGCCCGCGAGGACCCCGAGCTCGTGATCTACGACGAGGAGTTCAGCGGCCTGGTCGCCGAGGGATCGCAGGGCCGGCGGCGCATGCTGTCCTGGAGCGCGCCCGGGTCCAGCCCCGAGGAGCCGGTCATCGAGCAGCTGATCGAGCGGGGCGACACCTCGGAGCTCGACCCGCCCACGGACAAGGGCCGCGTCGTGATACTCACGTCGGGGACCACTGGAACGCCGAAGGGCGCGGCGCGCAACCAGCCGGACACACTGGAGCCAGTCGCGGCGCTGTTCTCGAAGATCCCGCTCCGCGCGCGGCAGACGACGATGATCGCCGCGCCGATGTTCCACTCATGGGGCTTCGCGCATTTCAGCCTCGCGCTGCCGCTCGCATCGACGCTGATACTCCGCCGCCGCTTCGACCCGGAGGACACGATCCGCGCCGCCGCCCACCATCGAGCCACCACTCTCGTGCTGGTGCCGGTGATGCTGCAGCGGATCCTCGACCTCGGCCCGGAGGTCCTCGCTCACTACGACCTGCGTGCGCTGCGGGTGATCGCGCTGAGCGGCTCCGCCCTGCCGGGCGACCTCGCGACGCGCGCGATGGATACCTTCGGCGACGTGCTCTACAACCTCTACGGCTCGACCGAGGTCGCGTGGGCCACGATCGCGACTCCCGAGGACCTGCGCGCGGCTCCGGGCACGGCGGGCCGCCCGCCGATCGGCACCGTCGTGCGCCTGCTCGATTCCGACGGCCGCGAGGTGCCCCGCGGGCAGACGCGGACGCATCTTCGTGGGCAACGAGATGATGTTCGACGGTTACACCGGCGGCGGCGGCAAGGAGGTCATCGACGGCCTGATGAGCACCGGCGACGTCGGCAGGCTCGACCAGGCCGGGCGCCTGTTCGTCGACGGGCGGGACGACGAAATGATCATCAGCGGCGGCGAGAACGTGTTCCCGCGAGAGGTCGAGGACCTGCTCGCCGAGCATCCCGAGGTCGAAGAGGTCGCGGTCGTGGGCGTGCCCGACGCGGAGTTCGGCCAGCGGCTGCAGGCGTTCGTCGTGCTGCGGCCCGGCGCCGAGCTCACCGAGCATGGGGTGCAGGAACACGTCAAGGCCAACCTCGCCCGCTTCAAGGTGCCGCGAGAGGTGTCCTTCATGGATGAGCTGCCGCGGAACGCGACCGGCAAGATCCTGAAGCGGGAACTGCAGCCCGGCGCCTAGCCGTCCGCCTGCGACTCTAGCGTTCGGGAAATGAACGACACAGCGGCCAAGACCCGCCCCTTCCAAGCTTCGCGAGCGCGACACCTCGCTCTCCCCATGGTGCCTTTACTGCTCGTGCTGGCGATCGCCGGCTGCGGTTCATCCTCGTCGAGCTCCGGCAACGGCGTGGCCTCGAAGTCAGCGGATGAAATCGTTGCCGAAGCCAAGAAGGCGTCGTCCGGAGCCACGAGCGTCCACGTCTCGGGATCGATCAGCAACGAAGGCAAGCAGATCGGAATCAACCTGCACCTCGCGACGGGCAAGGGCGCGACCGGCAGCCTCACGCTCCAGGGCGAGAACATCAACATCGTCGAGACGGGCAGCTACTTCTACCTGCAGGCAGGCGAAGCGTTCTACAAGCAGCTCGGCGGCACCGCGGCAGCCCAGCTGCTGCGCGGCAAGTGGCTGAAGGCGCCGCTCTCCAGCGGCGAATTCGCGTCGCTCGCGGGGCTGACGAACCTGAGCAAGCTGCTCGGCAGCACGCTGTCGGCCCACGGCACGCTCACCAAGACGGGTACCACGACCGTCAACAACACGGCGGTGGTCGGCGTCGCCGACACCGGCAAGCAGGGCACCCTCTACGTCGCGACGACGGGAACCGCCTACCCGGTGGCGATCGTCAAGACGGGCAGCAGCGGCGGCAAGATCAGCTTCGACGAATGGGACAAGCCCGTGACGATCACGGCGCCCAGCCCCGTCGTGGACCTCACGCAGCTGCAGGGAGGCTGAGTGGCCGGTCGGCCTCCCGCCCGGGCGGCCGACCCCTCCCGCTAGCCTGGAGGGATGCCCCAGCAGACACACGATTTCGACCTCGGCGGCATGCGGCTGGTCGCCGGCGAGGGGCGCAGGCTCACGCTCTCGGTGCCGATCGAGCCGCTGACTCTCGGCAGCGAGACGTACGCGGCCGAGCCGCACGTCGTCCCGGTCGACCTGTCCGTGTCGCGCATGACCGGCGGCGGCTACGCGCTGCTGATCGCCTTCTCGGCGGCGGTGAGCGGCCCCTGCATGCGCTGCCTGAAGCAGGCCGCCCCGGTCGTCGAGGTGCAGGCCCGCGAGGTCGACAGGCCCGGCTCGGGCGAGGAGCTCGACAGCCCGTACGTCAATCAGGAGACGCTGGAGCTCGCGGCCTGGGTCCGCGACGCGTTCGCGCTCGCGATCCCGGCCAAGATCCTGTGCCGCGAGGACTGTGCGGGGCTGTGCCCGATCTGCGCCGCCGACCTCAACGAGGCCGGCCCCGAGCATCACCACGAGGCCGAGCCGGACCCTCGCTGGGCGAAGCTCCGCGAGCTGAAGCTCGAGTAGCAGGCCGCCGGGCTGGTAGGCTTGCTGGCCGATGGCGGTACCCAAGAAAAAGCAGTCGCACGCCCGCACCGCGCAGCGGCGTGCCCAGCACAAGATCGGCACGCCCGCAGTGAACGAGTGCCCGACGTGCCACAGCCCGCGCCGCCCGCACAGGGTCTGCCCCGTCTGCGGTACCTACGCGGGTCGTGAGATCGTGCATCACCACGATCACGATCACGAGCACGACCACTCCTAGAGCGCAGTGACCGCAGGTCCCTCGCCGTCGTCCAACGGAACGGGCGCAGCTGAGCCGCGGCCGGTCATCGCGGTCGACTGCAACGGCGCGGACCTCGGCCCGGCCGAGGTCGCTGCGGGCGCGGCGGTCGCCGCCGGCTCCGGCGCCAGGATCATCCTGTTCGGGCCGGCGGCCGAGCTGGGCGCCCCGCCCGACGGAGTAGAGGTCGTCGACGCCCCCGTCTCGATCGCGAAGGCCGCCGATCCGGTGCTCGCGGCCCGCGCGACGCCGGACGCGTCGATCGTGATGGCCGCGCGCGCCGTCGCGGACGGCCGTGCGCAGGCGCTCGTCTGTGCAGGCGGGACCGGCGCCGCGCTCGCGGCCGGCACCTTCAACATCAAGCGTGCCCGCGGCATCTACCGTCCGGCGCTGGCCATCCCGCTCCCCGTGCCCGAGCACCCCGTGACGCTGCTGGACGTCGGCGCGAACGCGGAGGCGCGACGCGAGCACATCGTGCAGTTCGCGTTCATGGGTGCCGCACTGGCGGGCACGGTGATGGGCATCGAGCGCCCCAGGGTCGCGCTGCTCTCCAACGGAGAGGAGGCCCAGCGCGGCAGTGCGCTCGTGCTCGAAGCACATGCAGAGCTCTCCGAGCGCATGGGCACGGCCTCCCCCGACTTCGAGTTCGTCGGCAACGTCGAGGGCGGCGACGTCGTCGCGGGCCTCGCGGACGTGATCGTCACCGACGGGTTCACCGGGAACATCGCCCTGAAGCTGATGGAGGGGGTCTCGCAGCTGATGCTCGGCGCGGTCCGCAAGGCCGCGCTGTCATCGACACGGGGGAAGATCGGAGGGGCGCTGCTGCGCGCTCCGCTGCGCTCCTTCCGGGATGAGATCGATCCCGAGGCCAGCGGCGGGGCCTATCTGCTCGGCCTGCGCCGGCTCGGCGTCGTGCCGCACGGCCGGTTCACCAGGGCGGGCTTCGCGCAGGCGATCCTGCGCGCCGAGCGCGGTGCGCGCGAGGACATCGTCGGGCAGACGCACCGGGCGCTCGATCAGGCCGGGGCGCTCAGGCGCTCGCCTGCGTCCGCGCCTGACGCTAGCCTCCCCGAAGCAGGATGAGAAGCCCAGCGACGAGAACAACCGCGAGCACCCGACGGCCGATTTCAGCCGCGCTTAGCGGTGCGACCGAGGAGCGATGACCGGCGGCGACCGCGGGCAGGTGTTCGCGCTCATAAGGGACCACCTGGCCGACGAACTCGACGTTGAGCCAGGGGTGATCGCGGAGGGTACCCGCTTCAAGGAGGACCTCGAGGCGGACTCGCTCGACCTGTACACGCTCGTGCAGGAGCTCGAGGACACCTACGGCGTGAAGATGTCCGACGAGCAGGCGGCGCGGATCCTCACCGTGGGGCAGGCGGTGGACTTCGTCCTCGCCCACAACGGGACCACCGATGCGGGGCAGTGATGCTTCTCGCCGCTCTGCTGGACGAGCTGCCCGCGGATCTGGCCCGGCAGGTCTTCACGCACCCATCCTGGAGCGAGCGGCGCAGCGACTCCTATGCGAGGCTCGCGTTCCTCGGCGACAGCGTCCTGTCGCTCGCGGTCAGCACACACCTGTATCCGCGCCTGGAGGCGGAGCGGTTCGGGGCCGGCAGGCTCACCAAGATCCGCGCGCAGGCCGTCTCCGGCGTCTCCTGCCGGGCGGTGGCGGAGCGGCTGGGTTTGCCCGAGCGGCTGCGGCGCGCGGCACCACCCGCTGTCAAGGATGGCGGGCAGCTGGAGACCGAGCGCGTGCTGGCCACCGTGATCGAGGCCGTGATCGGGGCGTGCTACCTGCAGGCCGGCTACGAGCGCACAGCCAAGGCGGTCGTGGAGGCGTTCGCGCCGGAGATCGAGGATGCGCTGGAAAACCCCGTGGACTTCAAGTCCGCGCTGCAGGAGCTGCTCGCCCGCAGGGGCGCGGAGGTGACCTACGAGGTGATCTCCGAGGAGGGCCCGTCGCACGAGCGCACATACGAGGTGCTCGCGAGCGTGGACGGGCGCGAGCTCGGCACCGGCAGCGGGCGCAGCAAGAAGCACGCGGAGCAGGAGGCGGCGCGCGTGGCCGTCGAGGCGTTGGCGAGCGAGTGAGGTCCCCGTGCACCTGAAGTCACTCACGCTGACGGGCTTCAAGTCCTTCCCGGACCGCACGCGTCTTGACTTCGGCGACGGCGTCAGCGTCGTCGTCGGGCCCAACGGGTCCGGCAAGTCGAACGTCACCGACGCGGTGCTCTGGGCGATGGGCGAGCAGTCGCCGCTGGCAGTCCGTGGCCAGTCGATGCAGGACGTCATCTTCGGCGGCGGCCACGGCGTGCAGCCGCGAAGCGCAGCCGAGGTCGAGATCGTTCTCGACAACTCCGACGGCACCGTCGACCTGCCGCTGAGCGAGATCTCGATCGTGAGGCGCCTCGAGCGCAGCGGAGAGGGCGGATATCGCCTGAACGGCGCGCGCTGCCGGCTCACGGACGTGATCGAGGTGCTCTCGGACACCGGCCTTGGCAAGGAGAGCCACTCGGTCATCTCGCAGGGCCGCGTCGACTCGATCGTGAGCTCCAAGCCACGCGAGCGCCGGCTGCTGATCGAGGAGGCCGCGGGCCTGGGCAAGCACCGCAAGCGCAGGCGGCGCGCGCAGCTCAAGCTGGAGCGCACCCAGGAGAACCTCGACCGGGCGCTGGACATCGAGCGCGAGGCGCGGACGCGGCTGCGCCCGCTCAAGCGCCAGGCCGAAGCGGCCGAGCTCCACGAGAGACTCGAGCTTCAGATCCTGCAGGCGCGCCTGCAGCTCGCCGCCGACACGGCCCGCGCCCGCGCGCAGGAACTCGCGCTCGCCGAGCAGACCGCCGCCGCCGCGCGCGGGGAGCGCGCGGCGATCGAGGCCGCGCTGCAGGAGAGCATCGAGCGAAGGGGTATGGCCGAGAGCGCACTCGCCGAGCGGACCGCTCGGCACGACGCGATCTCACGACGGGTCTACGGTGCCCGCTCGGCGCTGGAGCGGCTGCAGCTCCGCGCCGAGCAGGTCGACAACGGGCGAGCAGACGCTCGCCCGGCGCCTCGAGCGCGTGCAGCAGGAGCTCGCGGAGCTGCAGTCGGGGATCCACGCGCACGGCGAGCATGAGAGCGTCCCCGGTTCCGGGCGGATAGCCGCGCTCGAGGCCGAGCTCGCCGAGATCGAGCCGCCGGCGCGAGCAGGAGCTCGGCCGCGAGGTCGCAGAGCTCGAGGCCGAGCGGGAGCGCCAGCAGCAGAGCCTGACCGGGACGCAGGCGGCGCTCGAGGAGGCCAAGAGCGCCCGTGAGCAGGCAGACCGCGAGGCGGAGAGCCTGCGCAGCGCGCTCGCCGTCGCCGAGCGTGCAGTGCAGGACGCCCGCAGGGAGTCGGCGAGCGTGGGCGCCGAGCTAGCCGCCGCGAACCAGTTCCTTCGCAGCCACAGCCGGCTCGGAGCCGGGGACCCCGGGGCCGCGACCTCGCTCAGCGATGAGCTCAGCGTCCGCGACGGCTACGAGCTCGCGCTCGCGGCCGTGCTCGGCGGCCGCCTCGATGCCGCCCTGGTCAGCGACGTCGCGGGAGCGCAGGCGATGCTGGATCGCGCCGGCCCGGACGGCGGCGCCGCACTGCTCGCCGGTGATCCCGGCCGCCCGGTCCCGTCCGGCCCGGCCGCGCCCAGCGCCGGCGCGGAGCGCATGCTCGATCTCCTGACGGGTCCACCGGCGGTGATCGCGCTCGCGGGCCGTCTGCTCTCGGACGCCTGGGTCGTCGAGAGCCTGCGGGATGTGCCAGCCGACTTCTCCGGGGTCGCCGTGACGCTCTCCGGTCGCGTCTGGTTCGGCTCGTGGGGTGAGATCCGGCAGGTCAGCGAGGGTGGCTCGGAGCGCGTTCTCGCGCGCCGCAACGAACGGGACCGCCTGATCGCCTCAGCGGAGATCGCGGCCCAGGCAGAGCACTCTGCAAGGCAGGCCGTCGAGTCCGCGCTCGAGCAGGTCCGCGCCGGCGAACTCGCGCGCACCGCGGGCGAGCGCGCGGTTCGTGAGAGCGAGCGCTCCCACGCCGAGGCCCGCGAGGCCGAGCGGCGGACGGGCTGGCTGATCGAGCAGCGCCGCGCGGCGCCCGCCGAGGGCCCACTGGCCGTCAGGCGCGCCCAGATCGAGGGCGAGCTCGGAGCCGAGCGGCGCCAGGCCGAACGCGCCCAGAGCGAGCGCGCCCAGCGCGAGGCCCGCATGTCGCGGCTCACCGCGCAGCTCGAGGCCGACACACGCGCCCGGCCCCGCGCCGAGCGCCTCGCGCGTGTCCTCGCGGCAGCATCCGACGCCGTGCGTGCGCGGCTGAGCACCCTGGAGCGGGAGCTCGACGCCGACGGCCAGGCCGGGGAGCGGATGGCAGGCGAGCTGCGCGCCTGCGCCGAGCAGGAGTCGCGCATCCAGGCCTCGCTGCGCGCCTGCGGAGAACGCGTCACGGAGTCAGAGGTCGCGGCCCAGCGGCTGCGTGACCAGGCCGGCGAGGCGGAGCTCGAGCTCGCCGAGCTGGGCAAGCGGCTCGGCATCGGTGCCTCGGCCGGCGGGGACGCAGAGGCCGTCGAGGAGACGGGGGACGGCGAGCCCGCGCAGCCGCTCAGCGAGGAGGAGATCGCCTCGCTGAGCTCGCGCGTGGAACGGCTGACCCGCCGCCGCGAGCAGCTCGGGCCCGTCAACCCGCTCGCTCAGGAGGAGTACGGGCAGGCGCTCGAACACGTCGAGGAGCTCGAGACGCAGCGCGCGGACCTGGAGACCGCGCTCCGCGAGCTGCGGTCGGTGATCCGCGAGACGGACCGCCAGATCGAGGAGGCCTTCGAGCAGACCTTCACCGCGGCGGCGCGCAACTTCGAAGAACTGGCAGGCGACGTGTTCCCCGGCGGCAGCGGGCGGCTGCGGCTCGTCACCGAAGCGCAGGGGCAGGCCCCCGTGCTCGGCGGGCAGCCGCTTCCCGACGACGCCGCCGCCAGCGAGGAGGCTGCCGACGCCGAGGCCGAGGCGGGCGCCTCCCCGCATGAGCAGGAGCTTCCCGGCGTCGAGATCGAGATCACCCCTGCCGGCAAGTCGACCAAGCGCCTGTCGCTGCTCTCCGGCGGCGAGAAGTCGATGACCGCGCTCGCGTTCCTGTTCGCGGTGTTCCTCGCGCGGCCATGCCCCTTCTACATCCTGGACGAGGTCGAGGCCGCGCTGGACGACCTCAACCTCGAACGGTTCCTGGACCTGCTGCGCCGCTACTCCTCGCGTGCACAGTTCATCGTGATCACCCACCAGAAGCGAACGATGGAGGCCGCCGACTGGCTCTACGGCGTCTCGATGGGCCAGGACGGCGTCTCGAAGGTGATCTCCCGTGCGCTCCCCGCGCAGGAGCCACCCGCGCAGGTGGCGGAGGTCGCCTGAGGTCCGCTGCTATCGTCGCGGCGCCCGTGGCCCGCGACTGGAGTGATCTGTTCATAACCGCCGGCCCCGCCGGCGGCGAGAGCCCGGGCGAGGGCTCGGAGGAGGGCCGCAGGCGCCCGGGCCTGATCCGCCGCCTTCGCGAGAGCATGTCCAAGACCCGCCAGGCTCTCGGCAGCGAGATCCAGGCCACGCTGTTCGGTGCGCTCGATGCCGAGACGTGGGAACGGCTGGAGGAGGCGCTGATCATGGCCGACGTCGGAGCGAGCACCACCGCCTCGGTGGTTCAGACGCTTGAGATGGAGGCCGACGCAGGCACGCTCGAGGGCGGCCAGGCGCTCAGCGACCGCCTCATCGAGCTGCTCGCCCAGACCGCGACGGTCGGCGACGGCAGGATCGACATCCGCCCCAAACCGACCGTCATCATGGCCGTTGGCGTCAACGGAACCGGCAAGACGACCACGATCGGCAAGCTCGCGTGGCACCTGCGCAACGAGGTGGGCGCGAGCGTGCTGCTCGGCGCCGCCGACACCTTCAGGGCCGCCGCGAGCGAGCAGCTGCAGGGCTGGGCCGAGCGCGCGCAGTGCGAGATCGTGACGGGCGCCGAGGGCTCTGATCCGGGCGCCGTCGCGTTCGAGGCGATCGCGCAGGCGAACAGCCGCGGCATCGACGTCGTGATCATCGACACCGCCGGGCGACTCCACACCCAGGACGACCTGATGGGGGAGCTCGGGAAGGTTCACCGCGTGATCTCAAGACAGCTCGAGGGTGCCCCGCACGAGACGCTGCTGACGATCGACGCGACCACCGGCCAGAACGGGCTGAGGCAGGCGAGGCTGTTCGCCGAGACCGCCGGCGTCAGCGGGGTCGTGCTCACCAAGCTCGACGGAACAGCCCGCGGGGGCATCGCGATCGCGATCGCCCGAGAGCTCGAGCTGCCGGTCAAGCTGATCGGAGTGGGGGAGTCCGTGCAGGACCTCCGCCCGTTCGACGCGCAGGACTTCGCTCGCGCGCTCATCGCTGAGAGCTAACCTGAGCGCATGCAGTGGTGGATCATCTGGCTGATCGCGGCGTGTCTCTTCGGCATCGGGGAGATGAACACGGGCGGGCTCTACCTGCTCCCGTTCGCCGTCGGCGCCGCCCTGGCGGCGACGGTCAGCGTGATCGGGGTCGGCACGGGCCTGGCCCTCGCCGTCTTCGTGATCACGTCGGGGATCGTCGTCCTGACTCTGCGGCCGGTCGCGCGCCGGCACAGGCGGCTGCCGCCGCCGATCAGGACCGGCGCCGCCGCGATCGTCGGGAAGCGAGCCACGGTGCTCGAGCGGATCGCCAACGACGAGGGCGTCGGCTGCGTGCGCGTGGAGGGCGGCGAGGTCTGGACGGCCCGCAGCTACGACGAGGACGAGGTGATCGAAGCAGGCGAGCGCGTCGAGGTGGTCGAAATAAGAGGTGCCACGGCGCTGGTGATGCACTGAATGCGCGTAACCTGCCCCTTGCCTGACCTGCCCCGGGGCACCGAGAAAGGATCCCGCTCATGGCTGCTCTGATCGTTCTTGCCGTTGTTCTGCTGTTCATCATCATCGCCGCGGCGAAAGCGATCCGCGTGATCCCGCAGGCCCGCGCCGGCGTGGTCGAGCGCCTCGGGCGTTACAGCCGCACGCTGGACCCGGGGCTGACGATCGTCACGCCGTTCATCGATCGGGTGCGGCCGTTGGTGGACCTGCGCGAGCAGGTCGTCAACTTCTCCCCGCAGTCGGTGATCACCGAAGACAACGTCGTCGTCGGCATCGAGACGGTCCTGTATTTCACTATCACCGACCCGCGCTCGGCGACCTATGAAATCGCCAACCCGCTGCAGGCGATCGAGCAGCTGACGGTGACCACCCTGCGAAACGTGATCGGCGGTCTCTCGCTCGAGGCGACGCTCACCTCGCGCGAGAACGTCAACACCGAGCTTCGCATCGTGCTCGACGAGGCGACCGGCAAGTGGGGGATCCGGATCAACCGCGTCGAGATCAAGTCCGTCGACCCGCCGCCGGACATCCGCACCGCGATGGAGAAGCAGATGCGCGCCGAGCGCGACCGCCGCGCCGCGATCCTCACCGCCGAAGGCGAGAAGCAGGCCCAGATCCTGACGGCTGAGGGCGCCAAGCAGGCTGCCGTGCTGACCGCCGAGGGGGAGCGCCAGGCCGCGATCCTCCGTGCCGAGGGCGAAGCGAAGGCGATCGACACCGTCTTCACAGCGATCCACGAGGGCAAACCGGATCGCGAGCTCCTCAGCTACGAATACCTGCAGATGCTGCCGCAGCTCGCGGAAGGCGACTCCAACAAGGTGTTCGTGGTCCCGTCGGAGTTCGCGCAGGCGTTCGCGGGTATCGGCGAGGCGCTGAGGGGCAAGCCGGAGCCGCACGCTCCCAAGCCGCCCGCGCCGCGCGATCTGCCGAGCTGACGGCGGCGCCGATGTTCGACTCACTCGCGGAGAAACTGCAGGGAACGCTCGGCGAGGTACGCCAGCGCGGAACCCTGACCGAGCAGGACATCGACGCGGCGATGCGCGAGATCCGGCTCGCGCTGCTCGAGGCGGACGTCAACTTCAAGGTCGTCAGGCAGTTCACCTCGCAGGTCAAGGAGCGCTGCATGGGCGCGGAGGTGATCGGCAAGCTGAACCCCGGCCACCAGGTCGTGAAGATCGTCGGCGAGGAGCTGACCGAGCTGATGGGCGGAGCATCGGCGGGGCTCAGCTTCTCGCCGCGGCCTCCGACGGTGATCCTGATGGCGGGGCTGCAGGGCTCGGGCAAGACGACCGCGACCGCCAAGCTCGCGCGCTACCTGCACCAGGAGCACGGCTCCTCGGTCGCGGTCGCGGCGTGCGACGTGTACCGTCCCGCCGCGGTCGACCAGCTGGTCAAGGTCGGCGCGCAGGCCGGCGCGGAGGTCTATGAGCAGGGCACCGACCGCGACCCCGTCGAGATCGCCTCATGGGCACTCGAGCGCGCCCGCCACGAGGGCAAGGACGTGCTGATCGTCGACACCAGCGGCCGCCTGCACGTCGACGAGGAGCTGATGGCGGAGCTCGTGCGGATCCGCGACGCCGTCAAACCCCACAACGTGATCCTCGTCGTGGACGCGATGACCGGCCAGGATGCGGTCAACGTCGCCGAGAGCTTCGCGGAGGCAGTGCAGTTCGACGGTGTGCTGATGAGCAAGCTCGACGGCGATGCGCGCGGAGGCGCGGCGCTGTCGGTCAAGGCGGTCACCGGCAAGCCGATCCTGTTCGCGTCGACCGGCGAGAAGCTCGACCAGTTCGAGCGTTTCCACCCGGATCGCATGTCCCAGCGGATCCTCGGCATGGGCGACGTCATGAGCCTGATCGAGAAGGCCGAGCGCCAGTTCGACGAGGAGGACACCGCCGCGCTCGAGCGCAAGCTCCGCAAAAACGAATTCGGGCTGGACGACTTCCTCTCACAGCTGAAGACGATCCGGAAAATGGGCCCGCTGACGAGCATCCTCGGGATGATCCCGGGCCTCGCCGGCCATCAGCTCTCGAACATGAAGGTCGACGAACGCGAGCTCGACAGGATCCAGGCGATCATCCTCTCGATGACCCCCGAGGAGCGCCGCAAGCCGGAGCTGATCAAGGGCTCAAGACGCCTGCGCATCGCACGTGGTTCGGGCACCAGCGTGCAGCAGGTCAACAAACTCGTCAAGCAGTTCGGGCAGATGCGCAAGGTGATGCGCCAGGTCGGGCGCGGCAAGATGCCGGACATCGGCGCGATGATGCGAAACGCGCGCTGAGCGCTCCGACGGGGTTCACCCGGCGTCTGTGACCGCCACCGTCTAAGCTCTGAGGCCGTAGCAAGGGACTTTGACCAGCGTTCAGCAGCAGAGAGGAAACCGTGGCAGTCAGGCTCAGGCTCACGCGAGTGGGCGGCAAGAAGGACCCCATGTGGCGAGTTGTCGTCGCCGATCAGCGCTCTCCGCGCGACGGGCGCGTGATCGAGACGATCGGCCACTACAACGCGCAGACCAACCCCTCAACGATCGTGATCGACGAGGACAGGGCCCGCAGCTGGCTCGCCAGGGGCGCACAGCCCTCGGACACCGTGCGCAAGCTTCTGCGCATCCAGGGAATCGAGACCCGGACCGGCTAGTCGCCGTCCGGTCGGCGCCGATGGCCACCGAGACCCCAAGGGAACTCCTCGAGTACCTCGCCGAAGGGCTCGTCGACGACCCCGAGGCGGTCAGCGTAGAGCAGTTCGAGGAGGGCGACGGGACGATCGTCCTGGAGCTCTGCGTGGGCGCTGACGACTACGGCAGGGTGATCGGGCGCGGCGGGCGCACCGCGCACGCCCTTCGCACCGTCGTCAAAGCGGCCGCAGCCGGCGAGGGCGCACACGTCCTCGTCGACATCGTCGATTGACGCCCGCCGCCGGCGAGCCCGGCGGGGTGCCTGCTCCGCTTTCGGCAGGACGGGTGGGGCGCCCGCACGGGCTCGACGGAAGCTTCTACCTGACGAGGCCGCGGCCGCGGCTGATCTCGCTCGGCGGCCAGGTGCGCGTGGGGGAGCGCACGATGGAGGTCGTCCGCCTCGCCGGGACCGCCCAGCGGCCGATCGTGCGCCTGGACGGAGTCTCCACCCGCGAGGCCGCCGAAGCGCTGCGCGGCGCGGAGCTGGCGGTCGAGCAGCACGATGCGCCGCAGCTGCAGCAGGGCGAATGGTGGGCGCACGAACTCGAGGGATGCGAGGTCGTGGACGGGGACCGGGTGCTCGGAAGGGTGATCAGGATGATCGAGCTGCCCTCATGCGAGGCGCTCGAGGTCGAGCCCGCCGGCGGCGGCGCCACGGTGCTGGTGCCGATGGTCCGCGATGCGGTGCGCCGCGTCGCGGCGAGCGAGGGCGTGATCGAGGTGGACCTCGAGTTCATCGGCGTGGTGCCTCCGGAGCCCGACGGCAACCCGCAGGAGCGCTCGTGAACATCGACATCTTCACGCTGTTCCCGGAGTGGTTTGAGTGGCTGCGCTCCCAGCGCCACGTCACCAACGTGCTCGCGACCGGGTCGACGATCGAGTGCGTGAACTTCCGCGAGCACACCCCGCTCAGCGGAGGGCAGGTCGATGACACCCCCTTCGGCGGCGGCGCCGGCATGGTGCTGCGCGTCGACGTGATGGACCTCGCGCTGCGGGCGCGGTACGGGATCGACCCGCAGGAGCTCAGGCAGCGGCGCAGGGTGATCGCACTCGCTCCCGGCGGCAGGCTGCTCGACGACAGGCTCGTCGACGAGCTCGCGGCGGAGAGCGACATCACGCTGCTGTGCGGTCGCTACGAGGGCTTCGACGAGCGCATCATCGAGCACTTCGCCAGCGACGTCGTCTCGATCGGGCGCTATGTCCTGAGCGGCGGGGAGCCCGCCGCGATGGTGATGTGCGATGCGGTGATGCGCAAGCTGCCGGGGGCGCTGGGCCACGAGGCATCGGCCGAGCAGGAGTCGTTCAGCGTCGCGCTGGACGGCAACCCCGAGTATCCCCACTACACACGCCCCGCCGAGTACCGGGGGTGGTGCGTGCCCGAAGTGCTGCTGTCGGGCCATCATGCCCGGATCGAGGCTTGGCGGCGCGAGCGCAGCCGCGAACGCGGCGAACGTCAGCCGGGCGGCTGACGCGGCAATCAGCCGTTCGGTGAGGCGCCCGGCGGGGGCGGTTCGCTACCATGGGCGTTCGCGCCGACCGCGGAGCCTCTCCAGCGCTCCAGACCGGTACAGAAAGGCGCGTCCTCCTTCACGTTATGAGCAGCGTTATCGCAACCATCGAGCGCGCGCAACTGCGCCGCGTCCCCACCTTCTCGCCGGGCGACCGCGTCAAGGTCCACTTCCAGGTCGTGGAGGGAACGCGCAGCCGCGTACAGGTCTTCGAGGGCGTCGTCATCAAGCGCCAGGGACACGGGTCGCGCGAGACGTTCACGGTGCGCAAGCAGTCCTTCGGCGTCGGCGTGGAGCGCATGTTCCCCGTCCACTCGCCGAAGATCGAGCGGATCGAGCTCGCCGCACGCGGCGACGTGCGCCGCGCGAAGCTCTACTACCTGCGCGACCGCGTCGGCAAGCGCGCCCGCGTCCGCGAGCGTCGCTACACGGGCCCGGAGGAGCTCGTGGAGCCGGGGCTGCTGCATCCGGACGCGCCCGAGCCTGAGATCGAGGAGGCCCAGGTGAGCCCCGAGCACACGGAGGCAGCGGCCGCCGAGACGAGCGAGGCTCCGGAGGCGACGGCTGACACCGAGGCCGCCCCCGAGGCGGCTCAGCAGGCTGACGGGGGCCACGCTGAGGGCGGGAGCGATCCCGCCACCGATGCCGGTGACGCCGATGACGGCGCTGCTGCCGGCGACCAGACCGCGTGAGCGCAGACTCCGAGAGCGGCAAGAAGGCCTCCAAGTCGCTCGGAGGCACGCTCGTTGAGCTCGCGGTCATCATCGCCGTGGCGCTCGGGCTCGCGCTCGGCATCCAGGCGTTCGTAGTCAAGCCCTACCGGATCCCGAGCGGCTCGATGGAGCCGACCCTCGCGATCGGGCAGCGGGTGCTCGTGAATCGCATCGGCACCACGATCAGCGAACCGAGCGTCGGCGACATCACCGTGTTTCACCCGCCCGAAGGGGCCGAGCAGGAGATGTGCGGGCCGGTCCCTCACATGGTCCACCTCGGCGGGGAAGCGTGCGATCAGCCGATCCCCAAGGAGGCCGGCGTCAACTTCATCAAGCGGATCGTCGCCGGACCCGGCGACACGATCTCGATCGTGGAAGGCCACGTGATCCGCAACGGGGTCCGCGAGGCGGACTCATACATCCGCCCGTGCGCGGCGACATCGGCGCCGGAGTGCAACTTCCCCAAGCCGATCAAGATTCCCGCCGGTCACTGGTTCATGATGGGCGACAATCGTGGCGAATCCGACGACAGCAGGTTCTGGGGACCCGTTCCCAAGAGTTGGATCATCGGAGCGGCCTTCGCCACCTACTGGCCCCTCGACCGGATCGGCTTCCTCTAGCCCGCACGAAGGCGTGGGGGACGGCAAGGAGCGCAAGGCCTCGCACGGCGGCTCCTCCGCCCGCTCCAGGCGCCGCACGCGCCGGGCGGGAAGCGGCCAGCGGCTGTTCGCTTTTGACCGCAGGCTCGGCGTCCGCATGGTCGCCGGCGCGGACGAGGCGGGGCGAGGGTGCCTCGCGGGGCCGCTGGTGGCGGCCGGCGTGCTGTTCGACTACGCATCGCTCAGCACCCGCGAGATGCGCGTCCTGAGCGCCCTCAACGACTCCAAGCAGCACAGCCCACAGGCACGCGAGGAGCTCTACCCGATCGTGCTGCGGACGGCCGCGAAGGTCGTGGTCGTCTCGCGCTGCGTGCGCGGGATCGACTCGCGCGGCCTCCACAAGACAAACCTGGCCGCGCTCCGCGACGCGCTGGTCGCGGTCAGTGCCGATGCCGGCGAGGACCTAATCTGTCTCAGCGACGGCTTCCCGGTGCCGGACTTCCAGCGCCCACAGCGCGCAATCATCGACGGCGACGCCACCAGCGCGGCGATCGCGGCCGCCTCGATCGTCGCCAAGGTCACCCGCGACCGCTACATGGAGCGCGCCGACGAGCTGCATCCCGGGTGGGGCTTTGCCGAGCACATGGGCTACTCGACGCCCTCACACCGCGAATCGATCCTCAGCAACGGCGTCTCGCCGCTTCACAGGATGTCCTTCCAGTCGCTGGCCTACCAGCAGCTGGCGCTCTGAGCGATCCCTTCGCGGTGCTCAAGGCGCACCAGCGCGCCCGTCTCGTCGAACGTCACGAGCACGGCGTCCACGCGCAGCGGTGGGGACATGGCTGCCGCTGAGCCGTCGCTCACGTGCGCGATCACGAGCACGCCCGTCGCAGGGTCACGCGCGAGGAGCAGGTCCCGGCCCGGCTCCGGCGAGCAGCACACGAGTCCCTCGAGCCCGCGGCGGCGCAGGTGGGCGATCGCGTGGCGGGCATTCTGGCCGATCGAGTCAGGTGCTCCGCCGCAGTCCATGCGGGCACGGTAGGGGGACAGGCGTGTCCTGCGGGGCTCTGCTGTGCGCTGCGTGTGCCGAACCGGTGTCCGGAAGGTGACACGGCCCCATCGCCGGCGGGGCGCTGATGCGATCGACAGCCGCGCTCTCGCCCGGCGGCGCGGGCCCTCGGGACGGTTTCGGCCGGGCTCCGCGTCCTCGAGCGCCCAGGTCAGCCGCTCGATCAGCCGGGCGGCCGCATGGTCGCTGCTGAGGTGGATCGGGTCAAGGTGCTCATCGAGCAGAACCGACGGGTCGCCGCGTGGGTGTTCAGGTCGGTGGTGGTGCACAATGCTCCGTCCGACGCCATCCCCAGGGCCATCAAGGTCCCGGTCTGTGAGCACGGGACCGGCCGCTCGCGTAGCCTGCCCGCGATGACCGATCAGGAGAACAGCGAGGCCGACGTCAGCCGCCGGGGCGGCCCGAGCTCGATGGACGGGGTCACCGGGTTCATGGGCCTGCGCTGGGAGGACCCCGAGACGGTCCGGGTTCAGATACGGCCAGACCTGATCAACCGCGGCGGCCTGCTCTCCGGCGTCGTCACGTATGCGATGGTCGACTACGCGATGGGCTCCGCGCTCTGGGCGCAGACCAGTGAGGCCGAGCACATCGCCACGATCAACATCGCGATCAACTACGTGCAGACCGCGACGGAGGGCGAGATCGTCTGCCGTGCGAGGGTCGAGCGCCGCAACCGCTCAATCGCCGTGCTCGGAGCCGAGGTGCGCCACGAGGACGGCAGGCTGCTGGTCAGCGCGATCGGCAGCTACTCGATCTTCCCGGCCCGCGCGAGGCTCTCACCCCGCCCCTAGAAAGCTGCGGGGAACCCGTCCGGGGTTTGACATAATCCGGAGCATGAAGCTGCTGCGCATGAAGCCCGGCCACGGCGAGATCGTGCTGGCCGAGGGCGATGTGGAGATCCCCGAGCAGGAGCGAGAGCTGATCGAGGCCTTCCGGCGCGAGCTCGACGCCGGGATGTGGGCCGCCGTGCCGCTCCAGAATTCGTCGGGGCGCCGCCAGGCGGAGCTGGTGAAGAGCTTCGACGAGGTGCCCCGCGACGCCGAGCGCGTGATCTTCTTCCCGCGCGCGGCCGGCGGCGACGCGAGCGCTCGCTAGCACCGATGGCGCTTGCTCTGGGCACCGCGGCGGTAGTGCTCGTGGTGCTCGTGTGGGAGCTCATGCGACCCGAGATGATGCGGGCCCTCGCTCGGGCGCGGCGGATCTGGGCGGCGCGGGCGCGAGGCCCCGCACCCGAGGGATATGACCCCGGCCGCGAGCGCCGCGCCGAGCAGCGGGCGAGGGCACTGCTCGCCTCCTGCGTCGAGCAGGAGGACTGGGAGATGTACCGCGACCTCGGCCTGCTGCGGGTCTGGGGCGGCCTGGGCGACGGCCGCGGGCCCGGTGCCGGTTACGCGTACCTGATCTACCCGCACAAGCCGATCGTCGCCTACGTGCCCGTCACGGGCGAGCTCCTGAACGAGTACTGCGTCGCGTTCCCGGACCACTCGCGCCCGTTCGGCAGCGCCCGCCTGCCGGACTCCGACGACGTGCTCGCGAAGTGGATGGCGCTCACGGCCGACGAGCGCAGGCTGATCGGCGAGGCCAACATGCACCTCCCGGGCCGCCAGGTCGACCCCGAGCGCGTCAGCCGCGATCTCGCGCGGATCGACCGGTGGGAGCGCCAGCGCGCCGGCGGCGCTCCCGGTAGTGTGCGCGCGGCGTGAGCACGACTGAGCCATTTGACATGCGGCACCGCAGCCGCGCCCTGACCGAGGGCCCGGAGCGCGCCGCGGCGCGCTCCTACCTGCACGGCATCGGCTACTCGGCTGAGGACCTCGCCAAGCCGATTGTCGGCGTCGCCCACTCGTGGATCGAGACGATGCCCTGCAACTTCAACAACCGGATCCTCGCCGCGAAGGTCAAGGAGGGCATCCGTGCCGCCGGCGGCACGCCGATGGAGCTCAACACGATCGCCATCTCCGACGGGATCACGATGGGCACGGCGGGCATGCGCGCCTCGCTCGTCTCCCGCGAGGTGATCGCGGACTCGATTGAGCTCGTCTCCTCGGCGCACGCGTTCGACGCGGTCGTCGCCATCTCCGGCTGCGACAAGACGATCCCGGGCACCGTGATGGCGCTCGCGCGACTGAACGTCCCTTCGCTGATGCTCTACGGCGGCTCGATCCGCCCGGGCCACTTCAAGGGCCAGGAGGTCACGATCCAGCAGGTTTTCGAGGCGGTCGGCGCGCACGCCGCCGGCAAGATCACCGAGGACGAACTGCACGAACTCGAGGAGGCGGCGTCGCCCGGCGCGGGCGCGTGCGGCGGCCAGTTCACCGCGAACACGATGGCGATGGCATTCGAGGTCCTCGGCATCTCGCCGGCGGGCTCGGCGATGGTCCCCGCGGAGGACGGTCGCAAGCTCGAGGTGGCCGTGAAGGCCGGCGAACTGGTGATGGACGTGCTGCGCCGCGGCAGGCGGCCCAGCGACATCATCACCAAGGCGGCGCTCGAAAACGCGATCGCGGCGGTGGCGATGAGCGGAGGCTCCACGAACGGCGTCCTGCACCTGCTCGCAGTCGCCCGCGAAATGGGTGTGCCGCTGGACATCGACGAGTTCGACGCGGTGTCGGCGCGGACACCGCTGCTGTGCGACCTGCAGCCCGGCGGACGGTATGTGGCGACCGACCTGTATGAGGCGGGCGGTGTCCCGCTCGTGCTGAAAAGGATGCATGAAGCCGGGCTGCTGAACGAGGACGCCGAGACGGTAACCGGCCACAGCATCGGCGAGCACGCGGCTCAGGCCAGCGAGACCGAGGGCCAGCCCGTTGTCAGGCCCGTCGGCGATCCACTGAAAACCAGCGGCGGCTTCGCGATCCTGCGCGGCAACATCGCGCCCGACGGGTGCGTAGTCAAGCTCGCGGGCCACGAGCGCCGCGCCCACACCGGCCCCGCGCGGGTCTTCGAGGGGGAGGAGGCAGCCATGACCGCCGTCCTCGCGCACGATATCCGCGAGGGCGATGTCGTCGTGATCCGCGGTGAGGGCCCCGCCGGGGGTCCCGGTATGCGCGAGATGCTCGCGGTCACCGGCGCGCTCGTCGGGCAGGGGCTCGGGGAGCATGTCGCCTTGATCACCGACGGGCGCTTCTCGGGCGCGACCCACGGGTTCATGGTCGCCCACGTCGCGCCGGAGGCGGTCAAGGGCGGCCCGATAGGCGCTCTGCGTGACGGCGATCAGATAACGGTCGACGTCGATGCGCGCAGACTCGACATGGCGCTCTCCGACCAGGAGATCGCCTCGCGCCTGCAGTCCTACACGCCGGCGCCGAAAGCCGACACCCACATCGACGTCGCGATCCAGAAGTACGCGAAGCTGGTCGGGAGCGCCTCAGAGGGCGCGATCGCCCGCTGAGACCCCTCAGGAGCCCAGAAACTCCTCCAGCAGCGCGTTGAAGCCCTCCGGGCGCTCGACCATCGCGACGTGGCCCGTGTCCTCGAACACGACCAGGCGCGCATCGCCGATCAGATGCGCGAACACGACGCCGTCGCGCACACTCACCGCCCTGTCACGCTCGCCCCAGACGACCAGCGTCGGGCACCGGATCAGAGCGAGCCGGCTTCGCAGCTCGTGCGCCATCATCGAAGTCAGCGCCGGCAGGAAGCCGGGCTTGCCGGCGCCGCGGATCAGCTCACAGGAGATCGCGGGCGGCAACCGGCCCGGATGGGCCACGAACGGCGCCAGGCCTGCCTCGCGCAGGCGCCTGTGCCGCGCGACGGTCTCCGCACGGCGTGCGAAGTAGCCGCCGCCTCCTGAAAGCGCGCGCTCGAGGCGCTGCATCCAGATCAGGTTCGCGCCTCCCGCGGCCTCGCGCTGAGTAGAGATGCCGGCCGCGGAGACGAGCACCAGGCGCTGCACCCGCTCGGGGAAGGAGATCGCCAGCTCGCAGGCGATCAGGCCGCCCATCGAGTTGCCAACGACCGCAGCGGCGGGAACGTCGAGCTCGTCGAGCAGCTCGTCCAGCATCGCGGCGTACGCGGCCATCGAGATCCGACGCGAGGGCATCGGGGAATGGCCGAAGCCGGGCAGGTCGATCGCGATCACGCGGCGGGATCCCGCTAGCGCCCCCAGCTGCTCCAGCCAGTTCGGCCAGCACCCCGAGAGCCCGTGCACGAACAGCACCGGCGGTCCGGAGCCGAGGTCGACCGCGTTGACGGGGCCGCCGCTGGTTGCGACCCAGCGCTGGTGCTCGCGCCAGTCCACGTCGAGCCACGCCGAGCGGCCCGCCGGCCCGTATGCCGCGCCGTCGCCTGCCGGGATCCTCACCGTGCCCCGCTCGCTCTGGGTGCTCACCGGCGTCAATCTACTCCCGCGCAGCGGGGGCGGTCCCAGGTAGGCATGCCGTCGGGCGTGTCGAACACCCAACCATGGACGGTGCAAAGGAGGGCGCGCATCCCACGCCGCTCGAGGACCTGTGGGCGCACGCGATCGAGCAGGTGCTGCGGGATCTCCTGACGCGCAACAGCGCCGAGCGCACCCGCCGCGCGTACGCCGCCGACCTGCGCCAGTTCGCCTCATGGGCTGCCGCCCAGGGGCTCACACCCCAGGACGTGGGGCCGCGTGCCGTGAGGCGGTTCGTCGCGAGCCTGTCCGAGCAGGGATACGCGCCGAGCACCAGCGCGCGCAAGCTCGCGGCGCTGCGGGCCCTGTTTGCGAGCCAGCGCGAGCACGGTCATATCACCCAGAACCCGGCGGACCTAGTGTCCACTCCCAGGCGCGCCGACCATCTGCCGCAGGTGCTGAGCGCGCGCGACGCGGCCAGGCTCCTGGACGGGATCGGCTCGGGCGGGCCGCTCGAGCTGCGCGACCGCGCGATGTTCGAGCTCGCCTACTCCAGCGGCCTGCGCGCGGAGGAGATCGTGGGCCTGGGCGTGGGGGACGTCGACCATGACGCAGAGCAGGTCCGCGTCGAGGGGAAGGGGCGCAAGACCAGGCTCGTGCCGGTCGGGGAGCCGGCGCTCAGGGCGATCGCCGCGTACCTGGAGCGGGCGCGCCCAGCGCTCTGCTCGCAGGCCGGCAGGGGCGCCGCCGGTCCCGCCGCCCTGTTCCTGAGCCGGACGGGCCGCCCGCTTGGCACGAGCGACGTGCGGCGGCGGCTGCGGACCTGGACCCAGCGCGTCGGCGCTGGGCAGGGGATCTCCCCGCACGCGCTGCGGCACAGCTTCGCCACGCATCTGCTCGACGGCGGAGCGGACCTGCGGAGCATCCAGGAGATGCTCGGGCATGCCAGCGTGTCCAGCACCCAGATATACACTCGGGTAGAGTCCTCCAGGCTAATAAGCGCCTATGCGCGCAGTCACCCTCGGGCCTGACCACGGGGAGAGAAAAGAGCCCTGGAGACCAACGTCAAACCGATCGAGCTGCGCGAACTCTGGCGCCGCTACAAGAACGAAGGCGACGCCCGAGTCCGCGAGCGTCTCGTGGTCGCGTACTCGCCCCTGGTCAAGTACGTGGCCGGCCGCACCGCGGCCGGCCTGCCGCCGCATGTCGAGGAGGCCGACCTGATCTCCTACGGGCTGGTCGGGCTGATCTCCGCGATCGAGCGATTCGACCTCTCACGGGACATCAAGTTCGAGACCTACGCGATCATGCGGATCAAGGGCGCGATCATCGACGAGCTGCGCTCGCTCGACTGGGTCCCCCGCAGCGTCAGGGCGCGCGCACGCGAAGTCGAGCGCGCGAACGCGAAGCTCGAGAACCAGTTGCAGCGGGCGCCGACCGACCAGGAGATCGCGGACGAGATGGGCATCACGATCGACGAACTCAACGATTCGCTGCTCGCGATCTCCCACTCCTCGATAGTTGCGCTGGACGAGCTCTGGACCGTGTCGGACTCCTCCGGAGACCAGGTCTCGCTGATGGACACGATCGAGGACCACGGCGCGCCCGACCCGGCGAAGGCGCTGGACCTCGGCGACCTGAAGGACCGGATCGCCGACGCGATCGCGCAGCTCCCCGAGCGCGAGAAGCTCGTGATCGCCCTCTATTACTACGAGAGCCTGACCCTGAGGGAGATCGGTGAGGTGCTCGGCGTGACCGAGTCACGGGTCTCCCAGATGCACACAAAGGCCGTCCTGCGCCTGCGCTCGCGCATGCAGGCCGACTCCTTCGACGACTGAAGTTCGCCTCCCCGGGTCTGGGAAAAAGCGCCCGCCCCCGCCGCTCGGAGTGGCGCCGGGCCCCGCGCGCGGCTACCCTCCTATGTCCATGGCAACCCGCACGATCGTCACATCCCAGCCCGACATCGCATGCGACGTGTGCGAGCGCAGGCTCCTGCGCGGCGAGCAGTGGGACGTATTCGTGGTCGCCGGACGGCGCCGCACGGTCTGTGAGCTGTGCGCTCCGCGGGCCGCGCATGAAGGCTGGCGGCGCGAGAGCGACACCACCGCCGCGGCCCTGCCGCCGATGCGCCCGAGGCGCGGCCGCAGCTTCCTCGACCGGCTGCGCCAGAGCGCAAGACCCGAGGACGAGAGCATCTCCTCCGACGTGCTGCCCGTGCGCGCTCCCGCGCCCGATGCGGGCGCGGGCGATGGGGAGCACTCTCCGTATGACTTCCTGGACAGCTACGGCGGCGCCGGAAACCCGGCGCGCGAGGCCGCGGGCGCCCAGGCCCCTGTCAGGGCCCCAGTCGCGGAGCCCGAGGAGCTCGACGAGTCGATGTGGTATCTGGAGCGCGCCCTGCAGCTCTTCAACCAGAGCGAGTTCCCCCGCCGCGTGGCCGGCGTCTCGCGTTCGCTCGGAGCGCCCGAGGTCAGCGTCCGTGCGGCGGAGCACCTCGAGAGCGTGATCCTGATCGTCGTCGCGTGGGAGCTGTGCTGGTACCGCTACGAGGTGGATCTGAGCGTCGAGGCCGCCGAGGCCAAGATCCTCGCGCAGGGCACCGAGCTGTCCGAACTGGCCCGCGATGAGCGCCTCGCGAATGCGAGCGCGGGGGAGAGCGGAGAGCTCACCCTCGCCGCACCATAGCTCGAGCCCCTTGTTTCCCGCCGCAGTCGGAGTAGCATCTGCGGTGAGATGATCTACTGCGTGGTGCCCAAGGAGCTCGCCGACGAGCTCTATCCGAAGCTCGTGGAGCACTACGCGGGCGATGAGAACGTGACGGTCATCGTCGACCGCCGCGAGTTCGATCGCCGTGCCCGCCGCGGCCAGTCAGGCGCCGGCGACGTCACAGTCTCAGAGCAGCGCCGGATAGTTCGCGACCGCCGCCGGGCTCGCGTACCTGGCGATCTGCTTCCGCTTGCCGGGGGCTAGCGGAAGCGCGGGCGCGCCCCGCCACCGTTCTCGATGGAGCCCCTGCAGGTGAAGGTCGTGGTCCACGTCGACGGCGGCGCCAGGGGCAACCCGGGCCCGGCGGCATCCGCGTGCGTGATCACCTCACCGGCGGGTGATCTGCTCGGCGAGTACGCACAGCTGATCGGGAACGCGACCAACAACGTCGCGGAGTACAGGGCGCTGCTGCTCGGTGTGGCCAAGGCGCGCGAGCTCGGCGCGAGCGAGATCGAAATCATCGGGGACTCCGAGCTGATCGCCAAGCAGGTCACCGGCGAGTACAAGGTCAAGCATCCCGCGATGCGTCCCCTGCACCTGGAGGCGATGGCCGCGCTGCGCGAGCTCGACAGCTGGTCGATACGGACCGTGCCGCGCGCCCAGAACGCCCACGCCGACGCTCTCGTCAACGCCGCACTCGACCAGGCCCGCGCAGCAGCCTCCTCCTGACGGCGCGCTCAGTGCAGGCGCTGCGCTGATTTCGCGATCGCGATCATCTGCCCGTTGGTCAGTTCCTCGAGCAGCGTGTTGCTGACCCAATAGAGGACGTTGCCCGAGCGCCAGCCGATCACGTGGATGTGGGACCCGTCATCGACCATGCGGTAGTCGCGGCCGGCGATCGTCTGCGTGCGCGCGTGGGCGAACAGCGGCGGGTTCAGCCAGTCCGTGCCCTCGAAGTCGTAGTACCCGCCGATCACGTTCTGCTGCCACACGATCACGTAGGCGTGGTGGTTGTGGTGATGCTGGTCTTCCAGCGTGTACGGACGCACCTGCTGCTGGACCGCCGGCCCGGTCTGCAGCGACGGGTAGAGCACCCGGAACGGAACGCTGACAGCGGCCTGGATCGCTTCCGACTGGCCCGCCGAGGATGTGGGGTACAGGCCCGGAGTCGGGCCCGCCGGCGCGCTGTGGTGGTGGTGGCCGGCCGCCGGCGAAGGCGCGGCCGCGGTGGCGCCGGGCACCTTTTCATGACCGTGCAGGAAGCTCTTCAGCGTCTGTTCCTCGAGTTCGCGGTTGGACGTCACGAACGAGACGCCCCCGATCGTGGTGCCGGAGCTGGTGGTCAGGAACTTGACCTGCCGCAGCGGCTTTGACTGTGAGAAGGCGACGAGCTTGGTCAGTTCGATCAGCTCGCTGGCGGAAGCTTTGAACGTCGAGCTGATGGCGTGCCCGACCGCTTTCGCGACCGTGTCGATCTGTTCGAGCGCGTTTTCGGGCGAGATCTGCTGGCGCAGGTCGCGCAGGAAGTCCTGCTGGCGGGCAACCCGCACGAAGTCCGTGTCGGTGTGGCGGTAGCGGACGTAGTCGAGCGCGTTTTCGTAGCAGAGCTTCTGGTAGCCGGGCTGCAGGTTGATGCTCGTGTAGTTCGTTTCGGCGCTGCCGGTGTTCACGTTGTAGTAGTGGTGGTCGACCATCACGTACGCGCAGCCGAGCGTGTCGACGACTTTGATGAAGCCGGCGAAGTTGACGTCGACGATCCCGTTCAGGTGCAGGCCCGGGAACACTTCGCGCTCGATCGTTTCGGCCGCGAGAAGCGTCGCCTCCTTGATCCCTCCCTGCTGCGCGCCGATCGTGTAGGCCGCGTTGATCTTTTCGCTCACGTACGTCCCGTGGGGCGTCACGATGTCCACTTTCAGGTCCCTCGGGATCGACAGCACCGACGTCTGGCCCTGTTCGGGGTCAAAGCGCACCAGCAGGATCGTGTCGCTGTGCGGGGGGTTCGTTTTGTCGATGAAGCTCTTGGCCGCGGCGCGCCGGTCGGAGCCGAGAATCAGGAAGGTCTGTGGGCCGCCGCTGTATTCCGGCGTGACGACTCCCTTGGGCGCTTCGATGTGATTGAGGGTCGGGAACACCTCGGCCGCGATGCCGCTGACGGTGTTCAGGGCCACCGTCGCGGTAGCCGCGCCGCTGACCAGGACGATCAACAGGGCGGCGATCAGGAAGCGCAGCCACATGCCGCGCGCCGGCGACTGCGGGCTCTCGTCAGGCATCGGGTTTGGGCAGGCGGATCATCAGGTCTGAAGGCAAGCTCACGCGGCCCCCCGGATGGCGTGCTCGAGGAAGCCTAGCGAGCGGACCGGAGCGCACGCGCCGGGTGTCGGGGTACCCTCGCTTCGTGCTCGGCGCACGCAACAGAGAACTGTTCGGGCTGATTCCGGCCGCCCTGCTGATCACCGCGGGGTTCACCGCGATCTTCATCCAATCCGAGCGCAGCACGTCCGGCGCGTCCACGAACGTGACGCTGAACCATGCCTCGAGCGCCTCGCTCGGCTACGGGGCCCTGTTTCTCGCCCTGTGCCTCGCCGCGCATGTCGTGATCCGCGTCGCCCTGCCCGACGCCGACCCCTACCTGTTCCCGCTCGCCGCGGTGCTCGCCAGCGTCGGGGTCGTGATGGTCTACCGGATCGAACCCGTGCTCGCGCGCCAGCAGGCTCAGTGGATGATCATCGGCCTGCTGCTGTTCGTGGGCACGATCCTGCTGCTCAGGCGCCGCGGGGTGGCGGTCTTGGAGCGCTACCGGTACACGATCGCCGCGGTCGGGATCGTGATGGCGGTGCTTCCTCGCCTGCCCGGGATCGGCGGCCAGGTCAACGGCGCGTACCTGAACATCCATGTCGGCAGCGTCTCCTTCCAGCCGGCGGAGCTCGCGAAGATCGCGATCGTGATCTTCCTCGCGAGCTACCTGCACGACAACCGCCAGATCCTCGTCACCGCCGGCCGGCGCGTGCTCGGGGTCACTCTGCCGCCGATGAAGCAGTTCGGGCCGATGCTGATCGTCTGGGGCGCCGCCATGCTCACGCTGCTCATCACGCGCGAGCTCGGCACCACGCTGATGTTCTACGGCGCGTTCCTGGCGCTGCTCTATGTCGCGACCGGGCGCCTGTCGTTTCCCGTGATCGGGCTCGTCATGTTCGCGCTCGGGGCATGGTTCGTCGCGGGGCACGTGGGCCACGTGCACGCTCGGTTCGTGGCGTGGGAACATCCGCTGGACCGCGCCATCTACGAAGCGCCAGGCGGCAGCTACCAGCTCGCGCAGGCGCTGTTCGCGCAGGCCGACGGGGGCGTGCTCGGCACCGGCTTCGACCGATCGCTCCTGCAGTACCCGGTGGAACTCTCAAACCACGTGATCGTTCACCGTTCGATCCTGCCCGTTCCCGAAAGCGACATGATCTACGCCGTGATCGTCAACGAGGTGGGGCTCGCCGGGGCCTGCGGCCTGCTGCTGGTCTATCTGCTGCTGATCGCGCGAGGCCTGCAGACCGCGATCCTGGCGCGGGACTCGTTCTCCAAGCTCCTGGCGACCGGCCTCTCGACGGTGCTCGCGCTTCAGGTGTTTGTGATCGTGGGAGGCGTCACGAGGGTGATACCGCTGACCGGGGTGACTCTCCCGTTCGTGTCCTACGGTGGCTCATCGGTCGTCATGAACTTCGTCCTGATCGCGCTGCTGCTGGTGATCTCCGACCGTGCACGCCGGCCGCTGGCCGCCGCCGCGCGGCGCTGAACGGCGGTTGAGAGCGGCGGGCAGGGAGTCACGCGGCGCAGGGGACACACCCCGCGCGTCGAAGATGAACGCCGGAATGCTCAGCTCCACCGCCACCGGAGCGCCCCCGCGGGTGCTGCTGCGCAAACCGCTGACGCGGGTGCACACGCGCCTGCACGGCCCTCTGGGGGGACGGATACCCGACGAGGGCCTCGTGTCGCCGGCCGGGCTGCACCGCCGCCCGTGGCTCGCGCGACTGCGCGCAGCGGTGGCCGAGGACCGTTTCGTCCTCCATTTCCAGCCGATCGTCTCGCTGACCGACGGCACGATCTCCCACCATGAGGCGCTGCTGCGGCTCGCCGACGGTCCCGACGGCAGCCTGATCGCGCCCGGGCGCTTCCTGCCGGCTGCCGAGCGGTACGGCCTGATCCGCGAGATAGACCGGATGGTCCTGGGCAAGGTCGCCGCGATGCTCGGGACCGAGCAGGCCGGAACCGGCGTGATCATCGCGATCAACCTGTCGGCGCTGTCGGTGACCGACCCGAGCATGCTCGCCGACCTGCGCCGGTCGCTGGAGTCCCGCGGCGCTGATCCGTCACAGCTGATGGTCGAGGTGACGGAGACCGCTGCGATCTCGGACATGGCGCGCGCGAGGGACTTCTGCGGCGGCCTGCTCGACCTCGGCTGCTCCGTGGCCCTGGACGACTTCGGCGCGGGGTTCGGATCCTTCCAGTACCTCAAGCACCTGCCGTTCAGCCACCTGAAGATCGACGGTGACTTCATCCGCGGGCTGCCGGGGTCCAGCACCGACCAGCTGCTCGTCCCCGCCCTCGCGGGCGTCGTGCGCGGCATGGGGCGCCGGACGATCGCGGAGTTCGTCGGCGACCAGCGCACGATGGAGATGCTCCGCGGGTACGGCGTCGACTACGCCCAGGGCTTCGAGGTCGGCAGGCCCGTGCCCGTGATACCCGCGCCGCTGTAGGGGCCGCCTTGCGGGGTCAGCGCCCGCGATCAAAGGTAGGCTGCCGGGATGACCACCACCTCGCAGGACACACTTCCTGACTCCCTCGGCGAGGGCGCGCGGAGCTTCATCTCCGGGCCTCACCCGCTGCTGATCGGATCAGAGCGCCCGGACGCCGCGGACGGACGCACGTTCGAGACGATCGATCCGTCCAGCGGACGCCCGATCGCGCAGGTCGCACTCGCCGGCCCCGAGGACGCCCGGCGCGCCGTTGCGGCCGCGCGCGCGGCACTCACCGAGGGGCCATGGGCCAGCATGCCCGCAGCGGGGCGCGAGAAGCTGATGCTCGCGCTGGCGCAGGCGCTCGAGGACCACGCAGATGAACTCGCGGAGATCGAGTCGCTCGACAACGGCAAGCCGGTTGGCCTCGCGAGGATCGTGGACGTGCGCGGCGCGGTTGCCCACCTCCGCTACTTCGCGGGGTGGCCCAGCAAGATCGAGGGAGGTGTGCTGCCGGTCGCGACGCCGAACATGCTCTGCTACACCCGCCGCGAACCCGTCGGTGTCTGCGCGCAGATCATCCCGTGGAACTTCCCGATCCTGATGGCGGCGTGGAAGATCGCACCGGCCCTGGCCGCAGGGTGCACGACCGTCCTGAAGCCCGCCGAGCAGACTCCGCTGAGCGCCCTGCGGCTCGGCGAGCTGGCGCTCGAGGCCGGCCTTCCCGCCGGCGTGCTGAACGTGCTCACCGGTGACGGGAACACGGGCGCCGCGCTGGTGGACAGCCCAGGCATCGACAAGGTCGCCTTCACCGGATCCACGGCCGTGGGCCGCGAGATCGGCGCCAAGGCCGGAGCCGCGCTGCGGCGCGTGACGCTCGAGCTCGGCGGCAAGTCGCCGAACATCATCCTGCCGGACGCCGACATGAAGGCGGCGATCAAGGGCTCCTACCAGGCCATCTACTTCAACTCGGGTCAGGCGTGCAACGCCGGTTCGCGGCTGTTCGTCCCCGCAGAGAGCTTCGACGAGGTCGTCGGTGCGCTGGCGGACTCCGCCCGTTCGGCGCGCCTGGGACCCGGGCTGGACCCCGACACGCAGCTCGGTCCGCTCGTCTCCGCCGAGCAGCGCGACCGCGTGATGGGCTACATCGAGTCCGGCCGCGAGGAGGGCGCGGAGCTCATCGCGGGCGGCGGGCACGCGCTCGCCGATTCCGGCGGCTACTTCGTTGAGCCGACTCTCTTCAGCGCCACTTCCGACGATCTCCGGATCTCCCGCGAGGAGATCTTCGGGCCCGTCCTCGTCGCCTCCCCGTACGACAGCCTGGAGGAGGTCGCCGAGCGCGCGAATGACAGCGAATACGGCCTCGCGGCGGGCGTGTGGACGCGCGACGTGGGCTCCGCGCACCGGCTCGCGGCGCTGCTGCGCGCCGGCTCGGTCTATGTGAACACATGGGGTCTGTCGGATGCATCCGCGCCGTTCGGCGGACTGAAGGCATCCGGGATCGGTCGCGAGCACGGCAGGGACGGTCTCGAGTCCTACCTCGAGACCAAGACCGTGTGGACCGCGCTGTGAGCATCCCGGCTCCGTGAGCGTCGCCGCGCAGAGCCTGACACAGGGGCCTGCCCGGATACGCGCTGCGCGGTGGGCGCCCGCGGTGAGCGCGATCTGCGCACTCGTGCTGGTCGCCACGACCGCCGAGATCGTCATCGACGCGGCGGCCGGGCACACGCCGCTGGTGCCAAAATCGCCCGCGATCGCAGGCTGGCTGTCGGGTCTCGGCGTCCATCTCGACTACCGGATCTTCCTCGTCGCGATCATCTTCGCGAGCGCCGGCTACCTCGGCCTGCTCGCGATCGGGAGGTGGGTGCCGAGCGCGCGCATGTCCCCGCGCGCGGTGATCGTCCTGATCGGCGTGCTGCACCTGATGGTCTTCGTCGGGCCGATCCTGATCTCGACCGACGTCTTCAGCTACATCGCCTACGCGAGGATGGGCGTCGAGCATGGCCTGAACCCCTACCTTCACGGCCCCGCGGCGATCAAGAGCGACCCGATATTCGCCTATGTCGGGCATGACTGGCGGAGGGTCGCGACGGCTTACGGGCCGATCTACACGCTGATCTCCTATCCGCTGGCGCCGCTCGGCGTGGTCGGCGCGCTGTGGGGGATGAAGGTGATGGCGCTGCTCGCGAGCCTCGGCACGCTCGCGCTGATCTGGCGGTGCGCGCGAGAGCGTGGCCTCGATCCGGCGCTCGCGACACTCGCGGTCGGCGCGAATCCGATCTACGTGATCTACGGGCTCGGCGGCGCGCACAACGACCTGCTGATGATGCTGATCATGATGGTCGCGGTCGCGCTGAGCCTGGCGCAACCGCGAACTGCCGGAAGGGAAGCGTGGGCGGGCGGTGCAATCGTGATGGGTGCGCTCGTAAAGGCCACGGTCGCCGCGCTGCTGCCGTTCATGATCCTCTCGCGCCGGCGCCTGGCTCCGGTCCTCGGCGCGCTCGCGGCACTCGCGCTGGGGGCGGTGATCGGGTTCACGGCGTTCGGCGTCCATGGCATCGACGTCGTCGCGGCGCTGAACCGCGACGCGGCGTTCGTCTCCACCGACAGCTTCGCGACCGAGATCGCGCACCTGTTCGGCAAGCCCGGCGTCTTCCCCATCGACCACGACCTGCTGAAGGCCGCGCTGGTCCTCATCATCCTGCACCTGATGTGGCGCACCTGGCGCGGCTATGACTGGGTCGCCGCGTCAGGCTGGACGCTGCTCGCGATCTCGGTCACGAGCACATGGCTGCTGGCGTGGTACATCCTGTGGCCGCTTCCGCTCGCCGTGATCAGCCGCGATCGCCGGCTGCTCGTCGCGACGCTCGCGGTCCAGGGGCTGTTCATCCTGCACCAGGTGTCCCCGCTGCTGGTGCCCGTGCAATGAGCGCCGGAGCGTCCCGCGAGCACGAGGACCCGCGCTTCTCGCGCCTTCCCGGGCGCCTGCGCCCGCGCACCAGCGAGGACCGCGGTCTCGGCCAGCTGAGGCTGATCGAGACGACGGTGCTGGTGCTCGTCGGCCTGATCCTGCTGATCGCGACCATCAACGACCTCTCGCGGCAGGCGACGGTCAACAAACGGCTAGTCGCCGACCTGCAGACATGGCGCGCCTACACGGGCCACAACTACCACAACGTCTCGATCGATCAGGAACTGCTCGGCAGCCGGACGCAGCGCGAGGTGGTGTGTGGGAACACCGCCCCCGGCGCGCCGAAAGCGACCAAGCAGATCTGCCTCGTGATCTGGGGGCCGCAGGTCGCCGGCAGGCGCACGATCCACGGGGGGTGGATGCTCCCGCCGAAGGCCGAAGACGAGCGCGCGCTGCGCTACGGATGCTTCGGTGACGAATACGTGCGGAGCCTGTGCCCGCGATGAGCGCGCCGGCCGCGGCGACCCCCTCCGCCCCGGCCGCGGCTGCGAGGCTGCCGGCATGGTGGCCGCTGGCTCTGATCACCCTGCTGGCGGCCCTGCTGCGGCTGCCCACGCTGGGCCTGCAGAGCTTCTGGTACGACGAGGCCTTCACGCCCGTCCATGTCCTGCATCCGAGCCTCTCCGCGACGCTCCACTCAATGGTGCACACCGAGAACTCGCCGCCGCTCTGGTATCTGACGGCGTGGCTCGACTCGCGGATCCTCGGCACCGGTGTTCTCGCGCTGCGCCTCCCGTCCGCGCTCGCAGGTATCGCGACGGTCCCCGTAGCCTGGGGCATCGCCCGCGAGCTCGCCGGCTCCCGCGCGGCCACCCTCTGCGCACTGCTCGTGGCCGTCAACCCGCTGTTCGTCTGGTACTCGCAGGAGGCCCGCGTCTACGGGCTCTTCGTCCTGACGGCTGCGCTGGCGATGCTCTGCTTCGCCCGCGCCCTGAACAGGCCGACCGGCGGCCGCATGGCGCTCTTCGCCGCGACCGGGGCGCTGGCGATGCTCACGCACTACTTCGCCGTGTTCCTGCTGATCCCGATGGTCGGGCTCCTGCTCCGAAGCCGGCAGAGCAGACGCGCCGCCGTGCCCGCGACGGCGGCCCTCATACTCGTGGGGCTTGCGCTGCTCCCCCTGGTCTCGGCGCAGGGCGGCCACGGGACGCAGTGGATCGGCCAGTGGCCTCTCAGCGAACGGATCGAAGCGATCCTTCAGTACTACCTCCTCGGCACCTCCGGAGCACCGCTCGGCCACGGCGTGCAGGCGCTGATCCTCCTCCCGATCCTCGCGGGCGCGGGCTACGGGGCGTGGCTCATGCTCGACATCGCACCGACGCTCCGCGGGCCGCGGACGGACAGCGAGGAGGGCGACGGCGAGTCGCGCCGCGCCCGGTCGGGCTCTGCCGCCGCGCTCGCCGTCGCCGCGGGCGGCGTCCTGATCCCGCTCGTGCTCGCGGTGTTCGGCGCCGACTACCTCGCGCCGAGGAACCTCGTGGGCGCGATGATCCCCGTGACGGTGCTGATCGCGATCCTCGTCGTCTCGCCGCCGACCGGGAGGTGGGGGACCGCGCTCGCAGCTACCATCGCGCTCGCATTCCTCATGATCACCGTCGACGTGAATCTGAGCCCGCGACTGCAGCGCGGCAACTGGCATCAGGTGGCCCACGCGATCGGGCCCGCGAACGGGTCGCGCGCGATCACGACCGTCGAGCTGGGCTCGGCGCCGCTGGAGTACTACATGCCCCCGCTGCACAACCTCAGGCCTGGCTCCAGCGCGCTCGTCGACGAAATCGTCGAGACGGGATACGAGCCGCTGCGAGAATCCGCCGGAGAGCCTCCCGCGCCGGGCTTTCATCTGCTCTCGCGCTCGAACATCGACGGCCTGATCGTCTTCCGCTTCAGATCAGCACGCCCGCTGACCGTGTCCGAGGCGGCCCTGCGGCGCCACGTGATCACGCTCGCCCATCCCGAGGTGCTCATCGCGCCGGGTACGCCGACGGTGGTTCAATGATGGCCTCGCCGCGTGAGGTGCTGATCGCTGCGCCGATGCGCGTCGAGGCGGCCCTGATCTCATCCGCCTCGCGCGGCTCGCTGGTGCGCAAGACGGGCATGGGCCCGAAGCGATCGAGGTCGGCGTCCGGCGACCTCGCCCGCAGGCGCGCCAACGCGATGCTCGTCGTCGGCTTCTGTGGAGGGCTCGACGAGCAGTCGGTACCCGGTGAAGTCATCGTCGCCGAGGAGGTCTTCGCGGCGGCCGACGAGGGCCACCCTGAGGAGAGCGTGCAGTGCCTGCTCGCGGCAGAGCTGGTTGATCGCCTCACCGGGAGGGGCATGAAGGTGCGCGCGGGCGGGATCGTGTGCGTCTCGCGCCTCGCGCTCGGCGAGCGCCGCGCGGCGCTCCACGCCGGCGGGGCCATCGGCGTGGACATGGAGTCGGTGTGGCTGGCCGCAGGAGCAGCCAAGCGGCCGTTCGGGGTGGTGCGTGTCGTCCTGGACAGCCCCTCGCACGAGCTGATGCGCCTGCAGGCGGTCCCGGGCGTGGTGCGGGCCGCCGCCTCGCTGCGGAAGGTCGCTGCCGCACTGCACGGCTGGGCGCCCGCCTGAGGCGCGGCTACTGCTCCTCGAGATCCGGCTGGCTTGTCACGGTCGAGCGGATGTCGCTCCAGCTCAGGCCCTCCCGCAGGAGCGCCGGGATCCCCAGCATCAGTGCCGTCACCACCTCGACGGCCTGCAGGATGATCCCGTAGGCGAGCCCCTGACCGGCCCCGACCCCATACGCCGCGAGCACGGCCAGACAGGCCGCCTGGAAGACCCCGACGTTGGACGGGGTTGCTGGCAGCACGGCGCTGACGTTGACGGCGAGCAGGATCGCCGCCGCGGTGACGAGAGTGGCGTGCCCCTGCAGGCCCAGCGCCAGGATCACCATGTAACACGCGAGCCACTGCAGAGCCCACGCGAAGAGCTGCGCAGCGACCGCTCCCGCCCCGTAGCGGGGCTTTGCGAACACGACCAGGCCGCGTCGTGCCAGCCGCAGCGCACGTCTGATGGCCTCCGCCCAGCGACGCAGGCGCTCCGAGCGAGAGCGCGCGGCGATAGTCAGCAGCCTTGGGCCGGCGACGACGAGGATCGCCGCCAGCGCCGGGACGATCAGCACGCCCGCGATGCCGTTCAGATGGCCATGGAGTGCGGGGACCTCGGTGACCGTGATGGTGGCGAGCAGCGCGAGCGCCATCAGGTTGATCAACGTCTGGGAGAAGACCGTGCCCGCCACGATCGGCACCAGTCGGCGGCTCGAGCCCTCGAGCCTGCGCGAGAGGACCACGATCCGCAGGGGCTCTCCCACCCGGCCCGGAAAGACCGCGGAGGCCATCACCCCGATCATCGTCGCGCGCACGACCGGAGACCAGGGCATCGGCGTCCCCGGCAGTGCAGCGCGCAGCGTCTGCTGCCAGGACACCGAGCGCATCACGAGCGAGAACGCCATCAACGCGATCGACGCAAGGATCCATCCAGGCGTCGCGCCGACGAGTGCTTCGCCGACCTTCGGCAGGTTCAGGCTCGCGAGCCCGAGGCCCACCGCGGCGGCGAGGAGCACCACCGTGAGCGCAACCGCCGTGTGCCCCCGGCGCCACCGGCGACGGGGAGCCTCTCCGTTGGGCGGCTCGCTCATCGGGCGGGGTCTATCAGTTCGGTCGGGCGCTGCGCTCGTCGCAGTGTCCGTGATCGGCCCCCGGTATCCTTGGCGCCGCAGCGATGAGGCCCGCTCCATAACCGCGGCTTGAGCCGCTGATGGCTTCTACGTCACCGTCACTCCAGTGCAGGTGAGGGCAGGTCGTGGAACGCGAACGGCACAATCCGGCAAGAGCGCAGAGCACCAGCATCGCCTCACAACTCGCCCGCGCCGACGTGCGCGAGCTCGCCGCGATCTTCATCGGCGGCGCCATCGGGGCAGGAATGCGCGCGGGCCTGGCCCAGAGCCTGCCGGTGCACGCCGGCCGCTGGCCGTGGGCGACATTCGCGGTGAACATCCTCGGCGCGCTGATCCTGGCGTGGCTGATCACGCGGCTGCAGGAGCGCCTGCCCCCGACGATGTACATGAGGGCTCTGCTCGCGACCGGGTTCTGCGGCGCGCTGACGACGTTCTCAACGCTCGTGCTCGAGGTCCTCGTGATGCTCGAACGCGGCGACGCGGTGCTGGCGGGCTCCTATGCCGCGGCGAGCATCGTGCTCGGGATCGCCGCGGTCGAGCTCGCCACCAAGATGGCGCGCAGGGGCCGGGTGCTGGGATGAGTGCGGTGCTCCTGTGGGCGGGCGTCGGCGTGCTCGGAGGTGCGGGCGCGCTCGCGCGCTTCGCGGTCGACTCGCGCATCTCCGCACGTGCGCTGTCGCGGTTCCCAGTCGGCACGCTCGCTGTCAACCTCACGGGCGCATTCATCCTCGGAGTGCTCGCCGGCGCCGCCCTCGGGCACGACGGGTACCTGCTCGCGGGGACCGCGGTGATCGGCTCATACACGACGTTCTCGACCTGGCAGCTCGAGTCGCACAGGCTGGCGGAGGATGGCCTGCGCAGGGCGGCGATGCTGAACCTGCTGCTCAGCCTCGCGCTGGGCCTCGGCGCGGTCGCGCTCGGGCGACTGATCGGGGGGCTGCTGTGAGCGCGCTCGCCGCCCTCACCATGTATTTCGGAGAGCGCGACCGGGTCGGCTCAGATCTGAGAGCGGACGCGCTGATGCGGGCATGTGAGGGTCGCTCGGTGAGGTGGAGCGCGCTGCTTCGCGGCGCCGAGGGGTTCGGAGCCAAGCATGCGCTCAGGACGGACCGGCTACTGACACTCTCAGAAGACCTTCCGATGGTGCTGATCGCGATCGACGAGCCCGCGCTGCTCACGGAGCTCGCGGCCGACCTGAGCGCGATCGGCACGGGCGGGCTAGCCACGACCGAGCCGATGACACCGCCCGGCGCGCGGTCGCGCACGGCGAGCGAGGATCGGCGCGGAGCGGAGCGCATGACCGTGATCGTGGGCAGGCGCGAGCGTCTCAACGGGTCCTACGCGCACGAGCGCGTAGTGGAAGTGATGCGATCCACCGGAATGCACTCCGCGACGGCGCTGCTCGGCGTCGATGGCACGGTCGCCGGTGAGCGCATGCGGGCGCGTTTCTTCGCCCGCAACTCCCAGGTGCCGATGCTCATCGTCGGGATCGGCGAGACCGGGGCGAGCGCTGCGGCAGCGCAGCGCATCGCAGGTGAGCTGCCGCTCGCGCCGATTACGGTGCGGGACGCGAACATCTGTGAGCGCGGGGGCGGCGGGTTCCCGCTCGGGGCGGACGCGGAGAACGGCGAACTCTGCCGGCTCTCCGTCTACGCCCGCGAGGATCTCCGGCACGGCGGCCGGACCCTGCACGAGGCGATCGTCCGCGCGCTGCGGCGGGCGGGAGCGCCGGGAGCGAGCACGCTGCGCGGGCAGTGGGGCTATGACGGGCCCGCGACGCCGTCCGGGGAACGGATCGCGGCGCTCGGGCGGCACGCCCCGATGATCACTAGCGTGATCGACACCCCCGGGCCAGCGAGGGGTGGCTGCAGCTGCTCCACGAGATGGCCGGGACGGGGGCCCTGATCACGAGCGAGCGGCTCTACGGCCCGCGGGAAGGCAGCTAGCCGCTGCGCATCGGGGCGGCCGGCGGGGCCGTATGGCTGTGGAGGGGCAGGGCGCCGCTGACGCTCACCCGGACGCGATCGACGAAGATTGAAAACCCGGCGGCCGCGCCGCCTGTCCGGCATCGCAGGAGCCCCGTCCGCTGGGCGCCGATCGAGTGAAGGTTAGCTGTGCGCTAGCTCTGGATGAGGCTCCTTCCACAGTGGACGCGCTCTCACCGTGCGCCAAGGATCGCTTTACGCACCCGGCGCAGGATGTGATCTCCAAACGGAGTTCCCCCGGATAAGGAGATCAAGTGTTCACCAAGCAACGCATCGCAGCCGCAGCAGTCGCAACGGCAATCAGCGTCGCCAGCGTGGGCGCGCCCGCCATGGCGTCCACGTCCAAGCATTGGAGCAAAACCCAGTGCGCGTCCTATGCGAAGACGTTCAAGAAGAAGCACTCGCACGCTACTGCGTCTCAGAAGAGCGCGGCCAACAAGGCCCTGAAGGCGGCCGGCTGCACCACCACCGTCAAGTAGCTGCCGCGCGAGCCTCTACCCCCTCGGAGGCCACAGCGCCAGGCGGGACGGGGCGCATGGCCGCAGCGGCCATGCGCCCCGTTGCCAGCGCGCCGCTCAGCGCGGACTCGAAACCAGCAGATCCTCACCCTCGCCGCGGTCGCGGCGTATGCGCCACAGCAGGTATGCGACGACCGCGATGTTCACCAGCAGGGCGCCGACCTTCAGGAACGTTGTGCTTTTCGTCAGCTCCCAGACCTCGGGGATGAACAGAAGCGAAGTCGCGATCACCGTCAGCCACTCACCCCAGCGCCTGCGGTTCCACAGCCCGTAGGCCTCCGCTCCCTCCAGCGCGCCGTAGCCGAGCGCGATCAGCCCGAAGGTGACGTTGCGGTGCGACCCGATGCCCGCGATTTTCTCGAGCAGTTTGCTGATCCAGTTCTCTTTGGGGTTGAGCCCCATCCTCTGGATCAGGCTCTGGATTTCAGTCGCCCAGTTCGTGTGGGGATGTGTCACGAGGACGATCCCGATCACGAGCAGAACGAACGCACGGAAGGCGCGCTCGGCCGCTATCCACGGAAGCAGGCGGTCACCCTTCTTCACCGGTGGCGCGGTCATCTGCACGTGCGAATCCTCTCGCTTGATCCGGCGGCAGTGGCCCTGCGCGCCGGGCACTAGACTCCCGCCCGAACGGCGTCGACCGACCGAGGGGAGTGGTCCGTGGCAGCAGGAGCGCGAGGATGAGCCGCCTGAGCACCGCGCGCGCCACGGTCTGCGCTGTCGCTTGCGTGCTCGCCGGTGCACCGGCCGCCGTCGCTGCGCAGCGCGCGCCGCGGGCCACCCTGCGCGTGGGCACCCAGGACCTGCGCCGCTGTGGCAGCTCGCCGCTGGCCTACTGCGGATCGCTGCCGGTGCCGCTCGACCACGCCACGCCGTCGGGCCCGAGACTCAACATCGCCTACCGCCTGTATCCGGCAACGGGGGCCGGAGTGGCCTCCGGAACCGCGGTGCCGGTGGAGGGCGGCCCCGGCTATCCCTCCACCGGGTCAGCGCCGTACTACGCCGAAATGTACGGGCAGCTGCTCAACCACTGGAACATGCTCACCGTCGATAACCGCGGCACCGGCCGCTCGAGCCCCATCAACTGCCCCGAGCTTCAGAACTTCTCCGGCCCCACGGCCGGCGAAGCATTCAGGCAGGCGGCAGGAGCGTGCGGCGCGGCCCTCAACAGCCGCTGGCGGTATCCGGGCGGGGCGCCCGTGCATGCATCGGACCTGTTCACATCGGCGGCCGCGGCGCAGGACCTCGCGGCCGTGATCGGCGCGCTGGGCCTCGGCAGGGTCGACCTCTACGGTGATTCCTACGGCTCCTTCTTCGCGCAGGTGTTCGCGGCGCGCTACCCGCACCTGGTCCGCAGCGTCACGCTCGACTCGACCTATCCGAGTCTCGGCCTGGACCCGTGGTACCGCAGCACCGAGGCCTCGATGCAGGCTGACTTCGACACGGTCTGCAGCCGTGCTCCCGCGTGCGCGCAGGCCGCGCCGGGATCATCCTGGCAGCGGATCTCGATGCTCGCCCAGACGCTTCGCACGAAACCCGTGTCCGGTGTCGTGCCGGGGCCCGCGGGAAGGCGCCTTCGAGTCACCATGGACGTCGTCGGGCTCGTCGATCTCCTGAACGACGCCGCCGGCGACCCGGCGATCTACAGGGGTCTGGACGCCGCAGCCCGAGCGCTGGCCTCGCGGCGATCCAGCGCCGCTGCTGCGCCTGTATGCGCAGCGCCTGGCAGAAGATGAGGCTTACTTCGGGATCCCTGCACGCGAGTACTCGGCGGGGCTGTACCTGGCGGTCTCGTGCCTTGACTATCCGCAGCTGTTCGAGATGGGATCGAGCCCGCAGATGAGGCTGTCGGAGCTCGGCGAAGCGGAAGCGGGGTTGCCGGCCGCGACGTTCACCCCGTTCACGACCTCGGAGTGGCTCTCCCAGGATCAGAACACCGAGGCCTACAGCGCGTGCCTGAGGTGGCCGAGCCCGTCGATCGCTCAGCCGCCGGTGTCCGGGCCCCCGCCGCTGCTTCCCGCCGGCATGCCGGTGCTCGTCCTCGGCGGTGAACTTGACACGTGGACTCCTCCGGTCGACTCGCCAAAGGTGCTCGCGCTCCTCGGCGGGCACGCCCGGTTCATCGAGCTCGCGAACGCGACGCACGTCGTCGGGGAGGGCGACACCGTCTGTGGCTCGTCGCTGATCGCGCGCTTCGTGAGCTCCCCGAATGCGCTCGACGCGCTCGACGCGTCGTGCGCTCCGCTCGTGCCCGCCCTGCACGCCGTCGGGGTCTATCCGCCGTCGCTCGCGGCGCAGCCGCCGATCGAGCAGGCCGCGGGCGGCTCGGCGCCGGCAGCAGATCTGCGGCTGGCGGCGGCAGCGGTATCCACCGCGGGCGACGCCCTCGCGCGATACCGCGCAATCGAAGCGAGCCCGGACGGCGGCCTCCACGGCGGCTCGGTGACCGCCGGCAGCGGCGGGTCGCTTCTCACCCTCGCCGGCGACGAGCTCGTTCCGGGCGTTCGCGTGAGCGGCACCGTGACGCTCGCGCCGTCGCCGATCGCCGTGAACGGGGACGTCGCGACAGCGCTCCTGACTGTGTCGGCCTCCGGCATGCCGAAAGCCTCGTTCACCGCGACGTGGACGACGGCGGGCACCGCGGCGGCCGCCGAGATCGCGGGCACCGTGGGAGCGCAGGCGGTGCAGGGGAGCACGCCGGCGCCGTGACGCGCGCGGGAGCGCTTAGAGCTCGAGCGTCACCGTGACAGGGCCGTCGCCCACCATTTCAACTTCCATGTCCGCGCCGAACACGCCGCGCCGCGCCCGGGCGCGCTCGCAGAAGCGCTCGTAAAGGGGCTCTGCGATCTCGGGGCGCGCCGCCGTGATGAAGCTGGGGCGGTTGCCCCTGCGGGTGTCGCCGTAGAGGGTGAACTGGCTCACGCAGAGGATCTCGCGGTCACCGAGCGCCTCGTTCATCTGCCCGGCGGCGTCCGGGAAGACGCGCAGCGCGAGCACCTTCTCCGCGAGACGGCCGGCGATCTGATCGGTGTCGTCGCTCCTGACGCCGAGCAGCACCAGCAGACCGGGGCCGATCGAGGACACGACCTCGCCCGACACCCTCACCTGAGCGCGGCTGACGCGCTGCACCAGGGCTCGCATCGGCGCGAGTATGACGGCAGGCGCTCAGGCGTGATGGCCGCTCAGGGCGGGCAGCGGCGACGTTCCGCCATCTGCAGGGCGGCCCGAGCGAAGGCGCATCACGCCGCGCAGGTCCTCGCGGGCCGTCGCGATGATGTCAACGCGGGAGTCGGGGTCCTCGACCCATGTCACCGGCACCTCGTGGATCGAGAGCTTGCGGCGCTGCGCGAGGTGCAGCAGCTCCGTGTCGAAGAACCACTGCTGGTCCTGGATGTCCGGGAGCAGATCCTGGATCACACGCGTGCGGGCGGCCTTGAATCCGCACTGGGCGTCCGAGAAGCCGGCGCTGAGCGCCACGCGCAGGATCATGTTGTAGGTGCGTGAGATCACCTCGCGCCGGGCGGAGCGGGTGACGAGTGCGCCGGGCGCGAGCCGTGAGCCGATCGCGATGTCGCCGTGGCCCTCGAGCAGCGGGCGCACGAGGTCCTCGAGGTGGGCGAGGTCGGTCGAGAGGTCCACGTCCATGTAGGCCACGACGTCGGCTTGGCTTGAGCTCCACGCAGCGCGCAGCGCACGGCCGCGGCCCTTGAGCTCCAGGTGCAGCACCCGCACCGCGGGAAGCTCCTGCTGCAGGGCTCGCGCGACCATCAGCGTGTCATCGGTGCTGGCGTTGTCTGCGATCGTGATCTGGAAGGTGAAGGCGCTGCTCGCCAGGTGCCGATGCAACCTGTGCACGCTGTCGGCGAGCACCTCCTGCTCGTTGTAGACAGGGATCACGACGTCGACCTGCGTGGGCGGCGTGGCCGCGGCGCGCGTCGCGTTGGGCGGGGTTTCGATGTGTTCGAGTGTTGTTCTCATTCACCCATCGTGCCCCGCGCGTGTGCGAGTGGCGTTGGCGAACCCTGAGAGGTCGCTGAGTGACACCGTGGGGGGAGCAGCGATCACCTCGTGGGAGCCGTCGTCGAACACGACCACTCCGCCGTGGGTGAGCCATGAGCCGGCCCGCTCGGGTCCGCTGAGGATCGCTGCCTTCGCGCGGACCTCCGCGGCGAGCGCCTCGGGGTCGAGCGCTGTGACCTGAACGACGCCGGTGAAGGCGGGGCGGCCGGTTCCCGGGTCAAGCAGGTGGTGCGCGGGCAGGCCGTCGGCGCCGAGCCAGCTGCGGCGCCCGATACCGCTCGTGGCGACACCCGTGCGGGCGGAGCTGAACGTGTGAAGGATGCTCCCGTCGAACGGGCTCTCGACGTTGATCTGCCTGCGCAGGCCGCTTTCGCCGCCCACCGCGAGATCACCGGCGCAGTTGACGGCGAAGCCCGCGTGCGAGGCGAGCTGCTCGGCGATCAGGTCGGCGAACATGCCCTTCGCTATGCCTCCGCTGTCGAGCATCACCCCGGGAGGCCGGGTGATGGTGCGGGCCTCCTCGTCGACGCGCACGAGCTTCCAGCCCTGTGAGGGCGAAGGCGACCCGGGCGCCCTCGCGGGCGCGAGCGCGAGGGCGCGCGCCAGTCCGAGCGGCTCGGCGATGTCGCCGGTGTAGCCGGCACGCTGGATCTGCTCGACGAGGGTGGCGTCCACAAGCCCGCCACTGATCGAACCTGCGCGGGTCACCGCGCTCGCCAGGCGGGCCATCTCCGGGCTCACCGGGACCGTCTCGCGCGGGTCCGCGTTCAGGAGGCTGAGCTCGCTGCCCGGCTCGAAGCGGGAGAAGCGCTGATGCCACTCGAGCAGGCTCCGGCGTGCCTGCAGCGCGGCCTCCTCGGCCGAGCCGCCGGGACCGGCTCCCGCGACGATAACTGTGCAGCGCGAGCCGAAGCAGGCGAACTCCTGCTGCGCCTCGCGCCCGCTCATGACTGTGAGGTTGTCACCGGCGCTGGTTCTTCGCTGCCCTGTGCGGCGGAGGAGGCCGTTTCTTCGGTCGGGGTGGCCGCCGTGGATTCGCCGGAGCCCGAGTCATCGCCGCCTTCGCTGCGGGGTGCTTCGGCGCCGGGGGCCGTTGCCGATTCGCTGCTCTTGCTGGCGACGAGGTTGCCGGCGGCTGCGCGTCGGGCTTCCGCGGCGCTCAGCGACGGGTCGTGCCCGGACGCGAGCTGCACGGAGATGGCCAGGAACGCGACGACGAAGAGGGCGCTGCGAGATCCCGGCAACCGACTTGCGGATGCGCCGCGCGCGCCGGGCCATCGCCTCGCGCCGGGCTGCGGCGAGCGCCTTTGCGCGCATCGCCGAGTCGGTCGCGGACGGTGGGGTGGAGTGCGATTCGCCGTTGCTCATTCAGTGCTCCTGGTACTTGGTCGGGGGAGGGGTGGCTGAGAACAGTGTCGAGCGGGCGCCTATGAGGTCTCCTGAAGCGAAGCTGAGAGGACCCTGAGTGTCTGTGCCCGCCGGCGCCGATCACGGGTAGATCTGCTCGCCTGTGCTGGAGTCGGTGATGCTGATCGCCACGGCGGGGCATGCCCGTGCGGCCTCGAGCATCAGCTCGTCCTGCCCGGTACCGATCACCACCGCGACGTCGTCGAGGCGGAAGATCTCCGGCGCGAGCTCCTCGCAGTCCCCGTGGGCGGAGCAGGTGTTCTCGTCTACGTGAGCCGTGTATGCCATGGGTGTCTCCTTAGTTGCTGTTTGCGAGCAGCTCCCGCGCCTGCGGGAGCATCCGTGGGCGGCCCGCGAGCAGCACCGCGACGGGGCGCTCTTCGCGGGTGAAAGTGGCCGTGAAGTCAAGTGACGCGGGGTCGCCGTCGTAGGTGACGCGGTCGGCGATCGGGGCGTGCCCGAGATACTGGATGCGGGTCCCGTGGAGGTCGCTCCAGAAGCTCGACACGCTCGCGGGGCCCGGGTCCAGGCCGAGCATCGCCTTGGCGGCGCGGGTGCCCTGGCGGGCCGCGCTCTCCCAGTGGTTTCCGGGCACGTGGCGCCCGAGCACCGTATCGAGCAGCGCAGCGGCGTCGCCCGCCGCGTATACGCCGGGGACCTCGGTCCTTCCGTCGATGTCCGTGCGCACGCCGGCGCGGTCGAATTCGGCCTCGTCGAGCCAGTCGAGGTTGGGCTGCACGCCGACGCCCACAAGCACGTGGTCGCAGGCGATCCTCTCGCCGCCGGCGAGGGTGACCGACTGGATCCTCTCCGAGCCGTGGACCTGCGTGACCTGCTCGCCGAGCAGGACGCGCACGCCGCTGGGAGCGGTGCAGCTCGGCGAACCAGCCGCCGACCTCGTTGCCGAGGATCGCCCCGAGGGGAGCCGGGCCCGCCTCGACGATCGTCGCCTCAGCGCCGGCCGCGCATGCCGCGGACGCGGCCTCCTGGCCGATGAAGCCCGCTCCGATGACCAGCAGCCGGGAACCCGGTGTGAGAGCCGCGCGCAGCCTCAGCGAGTCCTCGAGCGTCCGCAGGAAGCCGACGTTCTCAAACCCGTCGAGGGCCGCCAGGCGCCGTGGGCGGCTGCCCGTGGCGATCAGCAGGTGCTCATAGGGGAGCTCGCTCCCGTCGCTGAGCTGCACGATCCTGCGGGCCGCATCCAGGGCGCCGGCCGGCGCGCCGAGCGAAGCTCGATGCCCTTCTGCTCGTACCACTCCTCGGGCCTGAAGCTGACGGACTCCTCCGCGCCCTCCGTCATCAGTACCTCCTTGGAGAGCGGCGGCCGGTCATAGGGCCTGTGGGGCTCCTCGCAGACGATCACGATCGGCTCCTCGTGGCCGCTGCGCCGAAGGGTCTCGGCGCAGCGCTGTCCGGCGAGGCCGCCGCCGACGATGACGACGCGCCCGCTCATGCCGTGCCCCTGACATCCGGGGTGTTGCTCTCAGGGTGGGAGAACCAGCGCATGAGCAGCAGCGCGGTTGCCGGGACCACGGCGATCGCGGTCATCACCAGGAACCAAGCCTGGCCGGCGTCGGTGCCCATGCCGAGCGAGTGCACGACGCCGAGGACCCACGCGAGCGCGGTGAAGCGGTGAAGCACCCGCCAGCGCTGCATGCCGATTTTGGTGCGGGCGTAGTAGGAGAGGCCCAGCAGGAGCATGGCCCAGAAGGCGATGATTCCGGTGCTGGTCCAGAGCGTCTTGTAGGAGCCCGCGAAGGGGATTGCGACTTCCGCGAGCGTGGGGTGAAGGAAGCTGTCTCCGATCAGCGTCAGGCCGTGTACCGCGATCGCCGCGAGCGTTGCCAGAGACAGAGCCTCGTGGGTCACGCGCAGGTCGGGCCGGCGGCCCTTGGACATGCGTCCGCCCATCAGCAGGCCCATGCTGACGGCCAGGCTCGAGAGCAGTAGGGCGGCGACGCCCGCGGCGCGGCTGGTGATCCAGAACAGGTGCGGGCCGACCGCGGTCGCTGCGACGGATGAATGAAGGATCGATGTCATGTGATTCATGAAACCGCGCGAACCTGAGAGCCTGCTGTGAGAAGCCTGGGCCGTCGATGAGGGTTTTGACGCGGCGCTGCGGGGCGTGCGAATGACGAGCCCCGCCCGACCGCTGAGCTGCGGGGCGAGCCGGCCAGGCCGGGGTCGGAGGCTTAACGGCCGCCGCCGCCCGGGGGGAAGGCGGCGGCGGATGCTGCGCTGGTGGTGACCGCGAGGACTACGCGGCGACCGGGGTACGGCGGGAACCCGCGCGGGCCGGCCGCGGGAGGTGGGCAAGGGGCGCCACGGCCACCGGCGCGGGTCGGGCGCCGGCGTTGGAGGTGTGCGGCGCGAGCCTGCCTGCACGTGTCATGACCCAAGCGAGGCCGCCGAGGACGGCGAGGTCGAACAGGATGTTGAGGGCGATTGCGAGCGAGAACGTCATTGGCAGCCTTTCCGGTTGGTGATGCCTTACTCCTACGAGTATCGAGAGGTACCCTCAGCGCTACGTTGGACCTCGCTGAGAGGAGCCTGAGAGCCCCCGGCGAGGCTCAGGAGGCTCGAGCGGGGGCCCGCTGAGCGACCGCGGCGGGCAGGCGCACGAGGAACAGGGCCCCGCCGCCGGGCGCATCATGCGCGCTGATCGTGCCTTGGTGGGCGAGCACCACGTCGTGCGCTATCGCGAGGCCCAGGCCCGCGCCGGCCTTGCCCCTGCCGCGGCCGGCCTCGGCTCGCCAGAAGCGGTCGAACAGGCTCTCGTGGGCGCCCGCGGGTATCCCCGGGCCGTGATCGCGCACGCTCAGGACGACGTCACCGCCCTCCCTCGTCACCGACACCTCGATCGGTGTCCCGGCGGGTGTGTGCACGAGAGCGTTTCGGAGCAGGTTCGCGAGCACCTGGGTGAGCTGGTGTGAGTCGCCGAGCACTATTGCCTCCTCGGGCGCGCTCACCTCGATCGAGCGCTCGGGCGCCGTCGCTCGGGCGTCGAGCGCGGCGTCGGACGCCAGTGAGGCGACATCGACGCGCTCGCGCCTGGGCTCGGGTTCTTCATCGAGCCTTGCCAGCGTCAGCAGATCCTCGACCAGGACGCCCATCCGCGCGGACTCCTCCTCGATCCGGCGCATCGCGAGCTCGGTGCCCTCGCGATCCTCGGTCGCGCCCATCCGGAACAGCTCGGCGTAGCCGCGTATCGAGGCGAGGGGGGTGCGCAGCTCATGCGAGGCGTCGGCAAGGAAACGACGGAGCCGCTCTTCGCTCTCGGTGCGCATCGCGAACGCCTGCTCGAGGCGGTCGAGCATCGCGTTCAGGGCGAGCCCGAGGCGGCCGACCTCGGTCTTCGTCGTCGCGGGGCTGACGCGGCGCGAGAGCTCGCCGCCGGCGATCGCGCCCGCGGTGACCTCCATGCGGTCAAGCGGCCGCAGGCCCAGCCGCACGACGAAGAACGCGCTCACGCCCAGGGCCACGAGCACGCCGGCGATCAGCAGCCCCTCGACGATGAGCAGGCGGCTGAGCGTCTGTTCGACTTCGTGCAGGGGGACGGCGACCAGCGTGAGCCCGCGGTCCTCCGGGTCCTGGCTGATGTAGGCGCGGTAGTGCAGGCCCGAGCTGCCGACCGAGTCGACCGTGAACAGCTTCCCGATCGGCGCGTCCTTCGGGATCTTGGGCGGAGCGGGAGCCGTCTGCCCGTACGTGATGAGGGTGTGGCCGAGGATCTTCCCGTCCGGTTCCATCCGCAGCCCGTAGGTGCCCGGCGGCAGGTTCGGCTCCGGGCCGACCTCGACGACGGCGCCGCGCACGCCGCCGGCTGCCGCTCCCGCCTGGCCGTGGCGGGCGCCGTGCCCGCTCTGGCCGTTGGTGCTCGTCTCGCCGGGTGTGCTCGTGGTGGCGGTCGCCTTCGGGCGCGAGACGGGGACGAACCCTTCGCGGTCCAGCGCGATCGACATCGCGGGCACGGCGGCCCGCACCTGTTGATCGACTCGGCCCATCAGGAAGGAGCGCTGCTCGGCGTAGGTGACGGCAGCGAGCAGGATCAGGCCTGCGGCCGAGAGCAACAGCACGCTGGCCAGGACCCGCGAGCGCAGTGAGGCCATCAGCCGCGCGGCGCCTGTAGCGCGTATCCGACGCCGCGAACCGTCTTGATCAGCGATGGGCCGTGCGCATCGAGCTTCTTGCGCAGGTAGCTGATGTAGGTCTCGAGCACGCGCCCGTCGCCGCCGAAGTCGTAGTTCCAGACGTGGTCCAGAAGCTGCGCGCGGGTCATCACGCGCCTCGGGTTCAGCATCAGGTAGCGCAGGAGCCGGTATTCGGTGGCGGTGAGCTCGATCGGCTGGCCGGCGCGCGTCACCTCACGCGACTCCTCGTCGAGCTCGAGGTCCTCGAACACGAGCCGGCCGGACTCGGCGGGCGCCTGGCCGCTGCGCCGCAGGATCGTGCGGATCCTCGCGACGAGCTCCTCGAGGCTGAAGGGCTTGGTCATGTAGTCATCGCCGCCGCCGGTGAGCCCGCGGATCTTGTCGCTCGTCGCGTCGCGGGCCGTGAGGAAGATGATCGGCACCCCTGCACGCTGCGCGCCGAGGCGCTCCGCGACCTCAAAGCCCTCCATGTCGGGGAGCATCACGTCGAGCACTATCAGGTGGGGTTTGAAGGAGGTGACGGCAGCGAGCGCCTCTCGCCCGTTCGCTGCACCCTCGACCTCGAAGCCCTGGAAGCGAAGCGCCATCGTGACGACCTCGACGATGTTCGGCTCGTCGTCTACGACAAGGACGCGATGGCCGTTGCTCTCGGACATGGCGGACAGCCTACGCGCGCGCCGCGCGCGGGTCGCGCTGCAGTGCGACGATCACGCGGCCGTGGACCCGCGGAGGTGTCCGTCGAGTGGGGCTTTCGGTGAGCGTGAACATCTCGGGCGTTCCTCTCGTTTCGCGACGGACCCTGGGTGTGGGCTCACGTGCATTGCAGCGGCCGCCGCTGGGGACAGCGTAGGCACTTGCTGAGAGTTTCCTGAGAAGTCGCTCACGTGGTGGAGCGGCCGGCGGTTACGGCGGGGGTGTCTCCGGGAACGAAAGAGACGCGGCCCGGGCCGTTTGAGGAACCCTCCTCGGCTGACCCGTGGGCCCTCCGATTCAGGTGGCGCGGCCTCACACCTCAGTGGCCTCGCTCTTGACGGCTCCGAACCGCGTCTGCGAGCAACCTAGGGACACACCGCGGCGAGCGCAAGGGGGGCACGAAGATCCACCCCGCACGTTCCGGAAAAAAGGCGCCGGGCGCTGAACGGTCTTTCTTCACACCCGTCGGGCGCACCCGCTCACCGCCGGTTTCAGGCCGCGCTCGACGGCGCGGCGAATCGCTGCAGGCCGGCACGCACCCAATCAGGCAGCCGCGTGGACCGCACGTTCTCAGGAAGGCCCGGATCTCCGCCGGCACCTGCGCCCGTCTCCACGCAGACGTGCCGCACGCGGACCGCGACCAGGAGCTCCTTGCCGCGCATGATGTCCATCTCGGTGGTGATCGACGTCTCTCCGAGCCGGTCTATGTGGACCCTCACGTCGATCTCGTCGTCGAAGCGGGCAGGTGAGTGGAATCGCAGATTCGTCTCGGCGACGACGATGTCGACGCCGCGGTCGACCATCTCCTGCCAGGGCCCAAGCGCCTCCCGCCAGAACTCGGTGAAGGCAACGTCCACGTACAGCAGGTAGTTGGCGTTGAAGACGATGTTCTGCGGGTCACACTCGCCGTAGCGCACACGGAGCCTGTGGGTGAACGTCACCGGCGGCTCATCCGCCTCGCGCCAGCTTTGCCATCTGCTGGAAGGCCGTCAGCGGGTTCAGCGGCTCCTCATCGCCATTGAGCTCGGCGTAGATGTTCGCGACGTTCACGACGAGGCGCTCGGGCTCGCCCCAGCTCGCCCAGCGGTCCATGTTCAGCGCGCGCGCCGCCTGCATGACGTCCATCCCCTGCGCGTGAAGAGAGCGCGCCTGCTCGTAGAGGTACACGAAGTAGGCCCGCTCCTCTCGGACTGCGTCGGGGCCCGCAACGGCGCCGTGCCCGGGCACGATCACATCCACGTCCATCGCGAGGATCCGGTCGCACGCCGCGATCCAGTTGGACACCGGCCCCGCCCACGCGATCGGATGGGCGCCTGAGAAGAGGATGTCGCCGGTGAACAGGACGCGGTCATCGGGGAGGTGGATGAGCGTGTCCCCCCGGGTGTGCGCCGGCCCGACCTCCAGCAGGTCAAGGCGCCGGCTGCCGACCCGCATGGTCATCTCGCCGCTGAAGGTCTCATCCGGCAACGCCAGCTCGATCCCGGTGAAGTCGAATGCACCGAAGCACTGCAGGAAGAACTCGCCGAGGTCTCCCATCGCCGGCGCCTGCTCCACAATCGCGGCCATGGCGGCGGGGGGCAGCTCGGGCATCTCCTCGGCGGTTCGCTTTGAGGCGAGGATGCGAGCACCCTCCACAAGCTGGTTCCCGTAGCAGTGGTCGCCGTTGGCGTGGGTGTTGACGAGCGTTTCGATCCGCTCGGCGGCCGGCACCGCGTCGCGCATGGCCTTCAGCATCTCGCCCGTCAGCGACAGGTCGTAGAGGGTGTCGACGAGCAGCGTGCAGTCGCCGTCGGTGATGAGCCCCGCGTTGCTCCAGCCCCAGCTGCCGTCGGGCTGCAGGTATGCGTACAGGCCCTCACCGACCTCGTGCAGACCCTTCGAGTAGTTCATTTGGCGCGGAAGACTATCGATGCGTCCGGGTGCGTCAGCGCAGGCGGACGCGTGTCGCCGGCCGCCTGCTCGTGTCCACGCGGCGTGACGGCGCCCGGGCGCAGTCCCGGGCGCCCGGACGCACGCCGTGCCTCCCTCAGGCGGTCCTTGCGATGCCGAGTGACCTGCGAAGCGGCTCGCGCATGAACAGCCTGTAGGCCGCATCCATCAGCGCGACGACCGCGATCACGCGAGGGATGACCCTCCGTGAATTCCCTCTCCAATGCCCCATCCCAGTCCCTCCTTGAACTTGCTGCGAACCCTCTGGCCTACCCCCAGTAGACCTTCGCAACCGGAACGCTACGCCCGCGCGCCGCCGCCGTCAATACCCGCAAGCGAGTGGTCGCACGTCCTCTCAGCCGCGCAGCGGGCCGCTCGCGCTCACCTCGTGGCGCGTGACGGTGAGCGGCGCGTCGAGCGCGCCCGCGAGGGTCTCGTTGAATCGGGCGACGTGCGGCGCACGCAGATGGCTCGCGAGCGCCTCGTCGCTCTCCCAGATCTCCAGGGCGAGGATCGCGTCGGGGTCCTCCGTCGCCGTCCAGAAACGGTACTCGATGCATCCCGGCTCGTGGAGCGTCTCGGCCTGCAGCGTGTGCGCCGCCTCGATCGCCCGCTCGCGCATGTCGGGGCGAAGATGCGTGGTCGCCGTGATGATGATCGTCATTGCCTGATGCCCTCCTCGTGGTCAGTCGGTTCCCAGCGCCGCGTACGCCGCCGCGCGGATGTCCCGGTGAACCTGCGGCGGCCGTGGAGACTCGAACAGCCGCTGCGTGAGCACGATCACCGTGAGATCCCGCGCGGGGTCGACCAGCCACGTCGTGCCGAAGCCGCCGTCCCAGCCGAACGAGCCGTCGTCCATCACCGCCTGGCAGAACCCCCAGGAGCGGCCCGAGAAGAAACCCGGCCCGAGGCCGCCGTGGGCGCGCTGGGACTCGGTGAGCTGATCGACGCACATCGCCCGCGCGGCATCCTCGGGCATCACGGGCGCGCCGCCGGCCAGCAGCATGCGCGCGAACGCGAACAGGTCATCCGCGCTGGAAACGAGGCCTGCGGCTCCGTCCCCGAAAGCAGGAGGCCTGCTCCAGGCGCCCACCGGCTCGTCCTGCACCACGAGCCCGTCGGGCGTCGGCCGGTAGGCGGTCGCGAGCCGGCTGCTCTGATCGGTCCAGAACGCCGTGTCACGCATGCCCAGCGGCTCGAACAGCCGCGCGCGCAGCACGTCCGCGAGCGGTTCGCCGGCCGCCCGCGCCAGCAGCACGCCGAGCACCGAGGCGCCCGTGTTGTAGAGCCAGCGCTCCCCGGGCTGCGCGATCAGCGGCAGCCGGCCGAGCCCGGCGATCCACGTGTCGGGATCGGGCTGCACGTCCGGGTCGGGCGGCCCGATCGTCGCGAGGCGCAGCTGGTCGCTCGCCGCCACGATCGGCCAGGGGGTGGGCGAGGCAAACATGTCCATCGCCATCCCGAAGCCGAACGTGAAGGTGAGGAGGTCACGCACGGTGATCGCCCTCTCCGCGGGCACGGTGTCCTCCAGCGGGCCGTCCGCGCGGCTGAGGACGCGCCGGCCCGCGAGCTCGGGCAGCAGGCGGTCGACGGGCTCATCGATGCCGAACAGCCCCTCGCCGGCGAGGATCATTGTGGCGGCCGCGGTTATCGGCTTGGTGATCGAGGCGATGCGGAACAGCGAGTCGCGGGCGACGGGTGAGCCGCCGACGCTGAGTGTCCCGAGGGCCTCTACGTGGACGTGATCGCCGCGGGCCACGAGCGCGACGAGCCCGGGGACGAGCAGATCGCCGACGTGCCCCTGCGCGACGGAGTGGATACCCTCCAGCCCGGCGTCGCTGAACCGCTCAGGCAACTCCGCCTCCGGCAGGGAGCAGTGTTTCCAGGGCATCCTCGAACAGCTCGGTGTGGCGGTCGACATCCGCCGCGCTGGTGCTCGGGCACATCAGTGCCATGTTGTGAAACGGTGTCAGGAGCAGGCCTCGGTTCAGTGCGTGCAGGTGAAGGTAGCGCTCGAGCTCATGGTCCGCCCGAGCATGGGCCTCGGTGCCGTTGCGCGCGGGCCTCGGCTCGAAACGGTACTCCGCGCGAGAGCCGAGCTGCGTGACGCTCCACGGCAGCCGGCGGCGCTCCACGGCGCCCCGCACACCGTCTGTGAAGCGGCCCGCGAGCGGGATCGTGTGCCGGTAGCTGTCGTCGCCGAGCGTGCTCGAGAGGGTCGCACGCATGGCAGCGAGCGAGAGCGCGTTGCCGGCGAGCGTGCCGCCGACACCACCGGTGTCGGTGTAGTCGCCGCCGGGTTGGGCGAGCATGTCGCTGTGCACCTGCTCGGCCATGCCGAGCGCGCCGCACGGCACTCCGCCGCCGATCGCCTTGCCGATCGTCAGCAGATCGGGCTCAAGGCCCCACGCCGAGGTGCAGCCGCCCGGGCCCTGGGAGATGGTGTGCGTCTCGTCGATGATCAGCAGCGTTCCGTTTCTTCGCGTGAGCTCGCGCAGGGCGTCGTGGTAGCCGGCGTCGGGCAGCACGATGCCCATGTTCGTCATCGCAGGCTCAGCGAGCACGCACGCGACCTGCCCGCCGGCGAGCGCGCGCTCGAGAGCGTCGAGGTCGTTGAACTCGACCGCGATCGTCGTCACGCTCGGATCCACGGCGGGCCCCACGTTGCCCTCGCGCGAGCGGGTAGCGCCGGCTCCGTCGGCGACCGCGAACGCCTCATCGACCGAGCCGTGGTAGCAGTAGGAGAACACGAGCACCTTGGGGCGCCGTGTGATCTGGCGGCACACGCGAAGCGCCGTACGGTTGGCGTCGGTGGCGGACAGCGTGAACATCCAGCGCTGCAGGCCGAACCGCCGCGAGAGCTCCTCGCCGACCCATGGTCCGTCCGGCGTCGGCAGCATCAGCGTGAGGCCGCGTCCGGCGCGGTCGCCGAGCGCATCGAGCAGCTCGGGGAAGCCGTGGCCCGTCATCGCGCCCGTATCGCCGAGGCAGAGGTCGACGTATTCGTGCCCGTCGACGTCGATGATCCTGGCGCCCTGCGCGTGCGCGGCGGTGACCGGGAATCCTCCCGCCCAGCGCATCATCCACGGCATCGGCACGCCCCCGACCAGAGAAGCGAGCGCGCGTGTGTGCAGCTCGGCCGATCGCGGGTTGGCCTGACGAAAGCGCGCAAGCTCGGACTCAAGCAGCGAGCGGAGGTGACCTCGGTCGATCCTCGCGGGCATCCGCGCCAGCCTAACGGCAGCGTGCGGGCGGAGCGCGAGCTCCAGGCCCGATTCAGGGGCCTCGTGTCTCAGGCCGAGGTGAGCGCCGGAGCCAGGCGCTCGAGACACCGAAGCGCCTCGGACGGGCTCTCCGCACACGCCTGGACCGCGACGTGGTCGGCGCCGGCGTCCAGGTGATCGCGGATCCGGCCGGCGATCTGGTCCTCGTCGCCCCAGGCGACGATCGCGTCCACCAGTCGGTCGCTGCCGCCTCGCTCGAGGTCCTCATCGCCGAACCCGAGCTCGCGAAGGTTGTTGACGTAGTTGGGGAGGCGCAGGTAGATCGCCATATGGTGGCGCCCGAGCGCACGCGCACGCGAGGGATCACGCTCCAGCACGACCGCCTGCTCGGGTGCGAGCAGAGGAACCGCGCCGAGGGCCTCGCGCGCCCGCACGGTGTGCTCGGGCGGCACGAAGTAGGGGTGCGCCCCCGCGCCGTGATCGCGTGCGAGTTCGAGCATCCGTGGCCGCAGCGCGGCGAGGATGATGGGGGAGGCATGCGCGGGTGCCGGCGCGCCGTACGTCTGCCGGTCGATCGCCTCGAGGTAGTTGCGCATCGCCGTGAGCGGCTTGGAGTAGTCGTGCCCGCGTGAGTTCACGATCGGGGCGTGGCTCACTCCGAGGCCGAGCAGGAAACGCTCGCCGAACGCCTCGTTGAGGGTGTTCGCGCCGTTGATCGCCGCGGCTGCGTCGCGCGCCCAGATGTTCGCGATGCCCGTGGCCAGCATGATCTGCTCGCTGGCCGCGAGCAGCAGTGCTGCGTGCGAGAGCGCCTCCCGGTTGGCGGGGCCCTCACCGAACCACGCGGCGCCGTATCCGAGCGACTCGATCGTGGCGAGGGCCGCGCGCTCCTCGTCCGCCGGCTGCAGGGCGAGCGCGCCCAGCCAGACGCCGACGCGGCCGATCCGCTGCCGCAGGACGTCGGCACGCTCCTGTGAGATCGCGCTCATCGGTTG
>CAWGWU010000015.1:0-139223 GCA_963826345.1 uncultured Solirubrobacteraceae bacterium
GAGACCTGAGCCTCGAGGTCGGTGCCTCTTTTTCCGCGCGCGGCTTTGTGCGCACGCGCCGGCGGCTCGCGGGACCCGCCGAACAGGTTGGAGAGGATGTCGCCCATCGAGGAGGCGTCGAAGTCGAAGTTGCCAAAGCCGCCGAAGCCGCCGCCGGGCCGGCGCCGGCCGTGAACCGCCCGGTTCCGCTGTCGTATTGCTTGCGCTTCTCGGGGTCGCCGAGCACGTCGTACGCCTGCGAGATCTCCTTGAAGCGCTCCTCGGCCTGCTTGTCGTCGGGGTTGCGGTCGGGGTGGTACTGCGCGCGAGCTTGCGGTAGGCCTTCTTGATCTCCTCCGCGCTCGCCTTCTTGTCGACCCCGAGAGTCTTGTATTGGTCGGGACGGGTTGCCATATGTCTCCTCGCTAGGCCGCCACGAACACGCGCGCCGGCCTGAGGATGCTGGACCCGAGGCGGTAGCCGTGCTGGTAGACCTCGACGACGGTGCCGCTCGTGGCTCCCGCCCGGCGGCTGCTGGGCGGTCGCGACCGCCTCGTGGCCCTCCGGGTCGAAGGGCTCGCCGGCGGGCCGAACGACTCGATGCCGGCGCGCGCGAGCGCCCCCAGCTCCGCGCGCACGAGGCGCACGCCCTCGCAGCAGCGGGTCGTCCTCGTCCGCGGCCTCGAGCGCGCGGTCGAGGTTGTCGAGCGCCGGCAGCACTCCTTCGCGAGGTGGCGACCCGCGCTCCTGCGCGGCGCCGCGTCGCGCGCGACGCGCTTGCGGTAGTTCTCGAAGTCGGCCTGCGTGCGCTGCGCGAGCGCGAGGTACTCGTCGCGCTGGGCGCGCTTCACGCGCCGATCGAGCTCGTCGACGTCGCCGCGCGAGCGCCTCCCCCGCAGGCGTCCTGCTCGAGCCGGCGCGGGAGCTCCTCGGCACCGGCGGCGCCGCCTCTCCCCGCCGCCTTCCGCCGGGGGCTGGCGCGGTCTGGTCACCGAGCTGTCTAGGTCGCTGTCGGTCATCGCGGCCTAAGCCTTGGGCTCGTCGACGACCTCGGCATCGACGACGTCCTCCTCGTCGGAGGACGCGCCCTCGCCCGTCGGGCGCCGCGCCGTCACCTCCGGCGGCGGCCTGCTCCTGCTGGGCGCGCTGGTACATCGCCTCGGAGACCGCGTGGAAGGCCGTCTGCAGCGCCTCGGCCTTGTGCGTTGATCGCGGCCGCGTCCTCGGACTCGAGCACCTCGCGGACCTCCTTGATCGCCTCCTCGATCGGCCTTGGAGTCCGCGTCGACCTGGTCGCCCAGGTCGGCGAGCTGGCGCTCGGCCTGGTAGGCGGCGTTCTCGCCGTTGTTGCGCGCCTCGGCCAGCTCGCGTGCCTTGCGGTCCTCCTCGGCGTGCGACTCGGCGTCGGAGACCATGTTCTTGATCTCGTCGTCGGAGAGGCCGGAGCCGGCCTTGATCTCGATCTTCTGCTCCTTGCCCGTGCCGAGGTCCTTCGGCGAGACGTTGAGGATGCCGTTGGCGTCGATGTCGAACGCGACCTCGATCTGCGGGATGCCGCGCGGCGCCGGCGGGATGCCGGTCAGCTGGAACTTGCCGAGCGACTTGTTGTACTGCGCCATCTCGCGCTCGCCCTGCAGCACGTGGATCTCGACCGACGGCTGGTTGTCCTCGGCGGTCGAGAAGACCTCGCCCTTGCGGGTCGGGATCGTGGTGTTGCGCTCGATCAGCTTCGTCATCACGCCGCCCTTGGTCTCGATGCCGAGCGTCAGCGGGGTGACGTCGAGCAGCAGCACGTCCTTGACGTCGCCCGCGAGCACGCCGGCCTGGATCGCGGCGCCGACCGCGACGACCTCGTCGGGGTTGACGCCGCGGTGGGGCTCCTTGCCGGTGAGCTCTTTGACCTTCTCCTGCACCGCGGGCATGCGCGTCATGCCGCCGACGAGCACGACGTGGTCGATCTCCTTGACGCCCTTGTTCTTGGCGTCGTCCAGCGCCTGGCGCACGGGGCCGACGACGCGGTCGAGCAGCTCGGAGGTCAGCTCGGCGAGCTTGGCGCGCGTCAGGCGCGTGTCGAGGTGCTTCGGGCCGGAGGCGTCGGCCGTGATGAACGGCAGGTTGATCTGCGTCTCCTGCGTGGTGGAGAGCTCGATCTTGGCCTTCTCCGCCGCCTCGTACAGGCGCTGCAGCGCCATCGGGTCGGCGCTCAGGTCGATGCCCTGGGACTTCTTGAACTCCGAGACGAGCCAGTCGACGATCGCCTTGTCGAAGTTGTCGCCGCCGAGGTGGTTGTCGCCGGCGGTGGACTTGACCTCGAACACGCCGTCGCCGATCTCGAGCACCGACACGTCGAAGGTGCCGCCGCCGAGGTCGAAGACGAGGATCGTCTGGTCGGTCTCCTTGTCGAGCCCGTAGGCCAGCGAGGCCGCGGTCGGCTCGTTGATGATGCGCTTGACGTCGAGGCCGGCGATCTTGCCGGCGTCCTTGGTCGCCTGGCGCTGGTCGTCGTTGAAGTACGCCGGGACGGTGATGACGGCCGAGTCGACGGCCTCGCCGAGGTAGGCTTCGGCGTCGGCCTTGAGCTTCTGCAGGATCATCGCGGAGATCTCCGGCGGGGAGTGCTGCTCGCCGGCAGACCTCGACGCGCGCGTCGCCGTTGGGGCCGGCGACGACCTTGTAGGGGACGATCGACTCCTCCTCGCGGACTTCGGCCTCCTTGCGGCCCATGAAGCGCTTGATCGAGAAGATCGTGTTCTGCGGGTTCGTGACGGCCTGGCGCTTGGCGACGGTGCCGACGAGGCGCTCGCCCGAGGCGGTGAACGCGACCACCGACGGGGTCGTGCGACCGCCCTCGGCGTTCTCGATCACGGTGGGCTCGCCACCCTCGAGCACGGCCATGCACGAGTTCGTCGTGCCGAGGTCGATGCCTATGGTCTTGGCCATGTGTCAATGCTCCTTCGGGTACGCTGTATAAATCTAAGTGGTAGTTGTGGCAGATTTCCTGCCGGCGTTCAAGTGCTGGGCTTGCGCGCAGGCTCTCGCGGGCGGGCAACCCCCGCCGGGCACGGTCGCGTAGCCGGTGCGGGTGTCGCCCGCCGTCCCGGCGCGCTACCGTCTGACCATGAACCTCGTCCCGTCGATGCCGGTCAAGCCCCGGCTGCGCGGCGTCTCGCACGAGTACGCGTTCTTCGTCTCGTCGCCTGCGGCGTCGCGCTGATCCTCGCGGCCTCCGACGGCCGAGTCGCGCGTGGCGGCGGGGATCTACGCGGTCGCCGTCTCCGGCGCTGCTGGGCACGAGCGCCCTCTACCACCGCGTCACCTGGCGCCCGACGGCGCGGCGCTGGATGAGGCGCCTGGACCACTCGATGATCTTCGTGCTGATCGCCGGCACCTACACGCCGGTGGCGCTGCTGGCGCTGAAGGGCTCGCTCGCGACGCCGATCCTGATCGTGCTGTGGGCGGGAGCGCTCGGCGGCGTGATCTTCAAGCTGCTCTGGATCGACGCGCCGAAGTGGCTGTTCGCGGCGGTGTACGTGGCCCTCGGCTGGGTCACCGCGCGGTGTTCGGCGAGCTGCCCGCGGCGATCGGCTGGCTCGGGGTGGCCGGCCTGGCGACTCGGCGGGCTGCTGTATGTGGTCGGCGCCGTCGTCTACGCGAGCGGCCGCCCGAACCCGTGGCCGAAGGTGTTCGGCTACCACGAGGTCTTCCACGCGCTCGTGATCGCTGCCGCCGCGCTGCACTACGCGGTGATCGCGTTCGTCGTGCTGCCGCGCGGCTGAGCAGCGGCGACCGCGGCTCGGGCACATGCGCGCGAGCGCGCACGTCGCGCACCCGGGCGCGCGGCGTGGCAGGTGCGCCGGCCGTGGCGCAGCAGGTTGACGTGCAGCTCGAGCTCCTGGCCGCGGCGGCGTGAGGGCGAGCATCTGGTCGTGCAGCTCCTCGAAGGGCGCGCCGGGGCGCAGCAGGCCCAGGCGCATGCCCACGCGCGAGACGTGCGTGTCGACGGGCACGTCGCGCATGCCGTAGGCGAACAGCAGCACGCACGCGGCCGTCTTGCGTCCGACGCCGGGCAGCGCCACGAGGTAGTCGCGCGCCTCGCTCGAGCGGCGCGCTCGCGCATCCAGTCGAGCGAGAGCTCCCGCCGCGGCCGTCGCGCGGGTCGGCGGTGATCGCGCGCAGGATCGCCTGGATGCGCGCCGACTTGACCTTCGAGATCCCGCCGGGGCGGATCGCCTCCTCGACCTCCGCGAGCGGCGCGTCGCGCACCGGCTCCCAGCGCGGGAAGCGCTCGCGCAGGCGCAGGAAGGCGACGTCGCGGTTGCGGTCGTTCGTGGACTGCGAGAGCACGGTCAGCACGAGCTCGGCGATCGGGTGGCCGTGCGGGGCCATCAGGGGGATGCCGTAGACCTCGCGCAGCCGGTCGCGGATGCGCAGCACGCGCCGCGGGTCGGCGCGCTGTCCAGGAACCGGCGCGCGACGGGCTGACTGGCGCGTCGGCCGGCAACCGCACCACGGTATCCGGCGGCGCCGCGCCGCTATATCCTCGCCCGATGCCCGACGTGAGCGACGCACACGGCGAGATCGACGGGCTGCCCGTGTTCTGGCGCAGCGCCGGCCCCCGAGGAGCAGGCCGCCGGCGGCGACCGCCGCTGTACCTGCACGGCGTGCCGACCAACTCCGACGAATGGATCCCGTTCCTGGAGCGGAGCGGCGGGCTCGCGCCCGACCTCCCCGGCTTCGGCCGCTCCGGCAAGCCCGGCTCGCTGGGCTACACGATCGACGAGTACGACCGCTTCATCGAGCGCTTCCTGCGACGAGCGCGAGGTGGAGCGCGTGAGCCTGGTCGTGCACGACTGGGGCGCCGTCGGCCTCGCGCTTCGCGCAGCGCCGCCCGAGCGGGTCGAGCGGCTGGTGATCATCAACGCCGTGCCGCTGCTGCCCGGCTACCGCTGGCACCGCACCGCGCGCATCTGGCGCACGCCGCGGGCTCGGCGAGCTGGCGATGGGCGCGACGAACCGCTTCACCCTGCGGCTCCTCTCGCGCGAGTCCAACGCGACGCCGGGCCCGATGCCGAAGGAGTGGCTCGACAGCGTCATCGAGCACTTCGACCAGGGCACCCAGCGCGCGATCCTGCGCCTGTATCGCAGCTCGCCGCCAGAGGTGCTGGCGGCCGCCGGCGCGCGCCTGCGGCGATCTGACGATGCCCGCGCTCGTCGTCTGGGGAATGGAGCGATCCGTACATCCCGGCCCGCTTCGCCGCGCGCCTACGCCGCGCGCTACCCGACGCCGAGGTGCTCGAGCTGGCGGACGCCGGGCACTGGCCATGGCTGGACCGGCCGGAGCTGATCGAGCGGGTGGCGGACTTCCTGAGCGAGCGGTGAGCGAGCCGCTCAGCGCGACGCGCGCGGGGCGGCGTCTGCGGCCGCGAGTCGCCGCCGCGTGGGCGCTCACGGCGGCTCGGCTGCTACCTGATCCTCGCGCCGTACGAGCCCCGACCTCGCCGCGGCCACCTACCGCAGCAACCTGTTCGCGCAGCGTCGGCTTCTCGATCTGGGACAACTCGTGGTACGGCGGACACCACCTCCCCGCCTACTCGCTGCTCGCTCCCGGCCTCGGGGCGCTGATCGGCCCGCGCCTGCTGACGGCGATCTCGATGACGGTCGCGGCGGCGCTGTTCGCGGCGCTGATCGACGGCGCGCTTCCCCGCCGGGCGACGCGGATCGCGGCCGTCTGGTTCGCGATCGGGCTCGGCATCCAGATGCTGCTCCTCGAGCGGGTGGCATTCGACCTCGGCCTGGCGATCGGCCTCGGCGCGCTGCTCGCTGCGCGCCGCGCGGCCACACGTGGCCGGCTCTCGGCCTCACGGTGCTGTGCTCGCTCGCGAGCCCGGTCGCCGGAGCGTTCCTGGCCCTGGCGTTCCTCGCGTGGGGCCTCGGCGGGCGCTCGCGGCGTGGGCCGGCGCGCTGACGGCGGCGGCGCCTGCTCCCGATCGGCGCTGCTCGCGATCATGTTCCCCGAAGGCGGCACGCAGCCGTTCGTGCCGTCCGCCTTCTAGCCGGCGCTCGCCGGCGTGCGTGCGTGATCGGTTCCTGGTCCCGCCCGAGCAGCGCGTGCTGCGGATCGGGGTCGCGCTGTACGCGGCTCGCGCTGATCGCCTCCTACGTGATCCCGACGCGCGGTGGGCGGCAACGTCGGACCGGCTCGGCGCGATCTTCGCCGGGCCGCTGGCGGCGTGCGTGCTGGTCGCCGCGCACTCCGTCGGGCAGGCGCTGGATCGCGCTGCTCGTGCTGGCCCCGTTCCTGTTCTACTGGCAGGCGAACGAGCCCGTCGCGGACTACGCGGCCGCAGCGTCGGACCCCGCGCGTGAAGGCCTCGTACTACGCGCCGTTGCTGGGCGAGCTCCGCGCCTCGGGTCGGCTACGGCGCGACGCCGGCACGGATCGAGGTGGTGCCGCTCGCGACCCACTGGGAGTCGCGCTGGGTAGCCCCGCACGTGATGCTCGCCCGCGGCTGGGAGCGCCAGCTCGACCGCTACCGGAACCCGCTGTTCTACGAAGAGCCCGCAGCGCTGACCCCGCAGCGCTACCGGGAATGGCTGACCGCCAATGCGGTCTCCTACGTCGCGCTCCCGGACGCGAAGGTGGACTACTCGGCCGAGCGCGAGGCGGCGCTGCTGCGCGGCGCCGGGCGCCGGCCCTATCTGCGCGCAGCTGTGGAGCTCGGATCACTGGCGGCTGTTCGCCGTCGCCGGCGCCGCGCCGCTCGTCTCGCCGCCCGCGGTGATGAGCGCGGTGAGCACGCGACTCGGTGACGCTGCGGGTCCCGCGGCCGGCACGCTACCTGGTGCGGGTGCACTTCACCCCGTACTGGAAGGTGACGCCGGCAGGGCTGCGTCAGCGAAGCACCCGGCGGCTGGACGAGCGTGCTCGCCACGCGCGCCGGGACCGTGCAGCTCGTGATCAGCTTCTCGCTCGAGCGCGGTCTTCGATCACTGCGCGCGCTGCAGCTGACCAATCGACTAGGCTGTGACGCTGATGGTCGCCCGCGCTCGTGTCCTTCAGGCGCGCGTCCTGCCGCACGGCTGGCTGGACGCGCTGCGGCAGATCTCGCTCTTCGCCGCCGCCTACTTCGCGTACAAGCTCGTGCGAGGACTCGTCGAGCGACGTACGGCGGCGCGGCTTTCGCGCATGCCCGCGACCTGATCGCGATCGAGCGCGCCGCGCACGTGTTCGTCGAGCCGTCGGTCCAGGCATGGGCCTCGGGCAGCCACTCGTGATGGTGCTCGCGAGCTGGCTGTACGTCAACGCGCAGACGACGATCACGTTCGGCGCGCTGCTGTACCTCTACCTGCGCCACAACAGCAACTTCTACTTCGTCCGCAACATGTTCATGATCGCGATGGCGATCGCGCTGGTCGGCTACGTGGTGTTCCCGACCGCGCCGCCCCGCTTCATGCCGGAGTGGGGCTTCATCGACACCGTCTCGAACGTCACGCGGGATGCACATCTCGCACGCGAGCGCCTCGTCGATGTCGCTGTTCAACCCATACGCGGCGGTGCCCTCGATGCACGTCGCGTTCGCGCTGATGATCGGCTGGCCGCTGGCGCGCCTCAGCCGCGCGCAGGATCGTGCGCGTGCTGTGGCTGCTGTACCCGTTCCTGATGACGTTCGTGATCGTCGTGACCGCCAACCACTTCCTCGTTCGACGCGTTCCTGGGCGCCCTGACCGCCGGCGCGTCGGCGCTCGGTGCGATGCGGCTCGCTCGCGTCGCGCCCGCACGCCTGGCGCTTCTCGGGCATCTCCGGCGCCCGCGTCACGGCGAGCGGGTAGCGGCGCTCGCGATGGCACCCAGACAGCACGCACCCTCGCGGCGCGCGCGGCGCTCGCCACAGCGCGCGGGCGGCGGCGGCGAGCCCGCGCCCCGATCGGCTCGGGCGAACGCCGCGAGCTCGTTCGCAACCGGCTGATCGAGTCGCGGCTGACGCCGAACGCGATCTCCCTGACGGGGCTGGTCGCTGAACCTCCTCGCCGCGGTGCTCGTCTGGGAACAGCTCTTCTTCCTCGGCGGCCTCGCGTTCATCATCGGCTCGATCATGGACACGCTCGACGGCCGCTACTCGCAGGATGTCCGGCAAGGGGACGCCGTTCGGCGCGTTCCTGGACTCGACGCCTCGACCGCATCGAGGAGGGCATCGTGCTGACCGCCGTCGCGGGCTACTTCGCGCTGCAGGGCAACCGCGTCGCGGCGGCCGCCGTGGTCGTCGCCGTGCTGGCTTCGCTGATGGTCAGCTACACCCGCGCGCGCGCCGAGGCGCTGGGCGTCGAGTGCAAGGTCGGCATCGCCACGCGGCCGGTCCGCGTCGTGATCCTCGCGATCGGCCTGGTGTTCGCGAAGGGCGCCGGGCTGGGCGACTTCTCGCTGCTCGAGCCGGCCGTCTACGTGCTCGCCGTGCTCAGCGTCGTCACGGTCGCGCAGCGCATCGCGCACGTGCGGCGCGAGCTGTCGGTGTGACCTTAGGGCGCTCGGCGGAGTAGTCTCTCCCGGCGGCCCGATCCCCCTTGCGGCCGCCTCATCTGACAAGGCAGGGCAGCCCCGCGGGCTCCCTCGACCGGGCCCACGCGGCCCCACAAAGGACACGCACTCGTGATCAAGGAGCACAGCAAGGGCCGCGAGCAACGGCGCGGCCTCAGCCAACGGCGCGGCGCGCTACCAGTCCGAGAAGGTGAGGGTCGCGATCATCGGCGTCGGCAACTGCGCCTCCGCCTTCGTGCAGGGCATCCACTACTACCGCGACGCTGACCCCGACCGAGAGCGTCCCGGGCTGATGCACGTCGACCTCGGCGGCTACCACGTCCGCGACATCGAATTCACGGCCGCCTTCGACATCGACTCCAAGAAGGTCGGCAAGGACCTCGGGGAAGCGATCTGGGCCGGCCAGAACAACACGATCAAGTTCGCGAAGGTGCCCAAGAAGCTCGGCGTCCCCGTCCACCGCGGGATGACCCACGACGGCCTCGGCAAGTACCTCAGGGAGAAGATCAAAAAGGCCCCCGGCGAGACCGCCGACATCGTGAAAATCCTCAAGGACACACACACCGACGTCGTCGTGTCATACCTTCCCGTCGGCTCCGAGGACGCGACCAAGTGGTACGTCGAGCAGGTGCTCGAGGCCGGCTGCGGATTCGTCAACTGCATCCCCGTGTTCATCGCCCGCGAGGACTACTGGGACAAGCGCTTCAAAACGGCCGCCTGCCGATCGTCGGCGACGACATCAAGTCGCAGGTCGGCGCGACGATCGTCCACCGCACGCTTGCTCGCCTGTTCGCCGAGCGCGGCGTCGAGATCGAGCGCACATCGCAGCTGAACGTCGGCGGCAACATGGACTTCTACAACATGCTCGAGCGCGAGCGGCTGGAGTCGAAGAAGATCTCCAAGACGAACGCGGTGACCTCGATCATGGACCACGAGCTGCCCGCCAGCGACATCCACGTCGGCCCCTCGGACTACGTGCCGTGGCTGACCGACCGCAAGTGGGCGCACATCCGCGTCGAGGGCCAGGCGTTCGGCGACGTGCCCCTGAACGTGGAGCTCAAGCTGGAGGTGTGGGACTCGCCGAACTCGGCCGGCATCGTGATCGACGCGGTCCGCTGCTGCAAGCTCGCGCTCAACAACGGCGTCGGCGGCCAGCTCGACGGTCCCTCGTCCTACCTGATGAAGTCGCCGCACAACCAGCGCCCGGACGAGATCGCCCGCAGGGACACCGAGAAGTTCATCGCGACGTACGCGAGGCAAGCCGGAGTCCCCGGCGGCAGCGGCGCGAAAGAAAAGGCGCCGCGAAACGCCCCGCCAAAAAAGCGGCTCGCAAAACGGCCGCCAAGGCGCCGGCAGCGAAATAGAGGCACGCGCCGCCGGCAGGCGCGATAATCGAGCGGCGATGGCCGACCTCTTCTCGATCGCCCATGTGACCCCGTATCCATGGGAGGCCGACAACGAGGTCAACGCCCATGTGCGGGAGGTGGCCTGCGAGCTCTCCCGCCGTGGGCACCGTGTATTGATCCTGGCGCCATCGCGCTCACAGGAGCGCGTGCGCGATTCCCGCCGCGCCCTGCGCGCGGCGCGCGGGCACCCGGATGCGCTGCTCGGGGGCACCGACGGCGGCACCCCCGGCGTCGTCGCCGTCGGCGAGGTGCTCGACGTTGCACCCGCGGCCCGCAGGCGCCCTGCCGCGCTCCCGATCGACGTCGCGCGAACGGTCGAGGAGCTCCTCGGCACCGTCGACCTCGACGTCGTTCACGTGCACGAGCCGTTCGCGCCGAGCACCTCCAACGCTGCGCTGCGCCACTCGCGCGCGCTGAACGTCGGCTCCTTCCACTCATCCTCCGAGCGCCTGCTCTCGACGCTGCTCGCGCGCAGGTTCGTCGAGAGCTTCTTCGGGCGCCTGGACGCCCGCACCGCGAGCCTGCCCGAGACGGCAGCCCTGATGGACCGCCACTTCCCCGGCGACTACAGGCTGCTCCCGGACGGGCCGGGGAGCGTGGACGAGCTCGAGCGGATCTACCGTGACCTGGCGGCGCGGCGCCACCGGCGCCCGGACGACCCGGAGCTGAGCGCGCGGCTCGCGGCGCGGCCGCTGATCGACGTCGACCTGCACATGCACACAGACCATTCGGGCGACTGCGCCACGCCCGTGGAGGTGCTGCTCGCGACCGCGCGTGAACAGGGGCTGGGGGCGATCGCGGTGACCGATCACAACGAGATCTCCGGGGCGCTCGCGGCGCAGGCCCTGTCCGGGGACTTCGGCGTGAAGGTGATCGTGGGGGAGGAGGTCAAGACCGCCGGCCAGGGCGAGGTGATCGGCCTGTTCATCTCCGAGAAGATCCCGCGCGGCATGAGCCTTCAGGAGACGGTCGCCGAGATCCGCAGGCAGGGAGGGGTGGTGTACGTGCCGCACCCGTTCGACCGCATGCACTCCGTCCCGGACTACGAGCACCTGCTCGACATCATCGACGAGGTCGACGCGCTGGAGATCTTCAACCCGCGCGTGGCGATCGGCGCGTTCAACGACGAGGCGGCGCGGTTCGCCGCCAAGTACCGGATCATCGCGGGTGCCGGCTCGGACTCGCACGTGGCGCAGGGGCTCGGCTCCGTGCGCATCCGGATGCGGGACTTCGACGGCCCGCAAGAGTTCCTGCAGTCGCTCGCGGGAGGCCGACATCCTGACGCGGCCGTCCTCGCTGCTGTACGTGCAGGCGCTGAAGTTCCTGCAGACGCGGGCAAGGCCCGCCTCCTCGCAGCGGGCGAGCAAGGCCCGTCGCCTGAAGCGCCTCGGGAGGGCCCAGGGCGGCGGAGGGCGGAGGTAGCGGCCGCAACTACTGATGCACCGTCAAGGACAAGACGCCGTCCCGTCAAATCCCTCGGAGTCGATGCCCGTGACCGATGATGAGATCCGAGAGAAGTACCTCGAGCGGGCGATCCGCGAGCTGAACACGCTCACGCGCGAGCTGCAGGCCTGTCCGCACTGCCCGAGGGGCAACCTGATGCCGGTGCTCGGATCCGGTCATCCGCAGGCCGACATCATGCTGCTCAAGCACTCCGCGCGGCCGTCGGAGATCGAGGAGGGCGTCGCGTTCTACGGCCGCGCCGGGAGCGCGCTGATGAAGTCCCTGAAGCGCCTGTCGATCGACCCGCTCGCCGTGTACGGGACGCTGTGCGTGAAGTGCCCGCTGAGCGACGCGTCGCTCGCCGACCCGGCGTGCATCTGCCGCGTCGTGGACGAGATAGCGATCGTGCAGCCGAAGATCGTCGTCGTGATGGGCGCCGAGGCGCTCGCGTCGCTCGGCGAAATGGAGATCCCGCTGTCCCGCGAGCTGCGGCCCGCACTGGGCGAGATCCAGCAGCTGACCGGAACCGTCGACGCGCTGTATGTGCCGAACATCGACGAGTCGCTCGACGAGCAGGACGCCAAGCGGGACTTCTGGGCGGCATTCAGGACACTCGGCGACTGGTATTCCGCGCAGCCGCCCTACTGACCGCCCCGGCTACATCTCGAGGATGATCTTGCCGAGCTTGCCGCCGGCGGCGAAGCGCTCATAGGCAGCGCCGGCGTCGGCGAGCGGGAAGGTCTCGGCGACCGGCACCGTCAGCTTCCCCGACTGCAGCGCCGGCAGCACCTCGCGTTCGAGCGCCCGCGCCGCCAGCGCCTTCTCCTCCAGCGGCCTCGCGCGCAGCGTCGAGCCGTGGATCCGCGCCCGCTTGCCCATCAGCGCCAGCAGGTTCAGCTCGGCCTTCGCGCCGGCGGACACGCCGATCACCGCGATGCGCCCGCCGGTGGCGAGCGCCGTCAGGTCATCGGCGATGTTGGGGCCGCCGACGAGCTCGAGGATCACGTCGAACGGGCCGTGCTCGGCGAATCCCTCGGGGGCGATCACGTGCGCTCCGAGCGCCGCGACCTGCCCGCGCAGCTCCTCGCGGCGCACGGTGGCTGTCGCGCTCGCGCCGGCCGCGGCGGCGAGCTGGATCGCCGCGGTCCCGACGCCGCCCGCCGCGCCGTGGACGAGTACCCGCTCGCCGGGCCGGAGCTCGGCCTGCGTGAAGAGCGCGTCGTGGGCGGTCGTGAAGACCTCCGGGACACCGCCGGCCTGCGTGAGCGTCGAGCGCATCGGGGACCGGCATCAGCTGGCGCTCGTGGACCGTCGCGAGCTCGGCCTGGCCGCCGCCGCCCACGATCGCCATGACGCGGTCGCCGACGGAGAAGCGCTCGGCGCCCGTCGCCGAGCGCGGCGACCTCGCCGGCCAGCTCGAGCCCGGGGATGTCCGCCGGCGACCCGGCCGGGGCGGGATACAGGCCGCGGTGCTGCATCATGTCGGCGCCGTTGAGCCCCGCCGCGTGAACCCGCACCAGGACCTCGCCGGGGCCGGGCACGGGATCGGGGTGCTCGGAGACCGACAGCTGCTTCTCCCGGATCGTGACCGCGCGCATCGCGCAAGCCTACCCGCCCGCCGAGGGCCGGCCCCGCGAGCTCAGGAGCGCTCGAACAGCGAGACGCACTCGATGTGGTGCGTCTGCGGGAACATGTCGACGGGCCGCACGCGCGTGAGCGCCCACCCGGCCGCGACGAGTTCCTCGGCGTTCGGCGCGAGCGTCGTCGGGTTGCACGAGACGTAGACGATGCGCTTCGGCGACGCGTCGATGATCCTGTGCACGACCTTCTTGGAGAGTCCGGCGCGCGGCGGGTCGAGCACGATCACATCCGGTTTGCCCGCGCGCTCGATCAGCTCCGCCAGCGCGAGCCGCGTGTCGCCGGCGAAGAAGTGCGCCTTCGTGATCGCGTTGCGCTTGGCCCCCGCGATCGCGTCCGCCACGGCCTGCTCGACGAGCTCGATCCCCCACAGCTCGCCCGCGCGGGGCGCGAGCGTGAGCGCGATCGTGCCGATGCCCGAGTAGAGGTCGTAGACGCGCTCCCAGCCCTCCAGCGCGGCGTATTCCTCGACGACGCCGTAGAGCAGCTCGGCCATCTCGGTGTTGGTCTGGAAGAAGGCCTCCGCGGAGATCCGCAGGTCGAGCTCCCCGAGGCGCTCGGGCAGCTCGGCGTCGCCCCACACCAGCTCCGTCTCCCCGCCGGCGGTCGTCTCCGCGAGGCTGCGGCTGCGGGTCCACAGCACGCCGGACAGGCTGTCGCCGAGCTCGGCGTGCAGGGCCGCGGCGAGCTCGCCCGCCTCGAGCTCGCCGTGGGAGGTGACGATCCTGACCTGGAGCTTGCCGGTGCGCCTGCCCTCCCGCACCACGAGGTTGCGCAGCCTCACACGGCCGTCGGGAGCGGGCCCGGACTGTCCCTCTCGCTCTCCGCGTGGCCCTCCTCCGCGGCCGCGGTCCCAGGAGCCCAGGGCCTGCCCGCGGCACCACTCCAGGGCGATGATGCGCGCCCGGTTGCCGAGCTCGGAGGCGAGCATGCAATCCTCGATCGGCGTGACGCTGCGGCCTCCGGCGGGTGCGTGGAATCCACACACGAGCTGCTCGCCGTCCTCGCCGCCGCCGAACGAATACTCGAGCTTGTTGCGGTAGCGCCACGGCTGGATCGCGGGGATGATCGGCTCGAGCTCGAAGCCATCGAGGTGGCCGATCCGGCGCAGCGCCTCCTGGACCTGGCCGCTCTTGATCTCGAGCTGGCGCTCATACGGGAGCACCTGCCACGGCACGCCCGGGTGATCCGCGAGGGGAGCGATCCGCTCCGGGCTCGGCTCGAGGATCTCGACGGTGCGTGCGTGCGCGTAGCTCCGCTTGCGCTTGTGGACGACCGCCCGCACGCGATCGCCGGGGATCGCACCGGCGACGAACACCACGTAGCCGCCGTCGCCGAGTCGCGCCACGCCCTCCCCGCCGAACGCGAGAGAGTCGATGCTCAGCTCCAGCTCGTCACCGCGCTGCGGGCGTGGCGGGGCGTCCGCCGCGCCGCTCACGCGGGCGCCACCAGCAGCTCGAGCAGCGCCTTCTGGGCGTGCCGGCGGTTCTCCGCCTGGTCCCAGATGCGCTGCCGCGTCCCGTAGAGCACCTCGGCGGTGATCTCCTCACCCGCGTGCGCGGGCAGGTCGTGCATGGCGAACGCGCCCGGCGCGGCGGCGTCGAGCAGAGCGTCGTCAACGCGGTAGGCGGCGAGTGCGCCGCGGCGCTCCTGCGCGGTCGCCTCGTCGCCCATGCTGACCCATACGTCGGTGTAGACGGCGCTCGCGCCGGCGACGGCGTCGCGTGGATCCTCGTGAAGGCTGATCTCTCCTGTGGCGCCGTCCGGGGGAGCGATGCCTGCCTCCAGCGCGTAGCCGGAGGGTGAGGCGACGGCGACGTGCATGCCCGCGAGGGACCCGAGCAGCGCCAGCGAGCGCGCGACGTTGTTGCCGTCCCCGACGTAGGCGACGCGCAGGCCTTGCAGGTCGCCATGGGCCTCGCGCAGCGTCAGCAGGTCCGCCAGCGCCTGGCAGGGGTGGTGGCCCTCGGTCAGCATGTTGATCACGGGCACCGTGCTGTGGGCGGACAGCTCATCGAGGATGCTGTCGGCTCCGGTCCGCATCGCGATCGCGCAGACGTGGCGGGAGAGGACGAGCGCCGTGTCCTTCAGCGCCTCGCCTCGCGAGAGCTGCATCTCGTCGGAGCGCAGGATCAGCGCGTGGCCGCCGAGCTCGTCGATGCCGACCTCGAACGAGACGCGGGTGCGGGTCGAGGGCTTCTGGAAGATCAGCGCGACGCTCCTGCCGGCGAGCACCCTGCATGAGAGCGGGTCGTGCTTGAGCTCGAGCGCGCGGCTCAGGAGCGCGTCCAGTTCGGCTGCGCTCAGCTCGGTGCCAGTCAGGAAATGCGTTGATGCCATGGGAGCGGTGAGTCTAGGACTATTGGTGATCGCAGCCCGGCCGTCGGCCGTATTGCCGTGTGCGCGCCTGCTTCGATCGCCGCATCGACGATCCCGCACGTGAGAGGATCCTCGCCGATGAGGCCCGCGATAACCCTGCTGGGCGTCCTCGCCCTCTCCGCCGCCGTGGCGGGTTGCGGGTCCGGCGCTTCCAGCGGCTCTCAGACCACCGGCTCAGCCGCGACCGCGACGACGCCGAGCAGCGGCGTGAAGGTGAACACGACGCCCGCCTATGGCACCCCGGCTGCCGGCGCGCCGGTGCTCAGCGGCTCCGCCCAGATCGCCTACCGCAACATCTCCATCGCACCGGACGTGGTGCGCGTCAAGGTCGGCACCGTCATCACCTGGCACAACTACGACGCCGTGATCCACAACGTGACGAGCCAGAGCGGCCCGCAGCGGTTTGCCTCCGGCGACCTTCACGAAGGTGCCGACTTCACGATCCATGCCACCCGGCCGGGCGTGATCCACTACCTGTGCACGATCCATCCCGCTTCGATGAACGGCACGATCGAAGTGGTCCGCTGAGCGGGCGCGTGCGACACTCCGCCCGATGGCCGCGGAGAAACCAGGGCGGCGCCCGGCGGGCGCTCGCGAAGAGCAGCTCAGAGCAGGCCTGACCCCGCTCGGCGAGGAGGAGCGGCCCGTCGCGCTGACCGTCGCGATCATCCTCTGCGGCCTGCTCGCGGCCGCAGTGATAGCGGGGGCGCTGACGGTCTCGGACCTGAAATCCCGCGGCGGCTCGGTCACGGCGGCCCTCTTCATCGCCGCCGTCCTGGTGGTGCTCGCGCGCGGCATGTACCTGCGCCGCTACTGGGCCGTGCTCGGCTTCGAGGCGCTGCTCGCCTTCCAGGTGATCGTCTCATCGCTCGCGCTGGTGGTCGCCTCGACGCTGCTCGCAGCGGGCGTGTGCGTGCTCACGATCGGCCTCGGCGGGTGGCTGTTCTGGAAGTTGATCCGGGTGATGGGGCGCATCCAGGCGGGGGAGATCGCGGGGCGCGGCGACGGCGCGTAGGGACGGCCGACCGGCCGCGGGACCGGTGCTTCGATAGGCTCAGGCCGATGGCGGACACCTCCTACGACTGCATAGTCATCGGCTCCGGGCCCGGCGGCTATGTGGCCGCGATCCGCGCCGCACAGCTGGGCAAACGCACCGCCGTCGTCGAGCGCGACAAGGTCGGCGGGCGCTGCCTGAACTACGCATGCATACCCGCGAAGGCCGTCCTGCGTTCCGCGGACATCCTCAGCGAGATCCGCGAGGCCGGCGACTACGGCCTGATCGTCGGGAGCGTCGAGGTCGACTATCCGGCCGTGCAGGCCCGCCGCGAGAAGGTCGTCTCGACCCTCACCTCCGGTGTGAGCGGGCTCTTCAAGAAAAACAGCATCGAGCTGCTCGAGGGCGACGCAAAGCTGAACGCCGACGGGTCGGTGAGCGTCGGCGGGGGCACTCACACTGCGCCGACGATCATCCTCGCGACCGGCTCTGTCCCGCGGCCGATCCCGGGCGTCGAGTTCGGCGGCAACGTGATCGGCACCGAGCAGGCGTGGGCGCTGCAGGAGCTGCCCGCGAGGCTTGCGGTTGTCGGCGCCGGCGCCTCCGGCGCGGAGATCGCATCGGGCTACGCGCGCCTGGGCAGCGAGGTGCTGCTGCTCGAGGCGCTCGAGCGTGTGCTGCCGAGCGAGGATCCCGACATCTCGCGCCTGGTGGAGCGCGGACTCAAGCGGCAGGGCATCGCCGTGCACACAGGCACGCCGGTGGCCGACGTCAAGGCGCAGGGCGGCGCGGTCACCTTCTCCTACGGCGATCAGAGTGCCGAGGTCGACTATCTCGTGATCGCGGCGGGCCGAGGCGCCGACGTCGAGAATCTCGGCCTCGCGGACGCTGGCGTGGAGGTCGACGAGCGCGGCCTGATCAAGGTCGACGGTGCGATGAGGACCAGCCGCGCGGGCATCTATGCGATCGGCGACCTGGTCCCCGGGCCGGCACTGGCCCACAAGGCTTCGGACGAGGGCGTGATCGCCGCCGAGGACAGCGCGGGCCTGCCGACTCACCCGATCGCCTACGTCGACATACCCAGGGCGACGTTCTGCACCCCCAACGTCGGCTCGTTCGGGCTCACCGAGGAGCAGGCACGCGAGCAGGGGCACGACGTCGTCGTCGGCAAGGTCCCCTACGGGGCGGTCGGCGGCGGCACCGTCTACGGCGACCGAACCGGGCTGATCAAGATCGTCGGCGAGAGCCGCTACGGCGAGCTGCTCGGAGCGCACATCGTCGGGTCGCGATCGACGGAGCTGATCCAGGAGCTCGTGAACGTCCGGGCTCTCGAGGGCGGCTACCCCGAGCTCGCGAGGATGATCCACGGCCATCCGACGCTCTCAGAGGGCGTGATGGAGGCCGCGCGCGCCGCCGACGGCTGGCTCATCCACGGTTGACGGCTGCGGCCTTCTACTTCGACCTGGCCAGCCCGGAGGCCTACCTCGCTTCCGAGCGCGTCCTGCACGTCCTCCCCGCCCCCGCGCAGTGGCAGCCGATACTCGCCCCCTCGCCCGTCGAGGGCACCGCGCGAGAGGAGCTTCAGAGCAGCCTCGCCGCCCGCGCGAGCGAGCTCGGCCTGCAGCCGTTTCGCCTGCCGCAACCGTTCCCGTTCGACAGCTCGCTGGCGATGCGCGTCGCGACCTACGCGAAGTCGATCGGCAGGACCGTGCCGTTCGCTCAGGCCGCGTTCCGGCAGGCGTTCGCGGGAGGGCACTCCCTGCAGGACCGCGACTACGTGCTGATCGCGGCCGCGGCCTGCGAGATGCATCCGGCCGCCGTGCTGAGGGCGGCCGACATGCGCAGTGTCGGCGAGCAGCTGCAGCGCGCGAGCGGCGACGCGCGGCGGGCCGGCGTCGGCTCGGTGCCCGCGATCATCGTTGACGGCGTGCTCTTCCAGGGCGAGGACGCACCCGAGCGGGCGCGCGAGCACATCCTCGCCGGAGGCGAGGGATGATCGCCGGGCGGGCCTACCGTTTGATAGTCACCCGCGGCGGCATCGCGCCGAGCCTGATCGCCGACCCTGAGCGCCTTGACCACCTCGAGGTGGTGGAGATCGACAGCGGCGAAGTGATCCTCTTCTGGGACAGAACCCCGAGGGAGGCGTCGCGGCTCGCGCGCGAGCTCCGCGCCGACCTGTCGCGGCTGCAGGCCCCGGAGTTCCTGGCTCGCTGGAGTACCGTGGAGGACTGATGAGCGAGACCCCTGCACCTGACCAGGCGCGCGAGTGGCTCCGGGCCATGACCCTGATCCGGCGCTTCGAGGAGAGGGCCGGGGAGATGTATGCGCGGGCGAAGATCGGCGGCTTCCTGCACCTGTCGATCGGTGAGGAGGCGGCGATCGTCGGCGCGGCCAGGGCGCTGCGCGACGAGGACTACCTGATCTCGACGTACCGCTCCCATGGCCATGCGCTCGCCCGCGGCACAGCACCGGAGAACGTGATGGCGGAGCTGTTCGGCCGCGTCGACGGCTGCTCCGGTGGCCGCGGCGGCTCGATGCACATGTTCGACCTCGCCAATCGCTTCATGGGCGGATACGGCATCGTCGGCGGCAACCTCCCGATCGCAGCCGGGATCGGGCTGTCCAGCGACTACAGGGGAACCGACGAGGTCACGCTCTGCACGTTCGGCGACGGCGCGTCCAACCAGGGCACGTTCGGCGAGACGTTGAACCTCGCGGCGCTGTGGAGGCTGCCGGTCGTGTTCATGGTGACCAACAACCAGTTCGGCATGGGCACGTCGCTGAGCAGGCACTCCGCGGTCACCGACCTGCAGCGCAAGGGCGAGAGCCTCGGCGTCCCGGGGATGCGTTGCGACGGGATGGACGTGATCGACACCCATGCGGTCGTCGGCGAGGCGGTCCGCAGGGTTCGCGAGGAGCGCCGCCCGATCCTCGTCGAGGCCGTCACCTACCGCTTCCGAGGGCACTCGATGGCGGACCCCGAGGAGTACAGGACGAAGGAGGAGGTCGCCCGCTGGCGCGAGCGCGACCCGCTCGTCTCCTTCGGCGATCGCCTCCTCGCGGACGGCATCCTCGACGAGAACGCACGCCGAGCGGTCGACGAGGCGGCGGTGGCGAGGGTCGATGAGGCCGTCGCGTTCGCCGACGCCTCGCCGTTCCCGGCGCCCGAGTCGCTCTACGACGACGTCTACGTGCTCGACGACGAGGTGCGGGGCTGGTATTCAGGCGAGAGCGCCGAGCACCGCGAGAGCCGCTCCAGAGCCGAGCTCGGAGACTCCGCGAGCCCGGATGAGAGCGGCATCCCCGAGCAGCTCACACGTGCGCTGGCCGCCCGGGACGACGTCGTCGAGGGGACCGGGGGGCCTGATGGCCGTGATGCGCTACCGCGAGGCGCTCGGCGCGGCACTCGCCGAGGAGCTGCGACTGGACGATCGCGTGATCCTGATGGGTGAGGACATCGCGGTCTTCGGCGGCGCCTTCAGGGTCACGGACGGGCTTCTGGAGGAGTTCGGGGAGCGCCGCGTCCGCGACACGCCGATCTCCGAGAACACGATCGTAGGCGTCGGCGTCGGCGCCGCGATGACCGGCCTGCGGCCGGTCGTGGAGCTGATGACGATCAACTTCTCGCTGCTGGCGTTCGACCAGATCGTCAACCACGCCGCCCACATCCACTACATGTTCGGCGGGCAGGTCAACGTGCCGCTCGTGGTGCGCATGCCGCAGGGCGCCGGCCATCAGCTCGGCCCGACCCACTCCCACTGCCTGGAGGCGATGTTCCTGCACGTGCCGGGGCTGCTGGTCGCCGTCCCCGCGACCGCCGCGGACGCGAAGGGGCTCCTGAAGAGCGCAATCCGCGATGAGAACCCCGTGATCTTCATAGAGCACGAGTCCCTCTACGGAGTCCGCGGCGAGGTACCGGACGACCCGGAGCTCCTGGTCCCGTTCGGCTCCGCGCGGATCGCCCGCGAGGGGAGCGACGTGACAATCGTCGGCGTGTCCAGGATGGCGCTGACCGCCGAACGCGCCGCCGAGACACTCGCCGCCGAGCACGGCGTGAACGCGGAGGTGATCGATCCGCGGACGCTTCGGCCGCTGGACCTCGACAGCATCCTCGAATCGGTGCGCAAGACCAACCACTGCGTGATCGTCGAGGAGGGCTGGCCCCACGGAGGGGTGGGCGCGAACCTCGCCGCGCTCGTCGGCGAACAGGCCTTCGACGACCTCGACGCCCCGATCCAGCGCGTCTCGGGTGCGGACGTGCCGATGCCCTACTCCAAGCCGCTGGAGGACATCGCCTACCCCCATGTGCCGCAGATCGTCGCGGCGGCCCTCAGCTGCCTGAACGTCGGCCCGGCCGTGGCCGGAGGGCCGTCATGAGCGAGATCGTGATGCCGCGCCTGTCGGACACGATGGAGGAGGGAACGATCCTGCGGTGGCTGAAGAGCGACGGCGACACCGTCCAACGAGGCGAGGAGCTCGTGGAAATCGAGACCGACAAGGCTGCGATGCCCTACGAGTCCGACCTGCAGGGGACGCTCGAGATCCTCGTCGAGCAGGGCGCGACCGTCCCCGTCGGGGCTGTGATCGCGCACGTCCGCGCCGCCGGAGAGAGCGCCGGCGCCGCAGCGCCGGCGTCCGCCCCGCCCGCGACTGCGCCCGCCCCGCCCTCGCCCGCGCCGGCGCCGGCGCCGGCGCCGGCGCCGGCCCAGCCGGAGCAGCAGGAGGTTGAGCGCGTTCGCGCCTCGCCACTGGCCAGGCGCGTCGCGCAGGAGAGCGGCATCGACCTTCACGGCATCACCGGCAGCGGCCCGGGCGGGCGCATCGTCAGGGCCGACGTGAGCTCCGCGAGCCCGGCGGGCCCACAGGAGCGCTCCGCACCCGACGCGGTCGCGACCGCCAAGGGCGAGGCAACGAGCATCGAGCTGACACGCACCCAGCAGACGGTGGCCAGGCGCATGGCGGAGTCAAAGGCGACGATCCCCGAGTTCACGCTCCGCATCGACGTCGACATGCAGGAGTGCGTCGCGCTGCGCGCGGAGCTGAAGCGCATCTCCCAGCCGGGCCAGGACTCCCACCCGCCCACCTACAACGACATGGTCGTGAAGGCTGCGGCGCTCGCGCTGCGCGAGCATCCCCGCGCCAACGGCAGCTACCGCGACGGCAAGCTGACCACGTACTCGCGCATCAACGTCGGTGTCGCCGTGGCCGCCGACCAGTCGCTCGTCGTGCCGACCGTCTTCGACGCAGACGAGAAGTCGCTCGGGGAGATCGCCCGCGAGACCCGCGCGCTCGCCGAGCGGGTCCGCTCCGGCGCGATCACGCCGCCCGAGCTCGGCGGCGGCACGTTCACGGTCTCAAACCTCGGCATGTACGGCGTGCAGAGCTTCACGGCGATCATCAACCCGCCGCAGGCGGCGATCCTCTCCGTCGGTGCGCTTGAGCCGCGCCCGGTCGTGCGGGACGGCGAGGTCCTCGTGCGCCACATGCTCACGCTGACGCTCGCATGCGACCACCGGATCCTCTACGGGGCCGAGGCGGCCGAGCTGCTCTCGCGGGTGCGCGAGCTGCTGCAGTCCCCGGCGTCGCTGACGCTGTGACGGTCGGGACGGCACCCCGCCCGGCGCTAGGCTTGGGGGGCGATCAGATGAGTCAGGCGCGCGAGCCCAACAGGAGCAGCTCCGAGATCTGGGTGTGCCACCTGGGCGTCGTTCCGTACGCGCAGGCGCGCGCGATGCAGCACCAGGTCCGCTCCCTGCGGCAGGCCGGCGAGATCCCCGACAGCCTGCTGCTCCTCGAGCACCCCTCCGTCTACACGCGCGGCCGCAGGTCAGGCGCCTCGGACCTCCCGCTCGGCGAGGCCTTCTACCGCGAGCGCGGGATCGAAGTGATCGACGTGGACCGCGGCGGCCGCGTCACCTTCCACGCCCCCGGCCAGCTCGTCGGCTACCCGATCATGGCGGCGCCCGACGTCATCCGGCACGTGCGCACGATCGAGTCCGCGATCATCGACGCGCTCGAGCAGCGCGCGGTCCACTGCCGGGCCCGCGCCGACGACGGCCCGGACTACACGGGGGTGTGGGTCGGGGACCGCAAGATCGCGAGCATCGGGGTGCACGTCCAGCGCGGCGTCAGCACACACGGTTTTGCGATCAACGTGCACAACGAGCTGGAGCCGTTCTCCTGGGTGCTCGCCTGCGGCCTTCCCGAGGTGACGATGACCTCTCTCGAGCGCGAGCTTGAGGTCTCGGGCGCCGGGCGCGGCGACTGCGCGCAGGAGATGCGCTGCGTGCGCCGCCTCACCGCGGACGCCTTCGCACGCGCGCACTCGCTGCGCCAGCGGCTGGTGTCCCCGCGGGCGCTCGGCCTCGAGGGCGCCGCGGCCCCGCGCGAGCGTGAGCTGGTGGGCGCATGAGCTCCACCCGGTCGCGGTCGAACCCGGGCGGGATGGATGTGCTGAGCGTGCTCGGTCCGGACGTGCGCCCGCTGCGTGAGCGCAAGCCGCCGTGGTTCAAGGTGCCCGCCCCCGGCGGCGGCCGCTACCGGGCCCTCACGGAGATGATCCGTGAGGAGAACCTGCACACCGTCTGCCAGGAGGCTGCCTGCCCGAACGTCGGCGAGTGCTGGGAGCGCGGCACCGCCACCTTCATGATCCTCGGCGACACCTGCACCCGCCGCTGCGGCTTCTGCAACGTCAAATCCGGCAGGCCGACGTGGAATGACCCGCTTGAGCCAGCTCGCGTCGCGCGCTCGATCGCGCGCATGGGCCTGCGCCACGCCGTGATCACGTCCGTGGACCGCGACGACCTGCCGGACAAGGGCGCCTCCGCCTTCGTCGGCGTGATCAGGCAGGTGCGCCGGCAGGCGCCGAGCTGCCAGATCGAGGTGTTGACCCCCGACTTCCAGGGCCAGGAGATGCCGCTCGCGAGGGTGATCGCCGAGCGCCCCGACGTCTTCAACCACAATGTCGAGGTCGTCCCGCGCCTCTACAGCGTCGCGCGCCGGGGATCTGAGTTCTCGCGCTCCTGCAGGGTGCTGCGGGTCGCCGGCGAGCTCGGCGAAGGGCGGGTGGTGACGAAGTCCGGGCTGATGGTGGGACTCGGCGAGACCCACGAGGAGATGGTCGAGACGTTCGCCCTGCTGCGCGAGAGCGGCGTCCGCGTGCTCACCGTCGGGCAGTATCTGCGCCCGTCAGAGCGCCATCTCCCGGTCGTCCGCTACTGGCACCCCGACGAGTTCAAGGAGCTCGAGAGGGCCGCCTACGAGCTCGGCTTCGACCACGTCGCCGCCGGCCCGCTCGTTCGCTCCTCCTACCACGCCGACCAGCACGTCCCGCAGCCCGTCGCCGGCGAGGGCCCGCTCGCCGCCCGCGCCTAGCAGCCGCGCCGCCACACGGGCCCGCCGCTCCCGGTTTACTTGAGCCCATGCCCTCGCGCCCCCGGCCAACGGCATGACACGCCTGCTCGTCCTCGCCACCGCGCTGATCTTCATAGCCGGGCTCGCCTTTCTCACCGTAGCGTCGATCCTCTCGCAGGGGTTCTCGCTCGCGAGCCTGCTCTCGATCTTCATCCTCGTGCTGCTCGGAGTGGGCATCGTCGGAGCTCTGCGCAACCCTCCTCTGTGAGGGGAACCGGCGAGGACACGGGCCCTGAGGCGCGAACATGTGCAGAGCGCCGCTGCGCCGGCGCAGCTGAGCCATGACCACCACGCCGTTCATGACACCGGAGAAGAGCCGCGAGCGCAGGGCGCACGCCGACCGTCGACGCCGGCGCCGGCGCATCACCTTCGCGGGGATCGCGTGCGCGCTGCTCGCCGTTGCGGCCGTGCTCGCGACCGGGATCCTCGACCCCGCCGGCACCGGAAGCGGGCACCGCACGGCCGCCGCGGCCGCGCACACGCCGAGCACGCCCCCGGCTCCCGCCGTGTCACCGTACGGCCTGCCGCTGGGGGCGCCCGCGCTCGCGCTCACCGGCCTGTCCTCTCCCTCGCAGGACCCGGTCCACCTCGTCTTCCATCATCCCCCGCGCGCGGGGCTGCTCGTAAACCTCGACACGGGCCAGGTGCTGTGGCAGCGCAACCCGGAGCTGCGGGTCCCGATCGCGAGCCTGACGAAGATGATGACCGCGCTGGTCAGCGTGAAGTCGACCACGCCGCGCCAGACGGTGCTGATCACCAGGCAGGCGCTCGCGACGAGCGGCTCGAAGGTCGGGGTGCTCCCGCTCGGCAGGCACGTTCCGATGGAGAGCATGCTCTACGGGCTGATGCTCCCGTCGGGCAACGACGCGTCGGTGGCGCTCGCGATCCATGTCGCCGGCAGCGTCGGCGCCTTCGTGCGCGCGATGAACCACCAGGCCGCCTCGCTGGGCATGGGCTGCACCCGCTACTCCTCGCCGTCGGGCTTCTACGACCAGGGCAATTTCTCGTGCGCCGCGGACCTCGCGATGCTCTCGCGCGTGGACCTCGCGCAGCCCAGGATCGCGCGGGTCGTCCACACCTACTCTGCGGCGGTGCCGTTCCCGATCGCCGGCGGAAGGCTCTACCTCTACAACAACAACCCGCTGCTGATCTACCACTACCCCGGTGTCACCGGCCTGAAGACGGGGTTCACGCTCGCCGCCGGCCGCTGCCTGGTGGCGACGGCAGAACGCGACGGCGTGAGGCTCGCCGCGATCGTCCTGAACTCGACCGAACCCGGCACGCAATCCCAGCGGCTGCTCAACGCGGGCTTCTCCCGCGTCTACCACCAGAAGCCGGTCCCTGGGCCCGTCCTGCCCCCCGGGGCCTGACGGGGAGCCCCTGCAGAGCGCCGGCGCGGCGCGCCTGCCACGACGTGGCGGCCCGTGGTGAGCTACCGTTCGGGAACAGCGATTGACTGGTCAGTCAACTTAAGGAGAAGCAGTGGATCTCGACGACACACCAGATCAGGCCGCCTATCGCGCACAGGTGCGCACGTGGCTCGAGCAGAACAAGTCCGCCGCCCCCATCCTTCAGGGCCCGGGCGCACTCGAGGACGAGGCGGAGATCCTTGCGGCACGCCGCACATGGCAGGGCAAGCTGGCAGAGGGAGGCCTCGCCGGTGTCACCTGGCCGAAGGAGTTCGGCGGTCAGGGCCTGGGCCCGATAGAGCAGGTCATCTGCAACCAGGAGATCGCCCGTGCGGGCGTCCCCGGGATCCTCGACGCGATCGGCGTCGGCATGCTCGGTCCGACGATCATCGCCCACGGCGCCGACGAGCAGAAGTCCCGCTACCTCGGGCCGATGCTCCACGGCGATGAGGTGTGGTGCCAGCTCTTCTCCGAGCCGGCGGCCGGATCGGACCTCGCCGCGGTCCAGGCGCGCGCCCGCCTGCAGGACGACGGCAGCTGGCGCCTGAGCGGCCAGAAGGTGTGGACCACGAACGCGCAGTTCGCCTCCTACGGCCTGCTGCTAGCCCGCACCGACGCGGACGTCCCGAAGCACAAGGGCCTGACGATGTTCATCGTCCCGATGGACGCGGCGGGCGTGACCGTCCGCGGCCTGCGCCAGATCTCAGGCGAGGCCGAGTTCAACGAGGTCTTCTTCGACGACGTCTCGCTGGACTCGGGCTCCGTCGTGGGCGGCGTCGGCAACGGCTGGGGCACTGCCCTGACAACACTGATGTTCGAGCGCGTGACGATCGGCCTCGGCGGCGAGGGCATGGGCTACAGCTCGACGCGTTTCGCGGCTGCGATCGCGGCCGACCCGCAGGCCCGCCGTGACCCGGAGGTCCGCCACCGGCTGGGCGAGATCACGAGCGAGCTGCTCGGGGTCCGCTTCACCGGGTACCGCACCCTCACCGCGCTGTCCAAGGGCCAGATCCCCGGCCCGGAGGCTGGACTGGCGAAGGTCACGATCGTCAGCAACGCGATCAAGGCCGGCGACCTGATCGCCGACATCGTCGGGCCCGACGCACTGGAGCCCGACAGCGACTGGTCCTACATGATCTCGTTCCTGCCCGGCCTGAAGTCGGCCGGCGGGACCGAGGAGATCCTCCGAAACACGATCGGCGAGCGCGTTCTGGGTCTGCCCCCCGAGCCGAGGCTCGACAAGGGCATCCCGTTCTCTGAGCTGCGTTCCAAGGAAGGAGCGGCGGCATGAATCTCGCCCTCTCAGACGAGCAGGTGTTCCTCCGCGAGGCCGCGCGTGGAGCGCTCTCGCGGTTCAAGACCCTCGAAGCGGCCCGTGAGGCGCTCGAGAACGACGGTGCGCTGCCCGACCTGTGGCCGACTGCGTGCGAGGCCGGCTGGCCCGGGCTGCTGATCGACGACGAGCACGGCGGAGCGGGCCTTGACGCCTTCGACGCGATGCTGGTCCTCAGCGAGTGCGGGCGGGTCATCGCCGGCATCGCGCTGCTGGGCCACCTCCCGGCGACGGCGATCCTGAACGACTCGCCGGGCGGCTCGCCCGTGCTCGCGGACCTCGCGAGCGGCGAGAAGAGGGCGGCATACCTGCCGGTCAGCCCGCCGAACGACCTCGGCGAGGGCTGGACGGCCGATCCGGCGCACGGGGCCAGGCGCGCCCCGGCTCCGGTGGCAACAGCCGCCGGCGACGGCGTCACCGTCAGCGGCGAGCTCGCGTTCGTGCCCGACGCCCCCGGGGCCGATGTCCTGGTCGGCGTGGCGATCCTCGACGGGCGCCCGGTCGGTGTCTGCGTCGACGCGTCCGCCGGCGGCGTCCAGATCGAGAAGGTCATGCGCTATGACGCGACCCGCTCGCTCGGGCACGTGTCGCTGAAGGACGCGCCCGCGACGCTGCTGGACGCGCCCGAGGACGCACTTGCGGGCGCCTGGTATCTGGCACAGTCGCTGCTCGCCGCCGAGTCGCTCGGCAGCGTCGAGGTGGCCCTTGACGTGTCGGTCGAATACGCGAAGGAGCGTCACACGTTCGGCCGCGCGATCGGCTCCTACCAGGCGGTCAAGCACGGCCTGACCGAGGTGCTCAGGCAGCTCGAGAACGGCCGCTCGCTGCTGTACTACGCGGGCTGGGCGCGCGAAGGCGCCCCCGGCGAGTTCCCGCTGGCGGCGAGCGCGGCACGCTCGGTCGCCGGCCGGGCGCTCGACGAGGCGGCCCGCACGATGATCTCGGTGCACGGCGGCATCGGTGCGACATGGGAGCACGACGCACCGCTGTTCTTCCGGCGCGCGCAGCTCTCAAGGCGGCTGCTCGGAGGCACCGGCCTGGCGACCGACAGGGTCGCCGGCGAGCTGTTCCTGCAGGCCGACGCGGCCTGAAGCCCTAGCGCACGCGCCCGGCGGCCCTGGCCGCCGGGCCGCGCCGCGCGGGCGCCGCCAGCGCCGCGAGCACGGGTGCTCCGTAGGCGCCGTGAACCGCTCCCACCAGCGGCGCGGCGGGCCCGCAGCTGATGCAGAAGCCGTGCTGGGACCAGCTGATCGCGCGGGCTATGACCTCGTCGGCGTAGCTGACGCCCGTCGCGTCGTGACCGTAGTAGTCGTATGCGGCGACCCACGCTCCGGCGTCCAGCGCGTAGCCGGCGCCGTCCGCGGAGAGCAGGTGCGCTGCAGCCATGATCGAGTCGAAGTCGTCGTAGATCGAGGGATGCGTGGCCGTCATGTGGTTGTAGGCGGCGGGCCTGGCGGCGTAGCGGTAGGAGTTGCTGACGAGGTCCCACGTCGTGAGCGGGCCGTTCGTGACGTTGAACTGCATCGGCCCGCCGCAGCAGTGCGCGAAGTTCAGCCCGCTGTAGATGCCAGGCGACGTCGAGAACGCCGACTCCTGCATGTGGATCGAGGCGAGCAGCAGCCAGTTGACCCCGAAAGTCCTCTGCGCCGTCGTGTAGATCGGGTAGAAGCCGGCCATCCAGGTGCTCGCGGTGCGCGCCTGCGCCGCGCTGCTGAACCGTTCTGCGCCTGCGCCGCGCCGGTGCAGGACGACGGTCGCGGCGCGGGCGCGGCCGGCACCCGCCAGCGCCGCGGTGTCGGCGGAACCCGGCACGGGCGTGGCTGTGTAGAGGATCGCCGGCGCCGGCGCGGCGGCGCGGCTCCCGACGGTCCCGGTCAGCACCGCGAGCATCACGGCCAGGCCGAGCACGCCGATCGTGACCGCGAGCACCCACGCTCCCCGCTCGGAGGCGGGCGACGGAGCGGGCGCATAGGGCACCGGCCGCGGGTTCTCGGGTTGCTGCTCGCTCATGCGGGTAAAGGTAGCCCGAGCAGCATCCCGGCGCGCCGGGCCATGTGTCCATCGCCGCCGCCGCGTGCTGATCCACGCCGCGGCCGGTGACGAGGAGATGGGTGGACCCGACCGCGCGAGATACCCATGGCCAGGCTGATCATCGTTACCCTCATCTGCCTTGCCGCGAGCCTCGCGCCGGCCGGGGCCGACGCCTCCTCACCGGTGGCCGGCATGAGCGCGGCGCAGTCGCGATATCTGGCGCTCGCGACGGACGGAGTGAAGCGCGCCGAGCGGCGCTGGGCCGATCCACGCCGCGGCTGGTATGACGCGCGCCTCGGCGACCGCGAACGCTATCCGCTGGCGACGATCTGGGATGCCGTGCCGCTGTTTCAGAGCATCGACGCGATCGCGATCGCGGATCCGACGCCCGCCACGCGGCTCGCGGTGGAGCGCTTCGGGCGCGGCGCCGAGCGCTACCTGAATCGCGGCCTGCGACCGCTCGCCGGCTACTCGCCCTACCCCGGCGACCGCGAACCAGGCACGCAGACCTGGTTCGACGACAACGGCTGGTGGGGCCTCGCGTTCATCAACGCCTACCGGGCCAGCGGCGACCGGCGCTTCCTGACGGACGCCGAACGGGCGCTGCGATACATCGCTGCCGCGGGCTGGGATACCCGCTCGGGCGGGATCTGGTGGAACACGACCCATCCCTACAAGGCCGGTGAGGCGATCGCGTCCGCGACGCTGCTCGCGACGCTCCTCTACGCGCAGACCCGTTCGGCGCCGGCGCTCGCGCTGGCGCGGCGGTTCCTCGCGTGGGCGGACACCGCGGGCTTCAGCCGGGGCGACGGCCTCTACGCCGCGAGCAACCTCGACGCGACGCCGATCGACTACATACAGGGCCCACTGATCTACGCGCAGGAGGAGCTGTGCACGCTCACCTCACAGCAGCCGGCGTGTGAACGCGGCGAGCAACTGAAGAGGACGGCGCTCGCGCGCTTCGGGCAGGTGCTCGACTTCTCCCCGCAGTACGACGCTATCTACGTGCAGTGGATGCTGGCGCTCTACTCGCTGGACCGCGACCCGGCGCTCTACCGGCTGGCCGCATCGAACGCCGCTCGCGCGCTCGCGCGCTCCCGGAACGGCGAAGGACTGTACCTGCGCTCGTGGGGCGGTCGCACGCTGGCGCCGCAGTATGCGGCGCCAGGGATGCTGCAGACCCAGGCGGCCACCACCAGCGTGTTCGCCTGGCTCGCCGTCTACCGCCCTCCGGAATGAGCTCCCAAACCCGGAGCACGCGTTCCGCCCATTAGAGCTCCTACATGTTCCGGTTAGCCGGCGGTTAGGGACACCCGCCATCCTGTTCGGTGTGAGGGCAGCAGCCGCAGGGATATTCGCCGTCGGGGCATTGGCCCTCGCGGGAGCACTCACAGGATGCGGAGGCGGCAGCGGAGCCTCCGCCGCGAGCTGGACCGGGCCACGAGCGCTGGCCGCCGCGACACCGGCGAGCTGCCCGGAAGCCGTGCTTGACACGCTGACGGCCGGCGTCCTTCAGCGCGTCTACATGGAGGGCGTCTCCAGCGAACGCACCGTGATCGCGCGCCGCATGCTGCGCTCCCCTGCGCTGCGCGAAGCGGTCCGATCCGGTAGCGCCGCCGCCGTTCAGAGCGCGGCGGGCGCGCTCGTCGCGAAGGGGCACATCACGAACCTCATGATCACGGAGCACGGCCACACGCTTGCGAGCATCGGGCCGCCCGCCCTGGCCCCGATCCACGGCGCGATCACGGACCAGGCGGGCAGGCCGATCGCGTCCTACACGGCCAGCGTTTGGGCCGACAGCGGCTTCCTCGCCGAGGCGAGCGGGATCACCGGCGGAATCGTCGCGATCCGCTCAGCTGGGCGGTCTGTCGGCGGCTCCATCCCGATCGGGCGCGCGATGGCCCCGACCGGGACGCTGACCCGCAGGGGCGTGCTCTACGAGTACGACTCCTTTCCGGCCGAGGTCTACCCCGCCGGCGCTGCCCGCATCTACCTGCTCAGGCCGGTGAGCGCGGGATCGCCGCTGTGCGGCGCGAACACCACCGAGACGGTCGTGAACACGCTCCGCCACGTGACGCGGGCGATCTACACGGCCGAGGAAGGCTCGAAAGTCCTCTCGCAGATCCAGCGCGTCGAGTCGAGCCCGGCGCTTGTGCGGGCCGTGGCCGCCGGCGAACCCGCCGCGACGCGGGCCGCGGTCCAGTCACTGCTCAATCAGCACATCGTGCGCCTGCGGGTGCTCTCCCGCGGCAGGCTGCTTGCCGACGTCGGAGGCCCGTTCGTGCTCGCGCCGGTGTCCGGCGTGCTCACGCGCCACGGCCGCGAGATCGGCCGCTTCGTTCTCTCGATCCAGGACGACGAGGGCTACAAGCGGCTGACGGGCCGCCTGGCCGGCGTGAGGGTCCTGATGTACATGGACGGGCAGCTCGTCAAGAACAGCCTCGGCCCCGAACCGGGCAACGTCCCTGCGAACGGCCCCTACGAATACCGCGGCGTCGGCTATCGCGTGTTCACGCTTCACCTGCGCGCGTTCCCGTCCGGGCCGCTGCTGGTGCGGGCGCTCGTGCCGATCCCCTACTCCTGAGCGGGGGTCAGGCCGCGGCCAGCGCCGAGCGCTTCTCGCGCAGCGAGGAGAGCAGCTCGTCGAATGATCCCGAGAATTTCTCGACGCCCTCGCGCTCGAGCGTGTCGGTCACCTCGTCGTAGTCGACTCCGGCCGCCGCGAGCGCGCCGAGCAGCGCGTGCGCCTCCTTCACTCCGGCCGTGAGCCGGGGCTCCGGCGAGCCGTGGTCCTGATAGGCCTTGATCGTCTCCTCGGGCATCGTGTTGACGGTGTCCGGTCCGATCAGCTCCTCGACGTAGAGGACATCCGGGTAGTCAGGGTTCTTCGTCGACGTCGACGCCCACAGGACGCGCTGCGGGACGGCGCCCTTGCCGGCGAGGTACTCCCAGCGGGGCCCCGCGAACGTCTCCAGGTAGTGCGCGTACGCGAGCCGGGCGTTGGCTATCGCCAGCTTGCCGCGCAGCTCTGGCGCGCCGCCGACCTCTTCGATCCTGCGGTCCGCCTCGGTGTCGATGCGCGACACGAAGAAGCTCGCGACAGACGCGACGGTGCTCGGGTCGCCGCCCTCGGCGATGAGGCGCTCAAGGCCGCGGATGTAGGACTCGGCGACCTCCGCGTAGCGCGCGAGCGAGAAGATCAGCGTGACGTTGATCGAGTGGCCCTTGGCGATCACGTCCTCGATCGCCGCGAGGCCGGGCCGCGTCGCGGGGATCTTCACCATCAGGTTGGGACGGTCGACCTCGGCGTGCAGCCTGATCGCCTCACGGAAGGTCTCCAGCGTGTCGTATGCGAGCCGCGGATCCACCTCGAGCGAGACGTAGCCGTCGCGGTGGCCGCTGGCGTCCCAGACCGCCCTGAACAGGTCGCATGCTTCGCCGATGTCCTGCTGTGCGAGCGCCCAGAAGGTCTCGGCGTCGCCCGCTCCGCTGCTGGAAAGCTCGCGGAGCTGCTCGTCGTAGGCGGTGCCGGCGCTCATCGCCTTCTCGAAGATCGTCGGGTTGGAGGTCGCTCCCACGACCGAGCAGGTGTCGATGAGCTCCTGGAGGTGGCCGCCGCGGATGGAGTCGCGTGAGAGGAAGTCCACCCACACGCTCTGGCCGAGCCCGGATAGGCGCTGGAGGGGGGTCGATCCGGCGGACATCGTGTCTCCTTAGCTCGTGGTCTGGAGCAGCGCGCTCGCTCGCGCGGCGATGTTCTCGGCCGAGAAGCCGAACTCTCTAAGCACAGTAGCGCCGGGCGCCGAGGCGCCGAAGTGGTCGACACCGAGCACGTCGCCGTCGATACCGACCCACTTCCACCAGCTCATGCTCGCGCCGGGCTCGACCGCCAGGCGGGCGCGCACCGATGGAGGCAGCACCTCATCGCGGTAAGCCTCGCCCTGCGCTTCGAACAGCTCCATGCATGGCATCGAGACGACCCTCACCGCGGCGCCGCCGTCGGCGAGCGCGCGGCCCGCCTCGAGCGTCTGGGCGACCTCGGCACCGGTCGCGATCAGGATGATCTCGGGCGTCGGCGCGGAGTCCCAGAGCACGTAGGCGCCGCGCGCGAGGCCCTCGGCAGCAGCGACCTCCGAGCGGTCCAGGACCGGAAGGTTCTGACGCGAGAGCAGCAGCGCAACGGGGCCGTCCTCGCGTTCGAGCGCGACGCGCCACGCCTCGGAGACCTCGTTCGCGTCCGCGGGGCGCATCACCCACAGCGCGGGGATCGCCCTCAGCGAGGCGTAGTGCTCGATCGGCTGGTGGGTCGGCCCGTCCTCGCCGACCGCGACGGAGTCGTGCGTCCATACCCACAGCACGGGCAGGCGCATCAGCGCCGACAGCCTGACGGCGCCGCGCATGTAGTCCGAGAAGATCAAGAACGTCGAGCCGTAGGGCTTGACGATGCCTCCGTGCGCGGCTGCACCGTTGACGATCGCGCCCATCGCGTGCTCGCGGATCCCGAAAGGCACGTTGCGCCCGGCGTGCACGCGCGAGAACTGGCCCGCGCCCTCGAACACGGTCTTGGTCGACTCGACCAGGTCGGCGGAGCCGCCGATCATCGTGGGTGCGAACGGTGCGAACGCGGCCATCACCTTCTGCCCGGCGGAGCGGCCGGCGATCTGCTCGCCTGCCGCGAATGTCGGGAGCGACTCGCGCCAGCCCTCGCGCAGGCGACCGGCCCAGGCCAGATCCCAGTCCTCGGCCAGCTGCGGGTGCGCGGCGCGCCAGTCGTCCATGCGCGCCTGCCACGCAGCCTGCGCCCGGGCGCCGTCGTCGATGAGAGACATGTGCGCGCTCACGCTCTCGTCCACCCAGAAGGTCAGGTCCGGGTCAAAGCCCATCACCTCCTTGGTGGCACGAATCTCAGGTTCACCGAGCGGCGCCCCGTGCGACTTGGACGTGTCGGTCGCGTTCGGTGCGGGATAGGCGATGTGGGAGCGGATCGCGATGAACGAGGGCCGCTCCGTTTCGTCGCGTGCCGCGGCGATCGCCGCCTCGAGCTCGTCGACGTCCTCGGAGTCGGCGACCCGCTGGACGTGCCAGCCGTTCGCCAGCATGCGCGCGGCGTGGTCCTCGCCGTCGAAGGAGATCGTGGTGCTGCCGTCGATCGTGATGTGGTTTTCGTCGTAGCACAGCACCAGCTTGCCCAGGCCGAAGTGGCCGGCGACCGATGCGGCTTCCTGGCTGATGCCCTCCATCAGGTCTCCGTCGGAGCAGATCGTGTAGACGTGGTGGTCGATGATCGTGTGGCCCGGCCGGTTGTAGCGCTCGGCCAGGAATCGCTCCGCCATCGCCATCCCGACTGCGTTCGCGACGCCCTGCCCGAGCGGGCCCGTCGTGACCTCGATGCCGGGCGTGTGGCCGCGCTCGGGGTGCCCGGGCGTGAGCGATCCCCACTGACGGAATTCCTGGAGGTCCTTGAGGCCGACCTCATAGCCGGTCAGGTGCAGCAGCGAGTACTGCAGGATGCAGGCGTGCCCGGCGCTGAGCACGAACCGGTCGCGGTCCGGCCACTCGGTGTCGGCTGGGTTCGCGTGCAGGAAGCGCTTGAACAGGACGTAGGCGAGCGGGGCGAGCGCCATCGCGGTGCCGGGATGTCCGGCGTTGGCCTTCTGCACGGCGTCCATCGCCAGGCCTCTGATCGTGTTGATCGAGAGCTCGCGGACGGCCTGCTCGTCCTGCCCCCCGCCCATCGCGTGGCGCCGTTCGGTCGGGGTGTGGAGGCCATCACCTCGATCCTACAGTCGCGGGGCGATAGAGTCGCATCACCGTGTCTGAGGAGTTCTGCGATGTCGGGAGGGGAATAACCCTCTGCTACGAGACGTTCGGCGACCCCGCCGAGCCCACGGTCCTTCTCATCATGGGCCTTGCGACGCAGATGATCGCCTGGCATGAGGATTTCTGCAACGAGCTGGCAGGCCGCGGCTTCCACGTCGTCCGCTTCGACAACCGCGACATCGGGCGCTCCACGCACCTGCAGGGCCGCCCGCCGACGATCCCCCAGCTGCTTGTCCGCTCCAAGCGACCCGCCGGCTACACCCTCGCCCACATGGCGGCGGACACGGCCGGGCTGCTGCGGACCCTGGACGTGAGCCCCGCGCATGTCGTGGGCGCGTCGATGGGCGGCATGATCGCCCAGACGCTCGCGTCCTTCCATCCTGAGCACGTCAGCTCGCTCGTCTCGATCATGTCCAACACCGGCAGCAGGCGCAGCGGCCAGCCGGCCCTTCGCGTCTTCCCCGCTTTCCTGCGGCGCCCGCCGCACGACCGCGAGGAGTACATCTCGCACGTGCAGCGGCTGTTCGAAGCGATCGGCTCTCCGGGACTGCCACGGGACTCCGAGGAGATCCGTGCGATGGCCGAAGCGAGCTTCGAGCGCAACCATGACCCCGAGGGCCCCGGCCGCCAGCTCGCGGCGATCATCGCCTCCGGGGATCGCACCGCCGAGCTGCGTGCGATCGACGTGCCGACGCTCGTGATCCACGGGACGTCCGACCCGCTCGTGTCACCGTCCGGAGCTCGCGCGACGGCGCGGGCGATTCCCGGCGCGCAGCTGATGATGATCGACGGCATGGGGCACGACCTGCCGCGCGTGATCTGGCCTCAGATCATCGACGGCATCGTGGAAACCGCAGCCCGCGCCGAAGGGCCCCGCGAAGCCCCACAGGCTCGCCCCTCCGCGCCGGCGAGCCTGCAGGGCTAGGCGCCCCCTCCTTCTCCCGTCACCCCGCGCAAGGCCGTCTGGCAGGTGGGCGCAGACCGAGGCGCGCGTGAAGGCGCCCGGTCGCGCAGCGCGGCTCACCCGGGCGCCATCCCCCTCTTTCGCCCGGGTGCCCGCAATTGGCCCGCCCGTGAGGCGAACCCAGAAACGGGGCGCGCTGGCTGCGCCGTGCGTGGCAGACGAGCTCCCTCATGCTCGTGCACCCACGATCGACGTCGCTCGCCGCGCGCGTCCCGCGTGATCCCTCTTCCCGCTGATCAGAAAGCCGACTTCCTTGGCCACTGTTGCCTTTCCCCTGTTCATCCCTGAGGCAATTCCGCAGGTCCCGGGAGTCATTCCCGACAACACATATAAATCACGTCGCGGCGCGATTGTCAACGCGCGACCGCCGCCGTCCGGCGCGGGAAGCGACCGGTACCGGCGTCTGGTGCAGTGCGCCCGGAGGGAATCGAACCCTCGGCCTGCGGCTTGAAAGACCGCTGCTCTTTGGCTCCCCGAAGAGAACCGTTGACCACTGAGCTACGGGCGCTCGATATGTGAACTCGGCTGACGCCGAGAGCCTATTCTAAGCAGGCTCGCCGAGGGCGCGCCGCGCCCAGCGGCCCCGAGCCGGCCGCGGTCCGCTCAGCGGCCCGCCTTGTGGGCCTTGGGCTGGTGCGGGTAGATGATGATCGCATTCGCGGGCAGCGCCGACCGTGGCACCCCGAGCCCGCCGCAGGCCGCGGCCTTGCACTGGGTGTAGACGGGCGGGAACCCGAGCAGTTCTGGGATCGTCACGATCTTGTAGCCGCGGGCGCGGAGCGTGTGGATGATGCCCGGGTATGCCGCGAGTGTCTCCCCACGCGGCCCACCGCCGTCGTGCGAGAGAATGATCGAGCCGGGCCGCACCTGCGCCAGCACGCGCGACTGGATCGCCCCGGTGCCGGGCGTCGCCCAGTCCGTCGGATCAACGTTCCAGATGATGGTCGCCAGGCCGAGCGAGCGCGCTGTGGCCACCACCGACCCGTTGTAGGCACCGTAGGGCGGGCGGAAAATGCAGGGGGTGTAGCCGCTGATCGTGCGGATCGCCGACAGCGTGGATGTGAGCTGGCCGCGCACCTGGCCGCTGAGCGTGAGATTCGGATGCGACCAGGTGTGGTCGCCGAGCACGTCGCCGTCGCGCAGCTCGCGCCGGAGCGTCGACGAGTAGGACCAGGTGACCTGCCTTCCGATCATGAAGAAGGTGGCCCTGACCCGGTTGCGCTCCAGCATCGAGAGGAACGCAGGAGTGTCCGCCCACGGCCCGTCGTCGAACCCGATCGCGACCTCGCGGCGCGAGGGGCCGCGCAGGAACGCGGAGCTGCCGTGGCTGACGCATCCCGTGATCCGGTAGCGCAGCGCCTGGAGCGGGTCCTTTCGCGGAGTGGGCGGCACCGCGGGCGGCGACGCCGGGGAGGTGGGCGTGACCGTTGTGGCGGCGTGGGCCGCTCCGCCGCCACCTCCTCCGCCGGGCAGTATCGCCATCACGCTGAGGGCCAGCAGCGTTGGGAGGAGTAGCGAGAGACCGCGGGGCACCGAGATCCACGATACACCCGCCCGGACCGGCCGAGCGCAGCCTCCGGACACCCATATGTCGAAGCGGACTCGTGAGCGTTTTGGGGCGGCGGCTCAAACCTGCGAGAGGCATGCAGTGCCTCGCGGGCCTGCTGGCGCTGTGCCTGTCAGCCCTCGCGCTGGCTGCACTCAGCCCGCCGGCGATCGGCCGGCCTCCCGGCTCTAGTATGCGCCGATGCCCAGCTACGTGGCGGCGATCGACCAGGGTACGACCAGCACCCGCCTGATCCTGTTCGGCCGGGACGGCGCCGTCGCCGCCGTCGAGCGGCGTGAGCACACGCAGATCCTCCCGCGCGCCGGCTGGGTCGAGCACGACCCGCTCGAGGTTTGGCAGCGGACCCGCGAGGTGATCGACGGCGCGCTTGCCCGCGTCGGCGCGGAGCCGCGCGACGTCGCGGCGATCGGCATCACCAACCAGCGCGAGACGACCGTCGTGTGGGACCGGCGAACCGGGCGAGCCGATCCACAACGCGATCGTGTGGCAGGACACCCGCACCGATGAGCTCGTGCGCGAGCTCGCGGGCGACGCGGGCGTCGACCGTCTGCGCGAGAGCGTGGGGCTGCCACTGTCCACCTATTTCTCCGGACCGAAGATCACGTGGCTGCTGGACCATGTCGACGGCGCCAGGGAGCGTGCGGAGGCCGGCGAGCTCGCCTTCGGGAACATGGACAGCTGGGTGCTGTGGAACCTCACGGGTGGCCGGGAGGGCGGCGTTCACGCGACCGACGTGACGAACGCCAGCCGCACGATGCTGATGGACCTGCGCACGCTGGACTGGCACCAGCCGAGCCTTGACCTGATGGGGGTGCCGCGCGCGATGCTTCCCGAGATCCACGCCTCGAGCGAGCCGCACGGTCAGCCGCGGCCCGGCGCCCTGGCGGGCTGCCCGGTGACCGGGATCGCTCGGCGATCAGCAGGCGGCGCTGTTCGGGCAGGCATGCTTCGAGCCCGGTGAGGCGAAGTGCACGTACGGCACGGGCTCGTTCCTGCTCCTGAACACGGGCGCCGAGATCGTCCGCTCGCAGAAGCTGTTGACGAGCGTGGCGGCGCGCGTCGGCGAGGAGCCCCCGACCTACGTCCTCGAGGGCTCGGTCGCGGTCACCGGGGCGGCCGTGCAATGGCTGCGCGACCAGCTCGGGCTGATCGGCTCCGCGCGCGAGGTCGAGACGCTCGCGCGCACGGTGCAGGACAACGGCGGCGTCTACTTCGTGCCGGCGTTCTCGGGCCTGTTCGCCCCTCACTGGCGCGACGACGCGCGCGGAGTGATCGTCGGGCTGACCGCCTACGCCCGCGCGGGCCACATCGCGCGCGCCGTGCTTGAGGCGACGGCGTGGCAGATCCGTGAGGTGCGTGGATGCCGCGCTCGAGGTCACGGGAACACCGCTGTCCGAGCTCCGCGTCGACGGCGGCATGACGGCCGACGCGCTGCTCATGCAGATGCAGGCGGACGTGCTCGGCGTGCCGGTCGCTCGCCCCGCGGTCACCGAGACGACGGCGCTCGGGGCTGCCTTCGCGGCCGGGCTCGAGGTGGGTTTCTGGGACGGGCCGGCGGACCTGCGCGAGCGCGGTGAGCATCGACCGCCGCTGGGAGCCGCGGATGGACGTGGCCGAGCGTGAGCGCGAGTATTCGCAGTGGCGCAAGGCCGTCGAGCGCTCGCTCGGCTGGATCGACTAGCTCAGGGGGTCAGGACGATCTTGAGCGCCTCGCGGCGGTCGTAGACCGCGTACGCCTCGGGCGCCTGGTCCAGCGTCATGTGATGCGTGACGAGCGCACTCGGGTCGAGCACGCCCTCGGCCATCATCGCGAGCACGCGGTCGACATGGGCGAGCACATTGGCGTGGCCGCCGCGCAGCGTGAGCGCCTTGAGCCACAGCAGACCCATGTGAACCTCCGCGCGCTCGGCGTACACGCCGATGCACTGGATGCTGCCGCAGGAGCGGGTGAGCCGTATCGCGCTCTCAAGGACGCGGGGGTCGCCGACCGCGTCGATGCTCACGTCCACGCCGCGTCCTTCGGTCCCGCTGCGGACGATCCCCTTCACGTCCTGCTCGCCGATGTGCAGCGGCTCTGCCCCGAAGGACTCGGCGACCGCGAGGCGCTCGGGCACGGAGTCGATCGCGTAGACGTGCGCGGCACCGGCGGCGCGCGCGGCCTGCACCGCGCAGAGTCCGACGGGTCCGAGCCCCATCACGGCGGCCACGTCGCCGGGGCGCATGCCGCTGGCGTCGACGGCGTGAAATCCGGTGCCCATGACATCGCCCGCGAACAGAGCGACGTCCTCGCTCATGCCCTCCGGCACACGCCTGAGGACGAGGTCGGCATTCGGCACGAGCGCCATGTCGGCCTGTGTTCCCTGCAGCGACCCGAGCGTCGAGCCGTGACCGAACGTCCGCGTGTGCTCGCAGCGATGGAACATGCCGCGCCGGCAGAACCAGCAGGTGCCGCAGGCCGTCTGGAAGCAGCCGAGCACCTTGTCGCCGACCGCGATGTCCCTCACGCCGTCGCCGACCGCGATGACCGTGCCGACGTACTCGTGTCCGATCGTGAAGCCCTGCTCGATCTGCACGCGGCCGTGATAGATGTGCAGGTCGGACCCGCAGACCCCGGTCGCGGTGACCCTGACGATCGCATCGGTCGCGTCGATCAGCTCGGGCTCGGGGCGCTCCTCCACGGCCACTATCCCGGGTGCCTGGAATGTCACTGCTCTCATCGCCGGGGAGCCTACCGGTCGTCCGCCGGCTGCACCTCGCGCAGCGCACCCGTCTCGGGGTCGAAGACGAAGCCCCGGATGTGGTCGCGGGTGGTCAGCTCGCGGCTCGAGCGCAGGCGGGCGAGGCTGTGGCTGAGCGTCGCCTCGACGTCCTCGAACGCGCCGAGCCTCCAGTGGGGCATCGCGCCGTCCGCCGCCAGCGCCTGCGTGTACTCGTCCTCTGACGCTCCGCACAGGCCGCAGCCGTCGTGCATCACCACGACGATCTCCTCGGTGCCCAGCAGGCGCTGGGACGCGCTCAGCGAGCGCAGCGCGTCGTCGGTGACCAGGCCGCCGGCGTTGCGGATGATGTGTGCGTCCCCGCGCTCGAGGCCCAGCATCGGGAACAGGTCGATCCGTGTGTCCATGCAGGAGAGCACCGCGACCTTGCGGCGCGGGCGCGGGCTGAGCCCCGGCGCCGCCAGCTTCTCGGTGCGGGAGGCGGCGACGGCGATCATGTCGTCGGCATGCGGCACCCGGTGATCGTAGGACAGTCGGGCACCGGGCCCGGCCGTGCGGACCGGCTCGAGCTCGCATAGAGTGCGCGCATGGAGCTGGCCGGGAGGCATGTCGTGGTCACCGGGGGCGCGGGCGGGATCGGCCGCGCCCTCATCCGCAGGTTCGCGCAGGAGGACGCGCGCGCGCTCGTCGTCGCCGACCTCGAGCTGGCGGCGCGAACGCGATCGCCCAGGAGGTCGGCGGCCTGGCGCTGGCGCTCGACGCGGGCAGCGAGGAGAGCGTGCGGAGCGTGATCGCCGCCGCGACCGAGGCGAACGGGCCGATCGACGTGTTCATCTCCAACGCCGGAGTGCCCGGCGGGATGGGCGGCCCTGAGACCGACGACGCGCTCTGGGACGAGGCCTGGCGGGTGAACGTGATGGCTCACGTGTGGGCCTCGCGCGCGCTGCTGCCGGAGATGCTCGAGCGTGGCGAGGGATACCTCATCAACACGGCTTCCGCCGCGGGCCTCCTCACGCAGGTCTCCTCGCTCGTCTACAGCGTGACCAAGCACGCGGCCGTCTCGCTCGCGGAGTGGATGTCGATCGAATACGCCGACCGCGGCGTACGTGTCTCCTGCCTGTGCCCGCAGGGCGTTCGCACGCCGATGCTGGAACTCGCGATGGAGGACCCGGTGGGAGCGGCCGCGCTCAACTCGGGGGGCATCATCGAACCGGAGGACGTGGCGGACTCCGTCGTCGCCGGGATCCGCGACGAGCGCTTCCTGATCCTCCCTCACGAGAACGTCGCGGGGTTCCTCGCGCTGAAGGGCGCGGACCCCGAACGCTGGCTGAAGGGAATGCGCAGGCTCGTGCGCGACGCCCGTCCCGCGCCGGGTTGAGCGGACGGGGCTCCTACGGGAACGCTGTCAGCGTCGAGACCCCGGGGACGTTCCCGAGCGCCGGCAGCCGGTGGATGTCGGCGTCCTTGTTCTGCAGGTAGCCGCGCAGGAACGCGATGCTCACGCGGCTGACGACCGAGAGCTGTGGCTCCTGGTAGGTGTAGGGAGGCAGGTGTTCGGCGCCGAGCAGCCTCAGCAGATACTTCGGGCTCTGCGCGGCCGCGAAGTATTCTTCCGTGCGCGCCGGGAGATTGATGTTGTCCGCCGTTCCCTGCGTCGCGAGCAGAGGCGGGCTCCCGGCGGGGAAGGTGAACCCGGCGACGCCCGGGATCTCTTCGCCGGAGAGGATCACCGCGGCCTTCACGCGCGGATCGCGGTAGGTCGGGTTGTAGGCGACCGCGAGCGCGGTGTCGCCGCCGTCGGACTGGCCGGAGACGGCGACCTGCGTCGGTGCGATGAGACCGGAGAAGAGGCTCGACGGGGACGTGGAGGCCGCCAGCATGCCGCGAGATCACGAAGCTCATGTCCGCCGGCTGGTTGACCAGGTCCGACTCGTTCGGGCCACCCGGCGCGTCCGCGTTCTCGAGCGGGAAGACGGGCGCGGCGACGACGAAGCCCGCGCGCGCCCAGCTCTGCTGAAGGCGCGTGTAGAGCGCCGGTGTCACCGCATACCCGTGGCCGAAGATCAGGAGCGGATAGGGGCCGAAGATCTTCGCCGGCGGCGCACCGGTGACGTCCACACCCGGGGACAGGGTCGGATAGCGGATCTCGACGATGATCCGGCGCGGGCCGCTTTCACCGTCGCGGTAGGTCGCGGCGCGGCTCGTGTCGACCATCCGCACGATGCGAAGTCCGACCCCGAACTCGGCGGGGCGGACCGGCGGCGGCGGGCGGGGGCGGCGTCGTCTTCGTGACGGTGCTCTGTACCTGCGCGACGGGCGCCGGGGGCCCGCCGCCCGTCGCCGTGAGGGCGATCACGGCCACCGCGATCGCGGTGGCCGCGAGGATCGCCGCCACGATCAGACGACGCTGTTTCAGAGCCGGCACCCCCGGGCACCGCCGGGCGACAGCTGGTGCCCTGCTCGCACGATCAGCAGGTTCCCGAGTACTGGGAAACGCCGCGGCCGGATTCGGGCTGGTCCACCAGGCCGACCTCTTCCGGCCTCAGGATCGCGCCGAGATGGACGACGTACCACACGCCGCGCCAGGAGATCATGGACGCGATTCCGAAGGAGCGCTCCCGGCCGCCCTCCCAGTAGACGATGCGGGCGTTCGGCATCTCGTAGTAGCCGATGCTGTTGTAACAGGCACCGGACGGCACCCAGTGGCTGAAGCTGGCGGGGACGTCGACGGCTATGAAGTGTGCGTGCGAGGCTCCGGCGCCGAGCATCCGGTGCGCGGCGTGGATGTCCAGCGCGTAGTCGTGGACGAGCCGGTTGGTCCAGTCCGAGCCGGCTGAATAGATTGCCTTCAGCTGCACATACGCTCCTTTGGGGAAGAAGGCGGGGAGCGCCGGCCTTACGGTGTCGTGCACGACACCCGCCCACAGGGCTTCCATCAGCAGCGTCAGATGGTGGTTGCGAGGGCCGGGGTCGGTGTTCGTCTGCGGCAGCTTGCCCTGGGCGATGGTGTTCAGCGCGAGCGGCGACGGAGCGCTCGCCGATGCGCTGGCCGGGGGTGCCGTTGAGGACACCGTTCTGGCGGCGGGGGCCACGGGCGCGGCGAGCTTCGCCGGCGAGCTGGCGGACGGCGAGGCGCTGCCCATCCCGCCGGCCACCGCGACCACGAGCAGGGCCAGGACGGCGCCGAGCGCGATCAGGACGACCCGCCCGCGCGTGGTTATCCGCAGCCTGGAGGCGGGACGGTCCGGGCTGGGGCGGGCCGGGCCGGCCGTGCCCTGCCTTGGGGGGTTTTCGCGAGCCGTCATCTGCAACCTCAAGTTAGCCGAGCGTCGCGCCGCCGGGCGCATACGAGGGTTCGTTAGATGCTTCTCACGCGGCACCGGCGCGGCCGCAGGCTAGCATCGGTTCTGTATGTCAGCGCACATGCCAGACGAACCGCTCGACAGGGCGGCCCGGCGCGCGGAAGCGCGTGAGGCGCGGCGCAGGGTGCACGCCCGCAGGCGATTCAGCCTGGTGGCGGCGCTCGCGGTGCTCGTCGCCGTCGGCGCGTATCTGGCGACCGGCTCGGGCGGGCACGCCGGGAGCACGGGCGGCGCAGGCTCCTCCGGGAGCGCGTCCGCTGCCACTCCCGCCAAGCCGGCGCCGCCGCCGCCGCCGGCGCTCGTCGTGCACGCTCCCCGCACGAGCGCCGCCAGCTGGACGCTCGCGGCGCGGGTACACGGGCAGCCCGCCGTGTGGGTCGCCCACCGCGGCGGCGTGACACTCGTGCGGATGGACCAGAGTCAGGTGCACCTGACTCTGCACGCGGGCTCAGCGGACGGCGGTGAAGTGGGATGGGTCTACGGCGACAAGATCACCCCCGCCGAGATCCACCGCCTGATCGCGGCATTCAACGGCGGCTTCAAGCTGAGCTACGCGAGCACCGGGTTCAAGTCCGGCTCCCACGTCGCCTCGTCCCTGAAGTCCGGCCTGGCATCGATCGTCACCTACACCGACGGCACCACCAACATCGGCAGCTGGAACGCGGGGGTCCCGAGCGCCCAGAAACGCGTCTTCTCGGTGCTCCAGAACCAGAACCTGCTGATCGACCGCGGCGTCGCGGCGCCCACCGTCTCCACGTGCATCATCGAATGCTGGGGAGCCACCATCGGCGGGCGCACGACGGTCGCTAGATCGGCGATCGGGATCACCTCCTCCGGCCAGCTGGTCTGGGCGGCCGGCGAGAGCCTGCTGCCCTCGGAACTCGCGAGCGCGATGGTCAGGGCCGGAGTGCTGCGCGCGGTCGAGCTCGACATCAATCCGGACTGGGTTGCGGGCTACCTCTACGAACACCATCCTGGAGGCCCGACGGGCGTGCCGCTCGTGCCCGAACAGCTGGGCATCGCGGGCAAGTTCCTGGAACCGTACAGCCGCGACTTCCTGGCGGTCGTCGCCAACCGCTAGCCGCCGGCGGCGCGTGTCTCCGCGGAGCGGGGAGCGGGCCTACTCTTCGCCGAGGGCGGCGGCGCCGAGAGCGACCGCTGAGAGCGCGGTGCCGGTGACGAGCACGCTCGTGAACTTCGGGAGATAGCCGCGGAGCCCTCCGGCGAGGCCGGCTGCCGCGTCGGCGACGTCGCATGCGAGGCCGGCCGTCAGCCACAGGCGGCGGGCGTCTCCCTCGCTTGAGAGCACCCCGACTCCGAGTGCGATGTCGCGGGCTCCGAACAGGCGCGCGAGGTACGGGGACTGCGGGTTCGCCTTCGCGTCGAGGCCGAACAGCTTGCACGCGACGCGGGGCGTCGCCCAGGACGCGGTACCGATCGCGATCCTCAGTCCCACCAGTGCCTTGACTGCTCCGCCCTCGCTCATGCTCGCGACTCTACACCAGCACCGGCCGCACGCGCTCGCGAGCGCGCATAGACTCGGCGAATGATCGTCGTCACGGGGAGGGTGCGGGTCGCGCCGGAGAGCCGCGAGCGGTTCATCGCCATCGCCACCGAGATGTGCCGCCGCTCGCGTGAGGAGGACGGTTGCGGCGGCTACCGCGTCTATGAGGACCTCGAGCAGCCCTCGCACTACGTCTTCGTCGAGGAATGGGCCGACGACGCAGCGCTGCGCCAGCACTTCGCCGAGCCCCACACCGGCAGCTTCATGGCTGCGCTGGGCGGCCTGCTCGACGGGCCGGCCGACGCGCTGTTCCACACGACCGCGCAGACTCGGCGCCTGGAGCCCGGCCGCGGGCTCGTCCCCGTCGACTGACGAACCTCCCCGGAAGCGGATCTAGCCCGCCGCGGGCCGAACCTCAAGGCGCGCGACCGTCGAGAACGTGCACCAGTACACCTCGCGCCCCCATCCCGGCGCCGGGAACAGCACCGACTGGAACATGCTGGGCACGCGTGCTCGGGCGATCTCGTTCCCCGTCTCGATGTCCAGTACCACGACGTCGTCGCCGCCGGCGCGAGCCGCCGCAGCTCGAACCGCGCGCGAGCGGGGAGCCCGGCCGGCCCGTGGACCCAGCGCCCGTGCGAGCGCTGAGCTCGCCAGCGCAGGGCCCGACCAGTCCGCAACGATCAGCTCGCCGGTGTCGGGGTAGCGGATCATGTGCGCGGCGTGCGCGAGGGGGCGCTCCCACAGCCGCTGGAGGCGATCGCCGTGGCGGAAGGCGGCGAGAACCCCGTTCGCGGAGTCGTACCCGACGGCGATGCGCCGGCCGGGGTCATAGAGCGGCGGGTTGGTGACCGCTCCCCGCGGCCTGCCGCAGATCTCGATCATCTCGCGGTCCGGCGGGCCTGAGAGCGAGACGCGGACGAGATGGACGGGGCCGGCCGATACGCCGGCGCGGAGCATCGTGGAGGCGTACTCGTGCGCACCGTTGTCCAGGAACCAGAGGTTGCCGCCCTCGATCACGGGGTCCCACCCGTATGACTGGCCACCGCGCTCCAGATACGGCACCTCGAGCTCGCGCGTCAGCTCGTGCCCGTCCCACAGCCAGCCGTGCACCGAACTGGCGCCCACCGCATACAGCCGGTCCCCGTGGGCCGAGAGCCGGGCAACGGCGCTCTCGGGCAGGCACACGTCCTCGCATCGCTGAGCGAGGGTCGCGGGGTCCAGCAGCGTGAGCCTCGCGGGCCGTGAGAGGCTGCGGTCGATGTCCTTCATCGCGAGCGTCCCGTCGCCGAGCACGACGAACGAGTTGTAGGGCGCGTCGACCGGGAGCTCGCGCGCGGCGAGCACCTCCAGGTCGGCCGAGAGGCGGTGGCAGTGGCGGCCGAAGACGACGTGCAGCGACCCGTCCGCATGGGCGGCCATCCCTCCTGGCCAGAACGGCCCTGCGGGCAGCTCCGGCGATCGCGCCAGCGGCGCGAGCGTGACGGGGTCGATCCTCTCGACCCAGCACGCGGCGGGGTCGGTGTGCGGGCGCGCACCCATCGTGTGCCGCAGGAGATAGACCTCGCCGGGATCGCGCAGAACGATCATCGTGCTGGCGAAGGCGTCGCGAACCGCGCCCGCTACCAGCCGCTCCCCGGGAGCGATCGCAAGGCCAGGCGCTCCGCGGGGCGCCTGGGATCGCTCGGGGCCACCGTCCTCCGCAGGCCATGGACTCGGCCACAGGCTCATCGCCCGGGAGCTTCGCAGAGTGGGGTCACGGGCGGGGGATGCCACCATGGGCACATGAGCGAGTCGGTCTGGGACTATCCGCGGCCACCGCGCGTCGAGCGTGAGCGCAGGCGTGTGCGGGTCATCCTCGCCGGCGCGGTCATCGCCGACAGCACGCGGGCTCGGAGGGTGCTCGAGACGAGCCACCCGCCCGCCTTCTACCTGCCGATCGCCGACGTCGCCGACGGGGCGCTCGAGCCGTCCCCGGCGCGGGGGACGGTGTGCGAGTTCAAGGGCGTCGCGAGCTACCTCGATGTGCGAGCGGCCGATGGCCGCGTGCTGCATGGGGTCGCCTGGACCTTCCCGCAGCCATCGCCCGGGTTCGAGGGCCTCCTGGGCACCGTCGCCTTCTACCCCGGCCCGATGGATCAGTGCACCGTCGGCGGCGAGGTGGTGCGCGCGCAGCCAGGGGACTTCTATGGCGGCTGGATAACGAGCGACGTCACCGGTCCCTTCAAGGGCGGCCCCGGCACGCGCGGCTGGTAGGGGTCCGGCTCAGCGAATCTGCACGCCGCTGGGACGAGGTTCCTCTTCGTCGGCGGCCTCGTGGATCGGGGGCCGCGCGGCGCGGGCTGCCACGATCGGCCCGTCCGCAGGCTCCTCCGGCACAGCGGCGGTCCCGGCAGCTTTGGCCTGGAGGGCGTGCGGGTCGCCGACGAGGGCGCGGTCGCGGCCTGCCTGCTTCGCTGCGTACAGGCCGGCGTCGGCGATGTTCAGCAGATCCTCGAGTGTGTCCGCCTGCCCGGAGTCCGTGACTCCGAAGCTTGCGGTGAAGCGTGCTGTTTCACCCGGGTGGGCGACCGCGAGGTCGTGGCGCACGCGGTCGAGCACGTTGACCGCCTGGAAGCGGTCGAGCTCGGGGAGCACGATCACGAACTCCTCGCCGCCCCAGCGCGCGATCAGGTCGTTGTCGCGCAGCGTCTGCTTGGTGGTCTGGGCGAACAGCCGCAGCGCTCGGTCGCCCGCCTCGTGGCCGTGCGTGTCATTCAGCGGACTTGAACTTGTCCAGGTCGGCTATCACGAGCGAGAACAGGCGACGAGCCTTGATCAGTTCGCGCAGTTCCTTCTCCCCGGTGCGCCTGTTGACGAGTCCGGTCAGGCCATCCGTTGAGGCCTGCAGCTGCGTCTTCTCGAACGCGCGCACCGTTCCGATGCGTGCGCCGGCCTGGCCTGCGAGCACCGTCAGCTGGCTCACGGCCTCTCCGGAGAGCGGCTGCCGGTCGGGCCCGGTGGTGTGCAGCACACCGAGCGCGCGGCCCATGAAGCTGACCGGCACGCAGACCGCGGAGCATGGCCCGGACTCGCGGCCGCGCAGCTGCGGGCAAGAGTTCAGTGACTCGCTGGAGTCGAATACGACGGCCGTGCCGCGGCGCACGGCGACACACGAGAACGGTGACTTGACCGGGCAGCCCGGTGCCTCCTGCGAGGGGTTGCAGGCTGCTCTTGACAGGTTCGCGCGGCTGGAGTCGGACAGCAGCAGCTCCATCGGAGTGGGCTCGGAGATCTCGATCGTCGCGCGCTCGATGACGTCGAAGACTTCGAGCTCCTCGTCGGCCATCTCGAGCGCCTCCGAGAGGTGGCTCGCGAACCCGTCGCGGTCGAGCTGGGCCGTGAGTTCGCCCTCGAGCTGAACCCGGTCGGTCGTGTCGCGGGCGTTCAGGACGACACCGCGCAGGTTGCGGTCCGCGCGCAGGTCCGTCGTGTGGGCCTCGAGGTGGCGCCATTCGCCGGCCCCGTTGAGCATGCGGAAGCTGAATTCGGCAGGCGAGCCGCTCAGCGCGACGGACTGCAGCAGGCCGCGGTCCTCCTCGTGGACATACTCCGCCAGGCGCGTGCCGTAGAGGTCGCCCTCGGCCTTGCCGACCATCGCAGCGACCGAGCGGCTCACGTAGCGGCAGCCCTCCTCGCCGAGCACGACGACAAGATCGCTCGAGGAGAGCGCGAGGCTGCGGAAGTGGGCGCTCTGGCGGCGCGTCGTCGCGAGCAGCACCGACGCGAGCAGCACCGTGATCAGCAGCCCCCCGACGCCGAGCAGCACCTGGGTGGTGACGAGGTTGCCGATGTTGGATTCGTCGGCACGGGTCATCGACCGCGCAGCGACGAGCGAGACATTCGAGGTGAGCGCGGCCAGCACACGAAGCCGCTCGATCGGGTCGGTCGTCGAGATGTGCTCTCGCGCGGTCTGGGGCAGGCCGGCGACGGGGCCGTGCGCGAGCACTGCTTCACCGGTTTCGGTCAGGTCGCTGACCAGCCGCTGCTCCTGCGCGAACTCGTTGCGCAGCCCGCTTCCTTCGGCCGCCTGGAGCGTCGTCTGGTCATCGTCGCCGTTGACGGCCGGGGCGACGCCGCCTTCGAGCAGGGCCGTGGAGCTGGCGGCCATCACCGACGCGATCGTCGCGGGGTCGGCCCGGCGGCCTTCCCGGGCGAGCAGGACTTCCTTGACGTAGCGTTCGGCGAGCGTGCGCTGACGGCTCGCGACCTCGATCGTCGTCGCGCGGTGCTCGGAGCCGCCGGTGACCTTGACCGACAGGAAGATGCTCGCGGCGGAGACCAGCGCGAAGGTCAGGAAGATCGCGATGATCGGCCCGTTCTTGGAGCCGGTCGCCGCGAACGGCCGCAGCCTGCGCGTGGGGAGCTTCATGACGTCACCACGAGTTCGTCGTGCATGCCGGCCATGTAGTGGCCCTCCATGTTGCAGAACAGGACGTAGCGGCCCGGCGCCAGGTGCAGCTGCAGATAGCGGACGGCTCCCGCGTGACCCGGCTCGAGCGCTCCCGCCTCACGGGTCTGGATGGTCTCCTCGCTGACGGTGAGACCGTCCGCTCGGAGCGGGAGATGCCAGCTGGCGTACGGCACGACGATCAGCTCGTGCTGGGTGGGGCCTTCGTTGGTGACGCGGAGCGTGTACTCGCCTGCGGTGAGGTGGGTCGGGGCGCTGATGTGGAAGTCGCCCTCGCTCACGGGCACGACCGTGCCCGCGACCTTCGCTCCGCCGGAGCCGCCGCACCCGAGCGCGACGACCGCGAGGAGTCCCGCGGTCCAGACCGCAATGAGTAGCCGCAACCCATTCCTGACGCTTAGGCGCATAGGCCACCAATCGGCCGATCGCGCAGAAACCTTACGCGCTGCACCCTCGCTGCCGGCGGGTCTCGCCGGCGAGTCGCGCCGCGGGGGCGGGGCTATAGTCACGCGATGCCCGAACGGAGATTGGACGGCAAGGTGGCTCTGATCACCGGCGCGGCGGGGGGCATCGGCGCGGCAACCGCCGGGCGCTTCGCATCCGAGGGAGCTGACGTCCTGCTCACGGACGCGCGCGCGGAGGCTCTGCAGAGCATCGCGGCCGAGCTCGGCGAGCGTGCCCGCTGGCGAGCGCACGACGTGAGCAGTGAGGAGAACTGGGAGGCGGTCGCCACGTGGGCGGCCGAACTCCACGGCCGTGTTGACGTGCTGGTCAACAACGCCGGTGTGTTCCACGCGGCGCCGCTCGCGGACACGGCCGCCGAGGACTTCAGGCGCGTGCTCGACATCAACGTGACCGGTGTCTTCCTCGGGATGAGGACGATCGCCCCGATGATGGCCGCGGCCGGCAGCGGGTCGATCATCAACGTCTCATCGGTGGCCGGCCTGACGGGCGGGCCGTACCTGACCGCCTACACGGCGAGCAAGTGGGCAGTCCGCGGGATGACCAAGACTGTCGCCAGAGAGTTCGCGAGGACCGGCGTGCGGGTCAACTCCGTCCACCCCGGGCAGATCGACACCGACATGAACACGCGCCAACGCGAGCGCACACCCGAGCTGCTCGACAAGCTGATCAGGGGCATCCCGATGCGGCGCATCGGAACCCCCGACGAGGTCGCACACGCGATGGTGTACCTCGCGTCCGACGAGAGCATCTACATGACCGGGTCGGAGCTGACCCTCGACGGCGGCACGACCGCCTGAGCCAAACCACGAGCGCCGGGAGGCCCGCATGAGCAACGTGAATCGACAGGTCCGGCTCGCCGCGCGACCCGCTGGGCTGCCCAAGCCCACCGACTGGGAGATCACCGAGGAGCGGATCCCGGAGCCCGGCGAGGGCGAGTTCGCCGTCGAGATCTCGCACATCTCGCTGGACCCCGCGATGCGCGGATGGATGAACGCCGGTCCGTCCTACATACAGGCCGTCGAGATCGGCGACGTGATGCGCGCCGCCGCGGTCGGCCGTGTCACGGACTCGGGTCACCCGCGCTTCTCGGTCGGCGACGAGGTCAGCGGCGCGTTCGGCGTCCAGGAGCACGCCGTCTCGGACGGCCGCGGCGTGATCAAGATCGACACCTCGATCGCGCCCGCGCCGACCTGGCTCGGCACGCTCGGGATGACGGGCATGACCGCCTACTTCGGGCTTCTCGACGTCGCGCGCCTGGCCGAGGGCGACACCGTGGTGATCTCCGGCGCCGCCGGCGCCGTCGGCAGCATCGCCGGCCAGATCGCGAGGATCAAGGGCGCCTCGCGCGTGATCGGGATCGCCGGTGGCGCTGAGAAGTGCGCGTGGCTGGTGGACGAGCTCGGCTTCGACGAGGCGATCGACTACAAGGCCCAGGATGTGCGCGGTGCACTGCGCACCGCCGCGCCCGAGCGCGTGGACGTGTACTTCGACAATGTGGGCGGCGAGATACTCGACGCCGCACTCACGCGGCTCGCGATGGGCGCACGGATCGTGATCTGCGGCGCGGTGTCGCAGTACAACGCGACCGAGGGCGTGAAGGGGCCTGACAACTACCTCGCGCTGCTCGTCTCGCGGGCCTCGATGATCGGGATGGTCGTGTTCGACTACGCCGACCGCTTCACGCAGGCCGCGGGCGAGATCGCCGGCTGGATGCGCGAGGGGCTGATCGTCTCGCGCGAGGAAGTCATCGACGGCGGGATCGACGCGTTCCACGACACCCTGCTGCGGCTGTTCCGCGGGGAGAACACCGGCAAGCTCGTGCTCGCTGTCGCCGGGGGATAGTGGCCCGCGCGATGGGCGAGCCAACGAGCCGCGAATGGACGGACGTGCTGCTGAGGGCGCTCGGCGAGGCGGGAGGGCCGGGGCCCGCGCACTTCAACCAGGTGGCGCAGCTCGCCCGCACCACGGCGGAACGCATGGGCGTGCCGGCCGGCGAGATACCGGTGATCGCGCGTGCTGCGCGCCTGCACGACGTCGGCAAGGTCGCGATCCCCGCCTCGATCCTCGGCAAGCCCGGGCCGCTCGACGCGGCGGAGTGGGAGACGATGAGAACGCACGCCGAGATCGGCGAGAGGATCCTCCGCGCCGCCCCGGAGCTGTCCGATGCGGCGCTGCTCGTTCGCCACCACCACGAGCGGCACGATGGAGCGGGCTACCCCGATCGCCTCGCGGGCGAGCGCGTGCCGGCGGGCTCGCGCGTGATCACCGTGTGCGCGGCGTTCACCGCGATGATGAAGCAGCGCCCGTACAGCGACGCGATAACGGTCGCGGAGGCGATCGCCGAGCTGCGCCGCTGCGCGGGCACGCAGTTCGACCCGGAGGTGGTCGGGGTTTTCTGCTCCCAGTTCGAGCGGTAGCCTGCCCGCGACCCAGATCGGCGATGATCCGGTCAGCCGCAGCGATGTGACAAGCATGAGCTCGACCACCTGCCAAATCTCAATCTCGCTCGACGGGTTCGTAGCAGGGCCCAATCAGAGCCCCGAGAACCCGATCGGAGAAGGCGGGATGCGCCTGCACCAGTGGGCATTCGCCACCGACAGCTGGCAGAGACAGCAGGGGCACGGCGGAGGCGAGCCGGGTCCCGACTCGGAGGTCGTTGACGAGGTCACGCGTGGCGTCGGCGCCTACATCATGGGCCGCAGGATGTTCGGTGGAGGCGATGGGCCGTGGGACGAGGCATGGACCGGCTGGTGGGGCGAGGACCCGCCTTATCACGTGCCGGTCTTCGTGCTCACACACCACGCGCGCGCAACCCTGCCGATGCAGGGCGGCACGGTATTCAACTTCGTGAGCGACGGGATCGAGTCCGCGCTGGAGCAGGCCCGGGCGGCCGCCCGCGGCGGGGACGTCGCGATCGCCGGCGGCGCGAGCACCGTGCGGCAATACCTCGCAGCCGGCCTGCTGGACGAGCTGCACCTTCACATCGTGCCGGTCATCCTCGGAGCCGGAGAGCGGTTGCTGCAGGACGTCGGCGATCCCACGCTCGAGCTCGTCGGCGTGATCGCCTCACCAGCGGTCACGCACGTCAAGTACAGGATCGTCCACTAGCCACGCCTCGGCGCCAAGCCCGCGTCGTTGCGAATGTGCGGCCGATGGAGCTAGGGGGACTCGAACCCCCGACCTCCTGGGTGCGATCCAGGCGCTCTCCCAACTGAGCTATAGCCCCGCACGCGCGACTCGGTACGGGCAGAGCCGGCTGGAGAAGTGTAGACGGATAACGATCGGTGGCGAGGCCAGTATGGTTTCTGTGCGACATGGGATTGCTAGACGACGCCATACGCGAACATCTCGAGCTGAAGCGGCGGCGCGGCGCCGACCCGGGGGAGGTGGCCCGGCAGCAGCGCGAGGCCCTCGATCCGGCAATCGACGAGCCGGCCGGCCCCGAGATGGACGGCCCGCAGCTCGAGGAGGGCGAGGAGGATCTCCACGAGCCCTCGCCGCAGGAGCTCGAGCACAGCCCGTCCGATCCGGATGTGTCCACCGGTCACCCGGTCGACCTGTCGCCCACCGGGCAGGAGACGGCGGAAATCGATATGCGGAGCGTTCTCGAGGCCGCGGATGACCCGTCCACGGGCGTTTCCCCGGCCGTCGACGTGCCGCCTGGCTCCGAGGAGGCCTCGTTCGCGTGGGAGATGCCAGGGGAGCAGGACTCGGAGCAGCCGCCCGCTGAAATACCGGGACAGGAACGACTCACGTTCGAGTAGCCCGGGGTCTTCGGGGACTCGAGCGCGAGCGGCCTCCGATGCCGGCGCGGCCATCGCGACAGCCGTGGCGCCGACCACCGTCTCCAAGCGATACTGCCGTGGATGCAAGCTAGCGCGGACCTCCTCGAGCTGACTCGCAGAATGTACGCGGGCGGCGGCGACCCGTACTCGCCGGCCAGGGTCGTCGACGCGTTCACGGGCAGCCACGCGCCGGACGTGGTGTGGGAATCCGTGGGACTCGGCACCACCTTCACCGGTCGCGATGCAACACGCCAGTTCGTCGGCGACTGGCTCGCGCGCTTCGCCGATTACTCAGTCGACGTCGAGGAGATAGCGGACCTCGGGCACGGGGTCATCTACGCCAAGAGCTCCCACACCGGCAGGCCGATCGGCAGCGCTCCCCACGCACGCCTTCCGGCGGAGATCCTCGTCCACGTGTACGTCTGGGAGGGGGGAATGATCACCCGCGTGATCTCCTCCGGCGACACTCCAGAGGCCCGCGCGAGCGCCGAGCGGCTCGCGTGCGATCGGGGCCTGGCCGGTTGATTCAGCCCCAGGTTCACCGAGGACTCTCCTACACCTCACAGACAGCGATCGCGGGCGCGTCACGACGCGCCTTCTCCGTCGCCGTCGGCAGGTCCGCGAGCGGGGTGTACGTGATCCGGTCCGGGTCTAGGCCGAGCACGGTCGCGTCCTCGGGTTCTAGGCGCTCGATCAGATCCTTGGAAGCGAGAATCCGCCCGCCGGTGGCACAAGCCTCGATCCGCGCGCCCTCGTTGACCTCATCACCCAGCGCCGTCACCTCAGAGCGACCGCTCGTGGTGATCTGCCCGACGTAGAGGGTTGAACCCCAATGGAGGCCAAAGCGCAGCGTCAGCTCGTCCGGGGCGAGTTCACTGCGAGCGGCGACATCCTGCATCGCCTCCCTGAGCGCGCGGGCGGCCTGGATGCACGATCGTGCAGCAGCAGACTCCGACCCAGCTGTCTCGGCGAGGAAGAAGGCGACGACGCCGTCTCCGACGTGGCGGCCGACCAAGCCCCCAGCGTCGATCACACACTGGTCCGCGACACGGGCCATACGCCTGCCGAGCGAGAAGTAGCTGGCAGTCGAGAGCCGACGCGACAGCGGAGAGGAGGACTCCAGGTCGGCGAACAGGATCGCGGCGGGTCGCCGCCCCGGTTTAGCGACGCGCTCCATTCGCTCGAAGTGACGCATGTCTCCCATCGCGGTGATGCGCGAAAGCAGCGCCATGCCCACGGCGGGCTTGCTGACAGCAACGTTGCCCACGTACCTTCCCGACGCATCGCGCAGAGCTACAACGGTGGTCAGGATTTCCACGCCCGCACCCGCGCCTGTGTACAGACCGTGGAAACGAACCGTCGCAACTGGCGGACGCTCAACGGGCGACATGTCCTCGAGGATGTCGTGCAGCCGAGGGTCCACCAAGTCCCGCGCTTCCTCGCGTCCGCCGGGAGTCTCCGCGAGAAGCCAGGGTCCGTAGAGCGGGAACGCCCTGCGGATGACCTCCAACGGGAACTGTCCACCGCGCCACCCGATCTTGATGTCGTTGGCCTCAGAGCCCCAGGCGTGCAGTCCGAGCGGTACGCGCGCAGGCTCGACCCTGCCACCGTAGATCAGGCGGACCTCGTCGGTCATGAAGACAAACCGGCCGGCGGCATCGAAGACCTCCGCCCACTGACCGGCCTCGTTCAGCGCCGCCGCTGCCGCCGCGAGCACCGGGTCATGTGGCAGCGGACACGTCTCATTGGCCCCCATCGGCGCGACTCTACACGCGAGCCCGCGCCCACTCTGGCCCCCGGATCCAGGCAGAGTCAGGCAGCGGCCGTGCATCAGGACCCTCCCGCGCCGCCATGCCAGCAACCCGCCGGGCGGCGAAATCCCGCGCTGCAGCGCGTATATTGGGACCTCAAGGGGCCATAGCTCAGCTGGGAGAGCGCCTGCTTTGCAAGCAGGAGGTCACCGGTTCGATCCCGGTTGGCTCCATTTCTGAAAGGCGTGCAGCGCAGCTCGTGGACGTTCGGACCCGGCGCACTGGTCGCAGCTCTCGCCGCCTCGCGCCTACGCCAAGAGTGCGTAGCTGGCTACAACTGGCGAGCTGGACCCAGTAGTACGGTTTTGCAGGGAGTTTGCCTACTGGCGTCTCGCCCCAGCGTGCCTGGAAGTCAGCGTGCCCGAGGGGTGTCGCTGGGAGACCCGGAAACGAGAGTAGCCTTGCCGGCCGTTGGATTGACAACCGAGGATGGGGCGATGAGGTGGACAGGCGTACCGACATGAAATCGTTTTGCGCGAGCACGGCCAGCATCGTGGGCACTCGTCACTCGCGCGGCCCGGGCGGCAGTGCCATCCCGGCGCTTCTGGCCATGGCGGCTCTGGTGCTTGCGCTACGACTGGCACTCCCCGCGATCGCTGCCGCGAACGCTAACTTCGTTGGCACCTGGAATCCCAGCAACCACCAGCCCTGGACGGTCGCCTCGCAGGAAGCAGGCGGGGCCTGTACCGGCACGACCTCGCTCTCGGGCTTCAGGTTCACCGCATGTCAGGTCAACGGCAACGAATACAAATTCGACGTTGACCAGGAAGGCACGTCCTACGAATCGCACAACCGCGGGACAATCGAAGGCAACAAGCTCACCGGCGAATTCAGCGACACCAACGGAAGCCACTCCACCTACACGGCCGTGCGGGCTGGAGGCTCCACGACGGGGACGCCCGGCACGGCGAACGAACCGCCGCCGTCGTTTGTCCTCTGCGTGCCGTCGGACTGCACGGGCCTCAGCCTTGCGTTCCCGACTACGCTCTCGCCGGAAACGCCGATCACGCTGAGCGTCGCCTGCGGAGCAGAAGAAGCACGTGCGAGCCGGCACTCCGGGCCTGTGGCCGTCGCAGCCGAAGGGCCTTCCTGCCAGCGGGCGGCGTTTCTACGTAACCTCACGATGATGACGCGGATCAGCGTGCAGCAGCATCCCGAACCCTCGTCCCCCTACTCGGTGAAGGAGGCACGCGAGATCAAACAGGCGCTCACCGATCTGAGTACCACCGACCCGAACGCAGCTGTGCAGAGCGCTGCCCGGAAGCTTTCGACCGATCCCACCCTCACCCCGAACGCCCAAACGACAAGCGACGTCGAAGTGCTTCTGAAGGCGCTGGGCCACGCGGCCGAAAGCGGCGAAGGCGATCCGGGCCTGATCGAGGTCGACGGCTCACTCGCCGACAGCTTCACCGAATCGAGCGCCTCCGAAGCAGCGGTCGCATCGTCGGTGGCGGCTGACCGGAGCACCGGCGCAAGAGCCGCATCTGTTTCGCATCTGAACACGGCCGCTACCCTCGCCGCGCTGGTCGCTCGCCATCCAAACGCAGCCGACGGGCGAGCGTTCAACCAGGCCGTCGCCCTCGCCTCGGCGCCGCAGCCGACGGCTGCGCGAGGCACCGCTCGGCTGACGCTGGCGCTCGGCTTCGCGCTCGCGGTGCGCCTGAGCAGCCACGCCTCGCACGGCCATCGCTCAGCGGCGATCGGCAGTGCAACAGTGCAACGGCCCAAACATGCCAGGACGACCCTAACCATCCACCCGACGGTCGAAGGCGAGCGGTTGCTCCGCGAGCTCGAGATCGTCGGACTGTCCCAGCCGGAGCATGTGTCCGTCGAACTGTCTGAGCGCGTCGGGAAAGGTCGGGTACACCGATCCACTCGCTCGGTTCGCGTCATCTGACCTCGCGACCACCGCCCGTCACGGCAGGAGCTGCTCGTCGTCGTCACGGCGTCGTGGAGGCCACGATGCCTTGAGCGGAGAACCCCCTGACCCCAGTGAGCGCCGAGCAGACGAGGGCGAACCTGCGAGCAACGAGCCTGATCGCCGATCACGCCTTCCTCCGCCGCGTAGCGTTAACGACGAGTCTCGTGTCGATCCGACGACAGGCCTGCTCTTTGGCGGTGTGCAGATTGAGGCGGCTCGCAGCCCCCGTGCAGCGCCTGCAGCGTCGTCAGGTCCTCGGGCCATTCAAGCTCGGGCCAGCTACCGGCCCGGAAACCCGAGACGCGTCAAGACTATGAGAAAGTCGGCTGCTTTCGCGAGGGCGCGGTAGTGCCCGCGTCGGTTGTCGCGGGGCCTACGGCGTACCGACCCGCGAGCCACCCGAACGAACCGCGGCGAGATGCCGGCCACGTTCGAGCTCAAGCACTTCTTGACTGACCCCCACCGCACCGGCTCGTCGAGCAGAACCTCAACGGCGCGATGCAGCTCGCGCGCTCGCATCGGCTCTTACTGGTCCGCGAGGACACGAATGACCGCCTCCAGCACCCAGTCGTGCCGGCGGTGCCTTGACCCGATTGGCGCACCCGCCAGCTCGGTGGCGCTGCCATCAGGGCGATCTTTGGCGCCGGTACGCTCGACGCGATCATCCGAGCGGCCTTGCAGCAAGGCTTCCAGGGGGCGCGGAGGGTTGGAATGGTGTCCGGTTAGGTCCATTCATTGTCGTTACTACAACGAGCCTCCTGCAAACCGCCACCTTCTGATGTCCGGTCGCTCGGGGTGGAGGCGAGGCGCATACGAACGGGTGTCGCGCGTTCCCAAGGAGCTCGCACGCGCGTCACCGATCGTCGGAGCGGCTCATGCCGACCTGTTCGCGCTCGCTATTCACGAAGCGAGCGCGCCACCCGCGAGTGGCGAGTCGCCTCCTACCCGTCACATTGACGCCTGATCTCCCCTACGGATGAGACTCTCGACTTCGTTTAGCTTGGCGGAACTCAACGTCGCCACGTTCTCAACCAGGTCCTCTAGCGACAAGGTGACGCTCCACGTGCAGTTGATCTGCCCTGCCCTGGGCAGTGCCACTCGGACGACATAGCCGTTGAGTCCGAGGTCAACCTCTGCGGCCACACCCGAGACGTCTTCGTCGGCTTGCTCGACAGCCACCACACACCGAAGGTCGTCATTGGCACGTCTGGAAAGCACGACCGCTGGTCGAAGGTGGTCGAGTGCCACCGTCCAGATATCACCGGGATTGATAACCGCGTCGGTCCTGGGAATCTGTTTCATGGCGTCGTTGTAGTGGCTTTGAGCCGTCCCGCGTTCCACGGAGATGGTGATCTGACCCGCAGCGTTCGTCCGTCGCGCGAGCGGTCGCTGGAGTGGCTCGGGGTCCGCTGGGGCGTTAGGCAGTGCGCCCGCATCCCTGGTACCAGTTGGGTGCGGGGCGTGCCGCCATCGTGTCAGTTTCCCACGGCAAATCCGGGGCCGGGAGTGACGCCGATCTGGTCCATGGCTGGATGCTCACCGCACTCGCTGCAGACGAGTTGAAGCTCGATCTCTCCGCCGCAGTCATCGTGCCTGTAGATGATCGGCGGCCCGCTCGGTGCCGCCCACCGGTCCCCCCAGATCGTGAGCGCGATCACTGCCGGCTTCAAATCGAGTCCCTTCTGGGTGAGTTGGTACTCGTGATACGCGCCGCTCTCTGGCGGGCGGCGTGTCATGAGCCCGGCCTCCACGAAACCATCGAGTCGGGTGGCGAGGACATTCCGCGCGAGGCCGAGGGCACGCTGAAAGTCGCTGAAGCGGGTGGTGCCACGAAACAGCGCGTCGCGGATGATCAGCAGGCTCCAGCGCTCGCCGATCACCTCCAGGGCGCGGGCCGCTGAGCAGTTCTCGGACTCGTATGTATTTCCCAGCGCCATCGTGCCAACAATCTTAGCAATGCGGTTGCGTGACGCAACCAGCATGTGCTACTCTCCCGAACTGGTCTCGTCATGCAACCAGTTCTGATGCGTGGCTCGCCCTGATCGAGGCGCACCAATGCCTTCCACCCAACACATCAAGGAGGAGCAGTCCATGACAACTGCAGAGCAAACAGTTCTCGTCACCGGGGCCAATCGCGGCATCGGGCAGGCGCTCGTCGCCGAGGCCCTGCGCCGAGGCGCCAAGCGCGTTTATGCCGGCACGCGTAAGCCGTTCGCCCCCCCAAGCGCGCTGGTCACGCCGCTGACATTGGACGTCACCGATGCCGCGCAGATCCGGGCAGCCGCCGAGGAAGTCGAGTCCCTGGACCTCCTCATCAACAACGCAGGCATCGCTCTCTACGACGACCTCAGCGATCGCGGCTTACTCGAACAGCACCTGGCGGTCAACCTGTTCGGCACGCTCGACGTCACCCAGGCATTCCTGCCGGCGCTTGCGCGCGCTGGAGGAGCCGTCGTCAACCATGTATCGATGATGGCGCTGGCGCCGTTCCCGCTCACTCCGTCCTACGCGATCTCCAAGGCGGCGGCGTTCAACCTGACCCAGTCGCTGCGCGCGCTCCTGGCCGGACAGGGCGTCGAGGTTCATGCGGTACTGACCGGCCCGACAGACACCGACATGACTCGAGGCTTTGAGATACCGAAGGCCTCTCCGAAGTCGGTTGCGCGAGGCATCTTCGATGGCCTCGAGAACGGGGAGCAGGAGATCTTCCCGGACCCGATGTCGCAGACCCTCGCGGACAGTTGGCGAAGTGGCCCGGTGAAGGCTTTTGAGCGCGAGAGCGCGGCGCTTGTAGCAGCAGCGCCTGTCGCGTCCTAGCCACGGCAGGAGATCTGGTCTGAAAACCCGGCGCGACCCGTGGGCCGCGCGTTCGATGTCGTCGATCCAACTACTGAAAGAGGAACTACCCATGATGAAGATGCCGCCGGTCGTCTCGCCCGAGGCGTGGGACAACGCTTGGGAGGAATTGCTGGTCGAGGAGAAGGCGCTGATACGCGCAGGCGATGCGTTGGCCGCCAAGCGCCGCCGCATGCCGCGGATGGAAGTCGAGAAGGAGTACCGCTTCGAAGGCCCCAGCGGGCCGGTGGGTCTGGGGGACCTCTTCGAGGGGCGGCGCCAGCTGATCGTGTACCGGTTCTTCTTCGAGCCCGGCGTGGACGGCTGGCCCGAGCACGGCTGCCGCGGCTGCTCCTTGGCCGCCGGCGACCAGATCGCTCACCTCGCCCACCTCAACGCGCGCGACACCACGCTGGTGTTCGTCTCGCGTGCCCCACAGGCCGACATCGAGCGCTGGAAGGCGAGGATGGGCTGGCAGCACATCCCGTGGTACACGCTCACCGACGACTTCGATGCCGACTTCGGGGTCGACGAATGGCACGGCACCAACGCGTTTTTCCGCGACGACGAGGACCGCGTCTTTCGCACGTACTTCATCAACAAGCGCGGCGACGAGGCGATGGGCGGCACGTGGGCATATCTGGACATCACCGCGCTCGGACGCCAGGAGGACTGGGAGGACTCACCGGAGGGCTACCCGCAGACCAAACCGTACGGGTGGTGGAATCTCCACGACGAGTACGACAACGCCACCGTCTTCGAGGCCGCCCTCTCACAAGCGGCCGCCGCGCAGCGCGGTACGAGCAACTCGAACAAATGATTGTTGCTCACATCGCAGGCATACCGGTCGAGGAGACGTTGCCATGGGTGATCGGCCCGGGCGCAGCGTTGTCTCTGACGCGAGTCTGGCTGGCCACATCCCTGCGACGCCGGCGCGTAGCGAGCGACAACCGGGGCCAAACCCGGACGCCGCCAGTGCCCGCAGCGACCGCCGTGCCGCGCGGCGGAGACGAACGGCGGACGCCGGACCGCCTGAGCCCGTGCTCCGGACGAGCTCAGGGCGTTCTGAAGGACGAACCGAAAGCAGGCGCCCATGAGTAAGACAGCGCCGAGGGGGCGGGCGGCGAACGGCGACAAGCCACCGAGCCAGGCGTGGACAGTGGTCCTGGCGTCGGTCGGCGTGTTCATGACCGCGCTCGACACGATGGTCGTGACGACCTCGCTGCCGGTTCTGCGAGCCGACCTTCACGCCAGCCTGGCCAGCCTCGAGTGGACGGTGAACGCCTACAACCTGTCGTTCGCGTGCCTGCTGCTGACGGGTGCTGCGCTCGGCGACCGATTCGGACGGCGGCGCATGTTCACAATTGGAATCGGCGTGTTCACCGCCGCGTCTGCCGCATCGGCGCTGGCGCCGAGCGTCGGCGCACTCGTTGCCGCGCGCGCCTTCCAAGGGGCAGGAGCGGCGATCGTGATGCCGCTGACTCTGACGTTGATCAGCGAGGCATTCCCGGCCGAGAAACGCGGGGCTGCGATCGGTCTCTGGGGCGGTATCACGGGCCTGGCGGTCGCCACCGGGCCCGTCGTCGGCGGCGCGATCGCGGGAGGCATCAACTGGCACTGGATCTTCTGGCTGAACCTGCCGATCGGGCTCGCGCTGATGCCGCTCGCGGCGCGGCGCTTGAGCGAGAGCTTCGGCCCGCGGCCGCAGCTCGACCTCGTCGGGCTCGGCCTATCAGCCGCCGGCGCATTTGGGATCACCTGGGCGCTCGTGCGGGCCGACACCGTCGGCTGGGGCAGCGTCGAGACCGTCGGCTCGCTGCTCGCGGGCATTGCGCTGATCGGCGGCTTTCTCGAGTGGGAGCGACGCGCAAGAGACCCGATGCTGCAACTCGCTTTCTTCCGCGACCGCACCTTCGCGACGGCCAACGCGTTCAGCTTCTTCACGTGGGCGGCGCTGTTCGGGACGCTGTTCCTGATGGCTCAGTTTCTTCAGATCGCGCTGGGGTACACGCCGCTCGGAGCGGGGATCCGTCTCCTGCCGTGGACAGGCGCACCGATGGTCATCGCGCCAATCGCCGGCGCGCTCTCGGAGCGCTATGGCAATCGCCCGTTCATGGCGGCCGGCGCGACACTGCAGACGATCGGCATCGGGTGGATCGCCCTAATCGCGAAACCGGGCATGGGCTACGGTGAGCTCGGCCTGGCGCTGACCGTCTCGGGCATCGGGATCTCGATGTGCCTCCCTACCGTCGCCAACGCGGTGATGGGCTCGGTCCCACTTCCCGAGGCTGGCATCGCTTCCGGGACGAACTTCATGCTCCGTGAGCTCGGCGGCGTCCTCGGAATCGCTGTGCTTGCGTCTGTATTCGTGCACGCCGGCGCCTACACCTCGCCGCAGGTGTTCGTGGAAGGGTTCACCGACGCTCTCTGGGTTGCCGTCGCCTTCTCCGGCGCGGCGATCCTCGCCGCTCTCCTCGCTCCGGCCCACAAACGTACGCACCAAGCGCAAGCCCCCGCCCAGCACGGCCTCACCCTCGGCGAGGAGGGAGCATGACCTCCGGATCATCGACATGCAGAAGGAGAACGCCGTGAGTGACCTATCAGGCAGGACCACCATCGTCGTCGGCGCCAGCCGGGGCTTGGGGCGCGGGATCGCCGGCGCGCTCGCCGAGGCCGGCGCCCCGGTAATCGCAGTTGCCCGCAGGGGCCCCGCGCTTGCCGAGCTGCGCACCGCCAACGCGAACATCGGGATCGAGGTCGCAGACGCCGGCGATGCAACGGTCGCAGGCAGTCTCCTCGACCGTCACGAGCCCGAGGCCGTCATTGTGGTGGCGGGCGCAAGTCCGCACATACGTCCGCTGCAAGATCAGACCTGGGACACGTTCTCCGTCAACTGGCACTCGGACGTCCGGATCGCGTTCTACTGGCTCCGTGAGACCCTGCGCAAGCCGCTGCGTCCCGGAAGCAGGGTGATCGTGATCAGCAGCGGGGCCGCCGTGGCGGGGTCGCCGCTCAGCGGTGGCTACGCGGGCTCCAAGGCCACTCAGCGCTTCATCACCGGATACGCCCAGGAGGAGGCGACGCGCGCCGGCATGGACATCACGTTCACCGCGGTGCTGCCCCAGATCACCCCACTGACAGGCCTCGGCCGGCCTGCGGTCCGGGCGTACGCTGCCCGCAACGGCCAGTCGGAGGAGGAGTACCTGCAGCGGATGGGCGAGCCGCTCACCCCGGAGGTCGCAGGCGAGACTGTGGTCGAGCTGATCCGGGCCGACGCAGCGACACTCGCCGCCAGCTACCGGCTGACTGGCGCCGGGCTAGAGGATCTACGTTGACCCGGACCACGCTATCCGTTCCCGGCTCGGCCGCCTCGACGCACGATGGGGTAAGAGCCGGCGGCCGGACCGGCCGATAGGAGTTCAATGACTACATCGCCCGCAGACTCCAGCGCACAGACCATCGACGAGTTTCACGCCAACGCGGGCCGCGTCGGTGGCGTGTTCGAGGGAACCTGCACGCTGCTGCACACGTCGGGGCGAAGTCCAGGAAGAGGCGCGTCACTCCCCTGGCCTCCCGAGCGACGGTGGGCGCTACGTCGTGATCGCCTCGAATGGATGAGCCCGGACCAGTCCAGGCTGGTGCCACAACCTCAAGGCGCAGCCCACCATCACAATCGAGGTAGGGCGGTCGACGTGATCGCCGTGGTCGGGACAGCCAAGAGCAAGAAGACCCCGCCAGCCGATCAGTACACCTACGAATAGCCACCGGGGTAGATCGAAAGCCCGTGAGCCGTCCGCTTGGGTGCCGACAGTGTGCGAGCCCCGGGTCAGGGCAGCCCGGAGTGGGGCACGTCGACGACCGTCGTGAGCAGCACGGATTCGCGCGTGTCGGCGCGGTTGGCCTCCAGGAAGTCCGGGGCAGCGCACATCAGCAGGGTGCGCCCGTCCGAGCCGCCGAGCATGCACGCAAAGATGCCCAGGCCCTCTGGTGCCTTGATCTCGTCGACGATCTCTCCGCCTTCGGCGATTCGCGCGCAGCGGGCGCCGACTGCGTCCGCTGCCCATATGCACCCGTCTGCATCCAGCGTGCAACCGTCTGGCGCGAACTTCAGGCTGGGGAGCGTCTGCGCGAGTGGGCCCATCTCGGGCGTGGCTGCCACCTGTGCCCAGATGCGCCGGCCGCTCACCGAGCCGTCGGGGGCCAGCGTGAACGCCGTGTAGCGCGCGCCGGCGGTCTCGCCGATGATCAAAGTCCCGCCGTCAGGGCTGATGACCGCGCCGTTGGGAAAGAGGAGATCGTCTGCGAGCACCGTGACGGCGCCATCGGGATCGACGCGCATCAGCTTGGCCGGAGCTGGGTCGGCGAAGGCCTGCAGGTCGAAGCCGAACTCGCCCACATATGCTCGCCCGCGAGCGTCGACCACCATGTCGTTGAGGTGGCCGCCGCAGTGCTCGGCGAGATCCGCATGCACCGATACGGCACCCGCGGGGGAGCGGCGCAACAGGAGGTGATCCTTCATCGACACGGCGAGAAGCGAGCCATCGGGCATCCAGCCCAGGCCCGAGGGCTGGTGCTCGACGGTCATGACCGCGGCCGCGGAACCGTCCGGCTGCACTGTCATCACCTGTGTGCGGTAGAAGTCCGAGACCCACCAGCGGCCGTCGCGCCAGCGGGGACCCTCGAAGAACCCGCCGCCCTCGAGAAGTGTCGCCAACTCGCGCGAGGCCATCGGCGGAGACTACCCCTACCCGCCGGCCGGGCGTGACTTGACACGGTGTCGATCCCGGGTCTACCGTGGCCGTCCAAGCCTGGGACGGAGAGAGTGGATGGGCGATCGGATCCTGCTGCGCGGCGGGCTCGTGGTGACGATGGATCAGCGGCTCGGCGAGCTCGCGGGAGCAGACGTCTTGATCGACGGCCCGAACATCGCCGATGTGGCCCGGCACATCGACGTCCAGGACGCTGAGATCGTGGACGTCGCCGGGCACGTTGTGATGCCCGGCTTCGTCGACACGCACCGACACACCTGGCAGACCCCGTTTCGCGGGGTCTGCGCGGACTGGACGCTCGAGGACTACTTCCGTGGGATCCGCATGTCGATCTCTCCCAACTGCTCGGCAGAGGACATCTACGCCGGCAACTACGTCGGGGCGCTGGAAGCCCTCGACGCCGGGGTAACCACGATCCTCGACTTCTCCCACTGCAACAACACCCCTGAGCACGCCGACGGCGCGCTCCAGGGTCTGCGCGACGCGGGCATCCGTGCGATGTTCGCCTACGGCTACTACCCGGCGCCGACGGTCGCGCCGGTCTTCACAGAGCACCAGCAGCGACTCGCGGACGCACGGCGCATCCGCGAGCAGCAGCTGTCCAGCGACGACGCCCTCGTCACCATGGGCGTCGCGCTGACCGAGGTCGGGCTTCTTCCCTTCGATCAGACGATCGCCGAGGCTCGCTCCGCGCGGGAGCTGGGAGTGCCCAGCGTCCTGCACACCGGGTGCAATTGGGGCTCCCTTGCCACGGAGGGCATTCCAGAGCTCGACCACCACGGCCTGCTCGGGGCCGAGCAGGTGCACGTGCACTGCAACACCCTCGACGACCGGGACTTCCGTAGGCTCGCCGACCACGACTGCAAGGTCTCGTCCAGCCCGGAGACGGAGATCCAGATGGGCATGGGCCACCCGGTGATCCGCCGGGCGCTGCAGTTCGGGATGCGGCCGAGCCTGTCCTGCGACGTGATCTCCTCCAACTCCGGCGACATGTTCAGCCAGATGCGGATCGGACTTCAGTTTGAGAGGTGCATGCGCAACGACACGTTCAACGCCCGCAACCTGATGCCCGAGCCCCTCGATCTCACGGTTCGCGACGCATTGCGCTGGGGCACCGCGAACGGCGCCCACGCGATGGGCCTGGAGCACCGCATCGGCTCGCTGACGCCCGGCAAGCAGGCCGACGTCATCGTCATCGGCGGGCGGCGGCTGAACATGGTCCCGATGACCGATCCCGTCGGTTGTCTGGTCGCGCAGGCCAACCCGTCCAACGTTCAGCACGTGCTGGTGGCCGGGCGTTTCGTCAAGCGCGACGGCGAGCTGGTCGGCATCGATCTCGCCCACGCCATCGACCTCGCGCAGACGGCCTCGGAGCAGGTGCTCGGCACCATCACCGCCGGCGGCCAGCCACTGCTGCCTGAGGTGCCAGAGGGCTTCGCCGACCTCATCAACACGATCGCAGCCCAGAATCTCGCACGCGCATGGAGCATCGAGGTGACCGGCGAGTGACCTGAGCCGCTGGCGCGCAAGGGCCTGCGGGTTGGCCGCGAAGGTCCGCGCCGCAGCGGTGGCGCTAGGCTCGGCGCATGGGTGCTAGCGCCGACGATCCGTCCGAGGCGGGAAGGCTGCCCACCGGCCGGCTCGCGCGGACGGCTCGCGTCGGCGGATTAGTGACAGGTCAAAGCCTGCGGTGGGCGGGGATGCGTACCGCCAACTGGGCTCGCACTCCCGAGCGCGCTGCGTCGGCCGAAAGCGAGCGGACGGCGGCGCTCGTGCAGCAGCTCGTCGATCAGCTTGGGAAGATGCGCGGCGCCGCGATGAAGATCGGGCAGATGATCTCGATGGTCGAGTTCGACGGCCTCCCGGAAGACGAGCGGGATGAGCTGCAGCGCCGCCTCGCAGCGCTGCGTGACGATGTTCCGCCGGTGCGGTTCGCACAGCTCGAGAAGCTGATGCGCCAGGAGCTAGGTGGGCCGCTCCGGCGCGTGTTCCGCGACTTCGATGAGCAGGCGTTCGCCGCGGCATCGATCGGCCAGGTCCACCGCGCCATCACCGTCGACGGCGAGGAGGTGGCCGTCAAGATCCAGTACCCGGGGGTGGCGGAGGCGGTCGAGACGGACCTGCGCAATGCGACGCTGCTGCTGCCGCTCGTCAAACGGCTCGCCCCCGGGCTGGACGCACGGGCGCTCGCCTCCGAGATGCGCGAGCGCATCTCGGAGGAGCTCGACTACGAGCTCGAGGCCCAGAACCAGCGCCGCATCGGACGCCTCATGCGCGGGCACCCGTTCGTCCTCGTGCCGCGAGTTCATACGGACCTCTCGACCCGACGGGTGCTCGTGTCCGAATACGTCGAAGGGGAAGGCTTCGAGGCCGTACGCCGGGCCGATGAGTCACGGCGCGACCGTTACGGCGAGATCGTCTTCCGGCTCCATTTCGGACTGCTCTATCGCGACCGCATCGCGCTCGGGGACCCCCATCCCGGTAACTACCTGCTGTGCCCGGACGGCCGGGTCTGCTTCCTGGACTTCGGGCTCGTTCGTTACGTCGCTGCCGCCCGCGTCGCGGCGGAGCGGGCGATCGCCCTCGCCGTCCGCGAGAGCGACGCCCCGGCTGTCAAGGCGGCGCTGCTCGCCGGCGGCTACCTCCCAGCCGAGCGCGCCGACGCGGTCGACGCCGACTTCGCGCTGGGGCTCATGCGAATGGCCGTCAGGTGGTATGCGGCGCCCGGGGACCGGCGCTTCCTGCCCGACGACGAACGTCGGGGACGGGATCGAGAGCCTTCCGACAGCGCGGAGCGGGCCGCGATGAGGACACAGGTGAACCAGTTCACCCTGCCGCCGGAAGCGATCCTGATCCGGCGCATGCACGGCATCGTCGCCGTCGTTCTGCGACAGCTCCGAGCGGGAGCGGACTGGGGCGCGATCGCCGGCGAGTACCTGCACGGGGACCCTCCGGCCACGCCGCTCGGGCGAGCGGAGGCCCAGTTCTTCTCGCGGCCCGGGCCAGGTGCACGTGCCACGCCGGAGCGCGCAGACTAGACGCGTCGCCCGCCGCGACAGCCCGCGGACGTTCCTTCGTTTGCGAGCGAGAGGTGACAGGTCCAATCCCGGTTGGCCTCGCCCGCGGGGAGCTTGCTGCTCATCGGTTTGCTGTCGCGTGCTGGTGGCGTCGCCCAGCCTGCCGCGATCTGGGTCGACGCGAGCATTCGCGCCACGGGCCACCGTGTGCCGGTCCGCTTGCCGGTAGGGTTGGCGTGTGCGTATCGGGCTCGCGGCCATCATGTGTTCGCTCACACTCTTGGCGGCATCGTCGGCTACCGCCGCAGCGAGCTGCCCGGCGACGCCGGTCGACCCCTACTCCAGGGCCGTCCTCGCGGACTCGCCGATCGCCTATTACAGACTCGACGAGGCCTCGGGCCCAACGTTGTGCGACAGCTCCGCATCCGCGACGAACGGGGCCTACAAGCCCGCCGGCGTCGCGTTCGGCGTGTCGGGCGCGCTGCTCAACAGCCCCGACAGCGGCGTGGCGGTGCTCGGCCCGAGCTCCGGTATCGGCGACGGCGGGCCGGGGCTCACCGGCAATCACAGCTTCACGCTCGAGGGCTGGTTCCGCAGCACCGGGCCCGCACAGACGGAGATGCTCGTGGACATGGGCACCGCGGGGACGGGTGCGATCGCGGGGCTCGGCGTGTCCAACAGTGGTACCGGAAGCACCCTCAGGCTGGACACCTACAACGGGGTGGTTGACTGGCCGACGGGTGCCACCAGCGTGTACGACGAACAGTGGCACTACCTCGCCGTCAGCTACGAAGCGGCCTCCGGTCAGGCCACCGGCTACCTGGATGGAGTCAACCTCGGACCGAAGGCGTCGCCGCACAGGCTGAACCTGGGTGCTTCCAACATCCGCCTCGGCTGGTGGGTCGACACGTACCTCAACCACCCCTTCACGGGCAACGCCGACGAGGTGGCGATATACCCCAGCGCGCTCGCGCCCGCACGCGTCTACGCTCACCTCGCGGCGAGCCGGTCCGGCGCTCCTGGCGCCGCCAGCAGTCCCGCGAGCTCATTTGTGGTCACGGTGCCGCGGATCACCTGCGCCGGCCCCTGCCGGGTGATCCTCGTGAAGGTCAGGATCCTGGGCCCGGGCCAGGTGACGGTCGAAGAAGCGCTCCCCGCCGGCGCGGGAGCGGTGAGCGCGATCGCCGCGCGACGCAGGCACGTGGCGCTGATCAGCGCGAGCCATGTGACGGTCGGTTCGCCCGGGACCGTTGAAGCTCCGGTGAAGCTCACCGGAGCCGCCCGGAAGCTGCTCAAAGCCAAGCACCGGCTGGTCGTGAGGCTGCGGGTCAGCTTCAAGCCCGCGAGGGGCAGAAAGGTGAGCAAGACCACCTCGCTTGTCCTCCGCGGTTAGCCGAACCGCCAAGGAGGCGCGGTTTGCTGCGGCTAGAACTTCGCCGTCGCGGCCTCAGGGAACCGGAAGCTGCGCATCAGGCCGGCGAGGCGCTCGCCGTCGCCGCGCACGCCCGCCGCGCGGCTCGGATCCTCGTCGCCGCGCGCGAGGCGGATGAAGCCCACGCGATCGCAGCTGACGCTGACATCGGGCCGGACGGGGGCCGGGCCGTCGAGCAGCTCGGAGTGCCCTCCGGCGACCCTCAGCCAGAACCGTTCGCCGTCGACGTCGAACTCGTAGACGCCGTCGGGAGCGCACCCGCCGGAGTGCTCCATGTTGGCCCGCATCGTCATCGCGGCCCATGCTGCACGGGAGCGGGCTTCATCCTGCTCGGGCCACGGTACCTCGAGCCCCCAGAGGGCGAGGCTCTCGAGCACGGGGACCAGCTCGCGCCCCCGGTCGCTGAGGCCGTAGGCCGAAACGCCGGCGAGCCCGGGCATCTCCTCGTGGCTGATGATCCCGGCGTCCTGCAGCGAGCGCAGGCGGGCCGCGAGAAGGTTCGTGCCGATCCCCTCCAGGCCCGCGGTCAGGTCGCGGAATCGCTTCGGCCCGCGCGCGAGTTCACGGACGATGAGCAGGGTCCATCGCTCTCCGAGCAGATCCGGCCCGCCACCGACACTAGGCTCTTGCTGTGCTCGCGGTGCTCGCAATCACGTGGCTGTTCAACACGGTCGCCCTGTATGTGGCGACCTGGCTGCTCGCGGGCCTGGACTACGGCGAAGACTGGTGGGTCCCGCTCGTCGCCGGGCTCGTGTTCACGCTGGTCAACTCGTTCCTGAAGCCGGTTCTCGCGATCCTCTCGATCCCCTTCATCATCCTCACGCTGGGCATCTTCTACTTCCTGATCAACGTGTTCATGCTCTATCTGACGCACTGGATCGTTCCGCAGTTCACGATCGAAAGCTTCTGGTGGGCAGCGCTGGCCGCGGTGATCATCAGCATCGTCAACGGGGTCCTGCACGCGACCGTCGGGCGTCCTGAAGAGCTCACGTCGCGCTGAGCGCTCGTCCGCCGACACGCGCGACCTCTCGGCTCGCAGCGCCCTGGATCGCGCTGCGCGATCCGACCGCAATCGGGCCGGACCCTAGGCCTACAGGACAGCTGCCGGGGCACGTATTGACAGTTATCCGTCGCACCGGCTCGCCGAGACGTGCCTCACCGGCGCACGTGTCGTGCGGACGTCGAGCTGAGGATCAGGGCCCTGCGGTGTGCCCCTCATCTGCCCTGGTCCGCAGCCGCGGCCGCGGTGGCCCGGTCGCCGCGTGCGTGCGTTCGCCAGCGTGGGCCGCGGGGAACCTGGCGGCCGCCGGCCTGTGAAGAGGTTCCTCGTCCAGGACGGCGCCGAGCGCGATCACCACCTGGGGGTCGAACTGACCGCCGGCGCATCGCCTGATCTCTGCGAGAGCCTGCGCCGAGGTCCGGGCCTTGGCATACGGCCGGTCGGTTGTCATTGCGTCATAGGTGTCGCAGACGAACACGATCCGGGCACCGAGCGGGATCCGATCACCGCAAAGGCCGTCGGGGTAGCCGCCGCCGTCATATCGCTCGTGGCTCGAGCGAACGATGCCGGCTATCGGCGAGAGGGCGGGCGCGGTGCGCAGAATGCGGTCGCCGATGAGGGTGTGGCGACGCATGAACTCCCACTCGCTCTCGTTCAGCGGCCCCGGCTTGGACAGGATCGTTTCAGGGATCGCCATCTTGCCTATGTCGTGTAGTTCGGCGGCACGGATCACCTCGTCGGTCTGCTCGGCGGTGAGGCCCATCTGCCGTGCGACGGCGCTCACGATCGACGCCACATGCGACAGGTGCTCGTGCAGGTCCGGGTGACGCTCGCGCAGCACCTGAAGGAGCGGGCTGTGGGTCTGGTCGGGAGGGCTGATCCGCCGGTGATCCTTGTCTTCGTAAAGTCGCACGTCGGCGACGCTCAGCGCCTCGCTGATCGAGTCCGCCTCGAGCGGCAGGGACACGGAGCCGTAGGAGGTCGAGACGTCGAACCCCTCGCCCTGCTCTGAGAGCGCGTCGCAGGCTGCGCTGATGACACTCTGATGCTTGGCCTCGGCGCAGTCGATGATCGCGCAGAACTCGTCACCGCCGACTCGGTAGGCGCACCCGTACGGGCTGACCGCGGTGCGGAAGTGGTTACCGAGCCGGCTCAGGAGCGCGTCGCCCGCCGGGTGTCCGAAGCGGTCGTTGTAACGCTTGAAGCCGTCGAGGTCGAACAGGACGAGGTCAAACGGCGGCACGGCTGACTGTGCAAACCGGAACTCCAGGTCGAGCATCAGGTGCCGGCGGTTCCCGAGACCGGTGAGCGCGTCCGTCAGCGCCTCCTCCTGGCTCGTGTCGAGCATCTGGACCTTCTCGGAGAACGTGATGATCAGGCCGCACGATCACACCGACCAGCGCGAGCGTCGCGAGGCCGACCGCGAGAGGGTCCACGGGCCGCAGCGTGGCGTAGACCAATAGCCCCAGTCCGACGAGCGCGAATCCGATCGGCACCGCGATCGTGCGGGCACTCTCTCGCCCGGCGCGATCCCGCATCGGCGTCGTGGGCTGCCACGCGGCCAGCGCGATCAGCGTGATCCCGGCCCACCAGCCGACGTCGAAGACTCCTCCCTGGGTGTACGTGTCCTTCGCTGTTTCGACGAGGTAAAGGCTGTCGGCGACCCAGAACGAGACGATGCCAAGCCCGAGGACGACGGCGCTGCGGTCAGGGCGCCAGCGGCGCAGCGTATAGCCCGTCACCACGATCCCGAGGAGCAGCAGGTCACCGAGCGGGTAGGCGAGGTTGGTGGCGATCGAGATCGGCCGTCCTCCGACCGTCTTCAGCACCTCCTCGAACACGACCGCCGCGCCGAGCGCTCCGACGACGAGCGCCGCGATCACGCCATCCACCCAGACCGTCGCTGTGACGCGCCTGGCGCGGTCGCGCAGGAGCAGGATCAGCCCGGTGAACGCGAGCGGGTACACGCCGAGGTAGCCGACGTCCGCAGGCGACGGCACCGGGATCGTCCTTGCGGTCCAGAGAACCGCCGTGTAGTAGATCTCCCCGACCGTCCACGACAGCAGGGCGCCGGTGATCAGCCCCCACGCGAGACGCTCCTCGGAAAAGCGAACCGCACGAACGGCGCAAAGGCCGGTGGCGCTCAGCAGCAGCGCGTCGTGGGCGAACCGGCCGAACAGGACGCCGGATGCCGGGACCGTGACGAACAGGTGCAGCTCATACGCGACCATCCACAGGCCGAGCACTATGAACGCGGCCCGAACCCCCGGTGATGCGCGTAACGAAGACATATAGGCGCTTCGTATGGCTCGCCCCCGGACTTGATCCCCCGCGCCCACACCCAAACACCTGTCCTTCCAGGCTGCGGAAGCCCGGAACGCGCCCTGCGACGGAGGCCTCCGTCGCGGCTGGGGCGAGCGGGGAGACCCCCGACGCGGCCCACGCGGGACGGCGCGATGACGCGGGCGAGGGAGCGCTGAACCCCACGTCGGTGCTCAGCTAGGCTTGCGCGGCCGGCAACCGCGGGCGGATCTCAGACACCAGCGAGAAGAGGAGACCGGCATGAGTGGCGAGAGGGTTCTTGTTACGGGAGGGTCGGGCTTCGTGGGCGCACACTGCATCCTGCGACTGCTCGACGCCGGCTACGGGGTGCGAACCACCGTGCGCTCGCTGGGCCGCGAGGCGGAGGTGCGGTCGATGCTCGAGGCAGCAGGCGCCGACCCAGGCGATGCGCTCGCTTTCGCGGAGGCCGACCTCACGTCCGACGATGGCTGGGCCGGAGCCGTCGCCGGCTGCGCCTTTGTGCTGCACGTCGCCTCGCCGTTTCCCCCGGGAGTACCCAAGCACGAGGACGAACTCATCATCCCGGCGCGCGACGGCGCGCTGCGTGTGCTGCGGGCCTCGCGCGACGCGGGCGTGGGTCGAGTGGTCTTGACGTCCTCGTTCGCGGCGATCGGCTACGGGCAAGACGCGACCGCGCAGGCGTTCTCGGAGGAGACCTGGACCGACCTGGACGGCTCGAACGTCAGTGCCTACGTGAAGTCGAAGACGATCGCCGAGCGGGCGGCCTGGGACTTCGTGGCCTCCGAGGGCGGTGACCTCGAGCTGTCGGTCGTCAACCCGGTTGCGGTGCTCGGCCCGGTGCTGGGCCCCGACCTCTCGACATCGATCCAGCTCGTGCAGCGTCTGATGGACCGCGGGATGCCGGCACTGCCGCGCCTGTCGTTCGGGCTCGTCGACGTGCGCGACGTCGCCGACCTGCACGTGCGCGCGATGACCGACCCGGCCGCGAAGGGCGAGCGGTTCCTCGCCGTGGCCGGCGACCCGATGACGATCGAGGAGGTGGCACAGGTGCTGCGCGCCCGGATGGGCGAGGCGGCCTCACGCGTACCCACGAGGGTGCTCCCGGACTGGACGGTGCGCCTCGCCTCGCTGGCCGATGCTTCGCTGCGCCAGCTGGTCCCGGAGCTCGGCAAAGTCAAGCGTGCGACCAACGAGAAGGCCAAGAGGCTGCTCGGCTGGGAGCCGCGCTCCAACGAGGAATGCATCGTCGGGACCGCGGAGAGCCTCGTGCAGCTCGGCTTGCTCAAGAGCTCGCGCAAGGGGTAGGCGGGGCGTGGCGCGCGCGGTGATCAGCGCGCGGCGACGAGCCGCCCGAGTGCGGGTGTGACGAAACACCGCGACGGGACGTAGTTGAGGTATGGGAGCGACACCGACCGGCGAACCCGGACAGGAGCCCCCCGGAGCGCACGGGGAGCTCGACGGCCGGGCGCTCGACGCCCTCTTCCGGGACAGCGCTGGGGACGTGCATGCGTACGCGCTGTCGCTGCTCGGCGACCGGGCGGGCGCGGAGGACGTGACGGCGCTCGCGTTCGAGCGCCTGTTCCGGGCGCGCTCACGGCTGGACCGCAGCCGCGGCACCCCCCGCGCACTGCTCTTCACGATCGCCCGCAACGCCGCACTCGACGAGCTGCGCCGGCGCACCAGGCGCCAACCCGGCGAGCTCGACGAGGGTCGCCGGGCGGACCTCGTTGCCGGCGAGGCATTGGAGGCGGTCGAGCGGCGTGAGGTTGTGCGCGGCGCGCTCGAAGGACTGCCGCCGCGTGAGCGCGAGATCGTGCTTCTCAAGTTCCACGGACAGCTCTCCAACGGTGAGCTCGCGCGCGCCATGGGAATCAGCGAATCCAACGTCGGCACCCGCCTGCACCGCGCGCTGACACGCCTGCGGGAGCTGTGCCGTGACGGTGAAAGGAGGGATGTCGCATGAGGCTGCTCAGCTTCCCCGGGCCCGGTGCCCCGGGCCCTCACGAGGACTGGAACGCCGAGCTCGAGGCGGCGCTTGACGGCCTTGCTCACGGGCCCGAAGCGGATTCCTGGCGCCAGCTCCGTGACGATGTGCGCACGCTCGCCGACCCGATCGACGCGGACTTCGAGCGGCTGCTTCACGAGCGGCTGACGCAGCCCCACGCGCAGGATGGCCGGAGCCGTCCGCGACGGTGGAGCCGCCGGGGCCAGCGTCGCGGGCCGCTGCTCGGAGCTGCGGGTGCCCTCGCGACGGTGACCGCCGCGCTGCTGATCGCCGCCCCCTGGCGCTCGGGTACGGCCCCGGTAGCCGTCGCACCCGTCCCGTCCACCCAGTCGCAGGGCGCGGCGCAGGTGCCGCAGCACCCGTCTGCCGTCGCGCCGGCCGAAGCCGCTCCGGAGCAGGGCGCGCAGGCGGCGCCCGTAACGCCCGCAGTGCAGGCCACCGGTGCTCCCGCGAGCGGCCGGGTCCAGCAGCTCGGGGCATCGATCAACCTGGCCACGGCCCCCGAACAGCTCCAGGCCACGGCGGACGCCGTGGCCCAGGTTGCAGCTCGCGCGGGCGGCTTTGTCGCGAGCAGCCATGTCCAGAGCGAAAGGACCGGCGGCGAAGCAGCGCTCACGCTGAGTATCCCGAGCTCCGGCTCGACGCCGCCCTCGCGTCGATCGGGCGCCTGGCCAGCGTCCAGAGCGAGAGCCGCTCGCTCCAGGACATCACCGACGAATATGGATCGGCCCGGCGCCGGCTCGCAGACCTCCAGGCCGAAAGGGCCGCGCTGCTGAAGGCGCTCGCCGCCGCCAGCACCGAAGGGCAGATCGCGAGCCTCCGGGAACGGCTCGCGGCCTCGCGCAGCGCGATCTCCGCGGCGGAGCATTCGCTGCAGGCCATCGCGCATCGCGCAGCGACGGCGGAAGTGGAAGTCACGATCACCGGCAGCCGCGCCGCGACGCATGGGGGGGTGACGGTCGGAAGGGGAGTGCGCGATGCCGAACGGGTGCTCGTGGTCGTGCTGGATGCCGCTCTGGTGGCGGCGGCCGTGCTGCTCCCCCTCGCCCTGATCACGGTCGTCGTGCTCGCGGCCCTGCGCGCCTGGCGTCGCTTGCGGCGCGAGAGCGTTCTGGACTCCGGCGCGCGCTAGAGCCCAGCCGGACCACCGGTCGGCGCTCCCCGCGCGGATTGGCGCTATTTGCATCCTCGGCGCCGACCACGGGGTTGACTTACCGCGGCCGGAGGTGGAACCTGGCTCACAGGCCCCGGCCCGGAGTCAGGTTGGTGCGTGCCCACGGCCAAAGGAACGATGCGGATCGTGGCTTGGAAAGCACCGAGGGGAACCATCATCGGCCTGACGGCCGGTGTGCTCGCGGGCGCCGCGCTGCTCTGGACCGGCTCGCCCCACGAGGCGCACGCGTCAGGCTCCGCCGCCCTCCTCCCGAACCTCGTCGCCGACCCGCCGGACAACGCGACGCTCGTGACCAGCAGCACGGAAGGCGGGGCGCGCCTGCTGCTGCGCTTCAACGGCTACGTGCACAACGCCGGACCCGGCGCTCTCGACATCCGCGGGACCAGGGCCGCCCCGAAAGCGGCCGGGAAAAACGAGAACGAACTCACCGAAGAGGTCGAAATGTACAAGCGGCGGGAACAGAGCCTGCCGGCGGCGCTGGAACAGGAACTCGCGACTCCCGCGATGAGCGTGTCGCAGCGCCTCTTCATCACCAACGAAGGCAACCCGGCGGTCTCCGGGCAGTACATCGAACGAGCGCACTACGAAGAACCGATCGCCGGCGAAATGGTCTACTCGAACGCCGACGGTCATCACCACTGGCACCTGCAGCACGTTGCGAAGTATTCGCTGTGGGACGCCGGCAAGACTGCTGAAGTGGCGCCTGCCCAAAAGGTGGGCTTCTGTCTCGACGACAGCCAGCACGTCGAACCCGGCAAGGGTCCACAGGCCGCCGTCTACGCCAACGACTCGCCTCCATATCCAGGGTTCTGCCGGCGGTTCAGGCCCGATTCGACGGGCGTGTATGAGGGAATCTCGCCCGGGTGGAGGGACGTCTACGATCGCGAACTCGCGTGGCAGTGGGTCGATGTCTCCGGCGTGCTGCCGGGTGAATACTGGCTGCGCGAGGACATCGACCCGACCGGCGTGATCAAGCAGGCCGGCGGAGGCGTCAAGCACGAATACTCGACCAGCCCAACGGTGATCCCGGGCTTTGACGCCGAGCCGCAGAGCGCTCTCACGGGCGAAGGCGAAGCGATGTCAGTGAAGCTCACGGCCACCGCCTACGGCGACGGCGCGTCGCCTCTGTTCTCCCTCGTGTCCGGGCCGGAACACGGAACCCTCGGCCCCGTCGAAGGCGACACCGTCACCTACACGCCGGCGCTCGGCTACTCCGGGAGCGACTCCTTCACGTTCTCGGCCCGGGACCCGAACAGCCCGTTCCCGGCGCATCCCGCGGTCGCGACGGTCTCGCTGTCGGTCGGCTCAGCGAAGCCGAGCGTCTCGATCAGCGGCGCGCCCGCGCAGATGACCGCGGGAACGAGCCTGCAGCTCTCCGCCTCGACGGCGAACGACCAGGGCGGAGTGGAATGGAGCTCCTCGACGGGCTTGCTCACCGAGGATGACCCCGCGGGGAACACGGTCACCTTCACGGCGCCCACCGCCGGCGAAGCAGTGGTGATCACGGCGCGGCTGCGAGACAACGCCGCCGTTGGCGACGAGCGGACGGTGCTCGTCGTGCCTGCGCCGAGGCCCGAACCCGCTCCCGAACTGCCGGCCGAAGCACCTCGCCCCGCGGCGCATCCGCCCGGCCCCGGCACGGGAGGCTCGCAGACACTTCCAAAGGGCGGGCCACCGACCCTGTCGGCGCCTCGCGCGATGCTGATCGGACACACGCTCGTGATGAGGACCGCGCCGAGCGTCGCCGGCCGCGTGAGCCTGAGCGCCTACGCCGGCCACACCAGGCTCGGGGGCTGCGCCAGCTACTCGCCGGCCGCGCGGTACTTCACGTGCAGGATCAGGCTCGGGACCCGAACCTCGCTGCGCGCGCGCATCAGCCTTCGCGCGACGTTGCGCGTCGGCGGCGTCCTCGTGTCTGCGGTGCGACCCGCCCAGCGCGTGCCGGAAATGAGGATGCAGCCCGTCGGTGCCCGCGCGAGCGTCGCATCGGCGGCGGGCATCTTCTGGTGCAGCCCGTCGACCCTGACCGGGGTGCTCACCGACGGATGACGCCCGCCGGCCGGGGAGCTCCCGCCCGTGCGGACTGGGCTCCGGAGCTGACCTCAGCCCCGGAGCCCTGTCGCAACTGCCACCGCAGCCCCCGCGGTCAGGCGGGGGCCACCGATCAGAATTCGGTCGGTTTAGGCGATTCGACCGTGAAGTTGGTCGTCACCGTGGTGAACGGTTTTTCTTCCAGGTCAGCTTCGATCAGCGATGTCCCCGGCGAGCACGAGGCGTCACCGATCGCAATCACGAAACCATTGCCGTTGTTGTCGAGTTTCAGGCCGTTGAATTCCGACCCGCCTACGATCTGGACGGATGCCTCGACTTCGCTCGGCACGATCCAGTGGAGATGCGGGTAGACCCCGCAGCGCCGGTAGAGCTCTTCGGATGCGATCCGGACGTAGCTCTCGGCGGCACCGGGGAACTCAGCCTCGATGATCGTGGCGACGGCGCTCGAGCCGGCGTCCTCGACCTGGTGGGACGGCAGCGCCGTCACGCCAAGCGGAGTGTCGTTCGGCGGCAGCACCGTGAACGAAGTCGTATACGAGTTGTATTCGCCTTCGTCCTGATGGACGCTGACCAGCGATTCCCCGGCCTGACATTTCGGGCCGGCGATCAACGCAACCGTCGCGTTGCCATCCGCATCGAGCGTCAATTCGACGCTCCGCCCGCTCGTCACTTCATACGGGTTCGGGATGTACCAGCGGATGTCGCTGTTGCAGCGCGAGTACAGCTGGCTCGCGATGACCGTCACTTTTGACCCCGTCCCATACAGGAACGGGTTGCACTCCACTTCGATGATGTCGGCCGCCGTCGCCTGCAGTTCGAACTCCCCCTGCGCGACGAACGAAGGCAGCGAGTGCACCGCGCACGTGCTGCCTTCTGTGCCCTGTGCCACAGCGCTGCCATGTGCCGACGCCGTGCCGGCCATGAGCAGCAGGCTGCTGGCCATGACCATCAGGCCGACGCACAACTTACGCCTGTCCATGACTTACCTCCAGTAGTCAATGCTTACGCACCCGCTGCACGGGAGACCCGGCACTACGGAGGAGTCCCTCTTCCCAAATCCTGAGAAACCCCCCACGGGCTTGTCGCCGCGTATCTTACACCCCTGGAGCCTCTCGCAGCTCCCGGAGATTGCGGGAGATCCCTGAGGCCTCCGGCGAGGATGCGCGCCGCCGGCTCTGGGGCGGGACCGCCGCGCGAGCGCTGCGGCAGCCGTTCGGCCACCGGGACCTCCGCGACGAAGTTCGCAGACCTCTTGGGGAACCGAGATTACGGTCGACCCGGAGGCAGGATTTGGGAAGCCTCCGGGTCGCCCGTTCACGCCGCACTGGAGGTATTGCATGTGCCGTGTGAGGCGGCCTGACGGCCACCACGTCAATCATTACATATCGATTGCCTATGGCGGCGCAGTTCGCGCCACGCTGAACGCGACGTCTCACGCGGTTTCCCCCGTGTTTGCGGGCTCTGGGGCCCCCTGCGGCCGGGCCGGGCTCTCTCGGGGCGCGGCCTGCGCCGCGATCGCTCAGGCGCGAATGGGCCCGTTGGCCTGCCTGGCGCGCGCGTTGCGCGGCCCACCGGCGCCCGGCGTCTATCTGCGCACGCGCCGGGGACCCCGGGGGATTGAGGCGCCCCGGGGTCCCTGCGCATCACCGACTCTTCACAGCGGTCTTGCCGTGAGGCAAGCGCCGCCGATCAGAATTCGGTTGGTTTGGGTGATTCGACCGTGAAGTTGGTCGTTAGCGTTGTGAATGGTTTTTCTTCGAGGTCCGCTTCGATCAATGACGTCCCCGGCGAGCACGACGAGTCGCCTATCGCGAGCACGAACGCGTTGCCGTTGTTGTCGAGCTGGACGGCTCCGTCGCCGACTTCACCCGTACCGTCGTATTCCTGACCGGTCTCCGAGATCCAGCGGATTTTCGGATCGACACCGCAGCGCCGGTAGAGCTCTTCCGAGCCGATCCGGACGTAGCTCTCGGCGGCACCCGGGAACTCGGCCTCGATGATCGTCGCAACGGCGCTCGAGCCGGAGTCCTCGACCTGGTGGGACGGCAGAGCCGTCACGCCAAGCGGAGTGTCGTTAGGCGGCAGCACCGTGAACGAAGTCGTATACGAGTTGTATTCGCCTTCGTCCTGATGGACGCTGACCAGCGATTCACCGGCCTGGCACAGCGGGCCGGCGATCAACGCAACCGTCGCGTTGCCGTCCGCATCGAGCGTCAATTCGACGCTCCGGGAATAGTCTTCTACCCGGTACGGGTTCGGCACGTACCACGTTATGGAACCGTTGCAGCGCGAGTACAGCTGGCTCGCGATGACCGTCACTTTTGATCCCGTCCCGTACAGGAACGGGTTGCACTCCACTTCGATGACGTCCGCGGCCGTCGCCTGCTGGCGAAACTCGCCCTGGGCGACAAACGACGGAAGAGAGTGCACCGCACAGGTGCTTCCTTCTGTGACCTGTGCCTTCGCGCTCCCGTGGGCCGACGCTGTGCCGGCCATCAGCAGCAAGCTGCTCGCGACGACCATCAGGCCGACGCACAACCTACGCCTATCCATGACCTACCTCCAGTAGTCAGTACGCACCCGCTGCACGGGAGACCCGGGCACTACGGAGGAGTCCCTCTTCCCAAATCCTGAGAAACCCCCCACGGGCTTCATAGCCGTCTACCACACGCCGTATCGGGTGTCAATAAAAGAATCGCAAATTGCGGCCTTCCGATCGCCCGAAACCGGCCTCTGGAGCGGGTTCGCAGACGTGTCCAGGCGTGCTCGAGATACTGTTGGCCGTCTACTCGGGAGGTGGTGCGTGTTGGTTGCTGACAGGAAGGTTTCGGCGGTGCTGTGCTCGGCCGACCTGGCAAAGAGCCAGGAGTTCTACGAGCAGAAGGTCGGGTTGAAGCTGTCGCCCGCAACGATCCACAATCACCTGCTGTTCGAGTGTGGTGACGGGACGACGCTGCTCGTCTACGGGCGGCCCTCCCCGAACCAGGCGGACCACACGCAGGTCCGCTTCTGGTCGGCTGACGTGCAGCAGGATGTCCGGGAGCTCTCGGCGAGGGGCGTGGTGTTCGAGGACTACGACTTCCCGGCCCTGAAAACCGTCGATCACGTCGCGACCACGGCCGGCGTCGGGAGGTCCGCGTGGTTCAAGGACCCCGACGGCAATACGCTGGCGCTGTTTCAGCCCGAGTAGCCGGGCGTACCGCGGCCGACGCCGCGCCGTGATGTGCGCGAACTACTGACCGGACTGCGCGAAATGCACTGTCTCCCCCCTCGGCGGGCGCGCCGATGCGAGGCACATGCTAGACGGCGTAGAGGCCGGCGGATCAGCGCCAGAGTTCGACATCGCGGAGGCACTCACCGCCCTCGTTGACGCGGGCGGATCGGACCTCTGCCTGAAGGTGGGCAACCGCCCGCTGATCCGTATCGACGGCGACCTGCGAGCGATCGACCCCGCCGCCCCGGAACTCGAACCGGGCGACACGATGGAGGCGCTGCACGCCGTTCTCCCGGATGCCCGCGTGAAGGAATTCGAGACGCTGCGCGAGATCGATTTCGCCTATTCCGTCCCGCACCTCGCGCGCTTCCGAGTAAACGGGTATCTGCAGCGCGGGAGCGTCTCGATGGTCTTCCGCGTGGTCCCCAACGTGATCCGATCGCTGGACGACCTGGGCCTGCCCGCGGTGATCAAGCGCCTCTCGGAAGAGGAGCGCGGAATCGTGCTCGTGACGGGCACGACCGGATGCGGCAAGTCGACGACGCTCGCCGCGATGATCGAGCACATAAACGAGACGGCGTGCAAGCACATCATCACGATCGAGGACCCGATCGAGTACCTGCACGGCGACAAGCTCGCGGCGATCGACCAGCGCGAGGTCGGCGCCGACACCGACTCCTTCGCGACCGCGCTCCGCCGCGTGCTGCGCCAGGACCCGGACGTGATCCTGATCGGCGAGATCCGCGATGAGACCACGGTCCACACCGCGCTCGCGGCCGCTGAGACGGGACACCTGGTCCTGTCCACGGTGCACACGCTCGACGCGCCCGAGGCGATCAACCGGATCCTCGACTTCTTCCCGCCGAACCAGCATCAGCAGACGCGCGCGATGATCGCCGGGACGCTGAAGGGCATCGTCTCCCAGCGGCTCGTGCCGCGATCCGACGGGCATGGGCGCACCGCGGTCACCGAGATCCTCACGATGACCGGGCGGGTGCACGACCTGATCATGGACCCGAAGCGGACCGGCGAGCTGCAGGACGTGATCGCCGAGGGTGCCTACTACGGCATGCAGACCTTCGACCAGGCCCTGTATGAGGCGGTCAGGGCGGGCACCGTGTCGATGCAGGACGGGATGCACTACGCGACCCGGCCGCATGACCTGAAGCTGCTGGTCGAAGCCGAGGGGCACCTGCACACGACGATGGAGGACCTGGAACAGGGGCAGTCCAGCGAGTCTGCCGGTCAGCGGCCGGCGCCTGCGCAACGGCCGCCGCGGGCACCGGGCCCGGTCGTCGTCTAGCTGCGCCGCGGAGTGGACGCTAGCTAGCGTGCTAGGACCGGCGAGGAGCCGAGCACGCGGCCGCCGGAGCCGAGCGCCTGCAGCTGCATGCTCGCGTATCGCTGCGGCAGCGGGATCGACGTCTCAAAGCCCGACCTGGGCGCCGTTGCGAGAACCGCGAGGCTGCCCGCGTCAGAACCGCCGAGGACCCTCCAGGCCGAGACGTCGGTGGCGCCGTTCCAGCTCGCGTAGACGGTGCTGTGGCCGTCCTTCTGCAGAGCCACGCCGGCTGGCGAGGACAGCGGCCTGCCGGTCCACTGCTCCAGGGTCGCACGGTAGGTGAGGTTCGGGCCCGGGAGTTCCCCTTCCATCAGCAGCCGGCCGGTGGGCCCGTACTCGGAGAAGTACGGTTCCGAGCCCCATCCGACGAACACGTTCCCGTTCGGGAGCGGCTGCGCGTTGCCCATGTAAGCGGCGTCGAATCCCCCACCGCGGGTGTACTGCGAGACGAGCTTCGCGGTGTGGGTCTGCGCGTCAAGGCGCAGCACAAGAGCGCGCGATTCACCTGTCGCCGGGACGTAGGTCCCGCCTCCGGTGAGCTGGCAGCAGTGGTCGTCGTACAGGGTGACGGTTCCGCCGGGCGCAAGGGCGACGTCGTGCTGCCATTGGAAGGCTGCGCCGGGCGCGAACTTGTAGCTGGAGCTCTTGCCACCGAGCGTCCACTGGATCTGGCCGCTCGCGATGTTCACCATGTACGCGCCCCACGTGTTGCGCATCGAGACCAGGAAGGCGCCATTCCCGGTCACGTCGATCGAGTTGACGTGGTAGGCGTCCCACGGGAAGCCGTTGGTCGGCAGCGAAGCCTGGGACTCGCTGAGCGGTATGTGCTGAAGCGCGTCCCAGCTGTGCACGAGCCGGCCCGTCCTGAGGTTGTACTCCTGCACCGCCGAGTCGATCAGGGCGCCGTTGTAGGCACCGCCGTATCGCGAGAGGTCGATCGGGATGTTCTTGTTGGCTGTCACCCATGCGTTTTCTCCGCGGATCGCGAACTCATGGAGTGTGAGCACCCAGCCGCCCGTCGCTTTCAGCTTCGCGACCGTCTGGTAGTGCTGGTCGACGACGATGTCTTCGCCGCTTTCGGTCGCGCCGGTGTTCGTGACCGCGCCCTGCCACCAGGCCAGCGCAGGCTTGCCCTGGTAGGTCTGCAGGCTGAGGTTGGAGGCCACGAGCTTTTCCGGCACGGGCTGGAACCAAACGGGCTGCAGCGCGTTGTCGAGGATCAGGGGGCCGCTCTGGCCGACGATCTTCGGTTCGTTCAGGTCGTAGAAGTTCGCGGTGAAGATGAAACCGGGTGCCAGCTGGCTTTCCGGCGCGTGCAGGGTCCTGCGGATCTGCGGCGGGTGCAGCGAGGGCTCGGTTACGTAGCTGTAGGCGTCGTCCGTGGTGTAGGCACCGATCGCGGCGCCGCGGGAGCCGGCGAAGGCGATCGTGACCCCGATGAAACCCGCGAGGATGACGCCGATCGCGACCGCGAAGCGCCTGACCGCGCCGCGTGTCGCGCTACCGGCGCGCGGCAGCGCCGTGAACGTGATCACGGCCGCGACGGCTGCCAGGACCGCCCCGAGCAGATACGCCAGCCGGAAGCCTTCGGTGAGGGCCTGGGAGACCTGGTGGCCGGCGCCGATCTGGTGGCTGGTCCGCTGCGTGGCCAGCGTGATCAGGATCGCGAGCCCGAGGCCCCCGCCTACCTGCCTTGAGGTGTTGACGAGGCCCGAGGCGAGACCGGTCTGCCCCTCCCTGGCGCCCTGGGTCGCGGCGATCGTGGATGGAACGATCGACATCGCGATGCCGGCGGCCGTCAGGACTCCCGGGATGATCACGTACACCGCGGCGCTGCCGCTCGGTTCGATCTGCGTGAACAGCAGCATCCCCGCGGTCATCATGATCAGGCCGCCGCCGAGCACGGCGCGCACTCCGAACACGCCCACGAGCCTCCCTGCACGCGAGGCGACGAGCATGATCGTTAGCGTCATCGGCAGGAACGTCAGGCCGGCGTCGAGCGGCGAGAGCCCGAGCACCTGCTGCATGTAGAGCGAGCTCACGAACCACATCGGGAACAGGGCGCCGCTGAACAGCAGCACGATCCCGTTCGCGGTCTTCAGGGGTTTCGAGAGCTCCTTGAAGGGGACCAGCGGCGCCGACGCGAAGCGCGACTCGATCACGGTGAAGGCGGCGAGGAGGAGCACGCCGAGAGCGATCGGCGCGAGCGCGGAGGATGATGTCCAGCCGTCCAGGCCGGCCTGCACCACACCGTAGACGAGCACCATCTGGCCGATCGTCAGCGTCAGCGCGCCGGCCAGGTCGAAGCTCGCGCCATCCCTCTCGCGGCGGCGTTCGTTGACCACGGCGTAGGCGACGATCGCGGTCGCGATCCCGATCGGCGGGTTGATCAGCAGCACCCACCGCCAGCTGAGCAGTTCGGTGATGATGCCGCCGAGCAGCACGCCGGCCGCGCCGCCGAGCCCGTTCATCGCGGCCCACGTCCCGATCGCCCGGTGAAGCTTGGGGCCCGGCGGGAACGACGCCGTGATGATCGCGAGCGACGATGCCGCCATCAGCGCGCCGGCTATGCCCTGGGCGCCCCGGGCAGCCACCAGCACGACCTGTGTCGGCGCTAGGCCCCCGATCAGCGAGGTGACTCCGAACAGCACGAGCGCGACGACGAACGTGCGGCGCTGACCGAAGTAGTCCACGGCGCGGCCGCCGAGCATCAGGAACCCGGCGAATGTGATCACGTAGGCATCGACGACCCATTGCAGATCGGGCGAGGAGAAACCGAGGCTCGACTGGATCGACGGCAGCGCCACGTTGACGATGCTCAGGTCGAGAATGACCATGAACTGCGCGACGCAGCAGACGGCCAGCAGCAGGCCCGGGCGCGAGCCCTCGCGGCCCTCGGCGGGCGGGCCGGTCACCTCTCCCGCCTCGGCGGCCTTGGTGCTCATGGGCGCTCAGGCAACTGCGAATCGCGCTGCGGACGCCTGGTAGGGTGAGCGCCGGAGCCCTCTAGGAGCCCGGCCCATGAAACGAACGACACTGTCCGCCATCCTAACGCTAGTCGCCGTCCTGGCGACGACCTTCGCGGTGGCGGGCTGCGGTGGCGAAAGCGGCAGCTCCTCGACCTCCTCCTCGCCGGCGAAGACGACGACGCCCACGACGACGACCACGAAGCACAAATCCAAACCGGCCTACTAGGCCCCGGCACTGCACCAGCTGCTCCCGTGGCGTCCGGGCGGCCGCGGAGCTCCCGTCATCCCGTCGCCAGCGCAGACGCGTAGCTGATCACGCGAACCGGCGCGGATGTGCCGATCACGCGACCCGCTGAATCCAGCGCCTGGACCTCGACGCCGGCCTGCTTGGTGGGGAGCGTGGCCGAGCTCTCAAAGCCGGCGGACGGGATCGTGGCCTGCGCCTTCAGCGACCCGGGCTTGCCTGCGAGGATGCGCCAGGCGGCGACCCCCGTCGCCCCGTTCCAGCTCGCGTGCACGATCGTCTCTTCCCCGGTGTTGTTGAGGCTCGCGAGCACGACCGGCGGCGCTGCGGGCGTCGCGCTCCAGGGGAAGCGGAACGCCCTGTAGAAGGACATGTCCAGCGGCTGATGGGCGTCGAACACGAGCGATCCGCCCGGCGCGAACTCGCTGATCGCGGGAACGCCGCCGAAGCCGACGAGGGTGTTCCCGTCTGCGAGCGTCTGCGCGTTGCCCTGGCTCGCCGCGAGGATCGGCGGCCCTGGGTGCGTGAGGGCCGAGGCGAGGGTCGCGGTGTGTGCCCGTTCGTCGAGCGTGATCCGCAGCGCACGCGACTGGCTGTGGATCGGCGGGTTCGAGCCGTCGTCGAAGAACGTGACCTGGCCATCCGCGAGCAGGCGCCCGTCGTGCTGCCAGGCCATCGTGGTGCCGGGGCCCATCCGGAACGAGCTGCGGTTACCTCCGAGCCTCCACACGATCGTGCCGGTGCCGCGCTGCAGCTGGTAGCCGGCCCAGGTGCTCCGAGCGGAGATCAGCAGGTTGCCGCTGGGCTCGGGGTCGACCGAGTTCAGATGGAAGTAGTCCCACGGCGTCGTGTCGTTGGGCACTTCGACTTCGGACTCCGCCGCGGCGACGTGGTCGAGGCTGTGCCATTCCCAGCGCACCAGGCCGGTGCGCATGTCGATCATCTGGATCGCCGTGTCCACGATCGCGCCGCTCCGGGACCCCTTGACCGGCGACAGGTCGCAGCGAATCGGGTTGTAGGCGGTGATGTAGGCGATGCCGTTCCGGGATAGCTGCAAGTCGTGCAGGTCGGCCTTCAGCCCGTTCCCGCCCGGGATCCTCGCGATCGTCTGGTACGCCGAGTTCATGACGATGTCTTCGCCCTGCCCGAAGCCGATCGCGAGGACGCGCCCCTTCCACCAGGTGAGCACGCGCCGGCCGTTGTATTCCTGCTCGCTCAGGTTCTCTGCCGTTTCCCCGCCGGTCAGCCTCTGGAACCACACGAGCCTGCCTGCCGGCGTGTAGATGAGCGGCCCATACTGGCCGGGCCCGGGCCCGTTCGTCGTGAGGATGTCTCCGGCCGCGGGGTCGTGGTCGGGCACGGTCACCGTGAGGACCGGCGGCTGCGCACCGGGCATCGTGTAGAAGCTCTGGACGTCGGCCGGCGCGGGTGTGGCATTGGGAAACCCCGGGTCGTTCGCGGTGGGATACGGGGTGCTGACGCGGAAGCGGAACTGCGCCTGCCTTCCGGCGATCACCGCGCTCACGGTGACGCGCTCGCCGGCGTCGAACGGCGCCGCGGGCGCGAAGCTGGCTCCGTCGCCCTGCGAGTAGGCGATGAGGTGGCCGGGATGACTTCCGCTCCTTTCGCCGTGCGCGGTGACGTTCTGGATCTCGCCCGCGGGCGCGCCGAGGAAGCTGATCTGGGTGCCGGGGTTCGCGCTCCCCGTTTCGGGCGCGGGTGAGACGTCGACGGCCGTGCCTGCGAGCGCGGCGCTGTGCTCGATGCTCGCCGGCAGACACGGCGGCGAGGACGCCTGGGCGCCGGCGCCGGACAGCCTGAGGCTGAACGAGCCGAGGACCACTGCGAGCACGGCCCAGGTGACGACGGCAACCCCGAGGATGATGAGTACGTAGCGGCGCATGGGCGGGTGCGGGGCCGGCCGGCGCGCGCCGTCGGGGCTCGCGTGGCCGACCGCGAAGGGTGCCACATCTCCCCGCGGCGCACATAAGAGTTGCGTAGGTTCCTTGCGCGCCCTCTCGACGGGGCCGCACGGTACGGCAGGATGCACCGCACATGACGGCCCTGTATTTCGCCTACGGCAGCAACATGGACGGGCCCCACCTGCGCGATCACTGCCCGTCGGCCGTCTCTCTCGGCGCCGCGCGCCTCGACGGGCACCGGCTCGCGTTTCTTCGGCGCTCTGCGCGAACGGGCACGGGCGTCGCGGATGTCGTGGTCGACCCGGGCGCGACGGTGTGGGGCGCCGTGTGGCAGATCGATGAGCGGGACCTGGGCGCGCTGGACCTCAAGGAGGGCGAGGGGCACGCGTATGCGCGGCGTGAGACGCTGGTGACGCTGCGCTCGGACGAAGCCGAGGTTCTGGTGCACGTGTACACCGTGATCTCCAAGAAGGACCACGAGGTGACCCCCTCGCGGGAGTACCTGCTGAGGATGATCACGGCGGCCGAGGGCCACCGCCTGCCTGCCGACTACGTCGCCGCGCTGAGGGCGCGGCCGTTCGAGGTGTGATGCGCTCCGATTCCCGGCGTGGGGCGGCCGGCGAGCCGGACAGGGCGCACGCAGACCCGGGCGCGCGCCTGCATCGGCGAGGACTCGGGCAATAATCACTGCTCAGATGGCGGCTCGCGGACAAGCTGTTCAATACGAGGGCAGAACGGCGTGGGCTCGCAACCTCGCCAGCCCGGTTCGGGATTTCCTCGGAACGGAGACCGGCAGCGCGAGCGTGCTGCTCGGCGCCACGGTGGCGGCGCTGATCTGGGCCAACTCTCCGTGGCCGGACTCCTATCAGTCGGTGTGGAGCACGAAGCTGTCGATCACGATCGGCGGCGGCGGGATCTCGCTTGACCTGCGGGACTGGGTGAACGAGGGGCTGATGACGCTGTTCTTCCTGGTCGTGGGCCTGGAGGCGAAGAGGGAGCTCGACCTCGGCGAGCTCCGCGAGCGGCGCCGGATCGCGATCCCCGTCCTCGCGGCGCTCGGGGGCATGGCGGTCCCGGTCGCGATCTTCCTCGCGCTGAACGCGGGCGGGGCGGGCGCGCACGGCTGGGGCACGACCATGTCAACCGACACGGCCTTCGCGCTCGGCGCACTCGCGCTGCTGACACCTCGCGCCGCAACGAGGCTGCGGGTGTTCCTGCTGACGCTCGCCGTCGTGGACGACGTCGGTGCGCTGCTGGTGATCGCGACCGTCTACACCAGCCACGTGTCCGTTGCGGCGCTGGCGATCGCGGTGGCACTGTTCGCGGCCCTTCTGCTGCTCCGATATGCCCCGCAATGGCGGCGCCCACTGTCTGTGATCCTCGCGGCGGGCATGTGGCTCGCGCTCCTGGAATCCGGAGTCGACCCCGTGATCTCCGGGCTCGCGATCGGGCTCGCGACGAGCGCCTATCCGCCGTCCCGGGAGGACCTCGAGCGGGCGACGGTCCTGACACGCTCCTTCCGCGAGCAGCCGACCCCCGAGCTCGCGAGGTCGGCGCAGCAGGGCGTGATGGCCGCGATCTCCGCGAACGAACGGCTCCAGCACAGCCTGCATCCATGGACCGGCTACGTGATCGTGCCGCTGTTCGCGCTTGCGAACGCGGGTGTGCACCTGACCGGAGGGCTGATCGAAAGGGCCGTGAGCTCACCCGTCACGATCGGAGTCCTCGCGGGCTACGTGATCGGCAAGCCGCTCGGGATCACCGGGGCCTCGTGGGTCGCCTCGCGCCCGGCGCTGCGCGGCCCGCGCTCGCCGCTCAGCCCTCCGCTGCTCGCCGCGGGCGGCGCCTTCGCAGGCGTCGGCTTCACCGTCTCCCTGTTGATAGCCGACCTCGCGTTCTCCGGTCCGCTGCTCGACGAGGCGAAGCTCGGCGCGCTGGCCTCGGTGGTACTCGCGCCGCTGGTCGGCTGGGCCGTGCTGCGTATCGTCCGCAGACTTCCCGCGCAGGTGCGCGCGCGCCAGATCTCCGGCACCGCCGCGGACATCCTGGACCTCTCCGAGGACGTGGACCCGGAGCGCGACCACATCCGCGGCCCGCAGGATGCCCTGGTGACGATCGTCGAGTACGGGGACTTCGAGTGCCCGTACTGCGGCCGCGCGGAGAGCGTCCTGCGCGAGCTGCTCGCGTCATCGACCGGCGACGAGGTCCGCTACGTGTGGCGGCATCTCCCCCTCAACGACGTGCACCCGAATGCGCAGCTCGCCGCAGAGGCGTCGGAGGCGGCCGCCGCCCAGGGACACTTCTGGGACATGCACGACACGCTGCTCGAGCACCAGGGCGAACTGCGCGCCGCGGACGTCGCGGCCTACGCGAGCGAGCTGGGCCTGGACGCGGATCGGGTCACCGAGGATCTCCGGCGCCGCGAGCATGCCGCGCGCGTCAGCGAGGACGTCGCCAGCGCGGACGAGAGCGGCGTCTCGGGTACGCCGACCTTCTTCATCAACGGACGCCGGCACTACGGCACCTACGACATCGACACCCTCAAGGCCGCGGTCCGCGCGGCGCGCAACCGTGCCGCGCTGGCCGTGAAGGCCTAGGCGCTGCTCGAGCGCGCCCAGATGTTGATCCCGCTCTCGACGGCGTGGCCGTCGATCTCGGCGAGCTCCTCGCTCGGTGAAGTGAAGGTTCTCGATCGCCGCGACGTTCTGCTCGAGCTGCGCGACGCTGCTGGCGCCGATCAGCGCCGAGGTGACGCGCGGATCGCGCAGCGACCAGGCGATCGCGAGCTGAGCGAGCGACTGCCCACGGCGTGCGGCGATCTCGTTCAGCGCCCTGACCCGGGCGATGTTCTCGTCGGTGATCAGGCTCTCGCTGAAGGCCTCCCCGATGCGCACCCTCGAGTCCTCCGGCACGCCGTTCAGGTAGCGGTCAGTCAGCAGGCCCTGCCCGAGCGGCGAGAACACGATCGCACCGACGCCGCGGTCGTGCAGCACGTCGAGCAGCTCAGTCTCGATCCAGCGGTTCAGCAGCGAGTAGGAGGGCTGGTGGATCAGCAGCGGCGTGCCGAGCGCGCTGAGGATCTCGACCGCTTCGATCGTGCGCTCGGGGCCGTAGGAGCTGATTCCGACATACAGCGCCTTGCCCTGCCTGACGGCGGTGTCGAGGGCGCCCATCGTCTCGTGCAGTGGGGTCTCCGGGTCAACGCGATGCGAGTAGAAGATGTCGACGTGGTCGAGCCCCATCCGCCGAAGGCTCTGATCGAGGCTCCCGAGGAGATACTTGCGTGAGCCCCACTCGCCGTAGGGCCGGGCCACTGGTCATAGCCCGCCTTCGTCGAAATGACGAGCTCGTCGCGGTAGGGGCGCAGGTCCTCGGCGAAGATCCGCCCGAAGTTGCACTCCGCGGCGCCATACGGCGGGCCGTAGTTGTTCGCCAGGTCGAAGTGGGTGATGCCGAGGTCGAAGGCGCGGCGCAGGATCGTGCGGCTGTTCGCGAGCGGCCTGTCGTCGCCGAAGTTCTGCCACAGCCCGAGCGAGATCGCGGGGAGCTTCAGCCCCGACGCTCCGACTCGCCGGTATGGCATCGTCTCGTAGCGGCCGGGGGCCGCGCGGTACAGCCCGTCCGAGCGCGACGGGTCAAATGGCATGGGGCGAGTATCGCAGCGCCGCGGCGCCGTCAACCCCGCGGCTCGGGCGCCGGGCGCAAGGGCGCGGGCGCCGGGACCGGGCCGCACCTCGCGCGCGCCCGGCGGGCGGGCTGGCGCCGGGCGGGAACAGGCCGAGCACGCTGCCGCCGAATCCGCCGCCCACGACGCGTGCGCCGGCGGCGCCGGCCGCCGAGCATCGCCTCGACGGCCGCCTCGACCGCGGGAGTGGAGACCTCGAAGTTGTCGCGCAGGCTCTCGTGGGAGGCGCTGATCAGCTCCCCGATCGCCGACAGGTCGCCCGCCCGGAGCGCGGCGACGGCGGCGCGACACGCTCGTTCTCGGCGAGCACGTGGCCGCGCCCTCCGCCGCAGCGGCTCGGGCAGGCGCTCGACCTCCTCGCTCCGGCGCGAGCGAGAGCGAGGCGACGCCCAGCAGCCGGCAGGCCTCGCGCACTCGTCGCGTCGCTCGTTGTAGCCCGAGCTCGCGTTGCTGTGGCGCTCGCCCGAGTCGAGCAGCACGAGCCGCCAGCGCACCGAACGCAGCGGCACCGGCTGCAATCTGCAGACGTCGGGAAGTCGATCAGCAGCGCGCGCCGGCGTCGCCGAAGAGCGAGGCGAGCTGGTCGAGCAGGCCCGTCTGCGCGCCCACCCAGTCGTTCTCCACGCGCGCGCACAGAGCCGGGCGATGTCGAGCCTGTCGTAGTCGCCGCGCTCCCAGCTCGCGCCGCGGCCGAGGCGAGCTCGAGCAGTGCGAGGCACAGCGCGACCTCGAGCGCGGCCGAGGAGGACAGGCCGGCGCCGCGCGGCAGCTCGCCGCTGATCCGGATCGTGCGCGCCGACGAGCGGATACCCGGCGCGGGAGAGCTCGGCGACGGTGCCGCGCGCGAACGCCCGCCACCCTCGGCGGGCGGCGGGCGCGGCGAGCGGGAACTCGTCGCGCTCGTCCAGATCGAGCGCCTCGGCCGAGACGTCGCCCTGGCGGCTGCCTGTGGCTGCGTCGCGCGCGGACGGTGATGCCCTCGTCGATCGCGAACGGGAGCGCGAGTCCGCCGTTGTAGTCGGTGTGCTCTCCGATCAGGTTGACTCGGCCGGGCGCGAACGCGGCGGTCCGCTCACGCGGCACGGGCGATCGCCTCGCGCAGCTTGGCGGCGGAGTCCTCGGGCAGCGTGTCGGAGATGAACGTCCCCGCGCCCTGCTCGGAGCCGGCGAGGTACTTGAGCTTCTCGGCGGTGCGCAGCGGCGGGTAGAACTCGACGTGCAGGTGACCCGCGCGGTGCAGATGCTCCGGCCCGGTGGGCGCCTGGTGAACGGCCATGACATAAGGGAAAGGCCTGTCGAACAGGGCGTCGTATCCGCGGACGAGCGCCTGCAGCCCGGCGGCGAGCAGGCGCAGCTCCTCGGGCTCGCAGTCGGCCAGGCTCGGGCGGTGCTCGCGCATCACCACGTGCGCTTCATAGGCCCAGCGTGCGGCATACGGGACGTAGGCGACCACGGCGTCGTTCTCGTGGACGACCCGTCGCCCGTCCTGGAGCTCGCGCCCGAGCAGCGTGCACGGGGCGCACCCGGCCAGGCGCTCGTCGGCTGCGAGCTCGAGCCCGGCCACGGGAGGCAGGAACGGATAGCCGTAGATCTGGCCGTGCGGGTGGTGCAGGGTCACGCCGACCTCGACCCCGCGGTTCTCGAAGATGAGCACGTAGTCGATGTCCTCGCGCGCGCCGAGCTCCAGATAGCGCTGGCGCCAGACCCACATGAGCGCCTCCGCACGCTCGGCGGCGAGCGTGCCGAACGAGGCGTCGTGGTCGTCGGTGTAGACGACGACCTCGGCGGCCCCCCGGGGCGCCTTGAACGCCGGGAAGCGGTTGTCGAACACGGCGATCTCGAAGGCGGGAAAAGGTATCTCGGTCTGCGGTCCCCCGGGAGGGTGGGGCACAGCGGGCAGTGGTCGCGGGACGGGCAGGAACGTGCGCTCCTGGCGGTGGATCGCGTAGACGACCTCCTCGCCCCGCAGCTCTTCGAAGCGCAGCTCGCTCACGACGTCTCGCGGTGGGGCGGGTATAGAGGATCAGCGCGCGCCCGTCCTCTTTGCGGTGCTGCGCGGCCACGATCGGCTCGAGGCGCTCGCCCTGTGCGGCGGCCCGTCCTGCGTCGGCTCCATCCTCGGGGCCGGCGAGCGACGCTGCTGGCCGGATTCGCCCGTCAAGGGTTGCTCGGAGGGATCTGCTCCACCCGGACTCTGGCCATGCCCCGAGGGTATACCGCCTGCGCTCGACGCTCATGCGCCGGCCGCAGGGCTGGGACGCGGCGACCTCGGCGGAGGAGTAGCGGATTTTCCTCGCCAATTCTGCGGGATTTCCGTCGAGCGGGACGGTTGACTGTCACTCCGGGACGCGAGAGGGTAGTGTCCTAATGTCGCTAGCCGGGAGACCTGAAACAGCCTGGAAAGGAGAACGCAATGTCAGACACAGACCAAGCACACGAAGCCGTAGAGCGTCTCGAATTTGATGATCGTGGCGAGGCCGATCGGCCAGGCTTCGACCGGCGCTCATTCCTGCGCCGCACCGCGCTGACAGGCGCGGCGGTCGGCGGGGTGAGCAGCCTGCTGGCCGCCTGCGGTTCCAGCGCCTCGAGCAGCAGCAGCGCGAACACCATCTTCGGCACGAGCCAGAGCTACAAATTCACGTTCGTCAACCACGTCACCACCAACCCGTTCTTCGTCCCGACCCAGTACGGGATCCAGGACGCGTGCAAACTGCTCGGCTGCACCTACCAGTGGACGGGCTCGGAATCGAGCAACGTCAGCCAGATGGTCAACGCCGTCAACAGCGCCGTCAGCGCGGGCGCCAACGGCATCGCCGTCTCGCTGGTCGACCCGACGGCGTTCAATGCGCCGGTGCAGGCGGCGCTGAACGCCAAAATCCCGGTCGTCGCCTACAACGCCGACGCGATCGGCAACCCGCGTCTGGCATACATCGGCCAGGACCTGTTCGTCTCGGGCGAAAAGATGGGCGAACACATCGCGAAGCTCGTGCCCTCGGGCGACGTCGCGCTGTTCATCGCGACGCCGGGCTCGCTGAACATCCAGCCGCGGATCGAAGGTGCGCTGAAGACGCTGAAAAAATACCCGGCGATCACGACGCACGTGATCGCCACCGGCGCCGCGGTCCCGAACGAGTTGACGGTGATCGAATCGTATTTGGCGGGTCACCCGAACACGAAGGGCATGTTCGCCGTCGACGCCGGCTCGACCCAGGGCGTCGCCCAGACGATCCAGAAGCACAACGTCTCCTCCTCGGTCAAGGGCGGCGGCTATGACCTGCTGGAAATCACCGAGCAGCTGCTCGCCAAGAACCAGATCCAGTTCACGATCGACCAGCAGCCCTACCTGCAGGGCTTCTTCCCGGTCATCGAGCTGTACCTGTACAACGCATCGAAGACGCTCACCGGCATGGCCGACGTCAACACCGGCCTGAAGTTCCTGACCCCGGAAACCGTCGTGCCGTACAACAGCACCAAAAGCCGCTACGAGGGCACCTCCTCGTCGCCCGGAGTCTCCTAGGCTCCAGTCGTGGCGGCCGCGTCCGGCAGCGAAGCTCCGGCACAAGCTCCAACCGAGGGTCCGGCAGGCACAGGCCGGGCCCTCGGGACGAGCCTGATGAAGCTCGTCCGCAGCTTCCTGACGCTGCGCGAGGGCAGCATCATCGTCGTCACGATCATCACGATCGTGTACTTCTCGACGAACGCCCACGGCTTCGCGACGACCTCGAACCTCAAGACGCTGTTGCCGTACTTCGCGCCGCTGGCGATCCTCGCCGCGGGCGAGGTGTTCGTGATGATCAACGGCGAGATCGACCTCTCGATCGGCGCCGTCTACCTGCTGACGCCGTTCATCTTCTACAAGCTGTTCCATGCCGGCGTGCCGCTCATCCCGGCGGTGATCCTGTCACTGGTCTGCAGCGGCGTGGTCGGCTTCATCAACGGCTTCTTCGTCGCCGTCGTCGGCATCTCGTCGTTCGTGACGACGCTCGGGATGCTGTTCACGCTCGACGGCGTCACGCTGATCATCTCCCACACCGCGCCCGTCTCGACGCCGGGCACCTCGGCGCTCCACGTCAACACGTTCGCGCGCGTGTTCGGCGGCGGCACCTACTCGGAGCTGATCTGGGCGCTCGCGATCGTCGCGATCCTGCAGGCGGTGCTGACGTTCTCGCGCTGGGGCGTCTACACGGTCGCCGTCGGCGGCAACCGCCTCGGCGCCGCCGAGGCGGGCATCCGCGTGCGCCTCGTGCTGATCCGCAACTTCATCCTCTGCGCGACCTGCGCCGGGCTCGTCGGGATCCTCGAGGCCGTGCGCACCGTGACCGCGACGCCGGACCCGTCGGGCTCGAACGAAATCCTCTTCCAGGCGATCGCCTCGGCCGTGATCGGCGGCACGCTGCTGCTGGGCGGGTCGGGAACGGTCGTCGGCGCCCTGATCGGCGCGCTGTTCCTCGGCGTGCTCCACGACGGCCTGATCATCAAGGGCGTCAGCGCCGACTATCTCTACCTTTATCTCGGGCTCGCGATCCTGATCTCGATGACCTTCAACGTCTACGTCCAACGCGTGCGCACGGGGTCCGGTCTTGGCTGAGCAGCCGCTCCCCGCCGAGAAGATCGTGGCACCGACCTCGGCGCCCGACGACGTGCTGCGCGTCGAGCACATCTCCAAGAGCTTCGGCCCGACCACGGCGCTGCGCGACGTCAACCTGCACCTGCGCAAGGGCGAGATCCTCGGCCTGCTCGGCGACAACGGCTCGGGCAAGTCGACGCTGATCAAGATCATCTGCGGATTCCAGAAGCAGGACGGCGGGCAGATGTTCCTGCACGGCGAGCCGTACGAGCCGAAAAGCGTCGACGACGCTCGCGCGCAGGGCATCGACACCGTCTACCAGGACCTCGCGCTCGTCGACCAGCTGTCGGTCTCCCACAACATGTTCCTGCGCCGCGAGCGCGTGCACCGGCCGATCCCGTTCCTCGACAACGCGCTGATGCGCCGCCAGACGCGCGAGGCGCTCGACGACATCGGGATCAACATCCCCAGGCTCGACGTGCCGGTCGCGCGCCTCTCCGGCGGCCAGCGCCAGGCGATCGCGGTCGCGCGCACGGTCTCGGGCGAGGCCAACATCCTGCTGCTCGACGAGCCGCTCGCGGCGATGGGCGCGAAGGAGGGCGGGATGATCCTCGAGCTCATCGACCGCCTCAAGCAGGAGGGCGAGGTCTCGGTGATGATCATCCTGCACAACTACGCCCACGTGTTCGCGACGTGCGACCGCGTGAACCTGCTCCAGGACGGCGTGATCGCGCTGGACAAGCCGGTGGCGGAGACGTCCGTCGAGGAGCTGAACGAGATCGTCGTCGAGGAGTACCGCCGCGCGCGCCAGGCGGCGATCGCCGCGGACACCGCGGCAAGACAGGCGCACGGGGACACGACGGACCCCCGGTGAGCCGGCCCGCGTACGCGATCGGCGTCGACTTCGGGACGGAGTCGGGCCGCGCGCTGCTGCTCGACCTGCGCAGCGGCGAGGAGGCCGCGGTCAGCGAGGTTCGCTACGCGCACGGCGTGATCGACCGCGAGCTGCCGCAGAGCGGCGAGCAGCTGCCGCCAGACTGGGCGCTGCAGCACTCCGACGACTGGCTCGCGGTGCTCGATACGCGCGATCCCGGCGGTGCTCGAACAGGTGCCGGCGGCGCGCGAGGCCGTGGTCGGGCTCGGCGTCGACTTCACCTCGTGCACCGTGCTGCCGGTGAGCGCCGACGGGCTGCCGCTCTTCACGCAGGAGCGCTGGCGCTCGCGGCGCCACGCGTGGCCGAAGCTCTGGAAGCACCACGCGGCGCAGCCGATCGCGGACCGCCTGAACGAGGTCGCCGCGGCGCGCGGCGAGGCGTTTCTCGAGCGCTACGGCGGGCGGATCTCCTCGGAGTGGTACTTCCCGAAGCTGATCGAGCTGTGGCTCGAGGATCGCGAGGTCTATGACGCGTCCTACGGCTTCATCGAGGCGACCGACTGGATCGTCTGGTTCCTCACGGGCAACGAGCGCCGCCAGAGCTGCACCGCCGGCTACAAGGCGATGTGGTCGCAGGAGGAAGGGCTGCCGTCCGCCGAGTACTTCGAGGCCGCCTACCCTGGGTTCGACCGGCCCGCGGCAAAGCTCGGGACGGAGTTTGCGCCGCTCGGCACGCGCGCGGGCACGCTGCGCCCGGCGCTCGCGGCGCGCCTCGGCCTGCCCGAGACGGTCGCGGTCGCGGTCGGCAACGTCGACTCGTTCGTCTCGGTCCCCGGCGCCGGCGTGGAGTCGCCCGGGACCTTCGTGATGGTCGTCGGGACCTCGATCTGCGACCTCGTGATCGACCCGGTCGAGGTGCGGCTGCCGGGGATCACGGGCGTCGTGCGCGACGGCATCCTCCCGGGCCTCTATGGCTACGAGGCCGGGCAGGCCGCTGTAGGCGACATGCTCGCGTGGTTCGTGCAGAGGCTCGCGCCGCCGGGTGCCGAGCACGCGACGTTCGAGCAGTCGGCGGCCGCGATCGGACCAGGGGCGAGCGGGCTCGTGGCGCTCGACTGGTGGAACGGCAACCGCACGATCCTCGCCGACGCCGACCTCAGCGGGGCGCTCTTCGGGTTGACGCTGCAGACCACGCGCGAGCAGATCTATCGCGCGCTGCTCGAGTCGATCGCGTTCGGCAACCGGCGGATCATCGAGAACTTCGAGGAACACGGGCTGAGGCTGAACGAGATCGTCGCCTGCGGCGGGATCGCCGAGAAGAGCCCGCTGACGATGCAGCTGCTCGCCGACACCAGCGGCCTGCGCGTCAGCGTCCCCGACTCGACGCAGATCCCCGCGCGCGGCGCGGCGCTGTTCGGCGCCGTCGCAGCCGGCCACTTTCCCGACATCGCCAGCGCGATCGCCGCGACCCGACCGGAGATCGCGCGCAGCTACACGCCGGACGCCGACGCGCAGGCCATCTACGATCGGGTCTACGCGATCTACCGCAGCCTGTACGAGCGGCTCGGGCGCACCGAAGTCGAGCTGCTCCACGGCCTCAAGCGCATCCACACCGAAAGGAGCGTGTCGTGAAACCCCGGATCGGACTGCTCGGGATCATGCAGGAGCTCTACGACGAGATGCTCCCGGGGATCACCGAGCATCAGGCCGAGTACGCGCGCGCCGTCGCTGCGCGACTCGCCGACGTCGCCGACGTCGACTTCATCCGCCCGGCGCGCAACCGCGACGACGTCGAGGAGATCGTGCGCGAGTACGGAGCGCGCGGGCTCGACGGCATCGCGATCGTGATGCTCACCTACGGACCGGCGATGCGCACCGTGCGCGCGCTGCTGCAGACGCCGCTGCCGCTGATGCTCGCGAACATCCAGCCGGAGCGAGCGGTGACCGCCGCCTGGGACATGGCCGATCTGACCTACAACCAGGGGATCCACGGCGCCCAGGACCAGGCGAACGCGCTCGTGCGCTCGGGAATCCCGTTCTCGGTGATCACGGGCGAGTGGGACTCGGATGAGTTCGCCGAGGAGTTCGGCGACTGGGCGCGCGCCGCGGCGACGGTCACGGCGCTGCGCTCGACCCGAATCGCGCTGTTCGGCTACCCGATGAACGGGATGGGCGACATCCTGTACGACCCGCCGGCGCTGCTGCGACGGTTCGGCGCGCTCGTCGTCGCCGAGGATCTCGGCGCGCTCTACGCGCGGATGCAGGGCGTCGGCGACGATCGGATCGAGGCGCTGATCTCCCGGCACGGCGAGCTGTTCGAGATCGACCCGGCGCTGCCGCACGCTGCGCACGCCTACGCGGCGCGCTTCGAGGTCGCGCTGCGCGACCTGCTGGAGGAAAAGGGCTACCGTGCGTTCTCGGCGCACTTCGACTCCGTCGGCGGCGATGGGCGCTTCGAGCAGCTGCCGCTGCTCGCCGCCTCGAACCTGATGGCCGACGGCTACGGCTACGCCGCGGAGGGCGACACCAACACGGCCACGTTGATGTGCGCCGCGCAGACGCTGATCGGCGACGCGAACTTCAGCGAGCTCTACGCGATGGACTTCGAGCAGGGTTCGGTGCTCGTCAGCCACATGGGCGAGGGCAACTGGAAGGTCGCGCGGGGCGACCGCCCGGTGCGGCTGATCGACCGCGAGCTCGGCATCGGCGGCCTCGGCAACCCACCGACGACCGTGTTCTCGGCGCAGCCGGGACCCGCGACGACCGCCGCCCTCGTGCCGCTCGAGGGCGAGGAATACCGCCTGCTCGTCGGGCACGGAGCGGTCCTCGACACTCCCGAGCTGCCGAACGTCGAGATGCCCTACTTCCATTTCCGGCCGACGGCCGGCATAGAGGACTTCATGAACGACTGGCTGCGCCTCGGCGGGCCGCACCACTTCGTCACGAATCTCGGTATGCACGCCGGGCGCTGGCGACGGCTCGCAGAGCTACTCGACCTCGAGCTCGTGGAGCTCTGATGCGCGAGGCTGTGCTCGCGGCGAACCTCGCGCTGCCAGCGCACCGGCTCGTGACGCTCACGTGGGGCAACGTCAGCGGCATCGACCGCGAGCGTGGGCTCGTCGCGATCAAGCCGAGCGGCGTGCCGTACGAGTCGATGACGCTCGCGGACGTCGTGCTCGTGGACCTCGAGGGCAACGTCGTCGAGGGTGGGCGGCGGCCGTCGACGGACACGCCGACGCACCTGGAGCTCTATCGCGCGTATGACTGGATCGGCGGCATCGTGCACACGCATTCGCCGTGGGCGACGAGCTGGGCGCAGGCCGGGCGCGAGATTCCGCTGCTCGGGACGACGCACGCCGACCTCAGCGCCCGGCCGATCCCGCTGACGCGCCCTTTGGCCGGATCCGAGGTTCAGGAGGACTACGAGGGGGCGACCGGGCGCGCGCTCGTCGAGGCGACCACCGAGCACGACACCTGCGCACTCGTGCGCGGCCACGGCCCCTTCGCCTGGGGCGCCTCGCCGGCGGCCGCGGTCGAGGCCGCGGTCACGCTCGAGCAGGTCGCGCGCCTGGCGCTCCTGACCACGCTGCTCGCTCCCGACGCGCCCCCGCTCGCCGACGCTGTCCGCCGCAAGCACTTCGAGCGCAAGCACGGGCCGCACGCGTACTACGGGCAGTGATCGTCGTCGAAGAGGGCGCGCTCGACCGGCTCGCGGCGTACGTGCCGCGGCCGGCGTTGGTGGTGATGGACGTCAACACCGAGGCGGTCGCCGGCGCGCGCGTGGCGCGCGAGCTCGGCGCCGACGTGCTGCGCCTCCCGGCGGACCTGCACGCGACCGAGGACGCCGCGGCGAAGGTGCGCGCCCAGTTGCGCGCCGGGCTCGTCGCTGTCGGCTCGGGGACGCTGACGGACATCGTCCGCTACGCCGCGCACAGCGCCGACTGCGACTTCGTCAGCGTGCCGACGGCGGCATCGATGGACGGCTACGCGTCGAGCGTCGCGGCGATGGAGCGCGACGGCGTCAAGGTGACGCTGCCGGCGCGGGCGCCGGCAGCGATCTTCGCCGACCCGCGGATCGCGGCGGCGGCGCCGATCGAGCTGACGCGCGCCGGCATCGGCGACCTTCTCGCGAAGACCACCGCACGGGTGGACTGGCTCGCGGCGCACTTGCTCTACGGGGAGGACTGGCGCGAGCTTGAGCCGCTGCCCGAGCTCGACGTCACCGCACTGCTCGCCGGGGACGTCGACGCGGTCGCCGAGCTGCTGCGCGCGTTGATCGAGTCGGGGCTGGCGATGGCCGCGGTCGGCAGCTCGCGCCCGGCGAGCGGCTGCGAGCACCACGCATCGCACTTCTGGGACCTGCTCGCCGGCCGCGGCGCGCGGCCGCGGGCGCTGCACGGGCTCCAGGTCGGCTACGCGACGGGGTTCGCGATGCGCCTGCAGCGGTTCGCATTCGGCGGCGGCGTGGCGTTGCCGCGGCGCCCGCAGCCGGTTGCCGAGCCGCTCGATGAGGCCGCGCGCGCGTGGCTTGGCGAGCCGCCGCCTGACGTCCTCGCTGCGGTCGCCGAGAAGCAGCGCCTGATCGCCACGGTGCCCGCTTCCTGGCCCGACGACGAGACGCGCTGGGCCGCGCTGCGCGCGCGCATGGAGCCCTCGCTCGAGAAGTTCGACGCGGTCGCGGACCACGCTCCGGCGCGCCGGCATCCCCGATCGGGAGCCGGGCTACCTGGGGATCGACGCGGCGATGCTGCGCGCCGGACTGCGCTACGGAGGCCGGCTGCGCTCGCGCTATACGGTGGTCGACTTCCTCGAGGGCCAGGGCATGCTCGAGCGGGCGCTCGACGAGGCGCTGTAGCCGCTACCAGCGCCCGTGGACGTGCTCGCGGAGCAGCCGGTCATAGACCTCCGCGACACCCTCGAGCTGGTCCGGTCGCAACGGCGCGAGCGCGGCGGCGGCGACGTTCTGGCGCACCTGATCGACGTCGCGCGCGCCGGGAATCACGGTGCTGACCCCCGGCTGGTCGATCACCCAGCGCAGCGCGAACTGGGCTAGTGTCGTCCCGGGGTCGAGCAGCCGGCCGAGCTCACGCGCGGCGGCCAGCCCCGTCTCATACGGCACGCCGGCGAACGTCTCGCCGACGTCGAACGCCTCGCCGTGACGGTTGTAGCTGCGGTGGTCGTCGGGCGCGAACGTCGTCTGCTCGTCGTAGCGTCCCGACAGCAGGCCGGATGCGAGCGGCACGCGCGCGATGATCCCGACGCCGGCTTCGCGCGCAGCGGGCAGCACCTGCTCGAGCGGCTTGAGGCGAAAGCAGTTGAGGATGATCTGCACGCTCGCCACGCGCGGGCGTGCGATCGCGCGCAGCGCCTGGGCGCAGGTCTCGACCGAGACGCCGTAGGCGCCGATGTGACCGTCCTCGACGAGCTCGTCGAGCGCTTCGAAGGTGGCATCGTCCTCGTAGACCTCGTCGGGCGGGCAATGCAGCTGCACGAGGTCGATGCACTCCACGTCGAGGTTCGCGCGGGAGCGCGCGTTCCAGGCTGCGAACGCCTCGCGGTTGTAGTTCTCCGGCAGCTGCTCGACGCGCCGGCCCATCTTCGTCGCGACGAAGATCTCAGGGTGACGCGAATGCAGCTCGCCGCAGAACTGCTCGCTGCGGCCGTCGCCATAGACATCTGCCGTATCGAAGAACGTGACCCCGGCATCGACGGCAGCGTCGAGCACGGCGTGCGCCGCCTGCGGCGTGACCGTGCCCCAGTCGGCGCCGAGCTGCCAGGTGCCGAGGCCGACAGCGCTGACGCTGCGGGCGAGTCGCTCGATGCGCCGCTGCTCCATCGGCTCGCATGCTCGCAGGTCGCAGCGCGGCGATGCGCCCGGTGCGGCCGGCCGACCGAGAGGTGCTAGGCGAGCAGCACGCGGAGCTCGGCGGGCCGCTCGACGATGATGTCGGCGCCGCGCAGCTCGTCGCGGTCGCCGATGCCCCAGGTGACGCCAATCGCGCGCAGGCCGCAGGCGCGCGCGGCCTCGATGTCGTAGCAGCGGTCGCCGACGACAACGGCGTCGTGCGCGCCGAGCGCTTTCTGCGCGCGCGCGACGGTCTCGGCCTTCGGCTCGGCGAGCTCGGGAGCGCTGACGACCGCGAACTCGATCCCGAAGTGCTCGAGCAGCGGCGCGACGAACTGGCGCGCCTTCGAGGTCGCGAGCGCGAGCGGCAGCGTCAGGCTGCGCAGCAGCTCGGGCATCCCGTCGATGAGCCGCGTCTGTTCGAGATACACCCGGGCGAAGATGTCGTGGTAGGTGGCGACACACGCCGCGACGATCTCCGAGTCCTCCGCGGCGCCGGTTAGCTCGGCGAAAGCGCTCAATGCCGGCGGGCCGATGAATCGCGCGGTCTCGGCGGCGCTGCGCGGTGTGAACCCGTGTGCGAGCAGCGCGCCGTTGATAGCCGTCTCGACCGGCTGGCGCGAATCGATGATGACGCCGTCGAAGTCGAAGATCGCGGCGTCGGGGGGTGGCGTCAGCGGCATGCGCGCAGTGCCGGGTAGAGCGCGCGGAAGCGCTCGCGCCCGGCGCGGTAGGGCTCGATCCAGTCAGGCACAGGCTCGATCAGGGCGCGCGGGCGCACGGTCGCGGCGACCGCGGCGGGGACGTCCGGCCAGACGCCGCCGGCGACGCCGCCGAGCAGCGCGGCGCCGAACGCCGCCGCGTCCTCGACTGCGACGCGCTCAAGCGGCAGCTCCAGCACCGAGGCGACGATTCGCAGCCACTCCTCGCTGCGCGCGCCACCGCCCGATACGCGCCCGAGCACCGGCCGCCCGCCGAGCTCGCAGATCAGATCGAGCGAGTCGCGCAGTCCGAAGGCGACGCCCTCGAGCAGCGCGCGCACGAGCGCGCCGCGGTCGTGGCGCAGGCTGAGGCCGGCGTAGGCGCCGCGCGCGTCGGGATCGTCGTGCGGCGTGCGCTCGCCGGCGAGATACGGCAGGAACGAGAGCCCCTCGGTCGTCGGAGGCCAGGCGCTGGCCTCCGCGGTGAGCACGGCGTAGTCGGCGCCGAGGATCGCCTGCAACCAGCGCAGCGAGCCCGCCGCCGAGAGCATGACGCCCATCGCGTGCCAGGTGTCCGGAATCGCGTGGCAGAAGGTTTGCACGCGCACTCGCGGGTCGGCGGCGAAGCGCTCGAGCGCGGCGAACACGACGCCGGAGGTCCCGAGCACGACCGATACGGGCCCGGGACGATCGACCCCGACGCCGAGAGCGCCGGCGGCCTGGTCGCCGGCGCCGGCGGCGACCGGCACGCCGTCGGCGGTCACGCCGCTCACCTGCGCGCTCTCGAGCACGCGCGGCAGCCACTCGGGCTCGAACGCGAGCGCCTCGAGCATCTGCTCGCTCCACCGCCGCTCGGCGACGTTCAGCAGCAGCGTCCCGGAGGCGTCGGCGACGTCGGTCGCGTGCTCGCCGCAGAGGCGCAGCCGGACGTAGTCCTTGGGCAGCGCGATGTGCGCGATGCGCGCGAACACCTCTGGCTCGTTGTGCCGGAGCCAGAGCAGTTTCGGCGCCGTGAAGCTCGTGAGCGCGCGGTTGCCCGTCAGCGCGATCAGCCGCTCGAGCCCGAGCGTCGCCTCGATCTCGACGCACTCCTCGCTGGTGCGCTGGTCGTTCCAGATAATTGCCGGCCGCAGCACGCGGTCATGGGAGTCGAGCGCGACCAGGCCGTGCATCTGACCTGAGAGCCCGATGCCCTCAGGAGGTCCGGCGGCGGCGTGCAGCCGCGCCAGCACCGCCTCGGCCGCGCGCCACCAATCCTCCGGATCCTGCTCAGCCCAACCGGCCCGAGGCGTCAACAGCGGATATCCGGCCTCCGCGGCCGCCACGACACTGCCGTCGGCGTCGAGGGCGAGTCCCTTGACGCCGCTGGTCCCGACGTCCAGCCCGAATACGCTCATGTGCGGTTCAGCGGTGTGTCGTCCTCGCTCATGCGCCCAACGCGGCATAGACGAGCTCGTATGCGCTCACCGCGTCCTTGCGGGACTGCGCCTCGCGGAGCGCTTCGTCGTCGATCCGCGCCGCGACCGAGTCGATGAAGTTCCACTGGATCACCGAGCGCTTGACCGCGCCGACCTGATCCTCGGTGTAGGGATAGAGGTCAAGACCGAGGCGTTCGCCATTGTCGCCGTAGCCGCAGCGGCGCAGCTCGACCGCTAGCTCGATGGTCTCCATGAACGCGGTCGCGCCGAGCATGTTGTCGTCGTCGAACGTGCCCCAGCCCGAGTTCCCGTGCTGGTGGCCGAGCAGTCCCTCGGAGTGCAGCAGGGCCGCGTACTCCGGCAGGTGCTCGTCGTTCATCAACAGGTGCTGCCAGTCCATGTTGATCTGGACATTGTCGAGCCCCTCGGCGCGCAGCTTGTTGGCGACGTAGATCGTCATTCCCATGTTGCGCATCAAGATCTTCATCGCTGGCTCGGAGTTCTTGTGCTCGAGGAACAGCTTCACCCCGTGGCGCTTGCAGATCTCGGCAGCCTCGGCGATGCCCTCTATCAGCCAATGCCACGAGTCCACATAGGGAGTCTGAAACGGGTAGTTGTAGCCCTCGATCCCTGGCCAGATGATCATGTTCGCGCCGAGCGACCCCGCAAACTCCGCGCCCTCGCACACGATCCGCCGCGCCTCGGCGCGGACGTGCTCGTCGGGATTGACCAGGCCGCCGCGCCCGAAGCGCGGGTCGAGGTGCAGACCGCTGGCGACGCAGTAGACGTCATGGTCGCCAAGCGCCGCCTGGACGTCGCTGATGTTCTCGTGCGAGAGCTCCAGCGGGTAGTGGAACTCGTAGCCGTCGATCAGGTCACCGAGGCCCTCGACCGCGCGGTGAACCTTCTCCGCGACCGGTTCCGCGTCATAGGCGTGCCCGGGCTGGTAGCCGCCCGGAACGAAGCGCGTGATCATCGGGCCGAATGCCCAGATGCCGAGACTCGTCTTCATCGTTCTACCTCCGTCGGTTGGTTGGCTTCGGCGCTCGCGATAAGCGCGCCGATCGCGCGCGCCTGTCCGAGCGCGTCCTCGCGTCCGTAGCGCGGCGCGCGCTCACCGGCGACGGCCGCCGCGAAATCCTCGAGCTCACATGCGTACGGGTTCAGCGGCTCGACCGCGATGCGCTCGACCCGGCCGTTGGTCGCGACGCAGCTCGATCGCGGGGCTCAGGGCATGCCATGGATCGTCGAGCCAGAGGACACCTCGCGTGCCCGCGACTTCGAGCTCGTCGCGCGCTGCCAGATCGAGGCCGCAGTCGATCGTCGCGAGCACGTCTCCCGCGAAGCGCAGCAACCCGGTGAGGCGCACGTCGACACCGTCGCCGCCCCGCACCTGCTGGGCGCTGACCATGAGCGGCTCGCCAGCGAGCGCCCGCGCGGCGCTGACGCAGTAGCAGCCGACGTCCATCAGCGCGCCGCCGTCGAGGGCCGACTGCAAGCGCACGTCGCCTTCACGCTCGAGCAGGAAGGAAAACGACGCCCGGATCATGCGCAGCTCGCCGATCTGGTCGAGCAGCTCGGCGAGCCGGCGCGCCTGGGGGTGGTGGCGCCACATGAACGCCTCGGCGAGCACGAGGCCGCGGCGTTCCGCGGCGTCGAACGCGCGCCCCACTTCGTCGGGGTGACGCGACAGCGGCTTCTCACAGAGCACGTGCCGGCCGGCTTCGATCGCTCGCAGCGACCACTCGACGTGAAGCGAGTTCGGCAGCGCAACGTAGACCGCCTCGACATCCGGATCCGCGATCAGCGCCTCGTAGGAGCCGTACGCGCGTGGAACGCCGAGCGCCTGTGCCTGTGCTTCGGCGCGCGAGCGCTCGCGCGAGCCGATCGCAACGACGTCGACGCCGGACGCCTGGCGCGCGCCCGCGACGAGCTGCTCGTTGATGCGCGCCGTCGAGAGCAGGCCTAGCCTCATTCGAGGTCCATCATATTGCGGGCCCGAGCGGCTGGGACAGTAGTCTCCACGGGCACGCCCCTGCGCTGCCGCCTGTGCGGCGGGCAGGGCATCGACGAGGCCTACGAGGACCTCTCCCTGATCAACGAGCCTCCGTCCGCCCTCTTGCGCCGCTCGCGAACAGGGACATGAACGGCCGCGCCCGCGAGTCCGCCCGAGGCTACTGCGGCATGCGGCGCCGTGGCCGGACGGTGAACTGCGATGCGGGAATCCTGCTCCCGGGCGAGCCGCTCGCAGCAACGGGCGGCAACGCTCACGGAGATCGTCGTGAACGAGTGCCGGCGTGCCCGCATCGAGGCGAACCTCCCCGCCGCGCCCGGCGGGGCTCCGCGCCGGCAAGAAGCCTCCCGGGCTCGCGGGCAAGATCAGCGATACTCGCCAACATGGGGGCAGACCACATCATCCCCGCGAGCTGAGCGCGATGGTGGCATGCTCATCGTGCTCGGCGGAGAATCCCGCCGGAGGCTCGCTTCTGCATGTCCTGCGGCGCGCCGATCGAGCGGCGCTGCGAGTCCTGCGGGGCGATGCTCGGCGACGGGGCGCGGTTCTGCATGGAGTGCGGTACGCAGCTCGACGCGCCGCGCTGCGGCACCGGCGCCGCGCGAGCTCGGCGCCGCGGCCACGCGGAGCTGGCGCCGAGCAGAGCCTGGACGAGCGCAGGACCGTCACCGTGCTGTTCGCCGACCTCTCCGGCTACACCTCGGTCGCCGAGAGGCTTGACCCCGAGTCGGTCAAGCGTCAGCTCGAGCGGATCCTCGGGCGTCTCGGCGAGGAGGTCGTCAAGTACGGCGGCTACATCGACAAGTTCATCGGCGACAACGTGATGGCGATATTCGGCGCGCCCGTCGCGCACGGCGACGACGCGGCTCGCGCGCGTGCGGGCCGGGCCTCGGCGATGCAGGCGGCGATGGAGGAGCTCAACGCGCCGCTGGCAGAGCAGCACGGCGTCACATTCGAGCTGTGTGTCGGAATCAACACCGGCGAGGCGCTCGCCGGCCGGGTGGGTGACAGCTACACGGTCATCGGCGACACCGTCAACGTCGCCGCGCGGCTGCAGGCCGCGGCGCGGCCCGGAAGCGTCACCGTCGGCGAGGGCACGTACAGGGCGACGCGCGAGGCGATCGGCTTCGCAGCCCTGACGCAGCCGCTGACCCTGAAGGGCAAGGCGGAGCCCGTGCCCGCGTGGGAGGCCGTCGACGGAGGCGCGGACGGCGCGTCGGCGAGCGACCGCCGAGCAGCCGAGCCGGGCGCCGGTGGTCGGCCGCGACGGCGGAGCTGACGCAGCTGCACGACCTGCATCGACCGGGTCGAGCGCCGGCGCGGCCCTCACCTCGCGACGGTGATCGGCGAACCGGGCGTGGGCAAGTCGCGGCTGCTGCAGCAGTTCGAGCAGGAGCTCTCCTCGCGCCGCGTCCTCGCCGCTGGTGCGCCGCGGCCGCTGCCTGCCGTACGGCTCGGGCATCGTCTACTGGCCGCTCGGCGAGGTGATCCGCGCCGAGTGCGGGATCGTCGACGGCGAACCCCCCGCCGGGGCCTGGGAGAAGCTCACACGCAGGATGGACGAGCTGCTCGAGCCCGACGCGGACGGCCGCTCGTCGACATCCAAGGCGGCGGTGATCGCCCGTCTGCTCGGGATCGAGGCGCCCGAGTGACTCGCTGATGTCCGACAGCGAGGATGCCCAGCAGGCGCGCGAAGTCTTCTTCGCGGTCGTGCGCGCATGCATGGAGGGCCTCGCGCGCGAGCGGCCGCTCGTGCTGGTCTGGGAGGACATCCACTGGGCCGACGAGGGAATGCTCGATCTGATCGAGCACCTCGTGCAGTGGGTGCGCGCGCCGGTCCTGCAGATCTGCCTGAGCCAGGGAAGAGCTGCTCGAGCGCCGGCCCGGCTGGGGCGGCGTGCGACGCGACGCGACGACGATGTTCCTCGAGCCCCTCGGCGAGAGCGACACCCGCGAGCTGATCGCCTCGCTGCTCGCGAGCGTCGGCGGCAACGAGAGCGTGATCGCGGCGGTCGCCGAGCGCGCGGAGGGCAACCCGCTGTTCGCCGAGGAGATGGTGCGGCGCCTGTCCGAGGAGGAGGGCGCGAGCGCCGCCGAGCTGCCCGCGACGGTGCAGGCGCTGCTCGCCGCGCGCCTGGACTCGCTCGAGCCGTTCCAGCGGCGCCTGCTCGCCCACGCCGCCGTGATCGGCCGGACGTTCTGGGAGGGCGCCCTGATCCCCGTCGCCGAGGCGGAGGGGGGCGACCTGGCGGAGGCGCTGCGGGCGCTCAGGGAGCGCGACATCATCGTCGCCGGCGAGGGAAGCGCGCTCGCGGGCGAGCCGGAGCTCGCGTTCAAGCACGCGCTGATCCGCGACGCGGCCTACGAGATGCTGCCCAAGGCCGTACGGGCGCAGAAGCACTTCGAGGTCGCGTGCTTCATCGAGGCCCGCGCAGGCGAGCGCGTCGAGGAGGTGGTCGCGCTGCTCGCCGAGCACTTCGGCAGGGCCGCGGAGCTCGGCACGGAGCTGAGCCTGCCGCCGCAGGAGATCGCTCCCTACCGGTCCAGCGCGCTCAGATACCTCGAGGCGGCCGGCGACGCGGCAACCGCGTTCTACTCGAACGCGGACGCGTTCTCGCAATATCAGGCGGCGCTGGAGCAGGCCGGCTCCGACGGCGATGCGGTCGCGCGGATACTGGAGAAGCAGGGCGACGTCGCGCTCAGGCTCGGGCGGGTCGACACGGCGATCGCCGTGTGGGAGCGGGCGCTCGACCATCACAGCGGCCGGGAGGACCTCGAGCGCGTGGCCGAGCTCCACCGCAAGATCGGCGCCGGGCTGGCCCACAAGGGAGAGCGCAAGCAGGCGATCGAGCACCACCAGCGCGGCATCAACCTGATCAAGGACGGCGAGCCCTCGCTCGCGCTCGTGCGGCTCTACGAGGAGGCCGCCTGGCTCTACATGCAGACCGGCGACAACATGCTCGCGATCTACGCGTCCGAGAAGGCGCTGCGGCTCGCGGAGCGCCTCGGCGAGGTTCGCGCCGCGAGCAGGGCGCACGGGATCTTCGGCCGCGTGTTCGGGCGGATCGGAGACAGCGTGAAGGCGCGCGAGAATCTCGAGCGCGCCGTCGAGCTCGCGCGCGGCTCCGACGCACACGAGACCGTGCTGGCGCTGATGGCGCTCGGCCATCACCTCGAGAGCTCCGACGGCGACTACGCCGGGGCGGGCGGCGCCTACCGCGAGGCGCTCGCGCTCGCGCGGCAGATCGGCGACGTCCCGGCCGAGATCGAGCTGCACGCGGCCGTCGGGCAGCTCGCGCTCTACGCCGGCGACTGGGAGCAGGTGGAGGGCTGCAGCGACGCGAGCGCCGAGCTGTCCGAACGCGAGGGGCTGATCGGCAAGCTGTGCCTGCCGTATGCGCTGCGCGGACGGCTGCACTGGCGCGCGGGCCGCTGGCAGGAATCCGAGAGCGCCTACCGGCGCGCGCACGAGCTCGCCGAGCAGATCGGCTGGTCGGAGGTCTGCTTCGACGCGCTGCTCGGCCTCTCCGGCACGCTGCGCGACCAGGGTGAGCTCGACGCGGCGCGACGCGGAGCTCGCGCGGTCGCTGGAGGTGTGCGAACGCGCGGGGCTGATCGTGCAGTCGATCCAGGCCAACTCCGCGCGCGCTCTGCTGTGCCGTCTGGCCGGCCGGGAGGAGCGCGCGAAGCGAGGCCGCGGGCGACGCGGTCGAGATGGCCGAGCGCGTCCCCTACCCGGTCGGCCAGGCCGCGGCACTCGAAGCCGCCGGCGTCGATCGGGCCCGCCCGCAGGCGCTCGGTCAGCTCCGGCAGGCGCGCGAGGCGTGGCAGGAGCTCAGCCGGCCGCTGGAGGCGGCGCGCTGTGAGCTGCTGCTCGGGCAGCGGCTGCTCGAGAGCGACCGCGGCGCGGCGAGCCGCCGCGCTCGAGCTCGCCGCGTCGGAGTACGAGGAGCTCGGCGTCGCGCACCTCGCCGCGAGAGCCCGCGAGCTCGCCGGATCTCCCGCCTGAGCGGCTGAGTTAGGACAGGCGTCTAGCAAGTCGCGCCCGCATTCAACCGGGCGCGGCATTCTGCCGAGGTCCGGCGCATGCGAGGGGACCAAGAGGGGGACGACGCTGCTAGATGACCGCGACCGCCGGCGCCAACAGCAGGAGCCGCAGCACCGGGAAGCCGCCCGCTGCCCGGGCGAAGCCAAAGGCGAAGGCGAAGGCCCACCACCACAAGCCCGTCAAGCACTCAAAGCGCCGCCACAAGCGCCGGCGCCGCCACAAGCACCACGTCCCGCCGAAGCCGGTCAACGGGCTCCCCGGGGCACCGGCGCCGCCGCCGATCCCGGTCAACCCGCCACCTCCGTCCAGCAGCCCACCGCCCGCGCAGAGCGCGCCGCTGACACTCGCCCAGGCACACAGGCTCCTCTGGCGCGCGGGGTTCGGGCCCACTCCCGGGCAGGCCCAGTCGCTCGTCGGCCGCCCTGTCGAACAGGTCGTGCAGTCCCTCACGCGCCCGAGCGGCGCGGCCAACCTGACTGGGCCGGAACCGACCGACGACGAAGGCAACGCGCTCGCGCCCGCCGACTCCTGGGGCGAGGATCACTGCTGGTGGCTTGACCGGATGGTCCGCTCCGACCAGCAGCTCGTGGAGCGCATGACGTTCATCTGGCACGACTGGTTCGCCAACTCGAACTCCAAGGTGAACAGCCAGCAGCGGATGCTGGACCAGAACAGCCTGATGCGCGAACACGCGCTGGGCAGCTTCAGCGACCTGTTCCGCGCGATGACGGTCGACCCCGCGATGCTGATCTTCCTCGACGGGATCTACAACGACAAGAACGAACCGAACGAGAACTACGCCCGCGAGATGATGGAGCTGTTCTCGCTCGGCGCGGACCGCGGCGCCTACACCGAGACCGACGTCCGCGAAATGGCGCGCGCACTGACGGGCTGGCGCGCCGACTGGACACAGAGCAACGGGCTGCAGAACTTCCGCTTCGACCCGACGCGCCACGACAACACCAGCAAGACGGTGTTCGGCCAGACAGGCAACTGGAACTGGGAAGACGCGGTGCGCCTGTGCGTCACCCACCCGATGCACGCCTCCTACTTCGTCAGCAAGCTCTGGAGCTACTTCGTTCCCGCGCCGCCCTCGGAAGCGACGCTCGCCTCACTGCAGGGGCTGTACATCTCCTCCGGATACAGCATCCGCGCCGTCGTCGAGGCGATCCTGCAGCATCCGGATTTCCTGCAGGGACCGGAGCTCGTGACACCCCCCGTCGTCTACAACGCGGGCCTGCTGCGGGCCATCAACAGGCCGATCGACACGACGGCGTGGGCGTGGCTGTGTTCGGGCGCCGGCCAGCAGCTGTTCTATCCCCCGAATGTGTCGGGCTGGGATTTCACGCGCTGGCTGGACACCTCCACCGCGAAGGCCCGCTGGGAAATCGCCGCGTACGTGACCTCCAAGACGTACGCCAACCCGTGGCCGGGCACGGGCGAACCGAAGTACAGCGAAACGGAGGAACCGGCGGCGGCGCTCACGAGCGCATACACCTACTGGGCAAACCCGATGATGTCCGGCGAATCCGAACGCTGCATCGCCGAATTCGCGCAGAGCTGCCTGACCGGGGTCGCGACCGCGAAATGGGAGCAGAGCCCCTACAGGGCGATACGGCAGAACGCACTGCGGATGCTGATCGCCACATCCCCCGACATGCAGGTGAGCTGAAATGGCATCGAGCTGCTCGTGCAACGACTTCACCCGCTCTCAGGTACTGCGCGCGGGTATCGCCCAGGCCGGACGCGGGCTGCCCAATATCGAGCCCGGGCATGCCGTTGCCGGCGGGCACCGGCATGGACCGGCGCTCGTTCCTGCTGCGCTCCGCCGGGGCCGTGCTCTCGATCTACGGTGCCGCCGCGCTCTCTCCGCGCGGCTTCGAAGAGGGGATCGCGGCGGCCCGAGCGCAGGCTCCGCCGAAACAGCCGGTGCTGGTGTCGATCTTCATGGAAGGCGGATGGGACTCGCTGAGCGTGCTCGCGCCCGTCAAGGAAGCCAGGTACCACGAACTTCGCCCGACGCTCGGCCGCAACGAAGGGGAAGGCGTGCTGTTCAGCGAGGACGAAACGCTGATGTGGCATCCACAGGCCGCTGGGCTCGCGACGCTCCACTCCGAGGGCAAGGTCGCCGTGTTCCCTGCGATCGGCTACGACCCGCCCGACGAGAGCCACTTCACCAGCCGCCACTACTGGGAGGTCGGCGAACTCAACGCCCAGACGCGCTCGGGATGGATGGGCAGGTACCTGGACGTGGCGGGGGACCCGAACAACCCGCTCCAGGGCCTGTCGCTCGACTATTCGCTGGCGCCCGCGCTCGCGACCACGCGCGTGCCGGTGGCCGCCGTCTCCTCCCCTTCGGACTACAACTTCTGGGCCTACGGGCTGGACGAACCGCTCGCGTCCCCGACGATGGACGTCGTTCGGGGCAGCTCGGCGCACTCGGCTCGCCGTCGCCGGCATACGCGCAGGCTCGAACCGCCTCGCTGGACACCAGCATCATCCGCAACCAGGTGGCGCCGTTCGCCGAACACGAAGGCAAACCCGGGTTCGCCTCGCCCGTCACCTACCCGAGCTCCGGCGGGGACTTCCCGACCAGGCTCGCGGCCCTCGCCGCGATGCTCGACGACGAAGCGCTGCCGATCAAATGCGTGTCCCTGAGTGCCGTCGGCTCCTACGACACCCACTCCGACGAGAGCGAAACGCTGAGCACCAACCTCGGGCAGACAGTCGAATCGGTGCTCGCGTTCCAGCGCGACCTCGAAGCCCGAAAAATCGATGACCGCGTGATCGTGCAGCTCTGGTCCGAGTTCGGGCGCAGGCCGCAGGAAAACGGGTCCGGCACCGATCACGGCGCGGCCGGCCTCGCGTTCCTGATCGGCTCTCGGGTGAAGGGCGAAATGGTCGGCGAATACCCGGGGCTCGGCAAACTCGACGAAAACGAAAACCTCGTCAACACCTCGGACTTCCGCGCGATGTATGCCGGGCTGCTCGGCCAATGGTTCCAGACCGAAGCGGGCCTGGTGATCCCCGGCGCGGGCACCGGCCTGCAAGGCCCGAGCACCTACGGCAACGTCCCGCAGCTGATCGCATGATCCGCAGGCTCCGCGGGGTGGCCGGGCTGCTGGCGTGCTCGCTGACAGCGATGCTCGCCGCCTCGGCTACGGCGCCCGCCGGAACGCCGGCGAAGGTGAACCACCAGCTCCCGCAAGAGCTGCAGGAGAGCCGCTCACGCCCGGCGCGGCAGGTCCCGCGCCGCGTGCCGCCACGCCGGCCATCGCTCCGCCCCGGCGAAGAAGCCTCCCGGCGCGCCACTCCGGTCCCCGCGGCGGGAACCGGGAGCGGCTCGGCGCCCGCCCCCGGGCAGACGCTGCCCGGCGCGCCATCGCAGGCACCGCCGCCCTCGGGCCCGCCCGTGATCCCGCACGTGCAGATAACGGCTGTCGAGTTCCGGCTTCACGCTGTCTCGCTCGAGCGTCCCCCACGGCAAGGTGATCTTCCAGTTCGTCAACAACGGGCAGGACGAACACAACGTCAACCTGCAGCCCTCCGAAGGGGCGCCCGCGGGTTCATTCGCGAACACACCCGTCGAAGGGCGTCGTAAGCCAGACGATCGAAATGCGCACCGGCTCCTACACGCTGTTCTGCTCGCTGCCGGAACACGAGCAGAAAGGGATGAAGGCGGCGCTGACGGTCGAATGAGGCGCGCCATGCGTGGCTAGGACCCCGCCAGCGGCCGCACCTCCACGGCGCCGCCCATCCGCGCCGCCGGGATCCGCGACGCGAGCTCGACCGCCGCGTCGAAGTCGTCCGCCTCGTAGAAGAGGTATCCACCGAGCGCCTCCTTCGTCTCCGCGAACGGGCCGTCGGTGGCGAGCGTCTTGCCGTCGCTCACGCGAACGGTCCTCGCGCTCTCCGGGGGCTGCCATCCGCACGCCCGGGGTGACGCCCGGCGTGTTGTTGACGGCGCCGTACGCCGCGTAGACGCCGCCCTTCTCGCTCTCCGCCAGCGCATCCCACTCCGGTGACCCGGGCAGCGGCGTGGTTCCCTGGTGAATCAGCAGCATGAACTTCATCAGATCCTCCTTTGGAGTCTTGGCTGGCTCCTCAGAACGAACGGCCGCGGCAAGAATCGACAATCATCAAGGTGCCGCGGTGCCCGCGTCAGGGCGACTCCCCGGCACCGGCGTCGACTTCCGCGATCGCCTGCCTGAGCGCGGTGTGGGCGCTGCGCAGCACTGGCTCCCCGTGCGAGGGCAGCGACGCGTTCGACCGGCAGCGTGAGCAGAGGACGCAGCAGCCCCGCGAGGCCGGCCCGGTCGACCCGCACGTCGCTCAGCCAGCTGTCCGGGCACAAGGTGAGCCGCACCGCCAGCGGCGCCGAGGACCGTGTCGCCGGTGATCAGGGCGCGCACGCCGGGCAGCCAGTAGAGGGTCTCGCCGGCTCCGCGCAGGGGGCGCGGCTCGACGCCGGGCGGAACGCGGTTCCAGGCCGCTGGTCGAGTTGGCCTTGTAGCGCTCGGCGAGCTCCTCTCGGTCACGGCGATGCCAGCGGACCGTGGTGAGGATGCTCACGGGCCGGCCCGCGACCACGCACGTCGAGCCATGCCAGGAACCCCGCGCGGTCCTCGCTCGGCAGCAGCGGGTCGATAAGCGTGATCACGCCCGGCATCTCATAGAGCACCGAGCCGACCATCGTCCATCCCAGTCCCGGAGGGCTTCCAGCTCCGGGTGCGGACGCTGTCCAGCGAAACAGCGCGGGGCATATCTGCTGCGCGTACACCCGCCTAGGCTACCCGCCCGTCGCTGGCGGCAACCGCGCTACCCGCGCTGTTCGGCGAGCTCGCGTGCGTGCCCGGCGCAGTCGACCAGGTACTGGCCGTTGCTCGCCGTCGCGCGCGCACCGCGCCAGGCGGTGAGCGGCACCTTCGGGCAGACGCGGGCCGCCGCGCGGCTGGCTTCGTTGCCACCGAGGTAGGAGTAGCCGTCGCCGATCAGCACATACCGCGCCTGGCCGGCCTCGACGAGCCGGCGCGAGGCCCGGCCCGTCGATCGCCGGGTCCACCCCGCCGTAGCCTCCGAGCGCCGTCGCCCGCAGGCCGAGCAGGATCGGGCTGTCCGCGGTCAGCGACGCCTCGGTCAGGAGCTGGTAGCGGTCGGTCGCCCCGTTGGCGAGGATGTAGCGCATCAGCGCGAGGGTCGTCGCGAGCTGCGCCCTGCTCAGCTCGGCCCCGCCGTTGCCGCCGACGGCGCGCGGCCCGGCGGCGGGGAAGGTTCCCTCGACCGGTGTTCGCCAGGTCGTGGCCGAGTACGCGGTCGGCGCCGCCAGCAGGACGCACATCACGGCGAGCAGCCCCAGCGGCGAGCGGCCGCGCATGCGTACCGCGAGGACCGTCGCGAGCGGCTGCCGCGGGAATCAGCAGCACCTGCCACACCCGCAGGTAGTGCGCATGATGAAGCAGCGCCACCTGAACCGCCGCCGTCGCGAGCACCGCGCGCGCCAGCAGGACGCGTGCAGGCGCGCGTTCGAGCAGCCGCATCGACGAGAGCCCGGCCCCGACCATCACGGCGGCTCCCGGTGCGAGCGCCGAGACGTAGTAGGGGTGGACGATGCCTTTGGAGAGGCTGAGGAACGCCGCCTCGGCCAGGAAGAAGCCGCCGAAGATGATCAGCCCCGCGAGCCGCGGATCGCGGCGGGCGGGGCGCGTGAGCGCCATCGCCACCATCCCGATCAGCGCGAACACGAGCATCCAGGCGCCCTGGTCGCCGAAGCCGGTGCGGAACAGGCGCAGCAGCCCAGGCGAGGTGCCGAAGGAGACCGAGGTTTCGTGGATCGTGGCCGCCACCTGCGGCGCGACGTCCGGCGCGGGCGTCGGGAGCGTCACGCTCGCGGGCCGGGGCGGGTTCGCCGACCGTTCCCGCTGCGGGATGACTTCGAGGTTTTCCTGCGGCCCGGGACCGAATTCCTGCCCGGCGAAGCGGCCGAAGCCGTTGTAGCGGAAGGTCAGGGACAGCTCGGAGTTATCGCGGGTGCTGCCCACATAGGGCCGCTGCGACGCGGGGGTGAGGTCGACGATCGACGATCCAGATCATCGAGAGCACCGCGCACACGACGCCGGCGACGAGCAGGTGCCCCACCCTCCCTGCCCACGTGCCGGGCGCGCATACGAGGTAGCCCGCGGCGATCGCGGGGATCACGACGCACGCCGCGAGGCCCTTCGTGTTGAAGGCGAGCGCGACGAGCACCGCCGAACCGATGAGGGTGCGCAGGCGACCCGATTCGGTCGCCCGCAGCGCGGCTCCGCACGCGAGCGTGAGGAGCAGGATCAGGAGCGTGTCGACGTTGTTGTCGCGGGAGACGGCCACGAACGACGGGAACACCGCGAGGGTCAGCGCGCTCACGGTCGCGGCGAGCACGCCCCACCGGCGCACGACGATCAGGTACAGCGCCGCGACGGCGGCGACCCCTGCGAGCGCCTCGGGCAGCAGCAGGCTGAGCGGGCGTGAACCCGAACACCTTCGCGCTCGCGGCCTGCAGCCAGACGCCCAGCGGCGGCTTGTCGATCGAGATCAGGCCCGCCGGATCGGCCGACAGGTAGAAGAAGTCGTGCCAGGACCGCAGCATCGACTTGACGCCCGCGGAGTAGAAGACGTTGGCATAGCCGTTCTGAGCCGAGCGCCCACATGTTGAGCACGGCCGCGAGCGCCATCGCGGCCACCATCGGCCCGTATCGACGCCTGTCGAAGCTGCTCCCGCGGCGCCCGGGCTCTGGGTGGGCCGCCGGCTCGGGACGGATCGGGATGGTCTGGGACATAGCGTTGCGACGGTCAGCGTTTGCCGTGGCCGCCGGCGAGCGGCCGCGCAGGTCGATATCTCGTGGCACTCGGCTTTGGGCCGCCGCTCGGGCGAGCCGACTCGACGACGTTTCCGGACGGTAGCAATTGATTGCGGGCCCGCGGCCCAGAGGCCGCCGCCGTGCGCGGCCCGACGCGCTGCGCAGACCGCCCGGTCCCGCCCGATGAGGCTGCGGACGTGTGACGTTCCGGCTCCACCGGCTCAGGCGGGTTCGCTTTGGGTCTCGCCACGGCGGTAGTTCACATCGGGCCGGTGCGGAGGACGACTGTCACCCAGGGTGCCGGACGAGCCGAAGGGTTAACCGGCTGTCTCATCGGCGGGCACGATCCTGACCGGCCAGCCACCCCGCACCTGCATGCAAGCGGGTGCACCCTTGCATCATCGAGCGCCGGGAGGCCCGACCATGAGACCCTCAAGCCGCAACCACGCGAGCACGACGCTGCGGGCCATCGGCGTTGGTTTGGCCGCAATGCTCCTCCTCGGCGGTCCGGCGTACGCCGCGCCCCGCCACATCCGGCCGCGCTGCCGCCTCCCCCTCCACGAAGAAGAAGTACAAGGCGCCGCCGAAGAAGCCGAAGAAGAAAGCACCTCGCGGCCCGCGCGGCGCCACGGGAGCCCGGGGCAGCACGGGCGCCGCCGGGGCAACTGGAACAGCGGGCGCCCCGGGCAACACGGGGACCGCCGGCGCGGGTGGCCCGCCGGGAGCACCTGGACCCACCGGGCTCCCGGGCACCACCGGCACCCCGGGCGAACTCGGGCTCCGCGGCCCGGTCGGAGAAGTGGGTCCCGCGGGGACGAGCGGTGAAGCCGGGGTTCAGGGCATCACAGGCGAAGCCGGCTCAGCCGGGGAGCAGGGCGCCACCGGCGAAGGGGGCGCGCGCGGTGCTGCCGGCGAAGCCGGGATCCAGGGGCCTGGAGGCCCGGCGGGCACAGAAGGCCTGCCCGGGGTGCAGGGTGAACGGGGAATCCAGGGCATACAGGGCAAAGCGGGAATCGCCGGCCCCAACGGAGCTCCGGGCGCGACCGGCGAGGAAGGACCTCGATAGGGTGACAACAGGAGCGACCGGCGCCAGCGGGGCCCAGAGGCGAACGAGGCGCATCAGGAACACCGGGCGAAACCGGAGCCGCGGGCGCGGCCGGTGCCGGGCTGACGTACGTGGACTGGCTGACGAAGGCGGGAGAAGCGACCGCGATCGTCGGTGAAGGCCCGCTCGTAACCCACGTGCCGTCGAGCGACGTCTACACGCTCGAATATCCGGGAGCCACGGAACTGAAAGCGTGCGCGGTCCTCACGTCCTCCAATGAAACGTCATCCGAACGCGTGGGCGCCTGGTCGGAACGGACCGGCGCGAAAGTCATCACCGTCAGGACCTACGGCGCCTCGGCGAACAACGAGGAGTCCTTCTCGATCATGGTCGCCTGCTGAAACGCCGCCGGCCCCCGCGCCGACGGAACGACGGCGAGCGGGCGCGGCCTCTACGCTCTGAGCATGAAATTCAAGATCACGATCCACGCCCGCTCCGGTGCACCACCGGACGCGATGGATCTGCTCTGGGAGCGCCTGGGCACGAAGCGGGATGACGTCGGCTTCTCCAGGCCCGGCGTCGCCATCATCGCCACCTGGATGTCCGAAGCGCCGGTGACGATGGAGCGTGACGAACGCAAGGACGTCGGTCGCAGGGCGGTCTGGGACATCGTTAACGATGTCTGCGAGGGAGCACCCGGGCTGCGTGCGAGCTGGTTCGCGGTCAGCCCGCAGGCATAGCCGCAGACGAGCATGATCGCGACAGCCACCTCCTTCACGATCGAAGCCGAACGGCTGCTCCGAGCGCCCGGCCACCTGAACTGGTCGACGGTCACGCTGCTGTCGCTCGTCATCTACGTCTACGCGGTCGAGATCGAGCGGCGGAACTGGAGCGCGGTCCTTGCCGGCGTCACCTTCTGGCTGATGGACTGGGCCAACGAGATCATCAACGCGCTGGTCCTGCATTTCGACGGCCACGCGGCACTGTGGACCGTCACCGGCTCGAGCAGCTTCGTGATCCTGATCGGGCTGAACATCGAGATCTCACTGTTCTTCGCGATCAACGGGGTGATCTTCGCGAAGCTGCTCCTCCCCGACCGGCGCGCCCGGATCCTCGGCATCCCGAACCGGTGGGCGATCGCGATCGGCCTGTCGCTCGTCTCGGTCGGGGTCGAGCTCCTCCTGCACGCCGACGGCGTCTTCCACTGGTACTACTGGTGGTGGAACGTGGCTAGCTTCCCGGTCATCGTCGTGTTCGGCTACCTGACCTTCTACGTCGTCACGTTCTGGGTCTACGACATGCCGAGCCGCGCCCGGCAGCTGCGCACGGTCGGCGCGCTCGCCACCACGGTGCTGGCGGCGGGGCTCGTGTTCGGCCCCATCCTCGGCTGGATCTGAGCGCGTGTCGCGACGCACCCGCGCCCGACCGGTGCGATCGTCAGGATCGCTTGGGTGAACCATGTCTGAGCTGAGCGGCAGAGACCTACTTGAGGAGTGGCGCAAGGTCATGGAGGCCGTGATCTCCTCGGCGTCCTCCGCGGCGGGCCGCACCGACCTGCCGCGCGAGATGCTCGCCGCGACGCAGCGCCAGCTCGAGATGGTGCAGGACGTCTTCGAGCGCGAGCGCAGGATGCAGGTCGATCTGACCGGTCGCGTGCTCGCGCCCATCGATGCGGTGTTCGACCTGCTCGAGGAAACGGGCTCCACGCTCAGGCGCCAGGCCGAGGCGCTGCAGGCGGCCGGGCGGGCGCTGGAGGAGACCGCCGAACTGATGGCCGGGCAGGCCGAGATGTTCGAGCAGACGGTCGGAACGCTCCGCGTCCCCGCCGATCTCGCCAAAGCCGCCGCGGGCACCGGCCGGCGCCCGAAGAAGACCGGCACCACCGGCAAGAAAAAAGCCCGCTAGAGGTCACCTTTGCGCCGCGGGGTGAGCGCCCGCCGCACCGGCGCGCTCAAGGCGCGGGCGAATCGTGCCGATCGCGTGTGTATATGGATCACGACGCCGTGAGCTCCGTGGGCAATCACGGCGACCAGGACATCTCCTGCTCGATGAGCAGTGGCGCGCTCGCTCTGATCCGGGGCGAGGGCGGCGGCAGGCCGTCAAGGCGCTCCTGCGGGAGGCGGCGAGCGAGCGCAGCGTCGCCTATCTCGAGGACGCGGGCAACTGGATCTCACTGCCGGAGGCGTGCTCGCTGCTCGCCGCCGGCGTCCATGTGAGCGGCGAGAGCACGTTCGCGCGACAGGTGGGCGAGCAGGCGCTCAACAGGCACGCCGGAACGCACGTTGCAACATTGCTGCGCTCCCTAGGGTCCGTTCAGGCGGTGCTCGCGGCGATCACCGGCACGGCGCCCACGCTGAGCACCGGCACGGAGATGGACGCGATCGAGGCCGTGCCGGGTCGCGCGGTCGTGACGGCGCGATCGTGCAGCGGCCACGCGCGCGACGTCCTTCAATGCGAATGGACCGCCGGTCTGCTCGCCGGCACCCCGAAGCTGTTCGGACTCCCGCTCGCCGACGTGCAGGAGAGCGAATGCCAGGCGCGCGGAGCAGAGCGGTGCGTCTACACCGTGACATGGGACGCGGAGCTGGCCGCGCGGGCGGCCGATCCGCAGCTGCGCGTGACCGCGCTCGAGGCGCAGCTCAACGCGGTGTCCGAGCGGCTCAGCAGCGTCTACGCGGTGGCCAGCGACCTGCTCTCGAGCGAGGACGTCGCGGACACCCTGCATCGCATCGTCGACCGCGCCTCCGATGCGGTGCGCGCGCCGGGCCACGTGCTCGCCGTGCGACCGCTCCCCGCGGACGCCCTGCAGATCTACAGCCGCGGTGTCAGCGAGGAGGAGGCGCGCGAGCTGACCCGTGCGAGCCTGTGCGCCGACGCACCGGGTGCCGCGGGGATGCTCGTCGCGGACGTCGCGTCCTCGCGCAGGACCTACGGCAAGCTGATCGCGAGCTACCCCGGGCAGGTGGAGTTCTTCGAGCAGGAACGGGAGATCCTCGATCACTACGCGCGGCATGCCGCGGTCGTGCTCGACATGGCGCTCGCGCTGCAGGAGTCCGCGGGCCAGCACCAGCAGGTGAGCTCGCTGCTCTCGCTGTCCCACGCGCTGGCGGAGGCGGGCACGAGCGCCGAAGTCGCCGAGCGCCTGGCGGCGGCAGTTCCCTCGGTCGTGGACTGCGACCGGATCGCGGTGTGGCTGTGGGACGAAGGCGAGAACTGCCTGCGCTGCCAGGCGACCTGGAGGCGCGACGCCGACCGTCCCGGCGAGCCGGCTGATCAGAGGATCTCGCCGCGCGACACGCCCACGCTGCAGAGCATGCTGCTCCAGCCGCACCCGCTGTTCTTCGAGGAGGGCACACACGACGAGTTCGTAGCCGCCCTCATGCGGCGCCTCGGCGTCATCTCCCTGTCGGTCGTCCCGATCGTGGCTCGCGGGGTCTTCGTGGGGATCCTCACGGTGTCCGTGACAGAGCGCCCGGAGCGGCTGCGCCCCGACGAGGACCTGCTCGCGCGGGTGACCGGTGTCGCGGCTCTGGCCGCACCCGCGATCCAGAACGGGCAGCTCGTTGACCAGCTGCGCCACCGCGCCAACCACGACGGTCTCACGGGGCTCCTGAACCGCGTCGGCTTCCGCCAGCGGATCGACGGCGCGCTCGACGGATCGCGTTCGCGCGACGGCCGCGTCGGGCTGCTGTTCGTCGACCTCGACGACTTCAAGCAGGTCAACGACGAGCACGGCCACGACGCCGGAGATGACCTGATCCGGCAGGTCGCCGGGCGCCTGCGTGCGATCTGCCGAGGCGACGACGTCGTGGCGCGCCTCGGCGGCGACGAGTTCGCCGTGATCCTCGCCGACGTGCGGCGCGAGGACCACGTCAGCGCCGCGGTGCAGCGCGTCCGCAGGGCTTTTGGGAAACCGTTCGTCATCGACGACGCGCTGCTCGAAGGTCAACGCGAGTGTCGGCGGCGGGCTGTTCCCGGAGGACGGCGAGAGCGCCACGGAGCTCGTCAGGCGAGCCGACGCGGCGATGTACAGCCGACAAGGCGCGCAACCGGCGCATGCGCGCCGGCGCCGCCTGAGGCTCATCTCAGGCGGGGACGTCCCGCCCGAGCCATCCGCGGTAGAAGCCCTCGATGTCCGGCAGGAATTCGTGTACGACGGGATATCCGGGCTGGAGAGCCTCGACCTCGAGCTGGCGCGCGCATCCCGGGCAGTAGAACTCGCGGATCTGCTGCAGCTCCGGGTCCGGGCCGGCCATCTTCGGGTAGACCTCGAGGATCGCCTCCTCGGTGTCGCGGACGTACACGAGAGCGTCCATCTTCCAGTTGCGGTTGTGTGCGCAGAAGTCGTGGCCGCAGTCGCAGCGGTACACGAGCTCGCCGTCCGAGCGCCGGCGCACGATGTTCAGGCCCTCGCCCGCGGGGAGCACGATCGGGTCCTCGTAGCCGACCCTCTCCTGCAGCACCGAGATCCACTTGTCGAAGCGGTCCGGGTCCTTGTAGCCGGACTGGATGTCCTTGACCTCGCGCCTTGACAGTTTCTCGTCCACGAGTGCGGCGAGCGTGTCGCGGTCCAGGCGCCCGCCGGCGACCGACGGGCTCGCGTCTCCGCCGGCGTGCGGGTGCGAACCCGCGAGGAACGCGTCGGCCGCCTCGTCCGGGATGCACCTTGCCCGGCTCGGCGCGGGCGAGCGTCACGGTCGGCGTGGGCACGTCGTAGTCGAAGTCATCCGGCAGGTCCCAGAATCCGCGGTACTCCGCTGCCCATTTCGGTGACAGCCTCATCGATTCCGAGTACATCGTCTTGACCTGGAGCGCGTGGGACTGCGCGAGGATGCGCTCGCGTTCGGCGGCGACCCACTCGCGAACCGGCACGCCTCGCTCGCAGGCGCAGCCTGCGGAACGCGTCGCGGTCGGAGACCCCGTAGACGGACTCCGCGAAGCGCGGCAGCAGATGGCCCTCCTGCACGTCACGCTGCACCGTGCCGGCGTCCCGCAGCAGCGGGTCGCCGAGGCCGGCGCCGCCCTTCATCACCGACAGGTAGAGGTCGCCGTTGGCGATCGGCGCGAGCAGGGTCATGCCGTCCTGCTTGTATTCGTGCTCGCCCCCGATCTCCATCAGCGCCGGGTGCTCGAAGTCGCCGTCCGCGACCGGGTAGGCCTCGCCGCGCAGCGCCCGCTCGGTGAGATCCGCGCCGCGGATGTTGTGGATGTACGCGGTTGCGCCGGGGTAGCCGCCGAACAGCCCGGAGGAGGACAGGACCCGCCCGGTGCCGATGTTCTGCAGCTCCCAGAACGCGGTCTTGTTGACCATGAACAGCGACTCGAAGCTCGAGCCGCCGCGGTGGCGCCCGGGCCCGCCGGAGGACGCCTTCACGCGCCTTGAGAGGTAGACGAACGGCGAGATCAGCTCCCACATCTCGACGTCCCCCATGTCGCCCTCGGGGTTGAACATCGCGGCGCAGTAGTCGGTCCCGTCAAGAACGTACTTGGCGCCCATGCCCTGGGCGGAGACCTCGAAGTTCATGATCGCCGAGGAGTTGCCGTACTGGTCCAGTCCGCCGCCCTGCTGCACGTTCCCTGAGACGGAGTAGGCCGCGAGGATCTCCTCGATGAAACCACGCGACTGGAGCGCGCGCGAGATCGTGCGCGGGAACCCGGTGAACGATGGCTGCAGGAACGCCCACGCGATCGCCGTCGACCCCTCCGCGTCGCCGAGGTTGGAGATCGTGCCCTCGGGGAAGTTCGTCTCGATCGCGAAGTACGCCCCGTCGTTGACCTTGTCGTTGCAGATCAGCGTCTGCGTGAACATCACCCATATCGCGCCCTGCATCCCGGACGGCGTGCAGTTCATCGAGTGCCAGCCCCACGCGGAGCAGCCGTCGTAGTCCAGCTCGTATGTGCCGTCTCCGCCGATCCTCACCTCGAACGGGGAGTGCATGATGATGTCCCGCCGGGCGCGCGCCGGCAGCTGCTCCTTGTCGGCGAACTCGGCGTCGAACCCGGCCGGCGAGCGGTAGCGCCCCGGCACGGTCATCTCGCGGATGCGTGCCTTGAAGGAGCGGCGGCCCTCCTCGATCACCTCTCGGCTGAACGTCTTGAAGCGGTCGACGCCCTCCTCGAGCACGATCCGTTCGACCGCGTCGCGGATCATGTGGCACCCCGCGAGGCGGGTGCGCTCGTCGAGCAGGTAGTAGAGCGATGCTCGCGTGCGCTTGCTGCAGCGCTCCAGGTGCCAGCGCGCGAGTTCGTCGTGCTCGCCGATCTTCATGCACGGCAGGTCGATCCCGTCCTCGTAGCGCATCGTCGGGCCGACCGGGACGCCGCCCGGCGTGCTCGCGCCGATGTCCAGCACGTGCGTCACGCCGCCGGCCCATGCGAGCAGCTCGCCCTCCCAGAAGATCGGCACGAACGTCTGGACGTCCGCGTTGTGCACGTCCCCGATCGTCGGGTCGTTGTTCGCGAAGATGTCGCCCGGCCTGATGCCGGGGTTCTGCTCGTAGCCGTTGCGGACCATCCACTTGATCGCGTCGGACATCGTGTGGACGTGGACGATGATCCCGGTGGAGAGCGCGAGCGAGTCGCCCTCGGGCGTGTAGAGCGCGAAGCAGAGCTCCCCGAGCTCGCGCACGATCGGCGATGCGGAGATGTTCAGGGCCGTCTCCCTCGCCGAGACGAGCCCGCCGCGGATGCGTGAGAACAGCTTCTCGTAGCCGATCGGGTCGCCCGCCATCATCTCGAGCTCGGAAAGCCCCGCATAGCGGCCGGTCTCAGCGAACAGGCGCTCGGACTCGGCGAGCATCTCCTGCAGGCGCCTGCCGTCCCACCCGATCGGGGCGGCCTCGGTGCTGCGCTGCTGTGTGGAGTCAGCGATTGCCATCGTGTCCCTCCGTGCTCGTCAGGTGGAAGATGTGGTGTCCGTCGAGCCTGCGCCGTGCGCCCGGGCGGCAGCGCGAATGTCGTCGCCGAGTGCTCGACGATCGCGGGACCCTCGATCGTGTTGCCTGCAGCGACGGTCTCGAGCTGGAAGATCTCGGTGTCCACGAACGCTCCCGCGCTGGCCTTCCCCCAGTGCACCGGCCTGACGGCCTTGGGTTCCGGCTTGCCCGGCGTTTCCGGGAGATCAGGGAGGTGGGGCTTCTCGACCTCGACCGTGCCGTGCACGATCACGTGCGTCACAGATAGCCGAACTCGGGTGAGCGCGCGGAGGACGCGTAGACGCGGGCGTATGCATCCTCGAAGCTCGCGATCAGGTCATCCACCTGCGAGCGCCTCCTGCAGCAGCTGATGCGGCGAGACGAACTCGATGTCGTTGAGCTGCCCGTAGTACTGCATCCGCACCGCGTGGGTGAAGCGGATGCTCTCCCGCGCGATGCCGGACTTCTCGAACTCCGCGGCGACGCGGTCCTGCAGGCCCAGCCACGCAGCGGTGACCATGCCGCCTATCCCGGCTCTTTCCGGCTCCCCGAACGTCGGCAGCAGCGGCAGGTCCACGGTCTGGTCGAAGCGGTAGTCGAAGTCGGCGCAGGCACAGCCGAACGCGGAGAAACCGGCTGCCCAGGCGGGCACCAGGACCTCCTGAGTAGCTGACGCCGTCCGTGTAGCCGGCGACGTGCAGCGGGCCTCCGCCGCCGTAGCAGAGCAGCGTGTAGTCGGCCGGCGAGTAGCCCTTCCCGAGGATCCTGCCGACGGCCTCGTTCTTGAGCGTGTGCTCGAAGAGCTCGATCACCCCGGCCGCCGCCGTCTCGAGGTCGAGGCCGAGCGGGCGAGCGATCTGCTCGGTCACGGCGTGGCGCGCGAGCTCGATGTCGAGGTCCACTTCGCCGCCGAGGAAGTAGTCGGGGTTCAGCCGCCCGAGCACCAGGTTCAGGTCCGTCACGGAGACGGTCTCCAGGCCGCCCTCCGGCCAGCAGACCCCGATCCGCGAGCCGGCCGAGTCGGGCCCGAGCTCGGGCCTGTTGGAGTTCGGGTTCACGCGCACGAAGGAGCCGGTGCCGGCCCCTATCGAGTCGATGCGCACGAGCGGGATGTTCAGGACGAACCTTGCGATGTCGGGCGTCTGGGTGATCTCGAAGCGCTCGTCGGTGATCAGCGCGATGTCGAACGACGTCCCGCCGATGTCGGTGCACAGGACGTTGCGCACGTCCATCCGCTGCGCGAGGGCCTGTCCGCCGACGACGCCCCCGATCGGCCCGGAGACGAGCGTGCGGCCGAGCTGCTTGGCCTCGATCGAGATCGTGCCTCCGTGGGCGGCCATCACGCGCAGCTCGAACGGCGCGCCGCTGTCCTTCGTGGCCTTGCGCACGGCGTTCAGGGTGGAGCGCGACGGCTCGGCGGCGTACGCCTCGAGCACCGTCGAGTTCAGCCGCGGCAGGTCGCGGCGCATCGGGTAGAGCTCGCTTGAGAGGAACAGCGGCACGCTGCCGTTGATGCCGCGGCGCTCCTTCTCCTCGGCGACGATCTCCGCGATCCGCTGCTCGTGCGCCGGGTTGCGGTAGGAGAACAGGAGCGAGATGACGATGCCCTGCACGTCCTGATCGAGCAGCTCGCTCGCCGCGTCGCGGGCGTCCTGCTCGCGGAGCGGGAGCACCTCGTCGCCGAACACGTCGATGCGGCCGCGCACGCCCTTCATCCGCTCGCGCGGGACGAGCGGCTCGTTGTGGAAGTGCGTCGCGAGATGCAGGCGGTCGGAGTAGGAGGAGCCGAGGTAGGTCTGAATCCCGCGCTCAAGGCGCAGGTAGTCCTCGTGCCCGGCGTTGACGATGCAGCCGATCCGCAGCCCCTGCCGCTGCAGCAGCCGGTTCAGCATCGCGGTGCCCGAGTAGATCCCGGAGACGATCGGCGGGAACCCGCGCTCCGGGCGTGGAGCCCCACTGCGCGAGCGCGTCGCGCGCCGACGCCATGAACCCGACGGACTCGTCCTCGGGGGTCGTCTGCGCCTTTCCGACGACGAACGCGCCGCTGCCGTCGACGATGAACGTGTCGGTCATCGTTCCTCCGGCGTCGATCGCAAGCACGCGCGGCACGCGTGAACCGTTCTCGGACATTCGCTGCTCCTCACCTCGGCGAATCTGGGCCCACCCATAGGGTGAGGTCGGATTCTCCCCCGAGCGGGTCGCCGCGACGGTCCGCGTCCGCTACTCGTTGGCCATCAGCAGAAAGCCGCAGTGACGGGCCACCTCCGGTCTCCCTCCGAGCGCGTATCGTGCGCGCCATGTCCGAGCGCCTGATCGCCGTGAACGGGATCGAGCTGAACGTCGTGGAGGAGGGCGAGGGCCCGCTCGTCGTCCTCTGCCACGGCTTCCCCGAGCTCGCCTACTCCTGGCGCAGGCAGGTCCCGGTGCTCGCGGCGGCGGGCCACCGCGTCCTCGCGCCCGACATGCGCGGCTTCGGCCAGCAGCTCGATCCCGGATCGCCGTCGAGGACTACGACATCGAGCACCTGGCCGGCGACATGTGCGGCCTGCTGGACGCGATCGGCGAGGAGTCGGCCGTCTTCGTGGGCCACGACTGGGGCGCGAACGTCGTCTGGCAGATGGCGATCGCTCACCCGAGCGGGTGCGCGCGGTCGCGGGGCTGAGCGTGCCGTTCGTGCCTCGCGCCGCCGGCGCCCCCGCTGCCGATCATGCGCAGGCATTTCGGTGATGACTTCTACATCGCGTGGTTCCAGACGCCGGGCGTGGCCGACGCCGCGCTCGCGCGTGACGTGCGGAGAACGCTCACGACAACGCGGCAGTGGACCGCGGACTGGGCGGCCGAGCAGGACACGCGCCTGAAACTGCCGCGCTGGATGAGCGAGGAGGAGCTCGCCGTCTACGTCGAGGCGTTCGCGCGAACCGGCTTCACCGGCGGCCTGAACTGGTACCGGAACATCGACCGCAACTGGAGGCTGTGTGAGCCGCTCGCCGGGGCGCGGGTCGAGCAGCCCGCGATGTTCCTGACCGGCGAGCTCGATCTCGTACGGCGGATCTGGCCCGAGCAGGTGATGGACGGCTGGGTGAGTGACCTTCGCGCGACAGTCATCGTCCCGGGGGCGGGACATTGGGTCCAGCAGGAGGCGCCGGAGGCGGTCGAACGCCGCACTGCTCGAGTTCCTCTCTCAGCCCGGCGTAAGAACTCGTAGACGGGCATTCAATCCGTCGCGCCCGCGTGTGTAGACTCGCATTTGCGGTGCCCATCGAGCGCCTGCCCCAGGGGCCACCAGCGGACCTCAGCCGCTGACGGCGGGGGCGAAAGCCAAACCTCAGGAGGACCCTTGAGCGACCAGGAGATGCAACTCGGTCCCGTTGACATCATTGTCATCGGCTACCCCGCAGACGCGCCGCGAACCGGAGAAGCGATCCCTCTGTTCATCGATCTCGTCGAGCGCGGGATCATCACCGTGCTCGACGTGATGATGGTGGCGAAGGACGCGGACGGCGGCTTCTCGTTGATCGAGATTACCGACCTCGACGGCGACGGCCAGAACGACCTTCTCGTCTTCCACGGCGCCCAGTCGGGGATGCTTTCCGACTCGGACGCGGCCGTCGCCGCGGAGGAGCTCGAGCCCGGCGAGATGGCGGTGCTGATCTGCTTCGAGAACACGTGGGCCGCACCGTTCGCGACGGCCGTGCGCCGCAACGGCGGCCAGCTGCTGGCCTTCCAGCGCGTCGGGGCCCAGGACCTGATCGATTCCCTTCAAGCACTCGACGCCTAGTCGGCGTTACGAACCATAGGAGACCAGACATGCCACTTCTTCGCGGAGTCGGCCGCACCGCCGTGATCGCAGGAACCGCCAGCGCCGTAGGCGGGCGGGTGCAGCACAAACAGCAGGGCAAATGGGCCGAGCAGGAACAGCAGCAGTCCGCAACGCAGCAGGCGGCCGCGCCGCGCCCGCGGCCGCGGAGCCCGAGGGCGACCCGATGGAGCAGCTCGCGAAGCTCGGGGAACTCCACACCTCCGGCGTCCTCACCGACGAGGAGTTCGCCGTCGCGAAGGCGAAGATCCTGAACGCATGAGCGACGTTCCCTCGGGCGACGCCTGCGCGCACCCGTGGGACGCCTGACGGAACCTCGGCCGCGACGCGACCCGTCGCGGCCGAGACTTCGCCGTGGAGGTGACGCGGCGCCTTGACGAGATGCGCCCGCGCCTGCCGGCGCTGGACGCGGCGATGACGATCCGCGACCGCGACAAACGGGTCGCCGGGAGCGTGCTCGCCGGCGCCCTCGCATTTCGCCTGCTTCACGCCGCTGCTCCCGCTCGCGCTGCTCGGTGTCGTGGTGCTCGGCTACAGCAACGCGGAAGACCCCGGGTCGACCGCGGACGTCGCCGAGCTCGCTCGGGATCAAGGAGTCGGCTCTCGGCTCGATCGCGCATTCGGCGCGGCTGTCGGGAGGGGAGCCGGATCGGCGTGATCGCGTTCGCGCTGTTCGCGCTGCTGACCGCGTCGGTCTCTGCCGTGCGGGCGGTTCGCGCGGTGCACGCCCTGGCGTGGGGCATGCCGCTCGCGCGGTTCGGGCGCGCGCCCGCTGCGACGCTCGCGTTCGTCGGCTGGCTCGTGCTGCTGTTCGGGCTCTGGGCGCTGGGCGCGTGGGCGCGCACGCCCTCGGGTTCGCCGGGCTGATCGTGACGATCGCCCTGATCGCGGTGTTCTTCGCCGCCTGGCTGGCGATCTCGATGGAGCTCCCCCACCCCGAGGGCCTGCCGTGGAGGGCGTTCATCCCCGGTGCTGATCAGCCGTCGCGGTGGGGCTCGAGGTGATCCATCTCGTGACGGTGCTCTACCTCAGCCACAAGGCGGGGCAGGTGTCGGCCGCATACGGCGCGCTCGGGACGGCGCTGATCCTGCTGCTCTGGCTCTACCTGCTCAGTCGCCTGATCGTCGCCTCGGCGTTCCTGAACGCCACGCTGTGGGAGCGGAACACCGGCAAGGGCGAGGCCGAGGGCACCTGAGCGGCCGCGCGTCTGTATGGTCCGACGACATGGCTCGCATCAGAGCCGATGGACCCGGAGCAGGCCGACCCGCAGGTGCGCAAGGCACTCGAGCGTCTCCCGCCGCTCGCGATCTTCGGCACCGTGGCCAACGCGCAGGGCTCATTCGTGAACTGGCTGCGGTTCGGCGGCGACTGCCTGGACGAGCGCTGGTTTGACCCGGTCCTGCGCGAGATCGCGATCCTCCGCGTCGCGAGGATGACACCCGGAGCCGAATACGAGTGGGTGCAGCACGTGCCGATCCTGCTCGCCGTCGGCGGCAACGACGCCCAGGTCGCGGCCCTGGAGTCCGGCGAGCTCGACTCCGACGCGCTCGGCGAGGACGGCCGGCTGGTGGTGCGCGTTCACGAGCCAGGTGGTGCGCGACGGGACGCCCGACGATGAGACGTTCGCGGCGATGAGCGCGCGCTTTGCCCTGCGGAGATCGTCCAGCTGCTGCTGGTGATCGGGAACTACATGATGGTCGGGCGGATCATGGCGACCGCCCAGCTCGAGGTGGATGCGGTGCTCGGCGCCGACGTGATCGCCAGCGCCCGGCGAGACCGCGCGCGCGCCGCTGCTGAGCTCAGTCCCCGGTGGCCGCGGCGTAGGCGGAGCGGGCGAAGCTGAGCGCGCCGTGGTGCGGGTCGGGCGAGCGACCGCACGTCCTCCCAGTCGAGCAGCGCCTCGCCCAGCGCGTGATCCCATCTCGCCTCGGCGGGCTCAAGGCGCGCCTTCGCGAATGCGTCGCTCGCCGGGCTGCCGTAGGCGTAGAACGCCGCGTCGTCGTGGTCGGCGTCGCCGGGCCACCAGCCGACGGCCACCTCGATCTCGCTCCCGCCGACGGGGCGAACAACGAGGTGGAGAAGTCGAAGTGCCCCCACCACGCGCTGACCGGCGTGCTGCGGCCGGTGTGCGGCGCGCGGAACTCGGCGAGGACCAGCGCCGCGGAGCTCGCCGCCGTGACGTAGCGCTCTACGTCCGCGACGTCATAGGAGGCGTGCTCCTGATCCTCGTCGAGCGGCACCGACCACGGGACCTCCTGCGGCGTCATCGTGATCTGCACCGGCCCGACGAGGTCTGCGACCGCCGCCAGGAACTCTCTCGTGACGGTGCCGACGGGCCGGTCGGGGGCGAGCGCGACCGCGGCGAGCGCGCCCGTCGCTGTGCTCGAGCGCGCATCTCATGCGCGTGCAGGTCGAGCAGCGCGACGATTGCTCCTGAGCCGTCGGGCGCCGGCATCGGGTTGGTCTCCCAGCCCCTCGCGGTGAACCTCAGAGCGGCATGCTGCAGGCGCGGCTCGGCGGGCGCGAGCACCACCGCGAGTTTCCCGAGCACCTGAGTGTGGGCATGCACCGTGTCGCATGTCGCTGCTCCAGCTCGAGTACGCGAGAGCCGGCCAGGTTGCCGCCATCGGGCCAGCATAGACTGCCTCGCAATGAGCGACGCGGAGCGACGGGTGCTGGTGCTTCAGCACATCGAATGCGAGCCGCCCGCCGCCTACGGACGCGAGCTCGCAGAGCGCGGGATCGCGCTGCGACACGGTGGAGCTCGACGCCGGCGAGCCGCTGCCCGACTGGCGCGGGTACGCGGGCGATCATCGCGATGGGCGGGCCGATGGGCGCCTACGACGACGAGCTCGCTGCCGTGGCTCGCCGCGGAGAAGCGCGCCGATCGCGCAGGCCGTCGCGCTCGGGCATGCCGTTCTGGGGCGTCTGCCTGGGCGCCCAGCTGCTCGCCGCGAGCCTCGGCGCGCGCGTCTTTCCCGGCCCGGCGCCCGGAGGTGGGGGTGCTGGGCGTGTCGCTGACCGCCGGCGGCCGCGGCGGACCCGGTGTTCAGCGCGCGCCCCGGCGAGCTTTCGCGCGCTGCAGTGGCACGGCGATACCTACGAGCTGCCCGCGGGAGCGTCGAGGCTCGCGGGCTCGCGAGCTCTATCGAGCAGCAGGCGTTCGTGTTCGAGCGCGCCTACGCGCTGCAGTTCCATATCGAGGTGGACGCGGCGCTGCTGGCCGAGTGGGGCGCTGTGCCCGCCTACGCGGCGAGCCTTGCAGGCCGTCGGCGGTCGAGGACGCGCTCGGCGATCTGCTGGCGCAGCTCTCGCGCCGCGCAGGACGATTCGATACGCCCTCGCGCGCGTGCTGTTCAGCCGCTGGCTTGAGCTGGTCGCGGGCTTCCCGCGCGCCGGCTCATAGGCTCGCGGCCTCGATCACCACGCGGACGGTGTGCAGCAGGCGGTCGCTCGCGCCGCGCACGCTGCCGCCCAGCTCGAGCGTGCGCTGGATGTAGGTGAGGGTCTCGGCGGTGAGCCGCTCGCCCGGGAGCACGTTGGGGATGCCCGGCGGGTAGGTGGCGAGCGACTCTGCGGCGATCCGCCCGACCGCCTGCGCCGCCGGCACCACCTCCTGGGCGCCGAGGTAGGCCTCGCGCGGGGTCATCGCCAGCTCGCCCCATGGCGGCGCGGTCGCGAAGCTCGCGCTCTCCCCCTCCGGTTCCAGGCCGACCCGGTCCACCGCGGTCGCGCAGCGCGGCGACGAGCCGGCCGGCCTCCGGCAGGCGGCGCTCGCCCATCCCGAACACGGCGACGAGCACGTTCTGCCCGTAGAGCTCCAGGTTGATGTCGTCGATCTCGCGCAGCATCGGCGCGATCTCATAGCCGCTCGCGGCGACGCCGCGCACGTCCACGGCGAGGCGGAGCGGGTCGTATGCGTGCACGCCCGGCGCGTCCGGCGAGCCGGTCGTCGAGCACCTCCAGGCCCTCGATCGCGCTGATTTCGCGCGCGCGCCCTCGGCGAGGATCTCCATCGTGTGCTCGAGGAGTTCGCGGCCGTGCACGGCCGCCTGCCGGCGGGCGGCGTCGAGCGACGCGAACAGCAGCGAGTTGGGGCTCGTCGACTCCGTGAGCGTCACGGCGCGGTCGACGGTGTCCTCGCCGATCCGCTCGGCCGCCCCGTGGCCGAGGTGCAGCATCGCGGACTGGGTGAGGCTCCCGACGATCTTGTGCGTGCTGGAGATCACGAGGTCCGCGCCCGCGGAGAGCGCGTGCTCGGGAAGGCGCTCGTGGAAGGCCATGTGCGCCCCCCACGCCTCATCGACGATCAGCGGCACGTCGCGGGCGTGTGCGACCTCGGCGAGCGCGCGGATGTCGGCGACGGCGCCGAAGTACGTGGGCGAGATGACCCATGCGCCGACGGCGCCCGGCGTGGCCGCGAGCCCCGCGTCGAGCGTCTCGGGCGTCAGGCAGTGCGCGATGCCCAGCTCGGGGTCGATCTCCGGCGCGACGAACGTCGGGCGCATCCCGGACATGACGAGCGAGTCGATCGTGCTCGAGTGGGCGTTGCGCTGCACCACGACGTCCGTGCCGCGGTGCGCGAGCGCGAGGCCCGCCGCGAGGTTGCCCTGCGATGCGCCGTTGATCAGGAACCAGGCGCGGCGCGCGCCCCAGGCCTCGGCCGCCAGCCGCTGCGCGTGCTCGAACGGCGTCGGGTCGACGCCGACGTCGATGCCGTAGGTCAGCGCCGGGATGTCCATCCTCAGCGCCTGCTCGCCGATCGCCTCGATCAGGCCCGGGTCGGCGCCCTGGCCGCCCTTGTGGCCGGGCACGTGCAGCCGTGCGGGGCTTGGCGCTGCGTACTCGCGCAGCGCGTCGAGGTAGGGCGTCTGGTTCTGGTCCATCGCGCGCTACGTTATCCCGCCGGCGAGCAGTCCCTGCTCGCGCAGCCACGCCTCGCTGCGGCGCATCCCCTCCTCCAGCGTCGACATTCGGCTCGATAGCCGAGCAGCCGCCTCGCCTTCTCGATCGAGTACGTGCCCGTGCTGCGTGAGGTAGCGAACGGCGCTCGGGTTGATCTCGCTCGGCCGCGACAGCGCGCGCTCGACCGCCGCCTGCGCGCCCGTCAGCGCCAGCAGCACCCGCGTCGGGGCCGTGCGGACCCGCGGCCGCCCGGTCATCGCACGCGATCCGCCCGAAGTAGTCGCCGGTGCTGACACCCGCGGATCCGGAGAGCGTGATCACCTCGCCCGGCCGCCTGCTCGGCCCGGCCGCGGCGGCGATGCCGTCGACGAGGTCATCGACGTAGACGGGGCTGTGGATGCCCCTGCCGCCGGCCGGCAGGATCAGCCGGCCGCGCTGGATCTCCTTCAGCGGCGTGAGGATCCACGGGCGCGACCCGGGGCCGTAGACGTCGCCCGGGCGGATCACGCGTCACCGCCATCTCGCCCGCGGCGTGGGCCTGCAGCACGACCTGCTCGCCGGCGATCTTGGTGTCCACGTAGGGCACGCCGAGCAGCCTGACGGGGTGGTCCTCGTCGGCCCCGTCGGGGAAGTCGTTGCCGAACACCGTCACCGAGGAGAGCTGCACGAAGCGGCTCGCGCCGGCCGCGATCGCCGCCTCGAGCGCGTTCTGCGTGCCGACGCACGTTCACGCGGTGGAAGTCCTGCAGGCCCGAGCGCAGCGAGACGATCGCTGCTGTGTGGATGACGCGTGTCGCAGCCTGCGGCGTGGGCCTGCCATGCGCCCGGCGCTCGGACACGTCGCCGGCGATGACCCCGAGCGCGGGCTCCGCGCGCGCGTCCACTCCGCGCACCTCGACGCCCTGCCGCGCGCAGGCGCGCCGCGAGCGCGCCGCCGATGAAGCCGAGCGCGCCCGTGATGAAGACGCGCCCCAGGGCGCGCTCAGGCAGGCGCCCTCGTAGGCGGCGGGCCCGGGCGTGCCGCGCAGCACGCCCGTGTCGCGCGTCAGGCGCTGGGCGAGCGTGACGGGGATCAGCGTCATCGCGATCACCATCAGCACGACGACGTTGACCTGCGGCAGCTGCTGGCCGAGGCGGATGTTGCCGAAGATCCAGATCGGCAGCGTGTTCTGCGCGCCGGCCGTGAACTCGGTGACGACGATCTCATCGAACGACAGCGCGAAGGCGAGCAGCCCGCCCGCTACGAGCGAGGTCGCGATCGTCGGCAGCGTGACCAGGCGGAACGTGGTCGGCCCGTCGGCGCCGAGGTCCATCGACGCCTCCACGAGCGAGGTCTGCGTTCTTCGCAGACGCGCGAGGACGTTGTTGTAGACGACGACGATGCAGAACGTGGCGTGGCCGATCACGATCGTCACCAGCGAGAAGTTCACGCCGTTGAACGCGATGAACGAGTTCAGCGCCATCCCGGTGATGATCCCGGGCAGCGCGATCGGGAGCACGAAGATGAACGAGATCGTCTCGCGACCGAAGAATTTGAAGCGGTGCACCACGAACGCCGCCATCGACCCGAGCAGCAGGGCGATCAGCGTCGCGAAGAAGCCCGGCGCGGATCGACAGCCACAGCGCGTGGCGCATTTCCTGGTTTTCCCAGGTGATGGAGAACCACTTCGTGGACAGGCCTTCCAGCGGCCAGCTCTGGATGTTTGACGGGTTGAACGCGTAGAGGATGATGATCGCGAGCGGTATGAACAGGAACAGGAGCACGGCCACGGCGAACGCCGCGAACGCGATCCGGCTCCATTTCCCGGTCCCGATCACAGCGCCTCGAACGCTCCCAGGCGGCGCGCCACGAGCAGGTACACGCCCATCACCATCAGCGGAACCGTCGCGAAGGCCGCCGCGAACGGCACGTTGTTCGCGACGCCCACGCTGTCGTAGACGACGTTGCCGATGAAGTCAGAGCCCGCGCCGCCGACGAGCGTCGGGGTGATGAAGTCGCCGAGCGTGAGCGCGAACGTGAAGATCGAGCCGGCGACGATGCCCGGGGAAGATCATCGGCATCAGGACGCTGCGGAACGTGCGCCAGCCGTGGGCGCCGAGATCGGCGGACGCCTCGATGTAGGAGTCCGGCACGCGCTCTATCGCCGCCCAGATCGGCAGGATCATGAACGGCAGCCAGATGTAGCTGAACACGATCCAGACCGCCCAGTTGGTGTAGCCGATGTTGACCGGGTTCAGGCCGATCTGTTCGAGCGTCCAGTTCAGCGCGCCGTCCTTGGCGAGGATCAGCCGCCACGACGTAGACGCGGACCAGGTAGCTGGACCACAGCGGGACGAGGACGGCCACGAACAGCGCGGCGCGCAGGCGCTGCGGGGCGATCCGGACCGCGAAGAAGGCGAACGGCAGCGCCAGCAGCGCGTCGGTGACCGTCACCGCGGCCGCGATCCCGATCGTGCGCAGCGCGATCGTTTTGTAGACGGGGACGTTCACCAGCGTTTCGAAGTTGGCGAGGGTCCACGTGTGCTCGCAGCTTCCCGCTGAACGGTTCCACGCTCCAGAACGCGGAGAGGAACAGCACGAACAGCGCCGCGAGGTAGATCAGCACGAACCAGGCGCCCGGCGCCGAGAGCAGCAGGACGGCCCGCAGCCACGGCCGGCGAAAGAGACTCGCCGACGCGCGGGTGCGGGCCGTGCTGCTCACGGCGTATGGGCCACTGGCCAAGTCACTGCCTCGCTATCGCTCAGCCGGTGACTTCCGTCCACTTCTGTTGCCAGGCGCTGTAGTCCATGCAGTTGTTCTGGCCGTTGCCGCATTCGCTGACCGGCGTGCGCCAGAACTTGATGCTGTTGAAGTACGCCGCGTTCGCGTTCGCGTGGTACTGGATGCACGAGCCTTTCTTGATTTCTTCCATGTAGGAGCACGCCTTCGTGTTCGCGGGCGTCTCGCCGAACGACAGCGCCTGCTCGGCCTGGACTTTCGGGCTCGACACCCAGTTCACCCATTTGTAGGCGCAGTTCGGGTGTTTGGCGCCCGTCGCCAGCATCCACGTGTCCGCCCATCCGGTGGCGCCCTGGACGGGTATCAGGTCTTTGACGGGCACTTTGTCCGCCTGCAGCGTGTTCGTCTGGTACGGCCACGCTGCGCCGACGACGACGTCCCCGTTCTTGAACAGTTCGATCTCGTCCGAGGCCAGCGCCCAGTACTTCTTGATCAGCGGCCGCTGTTCTTTGAGCAGCTTGACCGCGGCGTTCAGCTGGGCTTCGGTGAGCTCATACGGGTCCGTGATCCCCAGAGCCGGCTGTGTCTTTGACAGGTACAGGGCGGCGTCCGCGATCTGGATCGGGTTGTTCGGGACCGTCACCTGGCCTTTGTACTGCGGGCTGTAGATGGCCGCCCAGCTCGTCGGCGCGGGCGTCACCGACTTTGTGCTGTAGAGGAGCGTGTTGGGGCCCCACTGCAGCGAGATCCCGTAGTGTTTGCCGTTCACCGTGTTGTGCGGCGGCGACTGCAGCTGCGGGATGAAGTTCTTCCATTCCGGCACGAGCGCGACGTTCATTTCCTGCACGTTGCCGCCGCGGATCAGCCGAGGCTCGCGTCGCCGGACGCGGAGACCATGTCGTACTGGCCGCCTGCCTGTCTCATCAGCGCGACCATTTCGTCGGAGGAGCCCGCGTACTTCGCGTGCACGACGCAGCCGGTCGATTTTTCGAACGGCTTCACCCATTCGGGCTGGGCGTAGCCTTCCCATGCGATCAGGTTCAGTTCTCCCTCGCCCGCCCCGACGCTGGTCGGCAGGGTTGAGGAGGCGGTGCTGCTCGACGAGCTGCCGCACGCACTCACACCCACCGCCATCACCGCCAGCACCGCGCCGAGCAGCAGGTCGACTCTCTTCAATCTCATGACTTCTGTGCCTCCTCTTGTTTTGTGTCGAGCTCCGACGTGTCCTGCTCCCGCCATGCGAGCTGGACGCGTCGGCCTCGCTGCGCGGCTACCTCGGCCGCTGACGTCTCTCGGTTCTGCCTGATCACGACCATCCGCTCACCCTCGTCGAGCGCCACCTCATAGCGGGTGACCGCCCCGAGATACGCGACATCCTCGATCGTTCCGGGCCGCGCGGAGGACGTCCTGCTCGCCCTCGCCGAGGATCCGTGATCTTCTCGGGCCTGATGATGAACCGCCGGCCGCGCGGTCGTGACGATGTTCGAGGTCCCGACGAAGCCCGCGACGAACTCGTTGACGGGTCGCTCATAGACATCGCCCGGCGTGCCGATCTGCTCGACGCGGCCGTGGGAGAAGACCGCGATCCGGTCACTCATCGTCAGCGCCTCGTCCTGGTCGTGGGTGACGTAGATGAAGGTGATGCGCTCGCTCAGCTCGCGCTGGATCGACTTCAGCTCGATCTGCATCTCCTGCCGCAGCTTGAGGTCCAGCGCACCGAGCGGCTCGTCGAGCAGCAGCACCCGCGGCCGGTTCACGAGCGCCCGCGCGAGCGCCACGCGCTGGCGCTGCCCGCCGGAGAGCTGGATCGGGCGCCTGGCCCCGACACCGGGAAGGCGCACCATCTCCAGCGCCTCGCTCCGCGCTGGCGCGGCGCTCGCGCTTGCCGACGCCCTTGACCCGCAGCCCGTACGCGACGTTGTCCAGCACGCTCATGTGAGGGAACAGCGCATAGTCCTGGAAGACGGTGTTCACCGGCCGCTCATACGGCGGGCTGTTCGTGACGTCCGTCCCGTGCAGCTCGATGCTGCCGGAGTCCGCGAGCTCGAAGCCCGCGATGACACGCAGCGTCGTCGTCTTGCCCGAGCCCGAAGGACCGAGCATCGTGAAGAACTCGCCGTTGCGTATATCCAGGGAGAGTCGCTCGACAGCGACCACGTCGCCGTAGGTCTTGCGCACGCCCGACAGGCGCACCGCGGTCTCCGAGCCAGGACCGGCGGGAGGTGTCGGAGTGGAGCCCGGCAGGTCGATCGTGGTGCCTCCGCCCGAAGCCATCGGCCCGAGTCTATTTACCCGCTCAGACACGGGCAAGGCGCCGGAATGGACAATCAGCTCCCGCCCCGTGGGCCCTCACGGAGCGCGCGGTGCGTACCGGCGCTCGGTCTCGAACATCCGCAGCGCGTGGCGGCCGGCGGGGTGCTCGCGCGCACTGCGAACCAGCGCGGCGGCCTGTGCAGAGACGGACTCGGGATCGGGCAGGGCGACGCCATATCCGGGGGGCCAGATCACGGCCGCCGACAGCGAGGCGAACGTCAGGTCCGCGGCGCCGAAGCTCTCGCCCGCGAGGAACGGGCGGCCGTCGGAGAGGATCTCGGCGACGTTGTCCATCTCGTCCCACAGCACCCGTTCGTCGTG
>CAWGWU010000016.1:0-61346 GCA_963826345.1 uncultured Solirubrobacteraceae bacterium
CGAACAGCCCCGCGCGCTCCCGGGTGGCGTTGTGCTCGGCTCCTATCGCCGGCGACCAGTGCATCCCGGCCCAGCCACGGGGTCGCAGTGACTCGTCGCCCGCCGCCGCGTTGCCCTCATACCAGTTGACCCGCTCCCAGCCCGACTTCTCACCGAATGCCGCTCCGTGCTCGATGTGCCACGGATAGGCGCTCGAAATCCGCAGCGGCCGTCCGGCCAGGCGCTCGTGTCCGGGATAGCGGATGTCGTAGTAGGTCTCGTAGACCTCCTTCGTGCGCTTCAGCGTGTAGCCGGGTGAGCGGAAGTGGGGGCCAAAGCGCCGGATGTCCATCTCCCAGACGTCCATTGCGGGCTCGCCGCCGAGTATCCACTCGGCCATCACCTTCCCGATGCCGCCCGCTCCGGCGAGGCCGTGGGCGCAGAACCCCGCCGCCACGAAGAAGCCCGCGACCTCGCTCTCGCCGAGGCAGAACTCGTTGTCGGGCGTGAACGCCTCCGGGCCGTTGATCAGGCGTGTGACCGTGATCTTGTCCATCACCGGCACGCGCTTTGACGAGTTCTTCGCGATCTCCTCAAAGCGCGGCCAGTCCTCTTCGAGCAGCCGCCCGTTGAAGTCGGCCGGGATCGCGTCGACGAGATTCTCATCGAGCGCCCACGGCGCCGATTCGCGCTCGTAGCCGCCCATCACAAGGCCGCCGCCCTCCTCGCGGAAGTAGATCAGCAGGTCGGGGTCGCGCAAGGTCGGCAGGTGCTGACCCGGTGTGCGCTCGCGGAAGGGCTGCGTCACCAGGTACTCATGCGCGAACGGGACGATCGGGACGCGCACGCCCGCGAGCCGGCCGATCTCCGCCGCGAACATGCCGCCGGCGTTGACGACGACCTCGGCCTCGATCGGTCCCCACTCGGTCTCGACGCCGCGCACGCGGCCGTCCCGAACGTTGATCGCGGTCACACGCGTGTGGGTGAAGACGCGGCAGCCGCCCTCTCTGGCCCCGTCGACGAGCGCGGTCGTCAGCAGCGAGGGGTCGAGGTAGCCGTCGCTCGGCAGGTAGGAGCCGCAGCGCACGCCATCGGTGTCCATCAGTGGAAAGAGCTCGCGTGCCTGCTCGGGGGAGATCAGCTCGAGCGGGAGCCCGAACGTCTTGGCCCACGCCACCTGGCGCATCACCTCCTGCTCGCGCTCGGGCGTGCACGCGAGGCGGATGCCGCCGCTCTGGACCCATCCGCAGTCGAGTGTCCTGTAGAGCTCGACGGAGTCCATCATCATCCTGGTCAGCGACACGCTGGAGCGCAGCTGGCCCCACGAGCCCGGCGGAGTGGAACGTTGATCCGCTCGTCAGCTCGTTGCGGTCGAGCAGCACCACGTCGCGCTCGCCGACCTTGGCGAGGTGATGCGCGATCGATGCGCCGCCGACGCCTCCGCCGATGATCACCACGCGCGCGCGGTCGGGTACCTCACGAGGTCGTGCCATCTGCCACCTCCCTTGCCGCCGACAGCCATTCCGCGAAGCCCTCGTGCTCGACGGCCTCCCGCAGCCGCTCGAAGTGCTCTCGCCCGTATCCCTCGAAGTCGAAGTCCAGCGCCGAGACGCGGCCCTGCACGACCGCCCAAGCGGCCTCGCGGGCATCGGAGAGCACGCGCATCAGGTGAAGCGCGGCGCGTGAGGCGTCGCTCGGCGGACCCCCCTCGTAGGCGGCGAGCAGGCGCTCGTCCATCGCCGCGTCGAAGTCGTTGTTCACGGACAGGTTGCCGAGATCGAACCGCGGGTCGCCCATCCCCGCGTACTCCCAGTCCACGATCATCAGGCGCCCCTCGGGAATGCAGCGGATGATGTTGCCGGGCAGCAGGTCGTTGTGACACGGCCGAGGGCTCGTCAGCGGCAGCGCCTGCTCGATGAGCGCCGCGGCGCTGCGCGCGGCGTCGTAGCCCTCCGGCAGGGAGCCGCCGCGCTGCGCCACGATCCGCGCGTAATCCTCGAGCAGCTCGGGCACCCAGAAGCCGGTGGGCAGCTGCACCTCACTGTCGTGGAAGGCGCGCAGGGCGCGCGCGAGCTCCTCGACGCCGACCTGCAGTCCCTCGCGATCGATCGGCGAGCACGTCAGGAAGCGGGTCACGAGGCAGTCATCGAGGGTCGTCGCGACTGCGGGTGCGATGCCGAGAGCGGCGGCCTGCTCGTTCGCCAAGCGCTCCGCGTCGCGGTCGATCCCGAGCAGGTCGGTGTCCTTCCCGGGCCGTCGGATCACATACTCGACGCCGCCGAGCGTGGCGCGAAAGTTGCGGTTGGTGATGCCGCCGTCGAGGGGCTCCGGCGCGCCGCTGAGGGCCCCGAGTTTCGACTGCAGTCCCGGCAGGATGTCATGCAGCTCATCCATCTCCACCTACCCCGTTGCGCGATAAGGCTCGCAGCCTATACCTTCACTGCATGGAGAGCGGAGAACGATCGCACCCTGCCGAGCCTGGGCAAACAGCCGCGGATCTGATCGCCCGCGCCGACGTCGCGGCCGCCCGCTCGGCGATCGCCGGCATCGCGGTGCGCACGCCGTCGATCGCAAGCGGAGCGCTCTCCGAGCGCGTGGGCACGGCGGTCTCGCTGAAGGCGGAGTGCCTGCAGGGCACCGGCTCGTTCAAGCTGCGTGGCGCCCTGAACAAGGTCTCCTGCCTGGGCGAGCGCGCATCCGCGGGACTTATCACCGCGAGCGCGGGCAACCACGGCCGTGCCCTCGCCCAGGCGGCGCGCGTGCGCGGCCTGGAGTGCGAGGTGATCATGCCGCGTCGACGCCGCGGTCTCGAAGGTCGCCGCCGTCGAGCGTCTCGGCGCGCGCGTGAACCTGCAGGGCGCCTCGGTCGATGACGCACTCGCGGCCGCTCGCGCCCGTGCGCAGGAGACCGGCGCGGCGCTGGTCCACCCGTTTGACGACATCGACGTGATCTCGGGGCAGGGCACGCTCGGCGCGGAGCTGCTCGAGGACGTGCCGGATCTCGCCCGCGTGCTCGTGCCGGTGGGCGGCGGCGGGCTCGCGGCGGGGATCGGGATCGCGCTGCTCGGGGCTGGCGTGGAGATCATCGGAGTGCAGGCCGCCGCATGCGCTCCATATGCCGACGCGCTGCAGGGAAGGCCGCCGGCGCACCCTCCCAGCTCGGCGACGATCGCGGACGGGATCGCGATCAAGCGCCCCGGCGAGCTGACACTGCCGCTGCTCGCAGAGCTCCTGGACGACCTGCGGACGGTGGGGGAGGACGAGATCGCCGAGTCGATGGTCTTCCTCGCGGAGAACGCCAAGCTCGTGGTCGAGGGTGCGGGTGCGGTCGGCGTTGCTCTGCTCCTCGGCGGACATCTGCCCGCGGCGCGCGGAACGACCGTGGCGGTGGTCTCCGGCGGCAACGTCGACAGTGGCCTGCTCGCGAGCCTGCTGCGGCGCCGCGAAACCGAGGAGGGCCGCAGGGTCCGGATCTTCACGCGCGTGCCGGACCAGCCGGGCGGCCTGGCAGAGCTGCTCGGCTGCGTCGCGCACGCCCGCGCGAACCTCGTGACACTGGAGCACATCCGGGAGGCGGTGCCGCTGCACGTGCGGGAGACCGGGGTCGAGCTGACCCTGGAGACCCGCGGCCGGGAGCACACGAAGGCCGTTGTGGCGGAGCTCGAACAGGCCGGCTACACGATCACGATCGAGTAGCCGCGGCGCCTTCGAGCGAGGGCGCAGCACGCGGCCCCCGCATGCGGTGCTCGTGGGCGGGGGCGGACTCCATGCCCGAGGGTCCGCCGCCGCGCCCATACCAGGCCGCGTAGCGGCGGACGAGCGGCACCGCCGAGGCGCCGTGCGCCATCACGGACAGCCCGACGGTGAGGTAGGCAGCGGTGAGGATCGCCGAGCTGTTGGGGCGATGCGCGTCCTCGACGATCACGGCGAACACGATCGAGGCCAGGCCCCGCGGCCCGAACCAGCCGATCAGCCCCACGGTGGGCGCTCGCGCGCCCGTCCCGAGGAGTGCGAAGGCCACCGGCAGCATGCGCACCACGGTGAGGCTCGCCGCCGCGTACAGGATCAGCTGCCATGTCAGATGATCGAGCTCGGGCCCGAGCAGCACCGCGCCGAACACAAGGAACGTGACGCCTCCCAGGAGCGCGCCGGACTGCTCGATGAAGTGCATCTCGCCCTCGCCTCCCGGCCGCGCGATCGCGCCGAACAGCCCGCCGGCGATGAACGCTGCTATGAAGCCCGACCCGCCCAGCGCGCCGGCAACGCCATAGGCGAGGATCGCGGCGGCGATCGGCACGAGCGGCCGCCACGCCTCGTCGATCAGCTTCCGCGGTGAGCCGAACCTCATCACGGCCCCCGCGGCGACGCCCGCGAAGACCCCTCCGGCGAGGCCGAAGCCGATCTCTTCGTAGATCACTCGCGCCGGCTGAGCGCCCCCTTCCGCTGCTGCGAGGACGATCAGCAGCAGCGGCACGCAGATGCCGTCGTTCAGGCCGCTCTCGACGTTCAGGGACTGCCGCACGCGCTGGGGCAGCCGCGGGTCGGTCACGACGGCGCTGCCGAGGCCCGCGTCGGTCGGGGCGAGGATCACGCCAAGGATCAGCGCTCCGGTGAGCGACAGCGACGGGAACAGCCAGGCCGCGAGCAGCGCGCCGAGCGCGATCGTCAGCGGGAGCCCCACGCCGAGGAGCCTGATCGGGATCGAGCGCTCGCGCCTCAGCGCCGCCAGATCGACACGCGAGGCATCTGAGAACAGGACCACCGCGAGCGTGCCCTCTGCGAGCGTGCGCACCGTCGAGCTGCTCGGGCCGATCGTGAGGTCTCCGAGCACCAGCGGGCCCACGAGCACGCCGACCGCGACGACGACCATCGCGGGGGTCACCGCGGTGCCCGTGAGGCGTCCCGACACCCCCGCGACCAGCAGCAGTGTCAGCCCGAGGGTCGCGAGGCTCCAGGTCAAAGCGCCTACAGGTATACCGCCGCGGGTTCCGCGGCGGTATCTGAGAGAGTTCAGCCGATGGCGCGCTATGACCTTCCTGGGAGAGTTGCCCTCGTCACGGGCGGTGCGCGCGGGATCGGCTTTGAGACAGCGAAGGCCCTGATCGCGCGCGGCGCGTCCGTTGCGATCGTGGATCTCGACCCCGACAGCGTCTCGCGCGCGGCGGCCGAGCTTCACGACCAGCGCGCGCTCGGCCTGGTCGCGGACGTGACGGACCGCTCGGCGATGCAGCGTGCGGTCGCCGAGACCGTCGAGCGGTTCGGCTCGCTGGACGTGCTCGTTGCGAACGCGGGGATCGCGCCGGCGGTTGCGACCTTCCGCAGCATGCCGACCGAGACCTTCGAGCGCGTGCTCGACGTCAACCTGATGGGCGTCTACAGGACGGTGGATGCCGCGTTGCCCGAGATCATCCGGCGCCGCGGGCACATCGTCGTGATCTCCTCGGTGTACGCGTTCATCAACGGGGTCGGGACGGCTCCGTACGCGATGAGCAAGGCCGCCGTCGAGCAGTTCGGCCGAGCGCTGCGCGCCGAGCTCGCGCAGCACGGGGCGGGCGTCACGGTCGCCTACTTCGGGTTCATCGACACCGAGATGGTGCGGGTCGCGATAGACGCTGACCCGCTCGCGCAGAGGATGCTCGCGAACTTCCCGCGCCCGCTGCACAAGCGCCTGGCGCCGGCCGTCGCCGGCAAAGCGATCGTGCAGGCCATCGAGGAGCGCCGGCCGCGCGTGATCCGCCCCCGCCGGTGGGCGGCGCTCTCGGTGCTGCGGGGGCTGACCGAGCCGATGACCGACGCGCGGCTGCAGCGCGATGCGGTCTCGCAGGAGCTCCTGCGGGACCTCGAAGCCCGCGAGGGCGACCAGTCGGGCACCGGCGCCTAGCCGCGTCCGCGCGGCCGCCGGCGATGCCCACGCAGGCCTTCACGCTCGCCCTCGCCGGCTCGATCTACCCGCCGGCAGTGGCGGCCTTGATCGCGATCGGGCGCGGCCCCGGTATGCGCCCGCGCCTGATCTCGTTCGTACTGGCCGCAATGGCCACGACCTACGCCGTCGGCCTGCTGATGCTGATCGCGCTGGTCCAGCTCGGCATCACCGGGATCCATCACCGCACTCCGGGCGCCGCGCTTCAGCTCGCGGTCGGCGTCGCCCTCGTCGGCCTGGCGATCTACGTGCGGACGCGTCCCGCGAGGCCACGCGACCCCGGGAAGCGATCGCGCATCGACCGCTACCTGCAGAGCAGCAGGCTCGCGTTCGTGCTGGGCGTGACCCTCTACCTGCTGCCGTCCCCGCAGTACATCGGCGCCGTCGGGTCGGTTGCGGGCGCGAACATGGGCAAAGGCTCGGAGCTGATCGCGCTCGCGGTGATCGTGGTGCTGATGCTGTGGATGGTGGAGCTGCCGATGCTGATGCTGCTCGTGGCTCCCGAGCGCGGCACGCGGACCCTGGAGGCCGTCAACGGCTGGTTCGCAGGCCGCGGGCGCACGATGTTGGTGGTGCTGCTGGCGGCGATCGGCTGCTATCTCGTCGTCAACGGCCTCATCCACCTGTCCGGCTGAGCGCTCCCGCGCGAGGCGAGCGCAGTCCTTCGGGGGCGCTCTATCGTTCGCGCGGAGCGAATGAGCAGGCCCTCCCCGCACCTGCGGCCGCGAGACGGCGGCGAGCAGCCGACCACCTCGGTGGAGCTGCTGTTCGACCTCGTCTACGTGTTCGCGGTCACGCAGATCTCACATCTGCTGATCGGCGACCTCACGTTCGCGGGCGCGGGCCGCGCGGTGTTCCTGCTCGTCGTCGTGTGGTGGGCGTGGATCTACACCACGTGGATGGTCAACTGGTTCGACCCGGCGTCGGCGACGGTGCGGCTGGTGCTCGTCGCGTGCACGCTCGCGAGCCTGCTGATGTCCGCCGCGATCCCAACCGCCTTCGGCGAGAACGCGCTGCTGTTCGCCGGCGCCTACGTCGCGATGCAGGTGGGACGCAACCTCGCGGGGTCGCTGCTGCTGGACGCCGGGCACGGGCTGCGCGCGACGCTGCAGCGGATCCTCGTGTGGAGCATCGCGTCGGGATGCCTGTGGATCGCGGGCGCCCTCGCCACGTCGGGAACCCGCCTCGCGCTGTGGGGTGCGGCCCTGGCGATCGATCTGCTCGCTCCGTTCCTGGGCTATCGCACGCCGTGGCTGGGGCGGTCCACGTCGGAGGAATACCCGGTCGAGGGAGGGCATTTCGCGGAGCGTTTTCAGGCCTTCATCATCATCGCGCTCGGCGAGTCGATCGTCGTCACGGGCGCCACTGCCGCGGGACGCGGGCTGAGCGCGGTCGTCGTCCTGGCGCTCGCGCTCGCGTTCCTCGGCACGGGCGCCCTGTGGTGGCTCTACTTCGGCGAGGTCGCCGAGCACTCACGGCGCCGGATCGCGGGGGCAGAGGACTCCGGGAGCCTGGCGCGCGACGCCTACACCTACCTGCATCTGCCGATCGTCGCCGGGATCATCATGGTCGCGGTCGGGGACGATCTGCTGATCGCCTCACCGAGGGACGTTCCCGGTACCGCCGCGGCCGTGATGATGATCGGCGGGCCGATCGTCTACCTGCTCGGCGAGACCCTGTTCCGCATGCGGATGATCGGCTCGGTCAGCCCGAAGCGGATCACCGCCGTCCTGGGCCTCGCGCTGCTCGCCCCGCTCGCGGCGGTCCTCTCCGCGGCGGCGCTGAGCGCCGCGGTCGCGGCGGTCCTGATCGCGCTCGCCGTCTGGGAGCTGACGGCGCCCGCGGTGCCCGCGCAGCCCACCGCGGCGTAGCCGCCGGCCGGCCGCCCGCGCCGGCCCTACGGCGTCGCGGGCGTCTTTTCGACGATCGTCGCGCCTGCGCCGGCCGCCTGGCTCTTGATGGACTGAACCACGGACTCTCCGGTCGCCAGCGTCGTCGCGCTTACGGTGCCCGACGCGACCGCTGACTTGACGCCGGCGGCGAGGGCGCTCAGCGGGGCCACGAGCTTCATAAGGGCCGGTGAGCTCTGCGCGGCCACCACGGCGAGCTTGATCTCGTGGACCATGAACGCCGCCGCGGCCGTCGCCTTCAGGGCGGTCAGCTTGTGCGAGAGCGGGTTCTGAAGATCCCCGGCCTGGATCGGCTTGTAGATGTAGCGGTGGAAGGCGCCGAACGCCAGACCCGTGTGCAGGACGAACTTGGCGGCGCTGAGGCCGCCCGAGCCGGCCGGCGCGCTCGCCGTCGTGGCGGCGGCGTTCGAGCTCGAGGTGGTGGAGCTGGAGCCCGATCCACATCCGGCGACGGCCAGGGCCGCGATCACGAGCACGACGGAAAACGGGCGCATTCAGGCTCCTCCAGTTGACGCAGGGTGTGGAGGGCTTCGCCCCGGCGCGCGTGAATCCTGCGACGGGCATGCCGTGGCTAGGATCCCGCATGTGCGAATCCGGCCATTCGAGATCGAGCGCTTCTACGACCGGTGGGAGTTCAGCGCGGAGCTGATGCTCTCGAGCAGCGACTGCGAGTCGCTCAGCACGGCGGACGTCCTCGCGCTCGAGGATGGCGCACAGGAGCGCCTGCTCGAGCAGCGCCTCGGCTACACCGAAGTCTCCGGGTCGCCCGGGCTGCGCGACGCGATCGCAGCGCTCGATGAGCGCTCGGAGGCGCGGGATGTGTTCACGCTGGCCGCCGCCGAGGAGGGGATATTCCTCGCGTATCACGCGCTGCTCGGCCCCGAGGATCACGCGATCGTCGAGGCCCCCTGCTACGGATCGGCGATCGAGGTTGCCAGGAGCACCGGTGCGCATGTGAGCCTGTGGGAGCGCCGCCACGAGGACCACTGGGCCCACGACCTCGACGAGCTGCGCTCGCTGCTGCGCCCGAACACCCGGCTCATCTACGTCAACAGCCCCCACAACCCGACCGGCACTCAGATGCCTCGCGCCGTGCTCGATGCGATCATCGGCATCTGCTCGGAGTCCTCGATCGTCCTGTTCAGCGACGAGGTGTACCGGGGCCTCGAGCATGACCCCGACGACAGGCTGCCTGTGGCCTCGGACCTGTATGAGCGGGCGCTCTCGCTGAACACCGTCTCCAAGGCCTATGGCCTGCCGGGCCTGCGGATCGGCTGGCTGACTGGCAGGGACCCCGAGCTGATCGCCGCGATAAGGGAGCTGAAGCTGTACACCACGATCTGCTCGAGCGCCCCGAGTGAACTGCTGGTCGCGCTCGCGCTGCGCCACTCCGCGCGGCTCGTGGAGCGCAGCCGGTCGATCGTGCTCGCAAACCTGCCGCTCGTGGATGACCTGATGGAGCGCCGCAGAGACCTGCTGGAGTGGGTGCACCCGGCGGCGGGGCCGATCGGCTTCCCGCGGGTGCGGCCCGCGATGGACGTGCGCGCGTGGTGTGAGGGAATCGCCGAGCGGGCCGGGGTCCTGCTGCTGCCGGGCGACGTCTACGACCGGCCCGAGCACATCCGCATCGGCTTCGGCCGTTCCAACCTTCCCGAGGCGATCGCGCGCCTGGACGAAGCGCTCGGCTGACCCCTAGAGCACCTTCGAAAGGAACGCGCGCGTGCGCTCCTGGCGCGGCTCCACGAGCACCTGTTCCGGCCGCCCGGACTCGACCACGACGCCGCCGTCCATGAACACGACCGTGTCGGCCACCTCGCGAGCGAAACCGATCTCGTGAGTCACGACCACCATCGTCATGCCGTCCACGACTAGGTCCTTGATGACCTTCAGAACCTCACCCACGAGCTCGGGGTCCAGCGCGGAGGTCGGCTCGTCGAACAGCATCAGCTTGGGGTCCATCGCGAGCGCACGGGCGATTGCGACGCGCTGCTGCTGGCCTCCGGACAGCTGCACGGGGTAGGCGCCCGCCTTGTCGGCGAGGCCGACCTGGCTCAGAAGCTCCGCCGCACGGGCCCGCGCCTGCTCGCGAGGCAGGCCCTTGACGTGCACCGGCGCGCACGTGATGTTCTCCATCGCGGTCATGTGCGGGAACAGGTTGAAGTGCTGGAAGACCATCCCGATCTCCGAGCGCTTGCGTGCGACCTCCGACTCGCGCAGCTCGTGCAGCCGGTCCCCGACCTGGCGGTAGCCGACCAGCTCGCCGTCGACCATCAGGCGCCCGGCGTTGATTTTCTCGAGGTGGTTGATGCAGCGAAGGAACGTCGACTTGCCTGACCCGGACGGTCCCAGCAGGCACATCACCTCGCCGAATCCAACGGTCAGGTTGATCCCGCGCAGCACCTCCAGGCGCCCGAAGCGCTTGTGCACGCCCTCAGCGCTGACCATCGGGGCGATCGTCAAATCCCGCCCCCGTCGTGCGAGGCCGACAGGTTCTCACTCCGCAGCCACTGCCTTGCTTTCGCCTCGCGGCTCGCGCCCTTGCCGTAGTAGCGCTCGAGGTAGTACTGCCCGACGTAGAGGATGCTCGTGCAGACGATGTACCAGATGCTCGCCACGATCAGGAGCGCGATCACTTTGTAGTTGCGCGAGTAGATCAGCTGCGCGGAGTACAGGAGCTCGGCGACGGCGATCGTGCTCGCGAGCGAGGTCGTCTTGAGCATCGAGATCGTCTCGTTGCCGGTCGGCGGGATGATCACCCGCATCGCCTGCGGCAGCACGATCCTCTGCATCGTCTGCAGGCGCGACATCCCGAGCGACTGGGCCGCGTGCGTCTGCCCCTCGTCGACGGAGATCATCCCCGCTCTGACGATCTCGGCCATGTAGGCCGCCTCGTTGAGCCCGAGTGCGAGCACCGCCGCCCTGAACGCGGTGATCAGCGAGTTGACGTCCGGGTGCACGAAGGCCGGGCCGAAAGGGATCCCGATCCCGAGCTTGGGGTACAGGGCGGCGATGTTGTACCAGAACAGCAGCTGCACCAGGACAGGGGTGCCGCGGAAGAACCATATGTAGAGCCAGCTCGAGCGTGACACGAGCGGGTTCGGCGAGCGGCGCATCACCGCGAGCACGACGCCGAGCAGGATCCCTATGACCATCGCGATCACGGTCAGCTCGAGCGTCACCACGAGCCCTTCGAGGATCGGGGTCGCGAACAGGTAGTTCCCGACCGCACCCCATTCGAAGTGGGGGTTCGTGACCACCGAGCGGACGATCGCCGCGGTGACCACGACGACGACCCCGGCCGCGACCCAGCGGCCGGGGTGCCGGACCGGGACGGCCACTATGTCGTCGGGCCGCCCGGCCGGGCTGGTGACCTCGGGTGAGGACACCAGCTGCTGCTCCTAGCTCTTCGCCCCGTTGATTTCGGGGTTGGTTATCGCGCCCGCCTGGACACCCCATTTTTCGAGGATTTTCATGTACGTGCCGTTCGCGATCAGGATCTTCAGAGCCGCCTGCACCGGCTTCGCCATGCCGTTACCTTTCGGCAGCGCGATCCCGTAGGGAGCGTTTCCGTAGGTCGGGCCGATCAGCTTGAAGTTGCCGTTCGACTGCTTGACGGCGTATGCCGCGACCGGCGAGTCGGCCATGCCCAGTTCCGCGCGACCGCTCGAGAGCGCGAGGTTCGCGCCGTTCTGGTCCGGGAACACGAGCACCGTGACCGACTTCTTTCCGGCTTTGGTGCACTTTCCGCTCTGCGCTTTGGCTTCTTCTTCCTCGGTCGTGCCCTTCTCGACCGCGACGGTCTTGCCGCAGAGGTCTTCGACGGATTTGACTTCGGGGCCGCCCGACGTCTTGCCGTAGAACGAGACGCCGGCCGTGAAGTAGGTCACGAAGTCAACCGTCTTCTGGCGTTCCAGGGTGTCGGTGAACGAGGACGCGCCGACGTCGTATTTGCCGGCTGCGAGACCCGGGATGATGGTGTCGAACGTCGCGTTGGTGACGTTCACCTTCAGGCCCATCACTTCGCCGAGTGCCTTCATCAGATCGGGATCCATCCCGATCACGGTGTGGCCGTCTTCGGCGATGAACTCGTTGGGTGCATAGGTTGCGTCCGAGGCCACGATCAGCGTGCCTTTGGACTTGATGCCGGCGGGGACGAGAGCCACCACCGCCGCGTTTGCGCTGTTGGACGCCGACGTCGTCGTCGAGGTCGCCGTCGAACTCGTGCTCGAGCTGCTGCTTCCGCAGCCGGCGAGGGCGAGGATGGCGAGCGCGGGAACGCCTATCTTGGCGAGCCTGCTCATGAGAACCTCCTGAGTGGTTGGTCTTGTCCCGGGGCCAGGGGAGCCCGTCGGGAGCGTGATTATAAGGACGCGCCGTGCCAGGGGGCACCGGCAGCGCTCACGCGGACTGGAATCCCGCGGTCCTGCGCGCGGCGCGCGGCCCGAACATTCCCTCGACGACCTCCGCCGGGCTCGGCATCCCGAGCAGGAAGCCCTGGGCGCGGTCGCACCCCATCTCCTCCAGGACTGCGAGCTGGCTCTCGTCCTCAACGCCCTCCGCGACGACCGTGAGCGACAGCGCCTGCCCGACGCCGAAGATCGCCTCGAGCAGCTCCCGGCTGTGCCCGCCGTCGTTCAGCGCGCCAACGAAGCTGCGGTCGATCTTCAGGATGTCGACGGGCATCCTGCGCAGGTGCGACAGCGACGCGTATCCGGTCCCGAAGTCGTCGATCGCGACCTGAACGCCGAGCGCCTTGAGCGCTTCGAGGTGCTCGCACGCCGCGTCCACGTCGCGCATCAGCGTCGTCTCGGTGATCTCGAGCGTCAGCGAGGACGGTTCGATACCCGACTCCTGCAGCGCCTTGCGCACATCGTCGGCGAAGCCCTTGCGGCCGAGCTGATGCGCGGACACGTTCACGCAGATCCCGAGCTGCAGGCCTTCCTTGGACCACACCGCCGCCTGGCGGCACGCCTCTTCGAGCACCCAGCGTCCGATCGGGATGATCAGGCCGTTCTCCTCCGCGAGCGGGATGAAGCTGTCGGGTGGCACGATCCCGCGCGTCGGGTGCTGCCAGCGCACGAGCGCCTCGACCGATACGGCGTCCTGGCTCGGCAGCGCGAAGATAGGCTGGTAGACGAGGAAGAGCTGCTCGGACTGGACCGCCGAGCTGAGGTCCGCCTCGAGCTCGAACATGTCGCCGCCCGCGTGGAGCCGCTCGTCGAACAGTGTGTAGCGGTCCTTGCCGGCCGCCTTCGCGGCATACAGTGCGAGGTCCGCGTCGCGCAGAAGGTCGTCGGGGGTCGAGTACTGGCCCGCGGCGACACCGATACTGGCGGTGACGGAGAAGATCTTGCGCCCGTCGTCCAGCTCGATCGGATCGCGCAGCACGTCGGTGAGGCGGTCGGCGAGCAGGTCCAGCGTCGATTCGCCCGCCGTGGACTCCACGAGGACCACGAACTCGTCCCCGCCGAGGCGCCCGACCGTGTCCTGTTCGCGCACCGAGCTCTGGAGCCGCTCGCCCACGACCTTCAGGAGCTGGTCGCCGGCGGCGTGGCCGTGGCTGTCGTTCACGTGCTTGAAGCCGTCGATGTCGATGAACAGCGCGCCGGCGAGCATCCCCGGCTCGCGTTCGGCCCGCGCGAGCATGCGGTCCGCGCGGTCGAGGACGAGCGCGCGGTTGGGAAGTCCGGTGAGGGCGTCGTGCAGGGCGAGGTGCGAGAGCTCGCGGGTCTTCTCGCTGACGAGTTTCAGGGCCCGCGTGCGTCCGGTGCCGAGTGTCAGCACGAGCATCGCGAACACGACGCTGAGCAGGATCCCGGCACCCATCAGCCAAAGCGCCTGCGGGTTGTGCAGGACGCCGGCGGCGACCGCCGGCCCGTAGCTGATGACCCACCAGCCATTGTGCAGGTCGATCGTCGTGCGCTCGCCGTTGGCCGGCGGCCGCCCGCTGGAGAAGGCGACGTGGGAGGTGCCCTTGGAGTAGACGAACTGGACGGCGATCCCAGGGTGCCCCTCGAGGGCCCGGGACAGGACGGCTCCGGGAACCAGGAGCTCTCCGAGCCAGCCGACGAACTGGCGTTCGCGGGCGGCTTTCGTGGACGGGACGCCTCCGCCGCGGTAGACCGGCGTCTCAACTCCCAGCGTCGTGGCCTGGCCGAAGCTGAACGGGGCGTAGCTGGCCTGCCCTGATTCGCGGGTCACGGCCAGCGTCGGCGCGAATGCGCAGTAGTCGACGTTGCCCGGCATCAGGCTCGACGCGTCGCTCACGAGCGCGTCGACCGCGAGGCAGTAGTAGGGACGCGCGCCGTAGGGGATCAGTTCGTGGTTTTCCGGCGGGATCGGCGCGGTCGCGCCGAGCGGCCGGAGCGGCTCGGCGGCGAGTTTGCGTTCGAAGGCGGGCAGCTGCCTCGCGGGGACCAGCGCCACGAACCCGAGGTCGCGGAGCTCGGGGTAGCGCTGCATCGCCCTCACGGATTCCGCCCAGCGGTCGAACTGCGCGGGACTCGCGTGCGGGTTACCCGTGATGAACGCGCTCGCGTTGATCACCAGGTCTTCCTCGTGCTGGATCGCGAGCTTCAGCGTCGCGGCAACCTCGGCCGAGTTCAGGTGGAACGCGAGACGCGCTTTGTCGGCATTCGAGTGGGCCATTCCCTGTGCGCCCACGATCGACACGATCGTGCCGCCGACCATCACCACGACAGCGGCCGCGACCCACGCGGCGTTGCGGCGGTGGGACAGCGCACGGAGCTTCGCGAGAGGGCCTGCACCCGGGGCCGGCTGCGCACCGGCATTGGAGGCTCCCTGCTTTCTGGGCGTGTCACCTGTGGACATTGGTCTCGCTTCCCGGGGCGGCCCCTTCATGCGGCACGCCGTTTCAGATCAACGCGAGAATCGGGCTTGCAACGCCGCGCCTGTCGCAGTTTGCGGGCAACTGGACGAATCAACAGGTCCGGGGCACCCGGCGAGCGCGCGGAGCAGCCGGGGTAACATCGCGAGGATGCTCCGGAGTCGCCCTGCCGCCCTGAGATTCGCCCTCGGGGTGGCGGTCGTTGCTGCCCTTTCGGGCTGCGGCTCCTCATCCCCCGCGGGACCGGCCCGCAGCGCCGCGGCGGCCAAGACGGCGCCGGCCTCGACCACCAGGACCGCGAGCGCCGCGACCGGCGCCTCGGCGACGGGGGCCACCACCAAAGCGCTGCCGCTTCCGCCGAGCTCGAGCGTGGGCGAAGTGGTCAAGCACGAGGTGGCCGGCAAGGTCGGCACGCCGGACGCCCTGCCCGGGGCCACCGGCGGCTATGTCGCGCCGGGGGCGCCCTCGGACGCCCAGATCCGCGCGGAAGTGGCGCAGGCCAAGAAGGAGGGCATCATCCTGCCGCAGGGCAACAGCACGCAGTCCTTCGAACGGGGCGCCACATATGTGGGCGGCGGCGGCGGCGCGAGCTGGGTGTTCCCGATCCAGCCGTCGAAGCTGGTGCTCGCTCCCCAGAGCTGGAGCGATGACCAGGGCGTCGACATCTCGACGCTGAACGGCGCGTGCGGAACCGGGGCGATCGAGGTCGCGATCACCGCGGGCACCGTCGTGCGCGAGGGGATACCCGGGTTCGGCCCGTACGCGCCCGTGATCAGGATCGAAAGCGGCCCGTATGCGGGATGGCTGTTCTACTACGGTCACGCCGCGCCGGCGCTCGTGCCCGTCGGGGCACACGTCGTGGCCGGCCAGCCGATCGCCGAGGTCGGCTGCGGCGTCGTCGGACTCTCGACCGGCCCGCACCTGGAGATAGGTCTCACGCCGCCCGGCGGCGCCACCTGCTGCCCTGCCGTCGGTGTCACGTCGCCCGCCGTGGACGCGCTGCTGCGTCAGCTGTACACCGGGGCCTGAAGCGCCTGGCGGCGCAGGCCGCCCCCTTGTGCGCTAGCCTACGGACCGCCTAATCGCGGGCTGTGCCCGTGAGCGGGGGAACCGAGTTGTTGGGGCGAGTTCCGCGGTGAATCCGCGGAAGGCGAAATTTCGCTAGCCCGTCAGCTAACCCCGCCGGCCGACGATTGAGAGGCAGAAATTGCCAGGGCGCCCGTCAACGCGTGCCGCAATGCTCGTGCTCGTGCTAACGCTCCTCGCGGCAGCCGCCGTGCTGGCCGGCGTTGCCGTGGCCGCGTCCACCGGCGGCACCTCCGCGGCGCCTGCGTCTCCCGCGACCCCCGCGCCTCCGGTCCTGCCTCCCGGCCCCGGCTCGACGGGCGGCACGACCGGGCAGAGCCCCAGCGTGTCCGCACCGGTCTTCACGGGCAGCCCGTATCCGATGAGCCGCTCGGGCTGGGTATTCCCGCTCTACCCCCTCTCGCGCGTCGGCTCGCGCAGCTGGTGGTCGCTGGATGCGGGCGTCGACATCGGCGGCAACAACAACCAGTGCGGCTCGCAGCTGGTCGAGCTCGCTGTCGCCAGCGGCACGATCGTGCATGAGGGCATCGAAGGCTTCGGGCAGTGGGCGCCGATCCTGCTCGTCGACAGCGGCCCCGACCGCGGGCGCTACGTCTACTACGGGCACGCGGGGCCCGACCTCGTCCCCGTGGGCACGCACGTGAGCGCCGGCCAGCGCATCGCCGACGTCGGCTGTGGCACCGTCGGCATCTCCTCGGCGCCTCACCTCGAGATCGGGCTCGACCCGGCGGGGGTCAGGAACGCCCAGGAACTGCCGTACGTCGGCCAGACCTCCGGCGAAGTGATGTCGAACCTGCGGTCGGCCTACAACGCTGCGATCGCCGCCCGTATCGCGGCCGCCAGGGCGAAGGCGAAGAGCCGCGGGCTGCACCGCACCATCCGCAGCGGCTAGCTCGCCGGGCGAAATCGTCCAGGGAGCTAAGGATTTGCCGGCGGGCTGCCGATGAGCCCCCGTGACCATTTTCCGCACGCTGTTCCACTCGACCGCCACGCGGTCCTTCGCCGCCCGGAGCATCGCTCTCGGCGCCTGCCTCGTTACGGCCCTGACCTGCGCCGCGCCCGCCGGCGCGCTCGTGACGAAATTCGGCTCCGCCCAGTACGGGGTGCAGCAGCGCAACGAAGAATACGTCGAGGACGGCTTCCACCTGAAAATCCCCGCTCCGTTCCCCGAAGTCAAAGACCCCGCGACATTCGAAAACGTGTCCGGGCGCCCGGTCGTCCACGGCAGCAACGTGTACGTCATCTACTGGGACCCCGCCTACAAATACCACGGCGACTGGCAGGAAGTGATCGACCGGTTCGCCCACGACATGGGCGCCGAAAGCGGCAAACTCAACACGGTCTTCTCGGTCGACACGCAGTACACGGACTCGACCGACACCCCCGCCCAGTACCAGAGCACCTACCGCGGGGCCTACACGGACACGCACCCTTACCCGGTCAGCGGCAACTGCACGGACCCCGAACCGCTTGAAAAAGCCTCGTGGAGCAAAGTCGAAGCGCTCACGTGCGTGACCGACGCCCAGGTTCAAGCCGAGCTGCAGCGCTTCATCACCGAACACGCCCTCCCGACGGGTATGCACTCCATCTTCTACCTCCTGACGCCCCCCGGCGCCACCGTATGCCTTGACGCGGGCGGCTCGACCGGGCACTGCTCGGACTTCGAAGAAGAAGAAGAAAGCTACAAGCACAGCTTCTGCAGCTACCACTCCGCGATCAACCCCGGCGCCCCCGTCACCGGTGGGCCGGGCACCGTCCTGTACGGCGTGATCCCGTGGACGGCCGGCGGCGTCGCCGACGGCCAGCTGACGGAAAAAGACCAGGCGCCGGCGTACGACTGCCAGGACGGGGCGTTCGACCCGACCAGCAAGCCGATCGAGCTCCACGAGCCCGAACCGGCTCAACAGGAGCCCAACCAGGTCAAGTGCCCGAGCCTCGACGGGTACTGCGACAGGGGCCTCGCGGACCTGATCGTCAACCAGGTCGCGTCCGAGCAGCAGAACATCGTGACCAACCCGCTGCTGAACGCATGGCAGGACTCGGCGGGGAACGAGAGCACAGACGAGTGTCGTAACTTCTTCGCACCGACGCTGGGCGGGAGCTCAAAAGGTGAAGAAGGCTCCCTTGCCGGCACGCTCTACAACCAGCTCTATGGTGCCCGCGGCTACTACCTGAACACCGCCTTCAACCTCGCCGCGCTGCGCCTGAACTACCCCGGCATCCCGTGTCTGCCCGGCATCCGCCTCGCACCCCACTTCACGGCTCCCAACGCCGTCAACGCGGGCGACATCGTGGGCTTCAACGGGATGGAGTCGAACGTCACGCTGAACGCTGCCTTCCGGTACACCAACACCGGCGCCGCCGAAGCCAACTACGCGACATACACGTGGGACTTCGGCGACGGCTCGGCCCGGTGGTCGGATTCGCCCCCGGCGCGCCCGCGTGTGAAACGCCGTGGCTGAGCCCCTGTGCCGCAAGTGAGTTCCACTCCTACCAGTACGGCGGCACGTACACCGTGACTCTGACCGTCACCGACGTCGGCGGCAACACCGCCAGCTACAGCGAAACCCTGGCCGTCACGGGCCCGCCCCCGCCGCCGCCGGTGCCCGGTTCGGGCGCGGCCGGCGGAGCCGGTGGGTCCGCTGTGGTCCGGCGCAGGGAGCAGCAAGGTCGTCCCCGCCCCACAGGCAGCCGCCGCTGTGATCTCCAAGAAGCTCAGGCCCGCCATGAGCAAGGGCCTGGCAGTCCGCTACTCCGTGAACGAGCAGGTCGCGGGCCGCTTCGAAGTCCTGCTCAGCAGCGCCGCCGTGAAGCACCTTCGGATCAGCAATGCGCCGGTCGCGACCGGGCTGCCCGCAGCCAACGGCCAGCAGCGCGTGATCGCGCGGGCGGTCCTCGTGACGACCCGCGGCGGCACCAGCACGATCCACATCTTCTTCCCGAAGGCGACCGCCGCGAGGCTCGCAAAAGCCCGCTCGGCCTCCCTCATGCTGCGCCTGATCGTGCGCAACGCCGCTTCGAGCAGCGCCACCGTCGCCACCGTCATCACCGGCGCGACGCTCCTTCACTGAGCCGCGCCGCGGCCGGCCGGCTGGTCAGTCGCCGGTCGCGCCGCGGCGTTTCTCGCGGGCCTTCTCGCGGAACACGAAGTACCAGAGCCCCGCGAGGAGCAGGTAGCCCGAGACGATCGAGACGACGGAGATGACCGCTATCGCTTCGTTGTTGCCGGTCACCGATTCGCCGTCGAGCGCGAGCGGGAGCGACAGCAGCACGACGAGCATCTAGAGCCCCGGGCGGGTGGCGCACCACGAACCCGGAGTTGTCCACCGAGCCGACCTGCCAGCGGGATGCATAGACGCCGCTGCGCCCGGCGGTGTCGAACAGGACGCCGTCGACGTACATGTAGGTGTGGCCCGCGTTGGCGAGCACCGTGATGTAGCGCCCCGGGCCCGGCGCCCCCCAGTGCTCGAGTTCGCCGGACGTCTCCGGTGAGCCGATCAGGCCGCCCGCTGCGAGCGCGTAGCTGACCGAGCCCGAGCAGTCGTAGGCGTTGTCGACAAACGACGCGTGGCCGCCCCCGAAGACATACGGGAAGTCCGCTATCTCGTTGGCTCCGGCGATCACCTTCTGGACGGCTTCTGGCACCGAGGCGGGGATCGGCAGGGTGCCGTTGCCGCCGATCGACTCACCGCCCGCGACCGGGGTCAGCGTCTGCTGCTGGGCCAGGCTGGCGCTCCGCTGCAGCGCCTGCTCCTGTTTCAGCTCGCGCTTGACTTCGGCATCGGACTGGGCTCCCGCGGCGACCTGGAGTTCTCCGGCCTTTGTCGGCGTCGCGGCCGTCGCGTGATGCACGGAGGCCGGTGCGGGGAAGCTGGCGGCTTCCTGCGGGTCGGCGACCTCCTTGACGGTGGCGCCCCCGGTCGAGGCCGGGGAGCCCGCCACGAGGTTGCCGGGAGCGCTGCTGGTCGTGCGCTGCGCCGTCGCCGGGCTGCTGGCCTGCCCGCCCGCCGAGCCGCACGCCGCCCAGTGCGCAGGCGGACAGCACGCACAGCAGCGACGCTGTCGCCTTGCGCAGGTCACTCATGCACACAAGGCTAGCGGTGCCGGGGTCGCTCTCGCGGACGCTACCCTTCCCTGATGCGTCAAGATGCGACGGCCGTGGAGATCCGGCCGCACACGCGCCTGCTTCACGGCATGCGCAAGCCCGCTAACTGGCTTCAGCTGGTGCGCTTCGGGCTGGTCGGGGGCGTCGGCTTCGTCGTAAACCTCGTCGTCTACACGCTCTGTGTGCATCCGGCGGGCATGGACTACCGCGTCGCCTCGGTGGTCGCGTGGCTCGTGGCGGTCTGCAACAACTTCATCCTCAACAGGCACTGGACGTTCGACGCGAGCGGTGAACGCGCCCACGCGCAGGCCGTCCGGTTCCTGCTTGTCAGCCTCATCGCCGAGGCCTTCAGCCTGACGGTGCTGACGCTGCTGGTCGAGGGCGCGGGCCTCTCCAAGGTGCCGGCCCAGGCCCTCGCTGTCGGGGTGTCGATGCCGCTGAACTTCATCGGCAACAAGATGTGGAGCTTCCGCGCCAGGCCCTGAGCGGCCCGCTCCACGGATCGACCGCTGCGGCGGCCGGGTTCTGCGGACGGCCCTGAGCGAACCTATACTCTGAATTCCCCCACTCGGAGGATCTTTGTGCAGGAGATGGTCATCTACGGCGTCAGCTTCGACATGGTGGGCAAGCAGCCGATCGTGCTCCTGAAGACGGTCGACGGCAACAAGTTCCTCCCGATCTGGATCGGCCACCCGGAGGCCGCATCGATCCTGATGAAGCTCCAGGGCGCGGGGACGCCACGCCCGATGACCCACGACCTGCTGTGTGACATCCTCGGCGAGCTCGAGGTCAAGTGCACGCAGGTCGCGGTGACCGAGCTGCGCGAGAACACCTTCTTCGCCTCCATCACGCTCACCGTCGGCGGCCGCCAGCTCGAGATCGACTCGCGCCCGAGCGACGCGATCGCCCTCGCGGTCAGGTCCGGGGCCCCGATCTTCGCCGCCGAGGAGGTCATCTCCGAGTCCGCGATCGAGTTCGAGCATGACGTGGAGGAGTCCGAGGACGTCGTCGAGAAGTTCAAGGAGTTCCTCGATCAGGTATCGCCCGAGGACTTCGCTGCCGGCGACTCCTAGCGGCTGAACGCGCCCGCGAGGATCCGCTCGACGAGCTCGTCGAAGCCGATCCCTGCGGCATCCGCTGCCTGTGGCAGCAGGCTCGTCTCCGTCATCCCGGGTACGACGTTCGTCTCGAGCACCCACAGCTCACCCGTGTCCGCCTCGAGCATCAGGTCCACCCTGGCCACCCCGTGGCAGCCGAGCAGCCGGTGGACGGCGAGCGCGAGCTGCTGAGCGCGCTCGGTCGTTTCGGGCGGAAGGTCCGCGGGGCACACGAACGTCGTCATCCCGATCTCATACCGCGACTCGTAGTCGTAGAAGTCCTCCTCGCGCGGGACCGCCTCCACGACGGGCAGGGCCCGCGGCCCGGTGCCGGGGGCGTCGGCGTCGTCTAGCACCGACACCGCGAGGTCGCGCCCCCTGATGTAGCGCTCAAGCACGATCGTGCTGTCGTAGGAGAAGGCCCCGACCATCGCGGCCGGCAGCTCCTCGCTCGTTCGCGCGAACTTCACGCCGAGCGCGGAGCCTCCCGTTGCGGGCTTGACGACCATCGGGAAGGAGAGGTCGGCCTCGATCCTCTCGAGCGCGGCGGCGGCGCCGAACTCGCCGATCGAGGTCTCCCTGAGGGTGTGGAAGGCGGGGGTGGGGATGCCCGCCTCGCGCATCAGCAGCTTCGCCAGCGCCTTGTTCGTGCAGCGGGCGCACGCGGCCGGGCCCGAGCCGGTGTAGGGGAGCCCGATCGCTTCGAGCAGGCCCTGGATCGTGCCGTCCTCGCCGTCGCGCCCGTGCAGCGCGACGAACGCAGCGTCGGCGCCGGCGTCGAGCAGGTCCCCGACCATCGTCGAGCCTGCGTCGATCGCGATCACCTCGTGTCCGAGGCGCGAGAGCGCGTCCTGGACCTGCGCGCCGGAGCGCAGCGAGACCGCGCGCTCAAGCGAGCGGCCCCCCTTCAATACCGCGACCCGGCGCCCGCTCATCTGTCCCGGCGCCGGCGCTCGTCGGCCGCGGCGTCGCGCACGGGCAGCGCGACGACGTCCGCGAGCTTGCCGGAGTCGGGCTCGGCGGCCTCGCCATGCGCGGGCCGCGCCGATCCCGAGAGCGATCCGAGCAGCCCGAGCTGCTCGCGCATCGCCGTCCCGATCCGGCGCACGCCCTCGCGGATGTCCTGCTCCGGGACTCCCGCGAAGTTCAGGCGCATCGATGAGGAGCCGCTGCGCCCGTCCATGTAGGCGGCCCGTCCGGGAACGAACGCGACGCCCCTGCTCTTGCGTGCGAGCGCGAGCAGGTCGGTCGTGTCGATGCGCTCGTCGAGCGTGGCCCAGATGAACAGCCCGCCCTGCGGTCGGGTCCAGCTCGCGCCCTCGCCGAAGTGCTCTGAGAGCGCCTCGAGCATCACGTCGCGCCGGCGCCCGTAGAGGTCCCGCAGCCGCGATATGTACTCGCGCCAGGCGGGTTCGCCGCCCGCGCCGCGCTCCTGGAAGTAGGCGGTGACGAACGTCTGCGTGACCGAGGATGAGCAAAGGTCCGACCCCTGTTTGCCCAGGTTCAGCTTCTCCAGCACCGGCCGCGGCGCGACGGCCCACCCGAGCCGCAGGCCCGGGGAGAGGATCTTCGAGAAGGTCCCGAGGTAGATCACCAGGTCCGAGGCTCCGCCGCGTCCGACCGCCTGTGCGTCCAGCGAGTAGAGCGTTGGCAGCACCTCTCCCTCGTAGCGCAGCAGCCCGTACGGGTTGTCCTCGAGGATCAGCAGCTCGCGCTCGCGCGCGACCTCGATCAGCCGCCGCCGGCGGCCGAGGGACATCGTCACCCCGCCGGGGTTCTGGAAGTTGGGGATCGTGTAGATGAACTTCGGCCGGCGGCCCTCCGCGGCGAGCCGGTCGAGGGTGCTCTCCAGGGCGTCGATCGGCATACCGTCGGCGTCGATCTCGATCTGCTCGACGTCCGCCTGGTAGGCGCTGAAGGTCGGGACCGCCCCGGGATAGGTCGGCGCCTCGGCGACGATCACATCGCCCGGGTCGATCAGCGTCTTGCAGACGAGGTCGATCACCTGCTGGCCGCCGGTGGTCACGATCACCTCGGACGGGTCGACGACGGTGCCCTCCGCGGCCATCACCTCGACGATGCAGCCCACCGTCCCGGCCATGCCTTCGGTTGGCCCGTACTGCAGCGCGCGTGCCGTCGACTCGCTCGCGACGCGCGCCATCAGGTTCGCGTACAGCTCTGGTGAGAACGTGCTCGTGTCGGGCAGGCCGCCGGCGAGCGAGATCACGTCGGTGCGCTCGGTGAGCGCCATCATCTCGCGCATCGCTGAGCTCTTCATGCCCCGTGTCCGCGCAGCGAAGAGGGCCTCATAGCGCGCGAGCTCGTGCGCGGTCGCCCGCGTGCGCCGCCCGTCTCCGCCTCCGCTGCTCGATCGCTCCATGTTCGCTCGCTCTCAATTCGCCGCCTCTGCGTGAGAACCTCGCGGGGCGAGCGCCGGGCGGCGCGACGGGTGCTCTATCGTGCTCCCCCGCACCCGCACGGTACCGCACCCAAACGGGCTCGCTGCATGCACGGCACCTTCTTCTACATAGGCCTCGGCGTCGGACTGGCCGCCGCGTGCGGCCTGCGTCCCTTCCTGCCGCTGCTGCTGGCGGGGGCGCTGGCCTCCTCGGACGCGCTCGGGATCAGCTTCTCCGGCGAACCTTTCGTGTTCCTGCAGGAAAGCTGGTGGCTGCTCGTGGTCGCGCTCGTGCTCGTGCTCGCCTACGCCTGCCAGCTGCTCCTGCATCTCTCGCCCACGATCGATCCGGGCACGTCCCGCACGCGGCCGGACCCTCTCGCGGCGGCGATCGCGGGCCTCGGCCTCGGCGCCGGCGCCGTGCTGTTCGCGGGAACCCTCGCGGCCCATCACGACGCCTGGTGGCCGGGCCTGATCGGCGGGCTGCTCGCTGCCGCGCTCGGCCAGAGCGCCGTCTCGCCGGTCATCTCCAGGGCGCGCCTGCGCCTCCCGGACCGCGCCGCGCGCGAGGCGCTGACGATCTACCTCGACGCCGCCTCGCTGGTGATGGCGGCGCTGGTGTGCGTGCTCTATCCGCTCGGCTATGTGGCCGCGGGCCTGCTGGCATGGCTTGCGCTCGGCTCCCGCGCGAGGTCCGCGGAGCGGTTCGCGGGCCTGCGGATTCTGCGCCGTTGAGGAGCACCCCGTGAGCCCGGCCGCGCCGAAGCTCGTACTGTGCGTGATCGACGCGATGGCACCGGAGATGCTCGAGCGGGCGATCGCCGCGGGCACCGCGCCTGTCCTCGAGCGCCTGATGGCCGGCGGCCTGTACGTCCCGGACTGCGTCGCCGCGTTCCCTTCGGTGACGCCGGTCTGCGCCGCCTCGATCGTCACCGGCGTCGGGCAGGACGAGCACCGCATACCGGCGATGAACTGGTATGACCGCTCCGAGGAGCGCTACGTCGAATACGGCTCGAGCTTCCGCTCGGCGCAGCGCTTCGGTTTCGGCAGGCAGCTGACGGACACCGTCTACAACATGAACCGCGTGCACCTGTCGCCGAAGACTCCGACGGTGTTCGAGTCGCTGGACGACGCCGAAGTCCGCACCGCCGGCACGACCTACCTGATGTACCGCGGCCGCTACCTGCACGAGCCCGTGCGCGACACGACGCTCTCGCGTGTCGCGGCGAAGCTGATGCGCCATCCGGTGATGGGCCCGCGCGAGCTCTTCTACGCGGACCTGTTCGCGTCAAGGAAAACGGGCTGCCGATCGGGGCTCGGCATGCCGGGCGTGCGCGACCGTCACTCCGGCTGCGTCTCGGCATACCTCGTCGAGAACGACCTGTTCGACTTCCTGCTGCTCTCGCTGCCCGACAACGACTGGTTCTCGCACAAGCGCGGGCCGGAGGCCCAGCTGCAGTCGCTGGCGCAGGCCGACCTGCAGCTCGCACGCGTCATGAACGCCGCAGGGGGCGTCGAGCAGTTCCTCTCCGAGCACGCCTTCATCGCGATGGCCGACCACTCGCAGGCGGCGGTCGTCGGCTCGATCGCGCTGCAGGATGAGCTCGCCGAGCTCGGCGTGATCGGGCCCGTGCGCTCATCGGAGGGGCAGCGCAGCGAGGATCCGCGGATCGCGGTCTGCCCGTCGCAGCGCGCCGCGATGGTCTACGCGCTGCACGAGTCCGAGCGGGACGCGATGCGCGCCTCGGTCGCCGGCCGCTCGCTCGTGATCGAGGGGGTCGACCTCGTCATCTGGCTCGAGCGTGACGCCCACGAAAGGCCCCGCGAGGGCGTGATCGCCTCGACGCGCCATGGCGAGATGCGCTTCGCCCCGGGCGGGCCGGTGCTCGACCCGCGGGGCGAGCGCTGGAGCGTGGACGGCTCACTCGCCGCGATCGAGGCCGAGATCCGCGACGGCGTGCTCCACAGCCCGGCCTACCCGGACGCCCTCTCGCGCGTCTGGTCGGCGCTGACCTGTGAGAACTCCGGTGAGGTGCTTCTGTCGGCGGCACCCGGCTACGAGTTCATCGACTGGGGAAGGCAGGCGCACGTCGGCGGAGGAAGCCACGGCTCGCTGCACGCGTCGGACTCACTCGGCGCGCTGCTGCTGAGCGGCATCGACGTGCCGCGAGCGCCGCAGCAGTGGGCGATCAGGGACATCGCGCCGCTCGTGCGCGGCCACTTCGGCGTCCGGCCCTAACGGGCGATCGTGAACGAGAGCGCCGACGCGGGCGATCTCAGGCCCGCGTGGTTCACTGCGCTCGCCAGCACCGTGTAGCGGCCCGGCGGGAGCCTGCGGGACCGCGAGAGGGAACCCTGGAAGGAGATCCGGTCGGCGCCGGCGTGAGCTGCGAAGGAGAGCGTGCCCCTGGTGACCGTGCGTTTGCAGGAGCGCGCGCGCCTGTTCCTGCTGGTCGGCGCGACGCAGCGGCGCCCGGACCGGCGGCCCGCCGCGGGCTGCGTGAATGTGAAGGTCACGCTCGCCGGCTGATCGAGCGAGAACAGGAACGTCGTCCCGACCGGCGGGCGCCTGCCCGCCAGTGACGCGCTTTTCCTGCCCTCGCGCCAGGTCCCGTGTGTCTGGCGCAGCCCGCTCAGGCGGGGCGCCACCGGGGGCGGAGCGGCGCTCTGAAGGACCTGATCCGCGCCGAAGCTCGTGCCCGCGGAGTTTTCGATCACGAGCCGGTAGTGGTAGGTCGTCGACGGGAGCAGGCCGCCGACCACGGCCGAAAGGGGTGTGCTCGAGGCGCTCGCTCCGGGCGCAGGGAAGGTGTTCGGGACCGCGATCGGCGCCGTCGCCGAACCGTAGGACGCGCTCGTCCCGTATTCAAAGCGCGCGGCGTAGGACGCCCCAGCGCCGCCGCTGCCGGTCAGCGTCGCCGTGCTCTGGCCGACCCCGGTCGCGGCTCCGGTGGCCGCAGCCGGCGGCGGGTCTCCGAGCGCCCACGCCGCTCCGCGCGTCCCGTCGTGTTCTCCGCCGACCAGGCCGGTGTCCCCGTCCGCGGAGAGCGCGACGCTGAGGCCATATTCGGCTTTGCCTTCCTCGCCGCCGCCGACTTTCTTGCCGCCGAGCGATTCCCAGGCGGACGCGTGCCGGATGAACTCCCATGCCGCGCCGATCACTTCGTTCTCGAAATACGCGCCGATCAGCGCCGTCGAGCCATCGGATGAGAGAGCGACGCTCTGCCCGAACTGCCCTTCGCCTATCTCTTCCGGCCCGCCTCTCAGCTTTGCTCCCTGCTGGGACCATGTCGAGCCGGAGCGGGCGAACGGCCATGCCGCCCCGACCTGGCCGTTGTCGTGTGGGCCTCCGATCATGGCCGTGGATCCCGTGGCGGAGAGCGCGACGCTCAGCCCGAACTGTCCAGCCCCGCTCTCGCCGCCGCCCGTCAGCTTCTTGCCCTGCTGGGACCACGCCGAGCCGGAGTGGGTGAACGTCCAAGCCGCCCCCGCGTCGCCGGAGTCCGCGGGGCCCCCGATCAGCGCGGTGCTCCCGTCACCGGACAGGGACACGCCCAGGCCGAACTGCGCGGACCCGGACTCTTCCGCTGCGCCCGTCAGCTTTTCTCCCTGCTGGGACCATGTCGAGCCTGAGCGGGTGAAGACCCACGCCGCGCCGGTGTCGCCTTCGTCACCCGGCCCGCCCGCGAGCGCGGTGGCGCCGTCCGCGGAGACGGCGACGCCGAAGCCGATGTGCGTTTCTCCCGTGGCCCCTGATCCCGTCAGCTTCGACCCCTGCTGGGACCATGCCGAGCCCGACCGGGTGAAGATCCAGACGGCGCCATGCGTGCCGTCACCGGGCCCGCCGATCACGGCGGTGTTGCCGTCGGCCGACAGCGCGACGCTCGTGCCGAACTGACCGGCGCCCGTCTCGTCGGACGCATTCAGGCGCGTTCCCTGCTGCGTCCAGGTCGAGCCGGTGCGGGTGAACACCCAGGCCGCGCCGACTTCCATCCCTGCCGCTTCGAACCCGTTCGCGCCGACGAGCGCGGTGCGGCCGTCGGCGGACAGCGCGACGCTGATGCCGAAGGCGCCGGCGGGCGTCTCTTCGGATTTGGGCGCGGTCAGCTTTTCGCCCTGCTGTACCAGCGGGTCGACCGTGATCGGGTAGCGCGCGCCCGCGACGTCCACGCCCAGCACCACGGCGCCGGCGCGGAGCGCCAGGCGGACCGGCAGCGGCCGGCCCGTCGCGTCGCTCGCGCTCACATCGGTGTAGGCGAGCGCCGAGGACCCCGGGCCGCGGAAGTTGACCGATCGCCGGTCACCGGAGAGTGCCGCGCCCGCGCCCGAGAAGGGCTGGGAGATCGTCATCAGCCGGGGCCCGAGAGCGCGGGTGATCGTGAAGCCCTGCTCGATCCCCGCCGGCCCGTTCACGAACCACTCGCGCACCGGTCCCCGCGAATATGTGATGCGGTTGGCCGCGACCGTGCGCGAAGCTCCCGCGGCCGACACGGTGCCGATGAGGGCGGGGCCGAGGCGCAGCCGCAGCCTGCCGCTAGCAAACGCTGCGCCGGTATCGCCGAACTCCCCCCGGATGCGCTGCGACGGGTTGCCGGCGGTCGCCGCGGCGCCGAGCCCGGCGAGACGGTAGCCCGGCATCTGCGCGCCGAGCGACGCGGAGACGACGCCGCGCGCCGCGCGTGGCAGCAGAGCGAGGCCGCCGGTCCGCATTCCCGCCGCGTGAGCGACCGGCGGCGGCGACGGGTTCGCGCCCGCAGAGAACAGGCCATGGGCGAGGATCGACGCGAGGCCGGCGACCGCCACCGCGAGGCAGAGTGAGCGTATTCGCGGCGCCGAGCGGGCGAGGGCTGGCATTGCTCTGCAACCTAGTACGGACCCGGAGCCCGGTCAACCTGGCCGGCGCGCCCCGCATGGGGCCGGCGGCGGTCTCGTTACCCTCGCGTGATGCGCCGCGTCGCGCTCATCATCGCGCTGGTCCTGTTGTGCGCCCCCGGCACCGCGTCCGCTGTGCTCACGCATCCGGTCGGCGCCCGCTCCACGCTGGGGCCGCTCGGCGGCTCCGGGAAGGACACCACCACCAACTCGGAAACGCCGATTCCGGTGCCGCCGTCCAGCGTGCCGCCGCAGGGCCGCAGGCTGTCGGCGCAGCGCGTGCTCGCGATCGCCGCGGCCGTCGGCGAAATGAAGCAGCTGAAGAAGGAACACCCGGGCTCCTTCGGCGGCGCGTATCTGAAGGGGCCGCTGCGATGGCAGGTCAGCTACTTCTCGCGGGGCGGGAAGAAGGAGATAGGGCAGGTCATCATCGACGACCGCACCGGGACGGTGATCGAGCATTGGACCGGGTTCCAGGTCGCGTGGACGATGGCGCGCGGCTATCCCGGAGCGTTCGGGAGGCACGCGGGCGCGCTCTACGTCTGGCTGCCGCTGTGCCTCCTGTTCCTGCTGCCGTTCGTCAACTTCCGGCGCCCGTTCTCGATGCTGAACCTCGACCTGCTGGTGCTGCTCTCGTTCTCTGTGTCGCTGGCGTTCTTCAACCACGCGCACATCTACCAGTCCGTTCCGCTGGCCTATCCGCCGCTGCTCTACCTGCTTGCGCGAATGCTCGCGCTGCTGAAAAGGCGCCGCGCGGGGGACGCGCCGCCCGGCCCGCTCAGGCTTCTCATACCGGCACCGTGGCTGGCGGTCGGCCTCATCTTCCTGCTGTCGTTCAGGGTCGCGCTGAACGTCACGGACGGCAACGTGATCGACGTCGGCTACGCCGGGGTGATCGGCGCGAAGCGCATCGTCCAGGACAGACCGCTGTACGGCAACTGGCCCTCCGACAACGAACACGGCGACACATACGGGCCCGTCAACTACGAGGCCTACATCCCGTTCCAGCAGCTGTTCGGCTGGAGCGGCACATGGGACGACCTGCCGGCCGCACACGCGGCGGCCGTCTTCTTCGACCTGCTCTGCGCGGGGCTGCTGTTCCTGATCGGCCGGCGAATGCGGGGTCCGACGCTCGGGATCGCGCTTGCCTACGCGTGGGCGGCGTACCCGTTCACCCTGTTCACGCTGGAGAGCAACTCGAACGACGCCCTGCCCGCCGCGCTGATCCTCGCGGCGCTGCTCGCCGCCACCTACCGTTCGACGCTCGCGACCGGCGCTCGCGGAGCGATGGCGGCCCTCGCCGGACTGTCCAAGCTCGCGCCGCTCGCACTCGCCCCCGTGCTCGCAACGCACGGCCTGCGCGAGATGCCGCTCCGGCGCCGGCCGCTGGCCCTCGCGGTCTTCACAATCGGGTTCCTGGCGGCGGGGGCGCTCGCCGCGCTGCCGGCCCTGGACCATTCCTCGCTGCACACGATCTACCAGCGCACGCTCGCCTACCAGTCAGACCGCCAGTCGCCGTTCTCTGTGTGGGGGCTGTACGGGTGGCACGGAGCCCAGCAGGTGGCTGAGGCGGCCGCCGTCGCGCTCGCGCTGGTTCTGGCGGTGCTGCCGCGCCGCGGCGACCTCGTCGGCCTTGCGGCCGCGTGCGCCGCGGTGCTGATCGCCGAGCAGCTGAGCGTCGAACACTGGTTCTACCTCTACATCCCGTGGTTCTTCCCGGTCGTGATGCTCGCGGTGCTCGGGCGCTTCAGTGACCCGGCGCGGCCGCAGCCGGCGGACGCTGCATCATCACCGGCTCTATCGAGTCGGCCCGCAGCGGCTGTGAGCAGCTGATCAGCACCCCCATCAGCCACGGATCCTCCTCGGAGGTCTGGAAGCGCACGGGCATCTGCGTGAGCAGCGACTCGATCGCCTGCCGGCGGTTGACCCCGATCACGCCGCCGCGCGGCCCGGTCATGCCGACATCCGTGATGTACGCCGTCCCTCCCGGGAGCACGCGCGCATCCGCGGTCGGGACGTGGGTGTGAGTGCCCACGACGGCCGTCACGCGGCCGTCGAGGTGCCATCCGAGCGCCACCTTCTCCGAGGTCGCCTCGGCGTGCATGTCCACGAGCACGTGGTCGGCGCCGGCCAGTTCGCCGAGCGCGACCTCGATCTCCGTGAACGCGGAGCGGCCGGCACGCACGTAGAGGTTGCCGCTGAGGTTCACGACACCGAGCCTGACCCCGCCGTGCTCGACGACGCACGTGCCTCGGCCGGGCTGGCTGCGAAGGTAGTTCGCGGGCCTGATGATGCGGTCATGGTTTTCGAGATAGGGGTAGATCTCCCGGTGGTGGTAGGCATGGTTCCCCAGCGTGATCGCGTCGACGCCCGCGGCGAACATCTGGTCGGCGATCTTCGGCGTGATGCCCAGGCCTCCCGCGGCGTTCTCGCCGTTGACAACGACGAACGTCGGCTCGAGCCGCTCGGCGAGGATCGGCAGACACTCCAGGAGGGTGCGGCGCCCTATCCCGCCGACGACGTCGCCGACGAACAGGATGCGCGCATGGCCCGGGGACGCCTCAGCCTCAGACATACTCTGCCCATGGCGGGCGGCAAGTGACAGGCGTCTCTGAGAAGCCCCTGCCGGCCTCGGCGCCGAGCGGGCAGGATCCCGCGAGCGCCGATCCGCCAGTGCCCGCCCCGGAGCCGCCGTCCCGCGTCGTGGTCCCGCGCTGGATCCAGCTGGTGCTGCTGCCGATGGCGATGCTCGCGCTGTTTGTGCTGGCGCGTGCCGCCGGCAAAGTGCTCCTGCTGTTCCTCGTGGCCGCGATCATCGCGCTGATCCTCAATCCCGTCGTCGCCTTCGTGGAGCGTTCGCGCCTGCCGCGCGGGCTGGCGGTGCTGAGCGTATACCTCGCATTCTTCCTGGCGCTGGTCGGGATCGGCTTCCTGCTCGCCAACCCGATCTCAAACCAGGTGGCGGCGTTCAGCGAAAATGTGCCGCACCTGCTGCGCCAGGCGAACACCAAGCTCGCGGAACTGCAGACGACGCTCAACAACAACGGCGTGCACGTGCAGTTCATCAAGCAGGGCGAGACGGCACTTCAGACGCTCGGCGACAAAGTCGTCAAGGGCTCGAGCTCGATCGTCTCCTTCGGCGGCGGCCTGTTGACCGAAGTCGTCAAAGCCGGGTTCGACGTGCTGCTGGTGTTCGTGCTCTCGATCTACATGCTCCTGTATGGGCCGCGCATCGGGCGCCTGATCCGCCGCGGGATGCCCCCGGGCGACGGCACCCCCAGCGACGACTACCCGACCCTGGTCCAGACCGCGGTCGCCAGGTACGTGGGCGGACAGCTGCTGTTCAGCGTCGTGATGGGAACCACTGCGGGGCTGGCGCTGTACCTGTTCGGCGTGCTGGGGATCTTCCCCGACGGCGAGAAGTACGCCGTCGTCTTCGGCGTCTTCTTCGGGGTGATGGAGCTCGTGCCGTACCTCGGCCCGATCATCGGTGCGCTCCCGCCCGTGCTGCTCGCCCTCTTCACCGACCCCATCTCCGCGCTGTGGGTCGCGCTGCTGTTCGTGGGTCTGCAGCAGCTCGAGGGCCACTTCGTCGCTCCGCAGGTCTTCGGCCACACGCTTCGCATCAACCCGCTGCTGGTCATCTTCGCTCTCCTCGTGGGGCTGCAGGTGCAGGGGATCGTCGGCGCGCTGATCGCGCTCCCGGTCCTCGCGATCCTTCGCGAGACCGCCGTCTACCTCGGGCGCCACGTCGTCCTGGAACCCTGGGACAACCGTCCCGACGGCCTCCTGTGAGCGCCGTCCTGCGAGTGCAGGAGCTCGCGAAGCGATACGGCGAGCTCCAGGCGCTCGCCGATGTCAGCTTCGAGGTCTCCGCGGGGGAGGTCGTGGCGATCGTCGGGCCTAACGGCGCCGGCAAGACGACGCTGCTGTCGATCGTCGCCGGCATCCAGGACGCGACCTCCGGCTCGGTGAGCGTCCTGCCGGAGCAGGTCGGCTGGGCACCCCAGCAGGCCGCGCTCTACTCGAAACTGTCGGTCGCCGAGAACCTCGAACTGTTCGCGCGGCTCGAGCGGATCCCGGACAGGCAGGCCGCGGTCGAGCGCATGCTCGAGCAGACCGGCCTGAAGGGCCGCGAGCGCGAGCGCGTCGGGCGGCTGTCCGGCGGCAACAGGCAGCGCGTGAACGTCGCACTCGGCCTGATAGCGGACCCGCCGCTGCTCGCGCTGGACGAGCCCTCCTCGGCACTGGACCCGGGTCAGCGCGAGCGCCTGTGGGAGTTCATCGAGAGGCTCGCCGCGGGGGGAAGGACGGTCCTGTTCGCGACCCACAACATCGCGGAGGTTCAGCGGCACGCCACGCGGATGCTGCTGCTCGCCGACGGCCGGATGCTGTTCGACGGCCCCCCGGCGGAGCTTCCCTCCCCGGCGCCGGGCGGCGACCTCGAGCAGCGGCTCGTGGCGTTCCTCGCCGAGCGCGAGGCAGCTCCGAGGGCCGGGCCATGAGGTCGCTGCTCAGGAAGGACCTGCTGATCCTGCGCCGCTCGCGCCTGCTGCTCGCGCTGCTGGTGATCTACCCGATCGCGATCGCGCTGCTGATCGGCTTCGCGATATCCCGCAGCCCCGCCAAGCCGCGGGTCGCGATCGTCGACGAAACGCCGCCGGGGGAGACGGTGAGGGTGGGCAGCCAGCGGGTCAGCGTCAGCGAGTACGCGAAACAGGTCTTCAGCCAGGTCGACGCGGTGCCCGCCTCCTCACGGCATGAGGCGATCGAACAGATCAAATCAGGCCAGGTGCTCGCGGCCGTCGTGATCCCGTCGAACATCGCCGCCCGGGTCTCCTCTGCCACGAGCTCCGCGACCCTCGAAGTGCTCTACAACGGCGACGCGCTCGAGCAGTCGCTCGTGCAGTCCAGCCTCGAATCGGCGCTCGCGCGCGCCAACCTCGGGTTCTCAGAACAGATCCAGCAGGCCGCCGCAAAGGCGATCGATTCGCTTCTGACGGGCGGCAACCTCGGCAGCCTGGGTGCTCCCACCGACCTGATCGGCCTGCGCGAAATCCCGGGCTCGCTGCAGCGGATCCTCGCGCGGCTCCCCGCGGGCGCCGAGCGCTCGCAGCTGCAGCGCATCAACACCTTCGCGACGTTCGCGGCGGAGAACCTCTCCGCCAGCCGCACCGTGCTGTCGACGATCAGCCAGCCGATCAAGGTGAAGTCCGAGCTGCTGCGCGGGCGAAGGACACCGCTGAACACGTTCGCGGTGGTCGTCGCCGTGAGCATCTCCCTGATGTTCGTGTGCGTGCTGCAGGCGGCCGGGGGCGTCGCGCTCGAGCGCGAGGAGAACACGCTCTCGCGCCTGCTCAGGGGCCTCGTCTCGCGCGAGCAGCTGCTCGCGGAGAAGGGCCTGCTGGCCGCCGGCTGCGCGTTCATCCTCGCCTTCGCGATGCTCGCCGGGGTGGGGGCGTTCGTGACGCTGGACTGGAGCCGTGTCGGGCTGTGGCTCCTCGCGCTCGCGTTCGGGGCCGTCTCCTTCGGCGCGCTCGGCGTCGCGATCGGGGCACTCGCGCGGGAGGTGCGCGCCGCGACGCTGCTCGCGTTCCTGCTCTCGCTGCCGCTCGCGCTGCTGGCGCTGGTGCCCGCCGGCGCCGTGTCCGGCGCCTTCCTCGGCGTGATCAACGTGATCTCGTTCGTGTTCCCGTTCAAGGCGTGCCTGCAGGCCCTGGACGCGGCCGTGAACTCCGCTTCACCGGCGCTCGCCGGGTCGCTGCTGCATCTCGCCGGGCTCACGATCCTGTTCGGCGCGCTCGCGCGGGTCGGCCTGGGCCGCGCCGAGTGAGCGCCGCCGGCCCTCGCCGGAGCGCCCGCGACGGTCTAACCTGGGGAGCGCAATGGCCTTCCCACAGACGCGCATGCGTCGGCTGCGGGCCACGGCTGGCTTGCGCGGCCTCGTGCGCGAGACAGACCTCACCGCTGACCGGCTGATACTCCCGCTGTTCGTCACCGACGCCGCGGGCGACGGCTCACAGGACCTTCGCGAGCCGATCCCGTCGATGCCCGGGGTCGAGCGGCTGTCTATCTCCGCCGCCGTCGCCGAGGCACAGGAGGCCGCGCGGCTGGGACTGGGCGGGGTGCTCCTGTTCGGGGTACCCGCGGAGAAGGACGAGCAGGGCTCAGGTGCCTGGGATCCCGAGGGAGCGGTGCAGCTCGCGAGCACCGCGATCAAGCGCTCTCGGCCCGATCTGCTCGTGGCGACGGACGTCTGCATGTGCGAGTACACCGAGCACGGCCACTGCGGGGTGCTGCGCGAGGATGGCGTCGTCGACAACGACGCCACCGTCGAGCTGATCGCGCGGATCGCGGTCAGCCACGCCCGCGCGGGAGCCGACCTCGTCGCCCCGTCGGACATGATGGACGGACGGGTCGGCGCTGTCCGCGAGGCGCTCGACGAGGACGGCTTCTCCGATCTGCCGATCCTCGCCTACTCCGCGAAGTTCGCGTCCGCCTTCTACGGGCCGTTCCGCGATGCCGCCGGCTCCACCCCGGCGTTCGGCGACAGGCGCGGCTACCAGATGGATCCCGCCAACGGCCGCGAGGCCGTGCGCGAGGCGCTGCTGGACGCCGGCGAGGGCGCCGACATGGTGATGGTGAAGCCCGCACTCGCCTACGGCGACCTGATCAGTGCCGTCGCCGCGGCGACGAACCTGCCCGTGGCGGCCTACAACGTGAGCGGCGAGTATGCGATGGTCAAGGCCGCCGCGGCCGCCGGCAGCCTCGACGAGCGGGCCGCGGTGCTGGAGATACTTACCTCCCTGCGCCGCGCCGGCGCCGACACGATCATCTCCTACCACGCAAAGGATGCAGCCCGATGGCTAGCAGAACAGACCTGACCGCCGAGCGCGACGCCCAGCGTGCGCAGGCCGCCACGCCCAAGCTGCGCAGCCGCGCAGGCGGTTCAGCCGTGCCGCTGGATGAGACCGACCGCAAGCTCCTGAACCTGATGCAGGGCAGCTTCCCGATCGCGGCGCGCCCGTATCTGCGCGTGGCAGAGCTGAGCGGCGTGCCGGAGCAGGAGGTGATGGACCGCGTGTCCAAGCTGCTCTCGCAGCGGATCATCCGCCAGGTCACGCCGATCTTCGACACCCGCGCCCTCGGCTACTCGTCGATGCTGGTGGCGGCCAAGGTCGACCCGGAGAACCCGCACCGCGCCGCCCAGGTCATCAACGCGCACCCCGGCGTGTCCCACAACTACCTTCGAAACCACGAGTTCAACCTGTGGTTCACGATCGCGACCGAGCCGGACTCGCCGCTCGGGTTGCAGGGCACGCTGGACGTGCTCGCACGCGAGGCCGGCGCGGAGTCCGTTCGCCAGCTGCCGACACTGAAACTGTTCAAGATCCGCATGGACCTCGAGATGGAGGGCGACACCGAGGCGCTGTCCAGCGCCGCCGCCCCGGTCGAGCCGATCGAGCTCGAGCCGCAGCCATACGACGAGCTCGACATCGCCGTGATCCGTGCGCTCCAGGGCGACATGCCGGTCGTGCCCGAGCCCTACGCGCCCGCGGCCGCAGCGCTCGGGATGCCGCACGAGCGCCTGCTCGAGCATCTCGAAGGGATGCAGGAGCGGGGGCTGCTCCGCCGGGTGGCGGCGATCCTCTATCACCGCCGCGCCGGCTTCTCGGCGAACGGGATGGGCGTCTGGAAGGTGCCCGACGATCAGATCTTCGACATCGGATGCCGGATGGCGTCCTTCCGCGGCATCTCCCACTGCTACCAGCGGCCGACCTACGAGGACTGGCCATACTCGGTCTTCACGATGGCCCATGGCCGCTCGAAGGAGGAGTGCGACGCGATCCTCGATGCGATCGCCGAGCAGACCGGCATCAGCGAGCGGGCGACGCTGTACTCGTCGACCGAGTTCAAGAAGATCCGCCTCACGTACTTCACGGACGACTTCCGCAACTGGGAGAGCGAGCACGCGTGAGCGTCCTCAGGTGACGGCCTCGCTGACGGACACGCGCTCGGCCGAGCTGTATCGGCGGGCGCTGGAGCTGATACCGGGCGGCGTGAACTCGCCGGTCCGCGCGATGCAGTCGATCGGCCGCGAGCCGATCTTCATCGCCCGCGGCGAGGGAGCCGAACTCGTCGACGTGGACGGCAACCGCTTCGTCGACTACGTGTGCTCGTGGGGGCCGCTGATCCACGGTCACGCACACCCGCAGATCCTCGAGGCGATCGCCTCCCAGGCGGCGCTCGGCACGACCTTCGGCGCCCCGACCGCCGGTGAGGTGGACCTCGCCTGCGAGGTTGTCGCGCCGCATGGAGGGCGTGGAGATGATCCGCATGACCTCCTCGGGCACCGAGGCCACGATGACCGCGATGCGCCTGGTGCGAGCGGCGACCGGGCGCGAGCGGATCCTGAAGTTCGCCGGCGCCTACCACGGCCACGTCGACGGGCTGCTGGTGCAGGCCGGCTCGGGCCTGGCGACGCAGGCCCTGCCCACGAGCCCCGGTGTACCGCCGAGCGCGGCGGCGGGGACGGTCGTGATCCCGTGGAACGATCCTGACGCTCTGCGCGCGGCCTGCGCCGAGAACGAGCTCGCGGCGATCTTCGCGGAGCCGCTGCCCGCCAACATGGGGCTGATCCCGCCCCGGGAGGGGTTCCTGGAGCTGCTGCGCGAGGAGGCCGACGCGTGCGGCGCGCTGCTCGTGCTCGACGAGGTGATCAGCGGCTTTCGCGTCGCCCGCGGCGGCGCGCAGGAGCTGATGGGCGTGCGCGGGGACCTGACCGTGATGGGCAAGATCATCGGCGGGGGAGTGCCCGCCGCCGCCGTCGGCGGCCGCTCGGAGCTGATGAGGCTGCTCGCGCCCGCCGGCGACGTCTACCAGGCCGGCACGCTGTCGGGCAACCCGCTCGCGGTTGCCGCGGGCCTCGCGTCCCTCGAGCTGCTCGATGAGCCGGCCTACCTGCGACTGGCGGCGACCACGGAGCGCCTCGCGGAGGGGCTCCGCGAGGCCGCGGCCGGGTATCCGGTGCAGGTCGTGTGCGTACCCGGCCTGCTCACCGTCTTCTTCAGCGACGGGCCAGTCGAGAACTTCGACGACGCGCGGGCCTGCGACCAGCGGGCTTTCGCATCGTGGTGCCGGGAGCTGCTCTCCAGGGGCGTGTACCCGCCGCCGTCGCAGTTCGAGGCCTGGTTTCCCTCGCTCGCACACGACGGCGAGCAGATCGAGCGCACCGTCGCCGCGGCGGCCGCCGCCTTCGCGTCCCTGCCCGAGCCCGAGAGCCCGGCATGAGGGCCGCAGCCGAGGCGGGCAGCGGGCTGAGCGGGCTCGCGGAGCTGCTGCGTCAGGAGGGCGGCCTGATGGCCGACCTGCTGCCCTCATCCGCAGGCCCGGCAGGCGACCCGGGCTCGCCCGCGGCGCTCGCCGCCTCCGGGCCGCGCGCGGACGGTCACCGCGGGGAGTACGAGCTGCTGATCGAGGCGATCTACGAGGGCTACCTGCTGCACTACGGGCAGCCGCGCCTGCTCCGCTCAAGCGACGCGGACCTCGGCCTGCTCGCGGGGGACCGGCTGTACGCGCTCGGCCTCGCGCGGCTGGTCGATATCGGTGACACGTTCGCCGTCGCGGAGCTCGCGGACACCATCTCGCTGAGTGCCCTGGCGCAGGGCGCCGGCGCCCCCGATCTCGCCGGCGAGGTCTGGACCGCGGGTGCGCGGACCGTCGGATGGGGCCCCAGTGAGGCGCACGAACATGCCAAGGAGCTCGTGCTGGCGGGCGCCCCCGACGCGATCGAGGCTATGCGCACAAGCGCGCGCGACGCCTCGAGGACGCACTGATTCGCGCCTCGATATTGTGTGTCCCGGTGTCCGACAAGCACGATAAGCACAAGTCGAAGTACACGATCGACCGGGGCATGCCCGGGGCGTTCGAGGGGGAGACGATCACCCGGCGCAGGCTGATGAACGTGGGCGGGCAGACCGCCGGCATCGTCGCGACCGCCTCGATCATCCTTCCGGCGCTCGGCTTCGCGGTCGGCCCGATCTTCAAATCAACCCCGCACCGCTGGGAAACCGTCGGGACGGAGTCGATGTTCACGGACCTGAACTACGTGCCCGTGGTGCTCACGCTGACCCCCAACATCGGCGAGGCCGGCAAGACCACCGTCTACGTCCGCAAGTTCAACGCGGCGATCGACACGGACCCCTACGACAAGAACTCCCCGTACATCGCGATCTCCAGCCGCTGCGCCCACCTCGGCTGCCCCGTGCGCTGGGTGGACGCCGCCGAGCGCTTCATCTGCCCGTGCCACGGAGGCGTGTACGACCTTCTGGGTCGCCGTGTCGGCGGCCCCCCGGTGCGCCCGCTCGACCGCTTCTACACACGCGTCGTGGGCGAATACGTCCAGCTCGGCCCCCGTTTCAGCGTGAACAGCCAGCTCAGGCACTTCTCGCCGCGCGACCCAGGCCAGCCGCTGGACGGCATCGGCCAGTACATGTACCCGTCTCGACCCGGCGCGCAAATCTGTAGCTCCGGCTCAGCCCTGATTGATGCCCAAGCTCCCCAAGCTACCCCCGGCCCCGCTGCCGCCAGCCATGAAGCCGCCCCCGGACAGGCCGGGCGAGGACACGAGCGTCGGCGGTGTCTCGGGCGCGGCGAAGTCCGCGGGCATCAACGTCGTCGACTGGGTCGACGAGCGCACCTCGCTCAGCGGCGGCGCGCGGTGGATGATGTTCCGCAAGGTGCCCAAGGGGACCAACTGGTTCTACACGCTGGGGTCCGCCACGATGTTCGCGTTCCTCTCGCAGGCGATGACCGGAGTGTTCCTGGCCATGTACTACCGGCCCGACCCCTCGGGCGGCGCCTACGAATCGATCCGCTACGTAACCAACGACGTGTTCCTGGGCCAGTTCGTGCGAGGCATGCACAAGTGGGGCTCGAGCGTGATGGTGATCCTGATCTTCCTGCACATGGGGAGAACGTTCTTCTTCGGCGCCTACAAGTACCCCCGCGAGCTGAACTGGGTGATCGGCGTCGTGCTGCTGATCCTGACGATGACCATGTCCTTCACGGGCTACCTGCTGCCGTTCGACCAGCGCGCATACTGGGCGACGATCGTCGGCGTCAACATCAACGGAACCGGCCCTCTGCTCGGGCCCTACCTCAGCGACTTCCTGCGCGGCGGCTCTGAATTCGGCGCAACGACGCTCTCGCGCTTCTATGCGATCCACATGCTCCTCGTGCCCGGTCTGATCGCGGCGCTGATCGGCGCGCACCTCTACCTGGTGGCCAGGCTGGGCACCACGGCACCGCCGTGGACCAAAGCCGACACGCGCCCCGAGCTGCGCGAGAGCGAGGTCTAGGCCGTGAACCAGCGGCAGAAGGAGGAGTACCTCCGCGAATACTCGATCCTGAAGTCCAAAGGCAAGCCGTTCTTCCCGTACGCGGTGGCGAAGGACGGCGTGATGGCGTGCGTCGTGATGGCGGTGATCATCGGGATGTCGCTGGTGCTCGGCGCCGAGCTGGGGTCCAAGGCGAACCCGACGACGACCACCTACGTGCCGCGCCCGGAGTGGTACTTCTTCTTCCTGTTCGAGGTCCTGCGGGTCATCAAGCCGCCGAGCCTCGTGCCGCTCGCGACGATCGGCGTGCCGACGATCTGCATGATCCTGCTGTTCCTGCTGCCGTTCTACGACCGCGGCCCGGAGCGCAGGCCCGAGCGCCGGCCGATCGCCACGATCACCGGTATCGCGGTGATCCTGATGATGGGCTACCTGACCTATCAGGGGGCGAGCGCCGGCTCACCGACGGTGATCGAAATGGCGACGCCCGCGGCGGTGGTGCAGGCGGGCGGGAAGCAGCTCGCGGAATACGAAGCGGGCAAGCTGGTGGTCGCGCAATCGGGCTGCCTGGCGTGCCACAAGATCGGCGAGAACGGCAACGCGGGCCCGGGCCCGAACCTGACGCACATCGGGGCAAGGCTCTACCGCCTGGCGATCGCGCGGACGCTCGTGAACCCGACCGCGCCGATGCCGTCGTTCAAGAACCTGCCGCCGCAGAAGTTCCAGTCGATCGTCAACTTCCTCTCTCAGCTCAAGTAGCGGGTCCATGGCCGCTCGCCACGGAGCCGGCGCAGGAAGGCTGGAGGCGGGACAGGTGCGCGCGATGTTCGACCGCATCTCAGGCGTCTACGACCTGATGAACACCGCCATGACGGCGGGGCTCCATCATCGCTGGCGCTCACGCGCCGCCGACCTCGCCCGCGTCGGGCCGGGCAGCCGCGTGCTCGACGTCGCAACGGGCACCGGGGATCTGGCTCTGGAGATCGCGCGGCGCGTCGGACCCGGCGGCGAGGTGGTTGGCAGCGACTTCTCGGAGGGGATGCTCGACCGGGCTCGCGCGAAGGCCGCGCCGCAGTCCGGCTCGGGGGTGCGCCCCCGCTTCGAATGGGCCGACGCGATGGCGCTGCCGTATGACGACGGGACATTCGATGCCGCGACGGTCGGCTTCGGAGCGCGCAACTTCGACGACTCGCGCTCGGCCTGTCGGAGATGACGCGGGTCGTGCGTCCCGGCGGCAGGGTCGTCGTGCTCGAGATCACGACGCCGACGCGGGCGCCGCTCTCGCTCTTCTACCGCCTGTGGTTCGACCGCCTCGTGCCCGCACTCGGCCGCGCCGCCGGCGCCGCCGCGTCCGCGATCGAGAGGGCCCGCGGCACCGCCGGGCAATCGGACATCGCCTATGCGTACACATACCTGCCGAACTCCGTCAAGCGCTTTCCGGCGCCCGCAGAGCTAGCGCAAGTGATGTCGCAGGCGGGCCTGGGCGGGATCTCCTACATCATCACCGCCGGAGGAATCGTGGCGATCCACGCCGGCACCGTTCCGGAGGTCCACGCGGCGTGAGGGGCGCGGCGACCGCGGGCGAGGACCCGGCACGGACCGCCGACGGGATCGAGACGATCCTGCAGCTCGGCGGCGAGTCGCTCCGCGGCGCGATGTCGCGCACCGAGGAGCACCTCGACCGCGTCACCAGCGAGTCCGGCCACCCGCTCTCCGGGCACGCCCGCGCGACGGTCAGGGCGGGCGGCAAGCGACTGCGGCCGCTGCTGGTGATGCTCGCGGCGCACGCAGCCGGCGAGGACGCCCTCGACGAGAGCCGCAGGAGCGTGGTCCGAGCAGCCGTCGCGGTGGAGCTCGTTCACTCCGCGACGCTCGTCCACGACGACATCATCGACGACGCCGGTGTGCGCCGGGGCCAGCCGACGGTGTCGGCACTCGCCGGCAGGGACGCCGCCCTGGCGACCGGCGACCTGCTGTTCTCGCGCGCGTTCGCGGAGCTCGCCCTGAACGACAGCATCCCTCAGCTGCGTGCGCTGAGCATCGCCAGTTCGGCGCTCGCCGAAGGAGAGCTCCTGCAGCGCGAGGACGCCTACGCCGCCGAGGTCCCGATCGAGCGCTACCTGCGGCGCTGCGAGCTCAAGACTGCCGCCCTGTTCGAGGCCGCCTGCAGGATCGGGGCGCTCTCCGCGCCGGGCGCGCCGGGCTCTCTGGCCGAGGACCTCGGGCACTTCGCGAGGCGGATCGGGCTCGCCTTCCAGATCCTCGATGACGTGCTCGACGTCTCCGGCCCGATCGAGCGGACCGGTAAGGCACCCGGCACCGACCTGCTCGACGGCACCGTCACGCTTCCGCTGATCCTCGCGCGTGAGCGCGACTCCACGCTCGCCGCGCTCGACCTGCGCGGCGTGCGCGACGCCGGCGACGCCCAGGCCCTGTGCGATCGCATCGCGGCGACAGGGGCGCTGGAGGACTCACGCGAGCGCGCGATGGAGATCGTCACCGAGGCGAAGGCGGCACTGCCTGCGATCCTCCCCGCCGGCCGCTCGGCGATGCTCGAACTCGTCGCGGACGCTGTCGTCGAGCGCTACCGCTGAGAGGGCCGGACTAGAAGTCGGCCGGGGTGATGAGGTCCGCCTCGAGAGCGCGGACGAAGAATTCGATTTCCTCGGACATGTTCGCGTGCGTCATGCGCCGCAGGTCTCCGAGCAGCGCCCCCGAGCCGCGGTCGAGCTCATCGTCGAGCCGCTCCACGGTGGTCTGGTCGAACACGCCCTCGCGCCGCGACTCGCACTCCGGGCAGCGAAGGACCACACGCCAGTGGCGGGCACCCTCCTCGGACCAGTCGAGCGGGTAGACGAGCTCGCCCGAGCAGTGGAAGCAGATGTGGAGCTGCTCCGGTGCACAGGCGTCCTCGCGCGGTCGCCGGTGAGCGCCGTAGACGATGTTCGCCTGCTCCCCGGCTGGGGTCTTGGCCGGTTGTTTTATGTCTGGGTTCGGGTCAGGGTTCATGCTGTTCGCTGTTGTCATCGACGCGTGGAGCTCAGGGCTTTAGCTTTCCTTTCGATTGGCGCTCCCCGCACGTGCGAGCGCCGTCGGGATGCATAACCGGCGAGGTTCAAGGAAGTTGTGCAGGGGAACCGTTGAACCGTCGCGTGGGCTCCCGCAGGTCTGGGAACGGGGCGCCAGGCGTGGTTCCAGCCCGCGGGGCGGTGGTAGGTTGAGCAGCCCCATGGCACGCACGATCCGACCCGTCGGGCACGAAGACAGGCTGAGCCTCGTCGACCATCTCGACGAGCTGCGGACGCGGCTGATCATCAGCGGCGCGGTGCTCGCCGTCACGTTCGGATTCTGCCTGTGGCAGAACAACGCGCTGCTGAAGATCATCAACAAACCCCTCGTCACCCAGACCCAGAAGCAGGTCGACAAGGGGCAGGGCACGGTGGGCCAGGCGGTGGTCGCGCAGCAGGCGGTGCTGAAAGTCGCGAACGACACGCGCGCCGCGCTGCTCCTGCTCGCCAGCCCGAGCAGCGGGCTGCCCGCATCCACGCGCGCGCAGCTGCTCGCGCCGCTCGCGGCGCTGAAGCGCGACACCGCCGCGATACCCCGCAACCCGCCCGGGGACAAGCCGGTCACCCTGGGCGTCGGCGAGCCGTTCACGACCACCATCACGGTGTCGCTCTACTTCGCGTTCGTGCTGGCCCTGCCGGTGATCCTCTACGAGCTCTACGGGTTCATCGTGCCGGCGCTGAAACCGGAGGAGCGCAAGATCGCCAGGCCGATGCTGATGGCGGTCCCGTTCCTGTTCGCGACCGGGGTGATGTTCGGCTACTTCATCGTGCTGCCCGCGGCGGTGCGGTTCTTCGTCAACTTCAACTCCGAACAGTTCAACATCCTCGTCCAGGCGAGCCAGTACTACAAATTCGCCGCCACGATCCTGCTCGCGATGGGCCTCGTCTTCCAGGTTCCCGTCGTGATCCTCGGCGCGACGCGCGTCGGACTGGTCACGCCCACCCAGCTGCGAAAGAACCGGCGCTACGCGATCGTCGCGTGCGCCGTGATCGCGGCGCTGCTCCCCGGCGACGCGATAACACTGCTGCTGGAGACGCTACCGCTGTACGTCCTCTACGAGGCGAGTATCCTCCTTGCAGCGTTCGCCTGGCGAGCCGATGCCAAGAAGAAGAGGGAAGGCGGAGGCGAGCCAGGAGATCACGACGCCGGGGGCACCACCCAAGATCCGGCGCAGGAAATCGAGGAGCCGGATCCAACCGTGCAGCAGATAATCGACCACGTTGACCCCAGCCTGTCCGACTGATGCTGTTCGACCTGCGCGGAAAGGGCCGCCGGCGGGCGGTCCGAGTCATCTACATCGGCCTCGCCGTCCTGATGGGCGTCGGGCTGGTCGGTTTCGGGATCGGCGGCGGCTTCGGCGGGGGCGGCCTGTTCAACGCCGCCACCAGCAACGAAGGGTCCGGCCATGAAAGCCACTCCAGCGAAATCGCGAAGTACCGCAAGCTGACCGCCAAACAGCCGACGAACGCGGAAGCCTGGGAACGCCTGACCAAGGCTCTGCTGCTCGAATCGGGCGGGCGCGAAAACTACGTCGCCGGCTCGGGCCTCACGAGCCAGGCGAAGGAACAGTACGCGGAAACCTCCCAGGCCTGGCTCGCGTACCTCGCTCTGAAACCGCCGAACCCCAGCGTCAAACTCGCCAAGGGCATGGTCAACGTGTACGGCGTCGAAGGGCTCGAAGAACCGGTCCATGCCGTGCAGGCGCTGAACATCATCACCGAAGCGGACCCCACCAGCTACTACTACAACTACCTGCTCGCGGCCTACGCCTACAAAGCCAAGAACACGAGGGTCGGCGACCTCGCTTCAGCCAGGGCCGTCTCGCTCGTGCCGGCCGCGCAGCGTGTGCGGCTGAAGAAGGCGCTGGCCGAAATCAAGAAGAACCCGACCGGGGCGACGAGCGGCTCCTCGACAGCGGCCGGGTCCTCGACGGGGACCGGCACCTCCTCGAACGAAATCAGCATCGGCGGGGTCTCGACCAGCACCACGAGCACCCCGACGACGACGACGAAAAAATAGCGGCGGGCGCAAACCCGCTCATTGGGTAGAATCCGCCCCTGCGCCGGTCTGATTCCGGCGAGCTCTTGGGCCGTTAGCTCAACCGGCAGAGCAGGGGCCTCTTAAGCCCAAGGTTGCAGGTTCGATTCCTGCACGGCCCATCGCCAGCCGCAACGCCAGGTCCGCCGGGCCCGCCAGCCCGTGACCCGGCATTCGGGAGCCTCGCCGGGTTGATCGTGGATACTGGCCCGATGGCTGAGCAGTCCACGACCGCTGACCTGTTGCAGCTTCAGCTGCAGCGCCGTGAGGACTTTCACGGGCGCGACCTGGCAACGGCTCGCGCTGCCGCCGAACGGCTCGCAAAGGAACGGGAGTAGGTGGTGACGAAGGAATCCGCCACCCCCGACTTGGTCGCGATCGCCCGACGCGGCAACGAGGCAGCGAGCCGTCGAGACATCGACGGGATGATGAGCATCTGGGCTTCGGAACCGGTCTGGGACCTCTCGCCGATGGGCCTGGGCGCGTATGAGGGCGAGGCCGCGATCAGGAGCTTCTTTGAGGACTGGCTCGGTTCCTACGAGGAATTCAAGATCGGCGAAGAGGAGTTGGTCGATCTCGGCGGCGGGGTCACCTTCGGGGTATTCGTTCAGCGTGGCCGTCCGAGGGGGAGCAGCGGCGAGGTCACGATCCGCTACGGGAGCGTCGGTATGTGGGATGCCGGATGCCTCGTGCGGGTCACGCAGTACTCCGACATCGACGCCGGGCGTGCTGCCGCCGAACGCCTCGCACAGGAACGGGGGCAGGTCGTGTCTCAGGAGAACGTGGAGATCGTGCAGCGGGCGCTCGCCGCCTACATGAATGAGGATGAGGCAACGCTGCGCGCGCTCGCTGCTGAGGACATGGTGACCTCGGCAAGGCCAGACCAGCCCGACCCGCGAGATCACCACGGCTACGAGGGTCTCCTGCGATCGTCGGCGGAATGGCTTGAAGCGTGGGATGAGCATTCGTTCGAGGCGACACGCATCTGGGGCGCGGAGGACTTCGTGTTCGTCGGCACTCGGGAGTCCGGGCGCGGCCGCATCAGTGGCGTGCCGATGGAAGCACAGTCCACGTTCGTGTTCACGCTGACGCAGGGCCGGATCGTTCGCATCCAAATCTTCGGCTCTGAGCCGGAAGCCCTCAAAGCCGTGGGGCTCGCTGAGTAGGCGATGTCGCAGGAGAACGTTGAGATCGTGCTCCGTGGCGTCGCCGCGATGAATCGGGGAGACCCGGAGGCTTTCAATGCGCTGTGTGATGCTCAATTCGAGATGCGCCTCGTGGGTGCCGTTGGCGAGCCTGTGAGCTACGTGGGGGCAGACGGCGTGTTCGAGTTCTTTCGCGACATGGGCGAGAGCTGGGCAGACTGGGGATTTGAGGTCGAACAGGCGCGCGACCTTGATGAACAAGTGCTGATCACGGGCAGGCAGCGCGGACGCGGCCGCGTGAGCGGCGTTGAGGTCGACTCTCCGCGAGCCTGTGTCGTCGCGGTTCGCGACGGGGCGGTGACCGAACTTCGCTACTTCACCGAGCCTGCCGAAGCCCTCAGAGCCGCAGGGCTGGCGGAGTAGGCGGCGGTCAGGTGACGGTGCCCGGTGCGAGGCCGGCGAGCGCCCAGACATCGCCGAGACGCGTGAGGACGAGACCCGACAGGGGTGGCGTGCCAAACCGTCCTCCCCTCTGACATTTTGGGAGTCCCGGGGTTGATCGTGGATACTTGCCCGATGGCTGAGGAGTCCACGACCCCGGACCTGGTCGAGCCGACACGCCGCGTCTTTGACGCTGTCGATCGCGGCGATTTCGGGGACGCGCTCGCTTCGTTCGCTCCCGGTGCAGTCTGGGCCTCGCAGGTGCTGGACGCGAGCTTTGAGGGAGTCCCGGCGATCAGGGGGTTCATCGAGCGGTGGTCGGATGTCTACGAGGCGTTCGACGTGCAGGCCGAGGACATCCTTGAGCTCGGCAACGGGGTCGTCCTCTGTGTGTTCATGAACGCGGACCGTCATGAGGACGGCGTGAGCGAACCCGCCCTTCGGTTTGCGCTCGTGATCGTTTGGTCTGAGGGAGCCATCCGCCGCGTCACGGGCTACGAAGACATTGACGAGGCCCGCGCCGCCGCCGAACGCCTCGCCGCCGCAGCGTGCTTGGACGATGGCTGAGGAGGCTGCGATCCCCGACCTGGCCGAGCTCGTACGCCTCAGCGTTCAGGCCGCGAAGCGACCGCGATCTTGATCTGGTGCTCACGCTCTACGCACCCGACGCGGTCTGGGACATGTCGCCGTTCGGGATGGGCACGTTCGAGGGCCACGAGGCGATTCGTGGCTTCATGGAGGACTGGCTCGGTGCGTACGAGGAGTATGCGATGGAGGCCGAGGAGATAGTTGACCTCGGCAGCGGCGTCACGTTCGCCGTGCTCCTGCAAAGGGGGCGTCTCGTCGGTAGCAGCGGCGAGGTTCACTGACCTACGGGGCGACGGGCGTGTGGGGGAACGGCGTGATGATGAGGAGCACGAATTACGGCGACATCGAGGAGGCTCGTGCTGCCGGCGAACGCCTCGCACGAGAGCGCGGGTAGGCGGTGCCGGAGAACGAGGACCTCGTGCGCTCGATTCACGCAGCCTGGAGGTCGGGCCGGCGTGCCCGGTCGCGTGACGGCGCCCACAGCGTTGGCGGCGCGAGCGAGCGGCGGAAGGCGATGCGCGTAGAATATCCGCCGTGACGGACCAGCTCGTCGTGGGGGGACAGCTCGGCAGCTATCTCATCGACTCGGTGATCGGCCGTGGGGGGATGAGCGTCGTCTTCGGGGCGCGCCACTCGCGGCTGGGGATGCCGGTCGCTCTGAAGGTGCTCGCACCAGAGCTGAGCGGCGACGACGCGTTCCGAGAGCGGTTCCTGCGGGAGGCCCAGATAGCGGCCGGCATCGACCATCCGAACGTCATCCCGATCCATGACATGGGCCTGCACGAGGACTCGCTGTACATCGTGATGCGCTACGTCGCGGGTGGCGATCTCAGGAAGCTCCTCGCCGACTCGGGGCCGCTCAGCCTCGAGCAGACGCTTGAGCTGCTCGCGCCGATCGCGCTCGCGCTCGACTCCGCTCATCGTCACGGCCTCGTCCATCGTGACGTCAAGCCAGCCAACATCCTGCTCCAGCGCTCCACCTCGGGCGATGTCGACCACGTCTACCTGACCGACTTCGGGATCGCCAAGAGCGCTTCGTTCAGCGGAGCCCTGACCTCCGCCGGAGCTTCGATCGGCACGATGGGCTACATGGCCCCCGAGCAGATCGAAGGCCGCGAGGTGAGCGCCGAGACGGACGTTTACGCGCTCACCGCGACGCTGTATGAGTGCCTCACCGGGAGGGTCCCCTACCAGCGGGAACTCGCAGAAGGGATTCGCCCGCCGACGGGGGCGGTCGAGCCGATCCGCCGAACGCGGCCCGAGATGCCGGAGGCGCTCGACGGTGTGGTCGAGCGGGCTCTCTCACGCGACCCGGCCGTTCGCCCCGCCACCTGCGAGCAGCTGATCGATGCCTGTCGCTCGGCCGCCGGGCGGGGCCGGGCCCAGGCGGGTGCGACGGGCCAGCTTCACCCCGACCGTGCTATCGGCGCCCGCGCCCGGCCTCCAGGCGACGCCCGGCCCGCCCCGACGGGCCCGTTGCGGCGGAGCCACCGGCAGCCCGTCGATCCAGGCGCCCCCTGTACGCCGGGCTGCTCCTCGCCGTCGTCGCGGCGGCCGTCGTCGCGGTGCTCGCGCTCTCGACGGGTACGAGCACCCCATCGGGGGTCCCATTCTCCTCCGCGCTCGGCGGATGTGCCCACCAACCACGTGACCGGATCGGGACAGGCGGCGATCCGGCTGAACGGCGAACAGGCGACGGTGACCGTGACCACCGAAGGACTGGACAACGGCTCGAACCTCGTGCACCTGATGCACATTCACGCGGGAGGCAAAGGCCTGTGCCCGCCCACCTCGGCGGCGCGACTGCACAACGGCCATCTCGCGATCAGCACCAGCGACGGCATCAACTACTACGGCCTCCGGTGCAGGCACTCACGACGCGCGGCGACACGAGCGTGGCCAGCATCCTCGCCTTCCCGCGGTTCCCCGCGGGCGGAACGCTGCGCTACTCGCGCACTATCACGCTCCCGCCCAATGTCATCGATGCGATCAGGCGCAACGACGCGGTCATCGTGATTCACGGCACCGACTACGACGGCTCGGGAATCTACAGCGGCGTCCTCGACCGCAGTGAGCTCAGCAAGAGCGTGCCGGGCACCGCGACGGCCCCGGCGCTCTGCGGCCGGCTGCTCGGCACGAAGACGGTGGCGTCGGCAGGCCGGAGTTCGGGCGAGGCAAAGCTCCTCTACACGGCATCACTCGCGCCCAGCGCCGACGCTCAGGCCGCCTCGATCGGGGAAGCATTCCTCTGCCATGTGGATGGATCCACGGACGGGCTCAGCCCGGGACGCCGCGAGGAGCGCGTGGCTGTGAGTGCGAGCTCGGGGGCTGCGTAGAGGTGTCGGCCCCTCAGGGTGAGGACCCTCTCGCCCGGCATTCACTCTCGGCCCCGGAGCTGAAGGAGCTGCTGGCCGAGAACGATCGGGCGGCGCGTTCATCGCCCTCCGCGACGGGGACGGAACCTTGAGGTTCTTCACCGTCGGCGGGGAGCAGCCGGGGGCTTTCGTCGCGACGGTGGGACGTCGTGCTCAGACGGACCTCTCGATCGGCTGGGACAGCGAGGTATCCGGCGTGCACGCCGAACTTCACGAGCTCGGCGGCGAGCTGACGATCGTCGACGACGGGCTCTCGACCAATGGCACGTTCGTGAACGGTGAGCGCATCGGCGGCCGGCAGCGCCTGCGTGACGAGGACCGGATCCGGGTTGGCCGCACGGTCCTGGTCTACCGCGCGGCGCAGGCCACCCTCGTCGGGGAGACGGCACTGGCACGACGCCGGCGCAGCAGCACCGGAGCTGACCGGCACGCAGCGGCGCGTCCTCATCGCGCTGTGCCGCCCATACGCCTCCGGGCAGTTCGCCACGCCGGCGACGAACCAGGAGATCGCCGCCGAGCTGTTCCTGAGCACCGAAGCGGTCAAGACCCATCTGCGGTCGCTGTTCGCCAAGTTCGCACTGGGGGAGCTACCCCAGAACCAGAAGCGCGCGAGGCTCGCCGAGCTCGCCCTCCAGTCGGGAGCGATCTCACACCGCGAGCTTGCGTCCTGACGGGCTCGGCGGGTGCGCCGGCGGCGCACCCGCGTGCCGCGGCGTCTTCAGCGGCTGACGGCCGTCGCGCGAAGGACGCGGCGGTGAATCGGGGTTGTGTAGAGGGGCTTGACCGATTTCTTCGGCGCGGCGCTGATCGAGTTGACCAGCCAGCCGAAGTGCCATTCGCCGTCTGATCCGCAGGTGAAGAGCCCGACTTTCGAGCCGACGGGAACGGTTTCGAGCTTGCCGTCGTTTTCAATCACGCAACCTTTCGCGGTGCCGTTGCCCTGCTTCATGTCGGCCCGCGCGGGTCCCGCGGCCAACAGCACGACGGCGATCGCGGCAAGCGCCACGGCGGCGAGGATCCTGCGGGCTGAGGTCATTGGGTCGGCGATGATCTGAGAGGTGCTCATGTGAAGTCTCCTTGCTTGGGGATCGTTTGATCGACCCCTCGATCATCGATCCGCATGGGAGCTCGCTCCCACCCCCCATAGGGGTTGCAGATCTCCACCGGCGGGACCGGCGTCCAGCGTCGCGCGCCGATTGCGCGAGGGTGGGAGGACGCGCGGCGGGCGTCCTCGCCGACGTCGGGCGCAGGGTCGACGTTCGACAGGTCCGCGACGCGACCGCCGTCCACGAGTCCGAGCGACGCGGGGCCTCCGGCGGTGAATCTGCACAGCCTCACGAGGATGCGTCGGGGATCTCGACGGGCGCCTGCTCGGGTGCGTAGCCGCCCGACATCGCCTTCGCGTGGATGTCTGCAAAGCCGAGCCCGGCCGAGTGGTCGGCGGCGATCATGTCCGGCTGCACGAACACGCCGATTGGGTTCGCGCGGAACTCGTCGCTCGTTGCGCATCCACTCGCTCGACCTCGCCCAGTCCCCGAAGCAGTCGACCTGCAGCTCGACGTTGTTGCCGTCCGGGTCGGCGTAGTAGTAGGACAGTGTCATGCCGTGGTCCAGGCACAGGGCTGGAAGGATCCCGGCGTCCCTGAGCCGCAGGTAGCTCGCGTTCAGCTCCTCGAAGCTCGCGTACTCAAATGCCGAGTGGTGCAGCCCCGTGTGGGTGTCCTTGTCCGGGTCGTCGACGAAGTTCGGGAACGCGAGCAGCGCGATCCGGTGGTTGGCCTCGTCGTTTGACAGCCACGCGCCCAGGGCGTCCTGGAAGAGCACATCGGCGCCGACGACGGTCGCGTACCAGTCGATCATCTCCTGCAGGCGGGTCGTCTTGAGGTTGAAGTGATGGAACTTCGGGTGGATCACGGCACTGGCTCCAGGCATCTAGCTTGCTCCCTGATTTTGGATTGACGAGGCTTGCTTCATTCCGAGCTGCGACTTCAGCCCGGCGAGCAGTGCGGGCAGCTCGCCGGGTGAGGCGGCGCTGCCGAACACGTAGAAGTCGGGCCGCACGATGACGGCGTGCACGTTGTTCTCGTGAAGCCAGGCGGTCATCCGGCCGTCGATGTCCGTCACCCCCGACGGCGCCTGTGGGTCGAGCGAGACGACCCTCGCGCCGAGCGCCCGCAGAAGATCGAGGTGCTCGGCCTGCAGTGGCTCGTGCGGGTCACCGTCGGCGACGATCAGCGCGAACCCATCTCCGATCTCATCGTCGAGCAGCCCGCGCCGCCCCGCGGCGGCGACCGTTCCCTGGATGCCCAGCTGCCCCGCGAGCGGGTCCGGCGCGCCGTCGGCATCCGTGTGCACGACGCCGCCCGTCAGGGCAGGCAGAGCGAGCGGGGGAGGGGCCTGCGACTGGCGCAGTGTGCGGTCGCGCTCCTGCGCCGCCAGTGGGTCGAGCTCGCAGAGCACCTTCCCGAGCTGGACGGCGAAGGCGATGACCCACTCGTTGTGGGGCTGGCGCTCGGGGTCGATCGTGTCCAGGAGCGTCTGCGGCGCGAGTCCGCGCAGCACCAGGTCCAGCTTCCACGCGATGTTTGCGGCGTCGCGCAGCCCCGAGCACAACCCCTGTCCGAGAAACGGCGGGGTCAGGTGCGCCGAGTCGCCGGCGAGGAGAACGTGCCCGACTCGCATCTGGTCGGCGAGCATCGAGCGGAACTCATAGACCGCGCTCCTCGTCAGCGGTCCATCCGCCGGCGAGTACCACGGCTCGAGCAGGGCCCACAGCCGCGCCGGATCATCGAAGTCGCTCGGCGTCTCGCCCGGGAGCAGCATGAACTCCCAGCGCCGGTGCCGCGGGCCGCTCTGGATGTGGGTCGTCGGGCGCTGCGGGTCACACCACTGGCAGGCGATTGGAAGCTCGCCAAGGGCGGCCATGTCGTCAGGCTCGGCATCCACGACGAGCCATTGCTCCTGAAAGCCGAGATCGCGGCGGCTGATCCCGCACGCCTCGCGGACGAACGAGTTGGCGCCGTCGGCGCCGACGATCCAGCGCGCCCGCACCACCAGCGTCTCCTCGTCCGCGGGTGCGCCGCCTGAGTCCTCCCGAGCGCGCCGCAGGGTCAGCTCCGCTTGCTCGCCGGAGTCGACGAGCCCCTCGGCGACCCAGCCGCGCTCCACGGTGACGCCGGCCTGCGCTCTCGCAACTCGGTCGAGCGCCTCCTCGAGCATCGGCTGGAAGAACATGTAGTCGGGCTCCCAGCCCGAGCTCGCCGGCGTCGGCGAGCTGAGGGTCAGCAGCGGCTCCCGATCCGCGCCAAGCCACTGGTACTCGCGCGCCGGCACCAGCTCGGAGGCGAGCTCGTCCGCGAGGCCGAGCGACTGCAGCAGCCGCATGATCTCGTGGTCGAGGTGAACGGCGCGGGGCAGGCGATAGATCTCGTCGTAGCGCTCAAAGACCGCGACGCGGTGACCGGCGCGGCCCAGGAGCGCGGCCAGCGCCTGCCCCACGGGCCCGTAACCGACGATTGCCACGTCGGCCTCGATGGTCCCCTGACCTCCCTCTCCCTCGGCCATGGGGCCCAATGTAGATCAGAACTGATAAGACTGTCAAGTCTGATGGCCTCTCCATCCTGTGCGATACTCCCCGGGTGGCCACGACAGCAACCCCCGAGGAGCCGCCCACGCGCGGCGCACGGCGCCGGGCGGAGACGCGCGCGCGCCTCCTGGACGCCGCGAGGACCGTGTTCGCAGGGAAGGGTGTCGACGCCACCGCGATAGCCGAGATAACTGAGCTTGCCGATGTCGGTTTCGGTTCCTTCTACAACCACTTCGACTCCAAGGATGCGATAGCCGAGGCGGTGCTGAGCGAGGCGCTGGACGCCCAGGGCGCGATCGTCGACGCGCTCACGGACGACCTCGAGGATCCTGCCGAGGTCGTCGCGGTGGCCCACCGCTACTTCATCAGGCAGGCACGGAGCGACCCCAACCTCGGCTGGCTGCTCGTACGTCTGGACTCCACGCACCGCGTGATGAGCCGCGCGCTGGGCTCCCGTGCTCGCCGCGACGTCGAGCGCGGCGTCGCGTCCGGGCGCTTCACGGTCGCCGACCCAGAGGTCGGGCTCCTTCAGACGACGGGGGCGCTGCTGCTCGTGATGCGCGCCGTGCTCGATGGCGGCCTCGGCCCCGACGCCGACTCCCGACACGCCGAAGGGGTCCTGCGCGTCCTCGGGCTCACGTCGGAGGAAGCGACTGCTGTTGCGTCGCGGCCGCTCCCACAGCCGGCGCACGGGTAGGCCGCCCGGCGCTCAGTTCGTTGTGCGATCGAGTGCCCGCTGATACGCGGGCCGAGCTGTGAGCCGGGCGACGTAGGCCCTGATGTTCTCCGGGAGGGTGTCCTCTAGGCCTGCCCGGGCCACCCATCCGAGCGCGCTGCCGACCATGATGTCGGCGACGCCGAAGCGTCCCGCGACGAGGTACTCGTCATCGCCTAGCGCTCCGGAGACCGCGGCCATCCCGGCGTCAAAGCGCTTTCGTGCGGTGGCGGATCGCTCGGGGTCGGTCTTGGCGTGGATCGCGGCCTCGATCAGCGGCGGCTCGAGCTCGGCGGGCGCGAACACCGCCCACTGGTAGGCGAGCGCCCTCTCGTGCGTCCCGGGCGCGGCTGTGAGCCCCGCCTCGGGGTGAAGGTCGGCGACGTGCAGGCAGATCGCCGCGGACTCGAAGATGATGCCCTGATCGTCTTCCAGCGCGGGCACCCGGCCGAGCGGATGCCTGCCGCGGTGCTCCTCGTCCCCGCGCGTGACCATCACCAGCTCGTAGGGCTCGCCGACCTCCTCGAGCGCCCATGCAGCCCTGATCGGGCGGCCGGCGTGCTCTCTGTGGAATACGCGCATGGCGCCGGACCTTACCGGGCGGCCGGGGCGGCCGTCCGCCCGGCGGGCGCGGCTCACGCAGGCTGCAGAACCTCCGGGCCGCTGTAGACCTCGAAGAACCGGGCGAGCATCTCCTGCGGGATCGCCAGGTTCGCATCGTGGTCCGAGCGCAGGCAGATCAGGCTCGGTCCCGCCTGCTCCTGGGCGCGGCGAAGTGCGGGCTCGAGGTCCTCGATGTGGTCCACATACTCGCTGTGGCAGCCGAGACCGGCGGCGACCTGGTCCCACCTGATCTCGCCCTGGGATGTCCCGAACGTCCTGCCGTACAGCTCGAGCTCGTTCGGCTCCTCCATCGTCCACGTGCCCTCGGCGAAGACGATCGTGGTGATCGAGATCCCCTCGCGGGCTGCCGACTGCATCTCCATGATGTTGAAGCCCGCGGCTCCGTCGCCGGTCAGGCACACCACCTCGCGGCCGGGTTCGCCGAGCTTGCAGCCGATCGCCGACGGGATGCCGGTCCCGAGCATTCCGAGCTCGAGGATCGAGTGGTAGGAGCGCGGCCGCGTCGGCGGCAGCACCGAATAGGCCCACAGCGACGTGTTCCCGCCGTCGACGGTGTAGATGGCGTCGCGGCCGAAAACGGCGCCGATCGCCCCGACCGCGTGCGCGGGGTGGATGCCCGGCCCCTGCCACTGCAGGATCGGGGTGGCCTGCGCGACGCGGACCTCTTCGTCGAGCGCCCGGTAGCGCACGAGGTCGGCGCCGTCGCGCGCCGGGAGATCAAGGGAGCGCAGCCGCCCCGCGATGCCCGCCAGTGCGAGCCTCGCCTCCGCGACGATGCCGAGCTCCAGCGGCCTTGTGACCCCGAGATGCCGCGGGTCGATGTCGATCTGGATCATCCGTTTGCCGGCGGGGTCGCCCCAGTACTGGTCGAAGGGGGTGTCGAGGTTGCCCACCCGCGAGCCGACAACGAGCAGGACGTCGCACTCCTGCCGCGCGAGGTCGCCGGCGGCGCCGAACCCGAACAGGTAGTTCGGGTGATCGGAGGGCACAGTCGCGCGCCCGGCCATGCTCGTGATGACGGGGCAGCCGAGCAGCTCCACGACATCGAGCAGCTCGCGGTTCGCGCCGGCACGGTCGACGCCGGTGCCGGCGATCACGATCGGCCGCGACGCGGACGCCAGCATCCGGGCGGCCTCGTCGATCTGCGCCTGCGACGGCTGCGGGCCGCTCCCGCGATAGGAGGACGGCGGCATCACGGGTGCCGTGTCCTCGTCGCCCGTCTCGTACAGGATCGGCGCGGGCAGCTCGATGTGCACCGGGCCCGGGCGCCCGTTCCACATCTCGCGGAACGCGAGGCGCAGAACCTCCGGGATGCGGCCCCACTCGAAGATCGGACCGCCCCACTTGACGGCCGGGCGGAACAGCTCGAGCTGGTCCTGGCCCTGGAACGTCGCCGGCGTTGAGGGGTAGACGATCCCGAGGCGGTGCTGGGAGGTGATCACGAGCACCGGAACGCCCTCGTGGCGGGCCGTGAGCACTCCCGGCAGCAGGTTGGCGGAGCCGGGGCCGGGGTTGCCGAGCACGGCGGCGACCTTGCCGGTGCTCTTGTAGAGGCCTTCTGCCATGTGCACGCCGGCGGCCTCGTGGCGAATCGGGATCAGCCGGATGCCGTGGGCCTCGAGCTCCACCAGCAGCGGGTCGGACTCGGGTGAGGGGAGGCCGAACAGGAACTCGATGCCCTCCGCCTGCAGTGCTCGGGCGAACAGCTCGCCTCCGGTGATCTCGCTCATCGTGCTCTCCTGTCCATCGCGTTTTGTGTGGGGTTCATCTCGGCGGGGTCGCCTCGCGTTCGCGTCGGGCGTGCTCAAGCCGGCGCAGGCCGCGCTTCTTGAGGGGGCCGTAGAGCAGCAGCAGCAGGCGCGGTTCGGCGCTCGAGAGCTTCGAGAGCACGCCGCGGCTGAGCGGGAGGTCGATCTCGAGCGGGCGGTCGCGCATCGCGCGGAATATCGCCTCGCTCACCTCCTCGGCGGTGAGCGTCCGTGAGCCGGAGAAGACCAGCGCGATCGCATCATGGTCGGTGACCGTCAGATGCTGGTCGAAGAGCGCGGTGTCGACCAGGTCGGGGCAGATCACGCTCACGCTCACGCCGCGCGGGCGCAGCTCAACGGCGGTGGCGAGTGAGAGGCCGCGCAGCGCGAACTTTGTGGCGGAGTAGATCGCGGTGCCCGGCGTGGGGGCGATCCCGGCGAGCGACGCGATGTTGATGATGTGCCCAGAGCCCCGCTCGGCCATCCTCTCGGCGACGATTTTCATGCCGTACAGGGAGCCCTTGAGGTTGATGTCGACGATCGCGTCGATGTTCCCGAGCGGCTGGTCGATGAACATCGCGGTCCGGTCGATGCCCGCGATGTTCATCAGGTAGTCGATCGCGCCGAAGCGCTCGACGGTCTCACCCGCGACCCGCTGCCATTCATCCACCGAGCGGACGTCGAAGCTCTCGAGCACGACGTCCTCGCCCGTGTCGAACGTGCTCGCGAGCGCCTCCCCATTCACGTCGGCGAGAACGAGCCGCATGTCGGGTCGGCGCGCCCTGAGGTCCAGTGCAAAGCGCCGTCCGATGCCGCTGGCCGCTCCGGTGATGATCGCGACCTGTCGGCTCATGCTCTCGTGCTCTTCCTCAGCCGCGCGAGATGACGCGTTCGACGCTGCGCGCGATCGGCTGCGCCAGGCGCGGCGAGAGACGGTGCAGGAGGTAGGGGAGCGTGACCTGGTGGCGCGGCACGGGCACGATCAGCCGCGGGTGCACGACCGTCCTCAGGACCGCCTTTGCGACCTCGTCCGGCGAGGTGCCGCGCTTGGCATAGAAGCGCGTCGCCTGGTCGTGCAGCTGCGCGATGTCGCCCCGCATGATCCCCTTCGCGACTATCGGTGTGTTGATGATGCCGGGGCAGATCGCGCTTACGCGGATCCCGCGCCCGGACAGCTCGGCGTTGAGCGCCTCGCTCATGCCCACCACGCCGAACTTCGACGCGACGTAGGGGGTCATCTTCGCGGTCGGGACGATCCCCGCCATCGACGCCGTGTTGATCACCGAGGCGGGACGACCCTGCCGGAGCATGCGGGGCACGAACGCCTGCACCCCGTAGGCGACGCCGAGGAGGTTCACGCCGATCACGCGCTGCCAGTCCTCGATCGTGGTCGCCTCGACGTTGCCGGCGTGGCCGATGCCCGCGTTGTTGTGCAGGATGTCGACGGCTCCCGCCTCGTCGAAAACCGTCTCGGCGAACGCCTCGACGGCGGCGGGGTCCGACACGTCGAGCTCGTGGGCGGCCGCGCGGCCGCCCGCCGCCACGATCAGCCGGGCAACCTCCTGCGCGCTCTCGAGGTTCAGGTCCGCGACATGCAGGCTCGCGCCGTGGCGGGCCAGGAGCATGGCCGTCGAGCGGCCGATTCCTGATCCTGCGCCGGTGACGACTGCGGTCTGGCCGCTTAGGTCAGGCTCCATCACGGTCCTCTCAGATTGCAGCAGGGAGACGAAACTGTAACAAGTGTCATGTTATATTACGGCGTGGCCGACGTGTCAAGCCGACCACCGCGAGTGGGAGCATCCCGACGTGCCGAGCACCGCCCAGCAGCGCCGCCAGCCGGTCCAGGCCAGAAGCCGCGAGACGGTCGCGCGCATCCTGTCGGCGACCGATGAGCTGATTGCCGCCGGCGGTGTTGAGGCCGCCACGACGCGCGCGATCATCGATCGCGCTGGGGTCTCGGCTCCGTCGCTCTACCGCTTCTTCGCGGACCGCGATGAGATCTTCGACAGCCTTCTGCGGACGGAGCTCGCGCGGCTCGAAGCGTACGCCGAGGAGATGGAGCGCACGTGGGCCGTGAAGTCGATCCGCGACTACGTGACACGGGAGCTCGATCTCCACGTGACCTATTACGAGCGGCACCCGAGCATGGCCCGCCTCTGGTTCGGGGGGCGGATCTCGCCGGCCGTCGTGGCCGAGGTACACCGGCGCAACCAGACGCTCGCCCACCGGGCCCGCACCACGATGCTCGACCTCGGCATGATCGACGAGGCCGTTCCGGAGAGCGCGCTCGTCCTGATGGTCGAGCTCGGCGACCGCGTCCTTGACCTCGCGTTTCGCGATCGCGCCCGTGCGGATGAGACCGTGATCGCACAGGGCGGCGACGCCCTTTGCGCATACGTCGAGACGCTCGCCGACGGTTAGGCGCCGAGCGGGTGCTCGTCACCCCGCGCGCTGGCCGGTGTGATCAGGATCACGCTCCCGGCGTGAGCCACGTCACAGACACGCGGACGGCCAGGCGAGAGTCTTTGGGTTGTAAGGAGGGATGGCTCAGGAGGGACCGCTCCGACGCTCCACCGGACCCTGTAGGGGGGCCGGGTGTGCGCGGAGGCGCGGAGCGGTCCTGTCCCCTGCTGGGGCTATCGCAAGCGAGGTGACGAGAGCCCCACGGTCACTGTATGAAGTTCGCCCGCTAGTTCGCGACCATCGCGATGAAGTCCCTGGCGTAAGGCGTCAGCAGCGAGCCTTCGATTCCGCGCTGTCCTTTCACCAGTGGCACAGCCTTCGGCCGCGGATGATGGTGCAGGTAGAGGTAGCCGGCGACCCACCACGGGTTGATGTCCAGCTCGACCGCGCGCTGGGCGCCGGCCGCGATCAGGGCCCCGGCGAGAGCCGCGGGCGAGAGGCGCTCGCCGGCGGCCCAGACGAGCTGCCCGGAGGACGTGATGCCGAGTGCCGAGCGAGGCACGACCGTGGCGAGGCGGATCGTGCCACCCCAGCATTCGATGATGCATGAGGACACGTTCGCCGCGGCCACGCCGTGGTCCACGAGCAGCCGCTGGTTCTGCAGGACGGAGAACACCGGGCTCGCGCCGCTCGGGACGCCGTGGTGCCAGGCGCCGATGTTGGTCGTGCCGTCGGCGTAGGTCACGATCGACGCGAGGCCGCTCCTCAGATGCCGGGCGACGTGGCCGTTGGCCATGAAGCCGGTTTCCTTGTAGGTCAGCTTGAAGCCGCCGTTGAAGCCCGCGATCAGCTTCTTGGCCTCCGCCGAGCGGATGCGGTTGCCGTAGGTCCAGCCGCGCGACCCGCCGTCGGTGGACCCGGCGTGCAGGTCCAGATGGACGAGGCCCTGGTCAAAGCGCATCATCGTCAGCCCCGGCTGCTGGGACAGCCATGCCGCGGGCGCCGTCCCGACGCTCGCCACGACACGCCACCGCGAGCTGCGGCCCCTGGGGGCCGACACGACCAGCTGCGGCGGCGCGAGGCTGACGGTGTGCAGCGCCGGCAGCGAGGAGTGCGGGGAGCCGCCCGCGGACTGCGTGCGGGCGGGCGACGAACCGAGCCCGACGAACGCCACGAGCGCGAGCGCAGCGGCGAGGACTCCCAGCGCGAGCAGCACGCCGATGCGGCCCCGGTGATGGGCGGCGAACTCGGGTTCCATCATGTTCATGTTCTCGCTACCCGCGGGAGGCTGAGGCCAGGGCACGTGAGAACCTGCTCATGTGCACGAGGCTGGATTTCAGCCGAGCGTGCTCCAGGCGGCGTTCGCTCGCGCTGCCCGTGGTTCCGGGCCGTCCGCTCGAGGTGAGCTTCCATGAGCGCCCGTAGCGGTGGAAGACGGCGTCCTGGGGCCCGCCTTCGGGTGTTTTCACGCACACCACCGCGATCGACGAGTTCGACCGTGAGATCTGCACGCTGCGGATCTCGGACGGATTCCCGTCCTGCTTGGCGAAGGCCGCAACCAATGCGGCGTGCTCGCTGTGGCTTGCGGGCCGCGCGGGCGAGGATGCGAGCGCGGCGGACGCGGCGAGCGCGAGTGAGAGGATCGCTGCGCCGCCCACGCCGGCGCCGCGGCGGATCGTGGAGTGACGGAGGGCCTGCGGTCTCATGTCGCCTGCTTTCGTTTGGTCCGCCGCCGCTGAAGCGGGACGGAGATTGCACACAGCGCGAGCGCACACATCGCGGCTATTCCGATGATGGCAAGACCTGGGGCGATGAGCAACGCGAGGATCGCGACGATGATGCCGACGGCGGCGTCGATGCGGGCCACGCGCCTGCGCCGCTCGCCCGTGCGCACGGTGCTCCGGCGCGGACGCTGGATCGTCGCGCTCATCTCGTGGCTCAGGGGTGGGGGGACACTCAAGCGAGTGTGCGGCCGGTTGCTAAGTGGGCGGTAATCGGATCATGAGAAAGCTCATCTCCTGCGCGAGCCGCTTCGGCAGCGCCCGCTGCCGCGGATCGCCCGCTCCGGTTCTGTCAGGATCATGCGTGTGTCTGGCGCGAGTCATCTGCTCCTCCGGCGCCACGAGCCGCCGTCAGGGCCCGTGAGGGGCGCCCCCGACGCGCGACTGCGCGCCGCCTACCGGCTCTGCAGGCGTATGCAGTGGCGCCACGACCCCACGTTCTTCTGGGCGACCCGGCGCCTGCCGGCGGATGTGCGCCCCGCCGTGCACGCCCTCTACGGGTTCCTGCGCGGCGCGGACGAGATCGTCGACGGCCCGGGGCGTGCGCCGACGCCGAACGCGCGCCGCCTCGCGCTCGACGAATGGGAGGGGCAGCTCGAGCGCGGCCTCGAGCGCGGCTACTCCACGCACCCCGTGATCGCGGCGGTGGTCGACGCCGGTATCCGCCACGAGCTGCCGATGTCCGAGCTGTCCATCTACATGGACTCGATGCGCGTCGACTGCGGGCCGGTGCGCCTCGGGACCCGGCGGAGCCGACCGCTACATGCGCGGCAGCGCCGGCGCGGTGGGCCTGCTGATGGCGCCGCTGCTCGGCACCCCCGAGCCGCTGCACCCGGACGTCGCGAGCCTCGGCGTGGCCTTCCAGCTGACGAACTTCATCCGCGACGTGCGCGAGGACTACGCGCTGGATCGCGTCTACCTGCCGGAGGAGGACCGCGAGCGCTTCGGCGTCAGCGTGCTCGACATCGCGCAGCGGCGCGTCACGCCCGGCTTCCGTCAGCTGCTCGAGCGTGAGGTCACGCGCGCCCGGGACCTGTTCGCGGCGACCGCGCGCCTGCCCGACGCGCTCAGCCCCCGGGTGCGGCCCGGTATCCGCCTGGCCCGCAACGTTTACGTCGGAGTGCTCGACCACGTCGAGTCGCTCGGGTTCGACGTGCTCGGCCGGCGCGCCGCGCTGCCGCCGTGGCGGTTCGGGCCCGTGGCGCTGCGGACGCTGACGGGGATGGCCGTCTGATGAAGCGGGCCACCGCCCGCGGCGATCAGCGCAGCTCACTCGACGGG
>CAWGWU010000017.1:0-175762 GCA_963826345.1 uncultured Solirubrobacteraceae bacterium
CTCCTACGCATGAAAGTCAAGTGGCACTTGCGTGATTATGTCCTCCTGTGGCAAGGTTCGTGTTGGTGCGGGTGACCCGCGAGCTAAAGCACAGGGTTTGGGGCTGCTCCCTGTCGCGCTGCGTTTGGTGCGGGCCCCGGTGCGGCACCCGCACCCTTCTTGCTGGGAGCGCTCGCTTTCCAGTCGGCGACGAGGCGACGGTAGGCGTGCTCGGCTTGCTCGGTGAGCGCTCGCTCCTGGGTAGCGCGGTCGGTCGCGGTCCCAGGGCGAGAGTTCAGCGGCTTGCCTCGCTGTCCATCGGCGCCGGCGCGTAGCTCAAGGGAGCGGAGCTTGCGAGCGACGTGGCTGGGACGCTGGTAGGCGTAGTCCTGTTGCTTGGTGAGGAGCTGCCAGCAGAGGATCGCGATCTTCCGTGCGACGGCGACGATCGCGATCTGCGCTCCGCGGCGTGCACGGACGCGCTGGTAGAACGCCCGCAGCGGGCCCGGTGTCTTGATCGCCGCCCAGGCAGCCTCGACGAGCACATGCCGCGCGGCCGAGGAGCCCTGCTTGGAGATCCGCCCGTGCCTGGCCGGCGCAGCGCCGGACTGGCGGCTGCGTGGGTCCAGCCCGAGATACCCAACGAGGCGGTCAGCGGTCGGGAAACGGCGAACGTCACCGATCGTCGCCATCACAGTGGCAGCGGTCGTGACGCCCACACCAGGGATCGTCATCAGCCGGCGGATCTCCTGCGAGCCCAATGCTTGCTCGGCGAGGCCACGGTCAATCAGCTCGATCTCACCACCCAGGAAGTCGAGCTGGCGCAGGCAGCCCTGCACTGTTTGTTCCTCGTCGACGGGTAGCTCCAAGCCGGCGAGCCAGGCCCGTCCCCGCTTGCCGAACGGGTCACTCATCGGCGGACGGCCCTTGAGGTTGCGCACCAGCACGGCGGAGACCTCGTTCTTGGTGCGGGTGCGCTGGCGGATCAGCTGTGTGCGCCTGGAAGTCAGCCGCCGCAACAGCCGTGTCTGCTCGTCGCTGATCCAGACCCGCGGGACCAGGTCGGCGGCAAGCAGCTCGGCGAGAGTCCTCGCGTCGAAACGATCGTTCTTGACCTTCGCATGGCTGATCGCCCGGACATGCATCGGGTTAGCCAGCACGACCTCCTCGACGTGCGGCTGCAAGATCCTGGCGATCGCCAGCGCGTTGCCGGTCGACTCGAGCACCACGCGATCGCTCGGCGCGAGACTCTGGGCAAAGAGCTCCAGCCGCTCAGGGTCACTCTCGACCCGACCAGCTGAGCGGGCGGGGCCTCCTTCGGAGATAGCGACCTCGCAGAAGTCGCGGTGGACATCCAGGCCGATGAAACGCAACAGGCACCTCCCGTGTCGTGATGGGCTTGGGAGATCAGACGGGCGAACGACACCTACGCATTCGGGCTCGCAGCCCAACCGGGTCAGTCGCAGGGGCGGCCAGCTATGTCAACGGGCTCTCAGCCCAAGGAGCAAATCGCGGCCTGCCCCATCTGCGTTCTCCCACGAAAGCCCCAGCGTCCGATACCAGCGACGCTAAACACGCCACCGGACGAGCCACCACGACCTTCGCACCCACCATTCTCATACCGGTATGTCAAGCAGGGCACGGAAATTGCGGAGTTCGGCTGGATCCGTGTCCCGCGGTCGTGGGTGGCAGGGGGCATCGATAGGAGGCGATGAACGTGGCGTGCGAGGTGGCGCTTGAGGCAGCGTATGGCCTCTCGCTTGGTCTTGCCCTCGGCTTGCTTGCGGTCGCAGATAGGCACGGGTCTCAGGGTCGATCCTGGCCCGGGTGATCGCGATCACGTGCAGTGCGCGGTTGAGTTGGCGGTCACCGCCGCGGTGCAGGCGATGGCGATCGGTTCGCCCGGAGGAGACAGGAATCGGTGCCACTCCGGCCTGGCGTGCGAAGTGCGCGTCGGTGGGGAAGCGCTCGGCGCCGGCTGTGCGACCGATCAGCGTCGCTGCCGTCAGCACGCCCAACCCCTGCTCGGCCAACAGCTCAGGACGATAGGCGACGATCAGCGTGCGCAGCTCGCGCTCGAGCGCCTTGGCCTGGCGGGAGATGGCGCGGATGCTTGCGACGAACTCCAAGGCCACCCGATCGCGCGCTGAGCGCTCCTCGCCGCGAAGCCGACGCGCGATGCGGTCGAGCATCGCCTCGCTGTCCAGCTGGCGGGCAGGGATCTTGGCCTCCAGCTCCGGGCAGAGGTCGACCAGGTGCCAGCGCAGCCGGTTGATCTGGCGGGTGCGCTCGGCGACGAGGTCCGAGCGATGATCGGCAAGCAGGCGGATCTCAAGCGCCCGCTCATCAAGGAACGCGGTCGGGAAGCGCTCCACGCCCTCTCTGACAACCGCGCGTGCAACGGCCCTGGCGTCGATTTGGTCGGACTTGCCAGGCTCGCGCTCGCCCCGCCTTGCCTGGCCCATCATCCGTGGGGGCACACGAACGACACGCTCACCCGCCGCGATCAGCGCCTGCTCAAAGCGCCTGGAGAGGTGCCTGCAGTCCTCGATCGCCCACACCCGCTCCTCATCGAGCTCGCGCGCCCAGCGCAGCGCAGCACGGTGTCCTGACTCATCAGCCCGGATCTCAAGCTCGCCGGCCACCACGCCGCCATCGCCTGAAACCGCGGCCAACGCATGAGTGCTCTTGTGGATATCCGCTCCGATCACGATCATTATCACCGTCCCTTCAAATCGAGATTGCCGTTGAAGTGGACCTCCAGCGGACAAACCTCAGTCGGGGCGGTGCCACGCTCCTATCAAGTCACGCCGGGGATCCTCGGGCGGCGGCGAGCGACACAACGCGATGCTGGTCAGGCCTCACGGTCGACACGCAGCCTATGAGTCAGCTCATCGCCAGCCCGAGAACCAACCGGCTCGGTCGGACGTCACCGCCCGGCAACCCCAACGTTGACACTGAGCACTCACATTACGCCGGAAGGAGCGACGCTCGGCGCCGCGGGTCCCGCGTTCGGGCCGGCGGGACTAGGCGGCGCGCGCGGTGGGGCCCGTGGCGAGGCTGCGTCCCTGCGCGAGCCCGGCGGCGATCACCTGCTCACGGCGGGACCCGTCCATCAGGTTGAGGCCCATGGCCGCGGCGCTCGCGCGATCCGGGTCGACAGTGTCGACGTGGTAGCCGCGGTGGCGCAGGGCGAGGGCCTCGGCTCCGGCGACGGCGCGCGAGAGCGAACCGAGTGCGCCGAGCAGCGTTGCACCCGTCGCGCGCATGGAGCCTGTCGGGTTCAGGCACAGCACCAGCGATCCGGACGGTGCATCGACCGCGTCCAGGTTGGTCGGGCTCCAGGCGCCGCCGTCCACGTATGCGCGGTCGCCGATGCTCACGGGCTTGAACACGCCCGGGATCGCGCACGATGCCTCGACGGCGCTGGCGACGGTTGCCGTCGGCGCGCCCGGCGCCCCGAAGATCACGCGGCGGCCGCTGTCGAGGTCGACAGCGGTGATCCTGAGGCGCCCATCCCAGCGCGCACCCATGCTCTCCACCATCGCGCCGAGCCCGCCCAGCGATTTCGCGCCGCGCGGCACCCGCCGCAGCGCCGTGCGCCTGAGCAGTGCTCCTCCGGGCTGCGTGGTGTGGAACGCGAGCGAGGCGAGCGACGCGGCGGCCGCGCCGGCGAGGCCCGGCGACCTGCGGGACGCACCTCCCGCCGCGAGCGGGCGGTCGCCCTGCGGTTGCTCGGGGAGGTGGCCGAGGCGAGCACCGGGCGCGACGCCGGCCGCGAGCGACGCTGCGACGATCGATCCCGCAGAGGTGCCCAGGTACGCGGAGCTGTGGGTGCTGGCGAAGGCCTTGCTCTCGTCCAGCCCGGCGAGCACGGCGCTCATCCAGGCCTCGCCGAGGATCCCGCCTCCGCCGAGCACCATCGCGTCAGGCGTGCGCATCCGCTGGCCCCGACCCGTCTCAGGCCGCCAGGAACTCCTCGGGGCGCTCGACCGGCGCGCGCGCGAGGGCTCGCTCGACACCCGCGCGGTCGAGGTCGGTTCCGTACACAGGGGTCCCGGGCTGCTGGCGCCAGGATTCATCGATGCTCCCGGCGTCGACCGCGTCGAAGCCGAGCGCCTGGACCAGGTTCATCGCGACCGCCTTCGCGGGAACGTCGTCCCCTGCGACGGGCAGGGCGATGCGGTCGTCGGCTCCCTCCGGTAGCCCCTTGTCCATGAGGTGCGCTGCATAGATGTTGTTGAAGGCCTTGATCACCGGGTGCCCGAGCTGCTCCTGCACCCAGCCGCTCTCCGTCAGGCCGGCCTCGATCGCAGCGATCCGGCCGTCGCGCTGGCGCGGGTAGTAGTTGCACGTGTCGAGGAGGATCAACTCAGGGGTATCGGCGAAGAGATCACGAGGGAGGTCGGGGATGTTGCGCAGGGGGATCGTGACGATCACCACGTCGGCCCCGGGAGGGATCTCAGCGACGCTCAGCGGCCGCGCGCCGGTTTCTTCGGCGAGCCCCAGGAGCGTCTCGGGCCCTCGAGAGTTGGCCACCCAGACCTCGTGCCCGAGCGCGGCGAGCCGCCGCGCGAGCGTCCCCCCGATGTTGCCAGCTCCGATGATCCCGATCTTCATGTCCGCCACCTTCCGTCTCGACGCCTGCATGTCGCGCCCCGGCATCCTCGGAGCATTCCCCTCATGCTGAGAGAGCCAAACGTGCCGCTGCACCCCCCAGGCTAGCCTCGGCCGCGCGAGCGCCGGTGGCGAGCGGTGTTTCTTGTGGTCTACCCGGCGGGTAGCTACCCTCCGGGGACCTGCTGCAAATCACGGAGGAGAGCGGAGGAGCATGAGAGCGCAATCGTTGGTCGCCGGCCTGGCGTCGCTGGGCATCGGAATCGGACTCGCTCAGGCAGTACCGGCATTCGCCGGTTCGGCCGCTCCGTCCGGCCGGGTCGTCGTGCAGCACAGCTCTCCAGTCGCACGAGCGAAGAACGCGGTCGGGTCGACCGCCCCAGCCTCGCAGGTCGACTTCAACGTGGGCCTCGCGCTGAGCGACCCCGCCGGCGCCGTCGAACTGCAGCGGTCGGTCTCGGATCCCTGGGGTCCCGGGTATCGCCACTATCTGACGGCCGCGCAGTGGGAGAGCCGCTTCTCCCCGGCTCAGTCCTCCGTGAACGCGGTGACCGCGTGGCTGCGCGCGCAGGGGATCAGCGTCCAGGCCGTCAGTGCGGACCGCATCACAATCCAGGCGAGCGCATCGGCGGCGACCGTCGAGCGCGCTTTCGGGACCAGCCTCGGCGAATACCGCCACGCCGGGCACGTCCTGCGGCTCGCAAACGCGCCGCTCAGCGTTCCCGCGAACATCGCGCCCTTGATAACCGGCCTCACGGGCATCGACCAGAACCTCGCGAAGCCCACCGCGCTGACCAACGAACTCCGGCGCACATCGGCGAGGGCGCCCGGAAATCCGATCCCCCAGCCCGAAGGGTTCCGCAACGCACAGCCGTGCTCGGCCTCCTACGGGCAGAAGAAGGACAAAACCGACCCGGCATACGGCGGCGGGTATCCGGAACCTCTCCCGTACGCGGTGTGCGGGTACACGCCGCCCGCGCTGCAGGGCGCGTACGGGCTGAAGGCCCCGATCGCCAACGGGATCGACGGAAAAGGTGTCACCGTTGCAATCGTGGACGCCTACGCCGCGCCCACGCTCCTCAGCGACGCTCAGCAGTATGCGACGCTCAACCAGCCCACCCAGCCGCTCGGGAGCGGCCAGTTCAGCGAGCTACTGAGCGCATCGTTCAACCAGGTCAAGCTCTGTGAAGCCAGCGAATGGTTCGGGGAGCAGACGCTGGACATAGAGGCCGTGCACGCAACGGCCCCGGGGGCGCACATCCTGTACGCGGGTGCGAAGAACTGCACCACCGGCCTCTACAACTCGGTCCAGCAGATCGTCGACCGCCACCTCGCGGACATCATCACCAACTCGTGGGGTGACAACGGAGGCGACGTGCTCGACCCGCCCGCCTCGCGCGCCGCGTTCGACAACGTCCTGCTGATGGCGGCCGGGACGGGCATCGGCGTTCAGGTGTCGGCCGGCGACGAAGGCGACCAGTTCACCAACTTCGGCGCCAACGTCGCCGACTACCCGCCCTCGAGCCCGTACATCACCGCGGTGGGCGGCACGAGCCTGCAGGTCGGCGGCGGGAACAACCGCGTCGGCGAGGTCGGCTGGTCGACCTCCAAGAGCGTGCTGTGCACGCCCTCCCTTCAGGAATCTGAATACCCGGGCTGCACCAGCCCCCTTCTGAACACGTGGCTGCCCCCGTCGCCCGGTAAATACCTCTACGGCGGAGGCGGCGGGACGAGCTTCGTCTACCCCGAGCCGTGGTATCAGGCAGGCATCGTGCCCACCGCGCTGGCGGCCCGCAACACTGGGACGACCGGCATCGCCAACCGTGTGGAGCCCGACATCTCGATGGACGGGGACCCGACGACCGGCATGCTCGTGGGCGAGACGCAGGTGTTCCCCGACGGCACCTACTACGACCAGTACAGGATCGGCGGCACGAGCCTCTCATCGCCGCTGTTCGCCGGCGTGATGGCCGATGCCGACCAGGCGGCCGGAACACCGCTCGGGTTCGTGAACCCCCGCCTGTACCGGATCGCAGGCTCGGCGAAGGCCTCGCGTGCGTTCCACGACATCGTCCCGGCCGCTCTGCAGGCCAACGTTCGAAGGGACTACGTGGACGGTGTCGACTCCACGGAAGGCACGCTGACCTCGGTCCGCACACTGGACTATCAGGGCCAGGAGCGCTTCTGCGAAGAAGAAGAAGAACCAGCCTCCTGCACCGAACAGCCCGTCTCGCTGAACACCGCGCCGGGGTTCGACTCGATGACTGGGATCGGCACGCCATCGAGCGGCCTGCTGGCCGCCCTGTCCAAGCCCTAGGCGCACCGACCCGGCGGCACGCGCCGCCGGGTCAGCGAGCGACGACGGTGAAGAAGTCGCGGCTGTAAGGGGTCAGCAGGCGGCCGGCTATCGCCGACTGGCCGGGGACGACGGACACGGCCCGCGGCCCGCCGCGGCGGTGCACGTACAGGAAGCCGTTGACCCATTCAGGGTTGATGTCGAGCTCGACCGCCCGCTGAACGCCCGCGCCGCGCAGGGCCCTCACGATCCCGGCTGGAGAGAGGCTCCTGCCGGCGGCCCAGACGAGTTCGCCGGACGCCGTGATGCCGAGCGCCGAGCGGGCGACGTAGGTCAGGCCGAGGTCGGTTGCGCCCCAGCACGCCTCCACACAGCTTTCGAGGTTGCCGGCGGGTACACCGTGGTCGATCAGGAGGCCCAGGTTCTGGCGCACCGACACGACACTCTTGCCGCGGGCCGGCACCCCGCGCTGCCACGCCCCTATCTGGGTAGTGCCGTCGCGGTAGATGACGACGGAGGCGAGACCCGCGGATAGCGGCACGGCTGCGCGCCCGTTGTCCAGGAAGCCGAGTGAGCCGTAGCTGAACTTGAATCCCGAGTTGAACCCCGCCACCACCCGGTGCGATTCGGGGCCGGCGATTCGGCTCGTGTGCGTCCACCCGCCCCCGCCGGGTTCGGCGGTCCCGGGGTGCAGCGCGAGGCGCAGCGCACGCTGGTCAAAGCGCATCAGGGTCACGCCCGAGCGCCGCGCAGCCCAGGCCACCGGATGACCGGAGAGTGTCGCGGTCGTGGTCCACGCCGCGCGGAGGCTCGGCACGGCGACGTCGGGTGCGATTGCGGCGGGCGCTGCGGGAGCCGCGGACCCCGACGCGACGTGGATGAGCGCGGCCAACAGCACCGTGCCTGCGGTGAGGGCTCTGGGGGGGCGTGATCTCAGGATGCGGGGCATGGGGTGAGCCTGCGGTCGCTCGGACGCCAGCCAAGCTACCAGTGGGCCGCCGGCGACACCCGCCGGTGCGCCACTGACATCTGGCGGCGTACAGCAGGTTCGCGCGGTCGGGCGGCGGTGTGCCGGCCACAGCTACTCGTACCCGTGCGGAGTCGGCATCGCGTCGGGGCCCGCATTCTCGATATCCGTCTGAAGCACCCACGCCGGCGGCGCCTGTACGAGGGGCCGGCCCGGATCGGACATGTTTGGCCACGTGTCCATACCGCTGTGCTCGTCCCCTCGCGAGCATGCTTGATATGGCTATCCAGCCACTGTCCGCGAAGGAACTGGCCGACTCGCAGACGCTTTTCGCGAGCTTCATGGGCTACATGGACACGCGCTACAAGACCTTCGGCCAGCTGCTCGCGATCTACCGTGAGCGCAGCCGCTCGCTGGATCCGGCCGAGGACCGCGCCAACGATCTGCGGGTTGATCGCTTCATGGAAGACATGGCGAGCAGCAGATGGAGCTCGGACGTCGTGATCCGGATCGGCGTGTTCGACGGCGTCACGGTCGTGATCGACGGGATCCACCGGGGCCTCGCGTACCTGGCGTGCGTCGAGAAGGGCATCAGCCCCGACCGGCTCCCAGCGCTCCAGGTCGCCCGCTGAGCCTCCGCGCGGCGCCCGGCCGTGCGCGCGACCGCCGCTGGGCTGCTCCATCTCGCGATTGGCCGGCGGGGAATCGGATAGCTTGCGGCTGTCCGGGGGAAGCTGACCAACAGTTGAAGGGGGCGCAGCATGTCGGTCACCGCAGAGGTCCTGAGCGAATCCTACTATCCGGCGGATCAGAGCGACTCGGTCCGGGAGACGACCGTCGGCGGGATCCTGCGAGAGGCGGCGGCCTCGGTTCCCGATGTGACGGCCCTCATCGCGGGTCACCCGGACCCCGGGGAGCGCCGGCGCTGGACGTACGCGGAGCTGCTGGATGACGCCGAGCGCTGCGCTCGCGCGCTGCTCGGGCGCTTTGAGCCGGGCGAGCGGATCGCGGTGTGGGCGCCGAACATCCCAGAGTGGGAGATCCTCGAGTTCGGCGCCGCACTCGCCGGTCTGATCCTCGTCACAGTCAACCCCTCCTACAAGCCGGGCGAGCTCAGATATGTGCTCGAGCAGTCCGGCGCCGTCGGGATCTTCCTGCTGTCCGAGTTTCGCGGGAACCCGATGATGCTCTCGCTCGAGACGATCCGCGGCGAGCTGCCGGGACTGCGCGAGGCGGTCGCGTTCGAGCACTTCGGGGAGTTCCTTGAGTCGGGTGCGCCCGAACAGCCGCTCCCGGACGTCCAGCCGGGTGACCCGGTGCAGATCCAGTACACCTCGGGGACGACCGGCTTTCCGAAGGGCGCGCTGCTGCATCACCGCGGCCTCACCAACAACGCGAGGCTGACGCTGGGTTGCTTCGGGCTCCGGCCGGCTGACGTCTACGTCAACCCGTTCCCGCTGTTTCATACGGCGGGCTGCGGGCTGGGCCTGCTGGGATGCGTCTCACACCGGCTCACCCATGTCCCCGTGCTCGCGTTCGAGCCCGGGCTGATGCTCGACCTCGCCGAATCCGAGAAAGCAACGGCGCTGGGCGGTGTTCCGACAGTGCTCATCGCGCTGACGGAGGACCCGAGCTTTGACCGGCGTGATCTCTCGTCCGTCCGCGTCGTCCTCTCGGGCGGTGCACTGGTCGCGCCGAACCTCGTGAAGCAGATCGAGGACCGGCTCGGGGTGCAGTTCTCGATCGTCTTCGGCCAGACCGAGTGCTCGCCCACGATCACCCAGGGCCGGGTCGATGACTCCTTCGATGACCGCGCGATGACCGTCGGCCGCCCGCTCCCGCAAACCGAGGTGAAGATCGTCGATCCCGTCGACGGCACGACGGTGCCCTGCGGGGAGGTCGGCGAGCTGTGCACCCGCGGCTACCACGTGATGCTCGGCTACTACGAGATGCCGGATGCCACGGCCGCCGCGATCGACGAGGAGGGCTGGCTGCACACCGGCGACCTGGCCTCGATGGATGCACGCGGGCACTGCCGGATCGAGGGACGGCTCAAGGACATGATCATCCGCGGCGGCGAGAACATCTTCCCGCGCGAGATCGAGCAGCGGCTGTTCACGCACCCGTCCGTCGGCGACGTCGCGGTCGTTGGAGTCCCAGACGAGAAGTGGGGAGAGCAGGTGTGTGCGTTCGTCAGGGCGGCCCCGGGGGCGTCGCTGGACAGGGAGGAGCTCGACGGCTACGTGCGCGAGGCGCTGGCGGCATACAAGGCGCCGCGGATCTGGGTCTTCGTGGAGGACTTCCCGATGACTCCGTCCGGCAAGATCCAGAAGTTCGTGCTGCGCGACCTGCTCGTCGGTGGCGAGCTGCAGCCCGTCGCACGCGCAAGCTGACGTGGCCGGCCGGCGACCGAGGGTCACTGCATGTCGCAGGAGGGCGTGGAGAAGGCGGAACTGATGTTCGCCGAGCTCAACCGGCGAGGGGTTGCGGCGATCTCGCCTGCATTCCTCGAGCGGTTCTTCGACGCCGATGTCGTGTGGGAGGGTATGGACGGCGCGCCGGACATGGGGCCCTTTCACGGCCGCGCAGAGGTCCTTGACCACCTGCGGTCCTGCTTTCAGGCGCTGGATGCCTTTCGCAGTGAGCCCGAGGAGATCATCGACGCCGGCGAGCGGATCGTGATCGTGCACCGCTCACATGGGATCCTGCGGGCAAGCAACGCTGAGATCGACGTGCGCTTCGCCTCGGTCTCGCTGTGCCGGGAGGGCCGCATCGCATCGCACAAGCAGTACCGCCGGCGCGCCGAAGCGCTCGAGGCCGCCGGGCTCGGCGAGCAGAGCTGAAGCGGGCCGCGACTGCGGCGCTCGCGGCCGGACCCGCGCGAGCTCCCGACGGTGACGCAGGGCAAGGCTTGCGCAGCTCCGAAGCCAGCGGTTAGGGTCGGCGTTGCACCAACTTAATCGCGCGTTTCGAGCCCGGGGGTATCGCTGATGAGCACGCAGACGACTATCGACAGCGACGAGCTTTTCATCGGTGGTGAGTGGGTCAAGCCGATGGGCACCGGGCGCATCGCGGTGCTCGCCGCCAGCACCGAGGAGCCCATCGGATCTGTGCCGGACGGAAGTGCCGGCGACGTCGATGCTGCGGTCAGCGCGGCACGGGCGGCGTTCGAGGACCCGTCGGGCTGGTCATCATGGTCGGCCGAGGATCGCGCGCAGGCACTGGAGAGGCTTGCGGTCGCTCTCGAAAGCCGCGCCGAGGAGACCGCGCGGCGCGTCTCGATGCAGAACGGCATGCCGATCGCACTGGGCCTCCAGGCCGAGGCCGTTTACCCGGCCGCGCTCGCCCGGCTCTACGCCGGGATGATCCGAGAGTTCCCACTCGAACAGGATCGCGCGGGCATGCTCGGCGGCACGGTCCACGTCGTTTCAAAGCCGGTAGGCGTGGTCGGCGCGATAGTCCCGTGGAACTACCCGCAGACGCTCGCGATGTTCAAGCTCGCGCCGCTGCTCGCGGCCGGCTGCACAGTGGTCATCAAGCCGAGTCCCGAGACCGTGCTCGACAGCCTGCTCCTGGCCGAGGCGGTCGTCGAGGCCGGGCTGCCGGCCGGCGTCGTGAACATCGTGCCCGGCGGCCGCGAGGTGGGCGCGTACCTCGTCGAACACCCCGGTGTCGACAAGATCGCGTTCACCGGGTCCAGCGCCTCCGGGCGCCTGATCGCCAGACGCTGCGGGGAACTGCTCCGGCCGGTGACACTCGAGCTCGGCGGCAAGTCAGCCGCGATCGTCCTCGACGACGCGGACCTCTCGGAGGCGACGGAAGCACTGTTCAGCGCGACGCTCCTGAACAACGGGCAGACGTGCTTCAACTGCACGCGGGTGCTCGCGCCCCGTGCGCGATATGACGAGGTGGTCGGCGTCTTCAGCGAACTCGCGGGATCGCTGCAGGTCGGTGACTCGCTCGACCCGGCGACGCAGATCGGCCCGCTGGCGAGCGCCAGACAGCGGGAGCGAGTGGAGGGTTACATCCAGAAGGGCCGCGCCGAGGGCGGGCGCATCGTGGCGGGTGGGGGGCGCCCGGGGGACCAGGAGCAGGGATGGTTCGTCGAGCCGACCATCTTCGCCGACGTGGACAACAGCGACACGATCGCACGCGAGGAGATCTTCGGCCCCGTGCTCGCCGTGATCCCGTACGACGGAGTGGATCAGGCGATCTCGATCGCCAACGACTCGGAATTCGGACTCGGCGGCAGCGTCTGGAGCGCCGATCATGAACACGCGGAAGCCGTCGCGCGGAGGGTCCACACGGGCACCATCGGGATCAACCACTATGCGCTCGACCCGGTCGCGCCGTTCGGGGGTGTGAAGGCCAGCGGGCTCGGGCGCGAGCTCGGCCCCGAGGGGCTGATGGCCTACCTGCAGACGCAGTCGATATATGAAGCGCCGCCGCCGGCCGATCCGGGCGCGAGCTGAGGGCACGGGGGCCGGACCCACCGGGACCGGCGAGCCAAATCGAAGCTGCCGGCGGGCGGGCGCCTGAGCCCGAGCGCCGGCCTTAGGGCACGCGGTCCGGCTTGGCGGCCGGCGAGCCAATCTGATGAACTCCCGGTCCCTGCGGGCGGCGCCCGGGTCCCCGCGCACACAGGAAGGGCGTTGAGCATGCACTCATTTCTGCGCAGGCATCTGACCTACGCGAACGTCGCCGCCACGATGGCGCTGGTCTTCGCGATGGGAGGCAGCGCCGTGGCCGCCAGGCACTACCTGATCAACTCGGCGAAGCAGATCAACCCGAAGGTCCTCAGGAACCTGCAGGGCAGGCGCGGTGCTGCGGGGCCGCAGGGCGCGACCGGCCCGCGGGGAGCAGACGGCACGCAGGGGCCCACCGGTCCGTCGACCGGGGCGGCGGGCGGCGATCTCACAGGTAGCTACCCGAACCCCAAGATCAAGGCAGGGGCGATCACCCACGCCGACATAGCCACGTCCACGATCTGCTCGCTGTCCGAAGGACCAGGGACCGCCGAAACGAACACCTGCAAGCTGGAACGTGGGCAGCCAATGGCCGGGGTCAAATGCCTCATCCTCCCGTTCACCCCGTCGGGGGGCTCAGTCACGCTCGACGCAGCAGACGCGGGATTCCCAACCGGCTACGTCTCGTTCGATCCGACCGAGATCGCCAAGCAGGGGTGTGGCGGGGTGTTTCCCAGCCCCAAAGCCAACGCGGTCATCACTACCTACTCCGGTGAAAGCCTCGCGGAAGAGGGCTACCACGCGATCTTCTTCTGAGACCCGCGCCGACGGGCGAGTGGGCAGCGCCCGAAGCCCGGCCGGGTGTGGCGACGGCCGGGCTCCCCCGCACTAGCTCCGTCCAGGGTCTCGGCATCCCTACCAGCAGTCGAGCGGCAGCCAGCATCCGCGCTGGAGGACAGCGGAAACGCCAGCCGCACGCCCACACTACAAGGATCGGGAGCGGTAGTTCCGCGCAAACACCCCAGATTTCGACGGTGCCCGCGCCAAAATGTCGCAATTTGCGAAGTTCCTGCTGGCGCGCTTCTCCCGGTTGTGGTACTCGCTAGAGGACATATCCCGTGGGGGGTTTCTTAGGAATGGGAAAGGAGCCCCTCCGGAGTGCTCGGCTCAGGCCGCAGCAGCGGGTGCGTAAGCAATGACTCACTGGAGGTAAGTCATGGACAGACGTAGATTGGGCGCAGGCCTCATGGTCATGGCCAGCAGCTTGCTGCTTATGGCCGGAACCGCTTCAGCGCACGGAACCGCGTCGGCTAAGGCGGTGGAAGGCAGCACTTGCGCGATCCACTCCTTGCCGTCGTTCGTCGCGCAAGGCGAGTTCAACACTCAGGCGACAGCCGCGGACATCATAGAAGTGGAGTGCAACCCGTTCCTGTATGGGACGGGCTCGAAAGTCACCGTCATCGCGAGCCAGCTCTACTCGCGCTGCAACGGCGACATCAACTGGTACATCCCCAACCCGTACAGCGAGACGTACGGGCGGAGCGTCGAATTGACGCTCGATGCGGATGGCAACGCGACGGTTGCGTTGATCGCCGGCCCGCAATGTCAGGCCGGGGAATCACTGGTCAGCGTCCATCAGGACGAAGGCGAATTCAACTCGTACACGACGTCGTTCACGGTTCTGCCGCCGAACGACACTCCGCTTGGTGTGACGGCTCTGCCGAGCCACCAGGTCGAGGACGCCGCGTCGAGCGCCGTCGCGACGATCATCGAGGTGGAGATCCCCGGAGCTGCCGAGGCCCCGGTCAGGATCGCTTCGGAAGAGCTCTACCGGCGCTGCGGGATCTACCCGCATCTCCGCTGGATCGGGGCGACACAGGTCATGACCGGCGTGGTCGGCAGTGGGCCGGAATTCAACGGCCTGAGGCTCGACAACAACGGGAACGGCTTCCTGATCGCGATTGGCGATTCGTCGTGCGTGCCAGGGACGTCTCTGATCGAAGCCGACATGGAAGTGAAACCGTTCGCGACGCTGACGACCAACTTCACGGTCGAATCACCGAAACCGACGGAATTCTAGGTAGCACCAGTTCACGCGGGGACCCCGGGGCCTGAGGCCCCGGGGTCCCCGCGCTTTTCGGGCGTCGCTTCGCGTTGACCGGCCTCGGGCTGCGGGATACCCTCGCCGTGTCGCAGCAGTCCGCGATCCCCGAAGTGTCTGAGCTTGGCCGCCGGGAGGGTCGAGGCTGACGGTTTTGACGAATGGGCCACGCTCGCCGAGCGGCTGTACGCCCCGGATGCGGTGTGGCACTTGGGCGGCATGCTCGGCTCGCTCCAGGGCTTCGCTGCGATCCGCGCGTTCGTCATGGGCTACTGGTCGATGTGGGAGGAGCACCACCACCGTGTCTGGGAGAGCGTCGATCTCGGTGACGGCGTGTGGTACATGGTCACCCGGGAACGCGCGACAGGGGCACACCCAGCGGCGGATACTCGGCTGGCTCTCACATGCATGACGAGGGCATGAGCAGCGGAGCGATCGTGGCCATCATTCTCGGGGGATCGTCGTGGTCGCCGACGCCCTGCGATGACTGAATCGGTAAGTCCGCGCCAACGAGCATCGCCCGCTCACGCATGCCGACCACCCCGCTGCCCCCTGGCGTCCTGTCCGACAGGCCGCGTCCGTTGTCTGAGATTACGAGTACTACGTGTCCGTCGGCCTGGCTGAGAGACACAATGACCTGCGTTGCTTGGGAATGACGCAGCGCGTTCGTCAAAGCCTCCTGAGCGACCCGATAGATCGCGAGCACGGCCTCCTCACCGCACGGAGGCAGATCACCTGCTAGCTCGCGCTGCACACGCAGTCCTCCCTGCTGTTCAACCCGCGAGCACAGACCGCGCAAGGCGTTGACCAGCCCGAGGTCGTCAAGCGCCTCGGGTCTGAGCTCCAGCGCGATCCGTCTGACATCCTCGAGGCTAGACCGGGCCAGATCCTGGATTCTGAGTAGATCAGCACCAGGGGGCGCCGGCGCCTGTTTGGCGAGCAACCCAAGCCCAAGCAGCACGGCGGTGAGCGCCTGGCCAACCTCGTCGTGCAACTCACGCGAGATACGCAATCGCTCAGCTTCCTGCGCCGCCACGGCCCGACGTGCGCTCTCGCGGCGCTCAGTCTCAAGCCGGTCGAGCATCCCGTTGCACGCGCGCGAGGGCTAAGACCTCGCGCCCCGCGCGCTCCTCCTGCACCGCTCGTCGCCCCGGTCTCAGAGGCTCACTCGCGGCCATCGCCGCCGCCAAGCGGCGCAGCGGACTCAGTGTGCGGCGCAGAAGCAGCAGGTCGCAAAGCAGGATCGCGAGCAGCCCAACAGCCAGGATCGCCGCCTGCTCGAACCCGTCCAGCGAATGAATCGTGATAGGGCTGGCAGCCAACAGGCCGAACGCGGCGAGAAACACCGTCGCGTTGACGGCGAACACGCGCCACAGCAAGGAAATGCTGGCCGCTTGCCCGCCGGAGTCGAACTGCGCTGTCGGCATCCGATCATGCCCCGAGGTTGATGGCAGGTACGCCTCCGACGCTGGCTTGCCGGTTCCGTTCGACGGCAGCACGGGTGCACGCTACTTGACCCAGAGCGCGTCGCCCGGCTGACCTTGGCTCGCGGCGGTCCGCACCCCTGGCATCGGCAGCCCGCCGGCTCGAGTTGAGCCCTGCGTCCCGAGGACGAAGATAGGTGCTAACACCTATGCAGTCCCGGCTCGTCAAAGCCGTTAAACCCGGACGTGCCACCGACAGCGAATATCCGGGAGTCCTCTGATGCAGACCTACGTGTATAGACGATCGCGGGACGAGCGAGGTTTCACGCTCATCGAGCTTCTTGTGGTCATCCTGATCATCGGCGTCCTCGCCGCGATCGCGGTCCCGTCATTCCTGAGCCAGCGGAGCAAGGCGACCGACTCCGCCGCGAAGGAGCTTGCTCGTACGGCCCAGACGACTGCTGAGACTTACGCCATCGACCATAACGGCAAGTACTCGGGGATCAGCCCCGCCGTCCTGAAAACCTACGAGCCCAGCCTCCAAACGGCTGCCGGGAAAGGCAACGCCTACCTGTCCGCGGCCGAAGCGACGGAATCAGGCGCAGGCTTCAAGGTCACAGCGACAGCTGTGACGGTTGGTCACAGCTTCAGCATCATTCGAACGAAAACCGGGTCGGTCGAACGCAAGTGCACGCCAGAAGGAAAGACCGGCTCTGCGGGCGGCGGCTGCCAGAAAAGCACCTGGTAGCGAACTCGGGGCGGCATCCTGTCGTTCATCTTCCCGTCATGTGCTGCGGTCTAGCTCGGTCCGTGCTCATCATCCAACGAATGGGAGCACGATCAAGCGCACACGTCTGAAGACCATCAGCGGCGCGACGGCAGCCCTTGTTGCCGCCGCGCTGGGCGGCTCTAAGGGGCCCCACTTGAGCGACGACCTCGCGTCTCCAACGAGCGCATCGAGTAGGCGGCCAACGGGGAACGCAGCACTTGCTTGTAGAGCACGGAGAAGCCCCACCCCCGATGGCCGGCTCCGAAGGCTAAGCGCCGGCTTTGCCGGGGACAACGCCGCGCCGTGAGAATCCGCTTAGCGCACCGATAAAGGGCACGTACGACCATGTATCACCGCACGCCCGCCAACTCCGCCGCATCGTCGCGCGACCCGCTCACTTTAAGCCGGGCCTGACGAGCCGACCGCGTTGCCTCGGGCACCGGAGCAGACGAAGCGCGCCGGACGGAGGTTCCTTGCGGCGGCCGAACATCGTTCGATGAGCGCGAAGCCAGCACTACACCGAGAGCTGATAACTCGCCATCGAGACACAGCCCTAGGACCGGAACCGGTGACCGCATGCCCCGGTCCTTAACCACGAATGTTTCGGGACCACTCTAGAGTCTGGTCCCCTATGCGACACGCATAAACTCCCAGCTTGCAGGCCTTTTGTGATGCCGGAGGAGGGACTCGAACCCCCGACACGCGGATTATGATTCCGCTGCTCTAACCGACTGAGCTACTCCGGCCCGGATGACGGTGGAGTCTAGCCGGAGCCGCCGAGAACGGTCGGCGTGCGGCGGTGCGGCTAGCCTCCATGCCGTCATGTGCGCGCCAACGCTGCTCACCGTGCCGAACGTGTCCGAGGGGCGCGATCATGCTCTGATCGACGACGTAGCGCGAGCCCTCGCCGCTCGCTCCAATCACGGCACGGTTCGCGTGCTCGACGTGCACAGCGACGGCGACCACCACCGGTCCGTGTTCACGGCCGCGGGGGCCGGTCCGCTTCTCGTCGACGGGCTGCTCGCGGCAGCGCGGGTCGCCGTCGAGCAGATCGACATCGTCACGGCCGAGGACCTCGACACGCGCCAGCACCCACACGTCGGCGCACTGGACGTCGCTCCGATCGTCTACCTGCGGCCCGAGCACAGGGGTGCAGCTTGTGCGGCTGCGCTCGTGCTCGCCGGACGCGTCGGCGAGGAGCTCGAGGTGCCCGTGTTCCTCTACGGCGAGCTCACCGCGGATGAGAGCGGCCCGGGCCGCACGCGCGCGGAGCTCCGGCGCGGGGGGGTGCGTGCACTCGCGGGACGGATGTCCGGGGCCGGCTCGCACGGCCAGCCGGCGCTGCAGCCGGACTTCGGTCCGCCTCGGATCCACCCGGCGGCTGGGGCGACGCTGATCGCCGCGAGAGCCCCTCTGGTCGCCTTCAACCTGCAGCTCGCACCGCCGGCCGGGATCGAGCGGGCACGTGAGATCGCGTCGGAGATACGCGAGTCATCAAGAGGAGGTCTGCCCGGCGTGCGGGCGATCGGGGTGCTGCTCGCGGGAGACGTGGCTCAGGTATCGATGAACATCGAGAGGCCGCTCGAAATCTCGCTCGCGGAGGTCGTCGCGGCCGTTCGCGAGCGCGCGCCGGTGTCGAGCGCGGAGCTCGTCGGACTCGCGCCCGCGGCCGCGATGGCCGGTTTTCCCGACGATCTGCCGATGCCGGGATTCGACCCTTCCCGCCACCTGATCGAGAACGCATTAGGCTCATAGGCATGGCACAGACAAAGCGCAAGCGTCAGACCAAGCATCGAGGCAACGCAGCGGGGGTCGTTGAGTCGCGCGGCCGCACAGGCCGCAAGCCGACCGCGGCCGAGAAGGGAGGCAAGGGCACCGACGCCGCCAAGGCACGCGAGAAGGAAGTCGACCGTCGCGACAGGCCTCCCACGTGGAAGGGTGCATTCGTCCGCTCGATGTTCGCCGCGATCCTGATGATGCTCGTCGTGATCGTGCTCCTGAACAAGCCGAACCAGGCCATCGCGCTGTTCCCGATCGTTCTCCTGATGTATGTCCCGATCAGCTATTACACCGACAGGTGGATGTACGACCGCCGGATGCGCAAGAAGGCCGCAGGGGGCGGTGGCGGCAAGGCGGGATCGAAATGAGCGCGCCCGACGTCCGCGCGTTCACCGTTGGTCCGGTCCAGGAGAACTGCTACATCGTTCGTGCCTCGCCGCAGGCGTCCGGTGCGGTGATCGTCGACCCGGGGGATGAGGGTGAGCGGCTGCTCGCGGCGGCCGAGGCGCTCGGCGTGAAGATCGAGGCGATCCTGCTCACGCACTGTCACTTCGACCACATCGGCGCCGTCGCGCCCGTCGCCGCCGCCACCGGCGCGCCGGTCTACTGCCCGGAGATCGAGCGGCCCCTGCTGTCGGACATCATGAGCTGGGTCCCGCCCGGATTCGGCCCGTTCGAGTCCTACGAGCCGGATCATCTCCTGAAGGGCGGCGAGCGTCTGTCGCTCGCGGGACTCGAGATCGACGTGATCTTCACGCCCGGGCATAGCCCGGGCCACGTGACCTACGCGACCTCGGGGGTGCTCCTCTCGGGCGACGTCCTGTTCCAGGGGTCCGTTGGCCGGGTGGATCTGCCCGGCGGGGACTGGAACACGCTCGAGAGCTCGATCGAGACGCTCGTCCGCGCGTACCCGGCCGAGACCGTCGTCTACCCGGGCCACATGGCGGTGACCACGCTCGGGGCGGAGGTCGCGACGAACCCGTTCCTCAGCGAGATCCGAGCTCGCGTTCCTCGCGTACCGGCCACAAGTTGAGCGCCGCGAAGGTCAAAGCACCGCGGGGCACGTTCGACGTGCTCGCGGAGCAGGCAGCGGTGCGCTCAACTCTGGAGTCGAGAGCTCGCGCGCTGCTCGAGGGGGCGGGGTATGAGCGCATCGAGACGCCCGTATTCGAGTCCACCGACCTCTTCTCCCGCGGCGTCGGGCAGTCGACCGACATCGTGCGCAAGGAGATGTTCACGTTCGAGGACGCCGGCGGGCGCTCGCTGACGCTGCGCCCGGAGGGCACCGCCCCGGTATGCCGTGCGTTCGTGGAGCATGGGATGCACAAGCGCCGGCTGCCGGTGAAGCTCTGGTACCTGTCGAGCTTCTTCCGCCACGAGCGCGCGCAGGCGGGCCGCTACCGCGAGTTCTGGCAGGTCGGGGCGGAGGCGCTCGGGTCCGAGGACCCCGCCGTCGACGCGGAGTCGATCGTGCTCGCCTCCCGGCTGCTCGCGGAGATGGGGGTCAGGGACGTTCGCCTTCGCCTATCGAGCCTCGGCAGCCCCGAGAGCCGCAGCCGCTACCGCGAGATGCTCGCCGAGCACCTGCGCGCGAACGACGCGCAGCTCTCCGAGGACGTCAGGAGCAGGATCGACCTGAACCCGCTCCGGGCGTTCGACTCCGAACACCCCGGCAACTCGCGAGGTGATGAAGAGCGCACCGAGGCTGCTCGACCATCTCGACAGCGCGGACGCCGAGCACTTCGAGCACGTGCGCGCGATGCTCGACGCGGCCGGGCTCGCTTATGAGATCGACTCGACGCTCGTTCGCGGGCTCGACTACTACACGCGCACCGTCTTCGAGTTCACATCCGACGCCCTCGGCGCCCAGAGCGGCGTCGGAGGCGGCGGCCGCTACGACGGCTGATCGAGCAGCTCGGCGGCCCGCCCACACCGGGCATGGGCTGGGCGGCGGGGATCGAGCGGATCCTCCTCGCCGGCGACCCCCAGCCCGCGGCGGCCCCGGCGGTGGAGCTGTTCATCGCCCTCCAGGAGAAGGGGATCGAGTGCTCCAGTGCGGCGTTCGCGCTGCTGACCGAGGCGCGCGCCGCCGGCGTGGCGACGCTGATGGATCTGGGCGGCCGGTCCCTGAAAGGCCAACTCGGACACGCGGCGGATCTCGGCGCGAGGTGGGTGGCGATAGTCAGCGGCGAGCAGAGCGTGCTGCGGGACATGCAGGAAGGCGGCCAGGAGCCGATCGCTACCGACGCGGTGATCCACTCCGTGCTGCGCGGCGCGCACGCCCTCTGAGCCTGCGCTGACGGGCAGGATTCGCAGCGGCTGGACGCTGCGCGCCGCCGCATGGACGCGTCCAGGCCTCAAACCGGCGCTCAACTTCTTCGCCCCGAATGCCGAAGGGGTTCCTGATGACCCAGATCTCACGACCCTTCCAGATCGCCCTCGTGGCCGTCGGCCTGCTCGCTGCGGTCTGGCTGTTCGCTCTCCACGGGCGCTCGGCCAGCAGCACCGAATCGAGCGGCTCTGCGCCCGCGTCCACGCCCGCGACGACCTCGGGCGCCGCCGCGCAGGAAAAAGCCGCCGCCGCCCCGACCACCGTCTACAAGGGCGCCGCCCCCGGCGTGGCGGGACTGACGGGCGCGATCGCGAAAGCACACGGCGCCGTCGCAACCTCTCAGCAGAACGCCAAAGAACTTGAAAGCAAGTCGGCACAGGCCTCGACGACCGGCGCGGTCCGCCGCGACGGGCACTGCCGCCGCGCCCTCCGGCCACCAAAGCGGCCGCGCCGGCGGCACCCTCCACGCGCCGACGACGCACACCGGCACCACCGTCGTGAAAGTCACGACCGGCGCTCCGGCAGGGCAGAAGATGGTCGAATCGGACCTCGCGAAGGGCGACGTGGTCGTGCTCCTGTTCTGGACGCCCGCCGGCTCCGCCGACCAGTCCGTCCACCGCGAGGTGCAGGACGCTGGCAACGAGCAGCGGCAAGGTCGCGGTGCACGAAGCATCCGCGGGCCAGGTCACATACTTCGGCTCGATAACCCGCGGCGTGCAGGTGACGGGGACCCCGACGCTGCTCATCATCAACAAGCACGGGCGCACGATCATCCTCACCGGCCTGCAGGACGCCTACGCGATCAGGCAGGCAATCGCCGAAGCGCGCGCCTCGTAGCCGTACACTCGCTCGGGTGAGTGCAAGCCCGGAGTACCTCGCCAACCACCTGCAGTATCCGCTGAGCAGGGGCCGTGTTCCCGGACGGCGCCGTGACCGGTGCCGCGGGCGGCGCGGCATGCGGCGACCTCATCAGGATCTCGATCCGCGTCGAGGACGACGGGGAGGGGCTGATCGGCGACGCCGGCTTCGACGCGGACGGATGCGGCGCGACGATCGCCGCGGGCAGCGCGGTGATCGTCGCTCGTGCGCGGCGTTCCACTGCTTCAGGCCGCCCGCGTCGGCGCGAGCGACATCTCCGACGAGCTCGGCGGGCTGGCGCCGGCGAAGAGCCACGCGGCGGAGCTGGCCGCCGATGCGCTGCACCGTGCGCTCGGAGCGGCGGCGCAGGACGCAGGCCGCGCTGTCGGCGAGCGCGTCTCGCACGCTCGTCGCGATGAGCGGCGGAGTGGACAGCGCGATGGCCGCGCTGCTCGTGGCACGAGGGCGGGCTCGGACGCCGTCGGCGTGACACTCGAGCTGTGGTCGGATCCCGAGAACGACGGCGACCTCAGCTGCTGCTCCGCGCAGGCGGTCCGCGGCGCGCGCGATCTCGCTCACGGGCTCGGGATGGCGCACCTCTCGATCGACCTGCGCGAGGAGTTCCGCGCGGGCGTGGTGGAAGGTTGGCTCGCCGACCACGCCGCGGGTCTGACGCCGAACCCTTGCGTGCGATGCAACGGCAGCGTGAGGCTGGACGCGATGCTCGAGCTCGCCGACCGGCTCGGGTCGCGGCCCTCGCGACCGGGCACTACGCGCGAGTCGAGGACGGCCCGCTGCTGCGGATGGCCGCGGATGTCGCCAAGGACCAGAGCTACGTGCTGTGCGCGCTCGGCTCCGGACTCGCTCGCGCGGATGCGATTCCCGCTCGGCGAGCTGCACAAGCCGCAGGTCCGCGAGCTCGCCGAGCGCGCGCGGGTGCCTGTCGCGCGCCGGCCCGACTCGCAGGACCTGTGCTTTCTCGCGGGGACGGGTCAGCGCACGTTCCTTGCGCGCCACGGAGGCCTCGGCGCGCGCCCGGGGCCGATCGTCGATCTCGACGGGCGAGACCCTCGGCGAGCACGCCGGCGCGCACGTCTACACGGTCGGCCAGCGCCACGGCCTCGGCATCTCCTCGAGCGAGCCGCTCTACGTGCTCGCCACTGACACCGGGTCGAATACGGTCACGGTCGGGCCACGCCACGAGCTGCTCGCGAGCTCCCTGACCGTCGCCGCGAGCAACACTGCACAGCGAGGGCGCCTGTGTCGACGCGGTCCGCGTGCGGGCCCACGGGCGGATGCACCCATGCACGATCGACGGGGACCTGCAGGCGGGAGCCCATGAGCTCATCGCCGTCGCGCTCAGGGACGCCGTGGAGCGCACCGCGCCCGGGCAGATCGCGTGCCTGTACTCGGGCGATCTCGTCGTCGGCCACGGCACCATCACCGCCCTGCCGGGCAGCCGCGCCTAAGATCCCCGGCATGACCTCCGACGAGATCAGGGAGAAGTACCTCACGTTCTTCGAGGAGCGGGGCCACCTGCGCATACCGTCCGCGTCGCTGGTGCCCTCCGCGCATGACCCGTCGGCGCTGCTCACAGTCGCCGGGATGCATCCGCTGAAGCCGTATTTCCTCGGCCAGGAGACGCCGCCGCGCCGCGCCTGACCGACTGTCAGAAGGTGTTCAGGACGGTCGACATCGACAACGTCGGCAACACCGCACGCCACCTCACGTTCTTCGAGATGCTCGGGAACTTCTCGTTCGGCGACTACTTCAAGTCGGAGGCGATCGAGTATGCGTGGGAGCTCTCGCGCGATGTGTTCGGCTTCGACGAGCAGGACATCTGGGTAACGGTCTTCGAGGGAGATGACGGACTCGGGCTTGGCCCCGACCAGGAGGCGATCGACCGCTGGCTGGAGCTCGGAGTCAGACGCGAGCGGATCGTGCCATGCCCGCGCTCTGAGAACTTCTGGCAGGCAGGCCCGAGCGGGCCGTGCGGGCCATGCTCGGAGCTCTACATTGATCGCGGCGTCGAGCACGGATCGCCGGACGATCTCCCCGGTGGCGAGAACGAGCGGTTCCTGGAGTACTGGAACCTGGTCTTCATGCAGTACGACCAGCAGCCGTCGGCGACGGCGGCTCGGTCCTGCGGCCCCTGCCGGCGAAGAGCATCGACACGGGCCTGGGCCTGAACCGCATGGCCGCGATCCTGCAGGACAAGCAGTCGGTGTTCGAGACAGACCAGTTCCGGCCGCTGATCGAGCTCGGCGAGGAGATGTCGGGGCGGACCTACGGCGAGGAGCGGGAGGCCGACAGGGCGCTGCGGATCCTCGCCGACCACTCACGCGCGATGACGTTCCTGACGGCGGACGGCGTCGTTCCCTCCAACGAAGACCGCGGCTACGTGCTGCGCAGGGTCATGCGCCGCGCGATCCAGCAGGGCCGTGCGCTGGATCTCGAGCCCGGATTCCTCGTCCGCTACTCAGAGCGTGTGCGCGAGACGATGGGCGTGGGCTACCCCGAGCTTTCAGAGCACGAGGACGTCACCGACATGTGGCTCGCCGCCGAGGAGGAGGGCTTCGGCCGCACCCTCGCGCAGGGTATGGCAACGCTCCGCGAGCACATTGCGCGCGCCCGCGAGCAGGGCGCCGCTGCGATTCCCGCGCGAGGAGGTCTTTCGCCTCCACGACACCTTCGGGTTCCCGTATGAGATGACCAGCGAGCTGCTCTCCGAGGAGGGCCTTGGGATCGAGGGCGAGTTCGAGGATCTGATGGCCGAGCAGCGTGCGCGGGGGAGGGCCGGCGGGCGAGGGGCCGCTGGCGGCGCGGGCGAGGGCGCCGAGCACGCGCGAGCTCGCCGGGGCGCTCGCGGCACAGGCTGCAGAGCCGACGCTCTTCACCGGTTATGAGACCGAGGAGCAGCGCACGACGGTCAGCGCGCTCGCGAGCCTCCCGGACGTGGAGTCCGCGGGCAACGGCGCGGCGCCGGGCGCGCGCTTTCTGGTGAAGCTCAGCGAGTCGCCTTTCTATGCGGCAGGCGGAGGGCAGGTCGCCGACGTCGGCACGATCGAATGCGAGGACGGCGACTGCACCGTGCTCGTGGAGGACGTGCTCAGGCTGGGCGACGATCAGGCGCTGGCTGTCACGGTCAAGGAGGGCGCGCTGCGCGAGGGGGAGAGCGTCCTTGCCCGCGTGGACAGGGTCGCCCGCCACGCCACGGAGTGCAACCACACGGCCACCCACCTCCTGCAGGCGGCTCTCCGCGAGCGCGTCGGCAGCCACGTCCGCCAGGCCGGCTCCTACGTCGGCCCCGACAAGCTTCGCTTCGACTTCAGTCACGGTCAGGCCCTCACCGAGCAGGAGCTCCGGGACGTCGAGGACCGCATCAACGAGTGGATCTCGCGCAACGACCCCGTGCGCCCGATCACGACCACGCTCGATGAGGCACGCAAGCTCGGCGCGATGGCCCTCTTCGGCGAGAAGTACGGCGACGTAGTCCGCATGGTCGAGATCGGCGACGGTGAGTACTCCCGGGAGCTGTGCGGTGGCACGCACGTGCGATCGACCGCCGAGATCGGGCCGTTCCGGATCCTCTCGGAGACCTCGAGCTCGTCGAACGTGAGGCGCATCGAAGCTGTCACGGGTCCCGCCGCCGTGGACCTGCTGCGCGAGCATGACCGACTGCTCGGCGAGGCCAGCGCAGAGCTCCGCGCCCGCCCGCAGGAGCTCCCCGACGCAGTCAGGGCGCTCGCCGCCGAGCGCAAGCGGCTCGAGAAGGCACTCAAGGAGGGCGGAGGCCGTGCCGGGGAGGGCGACGTCGACGTCGATGCTCTCGCCGCAGGCGCCGCCGAGGTCTCGGGAGCCACGGTGCTCGCCGCCGCGGTCGCCGTCCCGGACGCCAAGTCGCTGCTCGACGCCGTGGACAGGCTGAAGGGACGGCTCGGCGACGCTGCGATCCTGCTCGGCAAGGCAGCGGACGGTCGCGTGCATCTGGTGGCGAGCGTCGCGCCGTCCCTCGTCGAGCGGGGCGTCAAGGCCGGGGAGATCGTCAAGGCCGCGGCGACCGTCGCAGGCGGAGGCGGCGGCGGCCGCGACACGATGGCCCAGGCAGGCGGCCGCGACCCCGAGAAGCTCGGTCGCCGCGATCGACGCGGGCCGCGCCGCGATCGAGTCCGCGCTGGCATGAGCCGGCCGCCATTCGGGCGCGCCGCCTGAGTCGATGAGGGTGCTCGCGCTGGACTACGGCAGCGCGAGGTGCGGCTGCGCGGTGAGCGACCCGACGGGAACGATCGTGACGCCGATCGAGGAGGTCGAGCGGCCGGCCACCAAGCGTGGCATGGCAGCGCTCGCAGCGCTCGTGCGGGAGCGCGAGGTGGAAACGGGTCATCGTGGGCCTGCCGCTGTCGCTCGACGGCGGCGAGAGCGAGCAGACCCGCGAGACGAGGGAGTTCGCCGAACCGGCTCTCGCAGCGCCTGGGCGCCGGCGTCCCCGTGGAGATGCACGACGAGCGGTTCACGACGAAGATGGCGCAGAGGATGGGCGGAACCTCAACGGCGAGCGAGGATTCGCGTGCGGCGGCGCACCTGCTCGAGAGCTGGCTCGCCGGGAATTCGCGTTAGGGTCCAGGGGTCTTGGCGCGCGGCGATCGATCAAGCAGCGACGGCGAACGCTCCCCGAGGAGCGCGAGCGCGACCGGCAGGAGCGCGAACAGCGCCGCGCCGAGCGCGAGGGCACGCCGCAGCCGCAGGGGCCCGATCCCGGCGCCTCCGCTGCCGAGCGCAGACCTGGGGCTCGCGCCCGAGACTCCGCCGGCGCCTGACCGAGCGCTCCCGCCGCCGCTCCGCCCCGATCCCCCCGAGCCTGAGCCCGAGCGCGTTGCTCGCCCGCCCCGCCCCCGAGCCTGAGCCTGCGCACCGAGTACGCGCAGGCAGAGGACCCGGCCGCCCTCCACGAGGAGCCCGTCGGTCAGGAGCCCGAGGATCTCGCCCAGCCCGTCCTCGAGCACCCGGCTGATCCGGACCGTTCACCGGCGGCGCGCCCCCGCCGAACCGCCGTTCCTTGCGCCGCGTGTTCCCGGCGGGAGCCGGGAGCATCGCCGCGGCGGCCGCGCGGCCGGGAGGATCCTCGCCGTGATCGCGCTGCTCGCCGTGATCGCAGCCGTCGGCCTCGTCGCGAAATCCCTCAAATCATCCTCGGCCAAGGCGCCTCCCGCGCCCGCCGTGGTGAAGGTCGTGATCCCCGAGGGCAAGACCCGCGCGCAGATCGCGCTCATAGCCAAGTCCGCCGGACTGAAGGGGAGCTATCGGCTCGCGACACGCCATTCGCCGATCCTGAAGCCCGAACACTACGGCGCGCCCGCGAGCACGCCGGACCTCGAGGGGTTCCTGTTCCCGGCGAGCTACGAACTCGACGCCGGCGCCTCCGCGGGCAGGCTCGCAGAAGAGCAGCTGGTGGCGTTCAAGGAAAACTTCGGGGCCGCCGAGTTCGCGCGTGCCCGCGCGCTGCACGTCACGCCATACGAACTGCTGATCGTCGCCTCGATGGTCGAGCGCGAGGCGGCGGTCCCCGCGGACCGCGCGAAGATCGCCGCGGTCATCTACAACCGCCTGAAAGAAGGTATGCCGCTCGGAATCGACGCGGCCATCTACTACGCGGTCGAGCTGCGCAACAACGTCGCGACCTACACCGGCGAACTCACCGAAACCGACCTGCACATGAACTCGCCCTACAACACACGCACACACACCGGTCTGCCGCCGACGCCGATCGCCAACCCGGGCGACGCGTCGATCCACGCCGCCGCCTACCCCGCGCAGGTCCCCTACCTCTACTACGTCGCCGGCGCCGACGGCTGCGGCGAGCAGGTCTTCTCCACGACAGTCGCGGCATTCGAAGCGAACGTCGCCAAATACCAGGCTGCGGTCGCGAAGAACGGCGGGCACCCCCCGACCTGCAAGCAGTGATGAAGCGCCTGGGGGTCCTCGGCTGGCCCGTCGCGCACAGCCGCTCGCCCGCGATGCAGAACGCCGCTCTCTCAGCCCTCGGGCTGAGCGACTGGCACTACCAGCGGCTGCCGGTGCCGCCGGCACTGTTCGAGGAGACGGTGCGCGCACTGCCGGGCCAGGGCTTCGCCGGCGCGAACGCGACGATCCCGCACAAGCGCGCTGCGCTGGAGCTCGCCGACAGCGCCAGCGAGGCTGCCCGCGCGATCGGAGCGGCGAACACGCTCGCGTTCACGTCCGGCGGGGCGATCGCGGCGGATAACACAGACGCACCCGGGCTGATCGCGGCGCTCGGCTTCGCCCCGCACGGGCGCCGGGCGCTCGTCCTCGGCGCCGGCGGCAGCGCGCGCGCAGTCGATCTGGGCGCTGCGCGAGGCGGGGGCGAGCGAGGTCTGCGTGTGGAACCGCACGGCGGAGCGCGCGACAGAGCTCGCGAACGAGTTCGGGGTGCGCGCGGTCGCCTCCGCGGTGCCCGCGGACGTGCTGATCAACTGCACCTCGGTGGGCCTCACCGATGCGCCCGGATCACCGCTGCAGGACCCAAACGGAGGCAATGTGGCCAAAGCGATCCAACTCTTGGCCACTGACGGTCGTGGGCTCAACCAACTGGGACTGACGTTCGATCAGGTCGGTGAGTACGCAAATGTCGTCGACCTTGTCTATACCTCGCATCGCCACCGCCCTCCTCGCCGCCGCCGGAGCGCACGGAGCCCACACCGTCGACGGCCTGCAGATTCTCGTCGCGCAGGGTGCGCTCAGCCTCAGGATCTGGACCGGGCTCAGGCCCGACGAGGAGATCATGCGCGAGGCCGCACGGTCCGCCTAGTCGCTCGTCGCTTGACCCGGACGGGGGCTCGCGATGAGCGAGGCCAAGCAGAAGTCAAAGGCGACCCCCGACCTGCACGCCATCTTCGGGATGGACGGGGAGGGCGAGGGAGAGGTCGTGGTCGGCGAGGTCAACGGCGACGGCAAGGACATCGACATCGAGTCGCTCGAGGACGCGCCAGAGGTGGAGCTCGAGGCCGCCGCAGACAGCGAGCTGCCCGGAGTGTCGGACGCCGACCTGGAGTTCGATATCGAGGCGATCGAGAAGGACGCGGAAACGCCAGCGCAGGCGCCCTCCGCCGAGGGCGGCGACTGGACCGGCGTCACGCACCCGTCCTCGCGCGGCTCATCGCAGCGCTTCCTGACCGACGTCATCGTGGAGATGGGACTCGCCTCCAGGGAGGCCGTCGACGAGGCGCTCGAGAGCTCGCGCATCTCCGGCACGACGCCGGAGCGAGTCCTGGTCGAGCGCGGCGCTCTGACCTCGGACGGGCTGGCTCGCGCGCTCGCCGAGCGCTATGGCCTTGACCACCTGGACCTCGGCGTCTTCTCCGTGAACATGGCGGCGGCCAATCTCGTCAGCACCGCCATCGCCAAGCGCTACGAAGCGGTCCCGGTCGCGTTCGCCGACAAGCGGACGCTGCTGGTCGCGATGGCCGACCCGTCGAACGTGCTCGCGGTGGACGACATCGCGATCATGACCGGCTACGAGGTGCGCGTCGCGGTCGCCGCGCCCGACGACATCGAGGCCCTCGTCGGCCGGCTCGACCGCATGGAAGACGTCGTCGGGGAGTCCGCTGGCGCAGATGCCGCGGAGGAGGAGGAAGGCGGCGAGGTCGTCGCGCTTCACGAGACCTCCGACGACGCACCGGTCGTCAAGCTCGTCAACCAGATCGTCGCGCAGGGCGTCCAGCGCGGAGCGTCGGACATCCACCTCGCCCCCGAAGGCCGCGACCTGCGCGTGCGCTTCCGGGTCGACGGCGTCCTGCAGGACGTCACCACCGTCCCCAGGCGCATGGCCGCCGGGATGATCTCGCGGATCAAGATCATGGCGGAGCTGAACATCGCCGAGAAGCGACTGCCTCAGGACGGCCGCGTCGGCCTCGTGGTCGACGGCCGTCACGTCGACCTGCGTGTCGTGACGCTCCCGAGCGTGCACGGCGAGGGGATCGTGATGAGGGTCCTGGACAAGGACTCCGTCGTCGTCGAACTCGACAAGCTGGGCATGGCCGAGCCCGAGCGTGAACTCTTCGAACGCGCCTGCGGCGAGACCCACGGTGCGGTGCTGGTGACCGGGCCGACCGGATCGGGGAAGTCGACGACCCTCTACGCCGCGCTGCAGCTGCTGAACACGCCCGAGAAGAACATCATCACCGTCGAGGATCCCGTCGAGTACGAAATGGCCGGCCTGACGCAGGTGCAGGTCTCGAGCAAGGCAGGCCTGACCTTCGCGACCGGCCTTCGCGCGATGGTCCGCGCCGACCCCGACGTGATCATGGTCGGGGAGATCCGCGACCGCGAGACCGCGCAGATCGCCATCGAGTCCGCCCTCACCGGCCACCTGGTCCTCTCGACGCTGCACACGAACGACGCGCCGTCGGCGATCACCCGGCTGATCGAGATGGGCATCGAGCCGTTCCTCGTCGCGTCGGCCCTGGACTGCATCGTCGCCCAGCGCCTGGCCAGGATGCTGTGCCCCAACTGCAAGCGCCGCACGATCATCCCGGCGAAGGTGCTCCAGGAGAGCGGTTACAAGGCGCGCGTGGAGCTCGAGGCCTATGAGCCGGTCGGCTGCCGGCGCTGCGGCGGCAGCGGCTACCGCGGCCGGATCGGGCTCTACGAGGTGATGAAGATGTCGCCCGAGCTGCAGGCGATGACGCTCGAGCGCCGGCCCGCCGAGGCGATGCGGGACGTGGCGGTGGAACAGGGCATGACGCGCCTGCGCGACGACGGCCTGCAGAAGGTCAGACAGGGACGCACGTCGATCGCCGAGATCGCGCGCGTCATAGGAACTTCATGAGCATCGTACGTTCGTCCACTCGGGCCCGAAAGCGGCACGGAGGCGGAGCAAAGGCACCGATAGGGGGGACCATGGACATCGATTTCGCAGATCTACTCATGGAGGTCGTGCACCGACGTGCATCGGACCTGCACCTCAGCTCCGGCGCGAACCCCACGGTGCGCGTAAGGGGCCGTCTCCAGCCGCTGGAGGAATACCCGAAGCTGTCCAGCGCGGACACGCGCGAGATCGTCTATTCGATCCTCACCGGTGACCAGCGCCAGCGCCTTGAGACCGACTGGCAGCTCGACTTCGCGTACTCGATTCCCGGTCACGCCCGCTTCCGTGTAAACGCCTACTACCAGCGTGGCGCGATCGGAGCGGCCTTCCGCCTGATCCCGTTCAACCTCAGCTCGATCGACGAGCTCGGCCTGCCGCCGTCCGTCCACGAGTTCACGCGCAAGCCCCGCGGGTTCGTCCTTGTGACCGGCCCGACAGGTTCCGGGAAGTCCACCTCGCTGGCCGCGATGATCGACGAGATCAACAGCACCCGCGAGGAGCACATCATGACGATCGAGGATCCGATCGAGTTCCTGCACGGCCACAAGAAGTGCCTGGTAAACCAGCGCGAGCTCGGGTCCGACGCACAGAGCTTCTCGGCGGCGCTCAAGGCGGCGCTTCGCCAGGACCCCGACGTGATCCTGGTCGGGGAGATGAGGGACCTCGAGACGATCTCGACGGCGCTGACCGCCGCTGAGACAGGGCACCTCGTCTTCGCGACACTGCACACGCAGGACACCGCCCAGACGATCGACCGGATCATCGACGTGTTCCCGGCCCACCAGCAGGGTCAGGTCCGCGTGCAGCTGTCGGTCGCGCTGCAGGGAATCATGACCCAGCAGCTGCTGCCGACCGCCGACGGCGCCGGCCGCTGCGTCGCCACCGAGGTCCTCGTCCCGAACCCCGCGGTCCGCAACCTGATCCGCGAGGGAAAGACCCACCAGATCTACTCGGTCCTCCAGACCAGCTCAGCTGCGGGCATGCAGACGATGGACACCTCGCTCGCGACGCTCGTCAGGCAGGGCAAGATCACGCAGAAGCTCGCGGAGGCGCGCTCGGGGACACCGGATGAGCTCAAGCGGCTTCTGGGAGCGACGTCGCTCGCGGCGGCGTAGACCGACATGAGCACCTACGTCTTCAAGGCGATCGACCTCGCGGGCGGCAAGGCCCGAGGCGAGGTCGAAGCCGAGTCCAAGCAGGCAGTGTCGGACCAGCTCAAGGCTCGCGGGCTGATCGTCCTGGACATCTCCGACAAGCACGCCTCCAAGCAGATCGAGTTCGGGTTCATGAAGACGGTGAAGGCCTCAGAGCTCGCCGTCTTCTCCCGTCAGCTCTCGACGATGATCTCCTCCGGTATGAGCATCCTCCGCTCGCTCTACGTGCTCGAGGAGCAGACCGAGAGCAAGTTCCTGAAAGAAACGATCATCGCCGTGCGCAAGGACGTCGAGGCCGGCCTCTCGCTGAGCGACGCGATGGCGCGCCACCCAAAGGTCTTCAACCCCCTGTTCATCGCGATGACGCAGGCGGGGGAGACCGGCGGTGTCCTTGAGGACGCGCTGATGCGCGTCGCCGACCAGCTGCAGAAGGACGCGGCGCTGCGCCGCCAGATCAAAGCGGCGATGGTCTACCCGGTGCTGGTCATAATCTTCGCCGTCGGCGTGATGATGGCCCTCGTCGCGTTCCTGGTTCCCGTGTTCGAGGGCGTCTTCAAGCAGTTCGGAGGCGAACTGCCGGCGCTCACGAAGGTATCGGTGCTGATGTCCGAAGCGGTGGTCGGATACTGGTGGCTGATGTTCAGCGTCGCCGCGATCGTGATCATCTCGTTCATCAAGTGGAAGAACACGACCTGGGGACGCCGGCAGTGGGATCACTTCCGCCTCCACGTGCCGATGAAGATCGGCACCATCGTGCAGCAGATCGCGGTCGCGCGCTGGTCGCGCACGCTGGCCTCGCTCGCCGGAGCGGGCGTGCCCCTCCTGCAGGCCCTTGAGATCACCGGCAAAACCGGTGGCAACGTCGCGGTCGAAGAAGCGATGGACGCGGTGACCGCCTCGGTCAAGCGCGGAGGCACGATCGCGGCGCCGCTCGCCCAGGAGCCCGTGTTCCCGCCGATGGTGACCCACATGGTCGGCGTCGGCGAGGAAACAGGTGCACTGGACGCGATGCTCGACCGCGTGGCCGAGTTCTACGAGGAACAGGTCGAAGCGTCGGTGAAGGCGCTGACGTCGATCCTCGAGCCGATCATGATCATCCTGATCGGCGGGATCGTCGGGTTCATCGTGATCTCGATGTACCTCCCGCTGTTCGAAGTCTACAACCACATCCAGTAGACGAAGACGGCTCCGGCGCGCCCTTGGCGGGGCCTGTGCCGGTCGACCGGCCGGGCACCGGGCGTCCGCGGCGCTAGTGGCCGTCGGGAGCGCCCCCGTGCTCTGAATAGCAGGCCTCGTGGTAGCAGATGCCGGGCGGGTCGACCGGCTCCAGGGCTCGCGATGTCGTACGCGGGTGGCCTTCGACGACGATCGTCATCGGCTCATACACGCCAATGGCTTCGCCGCAGTACCGACATTGAAGTCCCTTGATGTCCCGATCGTAGACGCTGCCCTGTGCGAGACGGTCAGGGTGTCGCCCGCTCGCCGCGGCGGAAACTACGGTGCCGCGTGGCACCCGGCGGCGGGACGAAGGAACCGCGGGCTACGGCGTTATGAGGTGATGCAGCTCGAAGACGGTGGTGTCGGCGCTGTCCACACGCGCGCCGACCGCTTCGAGCACGGGCCGGAGGCGCTCCTCGTCGAAGCGCCGCATGTACTCCTCCGAGTCCCACACCTGGGCGACCTGCACGGTGTCGTCGACTTCGCTCGCGCCGTGCATGATGAGTCCGAGCGGGTGGTCGCGGTCGACGTTCACCCCGGCGACGATCGCACTGTACGTGTCGCGGTTCACTCCGCGGTTGATGATCCTGAGGATGGTCATCTCTCCTCCTCGACTTGCGGTTGCTCCCATCTTCGACACTACCGCGTGTGGCGAGTGCCTTGGAGGGCGAGGCCGGACGCCCGCGTCCCGACGCGCTCGTGGATCTACGGTGAGGCGGTCGCGGCCGGGGACGCGCTGTTGCGGGCGACCGCGACGAGCGAATCGACGCTCTCGTTGCGCCGGTCCTCGCGGCCGATCAGCGTGAGGACCGTCGGGTGGGCATCGGTCAAGGGGATCAGCACCACCGTGGGCAGCACTTTCGCGACGACCGCGGCGTGGCGCTCGGGCATCGTGGTGACGGCCTGGCCGGAGGCGATCACCGCGAACCTCTCGTGGGCGTTGGATGAGCGCTCGAGCGTCACGCGCGGCGGCGGGCCGCCGCGATGATCATCCAGGCTCCAGAACCCCGCCCACGCCGGATCCACCGACGAGTGAAACCCGATGAACGTCTCATCGAGCACATCGGCGACGGCGACCTCACTCCGCCCGGCGAGTCTGTGAGTCAGCGGTGCGAGCACGACCCTGGGCATGACGGTGAGCGGCAGTGTCCAGACATCCTGGCCTGAGGTGGGCCGGGAGGCGATCGCCACGTCCACGTCCGCGAGCCACGCCGCCGTGGGCAGCGAGGGGAACGGGAGCTCATGCAGGTCGAGCTCGAGATTGGGGTGGGCCGCTGTGACGGCGTCGACCAGGTCCGGGTTGGTGAGCGCCGGTGGCAGCCCCAGGTAGCCGAACTCGATCGCGCCGTGTGCGGCGCGTGCCAGCGCGTTGCCCGCCTGCACGACCATCTGTTCGGCCTCGACGGCGAGCCTCGCTTTCTCGAGGAAGACCTCTCCGGCGGGCGTGAGGCTGACTCCCCTGGCATGGCGCTCGAAGAGCTTGAAGCCGATGTCCTCCTCGAGGTTGGTGATCGCCTGCGAGAGGGCCGGCTGAGCCATGTGCAGCTTCGCCGCCGCCCTGGTCACCTGCCCCTCTTCGGCGACCGTGACGAAATAGCGCAGCTGATCCCGCCTAAACATCGACGGAGCCTCGCGGCGCCCAACCGTCACGGCGGGGCACGAGCCCGACCAAACCGAGTGTCGTGGGCTCATCGGACATGCACGCCATTATCCCGCACCTGAGCTCCCGCGGGCTTGCAGGACGCCCCGCGGGGTACCCCGGGGCTGAGCATCCGGGGAACCGGCTCTCGCCCGCAACCTGGCTCGCGCCGCGGTGTTCGCCGGATTGGGGGTTCTCCTCAATCAGCCCCCGGCACGACTCCTCCAGGTCGTGCGAGGCGAGCGGCGGCAGGGATGCCAAAGCTCCGCCTATCCTGCTTCCGTACGGGGAGCCGCGCCGATCGCCGACGCCGCGCGGGCTCAGTCCTCGTTCCGGACGGGCTCCACGCGAACCCTGCGCCCCCGGCCCGAGCCGCTGACCGACAGCGCCAGCCGCCCGTCGAGAAGCGCCAGCAGCTCCTCGCCGGCGAGCTCCCGGCGCCAGCCGCGCAGCGTGCGCACGTCCGCCTCATCGGTGCCCTCACGGCTGGCTGAGACGATCGCCTGCAGGTCCGCTCTGGCAGCGAGCAGCTCATACGCCAGGCCCGCCTCGCGCGCCCGTGAGCGCAGCAGCGCCTCGCCGAGCGCGACGAGCGGAGCATCGTCCGGACGCGACGCAGGGCCTCGCACCGACTGCTCGGCGGGGTCCGGGGGGAGCTCGCGCCCGCGCGCGACGGCGGCGAGGATCTCCTCGCCGCGGCGGCCACCGGCATTGCCGCCCACTCCCCGGATGCGTTCGAGCTCGTTGCGCGAAGAGGGCCGCCGCTTGGCGATCTCCACCAGCGTCGCGTCGCCCAGCACGCTCTGGACCGGCCTGTCCTGGCGGGCGGCGGTCTCCTCGCGCCAGCGGACGAGCTCGCGCGCGACCGGGCGCTGGCCGGCGCTTAGCCCGCCGATCCGGGGCAGCCGGTCGAAGATCGTCGAGAGGTCACGCTCGTCGCTTGAGCTTGCGAGGGGCTGGCACTCCTCGCGGGCCCAGTCGAGCCGGCCCGCCTGCTGAAGGCGCCTCTGGAGCTCGGCGGCGAGTTCCAGCAGGTGCACGACGTCCTCACGGGCGTAGGCGACCTGCTCGTCGGAGAGCGGGCGCGCATCCCAGCGCGTGAAGCTCGCGGACTTCCCTACCTTCAGGTCGAGCGTCTCGGACAGCAGCGTCTCATAGGAGCTCTGAGCGCCCATTCCGGCAAAGCCGGCGGCCACCTGTGTGTCGAAGAGGTTCGTCACGTCGGTCCCGAGACGCCTGCGGATCAGCGCGACGTCCTGGCGGCCGGCGTGCACGACGATCTGGATCTGGGGGTCGGCGAGCACCGAGGCGAGGCCCGAGCCATCCAGGTCACCGCGCAGCGGGTCGACGATCAGGATGCGATCGCCCGCGGCTGCACCCTGCGGGATCGCGAGCTGGATCAGGCACAGCAGCGTGCGGTAGCGGCCCTCGCCCATGAACTCGGTGTCGAGCGCGAGTTGCCCGGAGGCGCGGGCGCCCTGCACGATCCTCTCGAGCTCGGTCTGCTCGCGGTCGCTCACGGCTGCGCTCCCGGCAGCCGCCAGAGCATCCCGCTGTGCGCAGGCCGGCTTCACGGGAGACATCCGTCCCGTTCGCGCGGATCCAGACGGCCGGCGGTGAGCACGCGGGGTTGCCTTCGATGCCGTTGCCCGGCGCGGAGCAGTGGGAGCCCAGCAGCGCGAAGCGGACCTTGCCCTGCGCGATCAGGTGCTTGAGCTCAGGAACGGTCGTGAACACCCGCCCACCGTAGGTCGTGAGCACCAGTATGGGCTTGGCGTCCTGGACGATCAGCGAGCCGATCTGCGTCGCGGACTCCGCCGCGAGCTCGTAGTAGGCGCCGTGGTTGTTGGCGCGCAGGTAGGAGCTGAGCAGGCGCTGCTCTTCGCTCGGCAGGGCGCCCACATAGCCGGCGTCCGTGATGTGGTCTTTGATCGAGGTGACGTCGGTCGCGAGCGGGACGGCAAATATGCACAGGGACATCATCACCATCACACCGGCCGGTGCGAGCAGCGTGCGAGCCGCGCTCGGCGCGCCCGGCACGCGCGCGAGCGCGGCGAACGTGACCGCGCCGATCGCGCCCGCCAGCGCGACCCACCATTCGCCGGGTGTCCCGTAGAGAAGCCGCTCCGCGTAGTAGACGGTCGCGAGCATCGTGACGGTCAGCACCGCGAGCTGCAGCGCGCCCGCGCGGCGCGGCGGCCCAGGAGGCGCCGATTCCCAGCATCGCGGCCACGACCGGGACGAAGCCCTCGACGTAGCGGGGGTGAAGGCGCGCCATGTGGCTGAAGAGCACTATCCCGCTCAGCATCCAGACCCCCAGCCCGGCGGCCGTCGCGCGGCGCATCCGCAGGCGGTCATCGGCGCTCATTTGGGTCCTGGAGCGGGATCGCGGGGTGACCTGCGGTTCCGCGGCGGCGGCGCCCGGCGGCGGCGAGCCCGGCGGATCACTGTCGCCGCGATCCCCGCCCTCGAGTTCTCGTGCACGTATCTCGTCTGGCTCGTTCCCGGCCTTCCAGCCCCAGATGAGCGCCGGGATCCCGAGCAGCAGCGCCACGAGCATCTCCAGGCCCAGTCGCTCGCCCGAGAGCGGCCCTATGCGGGCGAGGAGCCGGGTCGGCGACGGCGGGACGATGGGGATGCGGTCGCGCTGTGACTGCGTGGCTTCCGGATAGTGCCTGCCCGGGACGAACACCGTGAACTGAGGTTCCGGCGATTTGTTGCCGAGGCGGTCGGTGCCGTTGAACACAAAGGCGGCGTTCCACGCACTGCCGTTCGTGGAGCCGATCGCGTACGGGCGTTCGCTCGCAGGTGTCAGCAGCGTCGCCGTCAGCCACGCGAGCGCGACCACCACATACACGACTCCAGCCAGCGCGAGCTGCCGCACCCGCCGCCAGGCGGTGCCTCCAAGTCCCAGGAAGGCGAGCACGAACAGGCCCGGCAGGGCGACCACGGACTCGAGCAGCTTGACGTCGAACGCCAGGCCGAGCGCCGCGGCCCCCGCCAGCAGCCAGCCGGTGCCGCCCGTCTCGATGGCCCGCACGACGAGCAGCAGCGCGAGGATGATCAGCGCCATCATGAGGGCGTCCATGGTGTCGCTGCGCGAGGTGATCACCTCGACGGGCAGCACCGCGATCGCGAGCGCCGCGGCGAGGCCGGCGGGGATGCTCCACAGGCGCCGACTGCCGCGTAGAGCATCGGCACCGACAGGATGCCCGCGAACGCCTCGGGGAACTTCAGCGTCGTCGAGCTGAAGCCGAACAGCTTCACGCTCGCCACCTGCAGCCACAGGTCGACGGGGGGCTTGTCGATCGAGACGCTCCCGCTCGGCTCGAATGCGCCGAAGAAGAAGTTGTGCCACGACTGGGTCATGCTGCGCACGGCCGCGTCGTAGAAGGGGTCGGGGGAGACCCGGCCGATGTAGATCAGCCTCAGCACCGCCGCGAACAGCGTGATGGCGGCAACCGCGCCCCACTCGGCGTATCGCGATCGGCCTTCATCACGGGAACGCTAGTCTCATCGCATCGTGGCAGGCGACAGCAGCAACGAGGGTGATCAGGCCGAGGGGTCCCATGGGCCGCGGGAGTGTATGCCCTGCCGCGGCACCGGCAGCGTGATCTCGAACCTCGGAGGCACGCCTCGACGGTCACCTGCCCATGGTGCGGCGGGGCCGGCGTGCGCGTGCCGGAAACGGACGCGCAGGCCAAGTGGCCTGCGAATGAGCCGCCGCCGGAGGCCCCCCCGAAGGACCACGGCGCCGCGAGCCGGACGCCGCCGGAGCCGCGCGCCACCGGCGGCGCTCGCGCCGCCGGCGGGGATGCCCACCTGTCCAACGTTTCTTGCAGCCATAAAGCACCCGCGAGGCAGGGCCGATGCACCGGCTGACAAAGCCAGTGCCGAGGCTGAGGCAGAGCATCCGTGAAGGTGCGTAGCAAAGCCGGCGGCTCTCAGAGATTGGGGGTCGCACCGCCGCTTGAGGCGGTCACCGAGGGCTGGCGCCCAATACGGATCCTAGGAGGATCAACATGATGTACCGACTGCGCCAGCGCTCGAAGGACGAGGGTGGTTTTACCCTCATCGAGCTTCTGGTGGTCATCCTGATCATCGGCATTCTCGCCGCGATCGCGATCCCGTCGTTCCTGAGCCAGAAGAGCAAGGCCACGGACTCATCGGCCAAGGAGCTCGCTCGTACGGCCCAGACGACGGCGGAGACGTACGCGACGGACCACAACGGCAGCTACACCGGCATGTCGCCGGCAGTGCTGAAAGAATACGAGGCGACGATCCAGACGGCTGCCGGTAACGGCAACTCGTACCTCTCCACCGCGGAAGCGACGGAAGGTGGAGAAGGCTTCAAGGTCACGGCGACCTCGGTCACCGCAGGTCACACGTTCACGGTCAACCGCAAGCAAACTGGTGAAGTCAAACGTGAACTGCACTCCGACCGGTAAGACCGGTTCAGAAGGCGGCGGCTGCCAGAACAGCACCTGGTAGTTGCTGGATCCGGGCTGCGGCCCGGATCGCGACAAGGCGACAATGCGAGAGGCGGCCGGCGGCCGCCTCTCGTGTTTAACGGCCGGATACCCCGCCGCCCGCGTCAGGTGCCGCCGGCACCCCGCTCAAGGGTCGGGCCGGCGCTGCCGATACACGACCGGAGAGGGGATCTCGCAAGGACCTTAGGAGGACCAAATGGTTCGCCGACTGCGCCAGCGCTCGAAGGACGAGGGTGGTTTTACCCTCATCGAGCTTCTGGTGGTAATCCTGATCATCGGCATCCTCGCCGCGATCGCCATCCCGTCGTTCCTGAGCCAGAAGAGCAAGGCCACCGACTCATCGGCCAAGGAGCTCGCTCGCACCGCCCAGACGACGGCGGAGACATACGCCACCGACCATGGAGGCAGCTACACCGGAATCTCTCCGGCGGTGCTCAAAGAATACGAGGCCACGATCCAGACCGCGGCAGGCAGCGGCAACTCATACCTGTCCGCTGCGGAAGCAACAGAAACCGGAGAAGGCTTCAAGGTCACCGCGACCTCGACCACAGCAGGCCACACGTTCACGGTCAAACCGCACCAAAACGGGTGAAGTCAAACGTGAATGCACTCCGACCGGCAAGACCGGTTCAGAAGGCGGCGGCTGCCAGAACAGCACCTGGTAGGTGTCGAAGAGGCGGGCGTGAGTGCCCGGTTCGCGTTTGAGAGGCGGCCGATGGCCGCCCCTCGCGTTTAAGGGTCTGGTTCCGGCGACGCCCGGGAGAAACGCGGAGCCTTGCCGGGAGCTGCTCAAGTTCGGCGCCGGGCGGGCCGATCGAGCGCTCGAGAGGGGATCTCGCAAGATTCGCCGGCTGCGCGGGCGCTTGAGCAAGGAGAGCGGTTTTACCCTGAAGGTGCCAACCTTCCGCCGCGAAGCGACGGAAGGTGGAGAAGGCTTCAAGGTCACGGCGACCGCGGCCACGGCGGGCCACACGTTCACGGTCAACCGCACCAAATCCGGTGAAGCCAAACGTGAATGCACACCCACCGGCAGGACCGGCTCAGAAGGCGGCGGCTGCCAGAACAGCAGCTCGTGAGGCGACCGCGCCGAATGGCAGCTGTGCGAAGGAGCCGCGGCGACGTTGCACGATCCCATGCGCGCCGACGATTGGCATCCGCGAGGATCAAGTAGCGCGGCCGCGGTGCCGATACGGGATCAAATGACTGTGCGCATTTCACGCGTGGGCAGGGGCGAGAGCGGCTTCACCCTGATCGAGCTCCTGGTGGTGATTCTGATCATCGGCATTCTCGCCGCGATCGCGATCCCATCGCTGCTCAGCCAGAAGGGCAAGGCCAAGGACGCCGCCGCCAAGGAAGTCGTCCGCGCCGGACGCATAGCGGCCAACACCTACGCCACCGACCACGCGGGCAGCTACTCCGGCATCTCACCGGCCGTGCTCCACGAATACGAGGTCACGATCCAGACCAGCGCCGGAAAAGGCAGCGCGTACCTCTCGACCGCGGAATCGACCGAATCCGGAGAAGGCTTCAAGGTCACCGCGACGTCCGAAGCCAACGGCCACACGTTCAGCATCGTCCAGAAGAAGAACGGCGAAGTCGAACGCCAGTGCACCCCCGAAGGCAAGACTGGGGCCGAAGGCGGCGGCTGCCAGAACAGCACCTGGTAGCGGCGCTCAAGTGGGCGCCCACCGCGGCCGATAGCCAAGTATGGCCGTAGCAACCTTCGCGGGAGTAATCGGAGCCATCTTCGGCTCGTTCCTGAACGTCGTCGCCTACCGCCTGCCCAGGCGGGAGTCACTGCTCACTCCCGCCTCGCACTGCCCCAAGTGCGGGACGCCCGTCAAGCCCTACGACAACATCCCGATCCTGTCCTGGCTGATGCTGCACGGGCGCTGCCGCAGCTGCTCCGAGCCGATCTCCCCGCGCTACCCGCTGATCGAGGCGCTGACCGCGGCGCTGTGCTTCGGCGCGGCGCTCGCCGGGAGCACTCCAGCAGACGTCGTGCTCGGGATCATCCTCATCCTGCTCGTCGTGCCCGCCGCCCTGATCGACCTCGAGTACAGGATCATCCCGAACCGCATCACGGGCCTGGGCGCCGTGCTCGCGCTCGTGATCGGAACCGCGCTCGATCCCTCCGGCGAGCCCGACGAGGCTGATCGCGGGGGCCGGCGCGGGAGGCTTTCTCCTGCTCGCCGCGCTCGCATACCCGGGCGGGATGGGCATGGGCGACGTCAAGCTCGCCGGGATGATGGGCCTCTTCCTCGGCGCCGCCGTGATACCCGCGATCGCCGTCGCACTGATCTCGGGCGTGGTCGTCGGCGCCGTGATCATCGCGCGAGAGGGCCAGAAGGCTGGACGCAAGACAGCCGTCCCGTTCGGCCCATTTCTCGCCCTGGGTGCCGTCGTCGGCGTGTTTGCGGGCAGCTCACTCGTCGATCTCTACGTCAATCAGTTTCTGCACTAAAGGGCAGGCCGCTCTCCGGCCGATACCTCACCTGCGGACGATCAAGCTCCAGCGCGAATCTTCCAACTCAGATGCAACTTCCCACCAGCCTCCAATCAAAACTCCCCTCGGTGCACATGCCCTCCGGCATCAGCATCGGGCGCCGGCGCTCCGGTGCCGACGTTGTCGGCCTGGACATCCAGCCCGGCTTCGCCGCCGCGGTGCGCAGCAAGGTGAACGGGTCGATCGTCGCCGAGCAGGCCAGCTGGGTTGCGCTGCCCTCGGACACGATGCGCGACGGTGAAGTCGTCGACGAGGCCACGCTCGCGGACTCGCTTCGTGACATGTTCGCCGCGAGCGGCATGAGCAAGCGCGTCAGGGTCGGCGTCGCCAACCAGCGCACCGTGCTCCGCACGCTCGAGCTGCCGCCCGTCACCGACCAGAAGGAACTCGCCGCCGCCGTCACCTTCCAAGCTCAGGACCAGGTCCCGATGCCGCTCAGCAACGCGGTGCTCGACTTTCACCCCCTTGGGATAGTGGACACGCCGTCCGGCCCGCGCCAGCGCGTCGTCCTGGTCGCCGCCCAGCGAGACATGATCGAACGCCTCGTCGGCGCCGTCAGGCGCGCGGGTCTCAACCCCGAGGGCGTGGACCTGTCCGCGTTCGCCCTGATCCGCTCCCTCTACCGCCCGGTCGCCGAACAGGAGGGCTCGCCCTCGCGTGTCCTGTACCTGAATGTCGACGGGCTCACCAACCTTGCGATCGCCGAAGGCTCCGTGTGCCGCTTCACCCGCGTGGTCGGCAGCGGCCTCGAGGGGATGGCCGTCGAACTTGCCGAGCGACGCGCGATCGCGCTGACCGAGGCCCGCGAGCTGATCGGGGCCGTCGACCTCACCGAGGCCTCGCCGGCCCCAGCGCCGCCCAGTCGCGGAGCCCGTCGGAGAGACGGCGAGGAGCCGTCGGCCGAGCCCGACTATGAGGACGACGCCGAGCTCGAGGAGGAGCCGGTTGCCGGCCCGACCTCCGACGCAGACGTGCGGGCGATCATCGAGAGCGGCATCCGCGACATCTCCGGCGAGGTCCGCAACTCACTTGACTTCCACCGCTCGCAGGACGAGGGCGGCGAGGTGTCGCACGCGATCCTCAGCGGCGCCGCGCAGGACATCCCCGGCTTCGCACAGGCACTTCAGTCCGCGCTCGGCGTCGAGGTCCGCTCCAGCAGCGTCGGCCTCGTGGATGAGCGCGTCACCGACGAGCACTCCGCCCACCGTCTCGCGGTAGCCGCGGGCCTTTCGACGACGGAGTGCCCGCGATGAGAGCCGTAAACCTGATCCCGGCAGAGCAGCGCGGCGGTGCATCCGTCGGCGTCGGGCGCTCCCAGGGCGCCGCGTACGCGAGTGCTCGCGCTTCTCGCGGGGCTCGCCATCATGGCCGTCCTCTATGGGCTGGCCCACCGTCAGGTAACCAGCAAGACCGCGGAAGCGGCGGCGATCGGCGCACAGGCCACGCAGGCCCACGCCGCCGTCTCGCAGCCTGGCTCCGTACTCGAGCTTCGTCAGCGAGCAGCAGCAGCGCACAGAAGAGGTCGCGCAGATCGTCGACTCGCGCTTTGACTGGGCGCACGCCTTCCACGAGTTCGGCCGCGTGCTGCCCGTGACGACATCCGATGACGTCGCTGCAGGGCACGATCACGGCGGCCGGCAGCTCGGGCAGCGGCTCCGGCTCCGGCGTCGGGCTCGTCCTCCGCCTCGTCCGGGACGTCCGCGACGCCTCCCGGGAGCATCCCGACCTTCACGATCTCCGGCTGCGCCACGAGCCAGTCCGCGGTCGCGCTCCTGCTCGACCCGCCTTCACCTGATCGACGGGGTGTCCGAAGTGACGCTTCAGAGCTCGACCAAGGCCGCGGGGAGCAGCGCATCCTCGGGCGGCTGCCCGCCCGGCGGGCCGGCCTACACCGCCCAGGTGACCTTTGACCCGATCCCGGTCGGCCACGGCCAGCTCGTCGAGCAAGAGCACGACCCGTCGTGGTCTACGACGACAAGCACAGGCACGACCACACACACGAGCACAGGAGCGCGTTCGATGACAACCCGTGACCGCACGGTCCTCATCGCAGTCCTTCTGATCGGCCTGCTCGCCGGCGCGTGGATGCTCGTCGTCTCGCCCGAGCGCCAGAAGGCGAGCACCCTGGACACCCAGGTCGCCGCCGCGAAGGCACAGCTCAGCGCAGCCGAAGGCGAACTGGCGAACGCCCGCGCGGCCCAGACGCAAGTACACGACCGCGTACAGCTCGCTCGTGGGCCTGGGCAAAGCGGTTCCGGCCGGCAACGAAGTCCCCGCCCTGATCTTCCAGCTGTCGGTTGCCTCCCAGCAGAAGAACGTCGACTTCTCCTCGATCGTCGCAAGCAGCGGCTCGGGCGCAGCCTCGAGCTCGATCCTCAGCTCCGCGCCTGCCTCGAGCAGCGCCTCCGCGTCGAGCGCGGCGACCCCGCCGCTCTCACGCAGATGCCGTTCACATTCATCTTCAACGGCGGCTTCTTCGACCTCGAACGGCTGTTCAGCTCGCTCGACGCCGCGGTCCAGCGCACCCCCACGCGCGCGCTGCGCGTCAGCGGACGCCTGCTGACGATTCAGAGCGTGAAGCTGGCGCCCGCCGCCGGCAGCACGCCGGAACCCGGCAAGCCGGCCAACACCAGCCTGACCGGCACGATCACAGCGACCGCGTACGTCCTGCCCGCGGGCCAGGGCCTCGCCAACGCACCCGCGCCCTCGACCGGCACCTCGCCGGCGTCATCGACAACCGGAGCCTCAGGCTCCCCGACCGCTCCGGCGATCGTGAGGGTCGGACCATGAACCAGTTCTTCAACGACCTCAAGGCGGACCTCACCGACCGCCGCCTGATGCCGCTGGTCGCGCTCGTCGTGATCGCCGTCGTCGCCGCCGTCGGCTGGGCTCTGTTCTCCGGCGGATCCAGCTCGAGCACCAGCACGGTGCACGCGATAGTCCTGCCGGCCGGGCCGGCGCCGGGTCTGGCGACCACGACCGTCACACCCGAAAAGGCCGTGGCGGAGACCGCCAGCGGCTACGCCGCGCAGCGCCACGGCGCCTCCCGCAACCCGTTCGCGCCGCTCCCGGGCAGCGCCGGCCGCCACCACAGCTTCAAGCTCGTCCTCGACCGCGACCGCGGCCAGCACGAAGGGCTCGGGTTCAACCTCGTCCTCCTCGACCTCGTCGTCCTCGACCAACAGCTCGGGCTCGACGACGCCGGCGAAACCGGTCGCTCCCAAGAAATCAAAGACCGTCTACCGCGTCGCCGTCCTGTTCGGGGTGGTTCCCGCGGGCACGACGCCGGCCAACGCCCAGCTGACGGCGTACGAGAACCTGAAGCCATCCACGCCGCTCCCGGAAGCCAAGAACCCGATGCTCGTCTACCGCGGCGTGACGCAGGGCAAGAACGCGAGCGCGACCTTCACAGTCGTCGGCGAAGTGATCCTGCACGGTGAAGGCAACTGTCTGCCCGAACCGCAGGACTGCGCCGCGATCAACCTTGCGCCCGGCAAGTCCGAGCAGCTCGAATACACGCCGCCCGGTGGCCAGACGGTGCTCTACGAACTGCGCGTCGTGAGCATCGCGTCGGCCAAAGCCACCGCGTCCGCGGCCGACCGCGCAGGTCGCCGCGGACCCCCAGGGACAGGCGCTACTGGCGAGCCGCGGGCTCCTCTCCGTGCCCGACCTCGTCTACGCCAGGCCCGACATGCTGGTGTTCCCCCGCGCGCCGCGCCAAGGCGGCCCGCGCGCACACCGCGCTGCACCTCCGCCGCGGCCGCTGAGCCCGCAGCAAATAAGCTAGGGGCCGTGGAGCTCCGAATGATCACAGCCGGCGAGTCGCACGGCCCCGGCCTGACATGCCTGGTCGAGGGGCTTCCCGCGGGCCTACAGCTCACCCAGGAGGAGCTGAACGAGGACATGGCACGCCGCCAGCTCGGCCATGGCCGGGGCGGGCGGATGAAGATCGAGCGCGACAGCGCGCAGGTGACTGCGGGCATCCGGCACGGGCGCACCCTCGGCGGCCCGGTCGCGCTGCAGGTCGCGAACCGCGACTACGCCAACTGGGAAGAGCGCATGAACCCGTGGCCCGTGCAGGAGGCCGTCGCCGAGGTGCATCTGCCCAGGCCCGGCCATGCGGACCTGATCGGCATCCAGAAGTACAGGCTGACCGACGTCAGGGACATCCTGGAGCGGGCGTCGGCCCGCGAGACCGCCGCCCGTGTCGCCGGCGGCGCGATTGTGCCGCGCGTTCCTGCGCGCGGTCGGCGTCAGCGTCCACTCGCACGTCATCCAGATCGCCTCGGTCCACGCGCCGCAGAGCCGAGCGGGAGCTGAGCGCGGAGGATTTCGCGGACGTCGACAGCTCCCCGGTCCGCTGCCTTGACGCGGACGCGTCCAAGGCGATGGTGAAGGAGATCGACGTCGCTGCGCAAGGCGAACGAGTCGCTGGGCGGCGTGTTCGAGGTGCAGGCGTTCGGGCTCGTCCCGGGCCTGGGCTCGCACATATCCTGGGAGGAGCGCCTGGACGGACGCCTGGCGATGGCCGTCTGCTCGATCCAGGCGATCAAGGGTGCCTCGATCGGAGACGGCTTCGCGGTCGCGGGCGTACCCGGCTCGGAGGCCCACGATGAGATCTTCTTCGACGAGGAGCACGGCTACCACCGCGAGACGAACCGCTCGGGCGGCCTGGAGGGCGGTATGACGACCGGCAAGCCGCTGGTGGTCCGCGGCGCGATGAAGCCGCTCCCGACACTGACCAAGCCGTTGCGCTCGGTCGACACCGAGACGCATCAGCCCGCGCAGGCGCTTCGCGAGCGGACCGACTCGTGCACCGTCCCGGCCGCCGGCGTCGTGGCCGAGGCGATGGTCTCGCTCGTGCTCGCCGATGCCTACAGGCGAAAGTTCGGCGGCGACCACATCGACGACGTGATCGAGGCCGTTGGCGCATACGAACGGCGGATCGGGTGGCTTTCGTCCTGATCGGCTTCATGGGCGCCGGCAAGTCGACCGCTGCGGTCGACCTCGCCGCCGCCCTCGGAGCTCAGCCGATGGACAGCGACAGGCTGCTCGCCGAGCGCCTCGGGCACACCGTCGCGCGCGAGTTCGAGCTCAGCGGGGAGGAGGGCTTCCGCGTCCAAGGAGGAGGCGCTCGTGCTTGAGATCCTCGCGCTGCCGGACCCACATCCGTGATCGCGCTCGGCGGCGGCAGCGTGCTCTCCGGCGCCGTTCGCGAGGCGCTGCGCGGACACGTGACGGTGCTGCTGGACGTCGACCCGGTGCACGCCTGGGAGCGGGTCAGCCGCTCCCGCGACGGGGCCTCGAGGCCGCTTGCGCGCAGCCGCGAGGACTTCCTCGCGCTGCATGCCGAGTCCGCCGCGCGCTGTATGAGGAGATCGCGGACGCGTTCCTGCCTGATCTGCCTCGACGTGGCATCGCGCGCGCCGCGGCGGCGCTCCGCGCGCTCGCGGCAGCGCCTGCGGGCACGCGGATGCTGTGGGCCTCCTCGCGCTCGGGCGAGTACCCGGTGCTTGTCGGCGACGGGCTGCTCGCGCCCGGCCGCGCGGCGCGGATCGGCGAGATCTGGCCGATCGACCTTCAAGGCTCCAGGGGCCTGTGCGTGAGCGATCAGACGGTGGGCCCCTTGTATCGCGACAGGCTCGGCGCGATCGGAGATCTGATCGAGATCCCTGCAGGGCGAGTCGAACAAGACGCTCGCGGTCGCGGAGCTGGTGTGGAGCGCCCTCGTGCAGGCCGGCGCGACCCGCGCCGATCACCTCGTCGCGCTCGGCGGCGGCGTCGTCGGTGACCTGGCGGGATTCTGCGCCGCCACCTACCAGCGCGGCATCCCCGTCGTGCAGGTGCCGACGACGCTCGTGGCGCAGGTCGACTCCGCCTACGGCGGCAAGACCGGTGTCGACCTGCCTCAGGCCAAGAACTACGTCGGCGCCTACCACCAGCCCGCCGGCGTGCTCGTCGACCCGGGACTGCTCGCGACGCTCCCGGCAGGCCGAGCGCGCAGCCGGCTGGGTCGAGGTGCTCAAGACGGCGCTGATCGCGGGAGGTGAGCTGTGGGAGGCCGTCGCTGCGGGCGGCGATCCCGACGGGCGCATGATCCTGGGATGCGCGCGCACGAAGCTCGCGGTGGTCCGCGCGGACGAGCGCGACGGCGGGCGGCGCCAGGTCCTGAACCTCGGTCACACTGTCGGCCATGCGATCGAGACGGCCACGGGCTACGGCCGCTACCGCCACGGCGAGGCCGTCGGCCTGGGCCTGCTCGCGGCGCTGCGGCTCTCCGGCCAGGAGGATCTGCGCGCCCACGTCCGCGAGCTGCTGCTGCGCCCGCGGGTCTGCCGGTCCTGCTGGAGGGCGCGGGGGTGGACGACGTCTTCACGCGATGAGACGCGACAAGAAGCGGCGTCGGGGAGAGCGTGCCGTTCGTGCTCATCAGCTCGCCCGGCGAGGTCGAGTTCGGATGCGAGCTCGCGCCGGAGGCCGTGCGGGAGGCAGTGATGGAGCTCACGGGATGAGCGGCAGGCCTGTTCACGATCGAGGTCATGCACGGCGTGAACCTGGACCAGCTCGGCCGGCGCGACCCCGAGCAGTACGGGTCGCTGACGCTGGCGGAGCTCGAGGATCAGGTGCGCGAGGACGCCCTGCGAGCTGCGCCTTGACACGCGCTTCTTCCACACCAACCACGAGGGCGAGTTCGTCGAGCATCTGCATTCGCTGCCCGGACAGCGCGGACGGGATCCTGCTGAACCCGGGAGCCTGGACCCACTATGCGTGGAGCATCCACGACGCGCTGCGAGATCGCCGGGCTGCCCGGCGGTGGAGGTCCACCTCTCCGACGTGCAGGCGCGCGAGCCGTTCAGGAAGGTCTCGGTGATCGCGGAGCTGTGCTTCGCGACGATCTCCGGGCGCGGCCCGGAGGGCTACAAGCAGGCGCTCGCCCAGATGCGCCGCGAGCTGGACGGCAGGGCGGCCGTGAGGGCGCGGGCTGGAGCGCCTCGCCGAGAGCTCGCCGAGCGCGAGCTCGACGCACTGCTGGTCGACTCGCTGGTCGACCTTCGCTACCTGAGCGGGTTCACGGGCAGCCACGGCATGGCGATGATCCTCGGCCCTCGCGCTCGAGGCCGAGCTCGGAGGGCCGCGCTTCCTGACCGATTTCCGCTACGAAACGCAGTCGCCGCGCAGGAGGTGCCCGGCAGCCTTCGAGCGCCGGATCGTCTCCGGGGAGCTCCGCAGACTCGGCCGTCGTGGAGCTCGCGGGCGCCTCAGGGCGCCTGGGCGTCGACGAGGCGAGCATGACCGTGAAGGGCCAGCGCAGACTTCAGGAGCTGCTGCCCGGCGGCTGGGAGGCTGGCTGACGCGTCGGGCATCGTCGCGGGCCTTCGGATGGTCAAGGAGCCCGAGGAGGTAGACTGATACGCGCCTCGGCGCAGCTCGCCGACGAGGCGCTGGGCGGCCTGCTTGGAAGGGGGGCTGCGTCGGGCGCACCGAGCGGGACGTCGCGATCGACCTCGAGCTGCGGATGCGCCGGCTCGGGGCCACCGCGCCCTCCTTCCCTTCGATCGTCGCCGCCGGGCCACACGGCGCGCTGCCGCACGCCCAGCCGCGCGACCAGCCGATCCCCGCCGACGTGCTCGTGACGATCGACTGGGGCGCCCTGCACGAGGGCTACTGCTCGGACTGCACACGGACGTATGCGACGGGCGAGGGCATCTCGGACCTGGCGCGGGAGGTGTATGAGCTCGTGCTCGCCGCCGAGCGGGCGGGCGTGGCCGGCGTCGCGGCCGGGCTGACAGGCCGTGAGGTCGACGCGATCGCCCGCGAGATGATCGAAAGCGCCGGCCACGGCGAGCACTTCGGGCACGGCCTCGGGCACGGCGTGGGTCTTGAGATCCACGAGGGGCCACGGCTGTCGCGGGCCGCCGGCGAGGACACGCTGAAGGTGGGGAACATCGTGACGGTCGAGCCCGGCGTCTACCTGCCGGGGCAGCTCGGCGTCCGGATCGAGGACCTGCTCGCGATCACCGCTGCCGGTCAGGATGTGCTGACGAGCCTGCCGCGGGAGCTGACGGTCATCTCCTGAGGGGCGCCCGGGCTGCGCCGCGGGATCGCGCGCGGTCCGGCCCGGTGCAGGCGCGCGGCCATCCACGCGGCCAGCGGCAGCGACCACAGGAGGTACAGGGCGGCCTGCGTGTCCGCGCTCGCATGCGACGGGTAGCCACTGGAAGTTCAGCCAGACGAGCACACTCGCGAGCAGCGCCAGCACCGGTGGCCGGCCCGGCGCCGCGGTCGCCTCCCAGGCGAGCAGGGCGAGCACGAACGGGAGCGCGTAGTACATCGCGTCCCAGGTATCCAGGATGCAGCGCAGCAGCAGCACGAGCGAGAGCGCCAGCAGCGCATCGCGCTCGCGTGCGCGGCGATCCGGGCGCTCGCCGGCAGCGCAGCCACAGCCGCGAGCGACACGGCGATGCCCGCCGCGAGCACCAGCGGGTGGCTGATGCCGTCCCGGCCCAGGACGGCGGCGTTCGGTAGCCGGCCTTCAGCGCACCGCCGAGCCCGTGCACGGGCGCGCCGTGGCTGCCGAGGAACCACCACACCTGCCACGGCTGGAAGATCACGCTCGGGCCGGTCGACGCGACAGCCCTTGGTGCTCGCGGCGAACGAGCTGGAGAAGAGACCAGCGGGACCAGGATCACGCGCGGCCGCGAGCACGGCCGTGGCGGCGCATGCCCGCCTCGCCCCGGGCGCGGCGGCGAGCAGCACCGGGCCGGCCGCCAGCAGCGCCCACTCCTTGTTGGCGATCGCGAGCCCGAGCGCGAGCCCGGCCCACACCGGCTGCTCGCGGGACGCGAGCAGCACCGCCGCCACACACAGGCACGCGCCGAGCAGCTCCTCCGGATGGCCGAGTTCCGAGCGCCCTCAGCGTGATCGGGTTCACGACACAGACCGCGAGCGCGACAGCCCTGGCGAGCGTGCGATGCCCGTCGCGGCGCATGCCGTCGACGAGCCAGACCCCGAGCGCGGCGCTCGCCAGCAGACAGGGCAGCGCCACCATGCGGTACAGCGCGAGCGATCCACCGCCCCACAGGCCCGGCAGCAGCGCGAACGGCGCACGCTCGACGAGGGATCCGCCGTAGGCGGGCGCAAGCTGCAGGAACGCCTGGATGTCGCCGTGCGTGAGCGCTTCGAAGGCGGCGCGCGCCTCGGTGTCGTAGTCATTCCACGCGTACCCGTACAGGCCGAGCCAGCCGATCGTTGCGCAGCCGGCCAGGGCCAGCAGCGCGCAGAACGCGTTCTCGCGTGCAAAGCGCCTCATGAGCCTGCATCGGCGCGAGCGCGGGGCGCCTTGAGCTATTCCCCGGCCAAATGCCCCGTCACTCGGCGGCGGGCCGCCACATGGTCGTCACGAGGGGGCCGTGCGGGGAGCTGAACTCGCCCCGGCGCCTGAAGCCGAGCGCCTCGTAGCGGGGCACGTTCAGCGGGTTCGTCGACTCGAGGTACGCGGGCATCCCCTGCGAGTCGATCTCCGCGAGGTTCTCGCGCATTAGCGCCGTTCCTACGCCACGCCCGGCGTGGTCGCGGTGTGTCGCCCACAGGCTCAGGTAGTAGTGCGGCTGTGAACGCGGGTGATGCTCGTCGAAGCGGTCGAACAGTTCCATCAGCTCCGCAGAGCGGGCCCCGAAGAGCTCATCGATGAGCTCTTCGAACTCCGCCTCCTCCTCGCCGGTCATCTCCGCCTCCCCCGGAGGGACCCAGACGGCGACCGACTCCGCCGCCGGCGTCATCCTGACCCACGGTTGCCTCACGCCCGCCTTCGCCCAGAAGCTCATCAGCGCACGCAGCGGCCGGGCTCGCGCGGACTCATCCGGGAACGACCACAGCCCCCACAGAGGGTCGTAGAAGAACGCGCTCGTAAGGCAGTCTGCAACGGCGGGAACGTCGCCCGGCGCCGCCGCGCGCCCCACGGACATGGAATCTTCGATCGCTGCACCGTCCCCTCGGTCGCTCGCCGCGAACCTACCACGGGGCCTGGCCGCGCGAAAGGCGACACCGCGTGCGCCTAACCTGTCGGCATCACCAGCTACGCCTCGCTTCGGGGCGCTCACGACGATCATGGCCACCAATCCTTTGAGACACGGCCCCGAACCGGATCATCCTGTGGCCCACCGTTCGTTGTGCGCCTGGCCACGGCGATCGGCCGCCGCGCTCGGGGTCACGGTGCTTCTCGCGCTCGTGGTCGGGGTCGCGGTCGCAAGCGCCGGCCCCAGGGGCTCAGTTTCACCGTACGAGGCAGCGACGCGCTACCTGCGCGGCCACATGCTCAGCCAGCTGCGCGCCAGACACCCGGGACCGTTCGCAGGCGAAGCCGGATGCGGTCCCACCAAGCACCACACCCGAGATCGCTATCGCTGCCACCTGAGACTGGAATCAGGCGGGCTGCCGTCGCCGTGCAGGGTCGAAGCGATCATCTCGTACCCCGCGGCGACCGGCTTCCGTTTCCTGTGGCGAGAAGAAAGCCGGTCGTGCCGCGAATAGCCCGCCAGCCGAGGGGGGGATACAGTCAAACATGCTTGACTGTGGCCCGGGGCCCGGCGCCGCGCCGGTAATAAAACCCATCGAAATCCGGCTCTAGAAGGACTGATTCACCATTATCTCCACGAACCAATTCAAGAACGGGAATCACATCGAGGTCGAGGGCACGATCTTCAAGATCCTCGAGTTCCAGCACGTCAAGCCCGGCAAGGGCGGGGCGTTCGTTCGCACGAAGCTGCGCAGGGCCTCCGACGGAAACGTCATCGACCGGACGTTCCGGGCGGGTGAGAAGTTCCGCTCCGTTCGTACCGAGGCGCGCAAGATGCAGTTCCTCTACGCCGACGGCACCGACGCGCATTTCATGGACACCGAGTCCTTCGAGCAGATCGCGATCCCCGAGGGCACCGTCGCCGACACCCTGCGCTGGATCATCCCGAGCACCGAGGTCGACGTGCTGTTCATCGACGGGGAGCCCGGCGACATCCAACTGCCCAGCTCCGTCGACCTCGAGGTCTCCCAGACCGATCCGGGCCTGCGCGGGGACTCGGTATCCGGGGGCGGCACCAAGCCCGCGACCCTCGAGACGGGGGCCGTCATCCAGGTTCCGCTGTTCGTGGAGCCCGGCACGCGCATCAAGGTCGACACGCGCACCGGTGACTACATGGCGCGCTCCTGAATGCGCCGTTCCGATCAGCGCCGGGCCGCGGTGATCGCGCTCTACCAGCATGACCTGACCGGGCGTGAGCTCTCGCAGACCCTCGATCGGAACGCCTCACTGTTCTCGCGCTCGCTCGCTCACGCCGCCGCGGACCTCGCGCCCGAACTCGACGAGGTCATCGACCGCCACGCCCACGGATGGTCGGTGGACCGGATCCAGCCGCTGGAGCGCAGCATCATGCGCGTCGCGCTCGTCGAGATCCTTCACCCGGATGTCGCACCGTCGGATCGCTCCGATCTCGCCGGAGGGCGCGATCGAGGAGGCCGTGGAGAGCGCCAAGACGTTCTGCGGCGCCGACGCTCCAGGGTTCGTGAATGGTGTCCTGGCAGCGGTCCTCCGTGAGGTCAGGGAGAATACGAGCACCGCATGAGCAGCGTCGAGCATCTAGATGAGCTGATCTCCCGCCTGGAGCGCGCCGCCGAGCAGCTGCGCTCGGGCGAGCTGTCGCCCGACGCCGCGGCCGGGATGGTCGAGGACTGCGCGGCGCTCGCGGCACAGGCCGCTGCCGAGCTCGAGCAGCTCACGCGCGCGGAGGTGCCGGCTCCGGCACCCGGCCAGGACAGCCTGCTCTAGGGCGCTGCCGGGCCGTGGGAGCCAGTTACCCCGAGCACCTGCGCGAGGAGGTCGAGCGCTACCTGCAGGGGATGCGCTTCTCCGATGAGGCGCTGACGGCGGCCTGGATGAGGCGATGCGCTACTCGCTGCTCGCCGGCGGCAAGCGCATCCGGCCCGTCCTGTCGCTCGCGACGGCGCGCGCCGTCGGCCTGGAGCAGGGCCGCGTGCTGCCGCTGGCGAGCGCGATCGAGCTGATCCACACCTACTCGCTGATCCACGACGACCTGCCGGCGATGGACGACGACGAGCTGCGCAGGGGACAGCCGACATGCCACGTGAAGTTCGGTGAGGACGTAGCGATCCTCGCGGGCGACGGCCTCTACGCGGAGGCCTTCCACCACCTGCTGACCGAACTGCGCGCGCTCGCCCGAGCTGGTGCTCGAGTCCGCAGCCGAGCTCGCGGCCGCGACGGGCGTGACGGGGATGGTCGGCGGCCAATACGCGGATGTGAGTGCCGCTGCGGCCGCCGGGCCCCGAGTCGCTGCGCCGCCTGCACGAGCTGAAGACCGGAAGGCTCATCGGAGCCTCGGTGACATGCGTACTAATCTTGACGGGGACAAGAGATGCCCGTGATACTGCGCCCCTACGCCGCTTCGCCGCCGAGCTGGGCGTCCTGTTCCAGATCGTGGATGACATCCTCGACGTCACAGGCACGGACGAAGCACTCGGAAAGCCACGAGGAAGCGATGAGCGTCACGGGAAGCGCACTTACGTGAGTGAGTTCGGAATCGACCGCGCGAGAGCGCTGGCGGCGCAGTCGCACGAGACGGCGCGGGCGGCGCTGGCCGAGGTCGCCGGCTCGCCGTCGTTCGCGGGCGCCCGCGGACCGGACGGGCGTCACGCCACCGCCGAGCTCGAGGACATCACCGACTTCATCTTCACCCGCACCTCATGAGCATCCTCGAGAACATCGACGGCCCAGCCGACCTGCACGAGCTCTCCGAGCAGGATCTCGCGCAGCTCGCGCAGGAGGTGCGCGAGCACATCATCGACACCGTCGGTGAGATCGGCGGGCACTTCGGAGCGAACCTCGGGACATGCGAGCTCGCCGTGGCGCTCCACTCCGTGCTGGACTCGCCGCACGACAAGATCCTGTGGGACGTCGGGCACCAGGCCTACCCGCACAAGATCCTCACCGGCCGCCGCGACGAGCTGAGCACGATCCGCCAGTACGGCGGCCTGGCGCCGTTCTGCTCGATGGAGGAGTCCGAGCACGACGCGATGGGCGCCGGACACGCCAGCACCTCGATCGGCTACGCCGTCGGGCTGAAGGAGGGCATGCGCCAGATCGGCGGCGAGGATCAGGGCAACGTCGTCGCGGTGATCGGAGACGGCGCGATGACCGGCGGCGTCGCGTTCGAGGCGATCAGCCAGGCCGGAGGGCTAGGCACGCCGATAGTGGTGGTGCTCAACGACAACGGCATGTCGATCGCCCCCAACGTCGGCGCGCTCTCACGCTACTTCAACCGTGTGCGTCTGAACCCGAAGCTCTGGCACGCCCGCTCGGGCGTCGAGGGTGGGCTCACCCGCCTGCCCGGAGGCATCGGCGCGGCATTCGAGCGCCTCGGCCCGCACCTGAAGGAGTCGATCAAGGCGTTCTGGGCGCCGGGCCTGTGGTGGGAGGAGCTCGACTGGGCGTACATGGGAGTCGTGGACGGCCACGACGTGCGGGCCCTGCGCGAGGCGCTGAAGGAGGCCCTCGCGGCCGAACGGCCCGTCGTCGTGCACATCGCCACCGTCAAGGGCAAGGGCTTCGCGCCGGCCGAGGAGGGTGGCCTGGAGGGCATGGAGCAATGGCACGCAGCGAAGCCCCACTCGATCACGAACGGCTCACCGACACGGCCGGTGAAGCCCGCCTTCGGACCTCAGAACGGTCCGCCGAAGATCATCATCCCGCAGTACACGCAGGTGTTCGGCGAGTCGCTCGTGCGCGAATGCGAACGCGACGATCGCGTCGTCGGGATCACCGCCGCGATGAACTCGGGCACCGGCCTGAGCATCCTTCAGAAGGCGATGCCGGATCGCTACTTCGACGTCGGCATCGCCGAGCAGCAGGCGATCCTGTTCGCGTCCGGGCTTGCGCTGTCCGGCGTCAAGCCGGTCGCCGCGATCTACTCGACGTTCCTGCAGCGCGCATATGACCAGATCGTCCATGACGTCTGCCTGCAGAAGCTGAACGTGGTGTTCGCGATGGACCGCGCCGGGCTCGTCGGCGACGACGGCCCGACCCACCACGGCGTGTTCGACATCCCATATCTGCGCTGCCTGCCGAACATCGTCCTGATGGCCCCGCGCGATGAGGCGATGCTCGTGCACATGCTGAGGACCTCGCTCGAGCACGACGACGGCCCGGTCGCGATCCGCTACCCGCGCGGTGAGGGCACCGGCGCAAAGCTGCCCGCCGAGGGGCAGGCGATCCCGATCGGAACGGGCGAGATCCTCTGCGAGGCCGACGTCGCGGTGCAGCGGCTGCCCGCCCGGGCCGCCGCGTCGCTCTGATCGGCTACGGGAGCGGCGTCGGCAAGGCGCTGGAGGCCGCCGAGCTCCTTCGCGGCCAGGAGATCGCCGTGACGGTCGCGGACGCGCGCTTCGCAAAGCCGATCGATGCCGGCCTGATGGCGCAGCTCGCCGCCGAGCACGACCTGCTCGTGACGATCGAGGAGGGCGTCCTGGCGGGCGGCTTCGGCTCGGCCGTGTGGGAGACCCTGAACGAGACCGGCGCCGCGCCGCGGATCCTGCGCGTCGGCCTGCCGGACCGCTTCGTCACTCATGGCAAGCCCGCGCTCCTGCACGAGGAGGTCGGGTTCACCGGCGCCCGTATCGCCGAGCGCGTCGCCGCCGCCCTGAGCGACCGCCAGTCCGCGATCATCGGCGCCTGAGCGCGATCAGGCGCCCCGCGGGTCCTTAAACGAAACGACCCGCCGGGGAAAGCGGGCCGTCTCAGGGAGGAGGGATTCAGGAGAGATGATGTTCAACTCTCGGTCACCAGACATACTGTCCATTGCGGGGGCAAGCATGTGTGACATCGATCACAGAGCGCCGTGCGGGAGGTTCATCGCAGGGGCTGCGAGGCACCGGGTTCTATGCAACTGTTGGGGCGCATGAGCAAGCGGCGCCTGGACACACTGCTCGCCGAGCGCGGCCTGTTCACCTCGAGAACGCGCGCCGCGGCCTCCGTGATGGCCGGTGAGGTTAGGGTCGGCACGGGCGGCAGGCGAGCGGCGAAGCCGGGTGAGCTCGTCGACCCCGACGAGCTGATCAGCGTGGATGAGGGCCCCGCATACGTCTCCCGTGGGGGCGTGAAGCTCGCGAACGCCCTCGACGAGAGCGGCCTGCGCGTGGCCGGGCGCCAGGCGATCGACGTCGGCTCATCCACCGGTGGATTCACCGATTGCCTGCTGCAGCGAGGCGCGAGCTCCGTGATCGCCGTCGACGTGGGCTACGGGACGCTCGACTACCGGCTGCGCATCGACGAGAGGGTGAAGGTGATGGAGCGCACGAACGCACGCGAGCTGACGCCCGGGATGCTCCCGCTGGAGCGACGGTGAGCCGCTGCCGGACCTGGCGGTGATCGACGTCTCCTTCATCTCGCTCACGAAGGTCCTGCCGGCCGTACTTGACATGCCTTGCGTCCGGCCTACGACGTGATGGCGATGATCAAGCCGCAGTTCGAGGTGGGGCGCGGGCGCGTCGGCAAGGGCGGCGTCGTGCGCGAGCCGCCGACCGGCGCTCCGCGCTGATCACCGTCGGCGAATGCGCGCTGGGCCTCCGGGCCGGGGTTCGACGCTACATCTCATCGGGGCTTCCCGGGCCCAAGGGAAACAGGAGACATTCATCTGGCTCACGGATCCGGCGCGCTCGCCGGCGCAGGGTATCCGATCTCGATGCGACTCGCACGCGAGGTCGAGCCATGAGGCAGACGACCGTCTACACCCACCGCCGGCCTGAGGACACAAGGCCCGCACTGGACCTGCTGATCGAGCGCGCCGCGCAGGGCGGCGTGTCGCTGCGATTCGACGAGGAGGAGACGGCGAAGCACCAGCTCGAGGCCGGGCCTTCCGTTCAGGTCAACGCACCCGCCGCCGATGACGTCGAGCTGTGCATGGTGCTCGGCGGCGACGGCACGATCCTGCGGGCGCTCCAGCGTTACGCCTGCACACCGGTACCGGTCTTCGCGATCAACTACGGCGCGATCGGGTTCCTGGCGACGGTGGAGCCCGCCGACATCGAGTCCGGGATCGAGCGGGCGCTCGGCGGCGAGTTCGAGCTGCTGCGGCTGCCGGGGATCATGCTCGAGCTCGACGGCCGCGCGCAGTGCGGCCATCAACGACATCGCGATCCACCGCAAGGTGGGGGAGCGCGTCGCGGAGCTCGCCTACGCGCTCGACGGCGAGGTCGCCGGCAGCGTCCGCTGCGACGGGCTGGTCGTCGCGACCCCGGCGGGCTCGACGGGCTACAACCTCGCGAACGGCGGCCCCGTGATGGCGTGGGGGGTGGAGGGGTTCGTCGTGTCGTTCATCTCGCCCCACTCGATGAGCGCAAGGGCGCTGGTCGCCGCCCCGACGGACCGCCTGACGATCTTCAACCGCTCACGAGAGCCGCTGGACGTCGCCGTCGACGGAAGGCCGATCGGCGAGATCGAGCCGGGGGGCTCGATCGCAGCGAGCTTCGTGAAGGACATCGGCACGCTCGCGCAGCTGCCCGGCTCCTCCTTCTACCGCCGGCTGCGGGAGAAGTTCGGCCGCCTGGCGAGCTGAGCCGAAGCTCAGGCGACGCGGGCGTTCGGGTCGGCCGAGGAGGCGGTGCTGCCGTGCTCCATCGCCGAGAGGAATTCGTCGAGCTGGGCGCGTGAGAAGCGGCGCTGCCCGCCGGGGGTCCTGTAACAGCTGACGTGGCCGGCGTCGGTCCAGCGCCGGACGGTCGCGAGCGAGACGCCCAGGTATGAGGCCGCCTGCGAGCTCGTGAACACGAGCTGCTGGCTGTCCCTTGGATTTGTTGGCGCTGCCGGCATGGTCACGGTTGACCTCTGTGTGGTTTGACTTGCCCGCCCGAAGCTGGTGAGCGGGCTCCTGCCAACAGTTTCGACAGAAACCGCCGCGGGCTTGAGCGCGGTGCACGATTGCGCAGCTTTTCGCACGCGAAGCCCGCGGAGCAGGCGCCTTCGCGCCTGCTCGCCCAAACCCTTCAGAGGGGCCGGCGGCCGCGCCGTCGCCAGGCACGGATCGGCATCGCAGAGCGGTTTGTCGCCGCCGGACTATGTCCTTTGCAGGGCAAATGCAAGCAATCGTGCACAAACACCCATAAACTGGACATTCAGCCAACTACCGTTACTATCCTCTTCGAACCTACTCAAAGGTAGCGGCAACGAGTGGATGGAGACACGCGGAGCCGCATCCCCACGAGGACTGCTGCACAGTAGAAAAGGAGACAGTCGTGGATTCATATGCCGATAAGACAGAGAAGTTTGGAAGCGCCTGAAGGGCGCATCGCTCCGAAGGAATCGGTAGGCGCTGCGCCCTTCACGCTGTTCCGAGTGCGCCTCAGCGGCCTGCTGGCTGGGCCATGCGCCGCACGCGCTGTTCCAGCGCGAACTCGGCCTCGTACGCGGCGTCGTCGTAGTCCGCGACCGCGAGCGACTCATCCCGCTCAAGCATCGCTATGAAACGCTCGACCAGTTCCCCGTCGAGCTGGGTGCCCGACACGGCGCGCAGTTCGGACATCGCCTCATGCATGCTCATCGCGGGGCCGAAGCTGGTGCGCTTGGTCATCGTGTCGTAGGTCGAGCAGATCGCGACGATGCGTGAGGCGAGCGGGATCTCATCGCCGATCAGAGCCGCGGGGTAGCCGCTGCCATCGACTCGCTCGTGGTGGTAGAGGATCGCGTCCGCCACCGGCCCGTAGCCGTCGAGCTTGCCCACAAGCGCGGCGCCGTCCTGCGGGTGCCGGCGGATCACCGCCCAGTCCTCGTCGGTCAGCTGGTCGGGGTGAAGGACACGATCCGACCACGCGAACTTGCCGATGTCGTGCAGGAGCGCGGCGGTGTGGATGACCTCCTGCTCATCCTCGCTGCAGCCGAGGTCGACGGCGAGCGCCTTCGCGTAGCGCGCGACCGCCGTGGCGTGGCGCCTCGTGGCCATGTCCCGCAGGGCGAGTGCGTCCATGAGCATCGACAGCACGCCGAGCTGCAGGTTCGCAAGGTGGATCGAGCGCGCTTCCAGCTGGTCGGCGCGGTCCTCCGACCGCAGCAGCGCCATCGTCAGGTAATGGAAGGTCATCAGCACCAGGATCGAGCCGATCAGGACGGGCAGGCCGAGGTTGGTGTACGCGACCGCGAGGACCGCGGCGAGCACCCCTGCGGCGAGGTGCCCCGGGAGCACGGGGATGAACGCCTCACGGGTCTGCCGGCGCAGTGAGCGCCCCTCCTCGACGTTCACGTCCAGCGCGACGAGAAGGAAGTTCAGGGCGATCGTCACCTCGAACACCGCGAAGACGATCAGGCCGAATTCGATTCCCTGCGCAGCCTTCTGTCCCAAAACGCTGTGGATGTCGCCGGCGAACGCCCTCGCCATCATGGCGCCCGCGAACGGGAACAGCGCGAACGTCATGAGGTTGTTGAGCCAGCGGCTCGGGGAGACCCGCCGGTAGGCGGACGTCAGGACGGCCGTAGACAGTCCGAGGCGACCGCCGGTGCAACTCCAAGCAGGCACATCGCCAGCACCAGGGCGATGTGGGCCGAGGTCAGCAGCCCGCCGCCGACGGCTGCGCTCAGCTGCTGTCCCCCGAGCGCGAGCGCGAGCAGCGCGACCACGAGCAGAATCGGCTGCCATTCGCCGGGCCAGCGAGAGCATCGCCGTTGCCGCGAGCGTCGCGGCCAGCGCGAGGGCCTCGGCTGCCCAGAAGAGACGGTTCTTGAGTGTGGCCGTGAGCATAGGACGTGTCCTGTCGTCCTTAACGGCCGATTCGGCGTCGTCCTAAAGGGGCAATTCCGCGCGGATGGACGGGCGAGAAGCGCCGTCAGCTAAGGGCGTCGCTCCCCGGTGTGCTCCCCGGCTCCCTCCTTTGCGGCGACCGTGGGTGCGCCGGGCTCGTCGCCGGGCGGTCCCGTGCTGCCCTTGGTGCCCGGGACGATCGGGATCCGCGCGAAGGCGATCGTGGTTAGCGCAGCGCCCACGCCCACGACCAGGAACGCCGTGCGGGGTGAGCTGACGGCCACCAGGACGCCGCCCAGCGTCAGGCCGATCGCGGGGGAGATCGCCCCGATCGATTCCATCGCGCCCATCACGCGGCCGTGCAGCGAGGGCGGCGTGAGCCGCTGGATCGCGCTCACCAGCGGCGCCCACTGGATCCCGTTCCCGATGCCGCCGAGGACCGCTGCGCCGCACGCGACGGCCAGCGCCGGGGCGGCCGCGAAGCCGATGTAGGCGAGACCGACCATCAGCGTCCCGGCGCTGATCATGGTCCCCAGGCCCCGCTTTGAGCGGGCGAAGATGATGCTCCCGAGCACGACACCGGCACCCCACGCGGCGATCAGCAGGCCGTATCCGCGCGCGCCCGCCCCGAGTGTGCTTTTCGCGTACGCGACCTCGATCGGCGCCGCCGACTCGAAGAAGACGAGTGCGACAGCCTGCGCGAGCATCAGGGCGCGAAGCGAGCGCGCTCCCATGATGTAGTCGCGCGCGGCGCGCAGGCGAGCGCGGACGGTGTCCCCGCCGGCCTCCTCGACATGCGGGTGAAGGTCGAGCAGCAGCAGCCCGCAGGCGACGAACGTCACCGCGTCTGTCAGCAGCGCGACGGACGCGCCCGCGCCGGCGACGATCGCCCCGCCGATCACCGGACCGAGCACGAACGTCGCAGAGAACGCGATGTTGATCGCAGCGTTCGCCGCCTGCTCGGACTCATGCTCGCCCTCCTCGCCAGGGTCGCCGCCCTCGCGGGCCACGGTCTGCCTGTGGTCCTCGCGCGCGGCCTTCGCAGCCGCCGTTCGCAGAAGCGCGCCCGCGGCGAGCGCGGCGGTGCCGTCGAGCGCGACGAGCAGCAGCACGGCCGGCAGCCAGAAGTTCCACAGCACGAAGGCGAGCGCCGTGGTCGCCAGCGCCTCAAAGATGTAGAGCGCGCTCAGCTCGCGCCGGCGCGTCGAGGCCTCGACGCGCGCGATCAGCGCCGGGACCGCGAAGGCGGGGATCACCTGGCCGGCGACGAGCATCGCCGCAACCGCCACGGCGCTGCCGGTGTGGTCGTAGACGGCGACCGACAGCGCCACCATCCCGATCCACGTGCCGAGCCGGTTGACGCGTATAGGCGGCCAGGATCCTTCTCAGGCGCGGGGACCTTAGCTGCGAGGGCACGCCGGTACGCTAGCGCCCGGCGCCCACGTCATCGACCTCTGCATGAGCGCTGGCGCGCCTGCGGGGAATTTCATCCCCTCAGGCCTCATCCATCGGTCCATTCCCGCCGATACGGTCTCTCGAACATGGAACCCGCCAAGCCCCTGGACGGCCGACCGACGACGGTCATCATCGCCGACGACCATACGGTCGTCCGCGACGGCATACGCGCCGTGCTCGAGCGCGAGGCCGGCGAGTTCGAAGTCGTCTCCGAAGCCGCGGATATCCCATCGCTGATCCGCGAGGTGCGCGAGCACAAGCCCGACCTGCTCACGCTCGACCTGACGATGCCCGGCGGATCGAGCCTCGGAGCGCTGCCCTCGTGCTTCATCGCGCATCCGACGATGGCGGTCGCGATCCTGACGATGCGCGAGGACCCGGAGTACGCGCGCCAGGCGCTGCGCGCCGGGGCCCGCAGCTACGTGCTCAAGGAGGCTGAGCCCTCCGAGCTGCTGCAGGCCTTCCGGCTGGCCGTCGCGGGCGGCAACTACCTGCACCCTCGGCTGGGCGCTCTGATGGCCACCGGCGAGGAAGGCACTGACGGCGTCGCGCTGAGCGAGCGCGAGCGCGAGGTTGTGAAGCTGATCGCAAACGGCTACACCAACCCGGAGATAGCCGACCAGATGAACGTCGCCGAGCGCACGGTGAAGACCTACAGGGCGCGCGCGATCGAGAAGCTCGGGTTCTCCTCCAGGGCCGAGATCACCGCCTACGTCAGGCGCAGCGGTCTCGCCGAGGAAGGCTGAGCGCAGCTCAGGCGGGCGCGCTCTGGGCCTGCGGCCGGCCGGCCAGCGGCACCGAGAGGCGCACGGTCGTCCCGCCGCCCTGGGCCTGCATGAACTCGAGCTCGCCGCCGACCAGCTCGGCCCTCTCGTGCATGCCCTGACATCCCGAAGCCGCCCTCCAGGCCATCGCCGCGGGGCCCGAGCCGCTCCGCGCCCGGCATCCCCTTGCCGTCGTCTGTGACGGAGGCGTGGATGACGCCGCCGTGCACCTGCACGTCGATCACGGCGCGGGTGGCCTCGGCGTGCCGGCTCACGTTGGTGAGCGCCTCCTGCATGATGCGGTAGATCGTGCTCTCCAGCTCGGCGTCGAGCCGACGCTGTGACTCGGGGTCGGCCGCGTCCCCGCCGGCGCCGAGGTCGATCGAGGTCGTCACGTCCAGCCCGTCGATCGCCTGGGCGCGGCGGGCGAGGGCCTGCAGCGCCGCCTGCAGACCGAGATCGTCGAGTGCAGCCGGGCGAAGCTCGGTGATCAGGTGGCGCAGCCCGTCGATCTCGTTTCCGAGGCCCTCGAGGACCGCGTCCACCGCGCGGCTCAGCGCCTGCCGGTCGTCGATGTCGCGGGCGTTCGCGAGCTGCAGGCGCAGAGCGCCGATGCCCTGGATGCTCTCATCGTGGATCTCGCGCGCCCAGCGGGTACGCTCGCGCTCACGCGCCTCCATGCCATAGCGCAGCCGTTCGATCTCCACCGAGCGCTCGGCCGCAAGCCGCTGCGAGATGCTCGCCGCGAACGCGCTCAGGGCCTGCCTGTCGGGCTTGCGGAAGCTGCCGTCGCGACGCAGCACGATCACCAGGCCCCCGCCGAGGCCCTCGAGGTTCAGCGGCTCGACGAGCACCGCGCGCGCCTCCAGGCCAAGTTCGTGAAGCCACGCCGCCTCCTGGCCGCGCGGGCGCTCGAGCGACACCGGCAGCCCCGCGGCGTACAGGGCGCCCAGCGCGCTCCCCTGCACGGGCACGATGCGCAGACGCGGCGCCGCCGAGCCCGCCGCCGCGGCGACGCGGAGCTCGCCCTTCTCCTCGATCACGACGAGCAGCGTGTCGGCATCCAGCAGCGCGAGGCCGCGGTCGGCCATGAGTCGCAGCAGCCAGAGCTCTGATCCGGACAGCACCGTCGTGATTATGCAGCGCGGGCCCCGCGAAGCGCCGGCCGCTAGCTGCGGGCCGGCAGGCGGGGCAGGTACTCGTGCTCGGGTGCGTCCGTGCCGCCGCCGTTCCCGTTGGAGCGAATCACCGCCCGGCGCGCCCGCACGAACAGATCGTCGGCGCTGGTCGGCTCATCCCACGCCGCGAGGCCGACCGAGACGCTCAGCGGCCTGCGCTCACCGCCCGATTCGAGCTTGACGGCGCGAAGGCGCTCAAGCACACGGCGGGCCACGACCTCCGCCTGCGGCGCGCCCGCTCCGGGAAGCAGGATCAGTAGCTCACCCTCACCAGGGCGACCGATGCGGTCAAAACGGCGCAGGGCCGGCGACAGGGCGGAGGTGATGTAGGTGAGCATCTGCTCGCGCAGCTCGACGCCGTGCTCGTGCGCCATCGCCTCGAGGTTCTCGACGACCAGCAGGAGGCACGAGAGGCCGGTGCTGTGCCTTTCGGCGCGGGCGATCTCCTCGTCCAGCCGGTCAGTCAGCTCCGGGCCCGACAGCGACCGCGCACCTCTGCTCGAGGACGCGTCCCATCTCGGATTTTGGTCGCTGGCAGCCATGCCCTGTACCGGTCGAGTCTACGTGTGGTGTCGGTGGTCCGTCTCCGATCTCCGCTGGACATTATGCGCTCTTCGGCCGCGAGACGCCAGGGCGGGAGTGCAACTGCAATCGCGATCCGTCGGAGTGCGCTGGTAGACCTGCCGTTGTGCTCCAGGAGCTTCGCGTCGAGAACCTACTGCTGATCGAGTCGGCCGAGCTGCGGCTCGCCGACGGCCTGAACGTGCTCACGGGGGAGACCGGGGCCGGCAAGACGGTGCTCGCACACGCGCTCGATCTGCTGCTCGGCGGCCGCGCGCGGCCGGGCATCGTGCGCCCGGGTGCCTCCGAGGCGTACGTGGAGGGGGTCTTCGACCTCACCGAGGAGATGCGCTCCACGCTCGGGGAGAGCCTGCCCGCCGACGCCGAGGAGCTGGTGCTCGCCCGCCGCGTGGGCGCGGACGGCCGCACGCGGGCCTATCTGAACGGCCGCAGCGCCTCGGCGCGCGACCTGCGGGAGGTGGGGGCCTCAGCTGCTCGCCTTCTACGGGCAGCACGAGCACCGCAAGCTGACGCTCGCCGGATCACAGCTGGCGATCCTCGACGGCCTCTGCGGCGCCGAGCAGGCGGCGCGCCTGGCGGCGTGCTCACGGGCGCTGGCGCGCACCCGCGCGCTGGAGCAGCGCCTTCAGCGAGCTCGGCGAGCTCGCCGGCCGGCGCGAGCGAGAGCTCGACCTGCTCGAGTTCGAGCTGTCGGAGATCGACTCCCTCGCACCCGACGAGCAGGAGCACGAGCAGCTGATCGCCGCGCGCGAGCGGCTGCGCGGCCTGGACGCGCTGCGCGGCGCCGCCGGCGCGGCGAGCCGACGCGCTCTCGCCCGAGGAGGGCGAATCCGCCGGTGTCGCGGGGCTCGCCGCCGGGCGCCGTCGCTCGCCTTGACGCCGTCTGTGGGATCGACGCGGAGCTCGACGGCATGGCGGAGCGAGCGCGGGCGCTCGCGATCGAGTCCGCGGACCTCGCCGGCGAGCTGCGCGGCTACTGCGAGCGGGCCGCGTCGGGCGCGCTCGCGATCGACCGCGGTCCCCTCGCGGGCGCCGAAGTGTCGCTGGACATACTCGAAGAGCGCCTCGCGGCGATCGAGCGCGTCGCGCGAAAGCACGGCGGCACGATCCAGGCCGCGCTCGACTACGCCGAGGACGCGCGCGCCCGGCACCGCGAGCTGGTCGGGCGCCGACGTCGCGCTGGAGCAGGCCTCCGGCGAAGCTCGAGCAGGCGGGAAAGAAGCTTCAGAAGCACGTCAGGCGAGCTGCGCGCGGCGCGCAAGAAGGCCGCCGCGAGCCTCGCGCCCGGCCGTGCGCGAGCAGCTCGCTGCGCTCGCGATGCCCGACGCGACGTTCGAGGTGGCGCTCCGCGAGAGCGAGCCCGGCGCGAACGGAGGCAGACGCCGTCGAGTTCATGATCGCGCCGAATCCCGGTGTGCCCGCCGGGCCGCTGCGGGAGATCGCCTCCGGGGGCGAGCTCTCGAGGGTGATGCTCGCGATCATGAGCGTCGCGGAGCGCGTCGCAGGAGAGCGCGACGCTCGTCTTCGACGAGGTCGACGCCGGCATCGGCGGCCACACCGCGCGAGCAGTCGGCGCACGGCTGCGGGAGCTCGGCTCGCGCCGCCAGGTCCTGTGCATCACGCATCTGGCGCAGATCGCCTCGCTCGGCGCCCGCCACTTCACCGTCATCAAGGACACCGCCGCGGATCCGACGGTCGCGACCGTCGAGCAGCTCAGCGAGAGCGACGTCGTCGGCGAGCTCGTCAGGATGCTCGGCGCCGACAGCGACGACAGCGCCGCGCTGAGCCACGCTCAGGAGCTGCGCCGCGCCGCCTGAGCGTCCCTGAGCGCCGCGCGCGCCGCCCGCGGGCGTTAGTCTCGCTGGGATGGCAGCAACGCGGCCAAGCCCGTCAGATCGCGTTCAGGGCGCCGTGGACGCGGCTCCCGTGATCTCCGCCGGCCGAGTCGCGTCTGGGCCAGTGAGGCCGGGCCGCAGGACGAAGCTGCTCGTCGGCCACATGGTGGCTGGGGACGTCGCGCTGATCGACCATCTCGACATCGACCGCGTGTCCGCGGAGGAGCTGATCGCCGCCGGCGCCGCCGCGGTCCTGAACTGCAGGGCGTCCTCCTCGGGCAGCTACCCGAACCTCGGGCCGCAGCTGCTCGTCGAGGCGGGCGTGATGCTCGTCGACCTTCCCGATGACTCGCTGTTCGGCTCACTCTCCGACGGGGACCCGATCCAGGTGCGCGTCACTGGAGAGGGAAGCGGCGGCGGCGGAGGTCCTGTGCCGCGGCTCAGTGCTCGCCCGCGGCGAGGTACTCGACGCCGAGCGCGTGTGCCGCGAGACGGAGGAGCGCCGGCAGGAGGTCGGCGAGGCCCTCGAGCGGTTCGCGATCAACACGATCGAGCACATGCGCGAGGAGCGCGAGCTGCTCACCGGCCGCATCCAGATGCCCCGCTTCCAGACCGACTTCCGCGACCGCTCGACCCTGGTCGTCGTCCGCGGGGTCGACCTGCAGAAGGATCTGCGCGCGCTGCGCCCGTTCATCCGCGATCATGCGCCCGGTGATCGTCGCGGTCGACGGCGGCGCCGACGCGCTCATGGAGGCAGGGGCTGACGCCGCACATGATCGTCGGCGACATGGACTCCGCGGCCGAGCGGGCGCTGCGCTGCGGCGCCGAGCTCGTCGTGCACTCCTCGCTGGACGGCCACGCGCCCGGGCGCCACCGACTTCAGGAACTGGGGCTCCCGTACAAGCTCGTCCCCGCACCGGGAACCAGCCAGGACGTCGCGATGCTGATCGCCGCCGAGAAGGGTGCGCGCCTGATCGTGTCGGTCGGCGCGCAGTACAACCTCGTCGAGTTCCTGGACCGCAACAGGCAGGGCATGTCCTCGACGTTCCTTACCCGCCTTCGGATCGGCGAGATCCTCGTCGACGCCAAGGGCGTGAGCCGCCTCTACCAGCCGCGGCCGGGCCTCACGCCGCTGCTCGTCGTGATCGCGGCCGGGGTGATCGCGATGATCGCGGTGATCTGGACGACGCCGGCGCTGCGCGACGTCGTGCAGCTGCTGTGGATACGGCTCCACCTGCTGTTCGGCACGATCTCCTGAGCGTCCGGGGAGGCCGAGTGTTCGACTATCGCTACCACGCCCTATCGCTGGCCGCGGTCCTGTTCGCGCTCGCACTCGGCGTGCTGATCGGCGTCGCGATCGGCGACTCGAATCTGGTCTCCTCCGCCAAGAGCGGGATCGTCAGCAACCTGAACTCCGAAGTCGGCCAGGCCCGCCAGCAGGCGAGCCAGCTGCAGCAGAGCCTCACCGCGCAGGAATCCGCCGCGAAGGGGCTCTATCCGCTCTCGGTCCACGCACTTCTGAGCGGCCGCAACATCGGCCTCGTCTTCCTCGGCCGGATCCTCCGACCAGACGAACACGCTGGTGCGGGCCGCGGTCACGCAGGCCGGCGGCGACCTGACCAGCGTGATCGCCGTCCGCGAGCCGTTGGACCTCGCCGGGATCGGCCGCGACGCGTCGGGAACCCACTTCTCCCAGCTCGAAGGCTCCGCAGCGCTCGTGCACCGCTTCGGGGAGATCATCGGCAAGGAGCTCGTCTCCGGCGGGCCCCAGGTCGACCGCGGCCTGCTCAGCCGGGTCCGCGGGAGCCTGCTCAGCGCCTTCGACGGCCAGCTCGCGCGACTTGAAGGGCTCGTCGTCGTGAGAGCCGAGCCGGAAGGGATGACGCCGGCGCAGAGCGAAGCCGCCGCCGCATTCGAGTCGGGGCTGCTGTCCGGCGTCGCAGCCGCGGGGATACCCGTCGTGGGCGTCGAGCTCGTCGGGACAGCAGCCCTCCCAGGTCACGTGGTACAAGGGCAAGGGGCGTGGCGAGCGTGGACGATCTGGATGAGATCGCCGGACGAGGCGTCACTCGACTACGCGCTCGCCGGCTCTCACGGCTCCTACGGAGTCAAGCCCACGGCGCAGTCGCTTCTGCCGACCCTCACTCAGGGCTCCGCGGCGCCCTGAGCGCGTCCGCACGCGACGCTAGCTTGAGCAGATGCACGTCCTCCCGTTCGCGATCGCGCTGGCAATGGCGGCAGCGCTCGCGCCGGGGCTGCTGCAGGACCCTCGCCGCGTCGGGCCACACCCGGCTGAACTACCGGAAGCGCCCGCTGCCGTTCCCGTTCGGGATCCTCGTCCCGGCGGCCGCGACGCTCGCGCTGGTTCCGCTGATGCTGCTGGACCGCCTCGCGAGCGTGAGCGTCCTGCACCCCGAGACGCTCGTGATCGCGCTCTACGCATTCGGCGTGATCGCACTCGGGCTGATCGACGACACGGTCGGCTCGGCGGCGCTCGCTGGACGGCGAGCCCGCTCCCCGCGGATGGCGGGGGCACGGGGCGGCGCTCGCGCGAGGCGAGTTCTCCACGGGCGCTTTGAAGGCCGCGGGCTCGCTCGGGCTCGCGCTGCTCGCGGCGAGCTACCTCGGGCTGTCGGACTCGCGATGGCTTCTCGCCGCCGCGGTGCTCGTGCTCGCGACGAACGCCTTCAACCTGCTCGACCTGCGGCCGGGCCGCTCGATCAAGGCCTTCGTGCTGCTCGGAGCAGGGCTCGCGATCGGTGCGGGCCTGCGGCCGCTCTGGTCGATCGGGATCTTCGCGGGGCCCGCACTGGTGGCCGGCGCCTACGACCTGCGCGAGCGGGCGATGATCGGCGACACGGGCGCGAACCTGCTCGGCGGCCTCGCCGGCCTGTGGCTGGTGCTCACGCTGTCCGGAACGGGCCAGCTCGTGGCGCTCGCCCTGCTCGCTGCACTGACGATCTACGGCGAGCTCAGGTCGATCTCAAAACTCGTGGAAAGGACTCCGGGGCTCCGGGAACTAGACTCTTGGGGCAGGCCCTCATGACCTCGCATTCTTCCGACCGACACGCACAGGCTCCGAGCAAGACCCGCTTCATATTCGTGACGGGTGGCGTGGTGTCGTCTCTCGGCAAGGGGATCGCCGCCGCCTCGATCGGCCGGCTGCTCGTCTCGCGCGGCCTCACCGTAGGCCTGCAGAAGTTCGACCCGTACATCAACGTCGACCCGGGCACGATGTCTCCCTACCAGCACGGCGAGGTGTTCGTGACCGAGGACGGAGCCGAGACGGACCTCGACCTCGGCCACTACGAGCGCTTCACCGACGCGAACACGAGCCGCGCCTCGAACGTGACTGCCGGCGGGATCTACGACACGGTGATCCGGCGCGAGCGCCGCGGCGACTATCTCGGCGGCACCGTCCAGGTCGTCCCGCACATCACCGATGAGATCAAGCAGCGGATCTCGCTGATCGCCGAGTCCAGCGACGTGGACTTCGTGATCACCGAGATCGGCGGGACCGTCGGCGACATCGAGTCGCTGCCGTTCCTGGAGGCGATCCGCCAGTTCCCGGTCGACGTCGGCAGGCGCCGCTGCATGTTCATCCACCTGACACTGGTGCCCTACATCGGGCACGCCGGGGAGCTGAAGACCAAGCCCACGCAGCACTCGGTCAACGAGCTGAGGCGCATCGGTATCGCCCCCGACATGCTCATGTGCCGCTCGGAGAGCCCGCTCTCGCACGAGATCCGCAAGAAGATCGCCCTCTTCGCGAGCCTGCCGGCCGAGGCGATCGTCTCGGCGTGCGACGTCGACAACATCTACAAGGTCCCGCTCACCTTCCACGAGCAGGGCGTCGACGAATTCATCCTCGACCACTTCGACGTGCAGGCGCCCGAGCCCGACCTGACGCGCTGGAAGGAGCCGATCGAGCGCTCCGCGCGCGCCAAGCGGACCGTCCGGATCGCCCTCGTCGGCAAGTACGTGAAGCTCGAGGACGCCTATCTCTCGGTCTCGGAATCGCTCCGCCACGCCGCCTCCCTGCAGGACAGCAACGTGCAGATCGACTGGATCGACTCGGAGAGCCTCGAGTCCCAGGGAGCGTCCGCGCAGGACACCCAGGACGGCGGCGAGGGACTGCCTGCCGGCCCGGCCGCCCGCGACCCCTATGAGATCCTCGCGGAGGCCGACGGCATCCTGATACCCGGCGGCTTCGGCGGCCGCGGCATCGAGGGCAAGATCGCCGCGTCGGGGTTCGCCCGCGAGCAGCGGATTCCATACCTCGGGATCTGCCTCGGAATGCAGGTCGCAGTCGCGGAGTTCGCACGCACGGTCGCCGGCATGGAGGGCGCGAACTCGACCGAGTTCGACATCGAGACCCCGTTCCCGGTGATCGACCTGCTCCCCGAGCAGAAGGAGGTCGCGGACCTCGGCGGAACGATGCGCCTCGGGGCCGACCCGATCAAGCTTCACGACGGGACACGCGCCCGCGAGATGTACGGCGAGGCGGTGATCTACGAGCGCCACCGCCACCGCTATGAGGTCAACAACCTGCTGCGCAAGCGCCTGCAGAGCGCGGGCCTGATCGTCTCGGGCACCTCCCCCGACGAGCGCCTCGTCGAGCTGATCGAGCTCGAGGACCACCCGTTCTTCGTCGCCTCGCAGTTCCACCCCGAGTTCAAGTCGCGCCCGGAGCGCCCGGCGCCGCTGTTCAGGGGCTTCATCGAGGCCGCGCTCCAGCGGGCGAAGTCCAGGGAGGGGCACGAGGGCACGCACGGCATAGAGGGGGATGCGAACACCGAGTGAGGCCGAGATGCGGGTGAAGGACGCCCGCGCAGCCTCCAGCCCAGCGCCCGGTCAGGGCGCCGGGCGCTCCTGACGAGCGGCGGCGTGTGCCGGCCGTAGGGGAACTGGAGCGTCGCTGGCTGAGCGGCGCGTTCACCGCGCTCTGCCGGATCGAGAGCCCGTCCGGGCGCGAGCGGCGCATGCGCGGAGATGGTCACCGGCGGAGCTCGGCGCGCTGGGCGTCACCGGTGCACGAGGACGACGCCGGTCCACGCGCGGGATCCGACTGCGGCAACCTGCTCGCCCGCATCCCCGGCTCGGGGCAGCGGCCGCTCGGTGCTGCTGTGCGCGCACCTGGACACGGTGCCGCTGCTGGCCCCGGTGGAGCCCGTGCTCGTCGACGGCGGCTGGGAGAACGCCAATGAGGGGATCCTCGGAGCCGACAACAAGGCCGCGGTCGCGGTGATCCTCGCGCTCGCCCGCCACGTCGCCGCAGAGCGTCCACCCGTGGACCTCGAGCTGCTGTTCACGGTGGGCGAGGAGGTCGCGCTCGCCGGAGCACGCGCGTTCGACACCTCGAGTCCTGCGCAGCGAGTTCGGCTACGTCTTCGACCACGCCTCGCCGATCGGGGAGGTCGTGATGGCCTCTCCGAGCCACTTCCGCATCGAGGCGGACTTCCGGGGCGCGGCAGCTCATGCGGGGATCAGGCCCGAGGACGGCCGCAGCGCGGTGCTCGCCGCCGCCCGCGCGGTCGCCTCGCTGCCGCACGGACGCCTTGACGAGGAGACCACCGTCAACGTCGGCACGATCACCGGCGGCACCGCGATGAACGTCGGTCGCCGAGCGCTGCACGTTCCTCGCCGAGGTGCGCTCGATCGACGAGGGCCGCGCCGAGAGCGTCGCGGCCGAGATCGTCGACCGCGTCCACGACGCCGCGAACCTGCCCGACTGCGACTGCGATGTGGACGTCAGCGTGCAGCGGACGTTCGCCGGATACCGGCTCTCAGAGCGCGATCCCGCCGTGCTCGTCGCCCACGCTGCGCTACGCGCCTGCGGCCGCGAGCCGGTGCCGATCTCGAGCGGCGGCGGCTCGGACGCGAACGCGCTGATCGCCGCGGGCTTCCCGGCGGTGAACCTCGCAAACGGCACCGAGCGCAACCACGAGCCCGGCGAGCGCGTGGCCGAGGCGGCGCTGCAGGAGATGTTCGACGTCGCGCTTTCCCTGCTCCAGAGCGCCGCGGACCTCGCGCCCGCGGCGGCCGTGTAGCTTCCCGCGCCGATGCTGAAGCTCAGGCCCGCAACAGTCGTGGAGGTCGACGCCCCCGAGGGGGAGCAGTCATTCCGGGCGGTGAGCAGCGCGTCGAGCGTGCGGCTCGCCGGCGACCAGCAGAGGAGGCCGGCGATCATCGACACCGGGCTGCTCGGCAGGGCGGAGGTCGGCGACGAGGTGATCGTGAACGTGCAGGCCCTGGACCTCGGGCTCGGATCGGGCGGATTCGACGTCGTCCACGTGAACCTCACGCGTGGGCTGACGGGCGACGGGGAGCGAGACACAGACGTGATGAAGCTCAACTACACGAGCCTGCAGCACACGATCGCGCCGGTCGAGGACGAGCGCCTCGAGCTCCCGATCGAGCGGCCCGTGGCGGTGCTCGCGCTTCACGGTCAGCTCGCCGCCGTCGCGTGGGCGTTCGCCCAGGCCAGGCCCGGCGCCACCCTCGGCTACGTCCAGACCGCGGGCGGGGCGCTCCCGGGCGGCCACTCCCGCGCGGTCAGGGACCTTCGCGAGCGCGGGCTGCTCGCCGGGCATCTCACGGCCGGGCCGGCGTTCGGCGGGGAGGGTGAGGCGATCACGACGGCGGGCGCCCTCCATCACGGCCTGCGGACGCTCGGCTGGGACGCGGCCGTGTGCGGTCCTGGCCCGGGAATCATCGGCTCGGGCTCGCCGCTCGGCCACGGCGGGATGGCGGCGCTGGACTCCGCGCACGTGGCGCTCGCGCTCGGCTGCCCGACGCTGCTGGTCGCGCGGATGTCCTCCGGAGATGAGCGCGAGCGCCACCGCGGCATCTCCCATCACACCCTCACGGTCCTGGACCTGCTGCTCGAGCCGGTCACGGTCGCGCTGCCCGCCGGGCATGCGCTCGCCCGTCGGGGCGGACCTGCGCGCGGGCCTCGGAGCCGTCTTCGCCGGGCATGCGCCGAGCCGCCCCGCGCTCGCCCTGGAGGTCGAGCGGCCTGTCCGCATCACGCGCCACGACTGGCGCAGGGCCGCCGTCGACCTGCCCGCGTATGCGGGCAGCGGGCTGCCGGCGCAGACCATGGGCCGCGACATAGCCGGCGACCCGCTGTTCTTCGGCGCGGCGCTCGCGGGCGGCGGCGTGCTCGGGACGCTGGTTCAGGCGGGCCGGCGGGCAGGGCGCGATGAGCGGCTCTGCGGACCGCCGCTTCGAGCCGCTCGGCGGCGAGACCGTCTACTCGGGGCGGATCGTCGACGTCACGATCGAGCGCTTCCGCTACCCGGGCGGCGAGGAGGTCTCGCGGGAGATCGTGCGCCACCCCGGCGCGGTGGCGATCCTCGCGCACGATGAGGGCACGGTGTGGCTCGTGCGCCAGCCGCGCGAGGCCGTCGGCGAGAGCGACCTGCTGGAGATCCCCGCCGGCCGGCTCGACGTGCCCGGCGAGGAGCCGCTGGCAGCCGCGCAGCGCGAGCTCGCGGAGGAGATCTCGCTCGGCGCGCGGCGCTGGGAGCCGATCGTGACCTACTACACCGGGGCCGGTTTCACCGACGAGCGTGTGCACATCTTCAGCGCCACCGACCTGTTCGAGCTCCAGCGCGGACAGCGGTGAGGATGAGCGGATCGAGATCGTCCCCGTCGCGCTCGCGGACGTGCCACGCGCGATCGCCGAGTGCCGCGACGCGAAGACGCTGATCGCGCTGATGTGGCTGCACGCGAGGTTGAACGGCGCGTTGCACGGTCAAGGAGGCGCGGGCGCGGTCGCGAAGCCCTGAGCATGACGAGCGTCCAGACGCCGGCGAGCGCGATCCCGGCCGAGATGGAGCACCTGATCCTGGACTTCCTCGCCTACCTGGAGCTGGAGCGCGGGCTCTCGCGCAACACGCTGCAGGCCTACCGCAGCGACCTTCTGCAGCTCGGCGAGTACCTCGGCGAGCGCGGCGTGCCCGTCCTAGCTGCGCGTCACGCGGACCTCGCGGGCTTCCTCGCGGAGCCTCGCCGCCGGATCGGATGAGCGCCCGCCGGTCGCCGCCACCACGCTCGCACGCAAGCTCGCGTGCCTTCGCTCCTTCTACCGGCACCTGCGCCGGGAGGGTGCCATCGAGCACGACCCGACGGCCGACCTGCGCGGCCCGCGCGGGCCGGCGCGGCTGCCGCGGGTCCTCTCCCGCGATGAGGTGGCGCGCCTGCTCGCCCAGCCGAAAGGGCCGGGTCCGCTGGTGCTGCGCGACCGGGCTCTGCTCGAGCTGATGTATGCGTGCGGCCTGCGCGCATCGGAGGCCTGCGAGCTGAAGCTGAGCGACGTCGACCTGCAGGAGGGCCTGCTCTGCGCGCGCGGCAAGGGCTCCAAGGAGCGCCTGGTGCCGATCGGGCGCCAGGCGCTGAGCGCGCTGCGCGTCTACTGCGCGAGCGCGAGGCCGCTGCTGATCGGCAACGAGGTGCAGCCGAAGCTGTTCGTCAACCACCGCGGCGCGGGCCTGACCCGCCAGGGGCTCTACAAGATCGTGCAGGGCCACGCTCGCACCGCCGGGCTGTCCGAGCGAATGAGTCCCGCACACGCTCCGCCACACCTTCGCCACGCATCTTCTGGCGGGGGGCTGCGATCTGCGATCCTTGCAGGAGATGCTCGGCCACGCGGATCTGGCGACCACGCAGGTCTACACGCACCTGTCGGCCGACCGCCTCAAGGACGCCTACTTCGGGGCGCATCCCCGGGCGAGCAGGTGAGAGACCCGGGGGTCCGCCGCCCCCGGTTAGATATCGGCCGATGAGCAACACGGGCGGCCGCAGGGCGATAGTTCTCGTGATCGACGCGTGCGGCGCGGGCGCGCTGCCGGACGCCGCCGCGTACGGCGATGAGGGATCGAACACGCTCGCCCATCTCGCGGAGGCCGTCGGCGGGCTGGAGCTGCCGGTGATGGCGGAGCTCGGGCTCGGCTCGATCATGCCGATCCTCGGTGTCGCGCCCGCGAGCGACCCGGCGATCCACGGGCGCCTGCACGCGCTCGGCCCCGGCAAGGACTCGGTCACCGGACACTGGGAGCTGATGGGCGTGATCACGCCCCACGCGCCCCCGACCTACCCCGGCGGCTTCCCGGCGCGAGCTGATGGCCGAGCTGGCCGCCGCGATGGGGCACGAGCTGATCTGCAACCGCCCCGACAACGGGATCACGGCGATCGAGGACTTCGGGGAGGAGCATCTGCGCACCGGCGCGCTGATCATCTACACCTCGCAGGACTCGGTGCTGCAGCTCGCCGCGCACGAGGACCGCGTGCCGCGGGCCGAGCTCTACCGCGCGTGCGAGGCCGCGCGGAGCCTGATGAGCGGCGAGAACGCCGTCGGGCGGGTGATCGCGCGCCCGTTCACCGGGCAGGCCGGGCGAGTTCGCCCGCACCGACGGCAGACGCGACTATGCGCTGCTGCCGCCCACCCGCAGCTACCTGCAGGAGCTCGGCGACGCCGGCGTGCCGGTCCACGGCGTCGGCAAGATCCGCGACCTGTTCGCTGGCGTGGGCATCACCGACAGCCACCCGGGCTCGAACAACGCGCAGGCCCTGGACAGCGTCGACGCGCTGCTGCGAGGAGCCCGCGGGCGGCCTGATCTTCGCGAACCTGATCGAGACCGACCAGGTCTACGGCCACCGCAAGGACGTCGAGGGCTTCCACGCCGCGCTGCAGGCTGATCGACGCCTACCTGGCCGGGCTGCTCGCGCGCCTGCGCAGCGAGGACCTGCTGATCGTGACAGCCGACCACGGGGTGGACCCCGCGCACCCGGGCACCGACCACACGCGCGAGCATGCGCCTCTGCTGGCACTGACCGGGGAGATGCAGGAGCGCGCGCAGTCGGCAGGCTCCCGGGCGGGCCATCGCCACGACGGCCCGCTCTCGGATGTCGGCGCGAGCGTGCTGCGCCATCTCGCCGGCCGCTCCGCCGAGGGGCTGCCCGGCAGCGACTTCGTAGGCTGAGGCGATGCCCGAGCTGCCGGAGGTCGAGACGATCAGACGCCAGCTTGCCCCGATCGTGCAGGGCAGGCGGCTTCACCGCCGTCGAGATCCTGGACCCGCGCTGGCCCAGGCCGCTGTCGCCCGGCGAGCTGACCGACGCGATCCAGGGCCGCCGCGTGAAGCGGCTCTCACGGCGCGGCAAGTACCTGGTGTGGGAGCTCTCCGGCGACGTCCGGCTCGCTCAGCACCTGCGCATGAGCGGGACCGTCCTCGTCGATCCCGACCCCGAGCCCGTGCACACGCGCGTGAGGATCGACCTCGGCCGGGTGCGGGGGGCCGAGCCGATCGGCCCGCCGTCTGGTGATCGTCGACCCCAGGCGCTTCGGGACCGGCGAGCTGCTGCTCGGCCCGGGCGCGGCCGAGGAGTTCTTCGAGGCGCGTCTAGGCCTCGAGCCGTTCGACGATGCGTTCACCGCGGCGCACCTCAAGGGCCTGATGCGGGGCCGGCGGGCACCGATCAAGGCGCTGCTGCTGGACCAGCGGCTGATCGCGGGGATCGGCAACATCTACGCGGATGAGGCCCTGTTCAGGGCTCGCATCCACCCGCGCCGCGAGGCGGGCTCACTGACCGGGCCACAGTACGCGCGGCTGCGGGAGGGAATCATCGAGGCGCTCGCGCCGGCATCGAGGCGAAAGGCGCCACGATCGACGACTTCCGCCACGTCGACGGCGTATACGGCTCGTTCCAGAACCAGTTCCTGGTGCACCTCCGCGAGGGTCAGCAGTGCGAAGTCTGCGGGCGGGAGATCGTGAAGATGGTCGTGGCCGGCAGGGGCACGTATGTGTGCGAGAGCTGTCAGCCGCGGCCGCGGCGCACGGCGAGCGTGAGCGGTCTAGGCCGCGAGGATCTCGTCGAGGCGGCCATCGTCTGCGGCGGCCTGCACCTCGGCGTAGCCGCCGATCAGCTCGATCGCCGACCAGGACCTGCGGGAAGCTCATCATCCCGGTCCGGCGCGCGAGCTCCGCGCGGCCCTCCGGGTCCTTGGCGAGGTTGACCTCGGTGTAGTGGGCTCCGCGCGAGCGGAGCAGCCCCTTCACGCGGTTGCAGAAGGAGCACGGCTCGGTCGTGTAGACGGTGATATCGCTCATTACTTCACAAAATATAGCAACGGAGATTCCGGGTTCGGCGCGCATCCCGGAGGCCTCCGAGGGTGGCCCTAGACTCGATGGTTCAGATGCCGGGACCGGTCAAGACAGAGGCGGTTGTGCTGCGTTCGATGCGCTACGGCGAGGCCGACCGCATCCTGCACCTCTACACGCCCGCCCGCGGCCGGATCGGAGCGATCGCGAAGGGCGTCAGGCGCGCCCGCAGCCGCTTCGGTGGCCGCCTCGAGCCGTTCTTCCGCCTGAACATCGAGCTGCACGAAGGCAGGGGGGAGCTGATGACGGTGACGGGGGCGCAGACGATCGACGGGTATGCCCGACTTCGCGGCGACGCGCGGGCGATCGACGCCGCGGCGCGCGCGTGCGACGCGGTGGGCCGCCTGTTCGAGACCTCCGAGCCCCATCCCGGCGTGTTCAACCTGCTGTGCCGGCAGCTGACGATCCTCGACGCGCAGCGCCGCGTCCCCGACGCGGCCGCCGCAGAGCGCCGGCGGCGCGCTCGCGTTCCGCCTGAAGCTGCTGCTCGCTGCCGGGCTCGCCCCGCAGCTGGGCTCCTGCGCGAGCTGCGGCGAGCACGAGCACCTGGTCGGGTTCTCCGGTGCCGCCGGCGGCGTCGTTTGCGGCGCCTGCGAGGCGGGCTCGTTCCCGCTCGGGGAGGAGGCCCACCGCTTCATGACCGACGCTCTCGCGACGATCGCTCAGCGATGCGCCCGAGGCCGGCGCGCCCGCGCTGACCAGGTCGATCGCGCGGTCTCCGCGACGCTCGAGCACCATGCTCATCTGCGCCTGATGCCCGTCGCCGCGGCAGCCCGCTGAGTCCGGGAAGCCGCACGTGCGGGCGCGGACGGGCGCCGAGGAGGCGTAGTGAGGCGCTGCGGCGCGTGTATCGTGGGATGCATGGACCAGGACCTGCCGATCGCGTACACCGTCCTTGAGGGCGGCGTGCCCGTCACCGGAAGCGACGGGCAGCGCATCGGGACGGTCCACCATGTGGTCGCGGCCCCCGAGAAGGACATCTTCCACGGCATCGTCATCGCCACCGGCGGGTTCGGGCGACGGTTCGTGGAGGCCGCGGACGTCGCGAGCATCCACGAAGGCGGAGTCGACCTCAGCATCGACTCGTCCGCCGCTCGCGGGCTCCCGCAGCCGAACGGCGGAGCGCCGGTCTACGAGGGCGATCCGGCGGCGTCGGCGAAGGGCTGGGCTCACTGGGTTGACCGACTGACCGGCCGAAGCGACTGGAAGCGCCGCGGCTGAACAGCGCGCGCGGGGCTTTGATGTCAGGATCAGGCCGATGAGCATCGCCGGCCCCGACGAGACGGTTGCCGCAGAGTTCGCGGACAGCGTGCTGCGAGAGGAGGAGCAGCGGCTCTCGCCGCTCGCCGCCCGCTCATATCCGGCGCTGCGCGCCCGCCCCGAGGAGAACTGCGCGCTGCGCACACCCTTCCAGCGCGACCGCGACCGGATAGTCCACAGCAAGGCGTTCAGGCGCCTCGACGCACAAGACGCAGGTGTTCGTCGCTCCGCGCGGCGACCACTACAGGACACGCCTCACGCACACGCTCGAGGTCACGAGCATCTCGCGGACCGTCGCGCGCGCACTGCGCCTGAACGAGGACCTCGTCGAGGCGATCGGTCTCGGTCACGATCTCGGGCACGCCCCGTTCGGGCACATCGGCGAGGAGGTCCTCGACCGCTGCCTGAAAGAGCGATTCGGGCAGGGAATTCCGCCACTACGAGCACTCCGTGCGGATCGTCGAGCACCTCGAACGGGACGGCGCGGGACTGAACCTCACCGAGCAGGTCCGCGACGGGATCGCCCGCCACTCCAGCCGCGCGCCGTTGCCAGTCACGCTCGAGGGCAGGATCGTGCGCGTGATCGATCGTGTCGCGTACATCAACCACGACATCGACGACGCGGTCAGGGCCGGCCTGCTCAGAGAGCGGGATCTGCCGGCGGAGCCGATCGCCGTGCTCGGCGCGAGCGGCGCAGCCCGCATCGACAGGCTCGTGCACGACATGGTCGAGCACTCCGAGCGCGCCGGGGACATCGTGCAGGGGCCCGCCGCAGGACCGGCGATGGACGAGCTGCGCGACTTCATGTTCGAGCGCGTCTACCTCGGCCCCGCCGTGAGGGCCGAGCACGCGAAGATCTCGGCGGTCATGACCCGGCTGTTCGACCACTACAGTCGATCATCCGGAGGCGCTGCCGGACTCATACTCCGGCGATCAGCAGGACGCGGACGCGCGGCTCGCCTCGCGCGTCACCGACTATCTGGCGGGGATGACCGACCGGTACTGCATCCGGGAGTACACCGAGCTGCAGGTGCCCCAGGCGTTCGCCCGCTAGCGTTGCCCGCGTGGCGCTGTACACAAACGACTCCAAGGATCGCGTCCGCGACGCCGTCGACTTCCTGGAGGTCGTCTCCGCTCGCACCGACCTGCGCAGGGCAGGGCCTTCGCGCTACGAGGGCCTGTGCCCGTTCCACGAGGAGCGCACCCCCTCGTTCGGGATCGACCCGGCCCAGAAGGTCTACCACTGCTTCGGATGCCAGGCCTCGGGCGACGTCTTCACCTTCGTCCAGGAGACCGAGGGTGTCGACTTCAAGGGCGCGCTCGAGCTGCTCGCCGAGCGCTACAACGTCGAGCTGCAGCGCGAGGAGGAGGACCCCCGCGAGGCCGAGCGCCGCAAGCGCCGCGAGCGGCTGCTTGAGCTGCTCGGCCGCACCACCGCCTACTACGAGCGCTACCTGTGGGAGTCCGAGGAGGCCGCCGCCGCCCGCGACTATCTGCAGGGAAGGGGCCTGCGCGAGGAGATCCTGCGGGAGTTTCGCGTCGGCTACGCGCCGAGTGCATGGGATCGCGTTCTGCTCGCATCGCGGCGCGGCGGATTCTCCGAGAAGGAGCTCTACGACACCGGCCTTGCGCAGCGCTCCAAGCAGAACGGCCGCCCGTATGACCGCTTCCGCTCGCGGATCATGTTCCCGCTCGCGGACACCCGCGGGCGGGTGCTCGGGTTCGGCGCGCGCGCGATGCGCGACGAGCAGAAACCGAAGTACCTGAACACCTCCGACAACGACGTCTACCACAAGGGCCTTCACCTCTACGGAGCAGATCTGGCGCGCCCGCACGCCACGCGCGCCGGAGAGGTGATCCTCTGCGAGGGCTACACCGACGTGATCGCGCTGCACCAGGCGGGGATGCGCAACGCCGTCGGGCTGATGGGCACCGCCCTCACCGCCGAGCAGGTCGGGGAGCTCGCAAGGATGGCTCAGACGGTGCTGCTCGCGCTCGACGCCGACAGCGCCGGGCAGGATGCGATGCTGCGCGCCTCAGCCCTCGCAGCCAAGCGCAAACTCGAGCTGCGGGTCGTCTCGCTGCCGGCGGGAGCGGACCCGGCCGACCTGATCCAGCGCCAGGGCCCCGAGGCGATCGGTGAGCTGGTCGCAAATCGGTGCCGTTCGTGCGCTTCCGCGTCGAGCGCGTGCTGGCGGCCGGCGACGAGCGCAGCCCGGAGGGCCGGGATCGCATCCTGGAAGAGCTTGCGGCCGGTATTCGCGACGCTCCCGCCGAGCGCGATGCGCCTGGAGCTGACCAGGCTCGTCTCCGGGCGCCTTGAGCTCCCGGAGAGCCTCGCCGAGCAGCTGCTGGCCGGCCCGGCCGCCGCAGAGCGCGAAGCCCGGGGAGGCAAGGCGCTCCCCGCGGTGGCCTGTCGAGGCGCGAGCAGACCGAGCGGGCGTTCCTCGCGCTCTGCATCGCCTGCCCCGAGGACGGCGAGAGGGCCCTCGCGGCACTCGATGTGAACGAGCACTTCTCCAGCGGCCTGATGCGCCGCGCCGCCGGCCATCTGCGCGGGGCGACCTGCGGGAGCCGCTCGCGCCGGCTCCGGGAGAGGGGATGCTGGAGGCCGACGCGGAACTGAACGCGCTGCTCGCGGAGCTGATCGTAGAGGCCGGGGGAGAGCAGGCGAGACCGACGATGCTCGAGGTCCAGCGGCTGCAGCTCGAGCTCGCCAGGATCGAGCGGAGCATCGCCCAGGCGCGCGGCGTGAGCGGCAGCGACGTGAACGCGCTCGCCGAGCGCCGACAGAAGGTCAAGGACGACTTCGACCACGCCTACTCCCGCGCTCTGGAGGACACGGGCAGCTAGTAAAGTAGCCCTGTCCGACGGTCTGGGGTAGCTCAATCGGCAGAGCATTCGGCTGTTAACCGAAGGGTTGTGGGTTCGAGTCCCACCCCCAGAGCTTCAAACGTGCAGGGGGCGGGAAGAGCGGTCACGGCTGCTCGTCTCTACACACAAGGTCACAGCCTCAGGCTGTGAGGAAGACGAGGCCCGAATGCCCACGATCGTGGTGCTGCATGACGTCGACAATGTCGATCACTGGCTGAGCTCGACCAAGCGCGAGGAGCTGTTCGGCCCGCTCGGGATCACCGCGCGCACGTTCCGCGGCGCCGAGGGATCCAACTCCGTCGGCCTGGTGGTCGACACGCCGGACCTCGCAACGTGGGAGCAGGCGCTGCAGGGCGACGCGGCAGCTGAGGCGATGAAGCACGACGGGGTCCACCCCGCCACGATCGTCGTCCTCACGGAGGGCTAGACAGGCCTGGGCGCAGCGAGGTGTCTGAGGGCCGGGGTGTCTTCCTGCCCGTCCCTTCAGACGCTGCGCTCTGGATCGAAACCGGGCTCAGCTGCGCGCAGCTCGCCAACCGCGGCGCGCGGTCACGACCGCAAGCGTGGCCGCCGCGCACATCACGAGCGACTGAAGCGCCAGCGAGTAGCCAACGTCAAGCAGCTGGAGGGGGCCGTTGGGTTGCGCGGCGAGGACCGCCGAAGCCTGGGGAAGCGCGATCGCGTAGGCCGCGGTCGCGAGCGCCATCGCGATCATGCCCGCGGTGGCGAGCGTCCCGAGCGCCAGCGCTCCGACCAGGCCCGCGCGTTGCACCGGGATGGCGAAGAGCAGCCGCCGCGCGGCGGCGACGCAGATGACCGCGCAGCACGCCGCGGCGAGCCCCCAGCCTATGAAGGCGGCGTGGCCCAGGGTGCCCGCGCTGTGGTGGCCCCGATGCGCGGCCAGGACGAGCAGCGCGGTGAGCCCACTTAGGACTCCCAGCGCGATAAGCGGCGCGACCACGAGTCGCCTCAGGTCGGGGTCGCCTCGAGCCGCCCGGATCGCCGCGATCCCGAGCGGGAGGGCCGCGGCGAGGATCACAAGTGACGCGAGCACCGCGATGACCTGCACGCCGAGGTGCGCTCCGCCCAGCAGCGGATGGGCATGCTGTGCGCTGGTGAACGCGTGGTCCTCCGTCGTCTTGTAGAAGCCGAAGCCGGCGGCAGCGAAGAGCACCCAGCAGGCGAGGATCCCGCTCGCGCTCGCGCGGACGACGTCGGGCGGGTCGACGACGCCCGCAAGGCTCGCGGGCGGGCGCACGTGGGCGGACAGGGCGCCGCGCAGCAGATCGACGCTCGCCATCGTCCGCGGCGCACTGTCATCGATGAGCGCCGCGAGCTCCTCGCCGTAGCGGCGTCGGAACGCCAGCGGGTAGAGCCCGAGTGTCAGATGCGACAGACGCCGCCTCACGCTGAGGCTCCCCTCGCCCTGAGCCGCTCGAGACCGGCGCGCGTCACACGCTCGATCGACTGAAGATGTGATGCGAGTGCCGCTTCGCCCGACGGAGTCAGCCGGTACGGACGGCGTCGATCATCCGCGGGGAGCGCCTCTATCAGGCCGCGGCTCTCAAGGCGCGAGAGTGCTCCGTAGAGCGTTCCCGGGCCGAGACGCACGCCGGCGAGCTCCTCGACGTCGCGTGTTATCGCGTAGCCGTGCTTGGGGTGGTCCGCGAGGCTCGTGAGGACCAGCAGGCCCGGATCCGTAGATCGCTCACCGATAGATCGCACAACGTAATAGTAGCGGCGGTGCCGGCATCCTGCAAGGCTTCATCAGGCTGGCGCCGGCCGCCCGGCAAGTTCCTCTATGAGTTCGGCGGCCCGCGCGCCCGAGTTGTGCGCGAGAGCCCAAGCTGCGAATTCGCCGGCACGGGTGCGGATCGAAGGCTCACCGAGAGCCCTCTCGACGGCAAGGCGCAACGGCCGGGCCGCCACGAAACGCCTGGGCAGCCTCACGCCGGCTCCGGCCCAGTCGACGCGCGCGGCGTTCTCGCTCATGTCGCCGGCGGATGGGCAGGCGATCACTGCGCATCCGCTCGCGAGCGCGCGCACGAGCGTGCCGTGGCCGGCGTGGCAGACGACGGCGTCACAGCTGGGCATTGTCCGCGCGTAGGAGACCCAGTCGACGACCCGTGCGTTCTCCGGCACCGGCAGGGGGCGGGGCGGAAGGCGCCGGTTCCACGTCGCGAGCACCCTCACGTCGGCGCCGGCGAGCCCGCGCAGCGCGGCTATCAGCATCCGGTGCTCGGGATCCTGGGCGGTGGACGGCGCCACCAGGACCAGTGGCGCATCGCCGGGCGGCAGCTCGACATCCGCCGCCGGCGGCTCCCACATCAGCGGGCCGACGACGTGCACGCCGGCCGGCCAGGTCCGCGGGTACTCAAGCTGCGGGAAGGTGGCGACGAGGGCGAGATCGGGGCTGATGCCGCCGTGGACACGGTCGAGCTCCGCAAGGCCCACACTCACCCGGGTGCGGTTGAGCTGGACGCGGCCCAGCTCGAGGCCGCGGCGCACCGGCATGTGGGCGCGCCGCCACATGCCACGTCCCAGAGCTGTGCGCGCGAGCCGGGCCCCGAGTGAGTAGATGGGAAAGTCCACCTCGCCGTGCGGGTACACGTGAGGGATCAGGGTCGCGCAGCGAGCACCCGCGAGCTCACCGGCGAGGGCCGGGGCGAGAGTGAGGATGTCCGAAACAACGACATCGGGGCGCAGCTCGCGAACTAGTGGAAGCGTGTCTACCGTCGCCTGCTCGACCGCCGCATAGAAGTCCAGCGGCTCGGGGCCCGAAGGGAACACCTGATACTCGGGCGCCGGCGCGAACGCAAGCCCCTGCGCCTCGACGTCGCCCTGCCAGCGCCGCCATGTCTGCAGCGTCACCTCGTGGCCGCGCGCCGCAAGCGCGCGCCCCAGCGCGATCATCGGGAATGCATGCCCCGGATCGCCAAAGGCGCCGAGCAGCAGGCGCCTGGAGGTAACCATGGGCTCTGGTGCGCGGCTCAGGACGCGAGCTCGGCCACCAGCCGCAGCTGGTTCAGGCGGTCCTCCTTGGTGAACGCCCACGGGGTCACGCCGAGCGTGCCGACGCCGGCGTCCCGGTAGACCGCGAGGCGCTCGCGGACGACGTCCGGTGGCCCGCAGATCGAGACGAGGTCGATGAAGCTCTCGGGGATCGCCGCCATTGCCTCCTCACGCTTGCCTTCGAGGTAGAGGTCCTGGATCTCCTTCGCGGCGTCGGCGTAGCCGTAGCGCTGGGCGAGCGTGTTATAGAAGTTCTGCTCCCGCGATCCCATCCCGCCGACGTACAGCGCGATGAACGGCCGCATCGCATCGCGCGCCGCCGTCAGGTCATCTGTCACGTACACGTTGACGGCGGGAGCGATGTCGAAACCGTCGAGGCTGCGGCCAACCCGGTCGGCTCCCTCCTGCAGCAGAGGGCGGAGCTCCGCGACGTGTTCGGGCGAGAAGAGCGCGGGGATCCAGCCGTCGGCGATCTCGCCGGCGAGAGCGGTGTTCTTCGGGCCGATCGCAGCAAGATAGATAGGGATCCGCTCCTGGACGGGACCGATCGTGAGCTTCAGCGCCTTGCCGGGACCGTTCGGCAGCGGAAGCTCGAGCGTCTCGCCGCGAAACTCAACGCGTTCGCGCGCGAGCGCCATCCGGATCACGGCGACGTACTCCCGTGTGCGCTGCAGCTGCTTGGCGAAGCGCTGCCCGTGCCAGCCCTCAGCAACCTGGGGGCCGGAGGAGCCCAGGCCGAGCACCATCCGGCCGTTTGAGAGCTGGTCGATCGTGGCGGCGGTCATCGCCGTCATCGCGGCCGACCGGGCGGGCATCTGGAAGATTCCCGAACCGAGCTTGATCTTGCTCGTCTGCCCCGCCAGCCAGGCAAGCACGGTGGCTGCATCCGATCCGTAGGCCTCCGCCGTCCACACCGAGTCGTATCCGAGCCGCTCAGACTCCTGCACGATGTGCAGCTGGTCCTCCGACGTGAGGCCGAGGCCCCAGTATCCGATGTGGACGCCGAGCTTCATGTGCAAGTTTCCTTTCAGCGGGAGGGGATTCGTTGCCGAGGTCGTGCGGGTGACCTAGTGTGAGCCGCGCATCCGGCGGTGTGCGCAGCGGGCGCCGCGACGGTGCACAGACTATGCGAAACCGCCAGCGCCACCGCACGCAGCAGATCGACAGTCTCCGGCTGACGGTCGGCTGCCTGCCGGCGCACACCCGCGAGGCGATGCTAGCCGCAGTGACCTCGGGCCAGCGCATCATCGTCGGAGCCTACGTTGACGGCGAAGGCGGCATGTGCCCGATGCTCGCGGCTCACCGCCGCGGCGGGCGCACCGACTTCCTGGCGTTCGCGAAGGCCTGGGACCGCTACACGAACGCCCGCGGCCGCGCACGCAAGGCGAGCAGCCGCGAGCTGTCGGTGCTTACGAGACTGCTCGAGGAGAGCCTTCGCGAGGACGAGGGACTGGACATGGCTGCGGCGATCGCGCATCACCGCTTGCTGGCCGAGCGCAGCGCCGAGCATCGCGAGCAGGGATGCCGGCGCCTGCTCGGCCTCGTCGATCCGCTCGGCGAGATCCGGGCTCGGCGGCAACGCGCGCGCGGCGGTGCGCGCGCGCTCTCCGGCACCGGCGCATAGGCCGCTCGCCCGAGGCGAGCGGCTGGCGGATCGCTACAGGGCGTCCCCGGGACGCACGAACATGATCTCCGGGACCACGCACGCGGGCGAGACCCTCAGCATGAAGCGGACCGACTCCGCGATGTCCTCGGGCCGGATCATGTCCTCAGCGGGCACGTGCTCCTTGACGAAGTCGGTCATCGGCGTGTCGACGAAGGCGGGGCAGAGAGCAATCGACTTGACGCCCTCGGCGCCGATCTCCTTGTTCATCGCTTCGGTCCAGCCAACGACGGCGTGCTTGGTTGCCGAGTAGACCGAGAGCCACGCCTCGGCGCGCTTGCCCGAGATCGAGGAGGTGTTCACGACAAGGGCGTTTTTGTGCTCGGCGCCGGCCGCCCGAAGGATGTCGACTGTTTCGCGGTAGAAGAGCACGATCGAGCGGATGTTGATGTTGAGCTGCATGTCCAGGCGCTTGGTGTCGATGTCCGCGACGGAGGACCCGACGCCCACGCCGGCATTGTTTACGAGGACATCCAGGCGGCCGTGGCGCTCGCGGTGATCGGCGACGACCTTCTGCACCTCAGCCTCATCGGCCAGGTTCGCGGCGACGCCATGCACGTCGAAGCCATCGTCGAGGAGACCCTTCGACGGCTGCCTCCAGCTTCTCGGGGCGCCGCGCGGCCATCGTGACTGCGAAGCCTTCTTCTCCCAGCACCCTCGCTATCGCGAGCCCGATACCGCTCGAAGCTCCCGTGACGATCGCTGCGCGTGTTGCTGACATCCCGCCGTCCCCTCGTTAGTGGCCCATGTTTCGGCCGCGCGATGTGGCCGCCGCGCCGCGCCGGGAGCATTCCACATCTCGCTGGTAGCGTCTGCCGCGAGCGCGGCCGGGGACACTCGGGCGCGTGACGGGCCCGTAGCTCAGTTGGTTAGAGCTGCCGACTCATAATCGGTAGGTCGCTGGTTCGAGTCCAGCCGGGCCCATTTGTTGTCGTTATCACAACGAACCTGCTGCAAACGGGCGTGTTCTGATGTCCGGTCGCTCGACTTCAGTGCGGGCGAAACCTAACGCCGACGATGGGAGGGTCGCGCGAACGGATTGGGTGCCGGGGCTTGCGGCGCTGTGGGGTCTCGAGCGTATCGCGCGAGGACGCTACGAGCTGTCGCACGCTGAGTCGGGTGACCAGTTCGAGCATTGCGTCAAGCGCGGCCTCTAGCGGCTGGGTGTCGCGTTTGACCTGAGTGAGGAGCAGGCCGCCCTGCAGGGCGGCTAGCAGCGCGAGGGCGAGGGTGTCGGGGTCGGTGTCGGGCGTGAGCTCGCCTCGTGCGTGCATCTCTCGTAGACCGCTCTGGATCGTGGCTTCCCATCGTTTGAAGCCCTCGGCGACGTGGGCTCTTGCGTCGGGATCGGTCTCGGCTAGCTGGCCTCCGAGAGAGCCGATTGGGCAGCCGCCGCTGCAGTGGTGCTCGCGCTGGCCCGCGATCACGAAGTCGCGCCAGGCTCGGAGGCCATCCAGCGTGCTGAAATCGAACATCTCCTGCCCGCCGACCATTGTGTCGGATCTGGTGGTCGACAACGGCCCAGACCAAAGCCGTCTTGTCCTCGAAGTAGTGGTAGAGCTGCGAGCTTGAGACGTCCGCTGCCGCGCGTACGTCCTCGATCGTCGTGTGGGCGACGCCCTGCCGGAAGATCAAGTCGGCGGCCGCGTCGACGATGCGCTGACGTGTCTCCTGGCCCTTGCGCGTCAACGGGCGAGGGGAGGGGCTAGTCGTGTTCATATCGCAGATTCTACCAACAGAATGGATCGCCCTATCCATTCTGTGTTAGAGTGGAACGCACGATCCATTTCGAGCGTCGCGACAGCCACTCAAAGGGAGAACGCGATACATGTCACTTCAAGGCAAGACCGCCCTCATCACCGGCGGCACATCCGGGATGGGTTCCGCCACCGCACTGGCGATGGCCGAGAAGGGCGCGTCGGTGATCATCACCGGCCGCGATGAGACCCGCGGCGCGAGCACCGTGGAGAAGATCCGGGCCGGTGGGCACGATGCGCAGTTCATCGCCGCTGATTTCTCGGAGATGTCCGAGGTGGGGCGCGTTGCCGACGCAGCAGGCGAGATCGATGTTCTGGTCAACTGTGCCGGCTTTGCCGCCCTCGCACCGACGGCTGACACCGACGAGGCGGCGTTCGACGGGCTGTTCCAGATCAACGTCAAGGCGCCGTTCTTCCTCGTCGCCGCGCTCGCCCCGAAGATCGCCGCCCGCGGCGGCGGATCGATCATCAACGTCTCAACGATGGTCGCGAGCTACGGCCAGCCAGGCATGGCTGCCTACGGAGCCTCGCGCGCCGCAATCGAGCTGCTCACCAAGGCGTGGGCCGCCGAGTACGGGCCACAGAACGTCCGGGTCAACGCGGTCGCTCCCGGTCCGACGTTGACCCCGGCGGTGGAGCCGAGGTTGGAGATGGCCAAGGAGTTTGCCAAGCAGATTCCGCTCCGCCGCGTCGCTGAAGTGCACGAGCTGTCCGACGTCATCACGTTCCTCGCGACCCCGGCGGCCGGCTACATCAACGGCGCAATCGTCCATGTCGACGGCGGCCGCACTCGCGATCTGAGAGGGGAGGAGATGATCCTGGTCACCACTCCCGGCAACGTTCGCACACGAAGCCACTCGGCTGCTCGCTCGCGATCCTGCTCGCCCGCAACCCGGACAAGGTTGCCGGGTTGCAGGGCAGCCGTTGTTCCCCTGGTGGCAGCCCCTGACCGGCGAGGGAGACCGGGACCGCGGCAGGCCCGCCAAACACCCACGGCGCGACCGCGACGAGACGCAAAAGTCTGAACAGCCGTACCCGGATCACCAATGACCATGCCTGTACCTAAGGAGCCAAGCACTCAAATGCAAACCACCGCAGAAAAGACCGTGTTGATCACCGGCGCCAACGTCGGAATCGGCAAGGACGTGGCCCGGCAACTGGCATCACGTCCCGAGATCGCCCACATCTACCTGGCGTGCCGGAACCAAGACCGGGCGACTACGGCAAAGGCCGAGCTCGAAGCGGAGACCGGCCGGCGCATCTTCGACATCGTTCTCATGGACGTTGCCGATCCGCGCTCGGTCCGCGCCGGCCTGGCGGGCATCGACGGATCGATCGACGCGCTGGTCATGAACGCCGGTGGAATGGGCGGCAGGACGCCCATGGAGTTGACCGCCGACGGGACCACTTACATGTTCGCGCAGAACGTTCTTGGCCACGTTGTCCTCCTCGAGACGCTCCTGGCCGAGGACCGACTTGGCGAGGTGGCGCTCTTCGCCGGAAGCGAGGCAGCCAGGGGAATCCCGAAAATGGGGTTCAAGCGGCCGTCGTTCGTCTCAAACTCCGCCGACGAGCTCGCCACCGTCATCGACGGCAGCTATTTCGCCGACCGCAAACCGACGTCAATTTGGCCTATGGGCAGGCCAAGCTGATCGGCATCCTATGGATGGCCTACCTGGCCCGCCAATACCCCGACCGCCGATTCATCTGCGTGAGCCCCGGCAACACCACCGGCACCCAAGCACCCAATGACCTCGCATTGCCGCTGCGCCTAGCGGCCAAGTACGTCATGCCCCGCCTGGGCATCGCCCACAAGCTTGACGTGGGCGCGAAGCGACTGGTCGACGGTGTTACCGACCCGACTCTGTCCAGCGGCGTGTTCTACGCCAGCGCAGCCAACAAGCTGAAGGGTCCCGTGGTCGACCAAGCAGACATCTTCCCCGATCTGGCCAACCCGTCGTTTCAGGACCACGCCAACGAGGCCATCCACCGCTTCATCACCTAAAAGACGTCGCGTCCACGTCTTGGGCATCGTGAGCACAGCCATCGACGAACAGCCAGAGCCCTCCAAGCCGTGGCCAGTAGAGATGCGCGTGATCGTGTTTCTCGAGCCGATCGTGGCTCAGGCTGAAAGCTTGACTTCTCAGGTTGCCGCTGACATGCGAGTAGTCGGGCCGCCAACCGGGCATCGACTCCTGGGTGGCTGAAAGGAATGGACGAGCCCGGTGCGAACACGATCTTCTGCACAGTGCTAGCCGACGACGCGAGCCATGCTAGATCGGTTGCTGACGATGTCGTCGAACTGGCCATCGGGAGCCTCATCGACCGAGAGCCACCAGGCTTGCTGCTGCCGGTACTCACCGACCCCCGCGTACCGCGGAGAACCGCAGAATCGTGCCAGCCGACGCTCGTGCTTCAAGCGCCCCAATCGCGAACGATCGGCTCGTTGAGGTCGTCGACGGATATCAGCAGCGTTCCACGGCGACGGCGTCGATGTCGAACGTGAGCAGGGCAACGCTCTGGTCGGCGACACCGTCCGCGTCGCGGCGGTGCATGAGCCGGCGCGTTGGGAACACGAACCCGCCGAACGTCTTCGGATCGTGCGTGTACTGGGCAATCGGCGGGCTGCCTGTCACCTCCGGCGAGTAGTCCATGCGACGCAGCATGAACCGCTCGTCGTAGTAGAACACCTGGTCGGGGTTGTGGTTGGCGTTGGACGGTGGAAACGTCACCGCCAGCCGCCTCCATGTCTCGCCGTCCTCGTTCCAGGGCTCGATCTCTCTCGCCTGCACCCCGGAGTAGGTGAACCCGAACGGCTCGGTCAGATAGTTCCACATCGCCGCGCTCGCGAAGTACGCGACCTGGATCGCGTCCCACGGCGTCGCGAACGGATCGAACTGGCTGGGGAATGAGTCGCGCGGTCGGGTGCGCTCCTCGATCACCTGGCCGTCGCCGTTGCGGATCGCTACCCGTTGTGGATCGATGTCGAACACCGAGGTTTGGTCCTGGCGGAGGAACGGGGTGAACTCGACGTGCTGGCGGTGAGCGTCGAGGGTCACGGTTTCGTTTGCGAGGAGGTCCGGCCAGCCGCGCGCCGCCCAGAACGGGCCGCCCCGCGAAAAGCCGACCCTCAGCGTCCTGACCCTCTGCCAGTTGTCGAGGCCTCCGTGCGCCTCCAGCACGGCTGATAGCAGTTCATCCATCGGAACTCCTCCGTTTACGGTGTTCAGTGTTCTCAGCATGCAAGGACCGTCCTCTGAGTCGCGTCAAGAGACTGACTCGGCAAACGGTAGCAAGGTCAGTTTGGTGATGCAACTAGCTCGTGCTACGATCAGCCGTGCTCCCAAACGACTACGAGGGACAGAACTGCTCGATCGCGCGCGCGCTAGAGGTCGTGGGTGAGCGCTGGACGCTGCTGATCATCCGCGACGCGTTACTTGGCCTGCGTCGCTTCGATCAGTTCCAGGAGAGCCTCGGGATCGCCCGCAGCGTCCTCACCCACCGGCTCAACCGGCTGGTCGAAGAGGGCATCCTCGCGCGCGTCCGGTACAGCGAGCGCCCGGAGCGCTACGAGTACCGGCTCACCACCAAGGGCCGAGACCTCGCCGTGGCGCTCGCTGGTCTACGACAGTGGGGCGACAGGTACCTCAGCGAGAAGCCGCCATGGATCACGCGCCGAAGATGGGACAAGCGCCCCGTGATCGCGGCGTTCGTGCCGACGGGCGCCGACGTTGTGCGCGAGGACGAACTCGAGAACGTCCCCAGCCCCGGCTAAACGCGGGCTGAGAGCTATCGCCTTCCCGGTTGCTACCGCGGCCCTCACCAAGAGGAAGTCCGTGGTCATGTCTCTCACGAACGAGGCCGTCCGCGTTGCCCTGCCCGCTACGCCGACGCAATCGAGGTAGCTGGAGCACCTCCGGTCAGCAGGCTGTTCGAGCAGTTCGCGCAGGGCGCAGGCGAGCTCTACGCATGCCCGATCTGCTTCGAGGCGCGCAAGCTCGACAGCGACCAGCTCGTGGCCAATGCGAGGCTCGCAGGAGCTACGCCGCTGTGGGAGTTCATAGGCGACGGCGCCACCGTCTTCTCCAACTGACGATGGCGTACGATTGGTAGATGACCCAAGGGCAGCGCGCTGGTGCCGTGGCGATAGCCAACGAGGAAGCGGTGCGTGCATGGGACACGGTGCTGTACGAGCGGTGGAAGTCGAACCGCACGGTGTTCGTGGACGCGCTGACGGAGGTCACCGAGGAGGTCTTCGATCTCTTCCCGCCGCCCGAAGGCGGCCGCTGTATCGATATCGGTTGCGGCTTCGGCGACACGACCCAGCGGCTCGCTGAGCTCGTCGGACCGGGAGGGTTGGCGCTCGGCGTCGATTCCTCGCCGCGGTTCGTCGAGGACGCCCTTCGGGAGGCCGCCCAGGCGGGGGTCGAGAACGTCGCGTTCGAGACCGCCGACGCGCAGACGGCCGTGTGGGATCCCGTCCACGACTACGCGTTCTCGCGCATGGGAACCCAGTTCTTCGCCGCACCGGTTCCGGCCATGCGTGCAATCCGCGGCGCGCTCAAGCCAGGCGGCAGGCTCGCCAAGCTCTGCTGGCGCCGCAAGGCCGAGAGCCCGCTATGGGCGGAGACCGAGCAGGTCGTCGAGCGGTTCCTCTCGCGTCCTGCCGAGTACGAGGCCGATACCTGCGGGCCCGGGCCATTCTCGCTCGGTAACCCCGAAACCACCCTGGGGATTCTCGAGGCAGCCGGATTCGACGCGATCGAGTTCCAGCACCGCGACTTTGACTACTTCATGGGCGCGGACATGGACGAGGCGATCGACTCCCTGCTCGCGATCGGGCCCGGCGCCGAGCTGATCCGCCTGAACGGCGAGTACGGGGAGAGCCGTCGGGGTGAGATCGCCGAGGCCCTGCGGGAGCACTACGCAGCCTGGCAACAGCCTGACGGCTCGATAGTCGGCCGCGGATCCGTCTGGATCGTCACGGCCACGAACCGCGGCTAGCGGGGCCTGCAGCGGGACGAGCTTCCTCCTGGCGAACCGCGCTTGTCGCGCGTCGCCGAGCGGCTCTCGCTCGCTTGCGGGCGAGGGGGAACGCCGTAGCGTCCGCAAGCCACACGGACGAATACGGGTGCTCGGCCCGTGAGGTTGCCGGCTAGCGTTGCCCTGACGGACGGCCACCGCACGGTTCGCCCAGAAGACCCTCGACCCCCGCGTGCACGTCGCACGCCCGCATCGGGCCGCGCTCGTCGGCGAGCACCTGGGAGATGGCGTGGACGATCGATCCTTGCCGCGGATGAGCGACGCTGGGCGCCCAGCCAGAACCCCGGCGGCGTGGAGTGGTGTCCACTAAGGTCCATCCCGTAGGCGAGCTTGGCTGCAGCCTGCCGTCGGAGCGTGTGATGCATCCATATGTTGGGCTCCCAATAGCTCCCAAGGTCGTTCTCACGATCGATCGCGACAGTGGCGAGCCTGCCAGGGAACCAGTGCGCGCCGCCCTACGGGGATGCCATCTGCGTCCACTCTTCCCACTCGGCTACGGTCCCGGTTGTCCGGACCGATCGCGGATCGGGTCTGAGCTCGAGCGCGCCGAGCCTCTCGTGGATTCGCATCCACGGGTCCAAAAGGAGTCCATCGGTGTGTAGTGTCAGGCAGCGCTCGGTGGGGCGGGGGTGAGGCCGTGGCGGTGCATCACCTCGCCGATCGCGGCAAGGTTTGGCGGCCCGCCGGCGGACGCCGCCAGGACCTCGCCGACCTCGCGGAAGTAGGCGGGCCCGAACACGCCGGGGGTGGCGATCGCGAGGAACTTCACGTCGCTGCTGCCTCGGTTCTCAAACCCGTGGATCGCGCCCCGTCGGACACACACCGCGTCGCCGGGTTCGATCTCGATCGTCTCGCCGTCGAGCGTCCAGGTCGAGACGCCCTCAAGCCCATAGATCGTCTCCTCGAAGGCGTCGTGGCTGTGGGGCGCGGGCATCCTGGAGTCAGCCGGGACGTAGCACTCGAAGACGGCTGCGCTCCCGTTCGAGTCACCAGGCTCGATTAGGAAGCGGACGCCGAGCTGGCCGACGACGATGGTGTCTCTTACTGCTGCGTGCATTTTGGATCTCCTCAGTGCGAATACAGGTAAAGTCGCTTGACCACACTACCATCGCGCCGCTATACTGTCAAGTGACTTGACCGCGCTCGATCCCAACTCCGTCTCGCCGCCAACCCCGCTTATCGGCGCGCTGCTGCGCGTGCCGTTCGAGACCGTGCGCGACCGCATGCTCGCCGGCCTCCACGAGCGCGGATTCAGCGACCTCATCGCGGCGCATCTCGACGTCTTCCAGTACCCCGGCCCCGAGAATCAGCGCCCGTCGGAGCTCGCCGAGCAAGCCCGCATGACCAAGCAGGCGCTCAACTACCTGCTCGGGCAGCTGGAGCGCCTTGGATACCTCACGCGGCGGGCGGACACACAGGACCAGCGTTACAAGCGCGTCCACCTCACGGCGCGAGGTCACGCGGCGGTGCGGGCCATCCGCGAGATCGTCCTCGAAGTCGAGACCGACTGGGAAGAGCAGCTCGGGCCTCGACGGTTTGCGCAACTGCGCGAGCTGCTGGCGCAGCTACAGCTGACCGCTGCACTCGTAGGCCCCGCGGCCTGACCGCGAACGGCGTCGGCCTGCGCACCGCCGCTTTGTGCACGAGCTAGCCGCGCGCGACCGCCGCTACATACCCTTCCCTTACGGCCACACCACAAGCAGCAGGAGGAGGTGTACGTGGTCACGCGCGGGAGTGAACGGCACGGAGCAATCCAATGCCACCCCTCGCGGGTGATCTCGCGGCCCCAGGCAGCGCCCGTTCGTTCAGCGCGGCGGACGAGCCGCGGGGGTGGAAGGCGAAATCAGGCCAAGCCGGTGCAGCGCATGCTCGCTCATCGGTCACCAGAGGACTGTTAGGCGATTGTGGGCCCCGGATGCAGCGGCGGCATGCCTAACACCGCGCGCGTTTCATGCGTCCTGTTGACGGCAGGAAATGACTCGTTCGGGACAGCGACGCCGAGTCGCTCGCAGATCGGCTCCCAACCATCCGACGAGGTCCACTCCAACAGCCGGCGTGCGGGCACGCCCGCGCGTACTTGCGCGTTGTGGTGCTCAAAGGCGTCCATCATCGCGGTCGGGTTCCCCAGATCGTCGGAGAACCGGTCCGCCCACATCTTGTGCATCGTCGTCCCGAACCACAGGTCTGTCCCGGGGGGGCGGTTATGAACCGCTTGGAAGATGGTGTTGGAAGCGCTGCGGTACCAGCTCTCGGGGTCACGCGTGGAAAGCAACACCAGAGCATCGGGATTGGCGGACGAGATCTCGCGCCAGAAGGCGGCTCCCGGCCAATCGACCTGCGCCACGTAGCCGCCCAATAGCTTCTGCCAGGCCACCTCGCGGCCTTCGATCGCGTCCGTCCAGCCCGCGACCTGGGCAGCGTCCATGACGACCTCGACCATGTGGTGGCAGCGGCCTCCAAGCAGCCTCTCCAGCGCCAGCTTCAGCGAGGCTGTGCCCGTGCGCCCCACGCCGGCTCCGACGACCCTCAGAGGCATGTGTCTGTCACCTTTCCTGTCTGCGGCCCGGAACCCGCACGCCTGACGGGGGCCTGTGGCGAGGTCAATGGTGCGTCGCGCGAACGAGGTTGACTGTCTTGCTCTGGTTGATCGACGTCGAACCCGCGGACCCCGTCACCGTCAGTCGAACCCCGATACGCCCGTGGTGAGCGGCGAGCAACTTCTGGCCAGCCCGCGTCAACGTGACCGGGACGCGAGCCACATGCCCGGCCGCGATCGACGCTGCCGCGACACCGACAAGAACCTTGCGGGTCTTCGCGGAACCGGCGGCGTGTCCGGTCAAGCTGCTCGTGAGTGCGACTTTGAGGTGGCACGTCGCGCTGCCGGCGCAACTGAGTGCGACGAGCGTCTTGCCCCCGAGCGCTTTCAGCGTCGGTCCGGTGGCGACCGCGACGTGCCCGGCCGGCGTGCCTGCGCCCCCGCCTCCGCCGCCGCCTTGGCCGCCCGCTCCAGCGCCGCCGCTTCCACCGCTTCCACCGCCTCCACCACCTGTGGTGGCACAAGTCGCGAGGCTCGCAGGGGAGGCGGTCATGCTGACGTTGATCGCTTTGGCGCCCAGAGTGCTGACGAGCGACACCGGTTCAGCGCAGGCGAGTGCCGCCTTGCCCTTGTAGAACTGCGTCGCGTAGTTCGTGGCGATGATTTCGAGCTTGTATTCTTCGCCCGCTCGCAGGAGGGCTTCGTATGTTCCGTTTGCTTCCGTCGACGCGTACGCCGTGAATTCGCCGGTCTTGACACCGTAGAACTTGATCGTCGCGGAGTGGATCGGCTGGTTGGTAGCCGCGTCGTACACCCCGCCGGTGATGTGCCCGTCCGGCCACATCGCCTCGTCGACGTTTTCGGTGATGGTGCCCTGCACGACGTGCACAAGACTCGGGTAGCTGTTGTAGGGATACGGTCCGACTTCTCTCCAGAACCGCAGGAGATATTCGCCGGTTGGGAGGTCTTTGACTACATATTTGCCGTCGGGTTCTGCATGCTGCAGGCCGTATCGGTTTTTGCCGCTCGGGTCGAAGACTTCGACCTGTGCGTACGGTTCTGTCGAGATCGGTTCACCGGTGAATGCGTCAATGACCTTCCCCGTGATCTGACCGCCGGCCGCCAGGGCACCGTTGACCCCCGCCGTCAGGGCGGCCGATTTCACCACGACCTTGGTGGGTTCGCCCGTCTCGGTCGGCCCGCGGTAGTAGTCGGGCAGAAGATTGTCGCTGTAGGGCGGATCGAAGTACAGGAAGTATTCGCCTGCCGGCACGGACAGGGAGTAGACGCCTTCGGAGTTGGTCAACGTGCGCAGCGAGGCATTTGCCGGGCGCGGGCATTTGGGGGGCGCTTCTTCGCAGAGCCAGACTTCAACCCCGGCGCCGGCGTTTACTGAGCCCGAGATCCCTTCGCTCGCGGATGCGTCCGACGCGGCGCCCAGCACCAAGAGCACGATCGCGACGGCGACGACGAGGGAGCTGCGGCCGCGTCGCGGAACGCGATGGCGGGCCGATGCCACGCCTCGTGTTGGTCCCCCGCTGCCTGCGTCGCCGTGCATCACGACCCCCAATGGCTATGGAACGCGCAAGCCCACCTGCGCTCGACCGAGCGAGCCTAACAGCGGTGTGCCGGATGACGCAAGGGCGCTCGACAAGGGGACGAGAGCGACAACGATCGACCATCGCCGGAGAACTAGGACGCGAGGGCAAGCTTCATGGCGATCGCGTACCGGTCGCATTTGGGGGCTGTCACCGGCGGGGCCCCGACCGCGCCGCAGCGGCGCCCTCCGCGTGGTATCGATCGCGAATGTCTCCAATCGACGAATCCATGCTTGACAATCCGGTGTACGCCTCGCTATGCGGCGCGCAAGCGCGGTTCGCGCAGGTACGCGGGCGGGTGCGCCGATATCCGGCGGACGTCGCGCCGTTCCTCGGTATGCCATCGCCACCATCGCCGCAGGACTGGCGCGACGCCGCAGGACTCGTGTTGCCCGGTACGTTCGTGGCCGTTCCCTACGGCGCCGCTGCGCTACCGGACGAGTGGCGCGCATTAGCAGCGTTTGATCTGGTGCAAATGATCGGGGAGCAGGTGAGCGGGGTCGATTGCGCGGATGCGGTCGCGCTGAGCGCCGCCGACGTGCCCGAGATGATGGATCTCGTCGCCCGGACTGAACCGGGACCGTTTCTAAGAAGGACGATCGAGCTCGGCGAGTACCGGGGAATACGCTCCGGCGGAGCACTCGTCGCGATGGCCGGCGAGCGGTTTCGGGTGGACGGCTGGACCGAGATCAGCGCCGTCTGCACCAGCGCGGAGCATCGCGGCCGGGGCCTGGCCTCGCAGCTCGTCGGAGACCTGATCGCGCGCATCCAGCGTCGTTCGCAACGCGTGTTCCTGCACGTCCTCAGCACCAACACTGCCGCGATCCGGCTCTACGAGAAGCTCGGCTTCCGCGTTCGGCAGACCACGACGATCACCGTCGTGGCGCACCAGCGGCCCAGAGACCTGGAGACATAGGCTCCCAGTCTTGGGAATCGCGCAGCTCCCGAAGCCCGGGGCCCGCCGACGATCCAAGAACCTCACCAAACCTACTCAACGCGTAGCGCCCGAGGTCCCGAGACGGAGCGAGTTTCGGACGCATCACACACACGGACGGTCACGTACCTATATGATCGTGGTGATAAAGCCCGTGGGGGGTTCCTAGGATTTGGGAAAGGGCCCCTCCGGAGTGCCCGGCTCATGCCGTGGTCGCGGGCGCGTAAGCGATGACTCACTGGAGGTAAGTCATGGATAGACGTAAGCTAGTAGCGGGCCTTATGGTCGTGGGCAGCAGTTTGCTGCTTATGGCTGGCACCGCGTCGGCGCACGGGAGTGCGAAGGCACTGGGCACAGAAGGCAGCACGTGTGCGGTGCACTCGCTTCCCTCGTTCGTCGCTCAGGGCGAGTTCGGCAACCAGGCGACTGCAGCGGATGTGATTGAAGTGGAGTGCAACCCGTTCCTGTATGGGACGGGCTCGAAAGTCACGGTCATTGCGAGCCAGCTTTACTCGCGCTGCAATAGCGACATCAGCTGGTACATCCCCAACCCGTATGGGGTCTCGTATGGGCGTAGCGTCGAATTGACGCTCGATGCGGATGGCAACGCGACTGTCGCGTTGATCGCCGGCCCGCAATGTCAGGCCGGAGAATCTCTGGTCAGCGTCCACCAGGACGAAGGCGAATACAACTCGTACACGACGTCGTTCACGGTTCTGCCGCCGAACGACACTCCACTTGGCGTTACGGCTATGCCGTCCCACCAGGTCGAGGACGCTGCATCAAGCGCCGTCGCGACGATCGTCGAGGCTGAGTTCCCGGGTGCTGCAGAGAGCTACGTCCGCCTCGCTTCGGAAGAGCTCTACCGGCGTTGTGGCGTCGGCTCGAAACTCCACTGGATCACGGAGAGCCGTGGCTCGTACACCGGACCGGAACTCGTGGACACCCTGCAGCTCGACAACAACGGCAACGGTTTCGCGATCGCCATCGGTGATGCTTCTTGCTCACCCGGCACCTCGCTGATCGAAGCTGATCTCGAAGAAAAACCGTTCACGACGGTGACGACCAACTTCACGGTCGAATCACCCAAACCGACGGAATTCTAGATAGCCGCAGGTAGTTCGCAGTTCACACGAGGACCCCGGGGCGGTTGAGCCTCCCCGGGGTCCTCGGTGTTTCCGGGGACCCGCTTGCGGGGGGGCGGCTGTCGCGAAAGCGCCGGCTCGGGCGATCTTGCTCGTCATGCCGGGGCACTGGTAGAGGAAGTTGCGATGTGACGGCGCCCATGAGCGGACACCGGTTGCCTCCGAGGGGGACGCGCGCGGTGCATGCGGGCTCTGGAGCCAATGCCGGCTGGCGACTGGTTCCACAGCCGTAGCTCCGCCGAGCTGGCCGACGCCGGCCGCGGCCCTACGTCGCTGTAGGCGGTCCGAGCCACGTGGCGAGCGCGTCGAGCAACCCTGTATCCGTGCCGTCCCCGACCCAGGCGACGTATCCGTCGGGCCGGATCAACACCGCGGCGGGAGCAGTGACCACGCCGAGAACCGGGAGATCCCACGGCCCGTCATATTGTGCGTCGATCAGCTGGACACGGTCAGCCCACGGAGCGGCGTGTAGGCCGCCGGGCGCACCGAGGTTGAGCAGGACCGCCTTGGCGTCGTGCAGCAGCGCGAAGACCCGGAGCGGGCCGCCTGCTGTCACCAGGTCCAGGTCGGGCATACGGCGCCCGAGCAGTGGGTGGCCCTCGCCGAGGTCGTAGTGAATGTCCAGCCCGGAGATGATCCCGGCGAGCCGTTTGCGGGGCTCATCCATCATCGCCAGCTCCGACACCAGATCGACCAGGGCCTTTGTGCGCTCGTCCGGGCGCTGGAGCGCGGTCTGAGCCATCGTGTGCTCGAGCGCGCGCGCAGCGACCGGGTGGCGCTCGCGTGATAGGTATCCAGGAGACTCTCAGGGGAGGTCCCGTTGACGACCTGGGCCAGCTTCCATCCCAGATTCACGGCATCCTGCACGCCGAGGCTCAGGCCCTGTCCGCCAGCCGGGTAATGCACGTGCGCCGAGTCCCCGGCGAGCAGGACTCGCCCCGCCCGGTAGGTCGCGGCCTGACGTGTCATGTCGGTGAACCTGGAGATCCATGTGGGACCGTGGATCCCGAAGTCGGTGCCGTATACGGTGATGAGCGCCTCGCTCAGATCGCGCAGGGTGGGCTCGGTGCCGGGCCCGATCTGCTGCTCGGTCACCATGACTCGCACCGGCCCGCCGTCCCCGTAGACGACCTCGCCGTCGCGGATCTCATAGTCCAGCCTGCCGATGGCGTGTATACCGAGGGCGTCTCGCCGTATGCCCATCTCCGGCTCCGCGGTCATCTCGGCCTCGGCGATCAGGTTGCTCTTGGTCGGATCCCAGCCTGGGAACTCGATGCCGGCTGCTCTTCGGACGAGGCTGCGCCCTCCGTCGCACCCGGCGAGATACCGTGCCCGCAGCGACCGGCCGTCGGACAGCTCGACGTCGACCCCGCCGTCGTCCTGCGCGAAGCCCGTCACCTCACACCCGTAGTACATCCGCACGGGCAGCTCGGCGATCCAGGCGGCCATGATCCGCTCGATCTCGTTCTGCCAGATCCCGAGCGAATACGGATGACGCGTCGGGAAGTCGCTCATGTCCAGAACGGTCGTGCCCAGCATCGCGGCCTGAGCCACCTGACCCTCCGCCAGGAAGCGATCGGCGACCCCGCGCTGATCGAGCACCTCGATCGTGCGCGAGTGAAATCCGCCGGCCCGCGAGCCGACCAGATCATGGTTGGGGCGCCGCTCGAGCACCGCGACGTCGACCTTCGCCAGCGCCAGCTCAGCCGCCAGCATCATCCCGGCCGGGCCGCCGCCGGCGATCACCACCGCGTGCTCGGTCACAGCCACGCTCCCGTCCGATAAGTCACGAGCAATGCACGCATTTCGAGATTCCCATCCCCGTAGGTTCCAGCTTCGGCCGCCGGTTATACAGCACGATCCGAGGCTTCATGAGGGCCTCCTGGGTGGTATAAATTGAAGGTGGAGAGGGCGCGCGCGATCGCGCTTCGACTTGGTCAGCTACCCCGCCGTACTCGCTGGTCACGACGAGCAGCGCCGCGGACTCGACCGCGCCGGTACTGCGCTTGGAGCTCGTGCCTCGGCCATCGCTCACTGCCAACCCGCTGGGAGATCGTGGCCCTGTTGTGCGTCAGCCCGTGGATGATCGGCGCGCGCGCCATTGCTCCAGTATGCGGTCGGTGTCGTAGGGCACGAGCATGAGCGGGGGCCCGGCTATGCCTTTTCTGTTCGCCTCGCGGATCTGCTCGTTGATGCCCTCGATTATCTGCCGCAGCTCGGCCTCGGACTTGGCCTGCGAGGCCGCCTCGAGCGCTTCGTGCGCCACCTTGCGCAGAGCGAGGGAGGGAGGCTGGTAGGTGAGGCCTTCGCTGCGGAGCTTGCGCTGCGTCCACCAGTTCTCGTCGTACGGCTGGTCCAGATCTGGGATCGGCTCGCCGGTGCCGGGCAGATCGTCGAAGTCACCGCGCTCGGTCGCCTCGCGGATCTGCCTGTCGATCCAGCTCTCCCAGCTGAGTCTGGGGGGCTTGCGTGCCGTCATCGTGTCCGCCCGTTGAGCCGTCCTTCGTCGCTATCAGGCTGCACTTCAAGTATGGCAGCGTGCTGCCGGGGGCCCGGAGCGATCTCCGAGCCCCCTGCGGGGCGGCGCGTCGGAGCGGGCTAGCGCCGTGGCGCGCCGGCTGGGTGGGGGCCGCCGGGGCCCTGCATCACCTTGAATGAACTGTCGAGGTGCACCTCCACTTTCGACCCGTCGGACTTGGTGACGATGACCTCGTAGCCGCTGCCGGGCAGATCCGTGGTCACGGCGCCCGCGGTCCCGGTGCCGACACTTGACACCGCGGCCGCCTGGGTCTTGGTTGCCGCTCCACCGGTGACCGCTTTCTCGGCGCTCTCGTGGGCCGCGGTGCCATGCGCGGGGCCCTTGAAGCCGGGCCCGGGCCCGCTGAGGCTCGTGGCGTTGCTTTGGGCGGTCGTGCTCGTCGTCGTTGCTGCTCCGGCGATCGCCGAGCCGCCGAGGGCGAGCGCGGCGAGGCCTGCGAGGCCCGCGAGGGCCCTTGTGTATCGATTCGTCATGCCTGATCTCTTTCACTTTTCCCGGGCTGTTCCGGATCTGCTCACATCCTGGGAGACGGGGGCTGAGACGGTCATGTCGCGGGCCTGAGAGCTGACTGAGATGCTCAGCGAGTGCGGGGGGTGATCGGTCGCCGTGGATGAACGTGGTGGGGTACCCCGTCCGGCTCTTGCTGCGCCCGCGGTGAGCGGATCCGGTGGCGGGGGATTGACGAAGTCCGGTTCTAGGCGCCTGATCCCTGAAGCGCCCTCAGGACCGATAGGTCGAGCTGCTCAGTGCGAGCATCGGTGGCACGCGCCCACGGCGGGTGCCGTGCGCATGCAGCTGGGTCCGCAGAGCCGTGACGCTACGGATCGTGACGTGTTATCAGTGCGCGCCAGGCAGCCGTGCCCCGAGCCGCCCGTGTTCGCGTCCTGTACCGCGCCGACGGCGAGTGCTCGCAGGCGGGTGTGGGCCGACGGCACGGCGCCGCCGGCCACGGCCTACCCGCTAGCCGAATTCGACTTCGCTCGTGGTGAATTCGCCCTTCTTGACGGCCTTCGCCGCTTTCTTGCCGATCGCCTGGCCACAGGTTGAGCCGCCGCTGAAGCTCTCGGCACGGATGTCGCTTTGATGGCTTCGGGCGTTGCGAAGGGGCCGTCCGTCGAGCGCTCCCGGTCAGGCCGGTGAGGGAGACTTCCGAGAGTGGCAGGACCAGCGTCCCTTTGGACGTTCCTTCTTCCGCGGGCGCCCATTTCACCGACAGCGACACGGGCGCAGTGATCGGTTCGAGCGAGGTGCTCTGAAGCACCGAGCAGGCGACTTCTTCGGTCGTTGTCATGTGCGCGACGTATTTGCCGGATTCGAAGCCGCGTGGCCCGCTGCAGCCCGACAGTTCGCCCTTGACCGTGATGGTCTGAGCGGAGGGGGTTTCGCTGATCCCCGGCTTGAGCGTGATCGTGCCGTGGTTTGACGTGCAGCTCTCCGTATTTTTGGTTTCTTTCGGGGCTTCCCCGTCCGAGTTGGGGCTTTTGACTTCGATCGGCGTGTTCGGGTTGCTCGTGCCTTCTGCGTCCGTGTTGGTGACGGTGACGAGGTAGGTCGTGTTGGGGGCCACGGGGCTCAGGTAGGCGGTCGACCAGCTGCCGCTGGTGGTCGCGGTTAGGACGGTGCCTCCGCCCACCGGGGTCGCCGTGACCGTTGAGCCCGACAGCAGCCCGGCCGTTTCAGGGTCGGGTGTCCACGTCACGCTCATCCGCAGGAATTCGGTTTCGCCGGATTCGGCGAGGCCCACGAAGACGTTGATGCCAGTTGGTGTCGCGGGAGCCTGCAAGGGGGGTTCGCCGGTTTCCAGGTAGGCGGACGAGCCGACGTTGTAGATGTGGTCGCCGTGGGCGTCGGTCGCCGAGAAGGCGGTGTTTTCTTCGCCGCTGGAGATCGGCGCCGCCGAGCGGGTTTCGCCGAACCACGTCCATGCTGTGCTCGCCCACGCCGTGTAGGTGGTGGTTTTGTAGCCGCCGCCCCTGCCGCTTCCGCCGCATCGCGTTGACAGATAAACATCGCCCGTGGGATACCCGTTCGACCCGAATCCGGTCGCGTAGACCTTCTCCTGGATGCCGCCGCAGGAGTGACCGAGGATCGAGAAAGCCGCTCCTTGGCTCATGTAAAGGCTGATCGGGCTCGCCGACGCCGCAGGAACGAACGCCGCACACGTCGATGCCGCCACAACAATGCCCAGGATGACTCTCCGCACCATGGCCCGGCTCCCCTCATTCGAATATGTATGCACCAGCACCGTCGCCGTGGCACTGCATTGGCTCCCCCGCGACAGGGCTTGTAGGTTACGACACGCCGCAAGCCCAACCGTCACGGAAATCCACGGATGTTCCGGGTGCGCGGGCCACGCGAACCTCTACGCTCCCCGCAATGGCGCTGCTGTCCGGAACACGCGCGGTAGTCACGGGAGCCACGAGCGGCCTCGGGCGCGCGATGGCCGAGGCGCTCGTGCTCGCCGGTGCGCGCGTCGCCGTGATCGGCCGCGAGCTCTCTCGGGCGCAGGCGACGGCGGACGAGCTCGGGCCGGCTGCCGTGGCGATCGCGATGGACGTGCGCGATGAGGCATCCGTCTCTGCCGGGACCCACATCAGCCACGAGCTGCTTGGCGGCGTGGACCTGCTCGTGAACAACGCGGGGATCGGGATGAGGACCGTGAATCCGCGCTTCATGACCGAGCCGCAGCCATTCTGGGATGTCTCTCCCTCCGGGTTCACAGATGTGATCGCAACGAAGCTCACTGGCGCCTTCCTGGTGGCCCGAGCATTCGTTCCGAGGATGCTCGCGGCCGGCGGTGGCCGCGTCGTGAACATCTCGATGAACGAGCAGACGATGACCAGAGCGGGGTTCGTGCCCTATGGCCCGTCGGGTGCCGCCGTCGAGGCGCTCTCGCGGGTGATGGCAGCGGACCTGGCGGGCACCGCCGTGAGCGTGAACATCCTGCTGCCGGGCGGCGCGACGGCGACGGGGATGATCCCGCAGGACGTACCCGAGGAGCGGCGCTCACTGCTGCTAGACGCCGACGTAATGGGCGCCCCGATCGTGTGGCTCGCCTCGGAGGACGCCGCCGGGGTGCACGACGAGAGGATCGTTGCGAGCGAATTTCAGGAGTGGCTCGCCCGGCGCTGATCAACTGTCATCGAGGGTCAGCGAGCAGGGCCAGCCACTCCTACGCCCCTCCTGCGGCTGGGCCGGCGGGCGAGTGCTCGTTCTCCGGACCTGCCTGGGGGCATCCCGGAGATAGAGTCGGCGGCGTCCCGGAGTCGAGTGGAACGCGAGGATGCAGATGAGCGAGAAGAGCGTGGTTGCCGTCGTCGGGCTCGGACGCATGGGAGCCGGAATCACCCACAGCCTGCTGCGCGCGGGCTTCCCCGTCCGTGTCTACAACCGCACGCCCGGGAAGGCCGAGCCGCTGGTCGCGGAGGGCGCCGTGCTCGCAGCGTCCCCCGCCGATGCCGCGCGCGGTGCCGAGGTGGTGCTGAGCAGCCTGCTGGACGACGCCACGTTGCGGGCGGTCGTTGGAGCCGAGGACGGCCTGCTCGCGGGCCTCGAGGCAGGCGCGGTCCACGTATCCGCGTCCACCGTGTCTCCCGGGTGCTCCAACGAACTCGCCGCGCTCCACCTCGCCCGCGGGCAGCGCTACCTCGCCGCGCCCGTCCTCGGCCGTCCGCCGGTGGCGCTCGCGGGTGAGCTGCTGAGCCTCGCAGGCGGCACGCAGGACGCCCTCGACCAAGCGCGCCCGTTCATCGACGCGTACAGCTCGGGGATCCTGCACACCGGGGAGCTCCCGGGAACGGCGAACAGCCTCAAGCTCGCATTCAACTTCTACATCGCAGCCAGCGCCGAGCTGTTCGGCGAGTTCCTCACGTTCACCGAGTGCTCCGGCGTGGAGCACGACACCGCGATGCAGGCGCTGCGGGGGCTTCAGGGCAGCCCGGCCATCACGGGCTACCTCGACCGCATCGGCGCGCGTGACTTCGACGAGGTGGGATTCGAAATGAGCACCGGCCTGAAGGATCTGCGGCTGATGCTCGACGCAGCCGCAGAGGTGCGGTGCCCGCTGCCGTTCGCTGCCGTCGCCCATGACCACACCCTCACGGCCCTGGCGACCGGGCTCGAGGCCAAGGACTGGAGCGCCTTCACCGAGATCGCGCGGCTGAACGCGGGGCTCAGCTGATCGTCTCGCCCGAGTACAGGCGGGCTCGAGCAGGGGGCGAACACCCGCGCTGACGTCGACATGACCCAGGAGATGCGCTCGGTGACGGTCAAGCTCGCCGCGCGGATCCGAGCGCCGGCCCGGGAGGTGGCCGCCCGGAACTCCGCAGCAGGCACCGTTCTTTGCCACCGCCGGCGGCGGGAAGACCGTCGTTTGAGGGCGGCGGGCGCTAGTAGTCTTGCGCCCATGTGCGGGCACCGGGAGGCAGTTGCGGGGGCGGCGCGATGAGCGATCACGCCGGCAAGCAGCGCGCGCTCGAGGACTTCGCGAGGTACATCAACCCTCAGAAGGTGCGTGTGATGAGGGCCGCGGGCCTTGACATCATCGAGGGCGAGCGCTCCGGTGCATGGGTCACCGACGTCGACGGCACCCGCTACCTGGACTGCTTCACCTCCGCTGGCTCATTCAACGTCGGGCGCCGGCAGCCGCGCATCGTCGCCGCCGCGCATGCGGCGATCGACCACCTCGACAACGGGAACTTCCTGCTCTGCTCGCAGCAGAAGGCGCAGCTCGCCGCCAAGCTCGCCGAGATCACGCCCGGCGACCTGGCCTGCACGATGTTCGGGACGGGCGGGGGAGAGGCGATCGACTTCGCGATCAAGCTCGCGCGCGGCGCCTCGGGCCGCCCCGGGATCATCTCGACGGTGAACGGGTATCACGGCCACACCGGCTTCGCGCTCTCGGGCGGTGGGCGCGCGGCGTTCCGTGAGCCGTTCGAGCCGTTGATGCCGGGGTTCGAGCAGGTGCCTTTCGGCGACCTCGCTGCGCTCGAGGCGGCCGTGGACGAGAGCACCGCGGCGGTGCTGCTCGAGCCGATCCAGGGCGAGGGCGGGATCGTGGTCGCGCCGCCGGGCTACCTCGCCGGCGCGCGCGCCGCGTGCGACAGGGCCGGGGCCCTGCTGATCCTTGACGAGATCCAGACCGGCCTGGGCAGGACGGGAAAGCTCTGGGCGAGCGAACACGAGGGCGTCGTGCCGGACATCATGGCGAGCGCGAAGTCGCTCGGCGGATCGCTCGTGCCGATCTCTGCGACCGTCTTCACCGAGGAGCTGCGCGAGTTCCTGATACCGAGCCCGTTCATCCACCTCTCGACGTTCGGCGGGTCAGACCTCGCATGCGCGGTCGCCCTGGAGGTGTTAGCGGTGATCGAGGAGACGGGCCTTGTGGCGCATGCGGCCGCGATGGGCGAGCGCCTCCTCGCCGGCCTGGACACGATCGCGCGGGCCCACCCGGACGTGATCACCGAGGTCAGGGGCCGTGGCCTGATGGCCGGGATCCAGTACTCCGAGGATTCCCTCGGGCCGCGGATGTCCTACCACCTCGCCAGGCACGGCATCCTCGCCATCTACAGCGGGAACGAGCCCTCCGTGATGCGCCTGATGCCCTCGCTCGTGATCGAAGAGCAGGAGATCGACCATCTACTCGGCGCGCTCGAGCGCGCGATCGGGGATCTGCTTTCGGGAGCGGGGCCCGAGGAGGGCGCGCCGACCCGCCCGAGGCGCCGTCCCGTCAGGTCCGCGAGCGGGAGCTGAGGCATGGCCGACTGGGATGAGCTCCAGGAGGCGCTCGCGGACTACACCGTGAGCTGCAACGGAAACGAGCGGCTGCGCAAGATGCAGCGCGACTGGACGCGGAACCTTCACTTCGTGTGCTCGGACACCGGCGTGAGGTTCTCGATGGACGTCGACCGGGGCGAGATCCTTTCGACGCCCGAGGGTCACGTCGGCACGCCCGACATCATCGTGACGACCGGTTCTGAGATCTTCTGCGACATGTTCTGGGGCGACCTGAACCCGGTCCAGAAGTACCTGCGAGGCGAAATCACGGTGCAGGGATCGCAGGAGGACGTGATGCGCCTGGATGCCATCAGCTCCGTGATCTGGCCCGACGTCTGATGGCCCGCGCCGCAGGGGCGCGACCGGCCGTTGCGCTGCGGCGGTCGGTCGGAACCGCGACGGCCACCGCCACCTCGGCCGGGCTCGCGTTCGCGGCGATCGACTACCTCGGCGTGGTCTCGGTCCTGGCCTACGCGCCGGGTGACACGGCCGCGCTGGCGATCCTTGTCGGGGGTCTGCTAGTGATCCTGGTCGCGGGGATCTTCTCGGAGCTGAACGGGCTGTATCCCACGGCCGCCGGGATCCGGCTGTATCTGAGCCGCGCGGTCGGCAACCGCACCGCGCTCGCGATCACGTTCACCTACATGAGCACCGTCGTGCTCGTGATCGCGGCAGACGCCTTCCTGATCGGCGCCGCGGTGCGCCACGTGCTGCATGAGCCGCTCCGCGCTCGCCTATCTGTGGATAGCCGTGCTGCTCGGCGTCGCGCTCGCGGCGAACCTCCGAGGGGTGCGACTCGCAGGCTGGGTGCAGACGGTCGTCACCTACACGGTCCTCACGGGGACCGCGGTGCTCTCGGTGATCGCGCTGTTCCACGTCGGCGGGGCGTTCAAGGCCCCGTTCGACCTGTTCGCGAAGGGCGGCTTCTCGGGCATCCAGGCACTCGCCTTCGCGCTGTTCCTGTACGCGGCGTTCGAGTGGGTGACGACGACGGCGGAGGAGGCCCGAACGCCGCGCGTGATCACCAGGGCGCTGTTCATAGCCCCGGTGCTGATCTGGCTCGTCGCGACGCTGTTCGCGCTCGCGCTCGCGCACCTGCTCCCGTTCTCGGCGATCCACCACAGCGCCTACCCGCAGCTGCTGCTCGGCACAGCGGCGCTCGGCACCGTGGGCGAGCTGTGGATGCTCGCGTTGACGGTGCTGACCGCGCTGAACACGTTCAACGGGGGCTTCCTGGTCGCCTCTCGCTTCATCTACGCAGCGGCGCGCGAGGGGAACCTGCCGCGGCAGTTCGCGAGCCTGAACCTGAACGCGGTTCCGTGGCTGGCCGTGACGTGCCTCGCGGGTGTCTCAGCGATTGTCGCCGCGGTCGTGTTCGCCACGGGAGAGTGGCTGCTGCTCGTGGCCGTCGGGGCCGCGATCGAGGCGGCGATCTACGCGCTCGGGTCGCTGAGCCTGCTGATCCTGCGACGGCGCGAGAGCAGGGAGCGCCCGTTCCGGCTGATCGCGGCCCGTCCACTGGCCACGTTCGGCGTCGTGGTGTTCAGCGTGCTGTTCCTGGCGACGGGACTGTCCGACCCCAAGCAGCCGAGCCGCTTCTCGCTGCTGCCGGTGGGCGTGATCGCGGCGCTCGCGGTGATCTCCACCGGCTACGTACTGATCTTCGTTCCGCGCCTGCAGGCAGCCGCCGCGGCCCGCGCCGCCGCGAACCGTCCGAGGCGAAGGCCGCAGAGGCCGGCGCCTGCCGTGGAGGGGGCCGGCGCTGCGCCTCCGCCTGACGGTTGAGTGCGGCGCGGCCTCACGCCGACCACTGCCCCTTCCAGCCCTTCAGCAGACCCGGCATCGCGTTTTGAGACGGTGACGGCGGCGCTGGCAGGGAATCGCGCAAGGGTCCCGCGATCGGTGCGCGCCAGCCGGCCAGCCGCGGCCGCCTGCGCTGTAGACTGCCGCCCGAGATTCCGATGGCCCCCGACCCCGTCCACCAGGCGCAGCTCCAGCTTTGGCGGGCGCGGCACATGCTCCAGAGGCAGTCCGAGGAAGGGACGCGACTCGACGGCCTGGATGAGGCCGGGCGCGAGCGGTTCTTCAAGACCGGCTCCGACCAGGTCGCCAACCTGACGGCCCGGATCGAGTCACAGACCGGATTCAAGCTCGAGTCGAGCCGAGTGCTCGACTTCGGCTGCGGGGTGGGGAGGACCGCACTGCCCCTCGCACAGCGCTGCGCGCACGTTTACGGGCTGGACGTCTCGCCGGCGGTGCTCCGGGAAGCCGACAGGTGCGCGCAGAGCATGGGCCTGCAGAACGTCCAGTGGCTGATGGCTGACAGGCTCGACGAGGTCCTCGGCAAGTACGACCTTCTCGTGTCCTTCTGGGTCTTTCAGCACATCCCCTCGCGTGAGGGCGAGCGGATCTTCACGAAGCTCGTCGAGGGACTCATCCCCGGGGGCGCGGGAGCGATCCACTTCACCCTGAAGCCGAGCTTCCGCGGCCTCGAGCGCTCCTATCCCTACATGCTGATGAACTCCTACTCCCTGAACCGGATCGGCCGGCTGCTGGCCGACCAAGGCATCACCGAATGGCATGCGAAATGGCACGCCAGGCCCGCCTCGCGCTCCTACGACAACGTGACGCTGATCTTCCGCAAGCCCGAGGTCCCAACCGAGGCCGCATCGGGCGAGGACGGCGACATCTAGCCGGACCCGCCGAATGGCAGGATGACCTGCGCGCGCTCACGCGTGCCGTCGGTCAGCAGGTACGCGTCCTCCTGGGCGCGCCAGCGCTCCCAGTGGCCGTCGTAGATGCCGGGGTCGCGCTCCATCGCGCGCTCGCGGCGGATCGCCTCAGGGAGCTCGATCCATGCGAGCACCGCGAGGTGCGGCGCCGCGTCCAAGGCGCCCGAGCCGACGCCCTCCACGACGAGGGTATCCGGTGCGCCGAGCGGCTGGGGATCCAGCCAGCATGCCCCGCTCCAGTCATATCGAGGAGCGCACACGCGCTCTCCCGCGGCGAGCGGCAGCAGCACATCCTGAACGAGCCGCCTGATCCCGTCGCGCAGTCCGTCCCAGCCGCCGTAGAGCTGCTCCATAGACACGACCGGGGCGCCCGTGCGGGCAGCGACGGCGGCCGCCAGGGTGGACTTGCCCGACCCGGACCTCCCGTCGATCGCGAGCACGCGGGTGCCGCCTGCGCGCGGAGCGGCGGCGCTGAGGAGCGCGGCGAGCCGTGCGGCGTCCTCAGGCATGCATGCCGACATGCTCGGGGATGATCCTGACCAGCGCCCGCTCGCCGGGGTCGACTGACTCGCTGCGCTCCACGCCAAGGTATGCGCGCGTGAGCACTGCGATCAGCTCGTCGGCGCCATCGCCGCCGAGCTCCGCGCGGCCGCGGACCTGCACGTAGCGGCGCGGCCGCGCTCTCGAGTAGATGAGCACCGTCGCGCGCGGGTCACGCCGCAGATTGCGGTATTGCCGGCGGCGGGACATCGTGGACATGAGCAGATCATCGCCCTCCCGCGCGATCCACATCAAGCACAGGTGCGGCGAGCCGTCCGCGTCGAGCGTCGACACGACGGCCGGCTCCGGTGTGTCGATGAGCTCGCGCGCGTCGGGTTCGGGGCGGCCGTGATCGGAGCTCACGTGCGGGGCCGGGGCACGAACTCGTTGCTGACGGCCTCGCGCCAGATGTCCGCGGAGCCGATCACGCCGTTCTCGGCGAGCCACCGGGAGTAGGGCTCGAGCAGCTCGGTGCGCTGGTGGCCCCAGCTGCCGCCGTCGGTCCAGGTTGGCGCGATCAGCCCGAGCGAGCGACGCAGCACGTCCCTCGGGAAGTAGGGGATCACACGCTCGAGCGTTGCCAGCGTGGCGTCGGGCTGCGAGCTAGCCGCGAGGTAGCCGGCCTCGGTCGCATCCAGAAAGGCCCGCACCAGATCGGGGTGGTCCTGCAGCAGCGAGTCGCGTGCCGCGAGCAGGTAGCTGTGGTAAAGGAGGCCGCCGGCCTCATCGGCGTGCCAGATCAGCCTGCGCTCGGGCTCCACCTCGCCGAACAGCGCGTCCCATGCCCAATAGCCCCCGAAGGTCGCGTCGACCTCTCCCGATGCGATGTCGTCGACGCTGAGCTCGCGCACGCCGCTGTCGACGATTATCAGCGCGTCGGGGTCGCCTCCATCGCTGCTCACGAGATGACGCACCATCGCCACGCCGCGCGCCGTGGGGTTCAGCGCGACGCGACGGCCCTGCAGGTCGCGCAGCCGCGTGATACCGGTGTCGGTGAGCGTCTGGATGCTCTCAAGGCCACGGTGGTTGATCGCCGCGACGCCGGTCAGCGGCTCGCCGCGGTCCCGCCTGGCTAGAAGCCTGTTGCTGGGACACACGGCGAAGTCGGCCTCCTCCCGCGCGACGTGCTCGAGCGCGTCCCCGCGCAGAGGGTCGCCGACGAGGATCTCGACGTCGAGACCGGCATCCCGGAAGCGGCCCGCGCTGGCGGCGGCGTAGAAGCCGGCGTCGTTCGTCCACGGGTGGAAGTACTCCAGCATGACGCGCACGCGTGTCACGGCTCGGGACCGGTGCCGGTGCTCACTCTGTCTCGATTTCCTCGGTCCGGGGTGCGCGCCCGCGCTCAGCCTGCCGGCAGCAGAGCGTTGGTGTACACCTGCGACGGGGCGGGGAGGGCGCCGCTGATCAGGCCACCGCCGGCGAGGATCCTGGTGAGCCCGGCGAAGTCTTCGTCGCTGAGCGTTCCCCATTTGCCGGAGGGGCCGACGAACTGCTTGGCGGTGGCGTTGGCTGTCGCGTACACGATGTTCTGGCTCTTGCCGAGCGCGGTCTCGTTTTCGCGGATCAGGATCTGAGCGGCCTGCTGCGGATGCGCGGCCGACCATTCGTACCCCTCCGCGAGCGCCTTCAGTGCGCCTTTCATCGCGGCCGCACGGGAGGCGATCGTCTGATCGCTCGCCACGAACACGGCGTTCGGGAAGTTGCCGGCGCTGCCGAGGAACTGGCTGTAGGGGAACAGGCGAAGCTTCGTCCCCTGCAGTTCGGCGGTGACGTCGTCGATGCCGCCGAACACGGCCGTGTAGTCGATCCGGTGGCTCGCGAGCGCCTGGATCACGTCGGTGTTGAGGACCACTTCACGCCATCCCGGCTTCGGGGCGCCGTCGGCCGCGATCAGCGAGCTGATGATCGGCTTGTCGCTGGCGATCCCGAAACCGCCGTAGAGCTTGCCGCTGAGCTGCGAGGGCCTCGTGACGGACGAGGAGGCCAGCACTGCGAGCGCGGTGGTGTTGCCCGCAACGAGAGCCGCGACCGCCTTGTACTTCAGGCCTTTCGCCCTGTTGATCACGACCTCGGGCGGATAGCTGATGCCCAGATCGGTGCGGCCGCTCTGAATCAGCGTCTCGGCGGGCGTTTCGGCGTAGGGGATGATCTGTGGGTTGATCCCGTTCTGAGCGAAGTAGCCGTTTGCGATCGCCGCGTAGATGCCGAGGTAGTTGACGTTCGCCGTGTAGTCGAGCGCGATGCGCACAGTCTGTTGTGCCGCCGGCGGTCGCCGAGGTGCCGGCCGACGAGCTCGAGCCGCAGGCTGCCAGGAGCGCGGCGCAGGCCACGACGGCGCTCGCAGCGGGCAGGGCTCGGAGGTTCGGGCGTGGCAGCTTCTCTAGCACGGTGGTATTCGCCTTTCTATCAGCACGCGGGCAGTGATGTTCACAATGCGCATCGCAAAGTAGCAGACACACGGTCAAGCGGGTAACCTGAGGGGCATGAGCGCGAGCACGACCACCTCGCAGGCTACGGCTTCCAGCGCCCACGCGGCCGACCACGAGCTCGGCGGGGCACGTCCCGGCCCGAGCCACATGCGCGTGCGGCTCAGCCACATCTGGCCGCCGGCGCTGGTTCTGCTGGTGCTCCTCGTACTGTGGGACGTCGCTGACGAGCGCGCTGGATGTGAGCACCACTGTGCTGCCCGGGCCCGCGCTGGTCTGAAGCCACCTGGCAGGACCGGGCGAACCTCTGGCCCGCGATGTGGACGACCACCAAGGAGGCCGTACTGGGCGTCGCCCTCGCGACGGTCGTGGCGGTGCTGCTCGCCGTGGCGATCGACTGGTCGCGCACCGTCCGCCGCAGCTTCTACCCGCTGATGGTCACCTCGCAGACGCTCCCGATCATCGTGCTCGCGCCGCTGGTGGTGATCTGGTTCGGGTTCGGCACGGCGCCGAAGATCGGGCTGGTCGCGCTGTTCACGTTCTTCCCGGTCGCCGTCGGGACAGTTCAGGGCCTGGCCTCCATCGGACCCGGACTCGATGGCGCTGCTGCGGACGATGGGCGCGAGTCGGCTGCAGCTGCTTCTGCGCGTGCGGGCGCCGAGCGCGGTCCCGCAGATGTTCACCGGCATGAAGGTTGGTGTCACCTACGCGTATGTGTCGGCGATCTTCGCCGAGTATGTCGGCGCCGAACAGGGCCTCGGTGTCTACATGCAGGCCAGCAAGAACGCGTTTCGCACGGAACTCGTGTTCGGGGCGATCCTCGTGACCACGCTGCTGACGCTTGCCCTGTTCGTCGGGGTCGCGCTGCTCGAGCGGGCGGCGATGCCCTGGAGGCGGCCCAGCCAGAGTGAGGTCGACTGGTGAGCGCGAGCGCAGGCACCGCCGACGACACGCGGAGCGGGGCCGTGGGACGCACCCCGGGGGCGCGGCTCGAGGTGCGGTCCCTCCGCAAGAGCTATCCCGCGGTGCAGGACTCGGAGCTGCTGGCGCTCGACGACGTCGGCCTGCACGCCGCCGCGGGAGAGTTCGTCGCGGTGATCGGTCCCAGCGGCTGCGGCAAGAGCACGCTGTTCCACATCCTTGCCGGCCTGGAGGACCCGGATGCCGGCGAGGTCCTGATCGACGGCCGCGTCGTCGATCAGCGCCTCGGAGCCTGCGCGTTCATGCCGCAGCGCGACGGGCTGCTGCCGTGGCGGCGCACGATCGACAACGTCACGATCGGGCTCACGCTCGCCGGGATGGACCGAGCCCAGGCCCGCGAGCGTGCGCGGCCGCTGCTAGAGCGCTTCGGCCTCGCCGGCTTCGAGCGCTCCTGGCCGTGGCAGCTCTCGGGCGGCATGCGCCACCGCGCCGCGTTCCTGCGCACGGTCCTGCTCGGGCGGCCCGCGATGCTGCTCGACGAGCCCTTCGGAGCGCTGGACGGGATCACCCGCTCGGACCTGCAGCACTGGCTGCTGGAGGTCTGGGAGGAGGTCGGCTCGACCGTCGTGCTGATCACACACGACGTGGCGGAGGCCGTCTACCTTGCCGACCGCGTCTACGTCCTCTCGCCGCGCCCGGGCCGGGTCGCGGCGACACTCTCGATAGAGCTGCCTCGCCCGCGCACGCTGGAGATGCTTGGGACGCAGGCGTTCGCGGCCCATGAGGCACGCCTGCGCGAGGCGCTGCGCGCGCACTCCGTGCGCTGAGGAGACCTCAGCCGCGCTGCATCGGCAGCGACGGGTCTGCCGACCACTGCGTCAGCGAGCCGTCGTAGAGGCGAGCGCCGCTGCGCCCGACCAGCTCGAGCGCGAACAGGTCGACGGTTGCCGAGATCCCTCCGCCGCAGTAGGCGACGACGGGTGGCGTCCCGGGCTTGCCGAGATCGCCCAGCGCGTCCGCGATCTCCGCGCGCGAGCGAAAGCGCCCCGTCTCGGCGTCCAGTAGAAGCTCCCAGTGCAGGTTGACGCTGCCGGGGATCCGCCCGGGCCGAGAGTAGGCGCCGGGCCCATCGCCGCGGAATGCCTGCGGCGAGAGCGCGTTCACCAGGCACGCCGCGCCGCCGGAGGAGATCGCGGCGACCTCCTCCAGGCTCGCGGCCATCTCCTCGCGCGGGCGCGCGTCGAACTCCGCCTGCGGGAAGCCCGCGTCCCCCGCCTCGACGGGCAGGCCGGATGCGAGCCACCCCCGCAGACCTCCGTCGAGCACGCCGACGTTCTCGAAACCGAAATAGCGAAGCAGCCACCAGAGCCGGGTTGCCCACATCGGCGTCTGCTGGGCGTAGGCGACGACCCGCGTTCCCGGGCCGATCCCGAGCGCGCCTGCGGCGGCAGCGAAGCGCTCGGCATCGGGCAGCGCGAACGCATGGGGGGCGTCGGGGTCCGAGAGCTCCTGCGCGAGATCCGCGAACGCGGCGCCCGGGATATGGGCGCGCTCGTAGTCCTCGCGGCCGCTGTGGACGGTGTACGTCGCGCCCGGATCATCGCGGCGAAGGTGGACCGTCGCATCGAGCACCCTCAGGCCCGGCTCGCCCAGCCGGGCCGCGAGCTCGAGTGGGTCGACCAGCGCGTCCTCGTGCATCGCGCCATGTTGGCAGAGGCCGGCGGCAGCGCTCGTGGGCCGGTCGCCGGCATGCGCCCACGAGGGTTCCGCGTGCCCATCGCGAACGCTACCGGGAGGACCTCTGCCCGCTCCCGCAGCACGGGCGGCGGTGCAGCGACTTCAGTGAGCCGATGAACCCGAGCGCCGCGACAACCGACGAGGACGAGAGGGCGCGCCAGCGCGCCGAGCGCCGCGAGACCAGGGCACGCGAGATTCGGCGCAGGCGCGCGATCGCGCTGGGCGCGCTCGCAGTGGTGCTGCTGCTGTTCGCCCTGCTGCTCAGCGCGGTGATCGGCGGCAGCGCCCACAAGCGGGTGCTCGCGGCGAAGCCGACGACGTTCGCCGTCGGCCTGCGGGTGCTCCACCTGTCCGACTCCAGTCGCACGATCACGCTCCCGAGCGGAGCGAGCGAACCGCGGCCGCTGCTCACCTACGTCCGCTATCCGGCGCTGGGAGCGCCGAGCGCCACCGATGTCGCGAATGCTCCGGCGGCGAGCGCGGACGGCCCCTTCCCGCTCGTAGTGTTCGGACATGGCTTCGCCCACACGCCGGCTCTCTACCAGCGCCTGCTGCAGAGCTGGGCACGCGCCGGCTACGTCGTCGCGGCACCGGCCTTCCCGCTGACCAACCAGAGCGCGCCGGGTGGGCCGAACGAGGAAGACCTCACCAACCAGCCGGCCGACATGAGCTTCCTGATCACGACCCTGCTGAGCGAATCCGCGTCAGCCACCAGCCCGCTGCACGGGCTGATCAACCCGGCGCAGATCGCCGTCAGCGGCCACTCCGACGGAGGCGACACCGCGCTCGCGGCTCGCGTACGCACCCGGCTACCGCGACAAGCGCGTCGGTGCAGCCGTGATCCTGTCGGGGGCCGAGATCCCCGCGGGCGGCGAATTCGCGTTCCCGGCCGGCGGCCCGCCGCTGCTCGCCACGCAGGGGACCTCGGACAACATCAACCTCCCCGCGGCGACGTACACCTACTTCGCGGCCGCTCACCGGCCCAAGTACCTGCTGAAGCTGATCGGCGCGTCGCACATCCCGCCCTACACCTACGAGCAGCCGCAGCTGACGATCGTCGAGCGCACGACGATCGCGTTCATGGACGCCTACCTGAAGCACATGCCGGGCGCTCTCAGGCGCCTCAGCGCAGTGGGTCAGGTCCCCGGGGTCGCGACGCTGCAGGCCGAACCGTAGGAGCGGGTGCCGCTACTCGGTAGCGGCGAGCGCGGGCTCGGACGCGCCGTCCAAGGACGCTGTGACCGCGCTGGGGTGCCGCGGCGCATATGCGACGGCGATGCCGCCCTCGTGTGAGAGGGTCTGGATCTCGACCCGCTCGAAGCCCGCGGTGCGAAGGGCCTGCTGCCACCACTCGACGTTGGCGGGTGCCTCCCAGCGGCCGCTTAGCAGGCGGAACGCGTTCTTGATGATCCTCCAGATGCCGGGAAGGCCGCGGGCCGCCATCGAGCGGAGCTTGTCCGTGACGACCGCGCGATCACGGACAGCCATCGGGTTCAGCGAGAACATCATGTCGCCGAATACGAGGCGCCCGCCGGGGCGCAGGACGCGCATCACCTCGCCGAGCGCGAGCATCTTGTCCTCGTGCCCGAGCTCGTGCAGGCAGTAGTTGGAGATCACGAGGTCGGCCACGCCGTCGACGAGCGGGAGGCTCGCGGCGGAGGCGACGACGACGTCGACGTTCTCGAGCCCGGCGCTGCCGGCCTTCACGCCGAGGTATTCGCACATCGCCGGCGAGAAGTCGATCGCCCAGACGTGCTCGACGCGGGGAGCCACGGCGAGCGTGAGAAGGCCGGTGCCGGCGCCGACATCGACGACCGTCTGCCCGGCGTCAGGTTCAGCCAGGGCGAGTATGCGGTCGCGCAGGTCCTGGAAGCCCGGGCTGCGCGCCATCAGCTCGGCGTGGGGCACGCGCGAGTCCCAGTCCTTTGATTTGCGGGTCTCGAAGATCATTCACCTTGTGCCGCGAACATAAAGCCCAGATTAGGAGATCGAGGAGAAAGCTCTCATGTTCGGCGCGGCGTGATGCGCGCTTTCGGGGCTAGAGATGGTGAACCGTCGCGCGGCTGAAGAGCAGCTCGATCAGGCGCTGCTCGGCCGGCAGCGGGACGGGTGATGAGAAGCCCGTCGCGAGCAGGCTCACTTCCGCCGGGCCCTGCACGAACGCGTATGTGTCGTGGTAGACGGGGATCGCGATCGGGCGGCCGTCCGCGCCGGTCCCATGCAGCACGTTCCTCACACGCCGCGCGAAGCTCGGCACCTCGCCGGCGAGCGGGTTTGGAAGCGGCGATATGCGCGCGTGGCCGTAGCGGAGCGTGCCGGGACGCCGTTTGTTGGCGGCTTCGAGGAACCGCACGTAGCACTCCATGCCGAGATGGCTCCGGAACGCCGCCAGGTTTCCTGCGGCGAGCGCGGGGGAGGGCAGGACTTCAACGACCGAGCGCAGGACCTGCCCGTTCGCCGCCTGTCCCGCGGAGAATTCCGCCGACTGGATGTCGGCCACGCGCCGGCCGGGCGCGGACTCGCCGTCGCAGCGGGCGAACGCGCCGGCCTCCGCGGTCGGCGCCGGCGCCGGCGCTTCGGCCGAGGCCTGCGCCATTTCGGGCAGGTCCGCCCCGCTTAGGTTGACCGCGCGGGCGTATTCGGCTGCGCCCGTGCTGCGCGGCGGCGTGTTCGCCGCGCTCGTCCCGCCGGCGCAGCCCGTCGTGAGCACACAGCATCCGGCGAGGGCGATCCATGATCCGGCCGCAGCCGCGCGAGCGGACAGGGCTGAGCTGGCGCGGCGCATGGTCGGCGCATTCTAAGGACGCGGGAGCGCGCGCCGGCCTGCGGTGAGGATCGCCACTCCCGCGCTGTATCTGGAGCAGGCCGCTCGACGCAGCGTGAGCGCGCCGTGGCTGCCGCGGCCGTGAGAGTCCACTCACAACGTCAAGGCGCGGCGTGGGGCGCCGATGAAGCGGGCACCCAACACAGGAGGATCACCATGAGCATCAGCCCCATCGCCGGGCCAGGCCACGCGCCGGCTCAGGCCAAGCCAGAGTCCCGCGAGGCTCCGGGAGCGCCAGACCAGGACCACGACGGTGACAACGCCCCGAAGGCGCCGGCCCCGAAGGCCGCGACCGCGCCCGGCCGGGTGGACGTAAAGGGATAACCGCGGGGCGCTAGGAGTGCGGCTGCCCGGCTCGCCGCCCGCAGCCGATCCCCCCGGCACGAGCATGGCGGGCGGCGGCTGGCTGGCCTGGCTGCTGCGCCCCACTGGAAGTAGGTAGGCGCGGGGACATTGAGGGACAGACGTCCCCGCGCCTGCGCCAGCGTCCGCGGAGGGAAGGAGCCGAACCTCGGTGCGGCGTCGCTGGGTCGATGCTCCCCGACGCAGGCGAATCGGCTCCGGCTGACACGAGGCACACACCGACCACCACGGTCGCAATTGTCAGCCATCCGGCGATCATCAGGAAGGGAATCATCCCGACGAAGTGTTGTACCTCTCTTAACGAAAGTCTAATACTCTTTGTCCGCCTTGGCATAGGCCCGGCGTATCTGTCTCGATTGGGCCCGGGAAGGCCCTTTTTGCAGGGTTTTTCCCCCGTTCCGGCGGAGCGGCGCGCTCGGGTAGACTGCGCAGCAGTGTGTGCCAACGCGGCGACCGGGGGGTCCGCCAATGGCAGTCAAGGCTGCTCAACTGCTCTATTTCGTGACGGTCGCCCGCGAGGGCCAGATAACGCGCGCCGCGCGGAAGCTGAACATCGCTCAGCCCGCGCTCTCGCAGTCGATCGCCAACCTCGAGTCCGAGCTGGGATTCGAGCTGCTCATCAGACATGCGAGGGGCGTCACCCTCACACACTCCGGCGAGGTGTTCCTCGAGAAGGCTCAGGTCGCGCTCGCAGCGGCCGCCGAGGCCGAGGACACCGCGCGGTCGCTCGCACGGGCTGCGCAGGGGGAACTCGAGATTGGATTTGTCGCCGGCGCGCCGGTGATCCACAGCCCCGAGCTGTTCGCCGAGCTCTCGCGCCGGCACCCCGAGATCGATGTCAGCTTCAAGGAACTCCCGTTCCCCGGCCCGGGCCTTGAGGGGTGGCTCGACGGGGTGGACGTGGGGATCGCCCACATGACACAAGCACCGCCCGGGATGAGGGTCGAGAAGCTCCGGGAGGAACCGAGGGCGATCGTGCTGCCGCGCTCGCACCGGCTCGCTCGCCGCGAGGGCGTCAGCGTCGAAGACGTGCTGGAGGAGACGTTCATCGGGCTGCACCCGAGCGTTGACCCCGCCTGGGCGGGCTTCTGGACGCTCGACGATCACCGCGGAGGGCCACCCCCGCACTCGACGCCCGACCAGGCGCGCGGCGGATCGGACCTTTTCATGATGCTCGCAGAAGGCCGCGGCGTGATGGCGGGCCCGGCGTGCCACGCCGCGCTCGTCGGTCAGCTGATGCCGGCTCTCGTCGTCGTGCCGCTGCTCGACGCGACCCCGGGCGCCATCTCCCTGATCTGGCGCGAGGACGGTGCGAACGCGCTCATCGAGCCGCTGGTGTCGCTCGTCCGGGAGATGCGGGGCGTCGAGGTCGAGGACGCCGCCTGAGCCGACCGGAGGTTCGCGGAGGGCGCTCGCCCCCTGCCAGGACTCAGCGCGGATGCGCGGTGCGCGCGAGGACCTCGCGGGCCGCCCGCTCTCCGCTCTGGACCGCGCCGTCGAGGAAGCCCTGGTTCAGAGTCGACGTGTGCTCCCCGGCGAACAGCACCGCGCCCTCCGGCGCCGCCGCTCTGGCGCCGTAGGTCGCCGCCTGCCCAACGCGCATGTAGGAGTAGGCGCCGAGGGACCATGGGTCCAGTGACCAATGATCCTCGTAGGCGCGCCCGGTGAACAGCGCTGACGTGCCCGGGAAGACGAGCTCGACCTGCCTCAGCAGCCAGCCGACGTCGGCTTCGGGAGCGGGACCGTGCGCCGCTCCGCTCAGCCCGCTCGCGCCCACGCGGCCGCCCGGGAAGCCGACGAAGAGGGCCGGCGCGCCGTCCGCTCCGAGAGGCACGCTGTCGTCCCACGCGCAGCAGAACCCGTCCCAGTTGCTGTAGGTGGCGCCGCTGTAGCCGAGTGCAGGCCAGGACTTCCGCGCGAGTTCCAGGTGGATCTTCGCGTTCGAGCCCATGCCGATCGTGTTGATCACCTCCCGCTTGGACGAAGAGAGCCCCGAGCGCGACAGGTCGACGTTGCGGAGCGTGCTGAACGGGAGCGCCAGGACGAGGACGTCGGCACGCACCTCGGTGGTGCTGCCGGCGACATCCATCACCAGCTTCATCGAACCATCCGGCTGTGCAACGAGGGCGACGAGCTCGTGGCCCCGCCTTACAGCGCCGCGGGGCAGCTGGGCGATCATCCCAGTGACGATCTGGTCGTTGCCGCCGACGATGTGCCAGCGCTCGTCGTCGCCGGGAAGGTTCAGGACGTCGCGGCGCGGGCCGGTGATTTCGATCAGGTCCAGCGCGGACATGTCCTCTGGATCGCCGCCGTTCTCCGTCACCACGTTGGCGAGCATCAGCTTGCCGAAGCGGCTGCCCGTCCCGATCGGGGTGCTGTCGAGCCACTCCGGCACCGACATCGAGTCAAGGCGCGCCTGCCCAGCGGGGCTGGCAAGTTCCCCTCGTGCGCGATGGAACACCGAGTACCCGACGCTTTCCCAGTCCGAGCTGGCCCCGGTAGGTGTAGGGGGCGCCGTCGATCAGGTACACCTCCTGCCCGCTCGGGAGGTCTCCGCCGTCCACGAGCTCCTGTGCAAGGCCGAGGCCGTCCGCGAGGCGGCGGATCGCCGTCTGGTTTCCGTTCAGGAAGGAGCCGCCGTGCTCGGTGCTCAGGCCGTCGGCGAAGTAGCCGCGCAGCGTCCAGCAGCGGCCGCCGGCGCGATCGGGATTGGCGTCGTAGACCGTCGATGCGATCGGTTGACCGGGACGCCCGGTCCACAGCATGTGCGCGCAGCGAAGACCGGCCAGGCCCGCCCCGACGACCGCGACGCGGGGGCCGCGCCCCTTCAACGCCCTCGCAAGGCCGGCGGCCGGGCTCGACGCGAGCAGGGCCCCGGCGCCGATCGCGGCGCCGCCGGCGAGCACCTCGCGCCTGGTGAGGGCGTCGCGGGAGCGCGTGCGCGCCTCGCGACGCTCGCCGATGACCTCCTCGGCGGGGACCCCTGCGCGAGCGCGCCTCGTGGTGGGCGCACAGCATCTCGACGGCCTGCCGCATCCCGTCGCTCCTCGGTGACCCGGTTCTCGAGGCAGTCCCGCGCCGAGCGCTCATCGGCCGATCGTAGACGACCGCCTCGGCCCGGCGCAGCAGTCGTCCAGCGCGCTCAAGCCACGGCCACGTGATGCCGATGAGGCCCTTGTGAGCGGGCCCACATCTCATCGCCGTGCCGCAAACGGAGTGATCGCGAGCGCCGACAGCGCAGCCGCGGCTGCGCTTCGGGAGCTGCCGGAGGCGCTGATCCTCGTGTTCGACACCGAGCTGCGGTTCGTGATGAGCGCCGGCAGCGCGGTGGAGCGGGTCGGCGACTCAGCTGCCTTCAGCGAGGGAAGCCCGCTCTCGGACGTGTTCCCGGCGGAGGTGTTCGACGCGATTGCTCCGCTGCTGCGCTCCGCGCTGACAGGCGAGACGCGCTCGCGGGAGATCTGGACCCGGAGCAGCGGCACTGCCTGATGGTCGACGTGGGGCCGCTGACGCTCTCGAGCGCGCAGTCCGCCGACGGTGAGGAGATCGCGGGCGGGGTGGCGGTCGTGCTCGACATCACCGCCCGCAGGCAGGCCCAGATCCTCGCCCGCGCGCGGGGCGCGGGCTTTGAGGAGGTGTTCGAGCAGGCTCCGATCGGCACGGGGCTGCTGGACACCGACGGCCGCTGGCTGCTCGTAAACCGCGCTCTCTGCGAGATCACCGGCTACACCGCCGATGAGCTGATCGGCAAGCAGCTGGAGGGGATCGTGCACCCCGACGACGCGCTCAACGACATCGAGCAGCGCGGCGCCCTGCTCGACGGCGCGATCCCCGCCTTTCAGGTCGAGAAGCGCTACCTCGACGCCGCCGGCGAGACGGTCGCGGCGATCCTGTCGATGTCGCTGGTGCGCGACCAGGACGGTTCGCCGCTGCACTTCATCGCGCAGCTTCAGGACATCTCAGAGCGCAAGCGCCTCGAGGACCAGCTCCGCCACCTTGCCGATCATGACCCGCTGACAGGCCTGCGCAACCGCAGGCTGTTCGAGAACGACCTGCGCCTGCAGGTCGCGCGCTCGGTGCGCTACGGCGAGCTCGCGGGCCTGATGGTGATCGACCTCGACGCGTTCAAGGCCGTCAACGACACCCATGGTCACCGGGCCGGCGACGAGACGCTGCGGGCGGTCGCCCGGGCGCTGACGCGGCGCCTGCGCGAAACGGACCTGGTCGCGAGGCTCGGCGGGGATGAGTTCGCGGTCCTGCTCCCGCACATCGACATGGAGGGCCTCGCTGTCGTGGCGGACGGCATCTCGCGCGTCCTTCCCGGCCTGCAGCATCGATGTCGGTGACGCGGTCGTGCACCCCAGCGCGAGCATCGGTTTCGTCCTCATCGACGAGAACTCGCAGGGCCCGGAGGAGGTGCTCGCCGAAGCCGACCGGGCGATGTACCAGGCCAAGCGCACGCGCCCCGGCCAGGCTCCCTGACGCGGCTCGCCATGCCCTGATCACCGCCGATGCTGCGAATACCCTGCGCGGCATGAAGCCCGGCGATCGCGTCGCAGTCATCGACCTCGGATCGAACTCGTTCCGGCTCGTCGTGTTCATGGCAGGAGAGGGCTGGTGGAAGCGGACGGACGAGATCCACGAGCCCGTCCGGATCGGCGAGGGGATGATGGACCGGGCGCCTGGGAGAGGCGCCGATCGAGCGGGCGCTCGCGACACTGGACGTGTTCTCGCACTTCTGCCGCGCGAGCGACCTCGGGGAGGAGCGGTGGATGCCGTCGCGACGAGCGCGATCCGCGACGCCGAGAACGCCGATGTGTTCCTGGAGCGCGCCAGGGAGCGCTTCGGCCTTCCGATCAGGGTTCTCAGCCGCGAGCAGGAGGCGCGCTACGGCTACCTCGCGGCGATCAACTCGAGCACCCTCACCGACGGCTGCGTCCTGGACCTCGGCGGGGGCTCGATGCAACTCGTCGGGGTGCGCGGGCGCCTGCGCGTGTCCAGTCGGGCTCCTGGCGCGTGGGCACCGTGCTGATGAGCGAGCGGTTCCTGCCCCCGAACGGTCCCGCAAAGCGCAAGCAGCTCCAGGAGCTCCGCGAGCATGTGGCCGAGGAGCTCTCGCAGGCGCCGTGGCTCGCGGGAGCGGGCTGCGGCGGGCGCAGGCTCGTCGGGATCGGCGGCACCGTCCGGAACCTGGCGGCCGCGGCCCAGCGGGCGGCGGGGGAGCCCTCCAACGGAGTCCAGGGTGTGGTGATCGGCCGTGAGGCCCTCGATGAGCTCGTCGGCAGACTGGCAGCGCTCCCGGCCGCCGAGCGCGCCAGCGTCCCGGGGGTCAAGCCCTCCCGCGCGGATCTGATCCTGGCCGGCGCGGTGGTCGTGCAGGGCGCGGTGGAGGCCGGCGGCTTCGACGGCCTTGAGGTGACCGAGGCCGGGCTGCGAGAGGGCGTCTTCTTCGAGCGGCTGCTGGCCGACCGCGACCCGCCGCTGCTTGACGACGTGCGCCGATCGAGCGTGCTGAACATGGCCGCGCAATACCACGTCGACGCCGAGCACACCCGGCACGTCGCGACGCTCGCACTCGGCATGTTCGACGAGCTCGCCGGGCTCGGGCTGCACGACGGCGACCCGCATGAGCGCGAACTGCTGTGGGCCGCTTGCATGCTCCACGACATCGGCATGTCGATCGACTACGACGACCATCACAAGCACTCGCGCTACCTGATCCTCAACGGGGGCCTGCCCGGGTTCAGTCCGATGGAGACGGCGATCATCGCCCAGTCGGCTCGCTACCACCGCAAGGGGATGCCGGCTCCCGGGCCGATGGCGGCCCTGTTCGGCCCGCAGGAGGTTGCGCTGCTCGACCGCTGCTCGGTCCTGCTGCGCCTCGCCGAGGACCTCGAGCGCTCACGCGATCAGCTCGTCCGTTCCACCGAGATGACCGCCACCGACGCTGGGGTCGAGCTGCGCCTGATCGCCGACGGCGAGCCCGCGGTGCCGCGCTGGGCGGCAGGCCGCGAGGGCGAGCTGTTCAGCCGCGCGTTTCACCGCGAGCTGACGGTCGCGGCCTGAGCGCCGTCAGGAGGCGGCGAGCGCCGCCTCGCGGCCGGCGCAGTCGAACAGCGCGAGGCCGAACGGATAGTGCACGGGGCTGCCCCACGTGGTGGGCTTCAGGAGCACACAGGAGTGGGAGACGGCTTCGCTTGCGCGGTCGCCTCCACGCGTGGAATATGCCCCGCCGAGCAGCACGTAGCGGGCCTTGCCCGTGCTGACGAGGTGAGCGAGCGAGGCGCCGTCGAGCGACGGATCGGTGCCGCTGTAGCCGCCGATCGCGCCGCCGTCCAGGCCCAGCAGGATCATCGGCGCCGACGTGTCCGAGGCGACTGTCAGCAGTTCCCAGCGCGAGCCGGGATGGTGGCTCTGCACATACGCGACCAGCGCGCGGTCGACGGCGAGCGCCGACTTTGCGACGCCGTAGCCCCCGGCTCCGGCCGTCTGTTTTGGACCGGCTGCCGGGAACGTCCCCTCCACCGGGGCGAGCCAGGTCGAGGACGAATATGCGGCCGGCATCAGCAGCAGCACGCAGAAGGTGAAGGCGAGCGCAGGTCCCGCCAGGCTCCGCCGCACCAGCAGGGCGCAGACCCCGATGCCGGTGCCGATGAGCAGCACCGGCACGAACCAGACCTTGTACTGCATGCGGTGCATCAGGACGACCTGCACACCGACGCTCGCCGCGATCGCGAGCAGCGCGACGCCGATCCCGATCGCGCGGTTGCGGCCGCGCGCGAGCCGTGCGAGCGCGATCAGGCCGAGCCCGGACATCGCGCCGACGCTCGGCGCGAGCGCCGAGACGTAGTACGGGTGGACGATTCCCTTCGAGGTGCTGAGGACGAGGTACTCGGCGAGCAGCCAGGTGCCGAAGGAGATCGTGCACGCGAGCAGCGGGTCGCGCCTGCGGGATGGTGGCGGCTCGCCGCTGCGGGCGCGCGGTTCGAGAAGCAGTCCGAGCGCGGCGGCCAGCAGGCCGAACATCGCGAACGCGAGCATCCAGCCGGCCTGATCTCCCAGGCCCGACGCCGAACAGGCGGATCGGGCCCGGGGACCCGCCGAATGCGATCGGCTCTTTGTACCGTCCGTTCGGGAGGATCACCCGGGCGCTGGAAGTCGGATGGGCGGCCGGAGCCTTGGGCGGAGTGGGCTTGGTGCTGGGCGCGCGGGCGCCGAGGCCGAACGGGATGTGGCCGGGCCCCCCGACCTGGCCGTTCACGCGGCCGAGGCCGTTGTATTCAAAGGTCAGGCCGAGCTCGGTGTTGTTCGTGGAGCTGCCGACATACGGGCGCTGTGAGGCGGGTGTGAGTTCCACGAACGCAATCCACGAGAACGACACGAGCACCATCACGGCCCCCGCCGCGGCGAGCGTCCCGACCCGGCGCCAAGCCGAGCCGGGCGCGCACACCATGTATGCGAGCGCGATGCCCGGGATCACCAGCGCGGCTGCGAGCGTCTTCGTGTTGAACGCGAGCCCGACCAGCACGGCGCTGGCCATCAGCCAGCGCAGGCGGCCGCTCTCGGTTGCCCGCAGGCCGGTCCCGGCGGCCGCCACCATCAGCAGGATCAGCAGCGCATCGACGCCGTTGTCCCGGGAGACGGCGACGAACGAGGGGAACACCGCCATCGCCGTTGCGCCGGCGAGCGCCGCGAGCGTTCCGGCCCGGCGAGCGATGATCAGGTAGAGCAGCCCGACGGCGAGCGTTCCTGCCAGTGCCTCCGGGAGCAGCAGGCTCATCGGAGTGAAGCCGAAGAGCTTCGCGCTGACGGCCTGCAGCCACAGGCCGAGCGGCGGCTTGTCGACCGACACCAGGCCGCCCGGGTCGAAGGAGACGAACACGAAGTTGTGCCAGGAGCGCAGCATCGACTTCACGCCCGCCGAGTAGAAGATGTTCGCGAAGCCGTTCTGGGACAGGCGATGGATGTTCAGCACGCCGGAGAGCACGAGCACCAGCACGAGGCCGGCGTAGCGCACCCGGGGCTCGTCAGGGTCAGGCGCTTGAGCGGTCCGGCGTCCGGGGTCGGCGGATCGCGCGTGGGCTCGGGCCGGGCCGGGGCTCCGAGCTCCGGTGCGATCGGGGGTGAGTCGCTCATTGCGCGTTGCTGGTTCTCTGCGAGGTTGTCGATGGCCGGGCCCGGTGCGTCATCCGCCAAGAGCGGCGAGGAGGCGGTCGAGGTCCTCCGCGTCGTTCCATGCTCCCACCGACGCGCGCAGCCAGGGCCGGTCAGGGATGTTACGCAGGACCACGCCCTGATCCGCCAGCAGGGCCCGCTCGGCCTCGGGATCCTCGGACGGAAACGCGACGAGCGTGCCCGGCCCGCGCGGGGCGGGCTCCCGGCCGATAGCCGCCAGCCGCTCACACAGCTCCTGCGCGAGCTCGCGCGCGCGGCTGTGGACGGCGTCCCAGCCGGCTGCCGCCAACACGCGCGTCGCCGCCAGCGCTGCCGCGAGGGTCTCGGCGTTCATCGACGCGCAGTCAAGGCTGCGGGCGTCGTCGTGCAGGCGGGCATCCAGGCCCGCCATTGCATCGGCGAGGTTCGGGTAGCCCCGGCGCGAGATCGCCAGCCGCTCGCGCAGCTCGGGCCGGACGTAGAGCATGCCGGTGCCGTCCGGGCCGCACAGCCACTTCTGGCCCGGGCCGGCATACGCGTCGCAGCCGAGCGCGATCACGTCGACCGGCACCGCGCCGATGCCCTGAGCGCCGTCCAGCAGAACGGGGACATCCACCGCCGAGAGCTCGGCGGGCGCGAACGACCCGCTCATCCAGCCCACGTGCGAGCACGCGATGAGGGTCGTGCGTGCGTCGACGGACTCGGCGACGCGGTGCAGCGGGACCATCCGGATGTTCACGCCCCGAAGCTCGCGCAGGGCCGAGAGGGCGCCGAGCAGCCCGGGGTGCTCCTCGTCGCTCGTGATGACCTCATCGCCGGGACCGAGCTCGAGGCCGCCGATCGTCTGGCCGATCCCTTCGGTCGTGCACGTCGTTAGCGCAACATCCGCCGGGTCGGCGCCGAGCAGGCTCGCGTACTCGGCGCGCAGGGCGTCCTTCAGCTCGGTGTTCCGCTGGAAGTGGGCCTGTGCCCTCCCGTCGCTGAGCTCGCGCCCCAGCTCAGCCGCGGCGGCGCGGACGGCGTCGGAGGGGAGCGGCCCGTCGGTGCCGGCGTTCAGGTACGCCGTCCGGCCCAGGACCGGGAACTCTGCGCGCAGTCCGGGAGCATCCACGACGGCCGAGAATATCCCCCCGGCAGGCGCATGCCGGGCGGCGACCCTGCGCTCCTCGCGCGCGGGCCGGTATAAACGGTCGCGCCCATGGGCCCCGCCGCCGCGGGGCGAGCACCGAGACGGGAGAGTGAGCCAGAACTTGTCCAGCCAGGAGACGCAACAGCCGCTGTGGAGGCCCGACGAGGATCAGGCCGAGCAGGTCGAGATGGCGCGCTTCATGCGCTGGGCCGGCGATCGTCGTGGGCGCCCTTTCTCCGGCTATCAGGAGCTGTGGCAGTGGTCGATCGACGAGCTCGAGGAGTTCTGGGCAGGCCTGTGGGATTTCTTCGGGGTGCGCGCGTCAAGGCCCTACGAACGCGTGCTCGCGGGCCGGGAGATGCCGGGCGCCCGGTGGTTTGAGGGAGCCGAGCTGAACTTCGCGGAGAATCTGCTTCTCGCCGGCCATGACCCCGGCGACATCGCCGTGGTGCACACCTCCGAGCTGCGCGAGCTCGCCGAGATCAGCTGGGGCGAGCTCTCGCGGCAGGTCGCGGCGGCCGCCGCCGGCCTGCGCTCGCTCGGCGTCGGCCGGGGCGACCGCGTCGTGGCGTACATGCCGAACATCCCGGAGACGCTCGTGGCGTTCCTGGCCACCTCGAGCATCGGCGCGATCTGGTCCAGCGCGGCGCCGGAGTTCGGGGCGCGCAGCGTGATCGACCGCTTCGCGCAGATCGGCCCGAAGGTGCTCCTGACCGTCGACGGCTACCGCCATGGCGGCAAGGACTTCGACCGCAGCGAGGTTGCCCGTCTGATTCTGGCCGAGCTGCCGACGGTTGAGCACGTGGTCACCCTTCCCTACCTCTCACCGGGGTCAACCCCGCCGGCCGAGGCTCCCGTCGGCCTCACGTGGAGCGAGCTGATGGCGCGCGGCGAGGGACAGGATCTCCAGTTCGAGCAGGTCCCCTTCGACCACCCGCTGTGGGTGCTGTACTCCTCCGGGACAACGGGGCTGCCGAAGGCGATCGTGCAGGGTCACGGCGGGATCCTGCTCGAGCAGCTCAAGAAGCGCCTGCACCTGGACCTGCGACCCGGCGACCGGATGTTCTGGTTCACGACGACCGGATGGATGATGTGGAACTTCCTGGTCGGCGCTCTGCACAGCCCCGCGGCGATCGTGCTCTACGACGGCAGCCCGGCTCACCCGGACCTCGGTGCGCTGTGGCGGCTCGCAGAGCGCGCGAGGATCACTTGCATGGGCACGAGCGCCGGTCTGCTCGCGAGCTGCGAGGCCGCCGGCGTCGAGCCGACGGACTACGACCTGTCGGCGCTGCGCGCGATCGGCTCGACCGGCTCGCCGCTGTCACCGGAGAGCTTCCGCTGGATCTACGGGCATGTGAGCTCCGGCGTCTGGCTGTTCTCCACGAGCGGCGGAACCGACGTCTGCACGGCGTTCGTGGGGGGCTGCCCGCTGCTGCCCGTCTACGAGGGCGAGATCCAGTGCCGCGCGCTCGGATGCGCGGTCGAGGCGTGGGATGAAGAGGGCAGGAGCGTGGCCGACGAGGTCGGCGAGCTCGTCATCACCGAGCCGATGCCGTCGATGCCACTGTTCTTCTGGGGCGACGAGGGCGGTGAGCGCATGCGCGAGAGCTACTTCTCGATGTATCCCGGCGTCTGGCGCCACGGCGACTGGATCCGCATCACGCCGCGGGGCGGCGCCGTCATCTACGGCCGCTCGGATTCGACGATCAACCGCCAGGGCGTGAGGATGGGCACCAGCGAGATCTACCGCGCGGCCGCCGCCGTGCCCGGCGTGATCGACGCGCTCGTCGTCGACATCCCACACGAGGGCCGTGGTGAGGAGCTGTGGATGATCCTGTTCGTGGTGCTCGCGGACGGCGAGGTGCTCGACGAGGAGCTCGCGGGCCAGATCAAGCGGCGCATCCGCGAGGACTGCTCGCCGAGGCACGTGCCGAATGAGGTGCTCCAGATCGATCAGGTGCCGCGCACGCTGTCGGGCAAGGTGCTCGAGGTCCCCGTAAAGCGGATCCTGATGGGGATGCCAGCCGCGCAGGCCGCGAGCGTCGACTCGCTCGCGGACCCGCACTCGCTCGACTACTTCATCGAGCTCTCGCGCTCCACCGCTAAAGCCCCATAGAGCGCCCGACGATCTCCTTCATGATCTCGTTCGCGCCGCCGTATATGCGGGTCACGCGCGCATCCGCATAGGCGCGCGCGATCGGGTAGTCAAGGATGTAGCCGTAGCCGCCGTGGAGCTGAAGGCAACGGTCGACCACGCGGCCCTGCATGTCGGTGCACCACCACTTCGCGGTCGCCGCGTCCTCGGGTGTGAGCTCTCCCTCGTTGAGCGCCCTCGCGCAGCGGTCGATGTACACGCGCCCGATCTCAACCTCGGCGCGGAGCTCGGCGAGCGTGAAGCGCGAAGCCTGGAAGGATCCGATCGACTGCCCGAACGCCTGGCGCTCGCGCACGTAGTCGATCGTCCAGCCGAGCGCCGCCTCCGCGGCGGAGACCGCCGACGCGGCGATCGACAGCCGCTCCTGAGGCAGGTTCGAGACCAGGTAGTGGAAGCCGCGTCCCTCCTCGCCGAGCAGGTTGCGGGCGGGGACGCGCACGTCCGCGAAGGACAGCTCGGCCGTGTCCTGGGCGTGCTGTCCGATCTTCGCGAGGTTGCGCCCGCGCTCGAAGCCCTCCATGCCGCGCTCGAGGATCAGCAGGCTGATCCCGCGGTGTCGCTCGCCGGGGCCGGTCTTCACGGCCACGATCACGAGGTCCGCGTTGATGCCGTTGGTGATGAAGGTCTTCGCGCCGTTGACCACGTAGTGCTCCCCGTCGCGCTTCGCGCTCGTCGACATCGACGCGAGATCCGATCCGATTCCCGGCTCGGTCATCGCGATCGCGGTGATCAGCTCTCCCGATGCGATCCCGGGCAGCCAGCGCTCGCTCTGCTCCTCGTCGCAGTAGCTCAGGAAGTACGGCAGGCAGATGTCGTTGTGCAGCGTTATCCCGAGCCCGAAGCTGCCGACGCCGGCGAGCTGCGTCTCTTCGCCGATCACAAGGTTCAGGCGGAAGTCCTGCGCGCCGGCTCCGCCGTGGCGCTCGGGGACGGCCATGCCGAGGAACCCGCCGCGGCCGGCCAGCGCGAAGACCTCCCGGGGGACGATCCCGGCGCGCTCCCAGTCGCCGTAGCGGCCGTCCTCGCCGAGCACCTCGCGCTCCAGGAACGTGCGGAAGCTAGCGCGGAAGTCCTCGTGAAGGTCGTCAAACAGGTCTCGCCGCATCTCGCCCGGCAGACTACAGCCGCAGGATCCTCAGGCAGCTGCGAGATTCGCGCCGGGCCTCGCGGCTGCCGCGTTCAGCGGCTCGGCCCGGTAGCCGGGCTTGGCGAGGAGGATCTGCACGTCCTGGATGCGCCGCTCGCGGAAGCCGCCCTCGCAGTAGCTGAGGTACAGCTCCCACAGCCTGCGGAAGCGCTCGTCGTAGCCGAGCGCGGAGAGCCGGGGCGAGCCGGCGAGGAAACGCTCACGCCAGTGCGCGAGCGTCGTCGCATAGTGGCTGGTGATGTCCTCCATGTGGACATGGCGCAGGTCGGTCGCCCTGGAAACCGAGCGGGAGATCGCCTCGACCGAGGGCAGGCAGCCGCCGGGGAAGATGTAGGTGTTGATGAAGCTGCGGCCGGCCTTTTCGACCTCATAGGCGCGGTCGTCGATGACGATCGCCTGCAGCAGCATCGCGCCGTCCCCGCGCAGCAGGCGCGAGCAGCATCGGAAGAACGTCTGCAGATACTCCCAGCCGACGGCCTCGATCATCTCGATCGAGACGAGCTTGTCGTAGCTTCCGCTCAGCTCCCGGTAGTCCTTGCGCAGGACGCTCACGCGAGCGGACAGCCCCGCCGCTCGGACGCGCTCGAGAGCATAGGCGTGCTGCTCGCGCGAGATCGTGGTGGTGGTCACCCGGCAGCCGCGGGTGCGGGCCGCGTAGATCGCGAAGCCTCCCCAGCCGGTCCCGATCTCGACGACGTGGTCGGACGGGCCGATGTCGAGCTTCTCGCAGATCCGCTCGAGCTTGGCGAGCGAGGCCTCTTCGAGCGTGCTCTGCGGCGAGTCAAAGACGCCGCACGAGTACATCATCGTCGGGTCAAGGAACATCTCGAACAGCTCGTTGCCGAGGTCATAGTGGGCCGCGATCCGCCTGCGCGAGCGGCCCGGGGTGTTGCGGGCCACCAGGCTCCCGGCGCGCTGGGCGGGTAGCAGCACCGGCGCGAGCACGCGGCGCAGCCGGTCCAGCGAGGTCACGTTCAGCGCCGCGATCCTCGTCAGCGTAACGAGGTCCTCGCAGTCCCACATGCGCTCCATGTAGGTGTCACACAGCCCCACGCTCCCGCGCAGCAGCCCCGGGTAGAAGGCAGGGTCATGCACGTGCAGCTCCACGCGAAGCGGCTCGCCGCCGCCCTGGCGCCCCAGTGAGATGCGCCCCCCGGGCTCGCAGAGCTCGATCGTCCCGCCGGAGATGTTCCTCAGCAGGCGCAGCACGAGTGTCCGTGCGGCGCGCTGGGATGCGCTCCCGGGCCAGCGTCCGCCCGCGTGCAGGGTGGAGGTGTGCGGGCTCTGGGAGATCATGCGCTCTGGGCTCCCCGCGCCGGGTGCGGGAAGTACCTCGCACCCCTGACGCGCAGCCTCAGGGCGTGCGTGTAGATGCGCGCCATGATCCGCATCGTCAGCAGCGGATAAAGCAGCAGCGCCCTCGTCAGCTCGCGCCCGGTGATCTCCCTTCGCCGCAGCGCGAGCGTCGCGTCGAAGACGACCTCGCCGGTGAGGTCGCGCGACTCGATGTGCACCGCGAGTCGCTCGGCGGGCTCGGTCAGCCGCCAGTCGTAGACGTGATCCATGCTCATGAGCGGGGAGACATGGAGGACCTTCTCAAAGCTTCCGTGCAGGAGCGCCGCGGTCCCGTGGTCCTGCGGCTCCTGCACGCTCAGCACGTAGCAGTGGCGCTCACCCCACGGCGTGTTCGTGACCTCCGCGACAACCGACGTGACGTGCCCGCCGCCGGCGTCGTAGCAGTAGTAGAAGCTGACGGGGTTGAAGCAGTGGCCGAAGTAACGCATGTGCGTGAGCAGCCTGATCGGGCCGTCCGGCCGGCTGCCGGTGCGCTCTCCCACCAGATCCCTCACGCTCTCCGCGAGCGGCACGTCGGGGTCACCGAGGTAGTCCGCGCGCCTGAACCACGCCGGTGCCGGGCGTCGCGCCGACCACAGCGGGTGGCGGTCGAACAGCTCAGGCAGCTCATCGAGATCCATGCACACCATGAACAGGCGGTGGCGGAACTCGTCCTGCGGGCCTCCGCGCCGGCGGTGGCGGATCGAGCCCTCATACAGGCAGCTCCTCACAGTCTCGCCCCGAACGGCTCACACGCCCGGATCGCGCTCCGCACGCCGTCCTCGTGAAAGCCCCAACCCCAGTAGGCGCCGCAGAAGTGGGTGCGCGACTCGCCTCCCCCGATCGACTCATAGCTGCCCTGCGCGGCGACCCCCGCCTCGGTGAAGACGGGGTGCGAGTACTCGATGCGCCTGATCACGCTCGAGGGGTCGATCGCCTGCGTCCGGTTCAGCGTGACGCAGAAGTCCGTGCTGGACTGCAGCCGCTGCAGGTGGTTCATGTAGTACGTGACCGTGCTCGCCGCGCTCGGCTCGCGCAGCAGGTGAAAGTTCCACGCAGCGCGAGCGCGCGGGCGCCGGGGCAGCAGCGAGCTGTCGGTGTGCAGCACCGCCTCGTTCACCTGGTAGGGGATCGCCCCGAGCAGCTCCCGCTCGCGCTCGCTCGGGTCGGCGAGCAGCGAGAGCGCCTGATCCGGAATGGGTCGCGATCACGACGTGATCAAAGCGCTCCGGCTCGCAGCCGTCGGCGCGAACGCTGACGCCGCCGGGGCCCCGCGCGATCTCCCGGACCGGGGTGAGCAGGCGGACGCGCTCGCGGAACGGCGCGGCGAGCGCGTCCACATATCGGGCTGAGCCGCCGGCGATCGTCGACCAGCGGGGGCGGCCGGTGAAGCCGAGCATGCCGTGGTTGGAGAAGAACTCCGCGAGGAACCGCACGGGGAACGTGCGCAGGCCGCGGGGGTCCGCCGACCAGACCGCGGACACCTGCGGAACGATCAGGCGGTCCACGAAGCCGCGCGAGAAGCTGTGGCGCTGCAGGAACGCTCCGAGTGACTCGTCCGAGCCAGGCTCCTGCTCGAGGAGCCGGCCGAGCGCGCGGTTGAAGCGCAGCAGGTCGACGATCATGCGCTGGAAGCGGACGCTGACCAGGTTGCTCGGCTGACAGTACAGGCCCGCGGGAGTGCCGGCGTACTCGAAGTCCTCATCCTCCGCCTTCACGGAGAAGCTCATGCTGGTCGGCTGCGTGGCGACGCCGAGGCGGCCGAGCAGGCGCGTGAAGTTCGGATAGTTGCGGTCGTTCATCACGATGAACCCCGTGTCGACCTGATGAGTCTCGTGGGCGGTGTCGACGCGGATCGTGTTCGTGTGGCCGCCGATGTAGGAGCCGGCCTCGTACATCACGATCTCGTGCTCGCGGTGCAGCAGGTGGGCGGCCACCAGTCCGGAGACCCCGGCTCCGACGATCGCGATCCTCACGCCGGGCGCCCGCGGGCGGAGCTCGTCGGGCATGGCCCGTGATGAGACCGTATCGGTGTCGAGTCGACCATCGTCTGAGTGTATGTACGCGCCGGCCGCGCAAACGGTTGTCACATCCGCCGAGCTCGCCGGCAGGAGTGCGAGGACACGACGTCGAATCCAACCGCCGATGAAGAGATCCGCGACAAAGACACCAGAGCCGGTTCCCGCAAACGGCACCAGCGAGCACCAGAGTCTGTCCAAGTACATCCAGGCCCGATTCGACGAGTGCTCGCGATCGCAGAAGGATGTCGCGCAGTACATCGTGGACCATCTCGACGAGGCCGCCTTCCAGACGGCGGAGGAGCTCGCGCGCCGCGCGAACACCTCCAGCTCGACGGTCGTGCGCTTCTCCCAGGCCCTCGGGTTCGAGGGCTTCCCCGAGCTTCAGGCCGCCGCCCGCGAGGAATACCGCCGCGTCAACGCGAAGGCAGCGCAGGAGGCAGGCACGAGCAGCTCCACGCCGCTGTTCTCGCTCGACCAGAACGAGTTCGAGTCCGCCCTCGTCGCCGACCACATGAACGTCGAGGAGACCGCGCGCAAGGTCTCGCGCAGCTCGGTGGAGTCACTGATCGAGGCGATAGTCGGCGCCGAGAAGGTGCTCGTCGCGGGCACAGACCAGATGGCGTTCTTCGCGAGCTATCTCCGTCACCTCTTGATGCTGCTCGACCTTCGCGTCGACGTGGTCGCGAGCCCCTCGCAGGAGGCGCTCTCACGGCTCGGCCGGATCGACGACACGACGCTCGTGATCGGTCTCTCCGCCGGTCGCCCGCATCCGCTCGTCGTGAGAGCCATGAAGCTCGCACGCCACCGCCAGGCGCACACCGCCGCGATCACCGACGCGACGCTCTCGGAGGTCGCCAAGCTCGCGCAGATCAAGCTCTACTACTCGTCGAACAGCCCAGCGTACGTACGCTCCCACACAGCGCTGCTGAGCATCATCCAGGCGCTCGCCTACGGCGTTTACGCCCAGGACAGCGCCCAGTACGACGACCGCATCAAGGCGTTCCGTCTCAAGTAGCCGGGCCCGGGCCGCTCCGCGGCCGGCGGCCGGTCGGGGGCCGCGCCTGTCAAACTAGGGGCATGCGCGACGAGTCGACGTTCCGTGTCAAGAGCGGCCTGGCCGAGATGCTCAAGGGCGGAGTCATCATGGACGTGGTGACGCCCGAGCAGGCACAGGTCGCCGAGGAAGCCGGCGCAGCCGCGGTGATGGCGCTCGAGCGCGTCCCGGCCGACATCCGCCGTGACGGAGGGGTCGCCAGGATGTCCGACCCGGAGATGATCGCCGGCATCCAGGAGGTCGTCAGCATCCCCGTGATGGCAAAGGCCAGGATCGGGCACTTCATGGAGGCCCGCGTGCTCGAGGCGCTCGAGGTCGACTACATCGACGAGTCCGAGGTGCTGACACCGGCGGACGAGGCGAACCACATCGACAAGTGGGACTTCAAGATCCCGTTCGTGTGCGGCGCCACCAACCTCGGCGAGGCACTGCGGCGCATCGGCGAGGGCGCCGCGATGATCCGCTCAAAGGGCGAGGCCGGCACCGGCGACATCGTGGAGGCCGTCCGCCACATGCGCCAGATCAAGGGCGAAATCAGGCGCCTGGCGACACTCGGCGACGATGAGAGCGCGAGCGCCGCGAAGGATCTGCGCGCGCCGCTGGACCTCGTCCGGTCCGTCGCGCACGAGGGCCGCCTGCCCGTCGTGCTGTTCTGCGCGGGAGGAATCGCGACCCCGGCCGACGCGGCGCTGATGATGGCGCTCGGCGCCGAAGGCGTGTTCGTGGGATCGGGCATCTTCAAGGCACAGGACCCCCCGATACGCGCACGCGCGATCGTCGAGGCCACGACCCACTGGCAGGACCCGGAGCGCGTCGCGCGGCGCCTCCAGGGGCCTCGGTGGGGCGATGGAGAGCCTCGAGAGCTCAAAGCTCTCGGGCGAGCAGCTCCTGGCGCAGCGCGGCTGGTAGCCGCGGCGCCGCCGATGGCGAATGCGCCGCTGATAGGTGTCCTCGCGCTCCAGGGCGGCTTCCAGGCCCACGAGGACATGCTCGAGCGCGTCGGCGCCCAGACCCGCGAGGTGCGGGTCCCCGCGGACCTCGACGGGGCTCGACGGCCTGGTGATCCCGGGAGGAGAGTCCACGACGATGACGCTCGGCGTCGAGCGCGAGGGGCTCGCAGGCCCGCTGCGCGAGCTGGCGGCCGGCGGGGTGCCCGTGCTCGGCTCATGCGCGGGGCTGATCATGCTCGACCGCGATCACCTGGGAGTGATGGACATCCGCGCAGAGCGCAACGCGTTCGGGCGGCAGATCCGCAGCTTCGAGGCCGACGTGGACCTGCGGGGCATGGAGGGAGGGCCGATCAGGGCGATCTTCATCCGCGCGCCGTGGATCGCCGAGCACGGCGCCGGACGTCGAGGTTCTCGCGAGCGTCGACGGTCACGCCGTCGCAGCGCGCCAGGGGAACTGCATCGCCGTCGCCTTCCACGCCGAGCTCGGCGAGGACGACCGCCTGCACCGGGTGTTCGCCGCGATGGCGTCAGAGCGGGCGGGTCACGCCGGCTTGAGGGTCTCGCTCGCCGCCGACACGCTCGACGGCATCGCCGGGCTGCTCGCCGGCGAGATCGAGCGCCGCGGGCACACCGCACTGCTCCACGGCGCGCTGGCGGCCGGCGAGAGCAGCGACTGGGCCAGGGCGTCCGAGCGGGCCGCGCGGGACGTCGCCGAGGGGGTCGCCGACAGCGCGATCGTCTGCTGCTGGACCGGGACCGGCGCTTCGATCGCTGCGAACAAGGTCGAGGGGGTGCGCGCGGCGCTCTGCGTGGACGCCGCGACCGCGGCGGGCGCGCGCACGTGGAACGACGCGAACGTGCTCGCGCTCAGCCTGCGGCTCACGTCCGAGCCCGAGCTGAGGGAGATCCTCGACGCCTGGTTCTCGGCCGCCGTCAGCGCCGACCCAGAGGACATCCGTAGCATCGCGCACCTGAGCGAGATCGAGGAGAGCGCGCCGGGTACCTGAGGGCGACGGGATGCGCCCCCGGCGTCTGCCATATCGTGCGGCGCGGTGCCGATGCCCTCGCGCGCTCCTGGCCGGACGCGCGGCGGACGGGCTCCGCTGCGTGGTCGTATGCAGGCCGGTTCCTGCTGCGGCTCGCGGCAGCGGCCGCGCTGCGCCGTCAGCCGGCGCCGTCATCGCGCGCTGCAGGGCCTGGGGCAGGCGCCTGGTCGCGACGCGCACGCTCAGGGTCATCGAGCAGCGCACAGCGGCGCGAGGTACCGCGTACGTATGCGTACCGCCCAACGGCCGCGTGCGCCGCGCCGGCTACGCGTTTGACAACACCGCCGGCGCGGCCCTCAGCGGCTACTCGGTTGCAGTGAGCGCCTTCGCAGGGACGTGGGCGGCGATCGACTACCGAAGCACGGTCGACTTTCACGGCGGCGAAGACGTTCTGCAGGTCACCGACGCCAGGAGCGGACGCGCATACCGCATCTGGAGCGAAGGCGCCCGCTTCGAATATCAGCCGACGGCGGAACTGCGGCCCACGCGCGTGCTGCTCAACCGGTTCGGGCAGGCCGCCGTCGCTCTGGCCAAAGCCGGCACGACTGAGATCGTCGGATTCGAGCCGGACGGCGCGGCCCGCGTGCTCGACAGCGCCCCGGCCGCGCAGATACCGGTGGGGTCGCTGACGCTGACGGATCACGACGTCGCGTGGATCGACTCATCGGTCCGCCGCAGCGCGAGCTTGTAGGCGGCGCTAACCGCGCGACTGGAAGCGCACGACGCCCGCCGACTCGACCTCGATGACACGGTCCTCGCGCAGCAGCAGGTCGACGTGGCCGAGAACCTCCGACAGGGTCAGGTAGGCCTGCGTGACCGCGATGTTGCCCCACAGCTCCTGCGCGATCCCGTGCGCCGTTTTCGGGCTCTCGGCGATCAGCCCGGCGATCTTCTCGGCGCGGCGCCGGTGCAGCCGGAAGCGTTCGTCGATCAGCGACGCGTGGTCGAGGATCGAGCTCCCGTGCCCGGGCAGCACCACCTGCAGGTCCATCTCGCGGGTCAGCGAGAGCGAGTCCAGGTAGGTGACGAGCGCCTGGGGGCGCGGGCCCGGTGTACTCCTCGTGGCTGTCGAGCGGACGGGCGAGCAGCGGGTTGGATGAGATGTGCGCGATCAGATGATCGGCGGCGAGCAGCATCGAGCGCTCCTGATCGAGGAAGACCGTGTCCGAGGGGCTGTGGCCCGGGCCTGTGAAGCACGCGCAGCGTGCGCCCCGCGAGCTCGATGTCCGAGCCGTCCGCGAGCGGCCGCGTGACCTCCACGGCGGCACCCCAGCCTCGGAAGCTCGCCGAGACCGAGCGCAGCGCGGTGACGATTTCCGGCGGGATCCCGTGCCGCAGCATCATCGTCTCGGCGAAGCGGTCGTCGAGGTCGGTCTCCACGCCGTAGCGGGCGAGCAGCGGCGCGAGCCGGTCAAGCGCGGCGACCTCCGCGCCGGAGCGGCGAGCGAGGATCGCCGCCAGTCCGAAGTGGTCGAGGTGCTGGTGGGTGATGATCAGCAGCTCGATGTCCTCGATGCGGTGGCCGAGGCCAGCCAGGGACTGCTCGAGCTCGTCCAGCGCCTTGGCGGAGTTCGGCCCCGAGTCCACGAGCGTCAGCGGCGAGTCCTCGATGAGATACGCGTTGACCCGGCCGACCTGGAAGGGGGTCGGGATCGCGAGCTGGTGCACGCCTGCCGCGGCGGCGATCTCCAGGCCCTCATCGCGCTCGGGCCGGGGGGAGTCGTTCACGATCGGATCAGCGCGAGCACCTCATCGCGGCTGGCGTTCCATGTCCTCGTAGGACACGAGGGACTCCAGGCACAGGCGGAGCAGCGGCTCGGTGTTCGACGGGCGCACGTTGAAATGCCAGTCGTCGTAGTCGATCGAGATCCCGTCCAGGTGGCCCTGGCGGGCGTCGGCGTAGCGCTCTTCGATCTCGCGCATCTTGCCCTCCGGGTCGGCGACCTCGGAGTTGACCTCGCCGGAGATGAAATACCGCTCCCGGTAGGGGGCCAGCAGTTCCGACATGCGCCTGCCCTCGCGGGAGAGCATCTCGAGCACCAGCAGCGCCGGCAGCGTCCCGGAGTCCGCGCAGTAGAAGTCGCGGAAGTAGTAGTGGCCGGACACCTCGCCTCCGAACAGCGAGCCCTCCGAGCGCATCCGCGTCTTGAAGAAGGCATGGCCGACGCGGTTCACGTGCGCCGTTCCGCCCGCCGCGCTCGACGGTGTCGGCGACCGCGCGCGAGGCGCGCACGTCATAGAGGATCGCCTCCTTCGGCCCGTCCGGGCGCTTGCGCAGCAGCGACTCGGCGAGCAGGGCGGTGAGGAAGTCACCGTCGACGAACGTCCCGCTGTCATCGATGAAGAAGCAGCGGTCGGCGTCACCGTCCCAGGCGATGCCCAGGTCGGCGCCGCTCTCGCGGACCTTGTCGATGATGAACTGCCGGTTCTCGGGGAGCAGCGGGTTCGGCTCGTGGTCGGGGAAGTTGCCGTCCGGCGTCCAGTAGGTCCGGATCAGATCGAGGCCGAGCCCGTCCAGCAGCGGTCCCACCATCGGGCCGGCCATCCCGTTCCCGCCGTCCAGGACCACCCGCAGCGGACGCTCGGCGGAGCGGATCACCTCCGGGTCGATGAATCCGAGCGCCGCCTCCTGGAAGGGCTCGTAGATGTCGACCTCCTGAAGAGTGCCGCGCGCCGCGAGGCGGCGCTCCGGGCCGGCGGTGATCACGTCGATCTCGCGCCTGATGTCCTGGATCCGGAGTCTCCGGAGAGCGCGATCGCGCCCTCCCTGACCAGCTTCGCGCCGGTGTAGGCCTTGGGGTTGTGCGACGCGGTGCACATCAGCCCGCCGTCGAGCTCGCGGGAGCCGACCAGGAAATACAGCATCTCGCTGCCGACCTGGCCGGCGTCGACGACGTTTGCGCCCTCGGAAAGGAGTCCCTCGCGGTAGCGCGCGGCCAGCTCCGGCGCGCTCAGGCGCATGTCGCGGCCGAGCCCACGTGCAGTTCGGCGACGGCCGGCCCGCCAGGCGCGAGAGGACGCGCGCGAATGCGCGGCCGATCAGCTCGGCGGCGTCGCCGTCGATCTGCTCGCCGTACAGGCCGCGGATGTCGTACGCCTTGAAGATCTCCGGTGGGGGCTGTTGCTCATCCGCGGCATCCTACGCGCCCGGCGTCCGCGGGCGGCGGGCGGGCATGGCGAGCGCCCGGCGGCGCCGGGCTCGTAGACTGGGGGCATGTCCGGGCACTCGAAGTGGTCGAGCATCAAGCACAAGAAGGCGATCGTGGACTCGCGCAAGGGCGCGCGCGTTCTCGAAGCTGTCGCGTGCGGTCACCGTCGCGGCGCGCGAGGGCGGCGGTGACCCCGATGCGCAACGCCGCGCTGGAGAACGCGATCCGCAAGGCGAAAGAAGCCTCGATGCCGAAGGACAACATCGAGCGCGCGATCGCGAAGGGAACAGGCGCCGGCGGGGAGGCCGACGCGATCGAAGCGGTCCTCTACGAGGGCTACGGCCCGGGCGGCGTCGCCGTGCTCGTCGAGGCGCTGACCGAGAACCGCAACCGCACCAGCGCCGACGTGCGGCACATCTTCTCCAAGAACGGCGGCAGCCTCGGCGAGCCCGGCTCGGTCGCCTACCTGTTCGACAAGAAGGGCATGATCGTCGTCGACGCCTCCGAGTACTCCGAAGATCAGCTGATGGTCGCGATCGAGGCCGGCGCGGAGGACATCACCGCGGACGAGGACGTCTTCGAGGTGATCACCGAGCCCACCGACTTCACGCGGGTGCGCCGCGCGCTCGAGGAGGCCGGCATCGGCATGGAGAGCGCCGAGATGGCCTACCGCCCGTCGAGCCTGGTCCCCGTCGACGAGGCGGGGGCCCGCAAGCTGATGAGCCTGATCGAGAAGCTCGAGGACAACGACGACGTGAGCGCCGTCCACGCCAACTTCGATATCTCGGCGGACGTGCTCGAACGCGTCGCAGGCTAGCGTTGGCGCGGCGCCACCGGTCGTGATCCTCTGCGGCGGGCGCGGCACGCGGCTGCGCGAGCAGTCGCCTGAGATTCCCAAGCCGCTGGTCGAGATCGGCGGTATGCCGATCCTCTGGCACGTGATCAGGATGTACGCGGCGCACGGGTTCACCCGCTTCCTGCTTGCGACCGGCTACCGGCACGAGCTGATCGACGCGTTCGTGACGGCGAGCCCTGGCCGCAGGGGGTGAGCGTCAGCTGCGTGGACACCGGGCTCCACACCCAGACCGGCGGGCGGATCCAGCGCCTGGCGCCGCTGCTCGCCGGCGAGGACGTCTTCTGTGCGACATACTCGGACGGGCTCGCCGACGTGGACCTGCGCGCGCTGCTGGCACTCCACGAGGGCCACGGCGCGCTCGCGACGATGACCGTCGTCAGGCCGCGCCTGCAGTTCGGGGTCACCGAGCTCGCGCCCGACGGGCGGGTCACGGGCTTCGTCGAGAAGCCGCGCTCGGAGCACTGGATCAACGGCGGCTTCTTCTGCCTGAGCGCCGGAGTCCTCGACCGGCTGGACGAGGACTGCGTGCTCGAGCAGGCCCCGCTGCAGGGGCTCGCCGCCGACGGACAGCTGCGCGCGCACCGGCACGAGGGCTTCTGGGAGTGCATGGACACCTACAAGGACGCGGTCGCCCTGAACGACCTTTGGGCCGCGGGCCGTGCACCCTGGCGGATCTGGGCAGGCGCGCGAGGAGTCGCGGGCCGCGCCCGCGGGCCTCGCGCCCTGGTCGGCCAGCGGCCGGACGCGGAACAGCGCGACCGGCTCGCGGACACCGCGAAGGCGCCGCTCGCCGGCAAAGCGAAGCGGAAGCTCTCGCCGGCAGCCTCACGCAGGGTGCCCTCGGCAAGCAGGCTGCCCGGCCGCGCGACGGACGTGATCCGGCTCGCGATGTTGACCGGGCGCCCGAACCAGTCTCCGGCCCGTGGCAGCGCCTGTCCTAGCGCCGCGCCGGCTCTCAGCTGGGGGAAATCCTCACCCTCCGCGTCGGCCGCGGCCAGGAGCGCGAGCGCGCAGTCGATCAGCGGCTCCGGCTCCGGGGAGGAGAGCATCACCGCATCCCCGATCGTCTTGACCAGCCTCACGGGCCGCTCGGCGACCTCGCCGGCGATCGCTTCAAGGCGGGCCGCCAGGCGCCCGAGCTCGACCGCCGGGACTTCCTCGCCGATGCGGGTGAAGCCGACCAGATCCGCGAAGCCGACGGCTACCTCGCGCGCACCCGGCAGGCTGCCCCCGACGCGCTCCATCTCGCTGATCACCTCGCTCTCCGCCGCGTGCCGCAGGTGAAGCGTGAGCAGGTTGCTCAGCAGCGGGTTCAGCAGCGGGTACAGCTGTTCGACCGCCCTGCCGTATTCGCCCGCGATCTGCCGCTCGCTCATTCCTGGGCGCAGGATCAGCTTCATCGGCAGCGCCCGCAGGGTCTCGGCAGCGGAGGACAGCCCGCGTCCGAGCACGCGCAGCAGGTCCAGCATGTCCTCGTCCGAGAGCCCGGCCTCGTGCGCGACGGTGATCATCCGCGCAGACTCGACGTCCGCGGCCGTGTACGCCGGCTCGCCGGGGTCCGGCACGGGCAGGCCCATCGCGCGCCGCGCGGCGGCGAGCAGCTCCCGGTCGACGCCGCTCATCTGCGAGACCTGCTCGGCCGTCAGGTTCTCGCGATCGCCGAGCACCCGGTCTGCCGCGCCGAAGATCAGCGTGCCCGCGCCGGACAGACGGCGGATGTCCTCGAGCGTGACGCCCTCGGCCTGCAGGTGGCGAAGGAGCGCCAGCCGCTGGGCGCGCGCCTCCCCGTGGAGGCCGTCGAGCAGCCCCTCGGCCTCGAAGTCAATGCCCGGCTGAGCCATCACGGCGGAGCCTAGGGCAGGCAGGCGTCCGGATGCAGGCGCAGAATCAAGCTCCGTGATCGTCCTCGGGATAGACCCCGGCCTCGCAAACACCGGCTACGGCGTGGTCCGGCGCGACGCAGGCCGCCTGCTCGCGCTCGACGGCGGGGTGATCGAGACAGCATCCACCGCGGCACCCGAGCTGCGGCTCGCGGAGGTGCACGCCGGCATCGAGAGCCTGCTCTGCGAGCACGAACCCGATGCGGTCGCGCTGGAGGAGCTCTACTTCGGGCAGAACGTGCGCACGGCGTTCGCGGTCGGGCAGGCGCGCGGGGTTGTGATGCTCGCCGCCGGTCAGCGCGGCGTACCATGCTCGGGCTACACGCCACAGCAGGTCAAGGCCGCCGTCTGCGGCAGCGGGCGGGCCCAGAAGGACCAGGTCGCAAGGATGGTCCAGACGCTCCTTGCGCTGCCGGAGGAGCCCCGTCCCGACCATGCCGCCGACGCCCTCGCTGTTGCGATCTGCCACGCCAACAGCGCGCCCCTGGCGCTGGCTATCGCGAGGGTCGGCGCATGATCGCCGTCCTGCGCGGCGAGGTCGCGGTCAGGCGCGTCGACCACGTCGTGCTGCTCTGCGACAGCATCGGCTATCGCGCCGCCGTCTCCGCCGAGACGCTGCGGCACATTCCGCCGGTCGGCGAGCAGGTGACGCTCCACACGCACCTGATCGTGCGCGACGACGCGCTCGCGCTGTACGGCTTTCATTCCGAGCAGGAGCGCGACCTGTTCCTGATGCTGCTCTCGGTGCAGGCCGTGGGGCCGAAGGTCGCGCTCGCCGTGCTCTCAGCCGGACCGGTGCGAGAGCTGATCTCGGCGCTCGCGGCCGGTGACAGCGCGCGCTTTCAGGCTGTCCCGGGCATCGGCAAGCGCACGGCAGAACGGATCATCGTCGAGCTGCGCGAGAAGGTCGGCGTGGAGCCTGCCGGCGACGGCGGTGGCTCGGCGATCGTCGCCCGGCGCGGCGAGGCGCCTCCTTCGCGGGTGCTCGCCCGCGAAGGCCTGATCGAGCTCGGCTTCGCACCCGCGGAGGCCGAGGAGCTGCTCCGCGACGCCGCGGGCGAGAGCGCCGAGGACCTGATCGCGCAGGCGCTGCGCGCGGCCCGGGCGCCATCCTGAGCGCATGACCGAGACCAGCGCCCGCATCCAGACTCCCTACCTCGTCCCCGAGGACGAGCTCGACCGCTCGCTGCGCCCGAGGCGGCTGCAGGACTTCGTGGGCCAGGAGGCGCTGCGCGGCCAGCTCACGGTCGCGATCGAGGCGTGCAGCGCGCGCGGCGAGTCGCTCGACCATCTGCTCCTCGCCGGTCCGCCCGGTCTCGGCAAGACGTCGCTCGCGCAGATCGTCGCCGCCGAGCTCGACGTGCCATTCGTGCAGACCGCCGGGCCGGCCCTCGAGCGCAAGGGAGACATAGCGGCGTTCCTCACCGCGCTGGAGCCGCGCAGCGTGTTCTTCGTCGATGAGATCCACCGCCTGCCGCGAACGCTCGAGGAGACCTTCTACCCCGCGATGGAGGATCTGCGGCTGCCGATCACCGTCGGACAGGGAGCCGGCGCCCGCGTCGTGACGCTCGAGCTGCCGCCGTTCACGCTGATCGGCGCGACCACGCGCGCAGGGCTGCTCACGACCCCGCTGCGTGACCGCTTCGGGATCCAGGCTCGCCTGGAGCCCTACCAGGCCTCGGAGCTCGCCAGCATCGTCCGCCGGTCTGCGGGGATTCTCGAGATCGAGCTGACAGACGATGGAGCGAGAGCGATCGCCGAACGCAGCCGCGGCACCCCGCGGATCGCCAACCGGCTCCTGAAGCGGGTCCGCGACTACGCCGAGGTGCGGATGGAGGGAGTCGTGACATCGCAGGCCGCCGTCGCGGCGCTCGAGATGCTCGAGGTCGACGAGCTCGGGCTCGACCGCCTCGACCGCGAGATCCTGAGCACGATCTGCGTGAAGTTCTCAGGCGGACCTGTCGGGCTGTCGACGCTGGCCGCTGCGATCGGCGAGGAGCAGGACACGATCGAGGACGTCTACGAGCCGTATCTGCTGAAGGAGGGCCTCATCAAGCGCACGCCGCGAGGCCGCGCGGCGACACCCGCGGCCTTCGCGCACCTTGGCCTGAAAGCGCCGGCGCCCGCGGAGCAGCCGCTGTTCTGAATCGCCGGTCGCGCCCGTCGCGGCCGCAGGCATGCGGTCGCCTTCGGGCTCCCGCTTGCGTACTCTGTGTCCAAGAACCCCATGGCTCACCCATTCATCTGCCCAAACTGCGGTCATCGCACCACCGAGATCGACCGGAACATCGGATTCACGCGCCAGCGCAAGGGATGCGCCAAGTGCGGCTTCGCGTTCCTGTTCGAACTCCTCGATGACTACTTCCCGGCGCCGGATGCGGCGTTCTTCGTGTGCGACGGCGAGGGCCGCGTGGTCGGCTGCGGCAAGAACTCGTTCTCGTTCACCGGCCTCGAGGAGGAGGACGTGATCGGCCAGCGCGTCGAGCAGGTCCTCGGCCTGAGCTTCCAGAACGGCGATGACCCGGTTGCGACCGTTCTCGAGTGGGGAGTGAGAGCGCTCGAGGTCCCGGTGCAGGTGAGCGGCGAACGCGACGTGGCCGCGGGAGCGAAGGCGGACATGTTCCCTGCATACGACGACGACGGCGGGCTGCTGCTCGTGCTGACCCCCGACAAGTAGTCTGCTCCGGCCATGAACGACCGTCGCCGCAATTCCCTCGTCCTTCTGATCGTCGCCGGGCTGCTCGCCGCGTCGCTGGTCGTGATCTTCACGATGCCGACCAAGCTCGGGCTCGACCTGAAGGGCGGAGTGCAGCTCGTCTACCAGGGCAAGCCGACCGCTCAGGCGAAGGTCGATGCCGAATCACTGAACCGCGCGATCGACATCATGCGCAAGCGCGTCGACTCGCTCGGCGTCGCGCAGCCCGACATCCAGCTGACCGGCGTGAACGAAATCACCGTCGCGCTCCCGGACGTGAGCAACGCCGCCCGCGCCCAGGATCAGGTCGGCAAGACCGCCCAGCTGCACTTCTACGACTGGGAGCCGAACGTGATCGGCCCGGACGGGAAACCCGCGCCCTCGGACGGGACCGTCACGGGTAACTCAACTACGACCGGCGCCGGCGGCGTCGGCGCCGGCCTGACCGAGTTCCAGGCCGTGCAGCGCGCGGCAAAACGGCCTCCGGTCCTGAACGCGAACAGCACGACATGGTCGCCGGGATGCACGCCGGCGCAGGTCAACGACTGCATCTATGGCACCTGGTACCTGCTCGACACCAAGCACGAAAAGGTCCTGCGCGGCCCCGAGGAAACCCAGAAGAACCTCTACGCGGACAACTACACGCCGCCTGCCGGAGCGGTCCCGCAGGCCGTCAGGGTCAACCCGGGCACGGTCATCGTGCAGGCGCACCCCGTCGAAAACTCCTCCGGGAAGGTCACCAACCCCTCGCCCAACAGCTGGTACGTGATCAACGACAACCCGGTGCTCAGCGGCGCCGACATCACCAACCCTCAGCAGGGTTATGACGAAGGCGCGGGGGGGACGGGCCAGCCGAACGTCACGTTCGGGTTCACGAACCACGGCAAGAGCGTGTTCGAAAAGGTCACCAAGGAAATCGCGCAGCGCGGTCAGGAAGCCCAGCTGCCCGGGACCAGCAAGGAAGCGGCGCTCCAGCACTTCGCGGTCGTCCTGGACGGGCAGCTGATCACGGTCCCGTCGATCGACTACACGAAATACCCGGAAGGGATCGACGCGTCGACCGGCTCGCAGATCTCCGGCGGCTTCACGCTCGAATCGGCTCAGAATCTCGCGCAGGAGCTCCAGTCCGGCGCGCTGCCGATCAAGCTCGCGCTGATCTCCCGCTCGCAGGTCTCCGCGACGCTCGGCAAACAGGCGCTCACCCAGGGCCTTGTCGCCGGCCTGGTCGGCTTCCTCGTCGTGTGCGTGTTCCTGTGCCTCTTCTACCGCGTGCTCGGGATGATCGCGGTCGGCGGGCTGATCATCTACGGGATCTATTTCTTCGCGCTGATCAAGCTGATCCCGATCACGATGACGCTCCCCGGGATCGCAGGGCTGATCCTCACGATCGGTGTTGCGGCGGACGCGAACATCGTCATATTCGAGCGAATAAAGGAGGAGATCCGAGGGGGAAGATCGATCGCATCCGGGATCGCGACGGGATACAAACGCGGTTTTGCGGCGATCGTGGACGCGAACGTCGTCACGTTCATGACCGCCTTCATCCTGTTCGCCCTCGCGACCGCCGAAGTCAAGGGATTCGCCTTCACGCTCGGCATCGGGACGCTCGTCTCGCTGTTCACCGCGGTGCTCGCCACGCAGGCGGCGCTCGGCACGATGGGGCGCTCGAAACTGATCAGCCACCGCTGGGCGCTCGGCGCCGAGCGCCACGGCCGCGGCTGGACCTTCGATTTCATGGGCGCGTCGAAGTGGTTCTTCTCGCTGTCCGGGACGATCCTGCTGATCGGAGCCCTCGCGATCGGTGGCAAAGGCCTGAACCTGGGCATCGACTTCAAGTCGGGCACCCGTATCCAGACCGCGCTGGTCCGGACACGAGCGAGGGCCAGGTCGCGGCGGCACTCTCCGCCGCCGGCTACTCAACGGCACAGGTCCAGAAGTTCACCGACAAGAGCATCGGCGGATCCGGGTACCAGATCTCGACCAAGACGCTGGGGCCCGAAGCGCTCACCAAAATCGAAAAAGTCCTGAACGAAAAGTTCGGCACGAAGCACTTCTCCGAGAAATCGATCGGGCCGACGTTCGGGAAAACGGTCGCGCGAAGCGCGGTGATCGCGATCATCGCTTCGCTGCTCGTGATCTCCGCATACATCGCGCTCAGATTCGAGTGGAAGTACGCCGTCCCGGTGCTGATCGCGCTGATGCACGACCTGCTGATAACGGCCGGCGTCTACTCGCTGACGGGGAGGGAAGTGACGTCCGCGACGGTCGCGGCGCTCTTGACGATCCTCGGATACTCGCTCTACGACACGATCATCGTGTTCGATCGTGTGCGCGAGAACGTGCCGCGAATGCCCAGGGCCGCCTTCTCGCAGATCGTCAACCGGTCGATGTCCGAGGTGCTGACCAGGTCCCTGGCGACCACGTTCTGCACCCTGCTCCCGGTCACCGCGCTGCTGCTGTTCGGCGGCGAAACGCTCAAGGACTTCGCCTTCGCGCTGCTGATCGGCATCGCATCAGGGGCCTACTCGTCGATCTTCATCGCCTCTCCGGTGCTAGACCACTGGAAGGAACGCGAGCCCGGCTATCGCGCCCGCCGTGCGCGGATCGTGCGGGAGCTCGGCGCCGTGCCGCCTTACGCGACGACCGCCTCCGGGGCGCCCGAGGACGTCGAGCCGGAGAAGAAGGCCCGGCGCACCCGCCGCGGCAGCATCGTCGCGCCGGAGGCTCCGGGCGAGCAGATCTCGCGCGAAGAGTTCCAGGAGCTCGTCCGCGACCTCGGCGTCGATGAGCCAGCGGGCGCCACGAAGACCGCGCAAGGCGCCGGCCGCGGCTCCGCCGGCGGTCGCACCCCCCGAGCGCGACCCGGCCGCGGACCTCTCACCCGAGGACCTCGTCCTGAAGGACGACCCGAAACCGAGCGCAAAGAGCAAACGCCCGCGCAACAGGCGCCACGGGAGGTCGCGATGACCGCCGTCGCGGCTCACACGGGGAGGGGGATGCGCTGATGGGTCTGCTCGGCTGGGTGATGATGGGGCTCGCGATCTGGCACTACACGATCTTCATGCCCGATCGCTTCTGGGGCGGGATCGTCGGCGCGTTCGTCGGCTCCCTGCTCGGAGCGGTCATCTTCGGCACGCTGGTCTACAGCATCAAAGTCTCCGAACTGGCGATACCGGGAGAAAAGGCGACCGACATCGCGGTCGTGCTGTACGCGGTACCCGGGGCGCTGATCGGGATCGCGATCGTCTACCTCGAGGGCATGCGGCGCGAACGCGCCGCGCCGCACACTCCCGCGGTCGCCGAGTAGCCCGCGGTTCTGTCTAGCCCGGCCCGTAGTCTCGGCCGGTGCAGCCGCTCCGCTTTGAGATACCCGACGTCGAGCCCGATCAGGTGCTCCGCCTGCAGAGCGAGCTCGGAACGAGCGGCCCGCTGGCGCAGGTCCTGGTGCGCCGCGGGCTGGCCGAGCCGGAGCTCGCGCGCGAGTTCCTGGACGGGGGGCCCGAGCATGCGCCGTCCGGTTTCCGCGGCATCGACGAGGCGGTCTCGCTGGTCCTGTCCCACGTCCGGGATGGGAACCGGATCACCGTCCACGGCGACTACGACGTCGACGGCATCTGCTCGACGGCGATCCTTGTTCGCGTGCTGCGCCTGCTCGGAGGCGACGTCGACTCGTACATCCCCGACCGCGCCGGGGACGGCTACGGTCTCTCCTCGGCGACCGTTGAGCGGCTCGCAGAGAGAGGCACGAGGCTGCTGATCACGGCCGACTGCGCGATCACCGCCGTCGAGGAGGTCGCCAAGGCCCGTGCGCTCGGCGTGCACGTGCTGGTCACCGATCACCACACGCCGCGCCCGGACGGGCAGCTGCCGGACGCGCCGATCGTCCATCCGGCCGTCTGCGGGTACCCGTTCCCCGACCTCTGCGCGACGGCCGTCGCCTACAAGCTCGCACGGGCGCTGTGCGCGGCCGCCGGCGTCGATGAGGCTCCTGTTCGCGCCGACCTCGATCTCGTGGCGCTCGCGACCGTCGCCGATGTTGTCCCGCTCGTGGGCGAGAACCGGATCCTGCTGCGCCGCGGGCTGCGCGCGCTCGCGGCCACCTCGAAGCCGGGTCTGAGAGCGCTGATGGCGGTCGCCCGCGTGGATCCCGGCAAGGTCAACGAGCGTGCCATCGGCTTCGCACTCGCGCCCCGCCTGAACGCCGCCGGCCGGCTCTACCGTGCCGATGCCGGCCTCGAGCTCGTGATGTGCGCGGATCCCGTGCGCGCCCAGCAGATCGCCGAGGAGCTCGACCGTGTCAACCGCGAGCGCAGACAGGTTGAGCTCGGCATACGGGCCGCCGCCGAAGCGCAGATCCCGTGAGATGGGGACAGGCCGGCCTATGTCCTCGCCGGCGAGGGATGGCACGCCGGAGTGATCGGCATCGTCGCCTCACGGCTGGTGGAGTCCAGCGGCCGGCCCGTCGTGATGATCGCGCTGGAAGGCGACAGCGGCCGCGGCTCCGGGCGCAGCATCGACTCGGTCGACCTGCTCGGCGGCGCTCCACGGCCTGCTCCGGAGCACCTGGTCCGCTTCGGGGGCCACAGCGCCGCGGCGGGCCTTGAGCTCTCGCGGGGAGAGCCTTCCGGCGTTCACCGCGGCGCTGCAGGGAGCACGTCGAGCGGACCGCCGGCCCCGGATGAGCCGTCGCGGTCGAGCGCGTCGACGCGGTGGTGGCAGGGGACCGGACCTCGGGATGGCCCTCGCGGAGGAGCTCGGCCGGCTCGCGCCCTTCGGCCGGGGCAACCCCGGCGTCTCGCTGATGGTCGCGGATCTCACCTTCGCGGACTCGCGCCCAATGGGCGAAGGCAAGCATGTCCGCTTCACCGTCTCCTCGGGCGGCGTCAGGGCGCGGGCGGTCGCATTCGGCGGCGGCGCGCGTCTGCCCGTCGCCGAGGGGGAGCGGGCGCAGGCCACCTTCACGCTCGAGGTGAACGAATGGAACGGGGTCAGCGAGCCTCGCCTGGTGCTGCGGCGCGCGGCTCCGCTCACCGACGCCGAGGGCTCAGCCCCGGCCGCCGAGCGGGACTCCGGCGACTCCGGCGAGCTGGTCCTGTTCGCAATGCCATGAGCGTGCCTTCAGTCCGGGCGCGCAACGACCCTAACCTTTGGTCATGACGATCGCGGATGAGGGCAACGCAACCCAGCTGACCGAGGCGCCGGCCGCGGCGCCCGGACGCAGCCCAGCCTCAGCTCCCGGCGGACCTCAGCGTCGCCGAGCGCAGGCTGCTCCGCGACCTGTTCGCGATCGTCTCCGAGCACGCCGCGGACTCAGCGGTGCAAGATAGACCGCGAGCGCGTACGCGACGCGTTCGTGTTCGCCTGCGAGCACCATGCGGCGCAGCGCCGCAAGTCCGGTGAGGACTTCATCGTGCACCCCGTCGGCGTTGCGCGGATCTGCGCGAGCATGCGGCTCGACACAGAGGCCATCTGCGCCGCGCTGCTCCACGACACCGTCGAGGACACCTCCGCTTCGATCGAGGAGGTCACGGCCCGTTTCGGCGAGGAGATCGGGGCGATCGTCGACGGCGTCACGAAGCTGACGGGGATCACCTTCCAGTCCCGCGACGAGGCGCAGGCGAACAACTACCGCAAGATGATGGTGGCGATGGCCACCGACGTCCGGGTCATCCTGATCAAGCTCGCCGACCGGCTGCACAACATGCGCACGCTCGACGCGATGCCCAAGCAGAAGCAGCTCGAGAAGGCCCGCGAGACACTCGAGATCTACGCGCCGCTGGCGCATCGCCTCGGGATCCACGCGATCAAGTGGGAGCTCGAGGACCTCGCGTTCGCGACGCTGCACCCCCGCAAGTACCAGGAGATCAAGGGCCTGGTCGCCCAGCAGCGCGAGGAGCGCGAGCACTACGTGACCGAGGCCGGCGACTACCTGCAGTCCGAGCTCGCGCAGGTCGCGATCAAGGCCCAGATCGCCGGCCGCGCCAAGCACTTCTACTCGATCTATTCGAAGATGACCAAGAAGGGCCGCGAGTTCAACGAGATCTATGACCTCACGGCGATGCGCGTGATCGTGGACTCCGTGAAGGACTGCTACGGCGCGGTCGGCGTCATCCACTCGCTGTGGAAGCCGCTGCCGGGCCGCTTCAAGGATTTCATCGCGATGCCCAAGTTCAACATGTACCAGTCGCTGCACACGACGGTGATCGGCCCCGAGGGCAGGCCGCTGGAGATCCAGATCCGCACGCAGGAGATGCACGAAATGGCGGAGTTCGGCGTGGCCGCGCACTGGGTCTACAAGCAGGCGGACAACAAGGCCGCGGGCGAGGACGCGAAGCTGAAGTGGCTGCGCTCGATGCTCGACTGGCAGAAGGATCTCTCGGACCCGCGAGAGTTCATGGAGACGCTGCGCACGGACCTCTTCGAGGAGGAGGTCTACGTCTTCACCCCCAAGGGCGACGTCCGCTCGCTGGCCTCCGGCGCGACGCCGCTGGACTTCGCCTACGAGGTGCACACGGAGATCGGCCACCGCTGCGTGGGCGCCCGCGTGAACGGCAAAATCGTCCCGCTGCACTACGAGCTGCGTTCCGGCGACATCGTGGAGATCCTCACCGCCAAGCGCGAGCGCGGCCCGTCTCGTGACTGGCTCGCGATGGTCAAGACGACCCGCGCGCGGAACAAGATCAAGGCCTGGTTCAAGGCCGAGTCCAGGCAGGACACCGAGCACACGGGCCGAGAGCTGCTGCAGGAGCACCTGCGCAAACAGGGCCTGCCCGCGCAGAAGATCACCGGCTCGGCGCTGCTCGCGGACGTGATCCGCGAGGTTGGCTACCGCAAGGCCGACGACTTCTACATCGCCCTCGGCGCCGCGAAGGTGTCACCGAAGCTCGTCGTCGGCAAGGTCATGCAGCGCCTGAAGCAGGGCGAGTCAGCGGACGGCGAGGAGAGCGCCTCGGACATCCTTCGCGTCGGCCGCCAGCGCAGGCGCCCGACACGCTCCTCCGGCCAGTATGGGATCAGGGTCGAGGGCGTGGAGGACGTGATGCTGCGCCTTGCCAAGTGCTGCCGGCCCGTGCCGGGCGATGAGATCGTCGGCTACATCTCGCTCGGCCGCGGGATCACGATCCACCGCGAGGACTGCCCGAACACGGCGATGCTCCGCAAGAACCCCGAGCGCTTCACCGAGGTCTCCTGGGAGGGTGACCAGTCGACCGCGTTCGTGGTTGAAATCCAGATCGACGCCTGGGACCGGCACCGCCTGCTCGAGGATCTCTCGCGGGCGTTCTCGGAGTCCGGTGCGAACATCCTGGAAGCACGCTGCCTGTCACTGCCCCCGATGGTGAAGAACCGCTTCGTCGTCGAGGTGGCAGACACGCACACGCTGCGCGGGGCGATATCCCGCCTGCGCAACACCGACTCGGTGTTCGACGCCTACCGCGTCACGCCGGGCGCCGCCCTCTGAGCTCCGCGGCTCAGGCGACGACGTTCAGGGCGTCGGGCATCACCGAGTAGCGCGCCTCGGTGACCTCACCGACGTAGTCGCCGTCGACCTGCAGCGGCAGCGGGCGGTGGTCCGCGGTTCGGACCGTGAGGTCGCTGAACGTGGGCAGGCCGGTGACGCGCCGGTGGGCAGCGACGCGCGCGCGGCGGGAGAACGCGCGCCAGGCGATCGAGGGCATCGTCGCGAGAGTCGCGCTGTGAAGGACCCCGCCCGCGAGGGCACCCGAGTCCAATGATGCGCCCTCCGCAATCTCGATCGGGCGATCCTGGAAGTAGGTGAACGGCGAGCCGTTCTGGATGATCGCCGTCACGCCCGCCAGCCGCCGCCCGCCGGCGTCGACCTCAAGGCGCGGCGGGCGCGCCGCCAGATACCGGCGCAGATACGTCGTGACCGCGACCCAGGTGAAGAAGTAGGGGCCTAGCCTGGCCTTCATGCGGGGGTTCGCGTCCACACGCTCGACGACGCTCGCGTCGAGGCCGACGCCCGAGGAGAAGGTGAAGCAGCGCCCGTTGACGACGCCCAGGTCGACGCGCCGCGGGCGCCAGTCGTCCGCCATGGCGAGCACGTGCTCGGTGGCGTCGATCACGTCGCCTGGGATCCCGAGCATCTTGCCGAACACGTTCGCCGAGCCGCCCGGCAGGCAGCACAGCGGGGTGGGCGAGCCGAGCAGGCCGTTCGCCGCTTCGTTGACGGTCCCGTCGCCACCGAAGGCGACGACCACGTCGTAGCCGTCGTTGGCAGCTTCACGGCACAGCTCGATCGCGTGGCCGGGCGCCCGGGTGTCCACGGCGTCGACGTCGAAGCGGCCCTGAAGCGCGAGCACGACCAGGTTCCGCAGCCGGTCAGAGACGGTGCTCGCGTACGGGTTGACGATCAGGAGCATCCGCCGCCTGCTTCCCGGCGATGAGAATCGGAACGCCGCAGCGGCCTCGCCCGTGCGCTCGTGTCTCTCCCCGGCGTGAATGCTCACGAGGTGGCCTACACCGGCACCGCCGCCTCGTTACCAGGCTCCGCAGGAGGGCCCCGCGGGGCTGGCGTTACGTCCGGAGGGTTGCTAGACTTCGCGGCCACATAGCTGGACACATCCAGAGGGGTGGAGGGACTGGCCCTACGAAACCCCGGCAACCACCGTCACGTCACAGCGGGAAGGTGCCAATTCCAGAGAGATGTGTGGCGGGCTTCGCGCTCATTGCCACACCGGTGACACGGCAAAGAGCGAAGGGAGCCCAATGGCTGTCAGTCATCTGCAGTGCAAGGAGTGCAAGGCCGAGTACCCGCTCGAGGCGCTTTACGTGTGCGAGCGTTGCTTCGGCCCTCTGGAGGTCGCCTACGACCACAGGGGAGCGGCCCTCGATGTCGGCGAGGTGCGCCGCAGGATCCAGGGCGGACCCCAGAACATCTGGCGCTACGCCGACTTCCTGCCGCTGGCAGGGGGACCTCCGGGCCCCTCGGGCCGCCTCGGCTCCCGCGTCGGCCTGCCGGCCGGCTGCACTCCGCTGATCCGGGCCGACAGGCTCGCCGAGCGACTCGGCCTGCGTGAGGTGTGGGTCAAGAACGACGCCGCCAACCCCACCCACTCCTTCAAGGACCGCGTCGTCTCCGTCGCGGTGACCAGGGCCCGCGAGCTCGGCTTCGAGACGATCGCCTGTGCCTCGACCGGAAACCTCGCGAACTCCGTGGCCGCTCACGGCGCCGCTCTGGGCCTGGACTCCTACGTCTTCATCCCCGCGGACCTGGAGGAGCAGAAGATCCTCGCGACCGGTGTCTACGGGACCAAGCTGGTCGGTGTGCGCGGAAGCTACGACGACGTCAACCGCCTCTGCACCGAGCTGTGCGCGGAGCGCGACTGGGCGTTCGTGAACATCAACCTGCGCCCCTACTACGCCGAGGGCTCCAAGACGCTCGCGTTCGAGATCGCCGAGCAGCTCGGCTGGGAGCTCCCGGACCGGTGCATCGTGCCCGTCGCCTCAGGGTCGCTGTTCACGAAAATAGCCAAGGGCTTCGAGGAATGGACAGAGCTCGGCCTGGTCAGTGGCAGGGCTCCGCGCATGAACGGCGCCCAGGCCGAGGGCTGCTCACCGGTGGCCAGCGCCTACGCCGCCGGACAGGAGGTCTGCAGGCCGGTAAAGCCGAACACGATCGCCAAGTCGCTCGCGATCGGCAACCCCGCCGACGGCCCCTACGCGCTCGAGCTCGCCCGCAGCACAGGCGGCTCGGTCGACGCGGTCACCGACGATGAGATCCGCGCCGGTATCGCGCTGCTCGCGCAGACGACCGGCATCTTCACGGAGACCGCCGGAGGGGTCACGACCGCGGTCCTCTCCAAGCTCGCCGCACGCGGCGACATCGACCCGGACGAGCGCGTCGTCCTCGTGATCACCGGCGAGGGGCTGAAGACCCTCGATGCGGTCCGCGGCACGTTCGAGACGGACACGATCGACCCGACACTGGAGTCCTTCACCCAGAACGTCGCCGAGGCGGTTGCCTTCTGATGTCGGTCGTCGTGAAGATCCCGACGCAGCTTCGATCGGCGGCGGAAGGCGTGGCGCAGACGGAGGTTGAGGGCGCCACCGTGCAGGAGGTGCTCGACGGGCTTTTCAGCCAGTTCGAGGAGCTCCGCGCGAGGATCGCCGACGACGACGGCTCGCTGCGCCGCTTCGTGAACGTGTACCTCGCAGGGGAAGACATCCGCTTCCTCGACGGCGTCGACACGCCCGTCAGCGACGGCGCCGAGATCACGATCCTCCCCGCAGTCGCCGGCGGCTAGAAGCGCTCCGTACTCAGACGCGCGCGCGGCTCACGGGGCGAGCCTGCGCGCCGTGATGCCCGGGGACCGATGCGCTCGAGCCGCTGAAGCCGACGGTGGAGAGAAGGCCCGCGGCGCACATCACGGCGACGGTCAGCAACCTCATCCGCCTCGGTGTCAGCCAGCCGAAATGGCGGGTGTGCATCCAGGCCCGCAAGCCGCTCGCGGCACCCGCCGCTGTCATCGCACAGCCCGCGCACATAGTCTCAGGGTAGCGGTGGCGGGAGATCGCCCGCGCCTGCGCGGCTCTCAAGGCGCCTGCGCAGTTCCGCGCCGCGGCCGGCGGAAACGGCGCGTGCCGCGCGCTGGTCACTGAGCTCAAGGCCCTGGGCGCGCGCGTAGTCGAGCAGGTCCTGGCGCTCCTCGCCTTCGCGAGCCACCCTCAGGAACAGCCAGCACAGCAGCCCCAGGGTGAGGAACGACTCCTCGATCATCATGATCGCGCCGGCGAGGTTCTGGTCGGCGATCGGAGAGATGTGAAACCTCGCGTCGCCGGCCCTGTAGAACGGATAGAAGAGGGTCCCGGACCACAGGAAGATGTTCCCGAGGATCGTGCCCGTGAGCCGGACCGCGACGATGTAGATCAGCTTCGCGAGGTTGCCGAACCACGCCGGCTGGGGCAGCGGGCCGAGCACGCACATCCACATGTTCACGCCGAGCGTCAGGAACATCACGTGTTGCAGCGCGTGCACGCCCGAGTGGCGCAGCGCGGCCTGGTAGAGAAACGGCAGGTGCCACACGTAGAGATCGACCGCCCACAGCGGAAAGGCGATCAGCGGATGGGTCAGGACCCTCAGCCGGTCAAAGAAGCGGATTTTCAGGACCGGCGCGAGCAGTGGCCCGGTCAGCCCGAGCACGATCAGCAGCGAGGCCAGATCGCCGAGCATCAGATGCTCGATCATGTGCACGTACAGGAGTTCCTCACTCGCCGAGCCGAGCGCCGTGAGCGCCGCCGCGATCATCAGCAGCCCCGCGTAGAAGCAGCCCTGGCGCCAGCCGGGCACAGGATGCGCCGTGGCCCGGAGCGTCCTGGCCCTGCGCCCGTAGAGGACGGCGAGGATCACCGGCGGCGCGAGCAGCAGCAGGTCCGAAAGGGGGGCTTCGAAGGCGAGCACGGCGCTCATCAGATCCCAGGGTACGTCAGCGGCGCGGCGCCGCAGCGGCAGCTGCGAGAGCGGGTAGGGAGAGGAGGCGAGAGCGGGTAGGCGAGAGCGGGTAGGTTTCCGGGCATGAGCGAGGCACCAGACCCCGGCGCCTTTCAGATACACCGCGCCGAGGTGCGGGACGGAGTGCAGATCGCCTACGTCAGGGAGGGTGTCGGCGGCTACCCGCTGCTGCTGGTCCACGGCTGGCCGGAGACAATGCGGATCTGGTGGCGCAACATCGCTGCGCTGGCCGGCGCGGGCTTCGAGGTGATCGTTCCGGACCTGCGCGGCTTTGGCGGCTCGGGGCTCGCCCCGGACGGCTTCTACGACCTCGCCGCGCACTCTGTGGACATGCACGCGCTGATCGCCGGGGTCCTCGGTCATCGCGAGTGCGCGGCGGCCGGGGGAGACCTCGGCGGAGGCGTGATCCAGGATCTCGGCCTGCGCCATGAAGGTTTCGTGAGCCGCCAGATCCTGTTCAACTGCATCCTGCCGCTGCTGCCCGCCGCCTATGAGGCCGCGGGCCTGCCGGCCGCCCCGACCGCCGAGCTGCGCGCGGCGGCGGACTACTTCGCGCGCCAGGGCCGCGAAGCGGACACGCTCGCCGCGGAGCTCGACACATCCGATCGCCGCCGCCGGTACGTCGCCGAGTTCTACGGCCACCGTTTCTGGGCCGCGCCCGGCTCCTTCTCGCGGGCGGACATCGCGTTCATGGCAGAGCCCTTCGCCGACGCGGACCGGCTTCGCGCCGGGTTCGGCAACTACGAGAGCGCGGTCGGCGCGCGGGCTCTCTCGCAGGCGCCGCGTTTCTTCGAGCACAGCGCAGTGCCGACGCTCGCACTCTACGGGCCGGAGGACCACGTGATCTGGCGTGCGTTCCCGGAGATGTGCGAAGTCGCCTTCAGCGATCTCCTCGGGCCGTTCACCGTGCCGCGGGCCGGGCATTTCATGCAGTGGGAACGAGCCGGCCTCGTGAACCGCGCCGTGCACTCTTTCCTGCGGGATCTCGCCGCTTGAACGAGCGGAGATTCGCTCAACACGCGCCCTGATTTTGGTGCTAGGATCGCGCCTTCCAGGGGTGGAGAACTAATGCTCGACGCGCGAGCGCGGGCAGCTAAGGAGGCAGCATGGTGCAGCGTGGGGGTATTTGGACACGGATCGTTCAGGCGCTGAGGGCAGCACGCCCCACGCGCGTGGGGCTGGGAGGCCTGGCGGCCCTGATGCTGCTGGCCGTGGGGGCGGCGCCCGCCGGCGCGGTCGGCCCGTTCGGAGACCGGTCAGGGCAGGCGTTCCAGATTCTGGCTCCCGGCCAGGAAGGCGGGTTCACGCCGGGGCCGTTCTCGACCGACCAGGGCAAACTCTACAACGCGCTGACACCGCTGCAGGGCAAAGTCACGCAGAAAAACATCGAAAAAGACTTCATCAGCGAGAAGTTCGGCGTGCAGGGACCGGTCATCCGCACCGAGCTCCCCGTGCCGGGTCTCGAAATCCTGCGTGACAGCCACGACGTGCCCCACATCTACGGGGAAACGCGCGCGCTGGTGATGTACGGCTCAGGCTACGTTGCCGCCGAGGACCGCGGCCTGCTTCTGCAGCTCGGCCTCGGGCCGGCCTACACCGCCGCCCTGGACGTCCCGGGCATCAACCCGTTCGGGCTCCTGCTGACGCAGCAGTCCTTCAAACCGAGCGCCGAAGCCGTGAAATACGTCGAAGCGCAGAAGGCCTCGCTGCTCGAAAAAGGCGCGGCCGGCGAACAGGTCATCTCCGACCTTGAAGCATGGACCGAAGGCGTCAACGGCTTTGAGGAAAAAAACGTTCCTCCGCTCCAGAGGCTCCCGAAAGTGACGCTCGCGGACGCGATCGCGGGCAACGCATTCATCGGCTCGATCTTCGGCAACGGCGGCGGCGGGGAAGTCTCGAACTCCCAGCTGCTCGGCAGCCTTCAGGCGAAGTACGGAACCGAAGAAGGCCTGAAGATCTACCACGACCTTCGCGAGACGAACGACCCCGAAGCGCCGACCACGGCGAAGACGGCGTTCCCGTATGACCAGGTCCCGACCGGCCCGACCCCGGGCACGGTCAACGTCGAACCGGGCTCGGTCAGCGCCTCGGCGACGAAAGCGGCCGCGGCGGCGAAGGCGTCCAAACGGCACATGTCGAACTTCCTGGTCGTCGGCGGAAGTCACACCGCGAACGGTCACCCGCTCGCGGTGATGGGTCCGCAGCTCGGCTACTTCTACCCGGAGATCGTCTTCCAGGCGGACATGCACGGAGGCGGGATCGACGCGCAGGGCATCGTCGCGCCGATCGCACCGTACGTGTTCATCGGCCGCGGCAAGGAATACGCGTGGAGCCTGACGAGCGCCGGGAACCAGAACACGATGCTGTTCATGGAGAAGCTCTGCAACACCGACAAAACGCCTCCGACGCGTGCATCGGACCACTACGAATACAACGGGGAATGCATCCCGCTGAAGACGGTGGACGCCGGTCTGCTCGGCGCCCACGGGGCGGAACCCGCGCACGAGATCTACTTCAAAGAAAGCGTGCACGGCCCGATCCAGGGCACCGCGATGGTCGAAGGCCAGCCGTACGCGATCGCCAAGGACCGCTCGACCCGCGGCCGTGAGCCGGCGGGCGAGCTCTCGTTCGCAGAACTCGACTCGAACGCCGTTCACAACGTGGAAGATTTCTTCCACACCGCGAACAACCTCGAGACGACGTTCAACATGTCCTACCTGGACAGCAAAAACATCGCGTACTTCTCGACCGGGCTCCTGCCGGTGCTCGCCGAAGGTACCGACCCGAGCCTGCCGACACTGGGCACGGGGCCGTACGACTGGAAAGGCTGGCTGACCGAGGCCCAGCACCCGCACGAAAGCGCTCCCGCGGGCGACCTGTTCCTGAACTGGAACGGCAAGCCGGCTCCGGAATGGGGCGCGGCCTCCGACCAGTACTCCTACGGGCCGGTGCAGAGGGTGCAGCTGTACACCGGGTTCGGCTCGAACATGACCGAGGCGAGCGACGTCTCGATCATGAACCGCGCCGCCACCCAGGACCTCAGGGCGGTCAAGGTGTGGCCGGTCATCAAGCAGGTCCTGGCAACCGGGCCCGCGCCCAGCAAACTCGCCGAAGAAGCCGCGAACGTGGTCTCGACGTGGGTTGAAAACGGTGCGAGCCGCATCGGTCAGCAGCGCCCGAAGGACCCGGGCGCCGCGATCATCGACGCGGCGTGGAACCCGATCGCGGAAGCCGTCCTCAGCCCGGTCCTCGGCGAAGTGCTGCCGCAGTTCCGGTCGATGAACGGCACCGACGACACTCCCGGATCCTCCGGGTCGGCGTTCGACGGCGGCTGGTACGGGTACGTCTACAAGGACCTGCGGTCACTGCTCGGACAGCCGGTGGCCCAGCCATACAGCCGGCCGTACTGCGGCAACGGCAGCCTGGAAGCATGCAGGAACTCGCTGTGGGCAGCGATTCAGCTCGCCTCGGAAAACCTGGCCGCCTCACAGGGCCCGGTGCCGACAGCGTGGAAAGCAGCGAAGGTGCGAATCAAGTTCCCGCCCGGGCTGCTGCCGAAATACACGATGCGCTGGACGAACCGTTCGACCTTCCAGCAGGTCATCGAATTCGCCAGCCACGAATAGCCAGTAACTCCTGAGGGACCGGGCGCCCGAGCTTAGGCTCGGGCGCCCGCCTCTCTCACGCTGCGGCGCTCAGGCCCCGCCGACTGGCGCCCCGAGGTCGAATGTGACCCCGGTCAGATCCTCCGAGACACTCCACAGCCGCGCCGCCGCCTGGGGGTCTCGTGCCGCGCTCGTGGGCTTCACCAGGCGGGGGCTGCCTCTCATCTCACCGATCCCGTCGGGGCCCACGAAGCTGCCGCCCCGCAGCCCGGGATATGTCGCCGCGTACAGTGTCGGCAGGGCGCCTGCCTCTGCGCTCTGTGCGACCAGCGCCGTCGCGACCTTCATGACGTAGCGGTCGACGGCGGGCGCTGCCGCCTTCTGCAGGTTCGTCGCCGAATAGCCCGGGTGCGCCGCCACGCTCGCGACGTTCCAGCCTGCCGCGCGAAGGCGCCTGTCGAGCTCGAGTGCGAAGAGCAGGTTCGCGAGCTTGGACTGCCCGTATGCGGCCCAGCGCCAGTAGCCGCGCGTGGACTGCAGATCGTCGAACTTCATGCGCCCGATCTTGTGGGCGGTCGAGCTGAGCGTCACAACTCGTGCGTCCTGACGGCCCTGGAGCAGGTCGATCAGGCGTGCGGTCAGCGCGAAATGACCCAGGTGGTTGGTGCCCAGCTGAAGCTCGAAGCCGTCGCTGGTCTCCCGGCGCGGAGGAGCCATCACTCCTGCGTTGTTGATCAGCAGGTCAAGGCCGGCGCCGGCGGCGCCCTCACGCATTGCGGCCGCGAACGAGCTCACCGACCGCAGGTCCGCGAGGTCGAGCTCGGCGAGCTCCACCCGTGCCGCAGGGACCTCCGCCGTGATGTCGCCGAGCGCGAGCTCGCCCTTGCCCGTGTCACGGCACGCGAGCACGACCAAAGCCCCCGCCCGCGCGAGCTCACGCGCTGCGACCAGGCCGATGCCGCTGTTGGCTCCGGTCACGATCGCGACGCGGCCGCTCTGGTCGGGAATGTCCTGTGTGCTCCATGCGGCGCTCATCGCCCATCCCTTCTGCGGGCCCGCTGCCCGCGCAGGTTGCAGTCCGTGGGTGATTCAAGCAGCTGACCTGCTTTGGCCCGCGTCGACCCGGCCCTGCCGGGCGCGGGCGTCAAGGCCGGGCCCGGGGATGCCGATGAGTTCTCAGGTGCGAGCCTGCGCCGGCTCGCCGGCACCCATGGCCCAGCAACGTCTGAGATCCCGAGTTCGCGCCGCGACCTTCGCGGTGCTAGCGCTCGCAGTGGCGGTCGAGCTCGCGCACACCGGCCTTGGTCTCGGCCGGCCGGCTCTGAACGGCGTTGTGAAGGATGGCCTGTACACCGCGATCGAGATCATCGCGGTCTGCCTGTGCGCCGCGCGCGTGATCAGCCGGCGTGAGGACCGCGCCGCGTGGGTCCTCGTCACGGCCGGCCTGGTGGCGTGGACCGGGGGCGATCTGCTGTGGACGGTGTGGCTGAACTTCCTGTCGAACCCGCCCAGCCCGTCGGTCGCCGACGGGCTCTATCTTCTGTGGTACCCGGCGATCTACATAGCGCTCGGATTGATGATCCGCTCGCATTTCCGCCACGCCGGGGCGTCCGCGTGGCTCGACGGGATGGTGGTCGGGCTTGCGACGGCCGCCGTCGGCGCGGCGTTCATCTTTCCGGCGATCCTCGAATCGACGGGTGGCGGGTCGGCCGCTGTCGCGGTGAACCTCGCATACCCGCTCGGGGATTTCCTTCTGCTCGTGTTCATCTCGATCGGGTTCACGCTGTCCGGCTGGCGTCCCGGGCGGCAATGGCTGCTGCTCGGCATCGGCCTCGGGGTCGCAGCCGGCGCCGACATGATCTACCTCTACCAGCAGGCGAAGGGCACGTATGCGGCCGATCACCTCCTCGACGCGGCGTGGCCCACGGCGATGGCGCTGATCGCTCTCGCCGCCTGGCAGCCGTCGCAGGGCAGCGCCCGGCGCTCCTCGGCCGGCGACTACACGGTGCTCCTGCCGGCCGGCTTCGGCGTTCTCGCACTCGCGGTGCTCGTCTACGGGACGCTGCACTCGATGACGCACCTTGCAATCGGCCTCGCGACCGCGGCGATGATCGCCGCCGGGCTCCGCGCGGGCCTGACCTACCGCGAGAACCTGCAGATGCTCAGGCGCGAGTCGCGCGACGCCGTCACGGACGCGCTGACCGGGCTGCGCAACCGCCGCCGCCTGATGGACGATCTCGATGTCGCGGTGGAACGCGGGCTCGAGGGCGAGGATCACACGCTCGCGTTCTTCGACCTCAACGGCTTCAAGCGCTACAACGACACGTTCGGGCATGGCGCCGGAGATGCCCTGCTGACCCGGCTCGGTGGATCGCTCGCACTCGCCGTCGAGGGCCGCGGAGAGGCCTACAGGCTCGGCGGAGACGAGTTCTGCGTACTCCTGCGAGGGCGCTTCACCACCACCGACGGGCTGGTCGCGGGCGCCCAGGAGGCGCTCACCGACCGCGGCAGCGGCTTCACCATCACGGCATCGTGCGGGGTCGTGATCGTCCCCGAGGACGCCTCGACGGTGACCTCTGCTCTCGCCCTCGCCGACAAGCGGATGTACACGGACAAGGGCAGCTCCGGGCGTTCGAGCCACGCGCAGATCCAGAGCGTGCTGATGAGGCTGCTCGGCGAGCGCGAGCCGACGCTGCAGAGCCACCTTCGTGAGGTTGGAGAGCTGACCGCTTCGATCGGCCGCCGGTTCGAGCTCGACTCCGAACAGCTCGACGAGCTCAGGCGCGCAGCGGAGCTGCACGACCTCGGCAAGCTCGCGATCCCGGAAGGGATCCTGCGCAAGCCGGGCCCCCTGACCGACGGTGAGCTGCGATTCCTGCGCCAGCACACGATCATCGGAGAGCGGATCCTGGACGTGGCGCCGGCGCTGCGCCCCGTCGCCCGCCTCGTGCGCTCGAGCCACGAGCGCTGGGACGGCAGCGGCTACCCCGACTCGCTGGCCGGTGAGTCGATCCCGCTCGGCTCGAGGATCATCGCTGCCTGCGACGCGTATACGGCGATGCTCTCCGACCGCCCCTATGGAGCGGCGCGCACCCCGAAGGGTGCACTCGCCGAGTTGCGCCGCCAGGCCGGCGGGCAGTTCGATCCAGCGGTCGTGCAGGCGATCTGGGCGCACATGGCGGCCGGCTCCGGCCCTCCGGCTGGCGCGGGCAGCGGAGACCCTCTCCCGGAGGCTGCCGGCCCGACGGCGTGACGCCGGCCGGCGACTGCGACGAAGCCGCCCCTGCGCTCGCAATAATCCTGCGGTGCCCGGCCCCGCCATGAGGAGGATCGCCGCGAGGCGGACGCTGTGCGTCGCGCTCGCCGTGTGCGGCACGCTGGCCGCGAGCTCCGCGAGCGCCCCGGCGTCAGGCCCCGTCGCTCCGGCGTGCGCTCCCGCGACGCTGAACGGCTCGGCGAAGCTCGCGGGCGCCGTCACGGTGACGCCGCTGCCGGGGTCGCTGGATGCCTCCTACCGGACCCAGATCAGCTTCATGGGCGTTCCCGCGTCGAGCCTCACCGGGATCGAAGTCTCGGGCTCGCGCAGCGGCCGGCACGGCGGGGCCCTCGTTCCGTACTCGCAGGGCGACGGCGCCAGCTTCGTGCCCGCCGTGCCGTTCACCCAGGGGGAGAGGGTGACGGTCCGCGCCGGCCTCATCGGGCCGGGCGCCGTCACCCGCTTCTCCTGGAAGTTCATCGTCGCGGAAGTGGACGTCGTGAGCCACAACCTGGAGACGCCCCCGCCGCCGCCTCCTCCCCCGAGGGCCAGCGAATTCCAGCGGTTCCTCTCGCGCCCGGACCTTGCCCCGCCGACAGTCACAGTTGGCGCGAACGCCCGAGGAGCCTCCAGTGAGGACATCTTCATCGCCCCCTATGCAGGGACCGGCCAGTACGGGCCGATGATCCTGGACCCCGCCGGCCGGCTGCTGTGGTTCAAGCGGCTTCCCGCGGGAGCCAGGTCCGCGGACCTGCGCGTGCAGGAATACGACGGCAAAGCGGTCCTGACCTGGTGGCAGGACCCGATATCGGCGGCCGGGCACGCGGGCTCGGGGCTCGTGATCGCCGACAGCTCCTACCGGGAACTCATGGTGGTGCGGGCCGGCAACGGCTATGAGCCCGACCTGCACTCGTTCACGATCACACCTCAGGGCACCGGCCTGACGACGGTGTATGACGCGATCCGCTGCAATCTGACCGCCGAGGGAGGCCCCGCCAACGGCGCCGTCGCGGACACACTCGTGCAGGAGATCGACCTGCGCACCGGCCTCGTGCGCTACGAGTGGCACAGCCTGGATCACGTCGCGCTCAGCGACTCCTACATTCCACTGACGCAGGGCGGCTGGCCGCAGTCGCCGTGGGATTTCTTTCACATCAACCGCGTCGACCCGCAGCCGAACGGCGACCTGCTCGTTGACTCGCGGAACACCTGGGCCGCCTACCAGGTTGACCCCGGCAGCGGCCAGATCATCTGGCGCCTCGGCGGCAAGCACTCGAGTTTCGCGATGGGCCCCGGGGCGGCACCCGCCTGGCAGCACGACGCGGTGCTGCAGCCCGATGGCACGATCACCCTGTTCGACAACGGCGCGACTCCGAAGATCCATCCGCAGTCGCGCGCGATCGTGCTGTCGCTGAACCTGACGAACATGACCGCGAACCTGCTCAGCAGCTTCGTGCACCCGAGCCCGGCGCTCGTCGCGGCCAGCCAGGGGAACATGCAGGAGCTCGCCGGCGGAAACTGGTTCGTCGGATGGGGCCAGGAACCATGGTTCTCCGAATATGACGCCACCGGCAGGTTGCTGTTCGACGCGCATCTGCCGCCCAGCTACCAGTCCTACACGGCCTTCCGCTTCCCGTGGTCGGCGAGACCCGCGCAGCGTCCCGCGGTCACCGTCAGGGCCGGCGCGAGGGGCGCCGCCGTCGTCTACGCGAGCTGGGACGGGGCGACCGGTGTCGCGCAATGGCGCATCGTCGGCGGCTCCAGCGCACACTCGATGGGGCCGATCCTCACTGCCCCGCGCCGTGGCTTTGAGGCGGCGCTGGCGCTGGCGCACCCGCCCCGCTACATCCAGGCGCAGGCGATGGACGCGCGCGGGCATGTGCTCGCGCGCTCACCGACCGTCCGCGGCTAGGCTCGGGCGGATCCGCGGCTCAGGCGGTGATCGCGACGATCTCGGCCATCAGCTCACGCAGGTCGTGATTGGCTTCAAAGACCATCTGCTGACGCGCGGCCCCGTTCCCGGCGCGCAGCAGATCCTCGATTCCCTGCAGCTCGCGCTCGCAGCGCAGCTCGGCCGCGTGGGGCGCCAGCTGCTGCATCAGCTCAGCGGTCACCTCGCGCACTCCCCGGCGCCGCCCGGCCTCGAAGTTGAACAGCTCCGCCTCGAGGCCGTGCCGTGCCGCGAGCCAGCGGTTCTCGTCAAGGATCTCCCACGCCGGCTCGGGCAGCGGCCCATCCTGCTGCGACCGCTCTGTCAGGAGCTTGACAAGACACACGATCAGAGCCGTCAACGCGACAGTGTGCTCGACACGCGTCTGGCAGTCCATGGCGCGGATCTCGACCGTCCCGAGGCGAGGATGCGGCCGCACGTCATACCAGAGGTAGGTGTAGTCCTCGATCATGCCCGCTCCGATCATCGTCTCCACCCGCGTCTGGAAGTCCTCCCAGCCGTTGAAGTGGGGTGGCAGGCCCACGCGGGGGAACGCACGGAAGATCGGGACGCGGCTCGACATCAGGCCGGTCGCTTTGCCGCGCCAGAGCGGTGAGTTCGCCGACAGGGCGATAAGCAGCGGCACGTAGCGCCGCAGGCCGTTGGCGACGGCGATCGTCTCCTCCGGGTCTGCCATCCCGACATGGACGTGCATGCCGAACACCAGCTCCTGCCGCGCGACGAAACCCAGGTAGCGGACCAGGCCGCGGTAGCGGTCGGCCCTCACGACACGCTGATCCTCCCAGCGAGCGAAGGGATGGGTGCCCCCGGCCCCGATCACCAGGCCGTTGGTGCGCGCGCGCTCGCTCGCGAACGAGCGCAGAGCCAACAGCTCGGCCGCCGCCGCGGAGACGTCCGGGCAGGGCGACGTCGCGATCTCCAGCACGGACTCGAGCAGCTCCGGCTGAATCGTGCCCGACGGCGGCTCCGCGCCGAGGATCGAATCGATCGCGCTCACGAGGTCCAGCGAGGCGGGGTCGACGATCATCAGCTCCTCCTCGACTCCCACCGTGTACCGGGGCCCCCGGAAATGATGCTCCATGCGGGCACCCTACAGTCGCCGCATCGGCCGCAGCGCGTTGCCCCGGCCCCGCGAGGCGGTGAGTCGCACCGCGGTGGGCGCGGGGACTCAGCCCTCGCCGGGCGGCGGGTTCGCCCGCAGCCAGGCACTCGCGAGCCGGGCCGGTGCGCGCGCGAGCCAAGCCTCGACGATCGCCTCCCTGAGCTCCCCGAGGCCGATCGCGTCAAGGCGAATGAGGACGGCGGCTGAACCCTTGAAGTGCGATGTCGTGAAGAAGATCTTGGGCGCATCCGCAAGCAGTGCTTCCCTGGCGCCGAGATGCTCCACCCGCGCGCCAAGGATGGGACCGGCCGGAGCGCCGTCTCCGAGCTCCCTGATTTCAGCCTCCCGAAGCGGGCGCTCCCAGACGAACAGCCGCTCCGCGACACGCCACTGGGCGTGCCCTCGCGACTCACGCTCGCTGCTGCCCGGCAGCTCGAGCGCGATCCGGCGGACCTGCTCCCAGCTCGCCATGCGTGCAGGCTGGCCGCCCCGGGCGGCCCCTACCAGGTGCTGTTCTGGCAGCCGCCGCCTTCTGAGCCGGTCTTGCCTTCCGGCGTGCATTTGCGTTCGACTTCTCCGCTTTTCTTGCGGATCACGGTGAACGTGTGCCCGCCGGTCACGGATGTCGCGGTGACCTTGAAGCCTTCGCCGGATTCGGTGGCTTCCGCCACGGAGACGTAGGCGTTGCCGTTGCCGGCAGCGGTCTGAATGGTTGCCTCATACGTTTTCAGGACCGCGGGGCTGATGCCGGTGTAGGACCCGGCATGGTCGGTCGCATAGGTCTCGGAGGTCGTCTGCGCGGTGCGCGCGAGCTCCTTGGCAGCGGAATCGGTGGCCTTGCTCTTCTGGCTGAGGAACGACGGGATTGCGATCGCGGCGAGGATCCCGATGATCAGGATCACGACGAGCAGCTCGATCAGGGTGAAGCCGTCCTCGCGGGGTGGATTGCTGCTTCGAGGGAGCAGCCACTCCATCGGCAACGGCCCGCGGGAACTTGAATTTCAGATACGCCGGGCCTGTGGCAGAGCTCTGCAACTGGGGCTCTGGGCCGGTCGCTGCACTCGAGGCGGTCCTACGGGTTCCAGCCGGGCTGAGCCTCGCGCGTGCGCTGGGCTGCGATGCGGGCACCGAGCCTCGGGGTGAGATATCCGTGCCCCAGAGACGCGCGGCGGATGGCCTCCGGCAGCTCGTCATGGATCCGCCACTTCAGGACGTAGCCGAGTGCGCCGGCCCGCAGGCACTCGCGGACAATCGCCGGCTCCTCGCGCGTGGTCAGGAGCACGATCCGCGACTGCGGTGACTCTCCCAGGACAGCCCCGATCACGGCTGCCGCATCATCGCCGGGGATGTCGGCGTCGAGCACGAGCACGCACGGGTTGTGGGCGTGCGCGAAGCGCATCGCGCTCTCGCTGTCATGGGCCTCAGCGACAACCTCGAACGCGCGCCCCGCGTCCAGCGACGCGCGAAGTGCTTTGCGTTCGGACTCCTCCGGGACGGCCAGCACGATGCGCGTCGTGGCGGTCGCCGACTGGATCCTGGCGTTGGTGTGCATGGTCGCCTCTTCGATGCGGTCGGGGGCCGAATGGGGTGTGCACCTCCAACGGTAGGGCGACTCCGGGGCCGCTTGATCGGCGATAAGCCAGCGAGCGGCGACAGTAACTACGGTGCGCCGATCAGTACCGGCGCCCACGCCGCAGCAGGCCACGCGATACCCTCATAGTTCGCCCCGAACCATTGAGGAGCCAGCAGCGGCAGATGCGCGACGATGAGTTCAGCGACGAGCGGGGTCCAGCGGTGCCCGACGGGTCCGATGACTCCGAAGCGTCGGCGACCCAGGAGGAGATCGCAGAGGTCGAACGCCGCTACCTCGAGGCGCGCGACGCCTGGTTCCGCAGCCGAGGGTTCGGGCCAGAGCGAGACTGACCGCGGCGCTCCGGTCACGGGATCCCCGGTGCCCGGGCGCTCTCTGCGCACGCCCGGCTGGAAGCGAGCCGGCATGCGGGGCGAGCACCAGACCTCCGGCCGCGCCGACGCAGCGCCGACCTGTTTCAGGGGCGAACAACCGCCATGACCTCGTCGCACTGGTCGTTCCGCCCGCGCCGGTAACGCCGGGGTCACGACGCCACCCTGATGCAGGGCTATGCTGCTGATGCGGCTGCTGTCCAGCCGTCCCCGAAGGTGATGCGCACACCTCGGGAGCAGTGGCAGGCGGCCCGGGGGCGCGACTTTCTCACCCTCCGGCTCTCGGGTCGCCCGCCGACCCATACGGCCTTCCTATTTCTCTCACGAGGTGGGGTGGCTGTGGGATACTCGACGCGTGTTCCTGGAGGAAGGGCAGCGCCGATGACCACGCCCGCTGGGCGACCGTTCGCCGCGACTCGCTCGCACTGCGAGCACATCGACGCGTGTTCCTCCGGGTGAGCAGCGATGGAGTTTAGACAGAACGATCTGCGCTATTTCGCGGCCGTCGTTGAAGACGGGCAGATCAACAAGGCCGCGGCGAAACTGCTGATCGCGCGCTCTGTCCTCGCGGCCGCGATCGAGAACCTTGAGGGACGGCTCGGTGTGCGACTGATCAGGCAGCACGCCGATCATGTCGAGCTGACACCGGCCGGCGAACTGTTCTGGCAGAAGGCCGGTCCCGCTGCACGCGCCGAGCTCGAGGCGACGTTTCTGGCCGAAGCACTCGCACGAGATGCTGAGGGCTCGATCGTTATCGGTCACGTCGGTCTCCCTCCGTGGCTCGCCTACCCGCGCCTGATCGAATCCTTCAGCCGGGCGCACCCGAACGTGGAGGTCAGCCTGAAGGAACTTCCCTTCCCGTGGACACCCACCTCGGCCTGGCTCGCGGAGGTCGACGTGACGATCGCCACCGCCCTCACACCGGACGCGGACGTCTGGGCACTCCCGATCCGCCGCGGGCCGCGCGTTCTGCTCGTTGGCGGTGAGAGCCCGCTCGCCGACTGCGTGGAGGTTGCAGCCGCCGACATCGTCGGTCAGACGTTCATCGGGTTCGAGCCGTGGGTCGATCCCGCGTGGGTCGCATTCTGGAGCCTTGATGCGAGCAGGGGAGGGCCGCCCCCCCAGCTCTCCGCCGCGTGCCCAACGGACGTGCAGGGGATGCTCAGGATGGTCGCCGCCGGGGAGGGCGTGATCACGTGGCCTGCCGAGGAGGGCAGCATGATCTCCAAGGCACTGCCCGGGGTGTTCGCGGTCCCGCTCAGAGACGCGCCACCGGCCGTGTTTTCCATTGTCGGCCACGAGGACCGCTTCAGCACCGCGGTCGAGTGGCTCGTCGACGCCGGCCGCGCGCTTGCCGCGGACGTCGGGGCGATCGGGCTCGCTGAATAGACGCTGCGGCGCCCAGCAGGAGGCGGCCGGAGGCATCCGTACCTCCCCGCCGCCATATGTGGCGCCACGGAACTGCGACGGCCGGGGCTCGCGCCGACCACGGCATCTCAGCGGACTAGGTCGAGAGTCCCTCGCCTCTCCCGGCGTCACCGTTCCAGTCACGCAAACCCGTGCGAGCCGCCGAAGGTGCGGTCGGCGAACGGTTGCCCGGAGCCAGGGTTGCACCGCGAGCAACCGGCGCCGGGGGTGGGCTCCACACGGGTGGGTGCGAGCACGGGCCTGAGGGCTGAGCAATTCGCTCGCATCCAGTCCGCCGCGCGAAGCTCTCGGTGAGGATCGCCGAGTCGACCGCTTTGATCAGCGCGGCATCGACCGGTCGCTCGTCGGGCCACCGCCTGCCGTGCGCTCGACGGTGCGGCCCGCCGATCTGTGCGGTCCTAGACACCATCCCCGGGGCTCCGGGTCGGGCGATGGAGACGCGCTTCCCAGAGTCCCGTGAGATGGATCTGTGGTGTCTGGTCCGGTCGACATGACTACGACCGTGCTCGCAGCCTAGGTCGGCGGGCGGCGGCGGACATCGGTGGTCTGCCTCACGGGAGATGGGGCTGACAACCGAATTGCATGAACGCGCCCCGCGGCTCATTGGGCGCCCAGGACGGCACGGCAGGTACGGCTCGGGGACTCGATGGAGTTGGTCGTCCCTGGCGAGGGATGCCAGGGACGACCGATACCCTCCCGGGTTTCTCAGGGCCCGCACACAGGGTTGCCCGGGAGGTCGGAGGCACCGAGATCGTCGGAGCACGGCGACCGTAACCGCAGTCGGATCGCGCCGCGTCCGTAGTCGGCACGGATCGCTAGGCGAAGTCCGTGCTAGGGGGGAAGGTCCGGCGAGTCCTGCGGCGTGGCGGTCGATGCGCGCCGCGAGCATCTCAGCAGTTCACACTGATCTGCAATCGTGTCTGATTCCGGTTGGCATGATCATCAGACCTTCCGAGACTATCGGCGTGAAGAGCGAGGAGATCAGCGACCACGCGGCCGGGAACCGGCAGGCCGGTTCGGTCGAGCTGCGACAGATCAGGGGCGCGGTGGAGCGGGCGCGGATACGCGACGCCGAACAGCGGTTCGTGGAAGCCCGCGAACGGTGGTTTCGCAACCGGGCACCGGATCACCACTAGGCGTCGCAACAACGTGCCCACCGCGCCCGCATCGGGCCGCCGATGTCAGAATATGGCGCGCAGGATGCCGAAGGAAGCGAAAGAAGAGAACCGGCAGGCCCGCGGTGCAGGTGCTGCGCGTCGGCACGCGGGAGCTGTTGAGCAGTCGCTCAGGTTCGCGCAGGAGGCTGCCGATAGAGGCGACTATCGCGAGGCGCTCTCGTGGCTGGGTGCAGTCGAGGCAGCGGACGGCGGTCTGTCACCCCAGTGGGAGCAGACCCGCGGCCTCTGGCAGCAGCGGCTGCGCGCCGGCTGACGATCACGAAGAACGCCCGGCCCCGCGCGACCGCAGGGCCCGCGAGCCCGGCTGCGCCCCGCGGTCCGCGCTGGGTCGGAGCGATTGTGAGCGCCTCGGCGGGCCAGCTGGTCGATCGCCGGCCCGTCGGTGGCCTGCTCGGTAGGTTGCCGTCCCCCGGCCCCATGCCGAGCGGTGGAGACGCACTTCAGAAGTCGGTGAGAAGGCGTGTGCGGTCTGGTGCCTTGTTCTGACGAAAGACCGACTGCACCTTGAGAGTCTCTGCCGCCTACGGGCTCCCGGCGTCGGTGGTCTTCCGAACGGTGACGGATGTGAACAGCCGACACGCACGGCGGCGACATACCGGTGCATTTGGCCACACGCTCGCGGGAAGATGTTGGCGGCGCAATGCGCACGGAAGGGCAACACCACCGTCGAGAGGCGCGGCCGACATTGGCCGAGGCGCACGCTCGTGCGATCGCGCGGTCCTTGAGATTCGCCCAGGAAGCCGCCGATCAGGGCAACTACCGGGAGGCGCTCTCGTGGCTCGGAGTCGTCGAGGCAACAGACGGCGGGCTGTCGCCCGTATGGCGGCGGACACGCGTGGTCTGGCAGCACTTCGAGGATCTCGCGGTGTAGGGCCGGTGCCCCGACACCCGAATGGAGGTGGGCACCGGGGACGCCCGGCTATGCGCTCCGCGCGGGGTGCGGCGTCCGGGTTTGGGGAGCACCCTGTCGGCGGGAGGCCGGCGACACGAGGCCGCAGCTTCTTGAGCGTGGTCACCGGCGCCTGGATCGAGCGTCCGTAGTGGGCACGGAACCACTCGCCGTTCCTGGTGGCGGACACGCCACAGAGATCACGGACCCACGGGTGGTTCCCACCTCGCCGGGCGGGCGTTGACGGCGCCCGCTTCTTGGTCGTCGGTTCTGCCTGTCGGCGGCCACCTGTTGCCGCTCGTGTCTATGATCTTGGGCCGACTGCTGTGTGCGGCAGTGTCTGATTGGAGGGGTATATGAGCAACGACGAGGCTCGGCGGCCTGACGAGCCGGCGGACGAGCAGGTCTCAGAGGAGGCTAAGCAGACGCGGACCCCGGAGGAGATCGCGGCTGCCGAACGACGGTTCTTCGAGGCACGCCAAGCGTGGCTGAAGGATCAGGAGGAGAAACGAGGCGGCTAGTTCGCCGCGACTTCGGCTGGCTATGCGGCGTACCCGGCGCTCCCCGGTGTGGCCGTGGTCCTTATCCGGGGACGTCGAGGGACGAGCTCACGCTTGAAGGTGTGCCCGCCAATCGGTGAGATTCGCGCCCGTCGCCGGGGGTGAGCCGTCCCTCCGATGCGTGGGACACGGCGCTCCAGGTGCTGCCTCCCAGCTGCGGCCGAAGCGGTGCGCTCGACGAGCCCGGAGTGGCAGGCTGCATTGAAGGCCGGCGCGGGACCGCGCCGGGGGATGAGCGTTCGCGTGGGGGCAGAGTCGGGGGAGAGCAGGCGACTTGAAGCGTCGGCGGTTGGGAGTGCGCGAAGAGTAGGCTCGGTTGACATAACCGAGGAGAGGACGCGAGATGGCCGTCGGCATCAGGCAGAAGTTCAGCGGGGGAACACAGGCCAACTACGACGCAGCTCACGCGATCATGGAGATAGACACCGACCCACCGGCAGGGATGATCGTCCACACGGCCGGCCCAGTCGACGGGGGGTGGGGCGTCATCGACTTCTGGGAGTCTCGCGAGGCATTCGACGCGTTCGTTGCCGAGCGGCTTATGCCGAGGCTGCACAGCCTCGGCGACCACGGCTTTCCGAACCCACCCGACGTGAGGGAGTTCCCGGTCCACAACATCCAAACGCGGTAAGGGCCGACCGGGCTGGCGGCAGGGCGAGCGCCACCAGCGGACGTCGTGGACGGCGGGGTCAGAGCCCGAATAGACACCAAACGCGATTCGGAGTCCCCCGAAGGATCGATCGCGGCTGACGAGAAGGCAGCGAAAGGGAGGCGTGTGCAGGCGGTATCGACAGTCCGCCCGGCTGGATTCGAACCAGCGACCTCTCGCTCCGGAGGCGCCTCGGCCAAGGTGCGAGATAGGGCTGGAATCCCTCACCAGCATTGGGATGCCGGCCCGATCGGCCCATTCGGCGTCCGGCCCATATTCGCGTGGATTCGGGCAGGTCCGGGTGGGTTGTGGCCAACCGTTGGCCACAACGCGGATGGCTAGGAGCGAGCGGTCTTGCTCCGGTTGCATTGGAGCGAGGTTTACGACCGCAACTGCCCGCTGGTGTCCGCGAGCAATCCACGACGACGAAGGGGGCTGGTGTTTGAGTGCCCCTGCTGCGAAACTGAACTGACCGTGGAGAAGCTGGCAGGCGGGCTTCTCGGCCACGGCGACCCGCCGCCTGCACGAACGAACTAACCCCAAGGAAGACCATGACACGCCAGGGATGGTGCATTGCGGCAGCAGCCATGACGCTCGGGACGACGCTGTTCACGCCAGCGGTCGCAGACGCGACCCCGCTGGTACTACAACCGCCAGCCCATCCCGCAGGGGGTAGTGCAGGAAGCGCCGTCGCAGACGGGCAAACAGATGCTGCTGACCGTGCGGCCTTACAAGGCCAAGCTGATCAAGCTGTCCTGTTCGATCAACGGCGTCACGGCGCTCTGGAACGGCCCCAACCTCGGGTACGCGGAAGTGCGGTCGATCAACTTCGCCTGCACATCGGCGGCGGGTTCAGTCACCGTCAAGCCGTCCGGTATCTGGACCTCGGTGCTGACAGGAACGGCGGTGCCGCTGGCCGACACATTCAGCGGCGTCAAACTCCACGTGAACATCGCAGGGAGCGACTACGGGACGTTCGCCGGGACGCTCGCGCCCCGCATGGGAGACAGCGACCCCGAAGGCGCGAAAGACAATCAGGAAGGCAAGGGCGACGACCTAGACACCCTGCTGTTCTTCCAGGGCGAACGGCTCACTGGCGCGAACGGTAGCTCGCTCTCCCTGACAGGCTGGTACGGGCTTGGATCGAAAGCCGAAGGCGCAACGGGCGAAGTCCGATGACCCTCCCGGGCTAGAGGCCGACTACCAAGGCTTTCGC